>NZ_JBPWPY010000003.1:0-1232233 GCF_051811145.1 Rhizobium sp. 11_C7_N12_5
ATGCATCAGATGGTATCCAAAAGCGTCACAGATACCGCATCGAAAATCGGCGTATACACGTCGAAGCTTTCTGCGGAGCTCCGCGACATGCGCGAGGCGGTCTATCCGCCTGAAGCGCGAAAGACATTTTCAAAGACTTTCTCGACCGTCGATCTGGTTCGCCTCCTCGGCGTGCCCGAGAGCACCCTACGCCAACTCACTATCGAAGGAAAAGGGCCGCTTCCTGATAGAGCGGAGAACAACCGCCGTACCTACACGATCGAACAAGTTCGAGAACTACGCTCGTTTCTCGCTTCGCTGCGACCCGACGATGCCGGACACCTCGTGCCTCATCGCCGAAAGGGCGAAAAGCTCCAGATCCTTGCGACCGCGAACTTCAAGGGTGGAAGTTCAAAGACCACAACATCCATCCATCTTGCACATTTTCTCGGTTTGCAAGGTTATAGGGTCCTTTGTGTTGATCTTGATCCCCAGGCTTCGATGACCGCACTGTTCGGCATCCAACCGGAATTCGATCTCAACGATAACGAGACCACCTATGCTGCGATACGATACGACAACGAGCGACGTCCATTCCGGGACATAATCCAACCGACTTATTTCCCAGGCGTCGATCTCGTTCCCGGCAATCTCGAACTGATGGACTTCGAGTTTGATACACCAACCTATCTGACATCGAAAACGCGCGACGAGCTTGGTCTTTTCTTTGAGCGGATCAATACCGCGATAGCGAGCGTCGATGATCAGTACGATTTCGTCATTCTGGATACACCACCTTCACTGGGCTACTCCACGCTTGCTGCCCTGTATGCCGCAACGTCCCTCATAATCACTGTGCATCCAGCCATGCTCGATGTTGCCTCGTGCAATCAATTCCTGATCATGATCTCGGATCTTTCCGAAGTGCTCGCACAGTTCGGAGCTAAATTCGAGCATGACTTCTTTCGTTTCCTGCTCACGCGCGTGAACCCGAACGACGGCCCACAAAAATACATGGGCGGCGTGATGCGGCGACTGTTTGGTGATGACGTCCTTGTGGCCGAAGCCCTCGAATCCACGGCAATCGCCGGGGCCGCCGTCGCCAAAAAAACCCTTTATGAATTGGAAACAGGTGAGGTCGGCAGGGAAGCCCTCAAGCGCGCGCTCGAAAGCGCCGATCGGGTGAATTTCGAAATCCTGGCACTCGCTCACAAAATTTGGGGACGCAGCCCATGAAGAAGAGCATCCTTCAACGAATGGCCGAGGAGGCCGTCAATCGCGCCGAGACGGTTGAGGCTGACGCCACTGAAAAGCCTGTCCCTTCACGACGGCATTCATCGCCTGTTATCGCCAACGTCGGAAAATCCCTTGCGCACCTTGGTGAGGACAGCATCCTGTCGATCGATCCGTCTAGAATCGATCGCTCACCCTACCAGGACCGATTCAACAACGATCACGAGGCCGAAGCCGAACTTGAGGCCTTGAAGGTTTCGATCGCGGCCGAAGGACAGAAAATACCCGTCCTCGTTCGGCCGCATCCAAGCAAACCTGATTACTACCAGCTCGCTTATGGCCACCGCCGTCTGGCAGCCATAAAATCCTTGATGGCGGACTCCGAACGACCGGAGACCGTCAAAATAAAGGCGCATGTCCGCAATCTCACGGATCGGCAGCTCATCGAAGAACAGGCTGTTGAAAATGGTGTGCGCGAAAACCTGACCTGGATAGAGCAAGCAATGTGGGCGGTTCAGTTAAAGGAAGCCGGCTTGTCTCATCGTGCCATTTGTCCGGTATTGGCTCTGTCCGAAGCGGCCGTGTCACACCTGTTTCGTGTCACCTCCGTCATTCCGGCTGACATCATCTTTGCCATCGGTCGCGCCAAATCCGTCGGTCGTCCGAAGTGGACTGCTTTCGCCGAGCTTCTGAAGGACGATAGCAAGGTCGCCGCTGTTCGCCAGATCCTGGACACCACCGATTTTCTGTCGAAAGACGGAGCGGGCCGTATCGGCATGGCAATGGACAGGGCCAGTGGCATCATTCCTACAGAGCCGGACGAGTCGTCCAATGTGATCAACTTTACGCTCGGCGAACGGCTGTTCGGGCGGATGAAAAGTTCGTCCACAGGTACCACAGTCACTATCCCGAAAAAGCAAGATGCGTTCGCTCGCTGGTTGGCGGAGCGGATGCCTGAGCTCGTACGGGAGTACGATCATCAATTGGGCCGCGTAAAATGAGGTCTGGTAAAGCAGTCTATCTGGTTCAAAAGGAGCAATAGCGCAAAGAAAAAGGCCACCAAAACGTTCCCGTCGTGGAAGCCTTCCTCAAGTCCTTAAGCAAGATCGAGAATCGCATTTCCACGAATCACAGTCAAGAGTCTTGGCACCGTTTTTGGTGAGCGGATTTCTTTTGCCTTATGAAAGGTGAAGAAATGGAACGTGGACATGTCACGACGCCCTTTGGGCGGCGGTCGATGTCGTTTGCCTTGTTGGCACGGCAACGACAAATCAGCGAAGCAAAGCCTGAGACCAAGCGAAATAAATGGAAGCTCTTCAGGGCCGTTTGCGAGGCTCGCGAGGAACTGAATGTCTCCGATCGATCTCTATCGGTCCTCGATGCTCTATTGTCGTTCTACCCGTCTGATGAACTCACTGCGAACAACGACCTCATCGTCTTTCCGTCGAATGCCCAGCTTTCGATACGCGCAAGAGGTATGACTGCAGCTACGTTGAGACGTCATCTGGCCGCACTCGTCGACGCTGGCCTTATCCTTCGCAAAGACAGCGCTAACGGCAAGCGATTTGCACGGCGGAGCAGGGCAGGGGAGATCAACGAAGCTTTCGGCTTCAATTTGGCTCCGCTGCTGGTACGCGCAAGGGAGATCGAGGGGATCGCCGCGAAAATCACAGCCGATCGGGAGTATTTTCACACAACAAGGGAACGGATCAGCCTATGCCGGCGCGACATAACCAAGCTTATCCAGCTGGCGCTAGACGGTCACGTAGAAGGCGAGTGGGGCCTGATCCACGACCGGTTCCGCACGTGCCTTGCATCTTTGCCTCGCCGCCCGTCGCTCGAAGAACTCCAATTTCTCCTCGGCCGTTTAGTTGAGCTTCGCACAACGATCGTCAAGCTCTTGGACGAGCACGATAAAACGCAAAATATGTGCGCCAAAGAATCCCAAAATGAGCGCCACATACAGGATTCACAAACACAATCCATTTCTGAATCTGAAACCGTCCAGGAAGCGCAACCGACGAAGCCTCTTGGTTCACCGTCCGCCTTTGAGGCTGGGAAAAAAATCCGCCCATCCGCCGGCGAAACTACTGGCGTGCCGCTAAAGTCGCTTCAGCCCTCAGTTCCACTAGATACTGTGCTTCGAGCATGCCTTGAAATCGCTCCCTACGGTCCGGGTGGAGAGATCCGGACATGGCACGACCTCCTGACTGCAACAGCTGTTCTGCGACCCATGCTTCAAATAAGCCCGTCAGCTTTCCATGAAGCCTGCCAGGTCATGGGACCCGAAAATGCCGGCGTCGCCATTGCGTGCATTTTTGAAAGGGGAGGTCATATCAACTCTGCAGGCGCTTACCTCCGCAACCTCACAAGACGAGCTACAGAGCGACAATTCACAATCAGACCGATGGTCTCAGCCCTCCTAAGGGCTAGGGCAGGCGCATCGTGAAACGGCCGCGTCATTGATAGAAAATCTCGACATCGTCTTCTAGCTCGACGTAACCGGCGCCGACTCACCGCTGACCAGGGAAGTGGCAGGTCTGCTGCTTCAATGTGCAGAACTGATCGATTGCGTCTTTCCGTAACCGCCGTTCCGGCACCACGTTGTCCTAGCCGCTGTAATCTGTGATCGGCTTTCCATGGATGAGCGAAGGGAGTTTCTCCATGGAGAGTACATTGGAGGTTCTAGCGACCACGAAGTCTGGACGTGAGGTTCACCGGCACTGGCCGGACGAGGTAATCAGGAGCAGTATATCATTATGTGATTATCTGGCAGAAGGATCGAAGGCCGAGTGAATGCTCTTCCATTCGTGGCCGAAGAGCTGGTCGCAGCAACGGTCTATCAGGCTACTTGCAGCGCTGGCATCCTCAAGCGCTCCAGCGATCCGTCAACCACCGGGTCAACATACAAAATGCGATCGGGGAAGGATTCCACGATGAAGTCTAACCACGCCTCTAACCGCTTAGAGCGTTCGACTCCGCCATTCGACTCCTCACAAGGCGCGCAAGATCCGGTGTTGGCGATGACGCATGCCTTGGCTGAGGCCGCTTCGTCCGTCGCCATATCAAGTTCACGCCGACGATCGCTATCTTTGGCGATGCCACATGGTGGGCAGCAACCAAAGCTCGCCGGCGCGATCAAAGCGTTACTGCACGAGTTCCCGGATCTTGTAGGCAACTTCCGTGCGGTTCGTCGCATTGAGCTTCTTCATGATGTTGCGGATATGAACCTTCACGGTGCTCTCGCAGAGGTTCATTTCATAGGCAATGATCTTGTTTGCCTTGCCGCGCCTCAGCGCCTCGGCAACGACGACCTCGCGCGGTGTAAACAGACTGTCGAGGTAGCAATTCTTGCTCGCGGCGGGAGTAATCGACTCCTTGGCAGCCAGAATGCTGCTGGCAGGCACGAATACACCTCCCGCACGGGCAAGGGCCACCGCTTCCGCTGCGACCTTGACGTCGACACTGGTCGGAATATAGCCGCGGGCACCGCATTCCAGCGCTTGCAAAAGCTGTGCGAGCTCGTCGCTGTCGGCGCCGACGATCACGGGGCTGGCCTTGAATCTCTCCACCAAGGCGCAAATTTTCGTGCTGATTTCGGAGTCGGAAACCTTGCGTCCGCCAATCATGAAGAGAATGGCTGACGGTGCGACCTGCATGTCCCGTATCTGCCATTCCTCGAATGACGCTACGGTGACGATATTCATGCTGTCGTCATAGTCTGTGAGACTTCTTGAAAAATACTCGCGACCCAGAGCCCTGGAATCGATCAGAAGGATATAGTCCTCTGATTCTGCCGCGCCGGCGATGCCCGAGGCAACAAACGGCCTCAATGAATCCGGTGTTCGAACTGAAATGATGCGAGCTGCTGTTTCTGAAGCGAATTTCTCATTCGTTAATGACTGTCCGTTCATGGTCGATACCCCCAACCTTTAGTGTGACCCTTATTCTTCTTGTGACCGCCCGAATACTTCTATTCTTTGGATAGCAAAGCCCCTGTCTAAATTTCGGCATTGCTTCTTGCTTCATATTGTTCTCCTCAATCTAGGTTTCTCATATTGTCGACCATTAGCTAATATACTTAATCTTTTTTTAGTGCATCAACATGCGTTGATAATAATCAAGGATGTTGTCACGTATTGACGCCGCTTATGAGGGTGGTCATGGAGGTGATGAGATATAGAATTGGGCCATCGGTAATATGATCCGGGCGCGACACGGTTTTCCGCCGCAGCTTTGCTCGTGGCGGGGATCTGCTGCCGGAAATGTCGGCAACAAGAAACCTATAGTCCGTGTTTCACTTGCGAGTGGCCCTATATTGCTGACAGGCTGCGACAGCACCTGGGTGACAAAAACGAGCGATCGCAAGCGTCATTGCAGTCATCAGATATGCAGGTCAGCAATATCGTGTTTTCAAGAACGCGGGAAATTGCGAAACGGGTCAAGGGGTCGACTCCCTTCAAGAGCGCCAGGGTGCCGTCGTGCGAATGATCTAAAGTCATTGCCTGAGATCGGGTGTTGCCAAGACTGTTCAAGATACGCCGGATTTCCGCAATTTCATCCGGCCCTTGCCATTTGCATTAGGGTAACGCGTTGCTGAAGACGCCGCTGCGCCTGGTCGACAACCACGGCGATGATGATGACCAGCCCCTTGATGACCATCTGCCAGAAGGATGATACGCCCATCATCACCAGCCCGTCGGACAGGATGCCGATGACGAAGGCGCCGATGATCGTGCCTCCGATCGTACCGCGTCCACCCGACATCGAGGTGCCGCCGAGAACAGCAGCCGCGATGGCGTTGAGTTCGAAGCTCTCGCCGGTCGCCGGATGAGCGGCCATCAGCTCCGACGAAATGATGATGCCGACGATCGCAGCACACAGCCCTGAGAACATATAGACGAAGATCTTCACCCCATCGACGCGGATGCCCGACATGCGTGCCGCGCGCTCATTGCCGCCGACGGCGAAGATGTGCCGGCCGATCGGCGTCGAGCGGGACACATAGGCGGCGATCAGCGCGAGAAAGATGAGTATCCAGATGGAAACGGGGAGGCCGAGCAGCCTGCCGGCACCGAAGACGTCGAAACCGGTCGTGTCGAACTCCGGCCTGCCGACCAGGTTCGGAAAGGTCTGGCCGTCCGAGGATAGCAGCGCGAGGCCGCGAGCAACGTAGAGCGTCCCGAGCGTTGCGATGAAGGGGGCAACGTTAAGCTTGGTGATGAGTAGCCCGTTGATGAGCCCAATCAACAGTCCGACGGCAAGCGTGATCAGGATGATCTCGTATATGTTGAAATAGACGGTGTATCCGATCGGCAATGCGACGCCATTGAGGATGAGAGCGCCCGCCACCATGCCGCACAGGCCGACGATCGAGCCGACCGAGAGGTCGATGCCGCCGGTGATGATGACAAAGGTCATGCCCATCGCCAGGAAGGCATTAAGCGCAACATGCTTCGACATTAGAATCATATTCGCGCTCGAGGTGAAGTTCGGGGCGAAGATGGCGAAGAAGATAATGACGGCAAAGAGCGCGATGAAGGTTCTGAGTTTCATCAGCGTCAGGAGTGCCGAGCCATTCGACCGCTTGGCCGCAAAAGAAGTGGAGGTATCTGCCGTCATGACGCGAGTTCCCTTGTATGTCCGTGTCCCTTGGCCGAAGCGGCGATGATGGTTTCTTCCGTGGCATCGCTTCTTTCGAAGACCGCGACCAGCCTGCCGTTGCTCAAGACGGCGATGCGGTCGGAAAGTGCCATGACCTCTTCCAGGTCTGATGTCGAAAACAGGATTGCCAGACCCTTGCCGGCAAGCTTGCGCATGGTACGAAAGACATCGGCCTTGGCGCCGACGTCGATGCCCCGGCTGGGCTCGTCCATCAGAAGCACCCTGGGGTCTGTCATCAGCGCCTTACCAATGACGACCTTTTGCTGATTGCCGCCGGACATCGATGTCACCTCGAAATCCGGATTGGGTGCCTTGATCGACAGGTCACGGATCATGTCGCGCATGGCCCGCCTTTCGGCGCCGGCATCGATGTGAAAGAAGCGGGCGAAGCGTCCGAGGCTTGCGAGCGTCAGGTTGCTGGCAATGGACAGCACCTGCACCAGCCCCTCGCGCTGCCGGTCTTCCGGTATCAGCGCCAGGCCGCGCCGGATGCGGCGGGTGGTATCGCGTTCGCGAACCTCGACGCCGTCGATGAAGATCTTGCCGGTCGAATGCACGTGCCGACCCATGACGCATTCGAAGAACTCGCTGCGGCCCGCGCCCATCAAGCCATAAATGCCGAGAATCTCGCCTGCGCGAACGGAGAGCGAGACGTGATCGACGGCAAGGCCGCCGGTCGAGCGCGGAAGGCTGATCTCCTCGGCACGGAAGGCTTCCTTACCGATCGTGTGGCTGTCGCCCTTGGCAAAATCCTTGGCTTCCGATCCGATCATCGACCGGACGATCCATTTCGTATCGATATCGCGAACCATAGCCTGGCCGGTGATCTGCCCGTCGCGCAGCACGGTGATGTAATCACCGATCCGCATCAGTTCTTCCAGCCGGTGCGAGATATAGACGATTGCCACACCCTGCGCCTTAAGCTCGGCGATCACCTTGAAGAGAATGTCGACTTCCGCAGCAGACAGCGCCGATGTCGGCTCGTCCATGATCAGGATGCGGGCATCAAGCGAGATGGCCTTGGCGATTTCGACAAGCTGCTGCTGCCCGATCGGCAAATCCTCGATCATGGTCTCGGCATTGATGCCCGCGTCCAGTCTCTTTAGGAATTCATTGGCTTTGGTAATTTGCGCCTTGTGGTCGATGCCGAAGATGCGGCGCGTGATTTCGCGCGTCGCAAAAATATTTTCGGCGACCGACATGTTGGCGAAGAGGTTGAGTTCCTGGAAAATCATTCCGATGCCGCGCGCTTGCGCGTCAGCCGGGCTATCGAAATGAACGGCTTCACCTTCAAGGACGATGCGGCCGAGGGTGGGCCGCTCAACGCCGGCGATAATCTTCATCAGCGTTGATTTGCCGGCGCCGTTTTCTCCAACCAGGACATTAACCGCGCCGCGCCGCAGCTCGAGATTGGCGCGCTTGACCGCAACGATTCCGGAATAGACCTTCGATACGTCTTCCAGGCGAAGGATGATGTCGTCCTCTGTCGTGTCGCCCATGGTCATTGCCCCAACGCCAGCGCCGAAGGGGTGATCAGCGGAAGTTGGCCGGAGGCTGGCAGCGGATACGCGCCGGTCACCGTGACGGTCTTGCCCACGAGGCCATCGCGTGGCAGGGCCGCGAGGAAGGACGTGTTTGCCTTCTCGTTGAATGCCTTGCCGAATTGCGCCCATTCAATCTGGTTTCTGAATTCATTGAAGTCGAGGAAATCCAGCGCGTCGCGCAGCGCCGTACCGCGGACTGCCGGGCCAATCTGCACCTTTGCGTCCGCCTTGCCGTCGCTATCCACATCGACGTCGACGGTTCCTGCGCGAGAGGTTGTATCCGCGGCGACGATCTTGCCGCTAAGCTTGACCGCATAGGTCCAGGGCGATGAGGCCTGCTTGCGCGGATTTCCATATTTTGCGCCGGCCTCATCCGGGTTGGATGCGACTGCCTGCAACACCGTCTTGAAGTCGCCCGCTCGCTTCTCAAGGTCGGGAAGCACTTGTGACTGCCAGATCGCCTCGACCTTGGTCGTCGGATCGAAGGCGGTCTTTGCCGCTTCCGCCGCCTTTTCCTCAGGTGTCGGCGTTTTGATGATCTTGCAGCCAGGCAGCGCTGCGACCAGCATGAGGGCCGCGACGGCGCCTCTGATCCTCAACATGCAATGCACCTCTATCTCACAGGAAACATATCTGGAGAGCGTGGGTTTTCCACGCTCTCCATGGTGCTCGGTCTGCCGTTAGTTCTTCAGCGCGAAGGTCTCAAGCTTGTCGGCATTGTCCGCGTTGATGAGGACGCAATCCATCAATTGCTTCTCATCCTTCGGCACGGTCTTATTTTTGATGTAGGCGTCGGCCTGCTGGACCGCGATCTGAGCCTGGGCATAGGCCGGCTGCATGACAGTCGCCTTGATGCCGCCCGCCTTGATTGAGTCGCGCACGTCGTTGGAACCGTCGAAGCCCACGACGATGACATCTTTGCGGCCGGCCGCCTGAAGGGCTGCGATTGCGCCCATCGCCATAGTGTCGTTGCCCGAGATGACGCCCTTGATGTTCGGGTTCGCCTGCAGGATCGTTTCCATCTTGGCATAGGCTTCGGTTTGGCTCCAATTCGCCGATTGCTTGGCGACCAGCTTCAGATCCGGATAGTCATCGATGACGTCATGATAGCCCTGCGAGCGGATACCGGCATTGGTATCGGCTTCGCGGCCAACAAGTTCGGCATAATTGCCCTTCTCGCCCATCAGCTTGACGAATTCCTGCGCGCCGAGCTGTGCACCTTGGTAATTGTTGGAAACGATCTGGGCGACGGCGATACCGGTGACGTTGATTTCGCGGTCGATGAGGAAGGCGGGGATGCCGGCATCCTTGGCCTTCTTGATGGCGGCAACCGTCGCGTCAGCGCCGGCATTGTCGAGAATGATGGCCTTGGCGCCACGCCCAATTGCCGTATCGATGACCTCGGACTGCTTGTTCGCGTCGTCGTCATGCGACATGACGAGCGTGTCGTAACCAAGCTCCTTTGCCTTGGCTTCGGCACCGACAGCTTCGGCCTTGAAGAATGGATTGTCGAAGGCTGGCGTAATGATGGCAATCAGATCCGCCGAGAAGGCAGGTGCGGCCGTGCCCAGGGCAAGAACGCTGGTAAAGGCAGCAAGTGTCAGTCTGCGTGTCAGTTTCATGGTTTCCTCCCAGTTATGAAACAGGCCCCGTTCCCAGCGAGGCAGAAAAGGGAGGACTGACGCCCTCCCCAGGATCTCCTCAGGTAATGCGCCGGATGCTTTCGGCGATCTCCTGCGGTTCGAAAACCTTCTTCCAGTCGTCGCGCATCAGGGCGGGGATGCCGAACTCGATTGCCTTGTTGCAGGCATCGGAGAAGACGCCGTCGACTTCCTTGAAGATCACGGCACCGAGAACATTCATATGGCCGAGCAGGAAGTCGCGGGCGGCTTCCGCCGGAACGCCGCGGGAAACACATTCATCCATGGCCTGACGCATGACGACGAGCAGCGAGGCGCAAACCGTCTCGGAAAGGCCCGGCTCCAGCATCGCCATCTGCTCGACGGTCACGCGGTGCGAGCGCATGACGGGTGCCCAGATGACCTTGGCGATTTCCTCGCCGAGCGCATAGGCGGTCTCCGGCCCCTGCATCAGGGCCGAGACGATGTGCTGCTTGGCAAACAGGCCACCGAAATGGTCCTTCTTGGCCTGCATGTCCGTCTCGTCGTTGAAGATCGGCGGGTGGCATGGATGGGTGACGAAATAAGTGAGATCCTCGCGCTGCGGCAGATGGCCTGCAAAGGGAGCGGCGGCGTCGAGAGCGACGACCATCGTTCCTGGCTTGAGCTTGTCGACGATGCCGGCGGCGACCTTGCCGATCGCCGTATCCGGAACTGCAAGAATGACCACATCGGCGCCGTCGAGTGCTGCGTCCGCCGGTACGCAATCGATGGCAAGGTCATTCTTCAGCCGCGCTTTGCCGGCGTCGCCGACCTCGACATGGCGCACGTCGAAACGCGAGCCTTTCAGATTCTTGGCGAGCCGGTAGCCCATTTTGCCGCCAGCGCCGAAAAGAGCAATTGCAGTCATATCTTCCTCGCCTGTCTCCCATTCGTGGAATGGAGCACATACTGGTGTGATGAGTCAATCACCATGTCAGATGATATCTTTCGAGGCGCCGCCGAAAGGACTTGTTGATTATGGAATGGCCCGCCCTTCCGCGTTCTGTCGCAAACTCGAAGCTGCGACGCGGAAATGGTTCTGCTCAGTTTTCACGCGGCCAAGATTTCAATGCCCCGCGAAGGCCGCGCCGGGCACGACATGCCGCTGCGACCGACGTTAGGCGCGCTGGAGAAGTTCAGCCGGCACTATTGGCCTGTGGGGATGTCAATTGAAAGCTGACTGAAAGGTTGCGCGTGCGAAGCTACCTGGCTTCGTGGAGGAAGCTCATGCCAAGGCGGTGACCAGGTGTCGCCGCGGCATTCAAACAGGAGGAGACATCTATGCGTTCATCGCGCGCGCTTATTCATACCGCAGCCCTTTCTCTCATCATGACCGCCGTTTCCCTCGGCGCGACAGCGGCGCACGCCGCCGACAAGATTTCCATCATGGTGGGCGGCTACGAGAAGCAGATCTATCTGCCGGCCAAGCTTGCCGAAGGGCTCGGCTATTTCAAGGATGAAGGCCTCAATGTCGAGCTCCTCAACGAGCCGGCCGGTGTCGATGCGGAAAACGAAATGCTTGCCGGCGCGGTTCAGGGTGTCGTCGGCTTTTACGATCATTGCATTGACCTTCAGGGCAAGGGCAAATTCGTCGAATCCGTCGTGCAGTTCAGCCAGGCGCCGGGTGAAGTCGAGCTGGTGTCGGCCAAGCATCCGGAGATCAAGTCGCCCGCCGATTTCAAGGGCAAGAACCTTGGCGTCACCGGCCTCGGTTCCTCCACCAATTTCCTGACGCAGTATCTGGCCGTCAAGGCCGGTCTGAAGCTTGGGGAATTCACCTCCGTTCCGGTCGGCGCCGGCCAGACCTTCATCGCCGCCATGCAGCAGGACGCCATCCAGGCCGGCATGACGACTGAGCCGACGATCTCGCGTCTGCTGAAGACCGGCGAAGCCAAGGTCCTCATCGATATGCGTACCATGGCCGGAACGAAGGCGGTCCTTGGCGGCACCTATCCGGCCGCGTCGCTTTATATGGATGCGGCGTGGGTCGACGCCCATAAGGACGAAGTCCAGAAGCTCGCCAACGCCTTCGTCAAGACGCTGCATTTCATCAACACCCATTCCGCTGCCGAGATCGCCGACAAGATGCCGAAGGACTTTTATGTCGGCGACAAGGAGGGTTATGTGAAGGCGCTCGAAAACGGCAAGGCGATGTTCACACCTGATGGCGTGATGCCGGAAGATGGTCCGAAGACCGTTCTTGCCGTGCTCTCCGAGTTTTCGAAGAATGTTCAAGGCAAGACGATCGACCTGTCGAAAACCTATACGACGGCGTTCGTCAAGAACGCCAAGTAAGTGATGCTGCTCCGCTCTCGGTGTTGACCGGGAGCGGTTTCCGTCCGGAAATTTTTCGTCATCCCCGGCCGCACGTCAGCCAATCCGCTGTAGCCAGATCCTCGGTCTCGTCATTGTCGTGCGCCGACAACAGCACTGGATCGCTAACGTTACCAACATTTGGGCCTTTTGCTCAAAGCGATTTCATTCGAAATCGGCTACGGCACGAAAGTGGGGTTCGCGCCGATCCACACACGGCTCCCTGCTCTGCTCGACGAATTCGAGAAGGGCAGGGCGTGCGCAATGCGGTGAACTCATCCTTGAGCTCCGTGAGGGTCTTCAGCTGCGCTGCTTGCCCCGAAGCCCATCGCTGGTGGAATGCGCCTGTACAGGAACCGCCCGCGTCATGCCGACCGACGCCACGGCTAGGACCTGATGCGGCCTACAAACCACCTCTTCTATATGCTGCGTGATGCTCGGCAGGATCTCTGTCAAACTGCCGGCTTGAAAAATCCGCCGTCAAAGAGACGCAGATCACGGAGCGGCTTGGCGGGACATTATCGCACCGGCCAGGCGGGTCTTCTCCTCTGTGCATGTAAGGCAATCATATTTCTATTGCGGTCTACGGTGACTGATGCGCGCATTCAACCAAACACTCAAGACGGCGATGATGGGGGTCGCGAAGCTCAAACCCCACTTCCAGAGTGTAAACCCTAGTCCCAGAGTCAGCGAGCCACGCGGCCACGCGTGATAGGAATCAGCACAAAGCTCGTCGTTACTGCACGAGTTCCCGGATCTTGTAGGCAACTTCCGTGCGGTTCGTCGCATTGAGCTTCTTCATGATGTTGTGGATATGAACCTTCACGGTGCTCTCGCAGAGGTCCATTTCATAGGCAATGATCTTGTTTGCCTTGCCGCGCCTCAGCGCCTCGGCAACAACAACCTCGCGCGGTGTAAACAGACCGTCGAGGCAGCAATTCTTGCTCGCGGCGGGAGTAATCGACGCCTTGGCAGCCAGAATGCTGCTGGCAGGCACGAATACACCTCCCGCACGGGCAAGGGCCACGGCTTCCGCTGCGACCTTGACGTCGACACTGGTCGGAATATAGCCGCGGGCACCGCATTCCAGTGCTTGCAAAAGCTGTGCGAGCTCGTCGCTGTCGGCGCCGACGATCACGGGGCTGGCCTTGAATCTCTCCACCAAGGCGCAAATTTTCGTGCTGATTTCGGAGTCGGAAACCTTGCGTCCGCCAATCATGAAGAGAACGGCTGACGGTGCGACCTGCATGTCCCGTATCTGCCATTCCTCGAACGACGCTACGGTGACGATATTCATGCTGTCGTCATAGTCTGTGAGACTTCTTGATAGGCACTCGCGGTCCAGAGCCCTGGAATCGATCAGAAGGACATAGTCCTCTGATTCTGCCGCGCCGGCGATGCCCGAGGCAACAAACGGCCTCAATGAATCCGGTGTTCGAACTGAAATGATGCGAGCTGCTGTTTCTGAAGCGAATTTCTCATTCGTTAATGACTGTCCGTTCATGGTCGATACCCCCAACCTTTAGTTTGGCCTTTGTTCTTCTTGCGGCTGCCTGAATATTTCTTTTCTTTCGATAGAAAAACGTTTGTCTAAATCGAACCATTGCTTCTTGATGTACGCTGCACTCTTTATTCTCGTTTATGTTGTTGCAGATTGTTACTCATGACGCAATGTATTTATTGAGTAAGTGAATATATATGAATAATGTTTCGGGAGAGTTGCCACGCAGTTCTACGCCTATAGATGTACTCCGTAAGAGTAGTTTGATACCGAATTAGGCAGCGGCTTTCTATGATTGCAAAACAAGCGGTTTCGGCTACCTCTTAGCAAATGTAGTTCACGTAGCTAAAAGTATAATGTCTCCATCAGAACCGATTGGTTTTCACTATCTATTTGAAATCAATGGTTCATGTGTGAGACGGTCGACCAATCGACCGTTGGGGCCGACGGTTCCGATCCCTCAAGAGCTCGACTCTGATTGTTTACGCCGGAATGTCTGACGCAATGCCCATTTAGGATTCGGCGGGTCTCATTTGATGTTCGATCTGGCAATAGCTTTGACACAAGCAGGTCGACTGAAGTCGGTAACGAAAAAAATGCATCTGCCTCGTCTGCTAAACCTGGCAGCGATATGCCAGTTTCCCACTTGAAGGGCCAAACCGAAACGGACACTTGTGGGCGCCTTCAACGGCGATGTCCGGGTCCGATCCGATTGCAGGCCGAACATTCGGATGTGTGTGGCCGAAAGCAGGTTGGAGCAAGAATGTATGTTCTCAGAAGGCACCTTCACCTAGGTTAATTTGATAGTATCGCATATTATACTTTAGTTGTTGGCACTATTTCTGGGTGACCGTGTTTAAATAGTGTTGAAAGTCGTCAACGACGTCGAGAAGTGCCCGAATGTAACCATTCCTAGGCATTTTCGGGGGAAACCATTAATCCTGTTTCAATGAAGCTGGACTATTTTGTCTCCGATTGGACAGGCCATGAGGCGCCTGCGCTCGAGAGTCCCCTCAGCAGCTCGCGGACTGTTTTTGCAAAAAACCGCCGCAAGTACTCCAAAAATTCGGGTTTCGGCGAAGCGGGCTAGCGTCCCGGAGCCCCGAACGTAGGTTAGGAATTATGATTTTCTCTCTTCGCAATATACTCGTTGGAATTTTCCTTTTTCTCAGCCTTGCTCTGTGCGTGCTAACAGGATCGTCCATGCTCACTGCCTATCGCAGCGAGAGCACCTATGCCGACGTCTCGAAGTTCACCATGCTCGACCGCGCGTTCTTCCAGGCGCTGGCTAACTTCCGCAACGAGCGAGGTGACGGCTCGTCGCTCGCCAAGCTCGAGCTTGGCACTCAGGACGCAACGCTTGCCTTGTTGAAAACAGATCGGCCCATCGTCGACAAATATATGGCTGAGGCAAAGTCGGTCTCTGCGAACATTGACGACGAGACCCTCAAAGCGCCGATTGCCGACGTCATGAGCGCCTACGATCGGGTCGTCGCATTCCGCTCAAAGCTCGACGGCGAAGTCGCCAAGAAGCTCGCCGATCGCGATCCAACGCTGCAGGCAACCACGCTGGACCTCGGCCAGCAGCTCCTAACCGCGCTAGAAACAGGTTCGGCCGCCGTCGAGAGCCAGATCCGCGCGCGTGACCCCTCGATGGCGGCTATGATCCAGATCCGCGCATTGACGTGGTATACCCGCGCGACAGCTGGAGCGGCGAACCTCCTGTTCGTCAACACGCTCGCCTCGGGCGAGGCGATGAAGCCGGAGGACGTCAGCAAGATCCAACAGTTCGATTATGCTGCGAACTTCATCTGGGGGCAGATCGGCACCCTGGTCAACCATCAGTCAACGCCCCAGGTTGTCAAGGACGCCTACAAGGTCAGTAATGCGACCTATTTCGGCGGCGACTTTGCGGCGAAACACAGTGCATTGCTTGCGAAGTTCGCAGCCGGTGAGAAGAAGGCGATGCCTCTCGACGACTGGCGGCCTCTCGGCAACGCCGCCCTTCTCACGATCACAAACACCGCCGCTGCCGCCGCGGATGGCATGGTGGCCAAAGCAGCCGCGAGCCAGAATGATGCATTCATCAGCCTGATCGCCTACGGGCTTACCTTCCTTGTCGCCGCGGTTCTGAGTATCACGGGCATCTGCGTCATCCTCTTCCGCGTCACCAAGCCCGTCGGCGCGCTAACCAATTCGATGACGACGCTCGCCCGAGGCGACCTCTCGGTCTCGATCGGCGGCGTCGAGCGGCGCGATGAGATCGGCGCCATGGCGCGTTCCGTACAGGTGTTCCAGCAGGCAGCCCTGCGCAACAAAGCGCTGGAAGCCGAAGCTGCCGAGGCACGCGTGACATCGGAGCGTGAACGCGTCGAAGTCCAACGCCGCGCCGAAGCCGAGGCCGAGCAGAGGCTGCTGCAAGCAACAGGTTCGCTTGCGACAGGTCTGCGTCATTTGGCATCCGGCAACCTGGTCTGCGAGATCGAAACGCCGCTCGCTGAGCAGTTTGAAGCGCTGCGCCAAGACTTCAACTCGTCGGTCAGCCGGCTTCGCGCCGCCATGTCCCGCGTCGGCCAGGCCGCGTCGCTCGTAAACGGCGGCAGCTACGAGATCTCGCAGGCTTCCGATAACCTCTCCAAGCGCACCGAGCAGCAGGCCGCATCGCTGGAAGAGACGGCGGCAGCGCTTGAAGAGGTGACGGCCAACGTTCAGTCGACCTCCAAGCGAGCTGGCGATGCGCGCGACTTGGTACGCGGTGCCCGATCGCGGGCAGAAAACTCCAGCCAAGTCGTCAGCAATGCCGTCAGCGCCATGGGCAGGATCGAGCATTCCTCCAAACAGATCAGCCAGATCATCAGCGTCATCGACGAAATTGCGTTCCAGACCAACCTGCTTGCGCTTAACGCCGGCGTCGAGGCGGCGCGTGCGGGCGAAGCCGGTAAGGGCTTTGCCGTCGTTGCTCAGGAAGTGCGCGAACTTGCTCAGCGCTCTGCCAATGCCGCCAAGGAGATCAAAGCCCTGATCGGCAACTCCGAAGTTGCCGTTAGCGAGGGAGTGAAGTTGGTCAACGACACCGGCGAGGGCCTCGCGGCTATCGCCGACCTCGTCCTGCAGATCAATCATCACATGGATGCGATCGCCACCGCCGCCCATGAACAGTCCATGGGTCTATCGGAGATCAACAGCGCCGTCAATCACATGGACCAGGCGACACAGCAGAACGCCGCAATGGTGGAAGAGATGAACGCGGCTGGCGCAGGCCTCGCCGAGGAAAGCAGCCGTCTCGGCGAACTTCTGAGTGCATTCCGCACAGGCGAAACCGAGCGTAGGGAGCCGCAGGCGAGGGCCGTCGCCCGGCCTGCCCCAGCCCCGACAACGGGCCGACTTGCTGCACGCGCCGCTCCGGTCACGCAGGGTAATGCCGCGCTGAAGCATCTCCAGCAGGAGTGGTCGGAGTTCTGATGGTCTGAGGTCGAGAGAGGCACTCAAGTCTTGTTGCGGTTAACGCCCAAAGAATCGCCCCGGACAAATCGTCCGGGGCATTTTTGCGTTGCCGTTTCAGCCACCCCTAACGCAGACTTCATCTTGATGCTTATCGCCATCGAGATTCCATCATCTGGTTATGGTAACTTATGTGATTGCAGAACGTAAGTTCGGAGCCTTTCAAGAGCTTCGGTTGCCATACAGTAGAACGACCGTTCAATTTCATTTAACTGCGTAAAGCCATTGGTTCGGCGAGCAGTTCCACTCTCAATCGCCATGACGTATCGGCGTGGCGCGGAGGCCGTTGAGCGATCATCGATCCGCTCCGGCAGTTTCACAGTGAGATGACGTCCGGCCGCAGCACCTTAAACTTCAAGCCAGTGTGTCCTCGCAGGGCAGGCGATCAGATAATCATGCCACAGATGATGCCATCGGCGCTTAATTCGCACAGGGACAGTGGTGCTTGCGAACGACCGTGGGCAATCTGGAGCCTCCAGTCGCAAAGATCCTTGCGAGGTTCTGTTCGAACGTGTCCTGGATATCGCCGCGGCCGGGACCGAGCATCCTGATGCGCTGTCGCTGCACACGGCGGCCAGTCAGGAACAGGCGACCATCGCGCATCGGGCCGAGCAGGACGGCGCTGGCGGCCGACAGATAAGCATTCGGATAGAGATATTTGGCGATGCGTACAGCATGGGTCCGTATTGTCTGGTCTATATCGTCGTTAGCATCGACATAGATGCCGCGCACGAGGTGCACGAGCTTACCGGCCTCCGCTTGGCGGTGACCGCGCATTTTGTCAATATTTTCGCCGACGAGATGAAGAGGCATATATGTAACTATCGCGTATTTCAAATACGCGATAGTTTCACAATGAAAATCTCCAATCGTGTCGACTTTATCGATAAGGCGTTGATTATAAAACAATATCCATTAAATTGTCATTGCGGGTTCGAAGGGATGCCCAGGGGCTCAGCTAGCTGGCGAGCCGGCTTGCCGCGCGGCGCTGAAACACCATTCGGCAGCACCTTTGTCGCTTAGCGGCCGTGAATAGAGGTAGCCCTGCACCAGCGTACCTCCCAATCCCCTAAGCGCCGCAAGCTCTTCTGGCGTTTCAACACCTTCAACCACGCATTCAAGCCCCATGTCTCGGCTGAGAGTGAGCAGAGACTTTACTATTTTGAGGCTGGCAGGCCTTTTGTGTAAGTCTGTGACGAAGCTGCGGTCTATTTTGATCTTGGTGAGAGGAAGAGCATGTAACCGTGTCAAGCTGGAGTAGCCTGTGCCAAAATCGTCCAGTGAAATGCCGCAACCGAGGCGTCGTAGCATTTCCACTGACAATTTGATCTGCTCGAAATCATGTGCAAACGCCGTTTCAGTAATTTCAAGATCAAGACGCCATGGGTCAAAGCCGCTGCTTTCGATAATCCCGATTAACGACAGCACTCCTTCGCAGGTGTTGAGATCGTGGGCCGATAGATTGAACGACAGGCGCAAGGATTTTTCCCACTCCGACGCGAAAACAAGTGCCTTTTTAAGCAGAGGACGCGTCAGCGAACCGACGATGCCGGCCCGTTCTGCAATGGAGAAGAATTGCGCCGGTGACACACATCCGAGAACTGGGCTGTGCCAGCGGGCCAAGGCTTCAAAGCCAACCGTTTGCCCGTAGTCTATATTCACAATCGGCTGAAACATGACCGAAAGTTCGTTTTCCAGATTGGCTTGCTTGAGCAGGTGCTCAATGCGTGCTTCGATGTTGATTTGCTTTTCATGCTCAACGTCAAATAAGACCGCGCCCCCGCGGCGTGTTCTTTTGGCATGGTAAAGGGCGTAATCCGCCCTGTCGAACAGCTGCTCCAGCGTGGAAGCGAGGTTTGGAAAGACAGCTATTCCCATCGACGCGGATATGTGCACCGTTCCTTCGGGCAGATGATAGGGTGCCCGTAGCCATTCGGAAATGGCATTGGCGTTTGCTAGGAGCTGAGTATCGTCAGGTGCGATCGGCGCGACAATTGCAAACTCGTCACCGCCCAATCGAAATGCTCGACTGGCTTTCAAACTGGTCGTCAGGCGCCTGCTGACGTCGATTAGCAGCTTATCTCCCGCTGAATGTCCGTAAAGGTCGTTGACCGGCTTGAAGCCATCAAGATCAATGACCCCCAGGGCCAGTCTGGTGTTCTCGGCTTTGGCCCTTTGGAACTCCGTTTCCAGATGCGCAAAAAACGCGCGGCGGTTGGGTAGGTCCGTCAGACTGTCGATATTCGCAAGCAAGAGGTTTTCATTGCTAAGCGCTTCTGTGCGTTGTTGCGCGATGACCATGCGCTCGAAATTGCGGTAATTGGTGAGGAGAATCGACATCATGCCAGCGCAGACCAGCGCCACATTGACAGCTATGGCAATAAAGGTCGGCTGCCTTGATGTGATGAAAAATACAATGAATGCTCCGTTGACGATCACAGTCACTATGAATGCTGCCGAACGAACATACATCAGACAGAAAATGCAGGAGATAACGGTGATTGCCATATAGAAGGCAACATGAGACTGCGCATATGCATCGCCGTAAGGCACCAGCAAAAACGACCAGACGGTAAATGCGATGGGAATGCCGACAGCCAGACGGTTGGTGCGTACGAGTGCGGTGTAAGCCACGTCCGGCCCGGGCTCCGCATTCCGCGTTCTCCACCAGAATCCGATCCTAAGCGTACAGCCGAGCGTGAAAAGTGCGGGAATGCCAACAGTGAGCCAAATCGGCGCTGACTGCATATGGGTAATGGAAAGCGCCCAAGTGCTCGAAATCAGGATGAAATACATCATCGGCATCTGCCGTGTGAAGGCGCGGTACTGAGCTTTCAGCAGGTCCGCGTTATCCGACCGAATGGACATGAAGTTCAGCAGTTTTTGTTTGGCTTTTAGTATTTCCATCGCGCGACTTACAGCATAACGGCGCTATTTATGGCATATTGGTCGTTACGCTATTTGAAATACACATGGTTAATCGCCAAAGAATTGATTCAACCTCCGAGTGCGGCGTTATTATGCTGATCGAAATAGGACTTTTTCTTATTTAAGCTGTGCGAATGTCGCCAGAGCAAGTTTTGGTAGAATAAATATACATTTTTGTACCTGGATCGACCTTCAATCTCACCGCGATTGATCGCCGGATCAGCTCCACAGGCGCCAAACTCGGCCGTGGCGTCGATGAATTATCGCCGTTCTGGCCGCTTCAAGCGCGAAAGGCTTCGGCTTCAGCGACGCCTCGGACCTTGCCATCGCGCGACTGCAACGGTGGTCAGTATGCTAACCACCAACTGAGCTGGCTCGGAGATTCTCCGGCAGGTGCGTGACCTTGGGCCTTTACGTCGCTCTAAACATTGAAGCGCTACTGCCGTAATGTTCGGCCTGACTGTGCATCGAAGAGATGTAGCTTTCCGACGCGCGGGACAATGGTGACTTCGTCTCCAGGACGGAAATCGTGCCGTTCGGAAAAGACCGCAACCAGTTCGCTATTGCCGTAGCGCAGGAAGACCATGGTTTCGTGGCCGGTTGGCTCCGTCACATTCACTGTTGCTTTCAGGCCGGCTTCGCCGAGCTGCAGATGTTCTGGACGAACGCCGAGCTGGACTGCCTGACCGTCAGTGGCAGCGGGAGCAAAACCAAGAGCGATCTCGTCACCGGTCTCGGAAACAAAGACGTGCCCATCGGCCTTGTACTTGCCCTTCATGAGGTTCATGGACGGCGAGCCGATGAAGGTCGCCACGAACGTGTTGTTCGGCCAGTCGTAGAGGTCGAGCGGCGTGCCGATCTGCTCGACATGGCCGCCCTGCATGACCACGATCTTGTCAGCCATGGTCATGGCTTCCACCTGGTCGTGGGTTACATAGATGGTCGTCGTATTGAGCCGCTGATGCAGTTCCTTGATTTCCTTGCGCATTTGTACGCGCAGCTTAGCGTCGAGGTTGGATAGCGGCTCGTCGAACAGGAAGACTTGCGGCGAGCGGACGATTGCCCGGCCCATGGCGACACGCTGGCGCTGGCCGCCGGAAAGCTGACGCGGATAGCGGTCGAGATAAGGCACGAGATCGAGCGTTTCGGCAGCGGCTTGGAGGCGCTGCTTGATGACGTCTGCCGGCTGCTTCTGCAGGCGTAGTGCAAAGACCATGTTTTCCGCCACTGTCTTGTGCGGATAGAGCGCATAGCTCTGAAATACCATCGCGATGTCGCGATCCTTAGGGGGCATGTTGTTAACGACGCGGCCGCCGATTGAAATCGTGCCGCCCGTAATGCTTTCCAGTCCCGCCACCATCCGCAGCAACGTCGACTTGCCGCAGCCAGACGGGCCGACGAGCACGACAAATTCGCCATCATCGATTTCGATGTCGATCCCGTGAAGGACTTTCATGGCGCCATAGGTTTTTTGCGCCCCAGATACCTTAACTTCAGCCATCTCGCTCCCTTCTGCCCCATCAAAGCCTGTTCTCGAAGGCTGATACCGAGGCATTCTCCCATTCTTTCGACGCTTTTTTCATCCGCGGCCAGGCAGACTCCGCCCGCACCGCGTTTCCGAAATCTCGCGGAATTTCCCCTCCATGAAACGTTTCATTTTCGATTGACATTTTACCGCCACTGTCTAATTCTTACCATCGAGACCGAGAGGAGCGGTGTCACACGCAAACGATGAAACGTTTCATTTCTTTGCTTAACAGATAGTTCTGTAGGAGACCAGTGTAAATTTCGCGACTGGTTCCGCCTCATCCGGCGGGCAGATCACCGGGGATAAAATGGAGGAGAACACATGAAACTCGAAGTATACGATGCATTAATGCGCCGTCAGGCAAGCCGTCGTGATGTCCTGCGCGGCACGGCGAGCGCTGCCGCGCTGATGGGTGTTTCCAGCGTCATGGGCGGATTGCCGGCTCCGGCGTTTGCCGCCGATGACGTCCGCGCACAAATTCTAAAGATTCCAGGCGTAGGCAAGGGCGCACCTACGGACGCGGACTGGCAGAAGGTCGGTGAGCTTTGTCTTGGGCCAACCAAGGCCAATGTCAAGCAGGGCGAGTTTGCCGGCGTTGAGCTGACCTTCATGGGGCTCAACAACCAGAACCTCCACAATTTCCTGTTCCGCGGCTTCCTGAAGCCATGGGAGGCCTATACCGGCGCCAAGATCAACTGGATCGACCTCGCCCAAGCCGACTATAATGCCCGCCTGCAGCAGTCGATCGCCACCGGCACCGTCGATTTCGACATTCTTGAAATGGGGGCGCCCTTCGAGGGTGATACGGCCGGCAAGGGCCTGCTGTCCGAGATGCCCGATTGGGTAAAGAAGCAGATCGATATTGACGACTACGTCGATTATCTGAAGCCTCCTGTCGGAACTTGGGACGGTAAGACCTATCGCGTGACGATTGACGGCGATTGTCATAACTTCAACTACCGCGCTGACTATTTCAAAGACGAGACCCTTGCGAAGGCTTGGAAGGACGAAGGCCATTCTGGTGAGTGGAGCGTTCCGAAGACTTGGGCCCAGGTTCAAGAAGTCTCCAAATTTCTGAAAGGCAAGAAGGATCCGCTGTCGGCCGGCCCGGCATATGGTTACCTCGACCCGTACAAAGGATGGGGTGGGTTTGGTTTCTACTTCCTGGAAGACCGGGCAACCGCCTATGTGAAGATGCCGGGCGATCCGGCTTGGCTGTTCGACCCGGAAAACATGAAGCCGCTCGTCAATAGTCCTGGCTGGGTCCGCGCTATTCAGGAAGCGATGGACCTCCTATCTTACGAACCCACCGACCAGATCAACGCCGATCCGGGCACGACCGGGTTCCAGCAGTTCCTCGCCGGCACTGGTTCCATGGTCACCTGGTGGGGCGATATCGGCCAGCAGGCAAACACATCCGACACATCGGTAGTCGGCGAGGTTGCTGCTTTCGACATTCTGCCCGGCTCCGAGGACGTGTACGACCGCAAGGCGGGCAAATGGGTGAAGGCAAAGGATGGCGTGAATTACGCGCCGAACTGTGCTTATCTCGGATGGGGCATTTATGTTATGGCCCGCGTGGAAAGCGACAAGCTGAAACACCGCGCTGCCTGGAGCGCCGCCGCCCATCTGGGCGGCAAGGACCTGGCGATATGGACGGCCATGTATCCGTCCGGCTTCCAGGTGCACCGCAACAGCCAGTCCAAGATCGAGGAATGGGTCGCCGCGGGCTACAAGGGCGACTACATTTCGAACTATCTAAAGTCGCAATTCGGCTCCTATAACCACCCGAACCGTGCTGTTGAGCCGCGTATCCCGGGCATTTTCCAATACTATTCCGTTGCGGAAGACGAATTGGCGAAAGGCTATGGTGGCAAGTACAAGTCGGCCCAGGAAACGGCGGACGCCATTGCCGCCGCCTGGGAAAAGATCACCGATCAGATCGGCCGCGACAAGCAGCTGAAACTGTATCGCGCGAGCCTCGGGCTCTGATCTCGTAAAAGTGATTGTGCCGGCGGGACATCGCGTTCCGTCGGCCTTCGAATGGCTTGACGGGGACTATCATGTCGACAATGGAAGGCGACCTGTTGCATACGGTCGAAACCGGCTCGATTTCGGCGAGCCGGCGTTTTTGGGGTTATGCAGCCCTGTGGGTGAGCGCGGCCTGGCTTGCCGCCTCGTTTATGCTTCAGTCATCCCATGACCTCGGCTGGACGCAATTGGGCTTCGAAAACTGGCGGCCTGTGCTCTACGCCTACTTTATCTGGGCAGCGGTCCTTTGCGCGACGCGTGTCGTCATTCACGGCGAGGCGGGAAAGAAGGCGCTGTTCGTGCTGCCGGCCGCCCTTTTTGTCGTGTCCATGGTGGTCTTCCCGCTTTTCTTTGCGCTTTGGGTCGGATTTTCCGACTGGAACCTGGCTTCGCCGACAGGACGGCAATTCAACGGGCTGGATAATCTGCGTCAAATGTTGGGGGATGCGTTTTATCTCAATGCGCTTATCAACATGCTCTATTATGCCCTTGCGATCGTGGTTGAATATGCGATCGCGTTTGGTTTGGCACTGCTGCTGAGCCAGGAGATCGTTGCTCGCAAATTCTGGCGTGTGACCTTTCTCCTCCCGCTCATGTTGTCACCCGTTGCGGTAGGCTGGATGGTCGGAAAATCGATGCTGGAGACACGCTTCGGGCCAATTGCTCGGCTTGCCCGGTGGCTCGGCTGGGAAAATCCGTCCTTCTTCGGCGATCCGCTGACCGCCAAGCTTTCGATCATGGTCATGGATGCCTGGACGTTCATTCCTTTCATGATGATCATGCTTCTTGCCGGCCTGCAGTCGTTGTCGCGCGAAGTACTGGAGGCTGCAGAAGTCGACGGCGCAACGAAATGGCAGCGCTTCTGGCAAGTCATCTTCCCGCTGATGCTGCCGGTTTCGGTGACGGCGGTCATGATCCGCATCATCTTCAAGCTCAAGCTCGCCGACATCATCATCACGGTCACGGCCGGCGGCCCGGGCGGCGCCACGGATTCCGTTACCAGCTTCATCTATCGCGAGTATCGCGACCGTTCGAACGTGGGTTATGGAACGCTTCTGGCGCTCGTCTACCTGGTAATAATCGTCATTGGCATGACAACGCTGATCAATATTTCCGACCGCATCGTCAAGCGCATGACGGGGAGAATCTGATGGCTGCAATCGACTTCGACAAATTCGCCCGCCGCCAGCGCGCTCGCTGGTGGGCAATGCGCTTTGTGGTTTATGGCCTTCTGGTGACCTGGGCGATCGTTAGCCTTTTTCCGCTTTTCTGGACGATTTCGACCTCGTTCAAGACTGCGCCCGATGTGATGAAGGGCAATATCGTGCCCTGGTACGACTTCACGCCGAGCTGGCTCGGCTGGCGCTCTCTTGGGCTTTCGCCCGACGCGCTCACCCAGACTTCGACCGTTCGCGACGAGTTCATGCACCGGCTGTGGAACAGCGCCCTGATTTCGGGGACCGCCTCGGCGCTTGCCGTCTTCCTTGGATCGCTTGCCGCTTATGGGCTCAGCCGCTTCTCCTATAAATTCGGGCATATGCGCAATTCCGACATATCTTTTTTCTTCCTGTCGCAGCTCATCATGCCGCCGGTCGTTCTGGCCTTGCCGTTTCTGGTCCTCTACAAGCAGCTTGCGCTTCTTGATACCTTTGGCGGACTGATTGCGGTCTACACGTTGATGGTTCTGCCGATCGTCATCTGGATCATGCGTGACCAGTTCGCGACTATTCCTGTGGAACTCGAGGAAGCGGCACTCGTCGACGGCCTATCAATCTGGGGCGCGTTCAGCCGCATCATCGTGCCGCTGGTGGCGCCGGGTATGGTCGCGGCCTTCATCCTGGCCCTGATCCTGTGCTGGAACGAATATTTCTTCGCGGCCCTACTGACGTCGACAAACACGAATACGCTGCCGGTCATGATCGCCAGCCAGACAGGCAGTCAGGGGATTAACTGGTGGTCCATGGCGGCGCTTTCTACGGCTGGGATCTTGCCACTTGTATTCGTCGGCATCCTGCTCGAAAAGCACATCATCGCGGGCATGACAGCCGGCGCAGTGAAATAGCGGCGGTAGTGTTTGCCCATGGACAAGATACCCACAGTCAAGGATGTCGCCATGCGGGCGGGTGTCTCGGTGGGTACGGTGTCGCGGGTGCTTGCCGGCGAGCTTTCCGTCAAGACAGCGCTGCGCGACAGGGTCCAAGATGCGATCGATGCGCTCAGCTATCGACCGAATGTCATGGCCCGGGCGCTGCGCACCAGCACGACGGATGTGATCGGGCTGATCGTTCCCGATATTACCAACCCGTTCTTCTCGCAAATGGCGGCCAGTGCAGAACGCGCGGCCTTTGAGTACCGCCATTCGCTGATGCTGGCGAGTTCACACAACGACCGCGAGGCCGAGCAAAGCCACATTTCGGCCTTTCTGGATCGTTCTGTGCGGGGCATCATTATTGTCGCGGCGAATGTTAGCCACTCCGCGCATGTGAAAACCAAGGTGCCGATCGTGTCGCTCGATCGCCGCTTTGCCGATTTTCCGCTGATCTCCATCAATCACGCCGAGGCGGCCGCGCTCGTTGCCGATCATTTTTACGAACTCGGTCATCGCCGCATCGCCTATATTGCGGGTCCGGCCGATACAGAGGCGGGGCGCGCGCGCCGCGAGGGTTTTGTGGACCGCATCCGCGCGTTGGATGCCAAGGCCGAGCTGGAAATATTTTCCGGTCGGTTCGACTACGAATCTGGCGAGGTCATCGCGCGCCGGCTTCTTGCCCAGCCGCCCAACATGCGGCCAACAGCTATCGCCGCCGCGAGCGACCAGCAGGCGATCGGAGTGCTTCGTGCAGCGCGCGACCTTGGCCTCGATGTGCCGGGCGCCCTCTCCATTGCTGGTTTCGATGATATCCATCTCGCCAATCTTGTCGTGCCACGCCTGACGACCGTGCGCCAGCCGACGGACCAGCTGGCAAGGCGGGCCGTCGAATTGTTGCTCGAAAAGGCACTAGAACCTGGCGATGAAGCCTTGAGCGCCTCGCTTGTCATCCGCGGATCGACAGCGCCTCCGCCGCCCGACCAAGCCGGCGATCAACTGACAGAAGGCCCGAAGAGCCCCCAACAGGAGTAAACAATCAATGCTCAAAGGTATCAGGCCAGAACTCAATGGCGATATTCTCCAGGCGCTGTCCAACATGGGCCATGGTGATTACCTCGTCGTTTCCGACACGAATTTCCCCTCGGATTCCGTCGCGCGGCACTCGCTACTCGGTCACCTTCTGACAATGGAGAACACGCCCGCACCAAAGGCGATCGAGGCGATCCTCTCGGTCTTCCCGCTCGACACGCCGCTGCAGCCATCGGTTGGCCGCATGGAAGTCATCGGCAAACCGGACGAAATTCCGGACGTGCAACAGGAGGTGCAGGCCGTGGTCGATCGTGTAGAGAGCAAGGCGGCGCCCATGTATCCGATTGAGCGGATGGCTTTCTACGACATTGCCCGCAAGGCCTATTGCGTTATCGCGACTGGAGAGATGCGATTCTACGGCTGCTTCATTCTCACCAAGGGTGTCATTCCAGCTAACGAGGTGGCGCGATGAGTGACAGAAAGACCATTGTTATTTTAGGCATCTTCGCCGCCGATACCGCCTATAAGGCCAAGCGCCTGCCGCATATCGCGGAAACTCTGATCGGTTCCGGCTTTTCTCTCGGCCCCGGTGGCAAAGGCTCGAACCAGGCAATTGCTGCGGCGAAAGCAGGCGGCCAGGTCGTCTTCATCTCGCGCGTCGGCAACGATCCATTCGGCGACATGGCACTTGCGGCCTACGCGGCGGCGGGCGTGAAGGCCAATGTGATGCGCATGGACGGCGTGTCGACCGGTGCCGCCTTCATCTTCGTCAACGAGGACAATGGCGATAACGCCATTATCGTAGCTCCCGGCGCGGCCGGCCTGATCGGCATTGAAGACGTCGACGCCAACCGGGCGGAGATCGAAGCCGCCGCTATCTTCATGACCCAGCTCGAACAGCCGATCGAAGCCGCCATCCACGGTCTCACGATCGCGAAGAAGGCTGGCGTTACGACGATCTTCAATCCTGCGCCGGCACAGGTGATCCCCGATAATATCTATCCGCTATGTGACTTCATCGTCCCGAACGAGGTCGAGGCCGCGGGTATCGTCGGCCATCCGGTCGACACCGAGGAGCAGGCGGTGAGGGCGGCCGAAACGCTTCTCCAGCGCGGCGCGAAGACGGCAATTATCACGCTCGGCGGGCGAGGCTCGCTCTATCGAACAGCAGGCCATAGCGAATTCATTCCGGCTGTTGCCGCGGGCAAGGTGATCGACACGACCGGGGCGGGGGACGCCTTTCTCGGCGGCTTTGCGGCAGCCCTTGCCGAAGGCCGCGCGCCGATTGACGCCGTGCGCTTTGCGTCAGCGACGGCCGGCATTGCAGTGACGCGCCCCGGCACAGCGCCCGCCATGCCCGCGCGAGCCGAAATCGAGGCACTCCTCCGTTCTGCATGACGGAATGAACCGTACGGCAGGGGGAGGATGTCCACTCTGTCATTGCACCCACGCGGTAGCTAAACGAGATGCCGCCGACAAGCGGGCGCGATCATCAGCGCTTTCGTACGAATTCCGTGCGCAGGACCAAGCCCTTGATGGCGTCGTGCCGGCAGTCGATCTCCTCCGGATTTTCGGTGAGGCGGATCGACTTGATGACAGTGCCCTGCTTCAACGTCTGGCCGGCTCCCTTGACCTTCAGGTCCTTGACCAGCACAACACTGTCTCCATCGACAAGAACATTGCCGGCGGCATCGCGAACTATTGATGCCTTTGCAGCCTCTGCGGCAATCTCGGAGGCTGGCCGCCATTCACCGGTGGCCTCATCGTACACATAATCGTCGTTCTGGTCGCTCATGGGGTCCCCTGTCTGATGTTCGCGTCGCGATGTTGGTGCCCGTGCTTCACAACGCGGCGACGGCTGAAGCGGCTTCGGGCGAATGTGAGCCTCTATCGCGAATGGCGTGGCAATGCAAATCGCACCATTGGTGACTGAACACAGTAGACGGGATCGCAAAGTTATCGCCGGCAAGCTGAGCATAGATGTTGGCGCTCATTTTTTTACGCGACATTGAGGCGAGCGATTTCATGCCAGGTCTGGATGGCAGAATGGCGAAAATCTCGGAAGTCGGATGACGTCATTTCATAGCGTGGAAGGTGGAAGAGATTTTGTCCATTTCATTTTCGTTCGCACGCCTGCTAATAGCGGCGTTCGCATCCACAGACTGGATGCAAAACGGGCCGGTATAACCGGCCCATTCTCGATCAACGCTGCTCGACGGGTGCAGGCACCGCAGTCAGCGACTCCTGCCGGCCAAGCCGATCGGAGACGAGCAGCGACAGCATCATTTCCATGAGGCCATTTGCGGCCGCCTTCTCGCCACCGGTACCACCGATCTGGATCTGCGGCACCAGCGGTAGCTTGCCATTCTCGATCGCCTCCGCGAAGCGCATGAGGACCTGTGAGTTGAGTTGGTAGTCCGGGCCACCGAAAGCCGCGACCTTCTTCTCGGTGGCCTCGGCTTCCGCCAAACCGACGGCGCGCACCTTCTCGGCATCTGCAAAACCGGTCGCCTTGATGCGTTCAGCATCGGCAAGCGCGATGGCTTTGATCCTGTCTGCCTCGCCTAGACCGGCAAGGCGCACTTTTTCGGCCTCAGCCTTGGCGGTGACCTGAATGGTTTCCGCCTGCTGGCGGGTGCGGGCGAGCTGCGCCTTGCCCTCGTTCTCGCTGATCTCGATAGTCAGAGCTGATGTCGTGATCTTGGCCTGCTGTTCGGCTAGTGCCTCTTTCTCTCGCAATGTGCGCTCCTGGATCGCGGCCGCCTCCTGCAACTTATAGGTCTCGACTTTTTCAACCGCGATCTGGCGCTCGCGTAGCTGGATGAGAATCTGCTCTATGCTGTTCTGGCCATTAGCGGCGCGCGGCGTGCCGATCAGCACTTCCTGGAGCTCGAGGCTGTAGGAGGTGAATTTATCGCGCATTTCCTCACCCGACTTGCGCTGGATATCGCTACGCTCCTGCAGAAGCTGGATCAGCGTTTTTGTCTGGGCGATATTCTTGAAGTAGGCAGAGACCATAGGATCGAGCGTCTGCTCGACCAGCCGCTTGATGTCGCCGAAACGCTGCACCACGAGCGGCGCCTTCATATAGTCGATATGCACGACGACGGAGAGCGGCAGCACAGGCTCGAACGCATCCTTGGTGATCAACGACACTTCAGACAGGTTCTCGTCCAGCCTGTGTTCGCCAAACTGTTCCTTCGTCCATTTGAGCACGAAGTTCGTGGTCGGCACTGTGATGATATTGCCGGCATAGGTATTGAATGCGTACTTGCCGGGCAGCAGGGGTGTTGACCAGACACCCCGTGCGCCGACTTCAACCAGTTCGCCATGACGGTAGGCCGACCCGGAAATATCCGTGCCATGCCGGCCGTTATAGGAGACGACGACGCCCACGGTGCCAACGTCAATGATCGTCTTCTCGACCAGCTCGACGGTCGCGAAGATGCGGTTCAGGAAGTAGCTGCCGTCGGCCAGCACCTGCAGCTGCCGGCCGCGGTAACCACCGGCATTGAGAAACTTCTCCGGGTCCTGAAAATTGTTATGGAAGTTCGGGTCTTTCGGATCGTTAGCAACGGTTGGTGCGATGATCTCGCCATCCGGCAGCGCCGGGCCGTCATGAATGGTGACGATGCCGATCATGTCCTCGGCATTATGGATGACGACGGGCTCGAAGCCGTCCCGCTCCGTGATCATACTGGACATATCCGCGAATAGGGCTTGTTCTGACGTGCTCAAATTGACAGCATAGATCGACTGGGCGGTCAGCACGATGAATTGCGCGAGATTGATGGCATAGGTGCCTTCGCGCAGGATCTTGCGCTGCGGTCCTTTCTGTCCGCCTTTTTCGAGAAAGCTGCGTACATCCTGGAAGTCATCGGCGTCAGTATTGGAAGCCAGTGTTTGCGTCGGAGGCAGCGGCTTGCCATCCCGGGCAAAGACATAGCCGATCTGGCCCTGCGGAATGGTCACGAGATTGGCGCGATGCATCGAATATTGGAACGGCATGAAGAAGTGCAGGCCGCCTCGCACGACTTCCGGCTGATAGCCGGCCTCGCGGTTGAGCGCGATGAAGCCGTTCTCGACGGAGCCGCGAAAGCTCCACAGCTTTTCGAGGATGCCGAGCCTGTCGTTGGGGATATAGCGAACTATGCCGCTCCAACGAAACAGGACGGCCAGCACGACGACCGGAACGGCGATTTCGATTGCCATCCATTCCATCGGACTGAGACTGGGTAGGGCTTCCATCTTTTTCTCTCCTAAGGGCGCACGGATTCTTCCACCCGACTGCCGCCCGGTTGGTGTATGGTTGATAAGTTGGGGAGATTGCCCCCATGCGCTCGACGCACTAAGGCTGCGTCGAATGCCGGGGCTGCTCATCGTCTGGAAAGATGACCGCGCGTCTCCAGTCCCCACTGAGGGACGGCGTGGTCGTGAGGGGTCTCACATCGGTGTTGCCTTGATAGACATAACGGGAGATGACGTAGGGACTGCGCCCATAGGTTTAAAGATAGCTGACATGGAAATCGCATAAGTATTTCCAACGATTTCAATATTTCGAGCATTCCATTCTGCTGAATCACACTTGGCGCGCTTGATTGTTTCGGCGGGCGTTGCGAGAAGGCGGGATCGAGGTGACTGCCGTCCACAATCACATGCTCGACAACGAGCCTCGGCTGCTTTTCATGTATTTCTGGGCAAACGACGATGTAACCAAGCTTGCGCGGGGTCTCAGGTCGGCCTTGGACAAGATCAGTCTTCGTCATTCGTGAATGTGTTAGATTGCACGGAGGAAATCCCCGCGCTTGTTGGTCGCAACAAGTACTTCCGTCGGAGGGATTCTTGGCACGATGCCTTACGCCGGTGTTCAAAGCTTTCCGCTCTTTTGTGGAAGCTTGGCTTCCGGAACGAGCCGGTAGAGTGCGAACTCCGGGCAGGAGGTCTTGTGAGTTTAGAGAATGCTGGTGATAAAGCGATCGACACGGGTTTCCGGCTTGTAGAGGGTTTTGACGATGATCGCCGCGAAAATCCCCGTCAGCGCGCCACCCATGATGTCGCTGATATAGTGCGTACCGATGTAGACGCGCGAGAAAGACACCAGAATCGCCGCTAGAAGGAGGAAGAAGGCAAGCAAAGTCACGCCGGTTGTGGATGCAAAAGCGGCACCAACGACAACGGTGCTGTTTGGCCCGATCTTATTCCCAGCACGGCTGGTTAACTGCAGGCGGATGCAGTTCACTTGCCTGATCCTATCCAGGGGGATAGGAAGAAGCCGAATACGCTGCGGGGCTATCCCGTATGGATTGGATCTGACGACGAGGCTTTCATGTTCACGACTATCAAGGAATGGCTCGCTTTCGGAGGCGCTGATGTGCTCCAAGGGCATGGACACGGCGCCCATGGCCACTCGCATGGGGAGGGTGGGGGGCACGGCCATACCCACGGGGTGGTCGACCCAAGCATCGCGACATCCGAACGCGGCATCTGGGCAATCAAGTGGTCTTTCGTGATCCTCGCGATCACCGCGATCCTACAGTTGATCGTCGTCTTCATTTCCGGTTCGGTGGCCTTGCTTGCCGACACCATCCACAATGTCGGCGACGCGACAACCGCCATTCCGCTTTGGATTGCCTTCGTGCTTGTGCGGCGACCGGCGACAGCCCGGTTCAACTACGGGCTTGGCCGCGTCGAGGATCTGGCGGGGATGCTCATCGTCCTCATCATCCTATTCAGTGCTGTCGTGGCCGGCTATGAGGCAGTCCATCGTCTGATCCACCCACAGCCGATCACACAACTTGGCTGGGTCACCGCTGCAGGCATCATCGGTTTCCTTGGAAATGAAATCGTTGCGATCTTCCGCATCAAGATCGGCCGTGCGATGAACAGTGCCGCCCTGATCGCCGATGGTTATCACGCCAGAACCGATGGTCTCACGAGCCTGGCTGTTGTTCTGGGCGCGATCGGCGTCTACCTGGGCTTCCCGCTTGCCGACCCGATCATCGGGCTTCTGATTGCGATCGCAATCTTTGGCATCGTCTGGCAGTCGGCCCGTGCCGTCATTACCCGGAGCCTTGACGGTGTCGAGCTGGGCATTGCAGATGAAGTCCGCCATGCGGCCGCACACGTACCGGGCGTCGCCAAGATCACCGATGTCAAAGCTCGATGGCTTGGCCACAAGCTGCACGCCGACGTCACGATCGCAGTCGAGGACGGTAAGACGCTCGCCGAGGCGAATGGCATCTCACTTGCCCTTCGCGAGGAATTGCATACTCATCTTGCGCCGCTAGGCAGCGCGACGATCCAGTTCGATACCGCGGGTGCCTCAGCCGTGGCCGCCAATCACGGCGATCAGGGGCATCACCATGCTCCCGACCCGTTCACCGTCAACTCCTCGCTGGCGACCGGGCTTCTCGAGATCGTTGATACCCCCGACGGCGAGCGGATGCGGCTGTCGATCGCCAGCCACGATCGCGATCTCCAGGCGGTGGTGAACATCCAACGGCCAGGCGGTGTCATCGAAACGTTGCCGCTGTTGCCATCCCCGATCGACCATCATGCAATGCAGAGCGCGGAAGCTCCCGCCGAACCGCATGAGTTCGATGCCGAACTCGTTCTGAAGGCAGGTGACAAAGTCGAAGTCCTTCCGTTCCGGATGGACGAGCCGGAAGAGCATCATCATTGAAATCGTTCGAGATTGCGGGTTGCGCCTCCTTGACCCCCAGTCAAGTGCGCTTCCGGGCCAACATTGACACTCATCCCCACTAGGGGGATACAGGACGATATGACCGAGCACACCCACGCTACCCATCCAGAGATTATCAAGCGCCTGAAGCGGGCCGAAGGGCATCTGAAGAGCGTCATCGCCATGATCGAGGGTGGCAAACCATGCATTGATATCGCCCAGCAGCTCTCCGCTGTCGAGAAGGCGATCGTTAACGCCAAGCGGACGCTCATTCAGGATCACCTCGATCACTGCCTTGAGGAAACGGTCGGTGCACTGCCACGGGACAAGCGGCAATCCATCGACGAATTCAAGTCGATCACAAAGTTTCTTTAAGGCCACTGCTCGCCTGCTGGCCTATCTCGCGCACCTCGGAGGCGATCCTTGCAGGGCTGCTTCTAACGGAAAACTAATCGGCTCCCCTGTTGTCGATCGCGGAAATGATCGGGCGAACTATGGCCGCCCGGCCATTATTGTCGGCAGCGAGCCACGCCAGGTCGGTGCGGCAAGGACATGCGCCTCTCCGTTTTCCGCGCGCGGTAACGTTCTGCCGTCATCTTGCGACGATCAGCTATCGAGTAATCCGTAGTCCTTCGACGACACGGTCGGCCATCGCTACGCATCGCGCTCCGTCGAACGGAAACAGCGAAGAGAATGCCCCCACCAACTGCTTTTCGATAGCAATCCGCATCATCTTGCGTGCGCGGTGTAACCGCGTCTTGGCCGTTGCGGGCTTGATGCCGAGATACGACGCTGCCTCCTCCGTGCTCATTCCCTCTACGTCCCGCAGCACGAAGATCACGCGGAATTCGTCGGGTAACCTGTCGACCGCCCGTTCGAGTAGACGGCGCGCTTCTGCGCGGGAGAACTCGGCCTCGGGGTCATCGACCGAGAACGGGGTCGGAAATTGTAGCAGCGCGCCCCGTCCTGATTCTGCAGTCATGTCGACCTCCTCCAAACCGACGTTGCGCTGCCGGTGTCGTATGCGCCCGAGCGCCTCGTTGAGCGCGATCCGGGTAAGCCAGGTGGAAAGCTGGGCCTCGTCGCGAAATACATCGAGATGGGTGAAGGCATGCACATACGTCGCCTGAACAATGTCCTCCGCTTCTGCGTCGTCCCGGACGATGGCACGTGCCGATCGAAACAGGCGGCGGTTGTGTCGCTGCACAAGGACACGTATGGCCTTCTCGTCGCCCATCCTGGCATGAACGACGAGATCGGCATCGGGTAGCCTTGTCATGTCTGGCACGTGCCTCGGTGCCGCAGTGGGAATGCCAACCATGATCAACCCCAGCATAATTCCGTGCGTCCACCGCCCAGCCTATGGCAGGACATCAAGCGTGCCGGTCATCATCGGGTGAAAGCGGCAATAGAAATCCACTTTTCCCGCTTGTTTGACCGTCATGCTTTTTTGCGCCTTCGGCGGCAGATCAATGTCGAAGCTCTTGTCGCGTGCGGTCACGCTATGGCGGAATGTATCATCATTACGCCAGGTGATCACGTCGCCGACATGCAACGGCGGCACCGCGCCGAATTGCATCTGCGCGATGACGATGTCGTGATTGGCGGCCACCGCGCTCGCGGGGCCTCCAACCACGAGCCCTGCGAATACCAACGCGGTAAGGATGCAAAGCAGGGGGCGCATGGCGAGCCTACTTGACCATCGATGAAAGATGCTCGGCGTGCGTCTGGTGCTCCTTGAAGAGCTTCAGACCCGTCTCCAGCAGCGATTTCAGTTCGCCATTCTGAGCCGACGGGATCAGCAGTGTCTCAAGCGCGCCGTTGACCTGCTTGTGATAGGCCACCTCGTTATCGACATAGGCCTTGTCGAAGGCTGCGCCATGAAGCTTGGAGAGCTTTTCCAGTTCCGTCTTGGCGGCAGACGACAGCGACTTGCTGGTGTCGTTATCTTCGGGCTTGACTTTCAATTTCTTGAGAAGGGCAAGCGCCTCTTGGTTCACGGCCGTATGGTCGCGCTCCATTGTCTCGGCGAATTGCCGGACCTCGGCGTTCTTGCTCATCTTGAGAGCTTGCTTGGCGGCGGCGATGTCGATCTCGCCGGCCGTGTAGGCGATATGCGCGATCTGTGGATCCGTCGGCTTGTCGGCTGCAAGCGCCGCAGTTGCAAGTGCCGCAGCCATCGCAGTTGCCGTGAGAAGTCGCTTGAACATGTTGGTCTCCTATCCCCATGGGAAAACTCCAGACGCCTCCGGCATCTGAAACAGCCATTAGATGCTGCTTCCGGCAAAAGGTTCCCGAATTTCTTTCTACGCTGGCCTGGCGCGGTGTACGGAGTGGAAAAAAGATGGGTCTTACGCTGCAAGACTGAGCTTTGCCTGCTTGAGACGACCATCGGCGCCGGCGGCTCGGACCTGTAGAACCCGATGAGCGCCAATCGGCGACCAGCGCATCTGACGCTTCTTGTTCATTCGGGCATTGACAAGGCTCTTGGCTGCACTTTCGGCCGGCACAAAGGTATCAAGTACACGAGCAGCCTCTCGAAAGGACTGAGGGGAACCCAACTCAGCTTGGATCCGCTCCAACTCCGGCGCACCGCACACCAAGCCTAAATAAATAGTACCGCGCAAGTTGGCTCGCACCAACGGTGCTTGGCACCAAGCTGACCGCAGGTAACCTTGATTCCGATCAATGCAATGGACCCGCGATACGCTAGGTTTTTCCCGAGGCGTATGGAATTGGCGGCTTTTCTGCGACCAAGCTGGTGGTTTACGGCACCTGCGTTGCAGCTCGTGGCCAAATAAACAAAGAAAGCGAAGATAGGTATTTCACTGTCGGATCGTTGGCTTGCTCAGGATCAGCGGCTAGAGCCGGGAAACAACAAGGGTCGGTAACGAATATGAGGCCGACTGGAGAATGACCATGCAAAAGCAGTCCCCCTCATCGTCGAGGCAATATATCGGAAAGTACAGGGCTCTCCTCGACCAACGCCGGCGCGAGTTGCAAACCCGCCTCCGCGCGATTGAGTATGATTTCGAGCAGCCCCGCAATCCTGATGATGATGATCGTGCGACAGAGCGAAATAACGATGAAGTCCTGGGAGAACTCGGCGAGGCCGGACAGAAGGAGCTCCTAGCTATCCAAGCGGCTTTGGACCGGATTGAGGCTGGCACTTTTGGCACCTGTGTGAAGTGCGGCACACCAATCGGCGAGCAGAGGCTTGAGGCTGTCCCACACACGCCTTTCTGTCAATCCTGCGCTCATTCGATTTAACGCCTCGCTTGCACGCTCAAAAGCGCCTGACCTCAACACGCCGAATAGAGAAGAGCCGATGGAAGATCTTTCAGCAAAATCCGTTCAGTTTAAGGATCTTATGCGCTTCGATCGATGCTCGAAGCTCGTCCTCGGAAGTGCGGTCGCCTTGGTTGGCATCCGGATGGTGCATTTTGAGCCTTTCCTTATAGCGGCTTTTGATTTCCTCCGGCGTTGCAGCTGGCGACAGACCGAGTGTCTCAAATGCCTTTGCTTCCAGCACCTTGAGTTTGCGTATCAGGAGATCCGCCTTTTGCGCCTTGCGCTGCGCGGCGGTTTTGCGGGCATTCAATGCCTTTGCAGAACCGGAACGGACGTTGCCCGGGAGCGGAGTTTCGGACGCCTGACTGACGCTGGTCCCCCAGGTCGGACGGCCGCCAGTGGCCGCTTCCTTCTGATAGCGGGCAATGTCCTTGTCAGATAGACCCGTCGCGAAATTGTAGCCCTTGTTGTACTCCTTCACGTGCTCAAGACAGAAGAACAGATACAGGCCTTCTGCATCCCGACCCACCGGGGCGCGGTGCGTACCATTCTTTTCGCAGCCGTCCCATTGGCATCTGGGACCGCTGGGTTCACTCTGCGGGACAGACCTCTTACGAGTCGATTTAAGGCCAACAAATATTTTCGAATCAAGCGTCATGGCACTTATATGGCGGCAACGCTTCATCTCGGCAAGAAATAGCGAACTGGCTGTTGGCGGATTCCAGTCAATCTGTGGATGGCCCAGCCAATTCACCAACCACCTGAATTGTGAATAAAGCTCTCACGGGTTGATGGTTCGATTCTCATCGGGAGACACTTCCACCGAAACGAATTTGAGATTTCAACGTCCATCACGATAAGCGGGCGTCGACTAAAATCATTTCACAATCCACTCACAAGATTTTTATAAATTAGATTACACTAATTCCGGGTCGGCTATTTTCTTCCCGGCGACTTCACCTATCTCGCACTTGCGAAATGATCGCGCATTCCAACCCGCCGGGCATGGGTACGCCCCCTGCCTGCCGTCCGGCCCATTACAAGGACTCGACAATGGGTGATTTGCTTAAAGGGATCTCCAGCTTTCGCGGTGCCGTCTTTCCAGACCATCAGGCACTTTATCGCAAGCTGGCGGAGGAGGGACAGCAGCCGCAAGCGCTGATGATTTCCTGCGCCGACAGCCGGGTGATGCCCGAAACGATCACGCAGTCCGGCCCCGGCGAACTCTTCGTCTGCCGGAATGCCGGAAATATCGTTCCCCCGTTTTCGACGGCCAATGGTGGCGTATCATCGGCGATAGAATATGCCGTCGTCGCACTTGGCGTTCGTGATATCATCGTGTGCGGGCATTCCGACTGCGGCGCCATGAAAGGGCTTTGCCACCCCGATCTGCTGAAGCCGATGCCGAATGTCGCTGCGTGGCTGAAACACAGCCATGCGGCCCATTCGATCGTTTGCGAAGCCTATCCTGCCGATCTGCCCGAGCGCCAAAGGGTTCGCGCCATCGCCATGGAAAACGTCGTTGTCCAGCTTGACCATCTGCGCACGCATCCTTCGGTCGCGGCCAAGCTGGCGACCAATGACATTACCCTGCATGGCTGGTTTTTTGATATCGAGACCGGGGAAGTGCTGGTCTATGACGGTGCGGCCGTTCGTTTTACGGATATCATTGAGGACAGGCCTTTGCCCGTCGCAGTCACCGGTCGTGGTCGTCCACATGTGATGCCACAAGCTGCGGAGTAGGCCGATGATGTCCAGCTCTGTTCTTTCGCGAGACTTCGCATCGTCGCTTGTCGTGTTTCTCGTTGCTATACCGCTTTGCCTCGGGATTGCTGTGGCTTCAGGAGTTCCGGTGGCCATGGGTCTCATTTCAGGCATTGTCGGCGGCATTGTCGTCGGCCTTTTGGCCGGATCCCCACTTCAGGTGTCGGGTCCGGCGGCGGGATTAGCCGTGATCGTCTTCGGCTTCGTCGAGCAATACGGCGCCGCCATGCTCGGGCCGGTGCTCATCGTGGCGGGATTGCTGCAGGTCCTTGCCGGATTCCTGAAGATTGGATCGTGGTTTCGCGCAATTTCGCCTGCGGTGGTCCACGGCATGCTCGCCGGGATCGGCATCCTCATCATTCTTGGCCAAGTCCATGTGCTGATGGGGGCAAGACCTGCTGCCGGAGGCATCGAGAACGTCACCGCCATGGAGCAGACCCTCGGTCGCGTGTGGGGCTCCGGACTGACCCGGGAATCGGTTGCCCTACTCGTGGGCTTGATCTCCCTGCTGGCCATGATCGCATGGGAGAAGTTCAGGCCGAAGCCATTCATGCTGGTGCCCGGGGCTCTGGTGGGGGTCGCGGCTGGCACGATATTGACGGTCGGGATGCAGCTGCCGATCACCAGGGTGGAGGTGCCGTCCTCTCTCATCGACAGCATTTCGCTGCCGACGCTCGATGGTTTTGCCAGGATGGTCGAGCCCGGTATCATTATGACGACGCTGGTTATCGCGGTGATCGCCAGTGCGGAAACGCTACTGTCGTCCGCGGCCGTCGATCGCATGCATGATGGCGTGCGAACCCGCTTCAACAAGGAGTTGTTCGCGCAGGGCATCGGCAATGGACTTTGCGGTTTGCTTGGCGCGCTGCCGATAACGGGTGTCATCGTCAGATCGTCCGCCAATATTCAAGCAGGCGCACGCAGCCGGGCATCGGCCGTGCTGCATGGTGTTTGGATCCTTGGACTGGTGGCATTTCTGCCGCAGTTGCTCGCGATGGTGCCGCTGACTGCACTTGCCGCGGTGCTGCTGGTGACAGGATGGCGGCTGATCAGTCTCCACCACGTCCGGCACCTGTTCGATCATCACGGTTGGGTTCCCGTTGGGATCTGGACCGCGACGGTGGCGATGGTGGTACTTCAGGACCTGCTCGTCGGCGTGGCGCTCGGCCTTGCACTGTCCATATTGGAAATCCTTCCGCACCTGCGTCGCAAACTTGCCATCGACCGGTTGGAGGATGAGGAAGGCATCCATCTCGACCTCGTGGGCGTGGCGACATGCAAGGACGTTCCTGCCCTGCTCAACACGCTGGAAACGCTTCCCGAGGGTCGCAAGATCAGGATCGCGGGCGCCCGCCTGCATTATCTTGACCATACGAGCGCAGAGACCCTGCGTGAATGGCTGAAACGACAGAAGAAATCAGGGCGCGTCGTCGAAATTGAGCATCCGCCGGTCGGACGCCATCGGCGGCTGAAACCGATCTTTGAACGGCTGTCAGAGGAAGTTGCCTGATCGGCGGAGAGCGCACCAGCTACCTAGCGACAACGTTCTTGCCCCGCTTGCCGGGGCGAGGCACGCACATAAGCGAACCGCGAAACATTCCGTCATTTCCATGGCCGCGGCCATACGAGATGCGACGTTACAAGCGCGGACACCTGCCCGGGGAGGCACTCGGCTTGACGGAAGAGTTCAATTCATGACAGTTTTATGACAAGCAATTGCTGGGCATAGCAGCAAAACATCTGGCGCATTTGGCAAATGGCATTTCTTGATCTGATCAACGTTAGCAAGTCATTTGGAAGCCTGCCCGTTGTCGAGGAATTCACAGTCCAAATCGAGAAAGGAGAATTCATCTCCTTCCTCGGACCATCAGGCTGCGGCAAGACGACCGTGCTGCGCATGATTGCCGGCTTCGAGACCCCGACCGCCGGCACGCTGACCATCAACGGCAAGGATCAGCGGCCGCTGAAGCCGAACCAGCGCAACATCGGCATGGTGTTCCAGGCTTACGCGCTGTTTCCGAATATGACCGTGCACGACAATGTCGCCTTCGGCCTCAAGGTCGCCGGCATGGCAAAGCCCGATATCGACAAGCGCGTCAAGGAGATGCTTGCTCTCATCAAGCTCGATCATCTCGCCACCCGCTTCCCCTACCAGATGTCCGGCGGTCAGCAGCAGCGCGTGGCGCTCGCCCGCGCCATCGCCGTCAAGCCGCAGGTTCTCCTGCTCGATGAGCCGCTTTCGGCGCTGGATGCGAAGATCCGCGTATCGCTGCGCGAGGAAATCCGGGCGATTCAACAGCAGCTCGGCATCACCACCGTTTTCGTGACGCATGATCAGGAAGAGGCGCTGTCGATCTCCGACCGTATCGTCGTCATGAATGCCGGCCGCGCGGATCAGATCGGTTCGCCTTTCGAGATCTACAACACTCCGGCCACCCGCTTCGTCGCTTCCTTCGTCGGTACGCTGAACCTGATCGAAGGTAAGGTCGTCGATCCCGACAACAGCCGCATCATGATCGGCGATCAGGACGTCACGCTGAAGCAATCGGTCACCGCCTACAAGCCTGGCGACACGGTATCGCTGGCTTTGCGCCCGGAGGCAGGCTCACTGGCCGAATCGGCCAAGGGCGACACGGCCCTGACGGGCGAGGTCATATCAGTGCATTTTCTTGGCTCAGTTGTTCGCACCCGCATGAACGTCGCCGGCAACACGATTTCTTTCGACATGTTCAACAACCCACGGCGCACATCGCCCACCGTGGGTGAGCGGGTGACTATCAGCTTCAAAGCGTCCGATTTATTGGTCTTGCCGTGACTGATGGCCGCGAACTCAGTGCCTTTCAGTATCCCCACCGGACGGCTGAGATCGGACCTTTTAGTCATGCGCGGTCAATGCCGCCTGGGGGATCGGGCTCGGCGTCCGCTCTGCAAGTGTTCGCCGCACTCTTCCAGGATGGGATGAGCAGCAGCTGCGACCAGGTGGGAATTGATCCGCTTGAGATCACGCAATAAGTCGAGGTTGTGAAAAAGCATCCAAGGATGACCCTGCTGGTATGAGGCTTAAGTCATTGAAATATATTCCATGCTGTGGAGAAAGTGGCGACCACACCGGCGTTGCGTATGAACCGTTGGTGGTCCGATGTTCCTATCAATTTCAAACCGTTACAGGGGATCTCAACGGGGTCATTGTTCAGAGCCGGTTTACAAACATGACATCGCATCCCTCAATCAATCGTTCCGATTGAGAGAAGCACAAATCAAAACATCGGTCTAACCATACCCAAATAGGTCTCCTAACTTGCGCTAGAGGCCGAGCGAGTGATCTCGTCCCTTCGGCGGACACAACAAACTACTGGGTGGTTGAGCGCAGCAGCGGCGCGCTTCGCTGATCGTGCTCGATCATCGATTTGATCAGCGGGATGCTGAAGATGGTGGCAAGCATCAGAATAACAACGATCAACAAAAGATGATCGATGAGAAACCAGCGTACCCATCGTCCCGCGGGAAAATGAATCATGTCATTGCTCCGATCATGGGTCATGAGCCAATGGCAACCTTTGTTCTACGGCACTTTCCCAATCTTCCACAAAGCCACAGTGTATACCGCGTCAACGAAGCGGCTTTGCGAAGGATCAATTTTCTGCTCACCCGATATCTCGGCGGCTTCGAAGGCGTTATTGCTGCCGAGGAATCCAAGACGATGAAAACCCGCCTCGACATCATGGAGAGCACGCAATTCGAGCGCGGCTATGTTTTCGCTTTATTTCGCAACGGACGCGAAGAAGATGGGCGCATTTTCGAGGGTGCCCGGATCCCGATCTTCGAGTGGAAAAGCCTCCACACTCGGCGAGCTGGCTGGTCTGCTCGAGGAAAATAGCCGAGCCCGGCAGACCGCCACTCGTCATCGCCGAAGACGTGCAAAACGAGACGCTGTAACCTTGATCGTCAATCAGGTCCGAGGCACCTTTCGCAAATGCGCGATTGGGGTCCACGGCTTCGGCGATCGCCGCAAGGCGATGCCGCGGGATCTGGCAATCCTGACGCGAGCTCAATCTCGCAAGATCGCAGCTTCAGGCTTAACGCGGCAACGCTCGGGGACCTCGCGGCAAGGCACGTCCGTCTTCTAGACGAGCGCGAGGACAACCTTAGGCGGCGGCTTGCAGCAGACTGTCAAAGCAAGGATCAAGTGGATCGGCAAGGAATCGAGGCGATAACCAGCGAGCACGACAAGGAAAAGCTGTAGAAGCGGCTTACAGAAATCTCCGGTGAGGTATGCGATGGGCGCAATGTAGGAAGCAACCGTCATCGGCCGAACGGCGGCTGCGAGCAATCTGGAGAAGCAAACGCCAGAAATATCGCCGGAATTAGCTCCGAGCTTCCGTATGGAGCGCGCCGATGACCATTCTCGCTTCGGAAGCAGCCTCCACGAAAGCCTCCCGCGCCGTTTCGGGAGAAACCTGCCCGAGTGCCGCAGCAGCACAGATCTCTCTTGCAAAGCTGTGCTTCTTCCGCGAGCCTTTCCACGCGTTGGCGAGGAAATTGAGTGCCTCGGTTGGGTTGTGGATGGTGTCGGGCGCCCGCCTTGCCACCTGAACATAGACGGGCTCATTCCAGTCCGATCTTGTCTTTTCCTCTAAAACCATCGTTTCTCTCCATGAATGCGGGTGAACAATTCTCCAGAATAGTCCGTCCCGTAGAAGTGGTCGCGAAATCCTCTGCGTTCGCCGGCGCCGCCGACACCAGCAAGTTCAGATGCCGTTCCGCTTCGTTGAAGCGATAAATCGGTCCAGGTAACCTATTTTAGCAATCGCCTTCTCCTGCAAGGAGGAGTGACCTGAATGGCGCCAACGTTACGGATGCTACAAACGTCTTCAGTATGACCCATTCCCTCCTATTCGATGATGGCACCATTTTCGCGCTGGCCCGGTTTCCGCGCATTGAGCTTGATCAATTAGTCCGTCGAACCGAAGTTACTGCGTTGATGTACAATAGAGTGGGCTCCGTCTTGGAAGGACATCACATCGTTCGCAACTGGTGGCGGAACACGTAGTCCGGAGTTCCTTGATGCAGACCGCTCTACAAGTTCGACCTTCTCGGCTACACTTCCCGCCCGAGATGGTGAGCAAGAGGGTCCGGGACATTCCAGTCCCGCTGCCAAACCGACGATGACTAAGGCGTTTCGGGGCACCATCCATAATTGGTCCCCGCACCTTCGCGGTGACAAGGCTCATCGATGATCTGGCGCGGATGTTCAACTCGCACCTCCGCTTATGGTTGGGTCTGTCCTTCAGTTCTCCAACCCCCGGCAACATCGTGCCGCCGATACTGTAAACCTGGCGCAAAATCGCTGTGTCGATCACTCAGTGATCATTCCCTATCTTCGACCTCTATCGATCCGGGTCGAATTAAGACGGCGTGTCATGTCGCGTTGGCGAGCCGTGTCACTCGAAGCGCTCGCTGATGCTGCTGTCTGCGGGCACAAGTATCAGCAGCGCAACGATGCCGACCACTGCGAAAACTGCTCCATAGACGAACACGGCCTGATGGCCCAGGTGATCCCAAAGCAGACCGGCGATGACGCTGGCAATGAGTTGAGTGAGCCCAACCAGGGAATTGTACCAGCCGATGCCGCCGGCGCGCAGTTCCCGGGGTACGAGGCTAGAAGCGAGCGCCTTTCCAGCGGCACGGAAGGTACCCTGATAGGCGCCATAGCAGACGAACACTACGGCCACGATTGGGAATGCTGCAAGGCGCCTCCTGGCTGGGATTGACCAGGGTCAATGCGGCCTCACGGGATGGGGGAATATCTTCGTAGCGGTCTAACGAAAGAGGACAATGTCATGAACGATGCAATCATTCCTTATAATGCTTGGATTCTCGTTTCAGATGCCAGCAAGGCACTCTTGCTCCGCAATGTCGGGAACGCGTTCAATCTGATGCTTGAAGTCCAGCAAGTCATCGAGAACCCGCATAACGCCCCGGCCCGCGAGCAAGGAACGGACAAGCCGGGCCGTGTTGCGATGGGCAGCCATCGCAGTAGCGTCGGGCAGACGAATTTTCATGAGCAACAAGAAGAGCGGTTTTCGTCGATGGTTGTCGAAAAGCTGGAGTCGATTTGCGAGCAAAACGATATTCACAAGCTCTTCGTGGTTGCTCCGCCGAAAGCGCTTGCTGACCTGCGGCGCGCCATGCCTGAGACAATCAAAAGACGGATCGCAGCGGAATATGATAAGGACCTTGTTAATCTTCCGCTGAACGAGATCGAAAGGCATTTAGCTGCGTGATGCGGCAATCGAGAACGCGGTGCTTTGGGGGTGGGCAGGCATTCCGGAAAGCCGGAATTTATCGCGCGAGGTGTCCAAGACGGCCCGGCGTGGTCAGATCGAACTTTTGAAGTTTTATAGGCGCCCGCTTCAGTTGTACGAGGCCTTTTTTTAAGACCTTGTGGAGGCATTTGCCGCCTGGACCTGCGCTTGAGAATGACCTGCAATGCATAGGTCGCCCCAATGTGGTGTGTCCATCGGTGAGCGTGCGATTGGAATGCCGATATATCGGCCGAGGAGACCAAGGTGCGCCGCATGCGAGCTGCTGCAGCCCGGACACCATGGCGAGTGCATTTTTAACGCCGGTGGATGGCTGCCAGCACGGCAGGAACTCGGACAAGGCGGGGAGTGGCTTTTCGCCTAGTTAAGCAAAGTGCGTCTTCGAGCCGCGGCGGAGAGGAAATGAACATCGTACCAGTCATCATCTCGGCAGGCATGATTTTGTTGGTTGCAACGCAATTCGTAAGCGTAGCGCTAGCGGTTTTGCGGAAGTTGCTCTGGAGAAGGTCGGCAAAATGCGGCCCTGACGGAGTTACGATCATAAAGCCGGTCTGCGGATTGGAAAACAACCTGCGCCGCACATTACGAAGCAGTTTTGCCATCGACTATCCTCAGTACGAGTTGATTTTTTGCGTAGCCTCACCCGATGACCCGGCTATACCGCTTGTTCGTGAGCTCATAGCCTCCCACCCTGCCGCGGATGCGCATCTGCTCATTGGCGACGATAAAATATCACAAAATCCGAAGCTGAATAACATTTGGAAAGGCTGGCGCGCCGCGAAATATGATTGGGTTGTCATCTCCGACAGCAATGTTTTGGTCCCTCCCGCTTATATTGATGATCTTCGCGAGCGCTGGTCCTCCGCGACCTCTGTCATTTGCTCGCCACCCGTCGGCAGCGATGCAGAAGGGCTGGCGGCGGCCTTGGAAGCGGCGTTCCTCAACACATATCAAGCGCGTTGGCAGCTGGTGGCCGACTTCCTGAGGTACGGTTATGCGCAAGGCAAGACGATGATGCTCTCTCGGCGGGAGTTGGAGCATTCGGGCGGATTGTCAATACTAGCAAGCGAGGTCGCCGAGGATGCGGCTGCGACCAAGATAGCTCGCCGGACGGGCAAAAAAGTTGCTGTCGTCCGTGAGCCTTTTCAGCAACCACTGGGTCGCAAGACGTGGTCTCAAGTCTGGAGCAGACAATTGCGCTGGGCACAATTGCGGCGCTCCTCTTTTCCGTTGGCTTATTCGGCGGAAATTTTGACAGGCATACTGCCGGTGGCGATTCTGTACTGCATCCTGGCAACGATGGATGTGCTGGCGTGGATCGGACTTCCTCTGCTCATCGTCTGCTGGTATTCGGCGGAAGTCGCCCTCGCGGTTGTCTATCGATGGCCGCTCGGATTAACATTGATACTTGCCTGGATCTTGCGCGATATCTTATCGCCCCTGCTGTGGTTGCAGGGTTTGCTCCAGCGCGGCTTCACCTGGCACGGCAATAACATGACGTCGCTAAAGCGCTCGAAGCTGAAACGAGGGGTGGTAGGGTCCCAAACGTGATAACCAACCGCGATCGACTGTCTCAGAAGCTTCTGCCGATGGCAGCTTCGATAGCCCTGTTGACTTCAGGCGCATCGAGCCGGGGGATGAGGGCTGGAGCGGTTAACTAGGCGCCGAGCTCCCTGAAAGCTCTGTCACCTTGGACCGTCAGGAGGCGCCAAGACATCGTTCGGCATCAATCTATATTGACGAAAACAGCCGGGAGCGAACGCGCGTTGCATTCGGGCGTCTCAGATGACGGCTCCAACAAGATGGCCTATGCCTGCCGTCAGCGCCATCGCGAACGCACCCCAAAATGTAACACGCAGCGTTGGCCTCACGACACCGGCCCCGCCAGCCCTCGCCCCAATGGCGCCAAGCAGCGCCAGGAAGGCGAGCGACGCCACAGAGACGGTTATGACAAGCATGGATGCGGGCGATACGATCACCATGAGCAGCGGCATTGCGGCTCCAACCGCGAAGGTTGCGGCGGAGGTCAAGGCAGCCTGGATCGGTCGCGCAGTCATCATTTCGGAAATCCCGAGTTCGTCGCGTGCATGGGCTGAAAGTGCATCTTTCGCCATCAGCTGATCAGCAACCTGCCGAGCAAGAACGGGCTCAACCCCACGATCGACATAGATTTGCGCCAGCTCTTCCCTTTCGAAATCCGGTTGTTTTATAAGCTCCTGCCGTTCGCGGCCGAGGTCTGCCTTCTCCGTGTCGGACTGCGAGCTGACCGAGACGTATTCGCCCGCCGCCATAGACATGGAGCCGGCGACAAGCCCCGCAATACCCGCTACCAGAACTTCCGAGCTTGCCGTTGAGGCCGAGGCGACCCCTACGATAAGGCTTGCCGTCGAGACGATGCCATCATTTGCGCCGAGCACGGCGGCCCGCAGCCAGCCTATTCGGTTTACGAGATGCAATTCTCCGTGGCTTCTCATCGGGACTTCTCCGGTTTCGTCGTGCTTAGCGCGGATGTTCGGAGGATACTACTTCGCCGGCAGCAGCATGCGCTTCAACGTTCCATCTTTGAGAACGAACTGATGAAACAGCGCGGCTACGGCATGAAGTGCAATTAGAGCGATAAAGGCGGGCTTGGCGAGCTTATGAATATCGCCGAACTCATCTGAGACATAAATTGCCAGCAGACCCGTGGCCGGGACTGCGACAAGGAGAATGTAAAAAAGCCAATGTGACGCCTTTGCAGCGTACGTCATCCACGTTGTATCGCTGGCGGACTCTGGCGCGCCCTGGACGATACGCAGGATGAGCCTAATGGCCACAAGACAGAGGATTGCTATGCCGACCCAATAATGGGCGACACTGAGCGTGAGATCGCTCGGCGAGGCAGTGGTTCCTTCTTCGCCTGCGTCGACGATCGTCGTCATACTCTCTCCAAACAGGAGCTGGAAGAAAATCAGTGCCGCGACTGTCCAGTGCAATGCGATCTGAAGGCTGGAATATCCATTGGTTTTCTGTTCACTCATGGTCGACTCCTCAAAAAAAGGGCGAGATACCCCAGTTTGTTAAGCTTTATGCCCTTTCGGCCCACTTATGTGCTCGCAGGGAACCACGGCCATACGGATAGGCAAAGCGCCGCAAGGGCTCTCCACGATTTCGATGAATTACCGTGAAATGAAAATCGGATACGCCGCCAAGTCCGAACTGGCCGTCAAACAAGGGTAGGTCGATCGATAGACCAATCGAGGCGAGGCGTGCAGGATGTCGGGCTCCAACGCGTGGAAATTGCTGATCCATAGGATATCACCGATGTCAGATGCTCGCTATAACTTGCTCAAGCTTCGCCCGAACATTCCCTGCCACCTGCTTTAGTGCGGCGTTTTCGATTGCTCGCATGGAGGCAACCGGATCGATAGCGCTGATCATTATATCGCCGCCGCCAAGGGATCTGACGATTACATTGCAGGGAAGCATTGCGCCGACTTTTGGCTCCATATTTATCGCTTCGAAGGCCATGCTCGGATTGCAGGCGCCCAGAATGAGGTAGTTGTCAATGTCAGCATTAAGCTTCTTCTTCATCGTCGCCTTGACGTCAATCTCCGTCAGGATGCCGAAGTCTTTGCGCGCAAGTGCTGCTTTCGTCCTTTCGACTGCGACATCAAACGAGCTCCCGGATAGGGTCTTGTCTAGAGTATAAGTCATGGCTTTGGCTCCGATATAGGTTCTTGGCGCTGACTTCCGAGAGAAGTCGGATGGGACCTCGTTGGCAAATCACTGTCGCCGACCTGGTCAACACTACCTAGCGACGAGTGGCGTGAAGAAAAATGGATGCACGCCTTGATCAAGGGGCCGCGACGAGTTGACCTTGGTCAGCAGTTTTTCCTACCGCGCAATCAAAGACAGAAATTCCCGCAAAAGGATTTGACCTACATCAAGGCGGATACTCGCAAGCAGGCCATTATTCGGGTCTAAACGACAGGAGGCATCCGATGTCACAGCCCAAACTGCCCACCATAGTCGCGCTGACCGCCTTCCTAACTGTTGGGGGCATTGGCGTCGCTACAGCACAGTCCAAAGCTCCGGATCAGGACCGATGGGGAAGATCGGCGATGATGCCCGATGAAATGGAGCACGCAGATATGATGGATCGAAGTGCTGCGCCGTGCGGAATGGCGGAGGGAATGCCTATGGGGAAAATGCGCGGACATATGATGAAGATCATGTTCGCCATTGCGGATACCAACGGTGACGGCGCACTTTCATTTGATGAAGTAACGGCAATCCATAAGCGGATCTTCGACCTGATTGATGCCAACAAGGATGGCAAAGTGACGCCCGAGGAAATCCAGGCCTTCATGCAAGGTCAATAGTCTCCAGGCTCTACGTCATCAGCTATCAGTAGAGACCTCATCGGCGCGATCCCAGACGGCCTGGGTAGGGACGATATCTAGAACCGCAAGCTTTGTAATTGTAGCAGGATAATCGAGCGCCATCCGGTGAGCGACACGACCGCCGCGATCATGACCGGCGATCATGAACTCGCAAAAGCCGAGCTTTGCCATAACCTCGACCATCTCGGCGGCCATCGCTCGTTTTGAATAGGGCAGGTGATCTGGAGTCGACGAGGGACAAGCGCTGGCACCGTATCCACGTAGGTCGGAACAGATGACAGTGAACTCGGAGGCAAGCAGAGGAGCGACACCGCGCCACATAAGATTGGTCTCTGGGAATCCATGCAGCAATAGAACCGGCGGGCCGCTCCCGGCAATGGTGGTGTATATCGACCCACCCGATACGGAGATTGTCTGTGTGCGGCTGAGGTTTGGCACGTTGTTCCCCTGCAAGGCGATCAGACTCACGCTCAATAGAGCGGAGGCGTCGCACCACTGTCGATCGAAGGTGATCCAGTGAACTGGCGGACTTGGTTTTCGTCCCGATGTTGTTCACCAACGCGGACCTCCGCAATGTGAGCGTTCAATTGAACGGCCAGCCGGCTCCGGCAACGTTCACTTCGACGGAAACGATTTGACCTGTGCCGGCCATTTGACTCATCTTGTCCATGCCGAACCATTGTGCGGTGGTGACGAAGAGGGTGGATCGATCCTCGCCGCCGAGCATGCAGGCGAATGCGCCGCGATCTACCTTGACCTCGTCAAGCATTTCGCCGCCTTCTCGTACCCGGCGGCAATAGGCATTGGGGACATCGGCATACCAGATGGCTCCCTGGCGGTCGAAACATATTCCGTCTGGCGGGCCGGGAAGCTCTGACCAGATCCTCCGGTTGGAAAGGCGGCCGTCATCGGCCACATCGAAAGCAGTCAGGTGCTTGGCCCAGCTTTCCGCGCAGACCAAAGTGCGGCCATCAGCAGATAATGCCATGCCATTCGGGAACTGAAAGCCCTCGGCCTGCTTTTCAACGCTGCCATCAGGGAGGACCAGCGTAATCGCTGGCCCATTGACATAGATCCTGCCTGCAGCGTCGACGAGGATTTCGTTCCACGCGCCGGACCCCAGCGCTGCGAATTCCTTCAAGCCCATGCCATCATAACGCATGAGTGATGAAGAACCGGACTGGATCACGAAAAGGTCGTTCTCTGGGCCAAAATCGAATGACAATGGTGGAGCTTTCGCCGGAATCACGAGCCGCGATTGGTTCCCGTCTTCAAGGACCCGTATCTCGCCACTGGTCCAATCGGCAAACCAGAGCTCGCCTCGATGCCAACGGGGACATTCGACAAGTCCTCTTCCCTTCAACAATACATCTGCGCGCACGTTCGTCTCCTTGGTCCTCTGCACCTGCGAAGGACGTGCGACGCCCAATCGCTCCGACAGGTTGAAAGCAGATTTTGGCGTTTCGCTAATTTTTTACTAGCCGCGCCGTGATCCTAGACGGCGAATTTCCCATTTCGGATGCTGTGCTGGGGCAGGAAGACGAGTCGCCCTGCCGGCTGCGGAGGAGTTCGACCTGCAGCATTCTTTCCGGAGCGACGTTGACGTTGGCAGAGATGCTCTGCGCCATCCTAACGTCGATGATCGCGGTTGACGTATGGCGCGGCGATCAGGATGAGACTCTAGCGACAATCTAGATGAGACTCTTAAGTCGCGGTCGGATGTTGATTGTCGCTGGCAAGCGTCTCATCGGTTTCTGATTGCCGCTCCGCGACAAACGGGACGGAGCTTTTGATTGTCGCGAACGAGGCGGGCCTTCCACGCTGGCGTTTGGCTTCCATGGCTGATTTGCGCCGCCCGATCCGCAGCCAGGAGCCGGGGAGGTCCGGGTGAGGGTCGTCGCCTCCGGCATCAATCCTTCCGACATCGAGACCAGAAGAGGTTTCGGCGCCAAGGCAATGCCGTTCTCGTGGATTATACCACATCAGGACGGGGAGGGCGTTCGGTACCGCGGCGGAATTCGTCGTCTTGCCCTCCGTGCAGTCCGTCAGGCTGGCCGACAACGTGTCCTTCGAGGTCGGGGCGTCCCTCAGAGTTCCGGCGATGACCGCGCACCGATGCCTGTTCGCCGACGGCGGCGTTCGCGGCAAGCGAATCCTCGTCCAGGGTGGAAGGGGCGTCGCGGGCAATGCGGCGATCCTTCCTGCGAAACGGGCGGGGGCGTGGGTGGCGGCGACGGTGAGCCGCGACGAGCAGGCGGACGTCGCGCGAGTGGCCGGGGCCGATCTGGTCATCAACAGGTACGAGGAGGATGTCTCCTGAACGGTGAGATCGGCGGCGGCTGGCCACGGAGTAGATCGCATCGTGGACGTTGACATCTCCGCGAACATCGACGTGGCGATGACCTGTCTCGCCCGCGACGGAGTCGTCTCGGGCTATTCGACGGAGTCGCCGCAGGCCTCTCACGATCCCGTTCTTCCCGGCGCTGCTGGGCGGCTTCTCGTTCCGTTTCGTCTACGTCTACACTATGCCAGAGGCAGCGATGCGGCAGGCGACCGTGGAGGTCTCGGCCTGCGCCGCCTCCGGGGTACATGCCCCAAAGATCTCGAAGACATTTGCCCTCGACGCAGTGGCCGAAGCACACGAGTTCCAGGAGAGCGGCAAGGCTGTTGGAAAAGTCCTCGTTCGATTGCAGAACCCGTAAACCGCACACTTCAGACGCTGCCTCACGTATCGGTCGTCACAAGATGACGGCTTTCGGTTCCAGGAACGCCTCCAGTCCGAACACGCCATACTCGCGACCGATCCCCGACTGTTTGAATCCGCCAAATGGAGCGAGCGGCTCGTGGGGCGCCCCGTTAACGACCACGCGGCCGCAATCCAGTCGATCCGCAAGCGCCTGCATGCGTGTGACGTCGGTGCCATGAAGATAGGCCTGAAGCCCGTACGGGGTGTCGTTTGCGATGGAGACGGTCTCGTCCTCGTCGCGATAGGCGATGACCGACAGGACCGGACCAAATATCTCTTCTCGCGCGATACGCATCTGGTTGTCGACGTTGGTGAATATGGTCGGCTTCGTGAACCAGCCGCGATCCAGTCCGGCCGGACGTCCGAGACCGCCTGTCAGGAGACTGGCGCCCTCCTGCATCCCTAGTTCGATGTAGGACTGGACGCGATCGTACCGTTTCCGGCTGACCATCGGACCGATCATTGCGTCCGGATCATCGGGGGCGCCGACCTTGAACGTCTCGATCTCCCGCTTCAGCCTGGTCACGACCTCATCGAGCCGATGGTTCGGTACCAGAATGCGGGTGCCAGCGATGCAGGCCTGGCCGCTGTTGATGAAGCCCATCCTCAAGACGGCGGGGATGGCCACGTCCAGATCGGCGTCGTCGAGAATGATGTTCGGACCCTTGCCGCCAAGCTCCAGCGTGACGCGCTTGAAGGTGTCGGCCGCGCTTCGCAGGATTTCCCTGCCGACCGCGGTTGAACCCGTGAAGGTCACCTTCGCGATGTCCGGATGCCCGCTGAGTTCCGCGCCGACGACATTGCCGAGCCCGTTGACAATGTTGAACACGCCCTTGGGCAAGCCCGCTTCATGCAGGCACTCTGTCAGGGCCTGCGTCTGTACTGCGCTCATCTCGCTCGGTTTGATGACAATGGTCGAGCCGGCAGCGATGGCCGTCGTGAGCTTCGAGGTGATGAAGCCGATGTTGCTATTCCACGGGGTGATGGCTGCGGCTACGCCGATCGGCTGCATGACCACCCGCGCTCGACCCATCCTGCGCTCGAATTCGTATTCCTCCAGAACGCTCGCCATGGTGAGAAAGCTCGAAGCAGCATGGGAAATAGCGAAACGCGTAAAGGTCTGCGGAGCGCCGTATTCGAGTGACATCGCTTCGGTGAGGTCAGAGACGCGCGCAGCGACGGCGGCGTTCAACCGCTTCAGCATGTCGATGCGCTCGCCTTTCGTCGTTCGCGAGAACGCAGGGAAGGCCCGTTTCGCCGCAGCGACGGCGTCGCGCGCGTCCTCGACGCCGCCTAGCCGCACCGTTCCAATTCGTTCTTCCGTGGAAGGATTGTAGAGATCGGCCGTCCCGGTGCCCTTCGGGGTGACGAACTGGCCGTCGATGTAGATTGTGTCGATGTCGCGCATGCCGAACTCCTTTGGATTGCTACGGCATATCTGGCATTTCGGGATTGTCCTGATAAGTTGGTCATATATGCTCAGCCTGATAGGGAATTGCGGACAATGATGCGTGGCTCTCTTGCCGAACTAGAGGCGGTTCTCGCCGTCTCCTCCCACGGTGGGTTTCGAGCTGCGGCTCGCGAGCTAGGAATCTCGTCGTCGTCGCTTAGCCAGCAGATCGCCGCTCTGGAGACCCGCATGGGGGTCAGACTGTTCAATCGCTCCACACGCAGCGTCGTCCTTTCAGCAGCAGGCGAACAGTTTGTGGCAAGTGTCGGTCCAGCGCTGGAGGCGATCCGTAGCGCCGTCGAGCACGTCGACGAGCACCGCGCAGAAGCGACGGGCACCCTGCGCATCAACACATCAGTGGGTGCGACCCGGATGATCCTGACGCCGCTAATCCTGGAATACATGCGCCGGAACCCGCAAATGTCGGTAGAAATCGTCACCGAGGGCGCGCTAGTCGACGTCAACGCCAAGGGCTTCGACGCCGGGATCAGGATTCGGGAAGCCGTTCCCCCTGATATGGTCGTTGTCCCGATCGGCGACACCGTCCGCCCAGCCATCGTCGGTTCGGTCGAATATCTTCAGCGTCATGGGAGGCCGCAGGTCCCGGCAGATCTCCAGAACCACATGTGCATCCGCGCCCGAATGGCAAGCGGCGCGATCTACCGCTGGGAGTTCGAGCGTCGGGGAGAGAGCTTCGCGCTCGACGTTCCGGGCAGGCTCACGCTCGATGACAGCGACCTGATGCTCCGGGCGGTCCGCGACGGAGCCGGGCTCGCCTATCTGAACGAATGGCAGGTCGCAGACGACTTCGCTGCCGGAAGGCTGGAGCAGGTCCTCTTCGATTGGACCCCGCCGTATCCGGGGCTATGTCTCTACTATCCTGGTAGGCGCAATATCCCGGCGAAGCTGCGCCGCTTCGTGGACTTGATCAAGGAACTGCGGCAAAGCAGCGACGTTGAAAGGCAGTCTTCGATTTAAAGGATTCTTCGACGAGCTTGGTACTAAGTTCGAGCCAGGGTCTTGGTGAGGGTTGTCTGCGGGGCAGGGTCGCACGCCGGGACCCTGTCCTCTGGATGCACCAACTAGCTTTGGATGAATGCCTGCATATCCGCGTTCAGTGTTCGGGATTGGTGGCGAGCATGCCGTGCAGACAGTCCGCGTCCATTGCCGTGGCAGGTCTCGATGCTCACAAGCATAGACGGCAGCGCAAGCCGCCGTCTATAGCCAAGGAATAGGGGCCGGGGCCGTGCGACCATCAAGCGACGGACCGTTCCGAGTCGAGCAGATCGCGCTGCTTGTGGCTCAGATAAGACTTCAGGTCCTCGATCGTGACCACAAGCAGACCATGGCGCTCTCCAAAGCGTTCAAGGTCCGGCAGGCGGGCCATCGTCCCGTCGTCGTTTGCCACTTCGCAGATGACGCCCGACGGCGCCCGCCCGGCGAGTCTTGCCAGATCGACCGCGGCCTCTGTGTGTCCGGGACGTCCGAGCACGCCAAGAGGATGGGCGCGCAGAGGGAAGATGTGCCCCGGCCGGGCAAAATCGTCAGGTTGAGTTCCTGGCGTGATAAGAGCGCGAACGGTCGCAGCCCGGTCTGCCGCCGAGATCCCCGTCGTTGTTTCGGGGATATAGTCCACGGACACCGTGAAAGCGGTTTTGAGAACTTCCGTGTTGCGCGGAACCATCAGCGGGATGTCGAGCTCGTCGAGCCTCTCGCCCTGCATGGGAACGCAGATCAGCCCACGGGCATGGTTCATCATGAACGTGATCGCTGCGGGGGTGACTGCGTCCGAAGCAATCACGAGATCGCCTTCGTTTTCTCGGTCCCGATCATCAACGACGATCACGATCTCGCCGCGCGAAATGGCTGCGACTGCATCTTCGATTTTGGCTATTGCCATGTGTCTTGCCTTTCAAGGGTTAGCTGCCGTGGCAGCATCATGACCTCTTTCGAAGCCACCGTTTCCCTTGGGCGAACAAGCATGCGACCCGCCACGGACAGGTGGCGTTTGCAGCATTGCTCTCTTCCATCCGGACTATACCGTCGGCTCCGGCATCTCACCGGATCTGCTGACCCTTCCGTCTTGCGGCGAAAGGCGCTCGCGGGCTCCGGGCTTTCGCCCAATACCGCCGGTGGGGAATTTCACCCCGCCCTGAGAACGTTACCAACATAGGCGATGGGGACCCCGTCCGGCAAGGGGTGCTTTGACGCCGGAGCCATTTGGGGCACTTCTCCTATTGAACAGACTGTCTCCAATTCGTCAGGACATGATCAATCCGCCGTCGACGTTGATCGTCTGACCGGTAATATAGGCCGCGTCGTCGCTCGCAAGGAAGGTGACAAGCCCGGCCACATCTTCGCCAGATCCAGCGCGTTTCATCGGAATTCCGTTCACCCATTCCTTCATGAGTTCGCCGGGCGCGTAATTTCCGAGCAGCTTTCCCCAAGCTTGGTCGTTGTAGGCCCACATGTCGGTTTCGATGATGCCCGGGCAGAACGCATTGACGGTGATCTTTTCGGCCGCAACTTCCTTTGCCAGGCTTTGCGTAATCCCGACAACGCCCATCTTCGACGCCGCATAGTGGGGCGTAAAAATGAACCCGTCGCGCGCCTGACCGGACGCCGTGTTGATGATACGTCCGCCCCTCGCATGCTTGCGCATTCGTGAAATTGCCTCCTGCGCGCACAAGAACACGCCCTTGGTGTTGACGGCCATGACCTTGTCCCATTCGTCCTCGGTCATATCCTCGATCCTGGCAATGGTAATGACGCCGGCGTTCTGGATGGAGACATCGATGCCACCAAACGCTGCCTCGGCCGCGTCGTAGAGTGCCTTGACGCTTGTCTTGTCTGTCACGTCGCCGACGAAGGAAATCGCCTTGCCGCCGTCTTGCTGGATCTGTTCGGCGACAGAGTGCACCAGGTCTTCGTTAGCCGAGACGACGAGATTTGCACCCTCCTTGGCGAAACGTTTGGCGATCGCAGCACCTATACCGCGGCTGGCTCCGGTGATGACGACCGTCTTGTTTTGAAAGCGTTGCATTTTCTCTTCCTTTCGCGGCATAAGCCAAGCCGGGTGCCGATCCTAGACGACCCCACGTCTGTCGTTTATTCGGTCGTCAAGTGGCGACGGATATGATCCCGGCAAACTCCGCAGCGTTGAGCGAGGCACCTCCCACCAAGGCACCATCGACGTTTTGAACTGCAAAAATTGCCGACGCGTTCGATGCCTTCACAGATCCTCCGTAGACGATCCTGACACGACGCCCGTCCTCTCCCAGACGTTCTTCGAGCATGTGCCGAATGAAGGAATGGACCTCTTCGATCTGCTCGACGGTCGGAACAAGGCCGGTCCCGATCGCCCAGACCGGTTCGTAGGCGATGGCCGTGTTGGCACTGTTTGCGCTGTGGGGAACAGAGCCTTCGATCTGGGCGCAAACAACATCGATAGCCTTGCCCGCGTCACGATCCTCGCGTGTCTCGCCGACGCAAATAATGCTGGTCAATCCTGCCTCATGGGCCATTGCGGCCTTGGCCGCCACCGTTGCATCGGTCTCACGATAGGTCGAGCGGCGTTCGGAATGACCTAAGATCACGAAGCGTGCGCCCACCTCGGCAAGCATGAAGGCAGAAACGTCTCCGGTATGGGCACCTGACGCCTGCGCATGGCAATCCTGCGCGCCGATGGCGATTGTCGAGCCCTTGGCGCGCTCAAATGCTTTTTCAACAAGCGTGAGGGGCGGGCACACAACGATATCGCACGCCGTGTTGCCCGTTAGTCCCCTCAGCGCTTCGATCTCAGTCAGGGAGGATGCGAGACCGTTCATTTTCCAGTTGCCTGCAATCAGCTTGCGCATCGTATCACCAGCAGCAAAAGCCGCCGTCGACGAGCAAATCGACGCCCGTGACGAAGCTGGCGGCGTTCGAGAGCAGGAAGACCGCGGGGCCAACCATCTCGTCGACATTGGCCATGCGTTGCATTGGCGTCTGCTCTTCGAAGAGCTTGGTCTGATGGACCATCTCCGGGCGCGTGTTCATCGGCGTTGCGGTGTAGCCCGGCGAGATCGTGTTGACGCGGATGCCGCGGTCAACCCATTCCATCGCCAATGACTTGGACATGTGGATCACGCCCGCCTTGGAGGCGTTATAATGCACCTGGCTCAGACCGCGGTTGACGATGACGCCCGACATGGACGCGATATTGACGATCGAACCGCCACCATTCTTCAGCATGGCTCGTGCCTCTGCCTGGCACGACAGGAAGATGCCCTTCAGGTTGATATCCATCAAGGTCTGATACTGGTCTTCCTCCATCTCTTCCGCTGGTTTGGCGTTCGCAATACCGGCGGCGTTGACCGCTAGGGTCAAGGAACCGAGCTCACTCTCGGTTTGCGCAACAGCGTCAGCCAGCGAAGACTTGGTTGTAACATCCGCGGCGATCTCGATCGCGCGGCGACCGGCATCGCGTATATGCTTGGCCGTCTGCGTCAAGCCGTCGTCGGTTCTCCGGTCAAGGAGGGCAACGTCCGCGCCGCACTGCGCAAGACCGATGGCGATCCGTTGCCCAATTCCGCTGCCAGCGCCCGTGACAATGGCGATCCGGCCACGGAGGTCGAACAGTTTCGGGGCGTTAAGAGTGATGTCCGGCATCGCTCTTCCTTTCTGTGGTTCCTTAAATTGTTGCCAATTCCATGACCGAGACGTCATTTGCCTGGTCACGGTCGAGTATGCCTGTCTGATTGCCTTGGGACAGAACCAGGATCCGGTTCGAGACCCCCAAAACTTCCTCAAGGTCGGAGCTGACGACGATGACCGCAACGCCCTGGCGAGCGAGATTGACGATGATATCGTAGATGCCTGCGCGGGCGCCGACGTCGATGCCTCGCGTCGGTTCGTCAAGCACAACAACCTTGGGGTCGCGCATCAACCACTTCGCGATCACGACTTTCTGCTGGTTGCCGCCCGACAGGTCGGACGCATATTGCTCAGCACGGCCTTTGACCCCGAACTTCGCCACGGCCTTCTCCGCAAAGGCGCGTTTGACGCGCGATGTGATCCAGCGGCCGCCAAGCTTGTCGAGATTGGCGTAGATGATGTTCTCGCTGATGCGATGGCCGACGACCAGGCCCTGTTCCTTGCGATCTTCTGGCACCATGACGATCCCATGAGCGATCGCGTCAGCAGGATTACGAAGCTTCAGTTCCTCGCCGTCCAGCCGGATCGAGCCGGCGCTGATCGGATCGGCGCCGGAAATGGCACGGACAAGTTCCGTGCGCCCGGCCCCAACCAGCCCGGCAATGCCAAGGATTTCTCCGGCCCGCACGCCAAACGTCACGTCACGGAAGGAATCGTCGGGTGAGGTCAGGCCCGAAACCTGAAGAACCGGACGATCGGTCGGCTCTGGGAGGGCCGGAAACATGCGCTCGAGCGAGCGTCCGACCATACTCTCGACGATCGTGCGCACAGGTGTTGCGCTATCGGCGAACTCCTGGACCCGCTCTCCGTCGCGAAGAACGACGATGCGGTCGGTGATCTTTTTGATCTCTTCCATGCGATGGGAAATATAGATGATCCCGACGCCCTCGGATCGGAGCTTTCTTACCTGTTCAAACAGCGCTTCCGTCTCGGCCCCGCCAAGGGCCGCGGTCGGCTCGTCAAGGATAAGAAGCTTAGCATCCAGCGCCAAGGCCTTGGCGATCTCGATCAACTGCTGATTTGCGGTCGACAGACCTGCGACTTTTCGCGTCGCCGGTATGTGTAGATTGAGCCGAGCGAGCTGCTCTTGAGCGCGCCGAACCATCTGGGCGCGATCGACGACGCCGTTTTTCATGGGCCAGCGCCCGATAAAGACGTTTTCCGCGATGGAAAGGTGAGGCAGGAGTTGAAGCTCCTGATGGATGAGCACCACGCCCTTGTCGATCGCCTCTCTTGGAGTGGCTGGGGCATAGGGCTGCCCCAGCCACGTCATTGTACCTTCGGAAGGTGTGCGTGATCCGGCAATAATGCCTGAAAGCGTCGACTTTCCAGCCCCGTTCTCGCCGAGAAGGGCCAGCACTTCGCCCGCATGGACATCCAGGCTGACATTTTTCAGAACCTGGAGCGGTCCATAGCGCTTCGAAATGCCCTTCAAGGACAGAACCGGATCAGTCACAGCACACCTCCGCAAGTCTTGGATGGCATCAAGGATGGTTGGCGATGAAACCGGCCACATTGTCCTTGGTCGTCAACGTCGCATCGAGCAACTGGACAGGGGGCACTTTTTCGCCTGAGGCAAGCTTGATCGCATTGGCGACCGCATCGCGGCCCATCTTCTGCGTCTGCTGGGTCGCCGTCACGTCAAATACGCCCTTGCCGAGGGCTTCAAGGGCTGCCGTATCTCCGTCAAAACCGCCAACTACGATCTTCTGCGAAGGATTTCCGACCTTGATAGCCTGGGCCGCACCCAGCGCCAGCGCGTCGGCCTGGGCAAACACGATCGACACATCCGGGTTTGCCTGCAGCATGTTCTGCATGATCTGGAACCCCTCGTCCTGAGCCCAGATGTTGGAATACTGCTCAGCAACGATCTTCACATCCGGATAGGCCTTCAGAGCTTCAGCGCATCCCTTGCTGCGGTCTACTTCCGGCGTGGTGCCTTTCTGGCCGTGAATGATAACCATCTTGCCTTTGCCGCCGGCAGCCTTGAGGATGTAGTCGCAAACCGCCTTTGCCGACGACACTGAATCCGTGGCGAGGAAGGTATCGCCCGGTGCGCCCTCGGCATTGCGGTCGACGTTGACGACGGGAACGCCGGCGTTCTTGGCGAGTTTGACCGGAACGCTCGCAGCCGCAGCACCCGCCGGGATATAAATCAGCGCATCGATCTTCTGGGTCAGCAGATCCTGGATCTGGTTGACTTGGGTCGGGCCATCGCCCTTGGCATCGACGGTCACGACCTGGATGCCGCGCTTCTTGGCCTCGTCCTCGACGGACTGCTTGATCTGATTGAAGAAGTTCGCCTGAAGGTTTGCAACGGCCAGACCAATTTTCTTGACCTCTGCGGCATGCGCCGATGAAAGGCTTAGGCCGACGAGAGCAGCCGAAGCGAGCAGAGTGCGCGCAAGATTCATTTTAGTTCCTCCTTTGTTGATCACCCATGGGTAAGTCCTCCCCCTTGGGTCATGAGATCCGCTCCAAACCTTTCGGAGAGGAATTCTTTAAAGTCCGGCCGCGCGCGGCCGGGAAAGTCTCAGGCCGCTCGTCGCCTGCGAATGGTCTCGGCGCCGACGGCGAGCACGATGACAACTCCGATGATGACCTGCTGAAGAAAAGGCGAGACGTTGAGCAGATTGAGGCCGTTGCGAAGCACGCCGATGATCAGGACGCCGATGAGCGTGCCGCCGATCCCGCCAGATCCGCCTGAAAGCGACGTGCCGCCAATGACGACGGCGGCAATCGTATCCAACTCATAGCCGAGGCCGCTCGACGGCTGAACGGAATCGAGACGGGCGGCCAACACAATGCCGGCAAGGCCTGCAAGAACCGCACTGGCGATGTAGACCCCGATCGTCACAATCTTCACCTTGATGCCGGCAAGACGGGCAACTTCCGGATTGCCGCCAACTGCGTAAAGCATGCGTCCCTCGGATCGGAAGTGTAGAAATACCCAGGCCGCAAGGACGACCGCGAGCATGAGGAACACGGTTGCCGTCAGAACGCCGAAATGACGATCGATGGCGAGCATCGTGAACCAGTCGGGAAAGCCAACGATCTGCTGTCCGTCGGTGATCATGTTCGCCACGCCGCGTGCCGCCGACATCATGGCAAGTGTCGCGATGAAGGCGGGCACCCTAAACATGGTCACGAGAAGCCCCACGATCAGCCCGCTTGCAGCCGACGCTATGAGCGCGAAAGCAACTCCGAGAGGCAGCGGCAGTCCCGCGACGTTTGCCGTCCAACCCATGACCATGGTGGACAGGGCAAGTACCGAACCGACTGACAGATCAATACCCCCGATCAGGATGACGAAGGTCATGCCGACCGCCATGATCCCGAGGACGGTGATCTGATCGAGAATGTTGAGGCCGTTGCGAAGCGACAGAAAGGCATCGGTGCTGACGCTCAGGAAAACACACAAAGCAAGCAGTCCAACGAGCGGGCCAGTGGCGCCAGCGAGCTTGCGAAGCCATGTCCCGGACGGACGGCTCTGTTCATTGACGTCGATCGCCACCATCGTTCCTCCCTGGAAATAAGGCCGTTGGCCAATATTCCTTCACTAGAGAATAAATATTCACACGTGCCGGAAAATGCATTAACAAGCCGGTGAGGCGCTGTCAACCGGTCTGTGGAGCATCAGCTGCGTTGGACTGGGGTGTGGAGGGCTTGACTAATACGCTTTGTATGCAAAAATATAACGATATGAATAATTATGCAGGAGACAGTGATGGAGCCATCGGACCTTGAACGGATCGCCCGCCAGATACGTCTGCGCGACCTTCAGGCTGTGTACGAAGCGGGCGCCGGCCATATCGGTGGCGAGATGTCGGTCATCGACCTTTTGACCGCGCTCTACTTTCGCGTTTTGCGTATCTGGCCGGACCAGCCGAAAAATCCCGATCGCGACCGTTTCGTGCTTTCGAAGGGGCACACCGCCTGCGCGCTCTATGTCACACTGGCCAAGCGAGGATTCATCCCGGAGGATGAGATCCATACCTTCCTACAGCCGCACTCCCGGCTGAACGGTCATCCCAACTGCAACAAGGTCCCTGGTGTGGAGACCAATACCGGCCCTCTTGGGCACGGTCTTCCCGTGGCTGTCGGGATGGCGAAAGCGGCGAAATTGTCAGGAGCCGGCTATCATACCTATGTGATCACTGGCGACGGCGAAATGCAGGAAGGGTCGAATTGGGAAGCCATTATGGCAGCACACCAGTTCCGTCTGGACAATCTTACGCTGGTCATCGACCATAACCGGTTTCAGCAGGGGGCTGCGCTATCGGACACCAACGACGTTGCCCCGCTTCGGCCGAAGCTCGAAGCCTTCGGATGGCGCGTCACGGAAATCGACGGCAACAACATGCATGAGATCGTTCCGGCGCTTGAAAGCCGCGGCGACCATCCACACTGCATCGTCGCCCACACCAACAAAGGGCATGGCATCTCCTTCATGCAGGATACCGTCGATTGGCATCACAAGGTTCCGAACAAGGAGCAATACGAAATCGCATTGGCAGAACTGTCGGAGGCACTTTGATGAACGGGCCCGTAAATACACCTAGGTTGCACGACTGCCGCGATGCTTTCGCAGCCACCCTCGAGCGGCTTGCCACGCAGGACGAAACCATCGTCGCCGTTTGCAATGACTCCGTTGGTTCGTCAAAACTTAGCGGCTTCAAGTCAAAGTTTCCCGGTCGCCTTGTCAATGTTGGCATCGCCGAACAGAATATGGTCGGGGTGGCCGCAGGCCTCGCCAATGGCGGCCGATTGCCCTATGTCTGCGCTGCCGCGCCGTTTCTGACCGGCCGCTCGCTCGAACAGATCAAGGCCGATATCTCCTACTCGAACGCCAATGTGAAGCTTGTCGGCATTTCGTCGGGAATGGCCTATGGCGAACTTGGCCCAACCCATCATTCGATCGAGGATTTCGCGTGGATGCGGGTTCTGCCGAACCTCCCGGTGATTGCGCCCTGTGACCGGATCGAGACTGCCGCCGCCGTCGAGTGGGCCGCGACCTATAGTGGGCCATGCTTCCTGCGCCTGTCGCGTGTGGGCGTACCCGACCTCTTGCCTGAGGGTCACATATTCGAACTGGGCAGGGCCAACGTTTTGCGCGAGGGCTCCGACGTCACGCTCATCGCAAACGGCACATTGACCCACCGTATCGTCAAAGCGGCGGAGATTCTGAACGAGCGCGGTGTCGACGCGCGGGTGCTCAATCTTGCGACCGTTCGACCGATCGACGAAGCGGCAATCATTGCTGCGGCCAGGGAAACCGGCGCGATTGTGACGGCGGAAGAGCATTCGATCTTTGGCGGGCTGGGCTCTGCGGTTGCGGAAGTCGTGGTTGACTATGCGCCTGTGCCAATGAAGAGATTGGGCGTTCCAGGCATTTTTGCCCCGACCGGTTCCGCCGAATTCCTTCTCGACGAGTTCGGTATGTCTCCAACGGCGATCGCCAACGCCGCGCAGGCACTGATCAAGCGCAAATAATCTGATAGCAGCTTCATGAGCCGGGGCGCGTATCCGCCCCAGCCGTTCGTTTCGAGGAGATGACGATGCGAGCAATTCTGGCTATCGACCAGGGCACCACCAACTCCAAGGCGGTTCTGGTGTCTGAAGGCGGGGATGTCGTGGCCCGAGGCTCCGCAGCGGTGGGTATTTCCTATCCAAAGCCCGGCTGGGTCGAACAGGATCCGAACAGGCTCTTTGCTTCCGTTTGCGAGGCCGTCAATGCCTGCCTGGAAACGATGCCAGGCATTTCCATCGAGGCAGTGGCAATCTCCAATCAGCGCGAGTCGGTGACCGCCTGGGACGCGGACATCGGAGAAGCCCTCGGGCCAGTTTTAAGCTGGCAGTGCAGGCGCACGGCAACTGATTGCGAACGCCTCATCACCGAAGGGCACTTTGATCGCGTCCAAGCCCTGACCGGCCTTCCACTTGACCCGATGTTTCCGGGTCCGAAATTCCGTTGGTTGCTGGATCGCCTGGAGAGCGGCCGCAGGGTACGGCTGGGTACGATCGACAGTTGGCTCATCCACTGCATGACCGGCGGGCGTCGACATGTTTGCGATGCCTCCAACGCTGCGCGAAGCCAGTTGTTCGACCTGAAGACACAAACCTGGAGCGACGAACTGGGCGCGATTTTCGGCGTCGATACGTCGTTCTTGCCGGAGGTTCTGGACAGTTCTGCGGATTTCGGCACCACCCTTGGATTTGCAGGAGTGCCCGATGGAACCCCAATACGTTCTGCGATCGGCGACAGTCATGCGGCCCTGTTTGGCCATGGTGCCTTTACGCCAGGCGACGGCAAGATCACGTTTGGAACGGGCTCCTCGGTCATGACCACGCTTCCGGCATTCATAGCGCCGCGCAATGGCATCACCACGACGATCGCCTGGCGCCTTGGCGGCCGGCCGACCTATGCATTCGAAGGCAATATACTGGTGTCGGCCGCGAGCCTGCCGTGGATGGCGAACATCCTGGGTCTTGCGGATGTCGGCGCGCTTGTCGAACTCGCAGCAACCGCAGAGGCTGGTGGGCCTGGCTTCGTGCCGGCTTTCGTTGGCCTTGGCGCGCCATATTGGAATTCCGATGCGCGCGCCCTGTTTTCGCACATCAACTTCAGCACCACGCGCGCGCAGATGGCGCGTTCCGTGACCGATTCCATCGCCTTACAGGTACATGACGTGATCGCAGCGATGCGGGCACAAAGTGGTGGCGAACTTGGAGCCCTCTATGTCGACGGCGGCCCGAGCCAGAACCGTTTTTTGATGCAGTGCGTGTCCAATCTTGTCGAGCATGCCGTCATCCAATGCGAGGCCCCCGAGGCATCGGCTCTCGGCGCCGCCTATCTTGCCGGCCTCTCCATTGGTATGTGGCGTGATCTCGGCGTCATTTCCGACTTGCCTCGGAGCACGCACATCATCTCGCCGGAGGCCACCGACCGATCGGCATTGCTGAACACGTGGAATGATGCATTGTCGCGCTCGACGTTGCGGTCCACACCAGTTAAATGTGAATAAAAATTCACACTGGAACCGATATGGCCCGCTTGCACGAACTCCGTCTGATTTCAAGAGTCGCTCAGATGTATCACATTGAGAAGCGGCGGCAGGCAGAGATCGCCGATCACCTTCGTCTGTCACAGGCAACCGTTTCGCGAATGCTGAAACGTGCCGAGGCGGAAGACATCGTTCGAACGAGCGTCATCCCGCCTGCAGGAACCTATAGCGAGCTCGAAAGCGTGCTTCGAGAGAAATACGGCTTGCCTGAAGCCGTGGTCGTCGAATGTACCGAAGACCGCGATGCGGCCATCATGGCCCGGATCGGCGAAGCTGCCGCCCATTTACTCGAAGTCACGCTCGCACCAGGCGAGATCATCGGCGTGTCGAGCTGGAGCCAGACGATCTTCAAGATGGTCGAAAACATCCATCCGCAGAAAAGTGCCCAGGTCAAATACGTTGTTCAAACGCTAGGGGGAATGGGTGATCCGTCCGTCCAGACCCATGCAACGCAGTTGACGACGAGACTTGCGCGATTGACCGGTGCCGAGCCGAAGCTGCTTCCAGTTCAAGGATTAACAAGTTCGCGTGAGGCCAAGCTTTTGATGCTCGCCGATCCCTTTGTTCGCGAGACCATGGACCTTTTCGGCAGCATTACGCTTGCGATCGTCGGCATCGGTGCAGTTGAACCGTCCGAATTGCTGGCGCGATCCGGCAACATCTTTTCCTCGCGCGAACTCGCCGATCTTGCCGAGGCAGGGGCCGTCGGTGATATCTCATTGCGTTTCTTCGATGCAAATGGCCGGCCGGTGAAGACCCCCTTGGACGAGCGGGTGATCGGACTTCCGCTTGAGGATCTTAAAAAGGTTGGCCGCGTCATAGCGCTCGCCGGAGGCGCTAAGAAGGCTGCTGCCATTGCTGGCGCTTTACGGGTTGGGGTGATCGACATGCTGGTGACGGACAAGTTCACTGCCCAACGATTGATCGATCAACCCGATCCCTGAGCTCAGGCTTATGCGATGGATCTGTGCCGCGATACACAGTGACGCGCAATTTGCGCGCACCGGCCTGTCATTTGCTTCAAAATGACTCAGAGCACGGCAACCACGGCCCTGGCGAGGTCGTCGAGCCTATCCTCTCTGAGGCCTGCGACGTTGAAGCGAGAATCGCTGACCATATAAATCCCGAACTCGTCTCGCAGGCGATCGACCTGCGCTTCGGTGAGGCCGAGGCGCGAGAACATACCCCGGTGGTCGGCGATGAAGTCGAAACGCGAGGAGTTGGACTGGCGACGGAGTGCTTCGGCAAAGCCCTTGCGCAGATTGAGCATACGGAGTCGCATGGCTTCGAGTTCGGACTTCCAGTCGGCGCGCAGTTCATCGTCCTCGAGGACAATACGGACGGCGGCGGCGGCATGATCCGGCGGCATGGAATACAGCACGCGAGTGGTCGCTAGCGCCTGGCTGCCGGCGATCTTTACGCTTTCTGTGTCCTTGCCCATCAGGATGACGGCGCCGACGCGGTCGCGGTAGACCGAAAAGTTTTTCGAGCAGGAGGTGGCGACAGCCATTTCCGGCACACTGCTTGCGAGCAGGCGAACGGCGGCGGCGTCTTCCTCCAGACCGTCGCCGAAGCCTTGATAGGCAAGATCGATGAAGGGGAAAAGGTCGCGTTCGATGAGAAGATCTACGACCGGACCCCACTGCTCGATCGTCAGATTGGCGCCGGTCGGGTTGTGGCAGCAGCCGTGCAGGAGGACGATGTCGCCGGCCCTCGCCTGCTTCAATCCCGCGAGCATGGCATCGGTCTTCACCGTGCCGCTGGCTGGATCGAAATAGGGATAGGTCGCGGTTTTCAAGCCTGCAGCCTTCAGGATCGGAACATGATTCACCCAGGTCGGGTCGGAGAGCCAGACGATGGCGTCAGGTCGAGCCTTCGCGAGCAGGTCGGCGATCGTGCGGAGTGCGCCCGAGCCGCCCGCTGTCTGGCACGCGAACATGCGCGAGAGATCGGCCTTCTCGCCAAAGACCAGCTTCAACATGGCCTTGTTGAAACCTTCATCGCCCGCCATGCCGACATAGGTCTTGGTCGTCTGGCTTTTATAAAGGCGCTTCTCGGCGTGACGCACGGCCCGCATGATGACGGTCGCACCCTGTGAATCCTTGTAGACGCCGACACCGAGATCCATTTTCGTCGGCCGCTCGTCGTTCTTGTAGAGAATCGAGAGGCTGAGAATTTTGTCCGGCGGGGCGGCAGTGAGGGTTTCGAACATCGCTTTTCCTTTGAATTGAGATCAAATGCAGAGCTGATTCAGCCGCCTCGCATTGGCTGAATCAATGCTCCAACTCAGTTTGCGATCCGGCGCGGATCGCGGCAAGAACCTGCTTTTGAAGGGCAACGAATTCCGACGTGGAAATCATGTCCTGGTTTCGCGGACGGGAAAGCCCGACGTGGAAGGTCGCGTTGATGCGTCCAGGATTGATGCTCATTGCCACGATACGGTCGGATAGATAGACGGCTTCTTCGACGTCATGGGTGACAAAGAGAACCGTTAGCCGATGCTCTTCCCAGATCTGGGTCAGCAGTTCCTGCATCTGGTGACGAGTCAGAGCGTCCAGCGCGCCGAACGGCTCATCCATCAATAGCATTTTCGGGCGGTAAGAAAGGGCGCGCGCAATGGCGACGCGCTGCTTCATGCCGCCCGAGAGTTGCGAGGGGAATGCATCAGCGAATTTGGTGAGTTTTACAAGTTCGATGTGATGACGGGCGACATCCCGGCACTCGGCATTCGGCAGCCCGGCCGCCTGCAGGGCGAATTCGACATTCTGCTGTGCGGTTAGCCACGGCAGCAGCGTGTAGGATTGGAAGACAACGCCGCGATCGAGCCCGGGGCCGACGATCGGCGCACCATCCGTCAGAAGAACGCCATTATCGAAGCCCTGAAGTCCGGCGACGATCGACAGCAGCGTACTTTTGCCGCAGCCGGAAGCACCGACCAACGAGACGAACTCGTTGTCGGCGAGTTCCAGGTCGATATCGCTAAGGGCATGGACGGTGCTTTTCCTACCACCGTACCACTTGTTGAGGCCCTCGATCTTGAGTTTGGGTTCGCTCATCTCAATGCCTCGAAGCGTAACGGAAGAAGACACGCTCGAGGGCCTTCATGCTCTGGTCTGTGATCAGACCGAGTAGGCCAAGGAGCAGGATATAACCAATGATCGTCTGCGTCTGGAAATATCGCTGCGAGACAACGATGCGATAGCCGAGGCCTGATGTCGCCGCGACAAGTTCTGCCAGCACAAGCCAGGTCCAGGCCCAGCCAAGGCTGATACGCAGCGTGTCCCAGATGCCGGGGAGGGCTGACGGCAGGACAATGCGGCGCAGGATCTTTGTCTCCGACATGCCGAGCGTGCGGCCTAGTCCTACGAAGTCGGTTGGAACACGCTTGACGCTGTCCATAACCATCAGCACCTGCTGGAAGAAGGTTCCGATAAAGATGATGACGAATTTTTGGATATCGCTTGTTCCGGCCCACAGAATGGTGAGCGGAACAAAAGCGACGACAGGCATATAGCGGACGAAGTCGACGAAGGGCTCGATGGCCGCTTCCCAGGTCTTGAAACAGCCGATCATGATCCCAATCGGGATCGCCAGCGCCGATGCAATCAGAAAGCCGACGAGCATACGATAGATACTGATGCCGGCATCGGTCCACAGCGTGCCATCGATCGCCAGTTCCATCATCTTGGCCCACACTGCTCCGGGCGAGGGCAGGAAAATCGGCTTCACCCAACCGGTGATGGTAGCAACCCACCACACGGCAAACAGCAGGGCAAAAACGGCAACTGCAATCAGTAGAAACGACTGGCCGCTGATCGGATCCCCGATCCGAAAGGCACTGGGCGGTCTACCGACGCCCGCGCGCGATTGCGCGCGGGGTCTTTCCTTCGGTGTCGACGACAATTCTGAGCTAGACATTACGGTCCCGTTGGTGGCCAAAGGTCACTTGTTCGCTGCATCGACAAAGGATGTGTCGATCATGCTGTCGGCGGAAACGTCCTGGGTCACGAGGCCGGCCTTTTTGGCTGCCTTCAGAACGTCGGCGAAGGTCTTGGTCTTGAAGTCACCGGCAAAGGCTTTGGCGGCTTCGGCAGAAGAATAATACTGAACGCCGTCGAAGGCGGTTTTCAGATCATCCGGGGCGGCGCCCACGGCCTTGGAGATGATGACGCGGTCCTCTTCCGTCTTAGCCTTGTAATCGGCCAGAGCCGCATCCCAGGCCTTGATCATGGCCAGAACCTGCCCCGGCTTCTGCTTCAGCACCTCCTCGCGAACGACGAGGACGTCGGAGACAAGGCCCGGATCCTTGCCGGCTTCAAAAAGCAGCTTGATATTCTTGTCCTGGGCCAGCGCCGTTGAAATATAGGGCTCGTAGGTGACAGCGACGGGGACACGGCCCGCAATCAGTGCCGTTCCCGCATCAGCCGCCGGCATCGGTACGCGGACGACATCGTCGATCGTCATGCCGTTGCTGGCAAGCGCGTAGTTCAGGAGGATGTCGCTTGTCGTTCCTTCCTCGAAGGCAATGTTCTTACCCTTGAGGTCAGCGACGCTCTTAATGTCGCTTCCGGCAAGAATCGCGTCCGCCTTCAGGCTGAAATCAAGAAGCGAGACGATCTTCACCGGCAGGCCGGCGGCGACCATGCCCATGGCGGTGTGCGTGGCGATATTGGCAGCGTCGAGCTGACCGCTGGCAAGTGCTGCGTTGATGTCCTTGTCTTCGCTGAAGTTGACAAGCTCGACATCTTCAAGGCCAGCTTTCTTGAACAGGTCCTTGCTGGCGGCGACGTGCCACTGACCGTAACCGAGCCACGGCTCTATGCCGATCTTAAAGGTGCCCGGTTCCGGCTTGGACGGAATCTGATCCTGAGCGCTAGCCTGCCCTATGGCGAGGACACCGACGATCCCGAGCGCGATCGCTACGCGGGAAAACTGCTTGCTGATGGATTTGTGGTTCATTGGAAACCCCTCTATTTGTTGATTTTAGCGGATCATGCGGCTTTCATCTTGTGAAGTTTGACGCCACCCATCAAAGTCATGGTGGGCGAATATTGAATGGAAGTGTTTGTCTCCTTTCGCCGGCGGTAGCGGTCACTGTTTGAGTATGAGGTGCGAGCCACGCTCCTTTAGGTCGGCGATCGAGCCGACGCCCATCAAAGCCAAAGTAATCGAGATCTCGCGGCGCAACGTCTCGATCGCACGGTCGACCCCGGCCTGGCCGGCGGCTGCGAGACCATAGGTATAGGCTCGACCCAGCATGACACCATCGGCGCCCAATCCGATTGCCTTGACAATATCGCTTCCCCTTCGCACGCCCCCGTCGAGCATCAGCGTAAAATCCGGTCCGACCGCGGACCGGATGTCGGGGAGCGCGGCGATCGTGCTCATGGCGCCATCGAGTTGACGGCCACCATGGTTCGAAACCACAATGCCGTCGACGCCGACCGCTTGCGCTTTCGTTGCATCCTCGGGTGAAAGAATACCCTTGATGACCAGCTTGCCTTTCCACCGGTCGCGCAATGTCTCGATGTCCTTCCAAGCGAGCTTCTTGTCGATGCGCCTGGAAAGATTGGCCGCCTGTTCGAGCGCTCCCCTCCCGAAATCTGTGCGATGCTCCACCGCTCGAACGGAGGGCATGCCGCCACGACCGACGTCGAACAGCCAGGCGGGCTTTCGGCAGAGACTTGCGAACAGACGCGGCGTGATGTGGGTCAGGGATCGGAAACCGTTGCGCACATCACGTTCGCGGATGGCGGTGATGGCGGTATCGACGGTCACGTACAGTGCCTCGACATCGGCCTCTTCGGCAGCGCTCAGAAACTCCTCGCAGAGCGTGCGGTCATCGAGCACATAGAGCTGAAAGTGCAACGCGCCATCCGTCGCACTACGAAGGTCTGCCAGCGACGTGATCGAGAAGGTCGAAAGACAGAAGGGCATGCCGGCAGCGTGGGCGGCGATGGCTGCCTTTTGTTCTCCGTTTCTCGTGTAGAGACCAAGGAAGCCGACCGGTCCCAGCATAAAGGGAAGAGGATGTCGTCGTCCGAGATATTCGGTCGACAGATCAGGCTCGGCATAGTCGTTGAGAACATTTTGACGTAGCCGCAAAAGCGAGAAATCATCTCTGTTTCGACGATAGGTTTCCTCCGCAAAGGAGCCGCCGTCGATGTAATCGAAGAAGAGCTTCGGCAATCGCCGGCGCGCGGCCAGCCGGAGGTCGTCGATATTGACAATCGTCACAACCTACCCCTCCGGATCTATCGTTGCGAGGAAGCGGGTTATCAGGTCCTCGCTCTCCTCAGGCTCCGAGCCGACCATCATCGCCACTGAAAGACCGATCAGGGACGATGTCGGATTGTGGCTTGTAGCACCGGCCCGCAGGTTCATGACGAGTGTCGGGCAGAGGAAAAGTCCGAGTCGGACGACCTTTCGCCAATCGGAAGGAAGCATGCCCCGCTGCTTGAGGGCGGCAAGCAACGGTTTCCACATTGCTTCGGCTTTCGTTTCCAGGAGCGCGGCTCGAACCGGGCTTAGCGTCCAATCGAAATCCGCAAAGAGATGGCCGTTCTCGTAGCTGGCGGTTGCATTGAATTTCTGTTCGGCAAGAGCCGGATCATAGAGCCAGTAGGGATGCGCGAGGATATTGTGGAAGGTCGTCTTTACCTCTGCGAGAAGCGTCGGGATGTGCTCGCCGGCAAAGGCGGGGTCAAAGAACGACAGGTTCGCGCCCCCTTGCTGCTTTTCGAACCAGACGTTGGCGTTGTGGGCGTCGCCATGTGCCGTCACCCCGCCATTATCCGCCAGATCGGCAGGGTTCAGTCTTTCATGCGCCGCGTCGAACAGCTCCCCAAGCGTGTTGCGGTATTGGATGCCATTGATGACAAAGTGGGCTTTCGAGAGCGCGTCCCAGGAAAGCGTCACGCCGGGAAGTTCGAACGCCTTGTCGACGTAAAAGCTCGCCAGCCGACCACCAGGGTAGGTTCCGTCCGGGGCCGTGACCAACCGGTCGTAGAACAGCCGGTGGACCGGCTCCTTTGCAACCTGCTTAGGCGTGACGGGATGCAGCGTCTTCAGGTAGACGGACAGGACGGTCTCATTGAGCCGGCGCTCCGCATCCACGGCCTGGCGTGCCATTTCCTCATCATGAAGCTCGTCGAGCGCGCGCAGAACATCGGAAAAGCGCGGATCCGTCCTGCGCCTGTAGACGAGGATCTGTTCGCCGGGAAGGGTCGACATCATAAGTGGTTGGTCGACCGGCAAGCCGGCCTTGGCAAGGATATCGGCACGATAGTACTCACCGCTCATCTCCTCCTCATTTTCCTCCTGATGGAATTTGAAGAAGTAGGGCTTTCCGTCGGCCTCGAAGAAGCCATTCAGCGAATTGAGGCTGTATTGGTCGTGGTTGATCGCCAGATCGCGTGCTTCGATCCCAAACAGATCTCGCAACAGGTCCGCAAGCATAGCCTCGGCGCCACCGTCGCGTTTTTGGGCCTTCTCCCGGATGGCTGCGGTCCGACTGTTGGGCTGCCCCATGATTTCTCTCACTCCTGGAATGACATGAAGGCCGTTCATTTCTTCGGCGGCAAGTATCTGCTGCCAAGCGAATAGCGGCTGCCGACATAGGTGAAGGTATTGACCGTTGCGATCGTCTGCCCTGTCCATGTTTTTCGGTTTAGAACCAGGCAGCTGTCGCGCTCACGAATATGGAGGAGGCGTGCATGTCTCTCAGTCGCCGGGATGGCACTGATGAGATGCTCGACTTCGGTTAGCGGTGTACTGTGCTGAAGGTAATCGTAGGTGCCGATGGACGTAAAATCCTGATCGAGATAGTTCTTCACGAGTTCCGTATTGACGTAACGCTCCTCGAGTTGAACAGGGACGCCATTCTCGTAGTGAACGACCATCGAATGATCGACGGGGCAAAGCTTTCTGAACTCAAACGCGTCCAACAGCATTTGGTCCGGCCGCTCGATCCGTTCGAGCAAGATTACCTCTGCGCGGTGTTGGCTTCCACGCGCCTTGATCTCCGTGATGATATTGCTGATCTCGATGAGGGTCGACTGTGCCTTGGGAGGCGAGACGAATGTCCCGACGCCCTGGACCCTGCGCAGATAGCCTTCGGCTGTCAGTTCGCGAAGCGCGCGATGGACCGTCATGCGAGAAACGCCGAGCGAAGACGTTAATTCATGCTCGGACGGGAGCTTTTCATTCTGTGGCCAATTGCCGTTTCCGATGTTGTCGAGGACGAAGTCCTTGACCTTTTCGTAGAGCGGTAGCGCGGTGTTTGAAAGACCGGGCAATTTCTATCTCCGTCTCACGCCGAGGCGTTTGCTTGATCAATCGGCTATTCGAACGATCGTTTTTAATTTGGTTGAGCGACCATCGATCAGTCGGTGGTATGCATCGGGAACTTCGTCTAGCGAGCTCAGGACCTCGCTGAATTGCAGAAGTGAGGACTGCAGTTTTGGCAACAGCGCGATGGCGTCGGCGAGTTCGTCTTCAAAGGCGTGGCAGCCAACGAGGGAAATCTCGCGCTCGACCAGGAGGTTGGGATCCAGATACAGCTTTCCGTGGCTGATGCCCACGAGAGCGAATGCGCCGCCCCCGTCCAGAAGTTCGATGGCTTGCGCGATGGCCTTTGTGCTTCCCGTTGCATCCACTGCGTACCGGAGTCGCGCGTCGCCGAGAGCGGTCCTTGCTTGCGATTTGTCCAGCGCGACCACGGAGCCTCCGCAGAGGCGGGCCACCATCTCGGCACGACTACCATTCAAATCCGCAAACAACAGCTTTCCATGGTGGAGATGTGAAAGCAGCAACCCGCAGAGACCGCCTATCGTCCCACAGCCGATGAGAATAATCGCTTCGCCTTGGGGCGGATTGAGCCGTCGTACCGCATGAAGCGCGACGGCCAAAGGTTCGGCCATGGCCGCCACTGCAGGATCAAGGGAGGGGTCGTGCTTGTGAACGAGACGGGCGGGTAGTTGGGTCTGCCCCGCGAACCCTCCGTCGCATACCTCGCCGACGAAACCGAGATGTTCGCAGACATTGGTCCGGCCTGATCTGCATGCTTCACATTGGCCACAGTAAAAGCGGGAGTCAGCGGCGACCAGATCACCGATCGCCAGATCTTCGACACCCTCTCCAATTGCGGAAACGCGCCCACAGAATTCGTGGCCCGCCGTCGATGGACGTCTGCTGATCCACTGGCCGGTTCGGTAGTTGTGAATGTCCGAGCCGCAGATTCCCGCGGCGCGAACATCGATCGTCACGTAGCCCCTGGGCGGCGACAGAGGTCTGTCGACTTCCTCGACCCTGAGATCAAACGCGTCGTAAAGCCGAACCGCCTTCATCCTGTCAGCCCCGCTTTGGCAGATAGTTGTCGCGGACCGCCGAGACTGCATGCGCGTGGGATGAGAAGCCTTCATATTCCGCGAGCTTGTGGGCATGCTTCGCAAATTCGGGATAGGCCGACGCTGTGACATAGCCGATCGAACTGCGCTTCACAAAATCGGTCACCGACAGCGGGCCGAACGTGCGCGCCCACCGGCTCGTCGGCAGCACGGCGTTTGGACCGAGGCAGAAGTTGGCGATGCTGACGGGCGTATGCGGACCCATGAGGATTTCCGCGGCCTCGGTGATCTGTCCGAGATGAGCGAAGGGATCCTGCGATAGGAGTTCGAGATGCTCCGGCGCGTAGGCATTGATGAAGTCGTAGCTTTGCTCGACCGAGGAGGTGAGAATGATCCCACCGCATTTGCCTGAAAGGACGGCGCTCGAGAACTGGACGCGCTGTTCCGTCATGCGCGCCCAGTGTTCGGGCAGCGCGGCGAGGGCTTCCTCGGCCACGCGGCGGCTATAGGTCACGAGATAGGCGGAAGAGTCCGGGCCGTGCTCGGCCTCGATCAACAGGTCAAGTGCTGCAAGGCCGCCATGGACAGTGTCATCCGCAAAGATGATGGCTTCGGAAGGGCCAGCGGGCAGGCCCGTATCGATGATGCCTGACAGGCTCCGTTTGGCTGCGACCACCCAAGGGCTTCCCGGCCCGACGATCTTCAGCGCCGGCTTGATCGTTTCTGTCCCGTAGGCGACGGCTGCAACCGCCTGAGCACCGCCGACCTTGTAGACAGTTTCCACGCCGGCCAGACGCGCTGCGACCAGCGTTGCAGCGTCCACGCTACCGTCCGGCGCAGGGGGAGTGACGATCGCCAGGTTCGGAACGCCCGCAACGACGGCGGGGATAGAGGTCATCATCGTGACGGACGGAAACGAACCCTTGCCGCGCGGGACATAGAGCGCAACGGACTTGATCGGAGTGAAGCGGTCGCCGGCGAAGGCGCCCGGCTTTATCTCCTTCAGCCACATGGCTTCTGGTTTCTGTTCCTCATGGAAATGGCGGATATTCTGAATGCCGAAGGTGATGGCTTCGATTACGTCCTCGCTGACAAGCTTGAACGCCGCATCGAACTCGGCATCGGTGACCTTGATTGTTGCTTCTGTGATGTCCGCCTTGTCGAGCTCCCGGCCGAAGCGGGCGACGGCCCGGTCGCCTTCCGTGCGCACGGCCTCGAGGATCGGCGCCACTTTCTCGACGAACCCGGAAATGTCCGTTTCGGATCGGCGTAAGAGCATGGCCTTCTCATCCGGTCCAAGATTGGAATATTCATGAAAGCTGACTCTGGTCATTGCTCATACCCTTGTTGGCGCACAGAGGCGCACACAGCCGCAGTCGTTCGCGCGCTGACGGCACGACGATCCAGGTTGCCTGCAGGTCATGCTGGAACGCACCGCAAATCGGTGGCCGGTGATGCGATACCCTGCAAGCTATTCGTGCGAGGAAGCCGGATTTGGCTATCCGACAAATTCCCAGGAAGTCTGAGACTTCGTTCCCGTTTTTATTGTCTATAGATGTCTATACATTTATAGACAACATCATCATTCCTATGCTGTCAAGCTTGAATTTCCATGCTTAGATCGATGCTAAAAAACCGCCGTCGACAGGGATACATTGGCCAGTAATGTAGGCCGATGCGCCGCTCGCAAGGAAGATAACGGCGCCTCCGATGTCGGAACCATCACCGAACCGCTTTTGTGGAATCTTGTCGAGCATTTTCGCCGACCAACCCTCGTCCTGATAAAAGCCTTCAGTCATCGCCGTGCGGAAATAGCCCGGCGCGACTGCATTCACGCGGATGCCCAGCGGCGCCCATTCGGCCGAAAGCGCGCGTGTCATGCCAAGCAGTCCAGACTTCGAGGAGCCATAGGGCACGGCGGTCGGGATGCCGACATAGGAGGTAAGCGAGCAGAGATTGATGATGCTTCCGCCGCGAGGCTGGCGTGACATCCGGCGCGCCGCCCCCTGCGACCAGAAGAACGCACCCTTGAGGTTGGTGCCGATAATCTTATCCCAGAGCTGTTCGTCGACGTCGAGCGAGGGGGATACCTGTTCATAGCCGGCGTTGTTGACAAGGATATCGACTGCGCCAGTGATGCTTTCGAACTTGCTTAGCGTTTCGTCGATGGACGAGATGTCTGTCACATCCTGGGCGCTCGTGATGCAGGTCCTACCGAGGGCCTCGATCTTTTCTTTGGTTTCGCTTAGCGAATTTTGATCGCGCGCCGTAACGCAGACATCGGCACCCGCTTCGGCAAGAGCCAGCGTAATCCATTGGCCTATGCCACGGCTCGCGCCGGTCACAACTGCTACTCTACCTGCCAGATCAAACATCGTATTGGCCATGATGATCCCCTTGCTTTTGCAGGATAGAACCACCGTTCAACAATGATGTCTATACATGTATTGACAAAAAGAGACATTCCTATTTGCGTCTAAAAGACGCGCCGTGCCAAAAGTTGCTACAGGACATTGCGCTCAGAAATCCCGATCGACAGCCGCAGAGACAATCATTGGGTTTGAGATTGATTGCCCAGGATCTGCCGATCGGATCGAATGGCTGATTGTCGATGGCTTTCAGCTTCACATCGGTGCGATCAAGATGAAGACGCAGGATTTCAGATAGTGATCGCAGGTTCTGATCGCTTCAAGGCGACGGATATTTCTTTTCTCGGTGGCAACTTTCGATGGCGCTTTGTTGCCGGCGTCAAGTGACGGTCGCATGCCGGCGACGACCGTTTCGTTGCTGCAACTTATCGGTATGAGGCCGAACCGCGTCCACCATAAGCTTTGGTCCAGCTGACGAACTGCGCGCGGATCGAGAGAATTGTTCATGTACAAGCCATTTTGCGGCGGCAGCCCATCGACTCCATCGGGTCAGAATTCGACTATAATGTGCGCGTTCGCCCGAATGATCGCAGCAGAAGATTGACCGAGACGGCGACCTTGTCGATATCGCGAATGTCCTGCGAATATTGTCCGGTATAGAGCTTCACGATCATCCTGTCGCGATCGGCTGCGCTGAGTTCGAAATGCAGGTGAAGATAGTAAGCTTGCGTATCGCCGCCGCGGCTGATGCTCCGTCGCCGTTGGGTCACCCGTTTGAGTTCTGTTTTGAACGGGGCGAAGCCGTTTAGCTTCAGCAGGACGGAGCTGGATTGAAAACGGGCCTCGGGGGACACCGCGACGACTGCCTTGTCCAGTGCCAAACTGACGACCTGGCCAGGGACATCGTCCACTGTGGCGTTCTCCTCGAGTTTGAACGCATGAAACAATCGCCGGGGCTTTTCAAAGCAGATGAGAGAGGCGATCGCCAGGACGACGATGTTGATACCCGCCCATAAGGCTGCGATCGGGGAAAACTGGCCCTGAACATTGGTCGTTTCCGGCACGATATTGATTAGCAGGCCGATGGCGGTGATGGTAATCAGGCCCGCGATCCAGGCAAAGCTATATCTGTCGAAATGGTTGGTTTCGTTGCCGCTGCCCTTCGGCGTCACCCTGAACGGCTTGCCGAATGGCTGTACCAAGCTTGACACGACGGTCGGCAGCATCCGGAATGTTGCAAAGGTTCCGACCGCGCTTGAAATTATGGGCAGGTAACGCGTCGGCGTTATCCACAGCATGAGAAGGAAATAGGCCGCCAGCAGTGGCACCTGGTAAGAGACATAGTCGGCAATGTCGGTGAAATAGAGGGGCAGCAGACCGAACCAGAGATAGGCGATCGGCACGATCAATATCATGAAGCGCACGAGATATTGCACCAGCCATGAGGCCGGCAGGAACATGATCCGCTGGAATAGGGATAGTCCCGGACCGCGTAGCGGGCCGTTGTGCAGATAGAGCGTCTGAATGCCTCCTTGGCACCACCGTTCGCGCTGCACGAAATATCCAGTGAGATTCTCCGCTGCCAGCCCCATCGACAGGCGTTCGTTCAAGTAGCGCGTCTTGTAGCCTTTGTTGAGCATGGACAGCGTGGTCAGCAAATCCTCCGTGATCGATTCCGTCGGAAAGCCGCCGATCGCATCGACAGCCTTGCGGCGGGCGATCGAGCAAGAGCCGCAGCAAAAACTGACGTCCCAGGTGTCTCTGCTGGGGGCGATTTCGTCGAAAAACAAGCGCTGCTCATCCGGCCAGATATTCTCCAGGCCCAGATTCGATTGCACCGGATCGACGTTGAAAAAATGTTGTGGCGTCTGGACGATGCCGATGCTTTCATCGGAAAAGAAGGGCAGGGTTCGGCGCAGAAAATGCCGGTAGGGCACAAAATCCGCGTCGAAGACGGCGACGAACTCGCCCGAACTCACCTTCAACCCGTTGTTCATATTGCCCGCTTTCGCGTGCGAATTATCGCCCCGCGTGACGTGGATTGCTTTCTTTTTTTCGCAAAAGTGCTTGAGCCAGTCGCGGCGCTGGTCGTCGAGAACATATACTTTCAGCTTGTCGGCGGGATAATCGAGCGATAACGCCCCGACAATTGTTCTCTCGAGCACGTCGAGCGGCTCGTTGTAGGTGGGAATGAAGACATCCACCGTGGGTAGTTCTGCCTCGTCGCGTGCGAAGAAGCTCTTCGCCAGTCTGTCGGCCTCGGCGCTGCGATCGACATAGCGGCTCATCAGAACCAGAAAAAGCAAGACCTCCGTAAAGGCCAGCAACTCGACGATGAAGACAAACCAGACCCAATAGAAATTAAAGCCATCATAGGGGTAGGGAAGAACGGTTTGCGTCAGCCGCCAAAGCATATAGCGCAACGCGATCGTTCCGACGAAAGCGCAGGTGATCGCCCGTGTCCAGGTCTGGTGACGCGACCAATTGAATGGTCCCAGGAGAAAAAGGGCCAAAACAACAAAGGTCGGAGCGAGTGCTAGAAGATACTGAACCACAGGTTTTTAACCCAATTCGACAAGCCGATGCTATGTTTGGGAAACCGGACCTGGACTGTTCGTCCCACCTGGCAGAAATTCGCAAAGTCGCCGTTCATGAAGGACGGTTCCAGGCGGACCCGAATTCGGGCATTTCGCTGCGATGTTTCCGGTAAGCCGGCTGCGAAGGAATCGCTCTCGACACCTGCAGAGCTGCCCTTTACCGAGGTGACTACCCCCTTGAAGACGTCGCTCCGCCCGAACAGGCGCACCTGCGCTGCAAGTCCCGGATAAATCTCGTCATAGTCGACCTCGGGAACAAGAATATCGACAAACAGCTCCCGGCAGTCGAGGAGGCGCACGAGCTCGTTATTGAGCACAATATTGGAGCCGTTGACGATGCTCCTGCCCCAGACAACACCATCGAATGGCGCCGTCGCTGTTGCAGATTCGAGACTGCTGACGCGACTGCCTTCTTCGATCAACTGCTTTTCTACCTCGGCGGCTCGTGTCTCATTTTCCGCTATGCGTGAGTTCAAGTCGCTGATACGGACGACGACCTCGTCTTCACGTTGTCGCGAATAAGGCACATCGTTCTGCCCGTCGCCGGACACAAAGATACCCTGGCGAAGCGCATTGAGCCTCTGTTGCAATTGGTCGACAGTCAAATTGCTGATTTCCACCTCGCCGCCGGTCGCAGCCCCTGCGGCGCGTGCCGCATCAACCATCCTTTGCGTGAGGATACCTTTTGACTCCAGGTCCATCCGGCGGTTCAGGTCGACCTGTGCGGCAAGATCCTGCGCTTGCGAGACCTCGACTTTCTTTCGCAGGATTTCCACCTCGCGTTCCAGATTGGCAATCGTGGTTTGCTTGAAGACCTCCAACCGGTTGGATAGCTGCCCGCGAAGTTGGGAAAGCTCGTCGCGTTCCTTTTTCAGAGCGATTACACGGTCGCTTGCTGTGTTGCGATCCGCTTCCAGCGAAGCAAGGATAGCACGATTGACGCGCTGATTGGTGATTTCTGCGAGCGTCTGGCCCTCTTTAACAGGGGCGCCAACTTTAGCCGGCTCACCCGTAATCATGCCGTCGATAGGGGCATTGATGATAGCGAAGCGAGCATTGACCGTACCATCACGGCTGGTGAAGCCAGTGATTGCCGGCAACGAGACGATAATCGCAATCGCCAGCAAGAGCAGGCCGACAGCGATTCGTGTAATGCGATGGTTCCAGATCATATTGGTAGACAGACATATCGCGTTAACAACTATCGGCGCCTTCGAATCGAGTGCCAAGGATAATAGGTACAACTAAGCCTTTAGTAATTTAGCCTAGTGAAAATTAGCAAGAAAGCAGCTATCGCAAAAGATGGATAACGAAAAATGGGTCCACGGATGTTTTGGTCGCTCTTCTTCGTCCAAAGCAAAGCTTGCCTGCGCTCTGGGAGCGCAGGCATGTTGATCTGCCGAACTGTAAATTAGCCGCAGAGCCGGGGCTTGAACGCGATTATTCATTGAACGAAATTCATGCATCCCGAAATTTTTGGAAACTCGAACGCAAGCAATATGTGCAATCCTTTATTGGGGATGGTGGTCCGGGACACCGTAATGAGGCGGGAAACTATCGTCTTTTAGTTGGCGAGGGAGCCTCATGCCCTGCAATATATATGAAATACGGCAGCCCCACGCGATCGGTTCCCAGGATGTTGATTTCTGCCGGAGAAGGATCCAACTACGCATTTTGGATAATTATCTATTGTAAATCAATATGTTAATTATATCTCACAGGTCGATACTGAGTTCAAATCTCTTATCAAGAGCAGCCGTTTGTGGCCTTCATCGGAAATTTCGTTCCAGCGGAATGACGTGAAAGGACGAGTCCGCTCAAGTTGATTGGACTGTTTAGCCGGCATACAAGTGTAAACAGACGAAATCCGGGCCTGTTGTCCTGTTCGTGCCATCAAAGCAAGCTGAAGTATTCGGTTTTCGGCTTTCCGGTCTTCCGATCGTGACCCAATTCATGGCCGACCTTTTCGCCTTCACGGAGCTAACCTCCCCGCGACAAAGCAGAAACGCGGATAAATGCGTCCATTCCGCTGTTTGCGGGACAATTGAAACCAACCGTTTTATCTTCATTGAAAAATTTCACAGTGCCCGCTGGGATCGCAATTTCCTCTTTTTGCCTGGATTCCCGTCCTTGTCCCGGTGGTCTTTTGATCTATCAATGGTTGCCAACTAAGATAGTTTGGTGGAAATTTCAGGCGACTGGATTGCAGCCGCTTTTCACGCTTCGCGTCGAGCAGTATTCAAGCTCAATCTCAAGTAGCCTCGTTGCCTGGGCAAGTGCATCTTCTGTCTCCGCGAACAGTCGTGATTTATCGCCCATCCTGGCTTCGCTATAATGTCTGGCACGCAGCAAGACGAGTTCGGCCAAGTCGATGCATTCCGGTGTCGGCTGGACGAGCTTGAGGCAATATCGCAAATTGATAGCGACCTCGAGCATGAATTCGGCGACCGAGAAATCCAATATTGCGCCCGGCGGTGCTGACCTGGCTAGAAATACCCTCCAGTTTTGGGTCATTGTGCTACCCCTTTCCATCGGACCCATTGCACGAACATTCGCTTATTGTGCCCTGCAATCTTGCAGAGTCATCGTCGTGATCCGGACCATCGCGTGCGCATCGGCAAAGCCCCCAAATGTTCGCAATTATATCGGCCGGGGGAAATCGCTTTCAATAACGCAAGCCTGTGATTGGGCTTCGGTCCGTTTCCTGCTCCGACGTTGGTCCGATGATCTGCCTGCGAAAGGCCTCACATGCGATTGCTGAAGTCCAAACCGGGGCTTCTCCCGTCGATAAAACTTGACCCCTCGCGGCGTTGCGGCGATCTGATATGAAGGTCAGGAATTTGCCAATCGACGATAGCGGCGGCGCTTTCGTGCCGGGGAATGATGTCCGCTCGTCGCCGGATCTATTCGAAGCCTCAGGAGGCGGTGGTGTTATTGCGTCGAAAGTTAATTGCTGCCTTGCCATGCTTGCTGTTGACCTTGGTCAACACGGCGCTCCCATACACCGTCAAAGTTCACGGCGTTTCTGCGACGCTTACGCAGCAGGTGGCAGAAGCGAAAGGGGGTAACGGCAATGGTGGTGGAAATGGCAACGGCGGAGGCAACGGAAACGGCGGCGGCAATAGCGGCAATGGAGGTGGAAGCGGCAGCGGAAATGGGAACGGCAATGGTAAGGGAAACGGCAATGGCCAGTCGTCCAGTACCAAGAGCGCAACGCAAAGCCAGGTCGATGCCGATCAGTCTACCGATGACGGTAGTGGCTCGATCACCGTGCACCACAAGGATGGGATGAGCGAAAAAATACAGAGCGGACGCTATATGATGGAGGATTCAAAGGGCCGCACGATCGTCAACCGCAATGCAACGATCGCAGACGAGCAGCGGCTCAAATCCTTCCTTCATTGACGGCGTCTTTCAAGTTCATCGCGGAACGCCATTGCGGCCTCTGTTCTGTTGCTCACTTCCAGCTTGGTGAATATCTGGGTCATATGATGCTTGATGGTCTTTTCATGAAGATCGAGCTTCAGGCCGATATGTTTGTTGCTCAAACCCGCAGAAGCTAGCTCCAGCACCTCCCGTTCACGATCCGTCAACGCGTTGAAGGGATTGATCTGAGTGCCCGATCCGCTTTCCGAAATCAGACGAGCCGATAGGGTCGGTGCGACATAGCTGTCACCGGCGGCAATGCTACGAATGATATCGGCCAATGCCCGCGACCCGACGCCTTTGAGAACGTAGCCCTTGGCACCGCTCTTGAGTGCCGCCATCAGGTCATCGCTTGCTTCGGAGACCGTCAGCATGACGATCTTCTGGTCGGGAATCTGCTCGAGTATGAGGGGGATGGCGTCCAATCCTCCGCCTGGCATCGAAATGTCGAGCAGCAAGATGTCTGGACGATGTTCCACGGCAATGCGCAATGCGTCTTGTTTGCTGCTGCCTTCGCCAACAATGTTGAACTCGTCCATTTCGGTTAGGCTTCGAATGACGCCCTCCCTGAAAAGCGGGTGGTCGTCTATCACTGCCAATCTGATTGCACCTGTCATGCCTGTTCCATTTCCTCGATGCTCAGGGACATTCGAACTGTGGTTCCCTGATTCGATGATGAAAGCTGAAAAGTACCGCCGAGGCTTTCGACCCGATCTCTGAGGCCCGCAAGGCCGAGCTTTTGCGGGCCGACATCCTTCGGATCGAACCCCGGCCCTTCATCGACAACTTCGATTACGATCTGCTCATGATCCAACGATTGCATAACCTTCTGTCCGATCCCCCCCGCATGACGATAGCCATTGTTCAAAGCTTCCTGGACGAAGCGATAGACGCATATCTTTGCGGAGGTGGGAAGATCTCTCGGCGTCGTACCCGCCAAGAGCGTAACTGTAACACCGGTGCGCCGTTCGTGCTCGCGGATTGCCCGTCCAATGAGATCGGTCAGGTTGTCCGTCTCGATATGTGGTAACATCAACCCGCTACAGATATTTCTGATTTCTGCCATGGCGTCGCCAAGACTGGTCTTGATGGTGCGCAGCGACGCGTCACGTTCGGCCGACGAGGCTTTGGGGCTCGTCAGGGTCCGGCTGTCCAGACGTAAAGAGGCATAAGCGATCAATTGAGCAGGACCGTCATGCAGGTCAGCGCCAATGCGGCGGAGATAGCTCTCGTTAAGTGCGGCTGCGCGCTGGGTTGCGCGTTGAACGCGTGCCCGCAACGCCTCATTCTGTAGAAGAAGTGTCGACAATTCCCCAATGCGGCCGTTGAGCGCCCTGCGCTGATTGTCGATGGTTCGGCTACCACGCAGAACGATGATCGACAGAAGGGAGAAGAAGGTCAGCGTAAACAAAGCGACCACAAGCCAGCTCAACAGGCGGGCCTGATTGACGCTCCATTCGAGGTCGTTGGCAACCTCGTAAAACTCCGAGACGGCGACGACTTTGCCCGACCAGGGCTGGAGCACCGGATTGTAGATTTCCAGGAGTGGTTTGCCGCTATTGCGCTCAGCAACGCTTTCCACATCATCGATCCGGTTGAATTTAGCGACCATTTGGCCAGAAAAAGCTGTTCGCAGGCTGTCTGAGAGCGGAAACCCTTTGCCGGAGAGGTCCTTGTTGTTGGAATAGAGGATCGTCCCGTCATTGCGCCATAGACGGAATGAAAATAGCCGCGTGCCAAGCGCGCCCTGGCCAAGTGTTTCGTCCAGCGCCCGTGTTACCGTGTCATCGAGGGCCTGAGTGGTTTGCATGTCCGGGAGAAGGGGGGCAATGACGCTATCGACATAAAGGGCCGTCGTTGCCGCGGAATTGCGTGTCACTGCATTTTCGATGAGGCTGGCAACGAAGGAGCCGACAACGAGCATCGCGCAGGTAGCGACGAAGCCGCCGGCGAGCAGGAACTGCCTGGCCAAGGACTGCGAGTTCCAGCGTTCGACGAGACTTGCCAGAGATAGCTTGTATTTATGAATTACTCGCGGAACTGGCATGGTCAGCACGGATCTCCCAATCCAATATAGCTATCCCAGCAGGACCAGGTGTCAACTGGTGCGACGTCGGTACCGCTCGCGTTGTCGCGCAAGACATCGCCGCTTGGCCTGTGCGAAGTGGGAGACCATCGGGCGCGATCAATCAGACTATGGTCTAAATGCCCAAGGCATAGGTCCAATGGGTGTAGCAACATGGGATTTCGGCAATATTGTAATGCGCAATGATTTGCCGACACGGCCGCCGTTGCCGCCATAGGCGCTGAAAATTTGTGAAGGAGAAGTGCGCATGAGAATCCGATTCATCATTGGTACCGCGAGCCTCGGCCTGGTACTCGCCGTCGCTCCCTTGGGAGGGACTGCCATCGGCTTTGCGCAGACGGCATTCGCCAAGGGTGGAAACGGTGGCGGCAATGGCAATGGCAATGGCGGAGGCCATGGCGAAGGAAACTCCGGCCATGAAAAGTCCGGCGGCGACGATGCAGGCAGCACATCCGCGAGCACGGCAACAACGCAAGGCGCCTCGTCGTCGTTGCGGGCTCATCATCCTGACAAACACTCCGAAGCGCACAGTGTAAGCACAAAGACACACGTCTCAAAGCCCGATGAAGGCAGGCTTAGCTCGCTCCGGAGAGACTACCATGCCTATTTGAACTCCAAAGACCCCAAGATGGCGGCCCTCTCAGCCTATGTGAAGTCATATGCAGAGTTCGAAATGCAATATGGAACGACAGCTGTGCCTACCGATCCGGCCCTCAGCGACGCCGCCCTGCGTTCGGCGCTGGCGCAACTATCGAACAAACCCGTGACGGATCAGACGCTCGCTGAAGCAAAGAGCATTCTGGGCGTTGGAACAGATAGCGGAAAAATCGCAGAAGTCCGCGATGCGCTCGAAAAGAAGTCTGAAACCAGCGCTCCGTCTCAGAGCGATACGGTAACTGCCGATTGAAGGCGCTGCCCTAGCGGCATCCTGGAGTGAGCACATCGATCCAGGGGCGCCTGTGGCGACAACGTTGCGCGATCATCGTTCGCAAGATTGCGCTCACCAGTTTGGCGTCAATGTACGCCAATCCCCAGCCGGTCTGCCCACCGGCTCTATCGCCGGGTCGGGCCTTCCGCCCCAGATGCTGCTCGATCCGGCGATAGGCGAGTTGGTGATATAGTCGAGCATCACAGCACGAAAGCTGTCCGCGGAGTTCATGCGGGGAAACCCAAGGCTTTAAAGAGGCCTGTTCGGCCGAAGGTGGCTTCGCCTTACCTGAACGCGGCTTGAGAAGTGCCCCGGTTCGGCTTTCATTCAGAGATCGACTACACTCCGGTCCGCCGCGATCGGTTAAGGCGACGCCACCCTGCACTCTCCTTGCCCAAAGCCAATCAATCCTAGGTAGATCATGATCAGGCAACATCGATGTTGCTCGGAGGCTACGCCTTCGGGGCGCTGGGGATCAAGCGCAAGGAGAATACGCGTTGGATTGAGATACCAGCGTCATCAATAGGCTCTTGTCCAGACTCAGCATGACCTACATACTGGTTTTCTAATAGGATGTTCTCATGGGCAAAGTCGAAACCCATCTATCAAAGCTAGCTGAACATGCGGAGGCGCTGCTTCGCGGGGAAGTGTTCGATCAATTCGGTGCCCTTTGCTTTCGCACCGACAACCAAGGTGTTCTTGAAATCTTACTCGTGACAACCCGCGAGACGCGCCGTTGGACTATCCCAAAGGGTTGGCCGATCAAGGGACTGAAGCCGCATGAAGTGGCCGAACGTGAAGCGTGGGAAGAAGCAGGTGTGAAGGGCAGCGCGAGGAAGAAGGCCGCCGGCTACTATACATATCTAAAGACCTTGCCTGATGGTAGCAAGACGCCCGCCATGGTGGAAGTTCACCTGCTGTCTGTCGACAAGGTCTGCGAAAAATTCCCCGAACACAAAGAGCGTACTCTTGAATGGATGTCCCCGTTGGAGGCCGCGCGACGGGTCAATGAGCCAGAATTGAAGGGCCTGTTGATCACGCTAGAAGCTGGTGGCTTGGCATAGGCGATGCCGATATGGAGGCGTGCTTGTCGCATGAGTTGGAAGGCAGGCTAGGTCATTCGTTTCAACAACGCGACCAGGACGTCGGTGCGGTCGTTGGCTTCGAGCGAGAGGACCTGATGATCCACCAGGTCACCGATCGCCAGCAACACCTCGCGTTCCGACCAGCCGACGGAGATCGCCGCGCTCACCAGATCCTGAAAAGCTGCTTGCAGCGCATCCTGGCATCGTATGTGCCTGTCAGGATCGTCGTCAGTCACGAAGGGTCGTACGATATCGCGCATGCCGAAAAGGTGAACTGATTTGCCGGCTTTGGCAATCGAATATCACAAACAGCTAAAGGGCGCCTGGCCTACCACATCCTTGCAATCCGGCTCGATTCGTATCGGAGATCTTCGCCAAGCGCTGTGAAATAGCATCCAAGGATGACCCCGTCGGTATGACGCTTACGTCGTTGAAATATATCATATCTTTGGAGAAAGTGGCGATCATAGCGGCGTCGCCCATGACCCCGTTGATGTTCGGATTTCCAATTTCAAACTGTTGCAGGGAATCTCAACGGGGTCATGGTTCAGAGCCGGATCACAATCTTTGCCGAGAACAGCCCCTTCAACATGAAGGACCACCTGAAGGCGCGAGGCTATCGCTGGTCCGACGGCAGCGACGGCCGTCCCAAATCCTGGCGGATCGAGATCGGCTGCACGTTTCTCCGGAACCCAAAGGTAATGCGCCACGAATTTGAGCAGCAATGCGTCGGCCGCAGGCCAGGGGGAGTGAATTTCCGGCGGCCGTCATCCCCCAAGGCTTCGAGATAGGCAAGATCCGAGGTCAGGGTAAGGAATGATCTGCGGCCTCGTCTCTGCGGTGGCGGCTGAAGTGCCGGGGTGAGAGGCCCATCACCCGTTTAAAAGCCGCGCCGAAGGCGCTCTCGGATTCGTATCCGAGTGCAGAAGCAATGGCGGAGATACTCTCTGATGAGCGTGCCAGCCGCTCGCTGGCGAGCAGCATGCGCCAGCGCGTCAGGTAGTCCATGGGCGTAAGCCCGACTGTTTCCTTGAATCTGAGAGCGAACGTCGTTCTCGACATGCCCACTTTCCGGGCCAGTTCCTGCAATGTCCATCGGCGCGCCGGATCGGCATGGATGTGGTTGATCGCTTTGCCCATCTGCTTGTCGGCCAGTGCGAAGAGCCATCCGACACGGCCTTCGACGGCTTCACCCAGGTACAGCCGCAATGCCTGGACCAGCATGAGGTGCGCAAGATGTTCCGCCACCAGACTGCTGCCGGGCTGCGTATCCCGCAACTCCTGGCGCATGCGCTCGAGAAGCCAGCGCAGTGATGCCTGATCCCCCTCGTTCCGAATATGGACAATCGGCGGAAGCAGGCCAAGCAGAATATCCGCGTGATGGCCGATCAACGTGAAGCGGCTGCCGGCAAGAAAGAACTCACCTCCGCCATTGCACCGGGCAATGCCGCCACGCTTTGCCGGCTGAAAGACAAGAGTGGCGTCGACCGGCGGCACGCTCAGATCGCTTGCAAGCCGAAATGGCCGGCCCTTTGTCAGAAGAAAACAGTCACCCGTCTCAAGACGCACGGGGTCGGATACGCCTTCCATCGCCAACCAGCATTGGCCGGAAATCACGGCGTTGCACTTGATGCCCTCGTAGCTCGGAAACTGGACCGACCAGTCACCACCTGCCTCAAAGCCGGCAGAGACGTAACTGAGTGGTTTCAGCAGGGCGAGAATATCGGAAAGCGGGTCCATTCGGGCTTTTGAACGATCGCGACGAAAACACGGACTTTAGAGCATGGATCGTTCATCGTCTATGGGGCATCTCCAGACACCTTGCGGGGAGAGACCCCAAGCAGGAACGCGTTTTGGAAGCACCAGGAGATACAGATGATTGTCATTACCGCGCCCACGGGCAATATCGGCAGCCAGGTCCTCGCAAACATTCTCGATAGCGCAGAGCGTATTCGCGTGATTGCGCGAGATCCTTCCAAACTGTCTTCACAGGTGCTGAACCGGGTCGAGGTGGTTGAAGGTTCGCACAGCGACGCCGCCGTCGTTAAAAAGGCTTTCGCTGGCGCCGACCGTGTGTTCTGGCTCGTCCCGGCCGACCCGCGTGCGCCAAGTGCCGAGGCGGCCTATCTGGACTTCTCTCGGCCCGCGTGCGAGGCGCTCAAAACAAGTGGTGTGAAGCAGGTGGTCGGCATCTCCGCGCTTGGGCGCGGATGGCCTAAAGACGCTGGCCACGTGACGGCAACTCTAAAAATGGACGATCTGATAGCAAGCACCGGCGTGAGCTATCGAGCCCTGGCCTGCGCCAGCCTTATGGAGAACTTTCTGCGGCAGGCTGCGCTAATCAGGGATCACGGCGCCTTCTACTGGCCGACAACCGCCGATCGCAAGGAGCCGGCATGCGCCACCCGCGATGTTGCCGCCTTGGCGGCACGCCTGCTGCTTAGCCGGTCTTGGACCGGCGTCGAGAGCATTCCGATGCTCGGCCCGGAGGACATTTCTTTTGACGAAATGATGGCGATCATTTCGGATGTGATCGGAAAGCCTGTGCAGTATCAGCTTATGGCGATGGACGATCTGAAAGCGATGATGATCAAGAGGGGCGCTTCGGAAGGCATGGCGAGGGCCATGGTAAACATGATGAGGGCGAAGAACGAGGGCATGGATCATCTGGTGAAGCGCACGCCGTCTTCCTCCTCCGACACGCCGACCAGTTTTCGCCGATGGAGCGAAGAGGTCCTCAAGCCAGCGCTTCGGGCTTAGCAAAGGCGAGCGATGGCGACTGATGAAACAGTAGCAAACGCTCGCACAAGCTTGGCGATCCACTCGCTTGCCCTGCGCCGTTCTCGCCTGCATTGGCGTATCACCAGATCAACGGTAGAGTGATCGACCGTCGTCAGCTGATGCGAGATGTGGCCTCGCAGTTTCGTCGTCGCCTGAATGCGAAATGGCACTTTACCCGCGAGCATCTGAAAATTGATCTGGACGAGGCCGCCGAAACCCTTGTGCAGGTGGTCATGGTTGAAATGAGCGCCTTCGGCTTGATCCATCGAACCTGGCAACTCAATCGATGCACGGTGTATTTCTGGACCAAACTCGGTGGAGTTTGGACGATTGGTTGGGTGCAAGTTTTTTCCGAAGAGGGCAAACGCCTGGGTTGGCGGTTTGGGGTCACGCGGCGCTCGGGAAGGCGCATCTCTTTCCGTATGGCGTCAACCCGATGTGATTGTTCAGTACCGGTCAGATCAAAACGCTAGCGCGTGCAGCTCTTGTTGAGGACGTCATCCTCGCAAGGCGAAACGGACCGGTGCGCAAGAGGGGGGCCGACCTCGCGAACGAGACGCTCCAAGTGGGCCGCAGGTTCGAACCCTTTCGAAAGCCTCACAGTCATTATCCCAGCGCATCGCTCGGGACCCGGGTGGCCGGACCGCTGATGAAGTTGGCGATTGCCGGCTGCAGGCCGCGAAGGTAGTGAAGACAAAGTGAACCAACCCTTCAAGAAAGCCATTTGGGCAGGACGCGCAAAAGTTTCTCTTGTCCTATACCCGCCGGACGCGATCGAATTGCTCAATATCGAGTTCTGCGATCCTTGCGGTTAGAATGAGTGGTTGGCTTGTCTTCAATCCGAATTTCCGGTCGGGGTCTGACGCATTCCGGGCCAGGACGTGAGTGCGATGTCGATCAGGCGCTTCAGCAGAGCATTGCAGGCGCCGTCGCAGGCTTGGGCAGACATGCCTTGGATGATAGCGCCGTAGAAGCGCGCGAGCGTGTCGGTATCGGTTTCCGCCGGCAATTCGCCTTCGGTGATTGCGCGATCGAAGCGGCTCTTGAGAACTTGCATCGATGCCTCGCGCAGCGCCGCCGTCGTCCGGGCGACCGATGCATTTTCTTCCGCATGCTGGAGGACCGCCGTCGAGACCATGCATCCCCGCGGCTTGTCCGGCTGGGTATCGCCATCGGCAATATCGTAGAGGTAGAGGCTCAGGGCTTCGTAAACCGGAAGATTGGATTGCAGTATTTCCGACCGGCGACTGTTTTCACGGGCTATACTGAAGTCGAGCGCCTGACGGTACAATTCTTCCTTGGAGCCGAAAGTCGAATAGAGCGTAGGCGGATTGATCCCCATGGCCTTCGTTAGGTCGGCGGTCGAGGTTCCTTCATAGCCGCGTTCCCAGAACAGGCGTGCCGCGATGTCGAGCCCGACGTCGCGATCGAGCACGCGTGGTCTGCCTCGTTTGCGGACTGGCTCATCCATTAAAATAGTGATCCCTATTAAATTGTTGACAGACTTTCTTTCCTCCTTATTATAGCGGTCACTATTTAATTTAGCAACGGAGTGAACCATGTCCAAAAGACTCGCAGACAAGATAGCCCTAATCACCGGAAGCTTGCGCGGTATCGGCCGAGCCGCAGCCCTTGCTTTCGCGAAAGAAGGTGCCGCGCTGATCGGCGTGCATTACACCGCCAATTCGGATGCGGCCAATGCCACTGTCCGCGACATCGAAAGGCTCGGCGTCAAGGCTGTGGCCGTGAAGGCCGATCTCAGACACGGCAAGGACGCCGCTGACAGCCTCTGGGCGCAATTCAGCGAAGCCGTGCGCACCGAGACGGGTTCGCCGGCTCTCGACATTCTGGTGAACAACGCCGGCATTGCACCCGCGATACCCTTGAAGCAGACGAGCGAAGCCGCGTTCGATGAGGTGATGACGATCAACTACAAGGCGCCGTTCTTCCTGATCCAGGCAGTCGCCGACCACATTCGCGACAATGGCCGCATCATCAATGTCTCGACAGGGTTCACGCGGATCGCGGCCCCGACGCATCCGGCCTATGCAGCCTCGAAGGGGGCGCTGGAGACACTGACATTGGCGCTGGCACCAGAGTTTGCGGCTCGGGGGATTACGGTCAATGCCGTGCTGCCGGGTGTGACGGAGACGGATATGAACGCAGAGTGGCTGGCATCGCCGGACGCGCGCGCCGGCGCCGAAGCACTCTCGGTCTTCTCTCGTGTCGGCCGGGCGGAGGACGTCGCAGACGTCATCGCTTTCCTTGCGTCGAACGATGCGCGCTGGACGACCGGCCAGATGATCGATGCAACAGGTGGTGCCCGGATCTGATCTATCCGAGGCTCCGCTATGTTTCCGGCCGATCAAACCAAGCGGCATAGGGCGTATTCTTGACGAAATTGACCGCGCTCGCTGAGCGCGGTCTTGGCTTCGTCCACTCCATCAGAGCCTGCTCGCATGCCTAACGTCAATTACTCATCGCTATTCTAAGACGACCAGGCGCTGCTTCGCATCGAACCGACTGTCTGCGTCTATTTTTGCCTATTCCTAACGACGGAGGGAGAGAGCCGAGTTGGTGCGTGGAAGCTTCAGAGCGCGAAACCTGCGCTCAGACCGGATCTACCAAGATAGCAGGCAAAATATTTCGTCGGATTGTCAAACGTTGCATCCTTTGCCGCAATGCGGTCGCCGCCGCGGCTGTTGAGAACAACATCAGGTCCCGCACCTGACTGTTGTTCTCAACAGTTGAGGCAAGTTGCGCACGTCTGTCGCGCGTTCCTAGCTCGTACATTCTACTTGACGTTTTATAGAGTTACTTCAAACTCGACTAAAGGGAAGACATATTATGAGCTACGCAAGTCGCAATTGGAAAGCTACCCAGACCACCGATCTCGTCGGGTGATCTACCCCACTTCCGCCGTGCTGCGTCATGCCGGAGGCGGAGCCTCATACCCCACGCGCGCAAGGAGCCCCATGACCGGCACGATCAGCCCCTTCGATCCCAAGCGTATCACTGCGCTACGCGTCTACCCGCCGCTCGGCCTCGCACGCGTCGGCAATTGCACCGCGCAGGATGTATTCGCCGACGACTATCTCATCTCAACGGAAGTGATCGGCGGAATGCCGACACGGCTGGACGGCGCACGCGCCGAAACGGTCGACGACTTTCGCGGGCCTGATTCCTCGATCCGGAGACACGCTGCGCGGTTCCGGGTTTATGCGACGCTCGACGACGGCACGGTTACCGAAGTCACGCTGGCTGCTGGCGTCCAGATCGAATGGCGGGTCACGCTCGCCAATTTGAAGGCCGGCTGGTATCAGTTCCTGCAGGCGATGGACCTGCCTGCCGGCATTGCCAAGGACGCGCCGCGCCGCAATCCTAACGTGACCGGTGCGAGCGGCGACCGCTCGAGCCTTGACATTCGCCCGCGGTCGAAAGCCATTTCGGGCGCATCGCTTAAGGGACCGCAATTCCAGTTCGCCGATGGCACCTTCAGGAACCAGCCTGTCTATTTAGGTGAGCTGCGCACCGATGCCGAAGGGCGCCTCCTCGTCCTTGGTGGCCGCGGGGTCTCGGCTTGCTATCCACCCAACACTGCGCTCACCACCTTCGCGAACAACGACGACTGGCACGACGACATTGCGGACGGCCCAGTGCGTGCCGCAGTCCGCTTTGCCGACGGTACGACGATCGATGCGGAGCCGGGCTATGTTGCCGTAACGCCGCCCAACTTCGCGCCCGGCGTGTTCGGTGTTGTTACGATGGACGACGCGGTGCGCGAGACGTACATCGCGCAAGGCTGGCTGACGCGGCCCGCCGCAACCTCGTTCAGCAATGACATCTGGCCGATTTTCAAACGCCTCAGTGACCTTCAATGGGTCAATCAGGGCCTCTACATGATCCACGGCCATAGCGGACCGCTCGATGTTGACGCGACCGAAGTACTTAAGAAGCTGCGCGATGCCTCGCCGCAGGGCTCGGATTGGCGCTCCGCCATCTTCGCGCTGTTTCGACGCGAGCAGGACCTGCTGGCGCCAGACCCGGGATTGTTACCGCAGATTTATGGGGACGCAGAAGGCGAGGTTGTCGATCCGGCGTGCCTCGCGGTCACGCGCACGCAGTTCGAGCATCTCGAGCGCTGGGCTTCCGGCGATTTTGCGGACGACTGGACAGGTCCGACCCCACCTGCCGACTTCGCATCGCTGAGCGCCGCCGAGCAGCTTGAGCAGCTAGAGCGTGCCGCTCTTCACGATTGCCTTGGAGGGCCGTTCCATCCCGGCATCGAACTCACATGGACGATGCGGATCCCGTATGTCTGGAAGATGCCTTATCGGCTCAATGTCAACCCGTCGGACGCGCCGGCGCGACAGGACTGGGGCGACATGCTCTCGCCGGCCGCCTGTTTGGCAATTGGCGGACCATATGATGGCGTCTCGGCCGGCGCGCTGACGCGCTTCATGGGCGTGCCATGGCAATCTGACGGCGCGTCCTGTAACTCGTCGGCCGACTATAATCCGGGCTATTTTCTGTCAATGCCGACCTTCTGGGGTGCTCGAGTGCCTGACCAGGTGCTGTCGCACGAGAGCGCCGTGCGCGTCACAGCCAATGTCGCGCGCGGCCATCAAACCCAGGCGGCGAAATATTTTGCCAGCCGCTCGGATTGGCTCCGCGACGTTCGCGGTTCGGGCTATTACCAGCGCATCGCGCTTATGGTACGTGAGTGGCATGATCTCGGCATGGTGCTCCCGTTCGGCGAAACGATCGATGGCCTTCCCAATCCCGTTCGGGTTGAGCAGGGTCGTTCGGAGCATTTCGTGCGTGGTGACGTGAAGCCAGCGCTCATGGCGAAGCTCGAAGGCGATCCGCCGCAGATCAAAGAGCTGCTCAGCGCGACTCTGAGTGGCGCTCGCGCGGTGGCGCCGCCTCCCGGACGGCCGCGCCGCCGCTACCGTCAGGGCGAAATCTGAGGTGATGAAAGCCGAACGAGGGCTCATCGCAGTGATCGGTGCCGGACCTGCGGGGGCGATGGCCGCCTATCTCCTCGCGGCCAAAGGCAAACCTGTCCTTATGCTCGACGACGACCGGCCTTCGCCAGACCGCGTGGAGATGCTGCCGCCTCGTGCTTCCATGGCCTTCCGCGCCTGCGGCCTCGGATCTGTGCTCGACGATCCGATCATCGCGGTGCCGTGCCTGGGTATCATTCGCCAAGGTGCTGTTGAAGACCGGCACGACTTCATTTCGCAGCCGGGCGGGCACGGCTTTGCGGTCCACCGACCTAGCTTCGACGCTGCAATCAGAACGGCTGCCATCGCATCAGGCGCATGTCATCTGCGCGGCCGCCTTGTGGCAATCGAGGATGATTGCGACGACCTCTTTACGCTGCGGATTGCGGCGACAGATAGGCCCACGCGTGTCGGTGCGCAGACGATAATCGATGCCAGCGGCCGAGCTGCATCCGCCGCCCGCCGGCTTGGCGCCAAGGTCACAACTTTGGAGCGCCTACTCGCCGAGCGATTCATCCATGATGAAGCCCCTGATCCTTGGCTGCACTTCATGGGGGACACCGAGGGCTGGCGCTACACGATGACAGGGCCACAGGGCCGCCGCGACGCTTGGCGCATTGCCGCGCCGCTGCGCGGCCAAGTCAGAGTGGACATGGTCGATGCGTCCGCCCGGTGGCTCACGCCGACGGCAGGCCACCGATGGATTGCAATTGGCGATGCAGCTTGCGCGTTCGACCCTATCTGCTGCCAAGGCTTGGCACACGCGACGAGTAGCGCGCTCGCCGCCGCCGGCATGATCGTCCAGGGTGGCACGGTCTTGGAAAGTGCGGCCTATGCTTACGACGTCGCTTGCCGCGAAACGGCCGCGAGGACGGAGATCGAGCGCCGCGTTGTCTATGCTTATATGCGTCGCGACAGAGAAGCGACCGTATGAAGGCCGCGCTCTTTCCGTTCGAGACATAGGATTAGGTGACGAATGAGTGTCATGGGTCCAGGACGATTGTGCCGTCGGCACAAGCGCTGCTCCGGTTGGTGGACTTCTCGGCACCCGATGCCAGCATCAGTCAGGTATCGTACCAAGGCATGACGAGGTCGGCGGTACTTCCGAACGTTCGGCTGGACGTGCGTATTGCGCCTAAAAGTGTCAGGCAGATGACAGCCAAAGGCGATGGCATCGCCAATTGGGTGTGCAAAAGATTCATGGCACAACTTTATTCCTCGCGGGCGTAGAGGTGCCGCCCGTGTTCTTCGCTATGCCAATGCATCCGGCTCAGATCTTTTCCCACTGCTCGACCGTGCCCGGGAGCGAGCATTGATTCTTCGACTTCGCGCAGGCTGACATTGAAGCGGAAATAGAGCCAAATCGCACGCGCGACAATCTCGATCGGCGTAAGGCGCAACCAGAGGCGCCTTAGGAAACGGCCATCGTCGCGATGTGGAAATATGTGACGGCGGGCGTTGAAAGCGAGGTTTCCGTCATGAAGGCTGTTTAACGAGACCCCACACCGACATCTCAATCCTCGAGGCCTGATCGGCCTCGGCGGATCCAGAAGGCCAACCGAGATCCTAGCTGGCTTTGACGCCGCATCAAAGACGGGTCTCGCCGTTTGGGCCTAGGCCGCCGCTGCCGCGTCGGTGGGACCGCCAGCCTCATGCGGCCGGCAGCGCGCTGATCGGGATGTCGTCGCTCTCGTCGCCGCGCTCGAAGGCCATCTGGTCGGCGAGCTGGCGGAGTTGGTTGAAGTCGGCCGGGCCGTCGAAGGAGGTGCCGCCGAGGCGGATGGTGACGGATAGCGGCGCGCCGTCGGCGCTGAAGGTGGCGGCGGAGACGCCCGTGCGGATGCGGGTGCCGATGTCGCGGGCGTCCTCGACCTTGGCGCCAGGTAGGAAGATGTTGAGTTCGTTGGTGGCAAGCCGCGCCACGAGATCGCCACGACGAACTGAGGACTGGATGATCGAGGCAAGCGATTGCATCACGGTGTCGGCCCATTGCGGCCCGTAGCGGCGGCCTATATCGTCGAGCGTATCGACGATGACTGCTATGACGATGCCGCCGGCATCGGTGGCGGCATGCTTGCGCCGATCGATAAAGTGCTCGACAGCCGCGGCAAAGGCGGTGCCGTTCAGGGTCCTCGTCACGCTGTCGTAGCGCGCCGCCTGGGTGACGTTTTCCTGCATCTTGCGGACGACACCGTTGTTGAGCTGCAAGGCAAAAAGCAGCGGAAAGGACACAAATGCGGAAATAAGTGCTGCACCGACAAATCCGACCAAAAATGGTCGATCCGGCATTAATAGGTTTAATATAAGTAAAAGACCAACAGAACCGACTACGGCGAACAGCGCGCCCAACGTGGCCCTCCGCAGGGCTTTGAAAATGGTGGCGGAGGGATGTCGCTGTTGTAGAATCATATCGGAGTTATACCCGTTCTTAGTGCTGTGTCAGCTAAACAGGCGCCCAAAAAAATCGGCTTAAGAAATCCCGTAAAATTTGTTGCTTTGCACAGTTGTTTTCACGAATTAACTGTTTTCGAACGAATATCCGGAACCGTTGTTTGAGCTTGGTGCCCGGTTTGCGACAGAATCCCAGCGCTTCATCTCGATCCATGGTCTTGGGTGTGTTCCATCTGCAGCGTGTAAATCGGCATGGGGGCCACGATGCCGATAGGCACAACGAGCAACTGCTTTCGCTGCAGTCTCTGGAGTCATTAGTTGATGCTGACTTACATGCTGGACTGTCTAGAGGCATTGGTTTAGCAGAGGACTGCCGACTCAAAGGATTAGTTACTCGCAGGCGGTGCCGAAGGTTCTAATCCCACCAACTGCGCTGCATGTCGAGTGACGCCTCCCAGTCGCGCTCTCGTCGATGGGTGCGGACAGGACCAGCGGACTCGGGATGATCACGGCCTTGTCGCTTCTGGAGCAAGGCTTTCGCAACTTGACGTCTCCGGTCACCTTTGTGCGCGCTGGCGGATTCTTCGAAAACTTCCTTTATGGCTTGCACGTCGCCCAGGGCGGAACGCTACCGGTGTACTACAATCCGACAGACCGGAAATCGACCATGGTCGCGACGACCGACATCGGCGCGGAGGTCGCAACGCTTTTGACCGTGCCAGCCTGGTCAGGACAGCGCGTCATCGAGCTTGGTTCGATGGTCAGCGCGGATGAAGTCGCAGAGCAATTGGGTGAAGTCCTGAAACTCGACGTGAAAGCCTTTGCAATTCCGCGTGCTGGGTGGGCGGAAGCGTTCGAGCAATTCGGTATCCCGAAGGGCCGCACCGGACCTGCCGAAGAAATGTTTGAGGCCGTGAATGCAGGATGGATGGACCTCGGAGCCGAGGGGACAGAGCATGTAGCGGGTACGACGTCCGCGCGCCAAGTCTTCGAGGCTGCACAGAACGCCACCAAGGCGTAAGTCCGGGACGGATCAGGCATGAGCGGGAGACAACCCGGCGCAGGTCTTCCGTCAGGAACCCGCCGCCATTGCCGCACGGAATGGAGACGCGGCGGCGTCCATTCGTTTCGTCGTCGCGCAGATCCGTGATCTTCTGCTGACCGCGCCAGTCTTCGTGCTTCAGCATGACGATGCTCGGATGGGCAGTGGAGATAGGGTGGTTGCCGCCCATTTGGATGCGGATTCGGTGCTGCTTACCACCGACCCGACGGCTCCCGTCGACTCTGCTCGAATGACAGCCGCGCAGTCGCCGGTGATTATTGCGTCAGCCGTAATTATGAACTGCGAAACGCGACCGTTCTCATCGGCGACCGGTTGAGGCACCTTCGAGATGCGGATTGGGAGTGAACCCGTCCAACAATTTCGCAGGAGCGCATCATGAAACTTTATCACCATCCCTTGTCGGGACATTCGCACCGGGCTTGCCTCTTCGTTTCGCTGCTTGGATTGCCGCACGAACTCGTCGAGGTCGATCTAAAGGCCGGCGCGCACAAGAAGCCGGAATTCCTGAAGCTGAACCCGTTCGGCCAGGTGCCGGTGCTCGTAGACGGCGATGTTGTCATCTCGGACAGCAATGCCATTCTGGTCTATCTCGCCAAAAAGGCATCCCGCACCGATTGGCTTCCAGAGGACGCGCAGGGCTCTGCCGCCGTCCAGCGTTGGCTGTCGGTTTCCGCCGGCGAAGTCGCTTACGGTCCGGCAGCAGCACGGCTGATCACCGTCTTTGGCGCCAAGTTCAATCCTGAAGAAGTGATCGGTCGTGCCCACACGCTGCTCGGCAGGCTCGAAGGCCATCTGGCCGATCGCCAATGGCTGGTTGGTGCCGGTCCGACGATCGCGGATGTGGCGATCTACAGCTATGTGGCCAGGGCGCCTGAAGGCAATGTCGATCTTTCAGCCTATCCGGCGGTCGACGCTTATCTGCGCCGTGTCGAAGCCCTGCCGGGCTTCGTCCCCTTCGTTCAAACGCCGGTTGGCCTTGCGGCTGCTTGAAGGCGAGATCCGGGCGTGCAACGGCGCGCGCCCGGTGCTTCTTTTTTGGGAGACGGAACATGGGCGATATGTTGAAGACACTGCCGGTCTGGCACGAAGGTGAGACCTTCATTCAGGAGAAGGTTGGCGTCGCTGAGCGTATGGCCGCCGTCGGTCAGCGCGTTATCCGTGATTTCATGCCGGAACAACACCGCGACTTCTATGCTCAGCTGCCCTTTATCGTATTGGGCAGCGTCGATGGAAGCGGCGATGCGTGGGCAACTTTCCTCGAAGGGCGCCCCGGCTTTATGTCATCTCCTTCATCAACCATTCTGGAGATCGCGGCCCGAAGCGATGCCAGCGATCCTGCAAGCGAAGGCGTTTCGGACGGACAGCCGATCGGCTTGCTCGGCATGGAAATGCACACACGGCGTCGCAACCGCATGAACGGGATCGTCTCCCGCTCACCGGAGGGCGTCTGTGTCGATGTCGACCAGAGTTTTGGAAACTGCCCACGCTATATCCAGCTGCGTGACTTCGAATTCGTGCGTGAGCCAGGCCAGCCATACGCAGGCTCGGTCGAGCACCTGCCGGCACTGGATGCTGAAGCGCGGTCGATGATTGCAGCGGCAGATGCGTTTTTCGTGGCGTCCTATGTCGATCGCGAAGATCGCCGCCAGGTCGATGTGTCCCACCGGGGTGGCAAGGCTGGCTTCGTTCGCATTGCCGCGGATGGGACACTGACAATTCCGGATTTCGATGGCAATCTCTTTTTTTCTACGCTCGGCAACATCCTGCTAAATGGCAAGGCCGGGCTTCTCTTCGTCGATTATGCAAATGGCGACATGCTGCAGATGTCGGGCGACGCCGAAGTCATCCTCGACTCGCCGGAGATCGCCGCCTTCCAGGGCGCTGAGCGACTATGGACCTTCAAGGCTCGCCGGATCGTTCGCCGGCGCAACGCACTCGCGCTGCGCTGGACCTTCAGGGAAAATGGATGGTCGGCCAATTCGCTGATGACTGGCGACTGGGCGCAGGCCGCCGACCGGCTGCGTGCGGCGGAGCTTGCCACCCAGTGGCGTATCCTGACCGTAACGAAGATCGTCGACGAAAGCGCCTCGATCCGCTCGTTTCATCTGCAGCCGGGCGACGGGGCGGGGCTATTGCCGCACGTGGCTGGCCAGCATCTGCCGATCCGTCTTGGAATTCCAGGCGCCGACAAGCCGGTTATCCGAACCTATACCCTGTCTGCGGCTCCGTCCGACGGCATCTACCGCATCAGCGTCAAACGCGAGGGACTGGTGTCCCAGTATCTGCACGACGCCATCCGCGTCGGCGATACGATCGAAGCGCGGGCGCCGGCCGGCGATTTCACCATCGATGCCCGCGCGACCCGCCCGGCCGTATTGCTCGCCGGTGGCGTCGGGATAACACCCATACTCGCCATGCTGCGCCACGTCGTTTACGAGGGGTTGCGCAAGCAGCGCATCAGGCCTGTCATTCTTTTTCATGCGGCCCGGTCTAGGCGGGAGCGCCCGTTCGACCGGGAACTCGCCGAGCTTGTCAATGCGGCGCAGGGTGCCGTCAAGCTGATCCGGGTCTTGAGCGACGCAAACGGTGCTGAAGAATTCGCTGACTACGATGCGATCGGGCACATCGACATGATGCTCCTGTCCCGCCATCTGCCGTTCAACGATTATGATTTCTACGTCTGCGGGCCACCACAGTTCACCCAGGCGCTCTATGACGGGCTGCGAGGCTACAATATCGCCGATGGCCGGATTCACGCAGAGGCGTTCGGCCCGTCCTCCTTGAAACGAAACCTCGACGCCGGAGTGACCGTTCCCGCGCGCCGGCCACCATCTACCAGGCCAGTGCCCGTCGCCTTCATGGGATCGATGAAGGAAGCGCGCTGGACGCCTGAAGCCGGCACGCTGCTGGAGCTGGCGGAATCCCGCGGCCTGAACCCGGAATTCAGCTGCCGGGAGGGCACATGCGGAACATGCCGCACAAGGCTCACCAAGGGCGCGGTGACCTACGTCAAGGAACCGACGGCAGCGATTGGCGAAGGCGAAGTGCTGCTGTGCTGCGCCGTTCCGGCACAGCAGGAGACTGATGAAGAAAACCGCATCCAGCTCGAACTCTGACACGCCGCATTGATGCGCTTGACGCAAGAGTATCTTCCGCCTTTTCGACGTTCACCACAAGGCAATACCAGAGCATCCTCATTATGACGAAGGGACAGTCTTTCGCAACCAAATCAAGGAGATAGAAATGTCACGTATTCCCACACCCGCCACGATCAATGATGCACCGGAAGCGTCCCGTCCTATACTTGAAACCATCCAGAAGCAGATCGGCTCTGTACCGAATATCTTCCGTCTGGTCTCAAACAGCCCGGCCGCTTTGAACGGCCTGACGGGCCTTCAGGGCGTATTGGCGAAGGGCAAGCTTGCCCCAGCCACCCGCGAGCGGATCGCGCTCACCATGGCCGAGGCCAATGGTTGCGATTACTGCCTGTCCGCACACACCTACACCGCCACAAAATTCGCCAAGCTCGATGAAAACGAGATTGACGCGAACCGCCGTGGCACCTCGAATGACCCGAAGGCTGCTGCCGCCGTCGAATTCGCCCGCGCGGTTGTCGATGCCCGTGGCTCCGTAGCTCCGGTCGAAGTCGAAAAAGTCCGCGCTGCCGGCTACAGCGATGCGGAAATCCTGGAAATTATCGCGCACGTCGCGCTGAACACTTTCACCAATTATGTCAACGAAGCGCTCGGTACCGAGATCGATTTTCCACGTATTGACCGCCTGGCGGCATGACCCGCGTACGGGGGGTCGCCCGCCTGCGACCACCCTGCCATCTTTACCCACGAACAAGGAGTTCAATCATGTCTCGTCCACCACTTCCTCCATTCAATGAACAGACTGCCATCGAGAAGGTTCGCCTTGCCGAAGACGGCTGGAACAGCCGCGATCCCGCCAAGGTGGCGCAGGCCTACACCGTCGATACGCGCTGGCGCAATCGCGCCGAGTTCGTTACCAGCCGCGCCGAGGCTGAAGCCTTCCTGACGCGCAAGTGGAACCGGGAGCTCGACTATCGTCTGATCAAGGAGATTTGGGCCTTCCAAGGCAACCGTATCGCCGTTCGCTATGCTTACGAGTACCGTGACGACAGTGGCCAATGGTTTCGGGCCTACGGCAACGAGAACTGGGAGTTCGCAGAGGACGGGCTGATGCGCGCGCGCCATGCAAGCATCAATGAGCATCCAATTGCGGAAGCCGAGCGCAAGTTCCGCTGGCCGCTCGGTCGCCGGCCGGACGATCACCCGGGCCTCAGCGACTTCGGCTTCTAACGCCGGGTCCAGATCAAGGAGGCCGCCACCATGGCAGGGTTCAAGCTTGATGTGCGGGCACGGCTGTCGATCGAGCTCGCGCTTACCGCCGGACGCGGCGATCCCATTTTTGTCCAACAGCAGGAAAAAGACGCCAAGGCGCTCGGCATGACTGGGGCTGAAATCGATATGGCCCGCAAGGGCTCGAGCTTCGATTTTCAGCTCTCCAGAGCGATAGCCGTGGCGCTCGAACCAACCGCCAAGCACCGCGAGCGGGCCTCGAAAGCCGGTATCGACGCCCAAACCTACGCCGACATCGAAAAACTGGTGGTGTCGTATAGGGGCCGGTCTCTGTTGCGATCCGCATAGCCACCGCCAAGCTTTCGTGACATTTCCAGTCATGTCATTGGTATCAATCTCGAAATGGTCTTGCTCGATCTGTTTCGGAATTGATACATTTCCGGCCGACGGTCGCGTGAGAGCAACGAGCAATCTTTGAGGGGCGAATGGATCGATGGCAGGCAATGCGGATTTTCGCCAAAGTTGCGGAGACCGGAAGTTTTGCGGATACCGCGCGCCACATGCACATGAGTGCACCGGCGGTCACCCGCGCGGTCGCAGCGCTTGAAGATCTGATTGGCGCCCGCCTGTTCGTTCGCACCACACGCTCCGTCAAGATGACCGAGGCAGGCACACGGTATTTCGAGGATTGCCGCCGAATATTGGCGGATATCGCCGAAGCGGAGGCTGCTGCGGGTGGCTCCTATGCCACTCCAACCGGTACGCTGGCCATCACCGCCTCGGCATTGTTCGGGCAGATGTATGTGCTGCCCATCGTAACCGAGTTCCTGAATGCCTATCCGGCCATCCACGCCAGGACCCTGTTCATCGATCGCCCCGTTAACATGGTCGAAGAAGGGGTGGACGTCGCGGTTCGCATCGGCCACCTACGGGATTCTGGTTTCTCCGCGATCAAGGTCGGCGCGGTACGGCATGTGATTTGTGGTTCCCCGAGTTATTTCGAGAGCCACGGCGTTCCAACCACGCCGGCCGACCTCAAGAATCATCGCGTTGCCGCCTCCACAAGCGCCTGGGCCTCGCCTGAATGGCGTTTCGCAAACGATCAGCGGGTGACCATCGACCCGCTTCTACAATGCAACACCAACGACGCCGTCATCACGGCCGCCCGTTCAGGCTGGGGACTAACCCGAGTCCTGCACTACCAGATCGGCCCGGCTCTCATGGCGGGGGAATTGCAGATCGTGCTCAGCGACTATGAAGAGCCGCCAATGCCCATCCACATTCTCCACCCGGAAGGACGACATGCGCCCGCCAAGGTTCGGGCTTTCGTCGATATGGCAGCCAAACGCCTACGGGAAAACCGGTTATTGAACTGAGCTGGGAATGATCGATCACAGCTCGATCAAGATTTTCCCGATGGTTTTGCCGTTTTCCTGCGCTTCATGCGCGTCCACAATCTGGTCCAGCGGCAGTTTCATGGCAATCGTCGGTCTGTAAGCGCCGGACGCTGCGCAGGCGGCGATTTCATCAGCCGCCTTTTGCAAGCTCACCTCGGGCATGGTGTAGAAATAAACGAAGCGAAAGGCGAAGCCGCCGCGCAACGCCGGAATAAACGGGATCGACAGCCTCGCCCCCGCATCTTCGGTCGCGTAGGCCGAGGCAATGCCATCTCGAGCGAGGCACGCGACCGCAATGTCGATATTGGCCACGAGATCGACATCGACGATGCGCTCGACGCCCTGGCCGTCGGTTGCGGCTTTGACTTTTTCGGCGATGTTTTCCTCATGCCGGTTGATGACCAGGTCAGCACCTGCGGCGCCGGCGACCTCGGCCTGCTCGTCGCGCCCGACCGTCGCGGCCACCCAGGCGCCTGCCCATTTGGCAAGAAGAATGGCTGCGTTACCGACGGCGCCCGCACCTCCCTGGACCAACACGCGCTTGCCTCGAAGATCACCATCCGCGAACAGGCAGCGATGCGCGGTCATGGCAGCGACGCCAAGACACGCACCGGTGTCGAATGAGACAGAATCCGCAAGCCTTACCACATGAGCGGCGGGCACAACCACGTATTCGGCGGCAGATCCGAATGCCTTGCCGGTCTGCGCTTTGTACACCCACACCCGTTCACCGATGAGGGTGTTCAGCACGCCTGGCCCGACCTTGTCGATTGTTCCCGCGGCATCCTGATGGGGGACGATACGGGCAAAGGGCATTGGCGCTCCGGTAAAGCCGGTGCGGTTTTTTACATCCGACGGATTGAGACCGGATACTGCTACCTTGACCCGCACTTCGCCACACTGTGGTTCGGGATCGGGCAGAAAGCCGATTTGCAGGACGTCCCGGGCTGAACCCTGCCGGTCGTAAAATGCAGCTCTCATGGGCAGATTCCTCTCGTTCGATATGCCGTCCACCTACCGAGGCTGATCATCGTGTTGCAAGTAGGCAATATTTTTGCCTATAGGTATAAAAAGTACACTCTTGGATCTTCGCTATGGATGTCATCGATCGATGTGCGGTGGAAATCACCGTCGATGTGCTTGGTGGAAAGTGGAAGCCGATGATTATCTTCCGGCTCCTGGATGGCCCCCGCCGGTTTGGCGAACTGCGGCGCCTGGTGGGAGATCCCAGCCAACGCTCTCTGACAATCCAGCTTCGACAACTCGAAGCGCATGGGATTGTCGAGCGCACGGTCTTCGCGGAGGTCCCGCCTAGAGTGGAGTATGCGCTGTCCGAGTTCGGCAAAACGCTCAAACCCGTCATGTTGGCAATGCGGGACTGGGGGCGGTCGTTCAGGGGAAAAATTGGCTCGGATGCAGCAACTGGCCAGTAGGTCCAAGTTTTCGTGAACTGCAGTGATTGTTACATCCACCGCAATTATCACTTCCACACTGAGCGGATTATCGTTTTCGCGAGGCTGGATATGTTGGTCTCCAAGCCAGTTAGTGCTGGCGCACAAACCCGAAGGAGACCTGCCATGAAACGTCTGATCTTGACCCTACTGCTCGCAACCGCAAGCTTCGCTCCCCTGTCCATGGCCGCAGCGGCAACAGCTGAAACGCCAACAGCCATCCAGCAAGCTGCGGTTACCGTCCACTACCGCACCGTTGCGGTCGACGGTGTCAATATCTTCTACCGCGAGGCGGGTCCGAAGGACGGCCCGGTGCTCTTACTGCTGCATGGTTTCCCGACGTCTTCGCACATGTTCCGCAATTTGATCCCGCTGCTTGCGGACCGCTATCGCGTTATCGCGCCGGACTATCCGGGCTTCGGCGAGAGCGACGCTCCTGACCACACAAAATTCGCCTACACATTCGGTCACTATGCCGAGCTCGTCGATGGATTGCTCGACAAGCTCGGTGCGAAAAAATACGCCATGTATGTCATGGACTACGGCGCCCCGGTCGGCTACCGCCTTGCCCTGAAACATCCCGATCGCGTCAGCGCCCTCGTCGTTCAGAACGGAAATGCCTATGAGGAAGGTCTCACGGCATTCTGGGACCCGATCAAGAAATATTGGGCCGATGGCTCCAAGGACAGTCGCGAGGCGCTTTCTGGCCTTGTCACCCTGGAAACAACAAAGTTCCAATACACGGACGGCATGAGCGATCTGAGCCGCATCAGCCCCGACAACTGGGTCCATGATCAGGCGCTGCTCGACCGTCCCGGCAACAAGGATGTCCAACTCGATCTCTTCTATGACTACCGCACCAACGTGCCGCTCTACCCGCAGTTCCAGGCTTTCTTCCGCGAACGCAAGCCGCCGACCCTTATTGTCTGGGGCAAGAATGACAAGATCTTTCCGGCAGAAGGCGCGCATCCCTATCTTCGTGATCTTCCGGACGCTGAGATGCACCTTCTGGATACCGGGCATTTTGCGCTGGAAGATAAGCTGGATGTCATGGCGCCGATGATCCACGACTTCCTCGACCGCAAGGTCCTCGGAGATAACTGAATATCAGGCCGCGCAGTCCTGTAGCTGCGCGGCCTTCTGTCTTCAGGCAAGCGGGGCGCGGGGTTCGAGAAAAGCCTCCAGCCTGAAGACGCCGAATTCCCGTCCGAAGCCGATTGCCTGAAGCCGCCGAAGGGTGCCAGGGGTCATGCGGCGCGCCGTTGATAAACACACGGCCACCCTGCTGGTGCCATGAGCAGGTCCTCCTTCCTCCGTGATTAGTGCCAGCCTAATCACTGCAAAACGAAAACGTAATTTTCTATACCGGGCACGTGCACTACAGCTGCGAGGAGAGCCAGCAAACTAACGCTGATGGGGAAAAGGACAGTGCCATGTCAGTTGAAGTCGTGGACACACTCGTTGTCGGTGCCGGCCAGGCCGGTGTTGCCATGAGTGAACATCTGAGCAAGGCCGATGTTTCACATTTGGTGCTCGAGCGCAGCCGTATAGCCGAGCGTTGGCCATTGCTCATGCGGAGCCCCTATGTTGCGCCGATTAATCGCGCCTGCCGAAGATCGAGCTTTGCACGTCTGTACATGTGGCGCTTGATGAGTTTCAGGCGGATTATCTGACCTTCGGTTTCCCTATTCGACCAAGGGGAGATGATGGCGTTTCGGACTCGGCATGCTCGGGGGAGGAGATTCGTTTCTTTGCCATCCCTGGACCGAATCCTGATTTACCCCGTCTTGGGAATTCCTGCGCCGACCAACTCGGCTAGCCGTCATTCAGGTTCTTGGGCGGAGGACGCTTGGTGCGTCCACGGTGAATTGGAAAATACAGCAGCACAACCGATATCACCAGAACCAGCAACAGCAGAACGACGAACTGAACGATCGTGTAACCGAGCTGATCGCGCGGCACGAACCAACCGGCGACAATACCGGCACCCAACATAAGTATGCGAACGAGCCACCCGATCATGATGTGTCCTCTTCAAGTCATATGACACGTAAATATACAGCGGGTCGTTCATCTGGCCTTGCGCGAGATCAAACCCATGTGTCGGCCGCCGATCCGATCTTGCCGGACCATATCTGGGGCATGATCACGGGGACACCCTATGCCGAGACCGCGACCGCCCTGACGTCGGTTACCGCCTATTGCCTGAAGGAAGGGCGTGAGCGATGCCATCGCGTCACGGCCGATCTCATCAACAGCCTTGAGCTGCCGGCCCGCAGGGGCAGGAGATGCAGCGAAGGGAGGTGGCAGCGCGTCAAAGCGATCACTTCGACGAGCCGGAAATGTTTCTGTCGAAGCTCCGCAGCTTCGAGCGGAAGATATCGGAAAGCCCCGACAACGAGGACCATCGGCGCTAATGCGCCGGGACGAATTGGAACGCGGTACCCTTGCGCTCGGCAAATCCGACGCCGTGAGTGCGTTGATGGTCACGTTCGGTCGCAGCCTTGCGATGGGTGAGGATGCAATACGGTTGTTAGGCTTGGGTGGCCTTGTTCATGATCTTGGCAAGACGGCCTTGTCCGTCGATCTTTCGCGAAAGCCCGGCCAACTAACGGTGCAAGAACTTGCTATCATCCGAACCCACCCCAAACGAGGCTATGAGATAGCCGCGCAGATCGATGACATGCCCGAGGCAGTTCTCGATATTTGTCTGTATCATCGGACCTTTTGAAAACGTTCGTGTCGCGGATGATAATCAATGGCGCCATCGACTGAATTATTAGGCCGCCAGAGTGCGTAACGTTTCGAAGCTCTGCTCAATCCGATGAACACCGAAATTACAATTAAACATCAATTAATGGGACAGTGCGAATATTCACCTGCGGCTCGGCTCTAACCGCATTCATCCAACGGAGGATTGGACGTGAATATTCTAAGTCGTGGTGCCAACGCTCTTGCAGCACTTGCTGCTCTGTCAAAGTCGCAAGCCATGATCGAGTTCGATCTGACGGGCCGAATTCTGACCGCTAACGAAAACTTCTGTCGTGCACTTGGCTATGATCTCACAGAGATTGTCGGCAAACATCATAGCATGTTCGTAGAGCGGAGCTACGCGCAATCCCCAGACTACAAGACTTTCTGGGCCAAGCTGGCCGCCGGCAATTTTGATCAACGACAATACAAGCGCGTTGGCAAAGGAGGCAAAGAAGTCTGGATCGAGGCGTCTTATAATCCAGTCTTTCGCCGAGGCAAACCTATCAAGGTCATCAAGATCGCGACCGACATCACAGCTCAGAAGCTGAAAACGGCTGAAGATGCCGGAAAGATAGAGGCCTTGTCGCGAGCGCAGGCCATCATCGAGTTCACGCCGACCGGTGATGTGCTGACTGCCAATGACAATTTCTTGTCAGCACTCGGTTATACACTTGCAGAGATACAGGGCAGGCACCACTCAATGTTCTGTGAACCGGCCTACACGGGAACCAGCGATTATCGACAATTTTGGGCCAGGCTCAGCGCCGGCGAGTTCGTTGCCGACGAATTCATGCGGATCGGCAAAGGCGGTCGCAAGGTTTTTATTCAAGCATCCTATAATCCGATCTTCGATCTCAATGGGAAGGTTTTCAAGGTCGTTAAATTTGCAACGGATGTCACCGGCCGCGTCGAGAATGTCGAAGCACTGGCGAATTGCCTGACCAACCTGGCGGACGGTGATCTATCGCAAAGGATTGAGAAGCCATTTATCGCTTCGCTAGAGCGGTTGCGGACGGATTTCAATGAAGCCTCCGAAAAACTGAAGCGGGCCATGTCAACTGTAGCAGACAATGCACAGGCCATTTCATCCGGTTCAAATCAGGTCCAAGCTGCCGCCGACGACCTCGCCAAGCGTACTGAGCAACAGGCTGCGTCCATCGAGCAGACGGCTGCCGCACTGGAAGAGATTACCACGACAGTAAAAGATTCGAGCCATCGGGCCGAAGAGGCTGGTCGGTTGGTCACCCGGACGCGCGAGCATGCTGAGCATTCCGGCGCGGTGGTGCGTGACGCCATTGGCGCTATGGATCAAATCGAGGCTTCATCGCGCGAAATCTCAAACATCATCGGGGTCATCGATGAGATCGCCTTTCAAACAAACCTTCTCGCCCTTAATGCTGGAGTTGAGGCAGCGCGCGCAGGTGAGGCCGGCAAGGGTTTTGCAGTCGTGGCTCAGGAGGTCCGCGAGCTGGCACAACGGTCTGCGACGGCCGCTAAGGAGATAAAGGCTTTGATCACGGCATCCGGCGGCCATGTCCAGAGCGGTGTTTCGCTCGTGACCAAAGCGGGATCCGCTCTGCAAGAGATCGCTACCCAGGTACATGCGATCGACACCAATGTGGTCGCTATCGTAGAAGCCGCACGCGAACAGTCGACTGCGCTTGCGGAGATCAACCAAGCCGTAAACATGGTCGATCAAGGCACTCAGCAGAATGCAGCAATGGTCGAAGAACAGACCGCCGCAAGCCACAGCCTCGCACGCGAAGCCGCTGCGCTCTTTGAGCTTCTTGATCAATTCAAGTTCGATGATGTCATGGCTCGCACGGCGGTATCAACAAGACATGCAATCCAGTCTGCAGCGCCTCCTGCCCAAGGGCGCAAACTGCGCAATGCTCCAACTATTCTCGCGACATACGGATCCGCAGCTCTATCTGCAAAAGAAACGGAATGGGAGGAGTTTTAGGACATCGTGACGATGGCGCTAGCCTTCCCCTCGTTGGAGTGGAAGGCGGCCAATATGGCTTTGATTGCAAAAATCTCGCTGACGCTCGATGAGGGCTGGTAATTTTTAGCGAGATTTTTGAAGAGCGATTTCAAGTGGCGGCATTTTCGGGGTGAGATTATCCTTTGGTCGGTACGGTGGTACTGTCGCGATGGTGTAAGCCACAGCCGGGGCAAGATAACCAGCCAAGACAAAGATGTGAGTCCGACTTGCAACAACGCTCGGACAATTTGCGGTCCAATCAATTTGGTGCTGGATCTCCGTGATTCATCCAAGCTATTCACCAAGTAGCGGAGTGATTTGAAGACGCGCGTGGGCGCCTTGATCTCCGCAATGGGACACGTCATGACGGCGCAGACTATTGCTGCATGGGCAATACAGAACGGATTCAATTCGCTCGATTCGTGGAAGTATCGTCGCAGCGACGATGTGGGCACGATCACCATCGAGATAAAAAAGTTCTCGGTGGTGCTGATCGACGAGAGAGCCGGTTTGCGCCCACGTATTGTTTCAAAATTGTTCAAAGACTTATTTTCCCAGAGTCCAAACGGTGGGCTCGAGCGGTTTTTGTTCGATCGTTGAAAATCATATCGGCACGAGGATCCGATACCGATAGGTGCGATAATCGATTGTCTTGCAGGCATGGCGGCAGGTTCTCGCAGGGGTGCGTATTTGCAATCATGCCCTTGCGATGCCCAAATTCCCAGAAACTGATCATCTCCCGCGGTGTGCAAGTCTCTCCAGCGCCTCTGCAGCCGCCTTGAGATCCGGCGTATCTCGGCCCTCCGTGAGACGCTCGAAGATCGGTCGCAACAACTCTGTCGCTTCCGTCGAACGACCCTGGCCAGCCCATAGTCTCGCCAGATCTGTCGCCGCTCGCACCTCCCAGGATCCCGCGCCCTGGCCTCGGCTCATCTGCAGGGATTGCGTGAGGTATGTCTCCCCATCCATGTTGCTCAACTCGGGCGCAGCCAGAAGAATGCTTCCCCTTAGCCTCAAAAGCTCGGGAAGATAGGAAAAGTACCCCTTGTCCTCGATCAATTGTGCCGTGTCTTCCGCCAGCGACCAAGCGTCGGTGTAGCGGCCGATCGAGACAAAGCCCGCAATCAAGACGAACTGGAACCGGATGGTGAACAGTTCGAAGCGTGCGACGTGGAGGTTTTCGAGTTGCCTTTGCAAGGCGGCCGCGCCGACCTCTACGTCTCCTCGTCGGATCGCGATTTCGGCTCGGAACGCATGTCCCATCGGCAGGTATGGTCCGAAAGAAAGTGTTTCCGCCCTCGTTATAAACGGCAACAGATGCTCTTCCGCAAGGTCAAGATCGCCGATCCACAGGAGTGTTGCGATCGAACTGAGCGAGATCGCGAAGGACACCGGATGGCGAATCGTTTCAGCATCCTTGAACGCCTGGCGAATAACGGCACGGGCCTGATCGCGATACCCTTGAAGCCAGAGCGTCGTCGACCATCCTATGCCAGCCCAGGTGTAGTGGTCGAACCCATAATGGATCTGCTTGCTCGCAGGCGATCTTCCGGGTTCGAGAACCGGGGCCAGCGTCGTGCGTGCCTCCCCGAGGCGACCGACCAAGCAGTACGACAGACCGAGGAGGGTATGCGACAGAGCAGTCGCCGCGGGATCGCCGAGACTGCCAGCGATCTCGAAACAACGCTCTGCATACTGCAGGCATCGTCGGAACTCTCCGCTGCGGAGATGGAAGAAGTAGAGTGGCCCAAGGAGGCGGGCAGCATTGAGGTAGTCGCCCCGCGCCTGCGCGATCTCAAGGCTTCTGTTGAGAGCCGCGGCCGACATGTCGTTGTGCCCTTGCGTGAACATCAAAGACACCCCGAACGACGCCTGAAGCTGCATCTCCTCGTTGCCACCGCGTGTCGTCTCGTCGATCGACTGCAGCGCGCGCTCCGTCCAACGGTGGCACTCGGGCAGCAGACCCATCGCCCGGAACACAGGTGCGACCGCCGCGACCAGTCCGACGCCCATGGACGCATCGCCTGTCTCGCCAAAACACCATTCGAGGGCCGAACGAACATTGTTGATTGCATTGAAGTGCGGCGCGCGTTCCGTGGCGGTCGAGAGCGATGACCACTCGCTGCCGTTTTGTTCGAACCACACTCTGCAGTAGGCCGCATGACGGCTCGACAGGTCCGTACGCTCGTCATCGTCCTTGCCCCGGTCCAACACGTATGCTCGGGTCGTGTCCAGGAGGCGGTAGCGCATCATCGCTCCGAGCGGACGCGCTGCCACCATCGACTTCTCGACAAGGCTGTCGATCGCCGCGAAGACTGACGCACGGTCGAGCGTCTCGCTCGCCACCACCTCCAAGGCGGCATCCAGGGGGAAGTTACCGACGAACACGGCCAGGCGCCGCAAGACCGTTCGCTCGAGATCGGATAAGAGGCCATAGCTCCAATCCAGCGTCGCCTGCAGGGTTTGCTGACGCGGTGGCGCGCTTCGAAGTCCCTGCCACAACAGCGTGAGCTGCTGATCCAGCAGCGCCGCGGTCTGTTCCAGCCCGTAGGTCTCGACACGCCTAGCGGCAAGTTCGATGGCAAGTGCGACACCATCGAGCTTGCGGCAGATCTCGCAGACGATGGCTGCCTGCGCGCCATTCACATCCAGTTGAGCTCCGCCGGCCACCGCACGTTCGACAAACAACTGTGTCGCGGGGAAGTCTTGAAGCGCCGCCACCGAAATCTCCGGAACGTCCGGCGGACATGCCAGGGCATCCAACCGGTAGACACGCTCGCCCTCGATGCGCAGGGTTTCCCGGCTTGTCGCCAGGATATGCACCTGCGGTGCGGAATTCAGGATCGACATCACGGTCGTTGCGATTGCCTCGACAAGATGTTCGCAGGTGTCGAGGACTAGCAGGATGTGCTTGTCCTTCAAGAAGCGGACGAGTTCAGGTGTAGCGTCGTCGGCCTGGATCGACAACCCAAGCAAAGTGGCAACTGTGGTTGCCGCGAGCCGAGCATCTCCGATCGCGCCAAAGTCGACAAATAGAACATGTCCGTCGAACTGATCCGCGACGCGATGTGCGGCCGCGATCGCAAGGGTGGTCTTGCCGACACCGCCATGGCCGACGATCGTAACCAAACGGGAATCGGTGAGCTGAGCGGTCAGCTTCAAAACATCGACATCGCGGCCGACCATGCGCCCGAGAAGCGGGGGAAGGTTGGCGTGGGGGAATAGGTCAATCGAAGCGGACGCACTTCCCCGGTCGACGGATGTTCTCGATATCGGAGCGACGAAGCAATATCCCCGTCCAGGTACCGTCGTGATATATCGTGCTCCGTCTTCGCCGTCTCCGAGTGCCTTGCGAAGGCCCGTCATGTGGAAACGGAGGCTGCCTTCCTCGACAACAGCATCCGGCCAGACCTGAAGCATCAAGTCTTTTTTGCTGATGATTTCGTTGGGGGCGGAGACGAGCGCAATAAGGATGTCGAGCGCGCGTCCGCCCAGGTCTGTCGGGGTGCCGTTCCTGGACAGCAGCCTCTCGTTAACGGCCAGCGTAAACGGACCGAAGCGATATGCCTGATTGTCTGCAACCACCTCAATCGCCATGGTGTCTTCCCGAGAGACCCAATGAACTGGCCAAACCTTAGTTGAAGTCCATCTCATCCGCTATCGCAAACTCGGAGAGATTTGCGCCAAGGCTGCTCTCTTTGATTGCATATCCTTTGTGTAAAACAACTAATTGAGAGTCAACGCCTGGTGAGTACCTGCAACGATGTGAACACTGTTAGATCCAAATGGCGCTGACAGTGCAACGCCACTCGCAAAAGCTAACGCTTCCTCATACCCCATAACGGGCGTTTTCCGCTCTCTCCTCGTAGGTTCTGACGCAGCACGGAGGTGCAGCCAGACCTTTCCGATTTTGAGGAGATTCGACATGCATACGAAAGCTTTCGAAGAGATTGATCAGGACCGCCGCATGCTTCTAGGTGCGGCAACGCTGGGGATCGCTACCGTGGGCGCAATGAGCCTGCTGCCGTCGCGTCTGGCCGCAGCCCCGGCGGCCGACGCTATCCGGCCATTCCATGTCAAGTTCAAGGACGACCAGCTCGCTGACCTTCGCCACCGCGTCGCGGCGACCCGCTGGCCAGACCAGGAAACGGTTTCGGACGACACGCAGGGCGTCCGATTGAACACCATCAAGAAGCTTGCCAAGCACTGGCAGGGCTATAACTGGCGCACCGTCGAAACCCGGCTCAACAGCTTCCCGCAGTTCGTCACCGAGATCGACGGCCTCGACATCCATTTCATCCATGTCCGCTCCAAGCATGAGAACGCGCTACCGATCATCATCACGCATGGTTGGCCGGGTTCGATCATAGAGCAGATGAAAATCATCAAGCCGCTCACCGATCCGACGGCCTATGGTGGCACCGAAGACGACGCGTTCCATGTCGTCATCCCCTCACTACCGGGCTACGGCTTCTCCGCCAAGCCTAAGGAGGTTGGCTGGAACCCACCCCGCATCGCCAAGGCTTGGGCCGTGTTGATGCAACGCCTCGGCTACACGAAATACGTCGCCCAGGGCGGCGACTGGGGCAATGCCGTAACCGAACTGATGGCGGTACAGGAGCCGCCGGGACTGCTTGGCATCCATACCAACATGGCGGCAACCGTGCCCGCCGACATAGCCAAGGCGCTCGCGGCCGGCAGTCCGGCACCTGCTGGTCTTTCAGACGACGAGAAACGCGCCTACGGCCAGCTCGACGATTTCTACAAGAACGGGCTCGGCTATGCGGTCGAGATGAACAATCGCCCGCAGACGCTCTACGGCATCGTGGATTCGCCGGTCGGGCTCGCCGCCTGGATGCTCGATCACGACATCCGCAGCTACCAGATGATCGCACGGTCCTTCGACGGCGCGAAGGAGGGGCTGACACCGGACGACGTTCTTGACAACGTCACCCTCTACTGGCTGACCAACACTGCGATCTCGTCGGCGCGTCTCTATTGGGACAACGCCCATTTCCCGTCGGGAGGATTCTTCGATCCTCGCGGCATCAAGATCCCGGTCGCCGTAAGCGCGTTCCCGGACGAAATCTACCAGGCGCCGCAGAGCTGGGCCGAGAAGGCTTATCCGAAGCTCATTCACTACAACCGGCCGCCGAAAGGTGGACATTTCGCTGCCTGGGAGCAGCCGGAGCTGATGACGACCGAACTGCGGGCGTCGTTCAAGTCGCTGCGCGACGAGACGTGACGAATTCAATGGCGCGGCGCCCCGCGCCATCGTCCCCCCGTATTACCCCATTCCATCAAGGAGAAACGGACATGAGCGAGAACCAGATCGTCGATTCAAGCTTCAGCGCCATCATCAACGCACCGATCGAGAAGATCGACATTCCGAAGTGGTGCTTTTCTCTTCCCGAGAAGGAATATCAGGGCTGCTCGGCCGCCCATATCGCCGCCGGCTTCACGACCGCACCCGACGGCAAGCGCATGTCGATCAATGTCGAGACGATCGGCGGTAGCCTGATGGTCCAGCACTATGTCGAAACACTCGGCGAGAAAGATCATCTGATCCTCGATTCCGACTCCGACGTGTTCACGCCTACGGGCCGCGTCACCATCCACGTGACCTGGGAACTGAGCGTCAGGGAGATCGAGAAGGGGAGATGCGAATTCACCAATCGGGTGCAGTCGTTCGCCACCAAGGAAATGCTTGCATCCCTCGACCGACAGGGAATTCCTTTCGAAATCTTTCGTACGCAGCGTCAACCGATGTCGATCGCGCACAACAAGGGTGAAACGCCCCTGTTTGCCGCCAGCATCGAGCGTGCCGCGCTCAGGAGCAACTGATTCATCGACAGCGATCCCCACGCCGCAACGGAGAGTTCAATGGCCCAACTGTCCTACGATCCTGACGTTACCGCCCTGCTGGTCGTCGATCCGTACAACGACTTCATTTCCGAAGGAGGCAAGATCTGGCCGCGCATCAAGGATGTGGCCGAGGCAAACAATTGCGTTCCGCACATGAAGCAGATTCTTGAGGCGGCACGGGAAAACAAACTTCGCGTCTTTTTCGCTATGCATCACCGCTACCGCGAGGGTGACTACGAGACCTGGAAATACATCGCTCCCATCCAGAAACTGGCGTGGAACCGCCGGACCTTCGAATTCGGAACATGGGGCGGCGAGTATAGGGCCGAGTTTGTTCCCGGGCCGGGTGAGACTGTCGCCTCGGAACACTGGTGCTCCAGCGGCTTCGCCAACACGGATCTCGACAATCAGCTCAAGAGGCAGGGTATTCACAGGCTCATCGTGATCGGCCTCATTGCTCATACATGCATCGAGGCGACGGTCCGCTTCGCGGCCGAACTCGGCTACGACGTAACCGTCGTCAAGGACGCCGTCGCCGACTACTCGGACGAGATGATGCATGCCGCGCTCGAAATCAACATGCCGAACTACGCCAGCGCGATCGTGAGCACCGAGGAGATCCTCGTGGCGCTGTCGTCCGTCCGAAGCGCTGCGTCCGCCGCGCAGTAGACGGTACCAACGACAGATCAAGGGCAGCGGGCGTTTCTTTCCTCCCCAAAACGCCTGTCGCCCTCGGCATCCGCCGCCGGCGCGTCTTTGCCGCCGCGGCAACCCTGTAGCAAGGAGCTCAGCCATGGACATGTCTTTTAGCACCCGCAGCGTCGACCTTCTCCGCCGTCGCCTCATCGGTACCGCCGCGATGGCGACGGCCACCTTACCGCTTGCGGCTCTGTTGGCTTCCAAGGTCCAGGCATCGAATGCGGCGACCTCAACAAGCAAACCGCAATCGGAGCCGTCATTCGCGAACCCGAAACAGATCCGCGCCGGGTTGCTGGATATTTCCTATATCGAAACCGGTCCTTCCGACGGTCTGCCGATCCTGCTTTTGCACGGCTGGCCCTACGATATCCATTCCTTCGAAGAAGTCGCGCCGCTTCTCGCCTCCAAGGGCTACCGGGTGATTATCCCGAGTCTCCGGGGATACGGTGGAACGCGGTTCGTATCGGATGAAGTGGTGCGTAACGGCCAGCCTTCGGCGCTCGCCCTCGATGTCATCGCCCTCATGGACGCCCTGAAAATAGAAAAAGCAGTCCTCGCGGGCTTCGACTGGGGCGCAAGAACCGCCAACATCATATCTGTTCTGTGGCCGCAGCGCGTCCAGGCAATGGTCTCCGTCAGTGGCTACCTGATCGGAAGCCAGGAGGCGGGCAGGACGCCGCTGCCGCCGAAGGCAGAGCTCGCCTGGTGGTATCAATTCTACTTCGCCACGGAACGCGGACGGCTCGGATACGACAAGTACCGGAAGGAATTCGCCAAGCTGATCTGGCAGCTAGCCTCGCCGCAATGGAAGTTCGAGGACGCGACGTTTTCTCGCAGCGCTGCCTCCTTCGACAATCCGGACCATGTTGCCGTCGTCATCCATAATTATCGGTGGCGGCTCGGGATCGCGGACGGCGAGCCTCAATACGCTGAGTTCGAAAGGCAGCTCGCCGCGTTTCCAGTGGTCACGGTTCCGACCATCACCATGGAAGGCGATGCAAACGGAGCGCCCCATCCCGAACCCCCGTCCTACCGAAACAAGTTCACCGGGAAATACTCGCATCGGCTCATCAGGGGCGGCGTAGGACACAACCTGCCGCAGGAAGCCCCGAAGGAATTCGCCCAGGCGGTCCTCGATGTCATCCAGACCTGAAGAGACAAAAGAACCTGCCCGTAGGGGCCGGAGTGAAGCAGTCATCGTCCAACACACAAGATCAAGGAGCATGTCATGAGCGAAGGTTCAAAAGTCCTGTACACAGCAAAGACGCATGTCAGCGGCGGCCGCGAGAATGGCGTCGCGCGCAGTTCCGACGGCCGCCTCGACGTCAGGCTGGGAGTGCCTGGCACGGCGCGCATCGGCACGAACCCAGAGCAGTTGTTCGCCGCCGGCTGGTCGGCCTGCTTCGAAAGCGCCATCGGACTGATTGTGCAGAAGAAACGCATCAAGCTCGACGGCGATGTTGCGATCGACGCCGAAGTTGACCTCAACCTCTCCGACGCCGACGGCTATTCGCTGACAGCCCGTCTCAACGTCAGCATACCAGGCGTGGAGCACGATGTCGCACAGGCCCTGATCGAAGAAGCGCATCAGGTCTGCCCTTACTCGAAGGCGACGCGCGGCAATATCGACGTTTCGATCCGGCTGGTGTGAACCGCCGTAGTTGTCATCCAACCTTAATCAGGGACACCCTCCCGTGGATCTTAACATGGAGAATTTCGATGTTTACGATTACCAGTCCAGACCAACTTCGTGCTCGCCGGGCTGCGGCTGCCGTCATCGCCTTCACAACCCTCGCGGCGTTTTCAGACTGCGCCTTCGCGCTTGAGAGAACCTCCGCCAACTCGCTTCGTTGCAACGGTGCGATGGAAGCCATCCGCCGTGACGGCGCGATCATCGTCAGTCGCCCGGCGGACAGAGTGAGCGGCCTCACCGTCTATGACCGCTATGTCGGTGGCACGGCCTCCTGCAATGCGGACGAGATTGCTGTCCTGCAAGAAATCAAGACTGTCGACGTGTCGATGTGCGCCTTCTTCATCTGCAAGCACGCGCCCATGGGCAATCATTAGGCACCAACCGATGTCTTAGGCCCCTTCGGAAATGTTCTATCGAAAGGAGCAACTGCGATGACATCCGCAATGGGCACGGCGCTCATAACTGGCCATCTTCCGGCATGGGCGCAATCTACGCCGACAGGCTTGCGCGACGAGGATATGACCTCATCCGCGTCGCCGGGGATCCTTGAGGAGCGTAGCGGATGCTATCGCCGCCGCGACGGGTCGGGCCACAACCCGGTCCGCGCGGATCTCGGCAATCCTGAAGACCTTCGACGGGTCGAATCCATCCTCCGCATGGAAAGCTACCGTCAATCAAACATACCTCATCTGCAATATATGCACCAACGTGCGGTTGGATCGGATCGGGAAGACGCCTATGTTTGACTATGGAGCAGTTCGATCTCGATCGTTCCCATTGATCGACCCGGCAATCAACAGAGGCATCCGTCATGACCAAAGGCTCTGATCTCCTCGTCGCCGCCCTCGAAAACGAGGGCGTGGACCGCATCTTCGGTATTCCCGGCGAAGAGAACCTCGACGTCGTCGAGTCAATCCGCAAATCCTCGATCCAGCTTGTGTTGACTCGGCACGAGCAGGCGGCCGCGTTCATGGCCGCGACCTATGGCCGGTTGACCGGCAAGCCGGGGGTCTGCCTGACGACGCTCGGGCCTGGCGCCTTGAACCTTTCAACGGGTGCGGCATACGCGCTTCTCGGAGCCATGCCGATGGTGATGATCACCGGACAGAAGGGGATACTTTCGTCCCGGCAGGCCCGGTTCCAGGTGGTCGACGTCGTGGCAGCTATGAAGCCGCTCAGCAAGCTTACCAGGCAGATCGTCTCGCCGCAGACAATCCCGACAATGGTCAGGGAAGCGTTCCGGATTGCACAGGAGGAACGGCCGGGGCCGGTTCATCTGGAGCTTCCGGAAGACATCGCCGCTGAGGAATGCGAGCCGGTCGCTCTGGTCGCTCCGCATCAGCTGGAACTGCCGATCGCAAGTGATGCGGCCCTCGATCGCGCCGCAGCGCTCATCACGGCGGCGAAACGCCCGCTGCTCATGCTTGGGGCTGCAGCCTCGCGCCCTCGCTCGACGTCGGACATCGCGCAGTTCGTCATTCGCACCGGCATCCCGTTCTTCACGACCCAGATGGGGAAGGGAACGGTTCCGGGCGGAACCGAGCTCTACATGGGCACTGCCGCATTGTCGGAACGGGATTATGTCCACGAGGCGATCGAACAGGCAGATCTCATCATCACTATCGGCCATGACACGATCGAGAAGCCACCCTTCATCATGGGCAGGGGCGGTCCGAGCGTCGTCCACGTTGGCTATCAGCCCGCGACCGTCGAGCAGGTCTACTTCCCGCAATCGGAGGTCATCGGCGACATCGGCCCATCGCTGAAGGCGCTGGCGGATCGCCTCGACGGCAAGTTGGCGAACGCTCAGGCCCTTCTTCATCTGAGGGAACGCATCCTCGAGCGCATCGCGGTTCGGGCGACGGAGGATCGCTTTACGCCGCAGCGGCTGGTCCACGACATCCGGGAGGTCATGCCGCATGACGGCATCCTCGCACTCGACAACGGGATGTACAAAATCTGGTTTGCACGGAACTATCGGACGCGCATGGCGAACACGCTGCTGCTCGACAATGCTCTTGCAACAATGGGTGCAGGGCTGCCATCGGCCATGGTCGCCTCGATGCTTTATCCGGAACGGCGTGTCATGGCAGTCTGCGGGGACGGAGGCTTCATGATGAACTCGCAGGAGATCGAAACGGCCGTGCGGCTGAAACTGAACCTCGTCATTCTCGTCATCGAGGACAATGCCTACGGCATGATCCGATGGAAACAGGCGGTGGACGAATTCCCGGATTTCGGGATGACGTTCGGCAATCCGGATTTCGTCAAATACGCAGAGTCCTATGGTGCCAAGGGAACAAGGGTCAGCGACATCAGCCAGTTCAAGCAAACTCTCGAAAATGCCTTTTCCGGCGGTGGCGTTCACCTCGTAAATATCCCTGTCGACTACTCGGAAAACGAGCGCGTGTTGGTCAAGGAGCTGCGCGAACGGCTTCCTGCCATTCTGGAGAACTGACATGACGCTTAAGCTGAAAGTTTATCAGGCATTCGACCGGGAGCTGATCGCGGAAATTCCGGCGGACGATGCCGCAGCTCTCGAGCGCAAGCTTGACGTTGCCGCGCGGGCCTTTGCCGATCGCAACAGCTGGCTACCGGCACATCGCAGGATCGCGATCTTGAGAAGGGTGTCTGAGCTTCTCTCAGAGAACCGAGACCGGTTTGCGGTCATGATCGCCCGCGAAGGCGGCAAGCCGCTCACGGATGCGATCATCGAGGTGACGCGTGGGATCGATGGTCTGGTCAATGCGGCCGACGAGCTTCGCAATTTTGGCGGCAGGGAGATCCCGATGGGCCTCACTGCCGCCAGCACGAACCGATGGGCCTTCACCACCAAGGAACCGATCGGTGTCGTGGCGGCGATCTCGGCGTTCAACCATCCCCTCAATCTCATCATCCACCAGATTGCGCCTGCGGTGGCCGTGGGTTGCCCGGTCATCGTCAAGCCGGCGGCAACCACTCCGATTTCCTGCATCGAGATCGTCAAGCTGTTCTGGGAAGCGGGACTGGACGAGCGCTGGTGCCAAACGTTGATCACTGAGGACAATGCGCTTGCCGAGCGCTTTGCCACGGATCAGCGTGTCGCCTTCATGAGCTTCATCGGCTCGGCGAAGGTCGGCTGGTATCTGAAGAGCAAGCTGCCTCCAGGCACGCGATGCGCGCTGGAACATGGCGGAGCGGCTCCGGTTATTGTCGACCGCAGCGCAAGCATTGACGCAATCGTCGGGACGATCGTCAAAGGCGGATACTACCACGCGGGCCAGGTCTGCGTGTCGGTGCAACGCCTCTTCGTGCATGAAGACATCCTAGCGACCTTCACGGATGCACTGGCCGCCAGGGTAGCAAGTCTCCGTGTCGGTGACCCCACACTAAAGGAGACAGAGGTCGGGCCGCTGATCCTGCCGCGCGAGACCGAGCGTGTTTCAAACTGGATCCAGGAAGCGACCGATGCGGGCGCGAGGCAATTCGGAGGCGGACGGCTGTCCGACACCACGCTTCTGCCTTCCGTCCTGCTTAATCCGCCAGCGGACGCCAAAGTGTCGCGACTTGAAGTCTTCGGACCGCTCACCTGCGTTTACGGCTATAGCGACGTTGACGAGGCGATCCGCATATCGAACTCGCTGCCATACGCGTTCCAGGCGAGTGTTTTTTCTTCCGACATAACAATCGCCCTCAAGGCCGCAAGGCATCTGGACGCGTCGGCTGTGCTTGTGAACGATCACACCGCTTTCCGAACCGACTGGATGCCCTTTGCCGGGCGCAGGCAGTCGGGATATGGCGTCGGGGGTATTCCCTGGACTATGGAAGAGATGGCCGACGACAAGATGGTTGTGTTCAACGGCGTCAGTTGATTGCCGGTCGTTCACGGGACGTTTTAGTGTGCATCTTTGTGCCGAGTGTTATCTGAGGGCTTAGACCTAACGTGAGAATCACGGTTCGAAGTCCGCGTTGGGAACGAGAGTGGCCATCAGTGCGAACCCATCAAGACCCTCAGTGCATCATTCGATCGTTGGTCACCGCAAGCTGATGAGCTGTTGACTGTTTGACAAGTGGCAGGCTTAGCCGTCCTGGCCGCCGCAAGATTTGCGTACAACCAGCCGGCATGACAATCGAGTGATGCCTGTCGGAACGGTTTCACCTTGTGTCAGACGGAGGATGGCAAGGCCTGCGCGGCGACCGATCTCTTTCAATTCCATATCCACCGTTGTCAGAGGCGGTCTGGTTTGCCGGGAGATCACCTCCCAGTTGTCGAAGCCAATGACGGCAACGTCCTTCGGAACGGTGATGCCGATGTCGCGGAGGGCATCGATGACCCCGCGGGCGATTTCGTCATTGCCGCAGAAAATGGCATCGGGCTTTTCTCCGGGCCGGGAAAAGACGGCGTCGATTGCCTCGTGACCCCATTCCTCACTCCAATCCCCATAGTGCACTTCCGCACCCTTGCCGAAGCTCTCGCAGTAGGCTTCCGCGCGGATGCGCACTGAGAGATAATCTTCCGGCCCGGTAATGTGCAGGATCCGTGAGCGGCCCAGTCCTTTCAGATGCTCAACGGCTAGGCGGGCGCCCTGAGCATCGTCCGGGAAAAAGCTGATATTTTCGGGTGGTCCTTCGGCAAAGGCATAGACGACAGGAATTGCCAATTTGGCCAGTTCAGCCGGCGGCTTGAGATCGAGGCGCGTGGCGGTGAAGATGATACCGTCTACCTGTCGATCGAGGAGGGCCTCCAGATGCAGGCGTGCGAGGCGCGGGTCGTTGTTGGTGGCGCAGAGGAAGACGGAGAGGCCGTGATCGACGAGCACTTCCGACACACCGGCAGCCATGGGCAACGTCAGCCTTCCATAGGTATCATTGGTGAGCATGCCGATCGCATGACTCCGCTTGCTCAGAAGCCCGCGGGCGAGCGCATTGGGCCGAAAACCGATTTCCTTGGCTACACGTATAACGCGTTCCCGCGTTTCGGCATTGGTGCGGCCGGTTCCGTTCAGGGCATTCGAAGCTGTCGAAATGCTGACCCCGGCTGCCTGGGCCACGTCATGGATCGTCCGCCGTCGTGTGTCCTTTTCAACCAAAGGCCGGTTCCTTTACCGAATACGATAAAACCTTTTAGCAGAAATAATCGTGATGATAAAAGGTTTTATCAGATTCCTTTCGAAATGCTGCGTACATACTGTCGACATACCAAAAAATGTCGACTAACGTTTTGCACACGCCACTGGGAGGCTGCTGGCGGCAAGAAAAAGGGGAACATCTATGTTCAAGTTAAAGTTGACGCTTTCTGCGCTTTCGCTTCTGGCCAGCGCGACGCTCGCCAATGCTACCGACATCACCCTTTGGGTACGCACCTCGTCCGGCGCCGTGCTTCAGGGGCTGGCTGACAAGTACAACGCATCGCATTCCGACAAGATCAACGTGACCCAAATCACGGCTGAGCAGATGGTTCCGAAGCTCGGCGCCGCTATTGCCGGCGGCGCGGCTCCTGACAGCGCCGTGCTCGACCTGATCTACCTTCCGACCTTTGCCGCGGCTGATGGTCTGGAGGATATCACCGACTTTGTGAAAGGCCTGCCATATTCCCAGGCGATGAGCCCGTCCCATATCCGGCTTGCCACCTATGACGGCAAGATCTACGGCGTGCCGGCACTGCCGGATGCGTCGATCATCGCCTACAACACCGATCTCTTCAAAAAGGCCGGTCTCGACCCCAACAAGGCGCCGGCATCGCTGGAGGAAATCGCCACTGACGCCAAGAAGATCACGGCGCTCGGCAACGAGACCTATGGCTTTTATTTCGTGGCCAATTCGGGAAGCTGGCTGATCTATGACTTCCTGCCGCATCTCTGGGCCGCAAATGCCGACGTGCTGAGCGATGACGGGCGTGCAGCAACCGTCGATACACCGGCGCTGCGCGAGACGATCGCGGCTTACCGAGATATGTGGAAGGCGGGCGCGATCCATCCCACATCCCGTTCCGGCAACGGCAACAATGCCGTCGAAGCGTTCGCTTCGGGCAAGGTCGGCATCCTGATGACCGGCTCCTACATCGTCAACCTGCTGACCAGCAAATATCCGGATGTGAAGTTCAACGTCGCGCCGATCCCGGGGCCGAAGGGCGGTGAATCGAGCTTCGCGGGTGGTGACACGCTTGCGCTCATCAAGGGCATCAGTCCGGAAAAGAAGAAGGTCGCGCTCGACTTCGTCAATTTCTATATGCAACCCGAGCAGCAGGTCTACATTACCCAGGAATCGGGCATGCCGTCGCGCACCGATCTGGCCGCCGAAGCCTATGCGAAATTCGACAAGCGCAATCTCGTCGCCTACGACATTCTCGCCAAGGCACGCACGCCTTACACCTTCTCCTCGGATGAGCTTTTCGTCAGCCGCACCGGTCCCTTCCTCAACCTGATTCAAGGCACGATTTTCGGCGACGATGTCGATGCAACGATCGCCAAGACACAGGCCGATTTCACCCGCATTCTCAAGCGGACCAATCCGAACTGAGTGGTGTCGCCCGCGATTTCGGCAGGGCGTTTGAACACGCCCTGCCTTTCTGACCGAACATGTCGATAGTCAACCAAGGGGGAAACAGCCGTGAGATCGTCGATGCCTCACAATGAGACGCGAGCCATCTCCAGCGGAGAACCCGAACCGAAGGGATGGCTTGGTCTCGCGTTCATCCTGCCGGGTCTTCTGTTCATCGTCGTACTTTTCCTCGTCCCCCTGGTGATGACTATCTGGATGAGCTTCTACAATTGGCCGCTTCTTGGCCGGACCAAATTCATCGGCCTTGCCAATTATGCCGAGCTTATGGGCGACGTCCAACTCTGGCATTCCCTGGGTTTCACGCTGCTCTATACCGTGCTGGTGACTGCTGCGATCTTCCTGGTGGCTTTCCCGCTCGCGCTGCTTGTCGACCGGCCGCTTCGCATCGCCGGCTTCTTCCGCACGATCTATTTCATGCCCGTCGTCATCGGGTTCGGGGCCGCATCGACATTGTGGATGTGGCTGCTCAATCCAGACAGCGGCGTCTTCGCGCAGCTGCTGCGGGGAGTGGGGCTTATCGACAGTGCCCCGAGGCCGCTGCAAAGCTTCTGGTCGGCACTTGGTGTCGTCATTCTGATGGTCGTCTGGAAGACGGCGGGCTTCACCATGATCATCCTGCTGACAGGTCTGCAGAGCATATCTGATGATGTGATCGAGGCCGCCAAGATCGACGGTGCCAATGTCTGGAGCCGGTTCCGCCGGATCACGTTGCCGCTGATGCGAAATTCGGTGGTGCTGGCGCTCGTGCTGAACGTGACCTCGTCGATGCTGGCCTTCGACCAGTTCTTCATCATCACCCAGGGCGGGCCGGAGAACAGCACGATCTCGGCGGTGTTCTCGATTTATCTCGCGTCGTTCTCGTCATATCGCCTGGGTTACGGTTCGGCGATCTCGTTCGCGCTTCTCGTCGTCCTCGTAGCGATCAGCACGATACAGTTCGTCTTTCTTCGCCAGCGTCCGGAGGAAGGCTAATGCACCGGCTAAACTACAAGCTTGCGCCCAAGCCTGCGGGCGAGCGGCTCGGCCATCTCGTCTTCATTCTCGTGGCTCTTGTCTTTGCCGTCTTTTTTGTCATGCCGATCGTGTGGTCCTTCGCGAATTCCTTCAAGCCTGCGGCCGAGGCGCTTGCCAATCCGGCGGCGCTATTCTCGAAGACCTTCTCGCTGGAGAACTACCGCCGCCTCGAGCATGTCGGAGCCGGATGGTACGTCTATGCCGGCAATTCGGTGCTGATCGCCACCGGAACGGTGCTGTTGACGGTGCTGATATCGGTTCCGGCGGGGTACGGCTTTTCGAAATTCCGCTTTCCGGGGCAATCCGCGCTCTTCGTGCTGATCATGGCGACGATGATGATCCCGTTCCAATCGATCCTCACGCCGCTCTTCCTGATCCTGAAGGCCTTGCGGCTGCAGAACAATCTCTTTGGACTGGTGCTGATCTATGTGACGTTCCAGCTGCCCTTTTCCGTCTTCATGATGCGCAATGCCTTCGATGCGGTGCCAAAGGCGTTGATCGAGGCGGCGCGGATCGACGGCGCTTCGCAGGCGACGATTTTGCGGCGGATCATGTTGCCGATCGCATTGCCCGGGGTTGCGACGATCGCCATGTTTGCCTTCCTGAACTCATGGAACGAGTTCCTGGCGGCGCTGATTTTTCTTTCCGATCAGAACAAGTTCACCCTGCCGATCATGCTGGTCAATGTTTCCTCGGGCATTTACGGCATCATCGATTGGGGCGCGCTGCAGGCCGGCATTGCCGTGACAATGGTCCCCTGCATCCTGCTCTTTCTTCTCTTGCAACGATACTACGTGCGCGGCCTGACGGCTGGCGCCGTGAAATGACAGCGGTCGTTCCGCTGAAGGAGTTGTCATGTCCAGTTCACCTCGCGTTCAACCGGCACCGCTCACAGGCCTCAAGTGTTATCTGCCTGCCGATCATTCCAGCGTCGTCTTCGATGGCGGCTTCTGGCAGGGCTGGAGCGAAACGGTGCGCAACGTCACCATTCCCACCCAGCACAAGCGGCTGGAGGAAGAGGGCTTCCTGGAAGTGCTCGATTTTGACAGGCCCGCCGGACCGCTCGTCCGCCCGATCCAGCCGAGTGGCCTGTCGATGCAGCACTTTTTCGATTCCGACTTTGGCAAATGGATCGAGGCTGCTAGCTACACGCTGAAGGCCCATCCCAACGCCGAGATCGAGGCGAAGATCGACGATATCGTTGCCAAGCTCGAACAAGGTCAGATGGCGGATGGCTATCTCAACAGCTGGTTCATTCGCCGCGAACCGGAAAAGCGCTGGACCAATCTGCGTGACCTGCATGAAATGTATTCGATGGGCCATCTGCTCGAAGGAGCCGTCGCTTACTATGAAGCAACAGGGAAGGGCCGCTTCCTCGATGTCATGATCCGCGCCGTCGACCATATCATTGACACCTTCGGCCGGGAGCCCGGCAAGCTGAGAGGTTATGACGCCCACGAAGAAATCGAGCTCGCGCTCGTCAAGCTCTATCGGGTCACGCGCGACCCCCGGCATCTGAAGCTTGCGACCTATTTCGTCGACGAACGCGGTCAGATGCCGTCCTATTACGACGATGAGGCGCGCAACCGCGGCGAAGATCCGCAAGACTATGTCTACAAGACATACGCCTATAGCCAGGCTCACATGCCGGTGCGCGAGCAGCAACAGGTGGTCGGCCACGCGGTCCGCGCCATGTATCTCTTCTCGGCGATGGTGGATCTGGCTGTCGAGAATGGCGATCCGACGCTGAAAGAAACTTGCGAGCGCCTCTACGACAATCTCGTCGGCCGGCAGCTCTATGTGACCGGCGGCCTCGGTCCGTCCGCATCCAACGAGGGTTTTACCCGCGAATTCGATCTGCCGAACGAAACGGCCTATGCCGAGACATGCGCCGCGGTTGCACTCGGCTTCTGGAGCCACCGCATGGCCCAGATCGATCTCAACAGCAAATTCACCGACAGGTTGGAAACCGTGCTGTTCAACGGAGCCCTGTCTGGCATCTCCCGCGACGGCGAGCACTATTTCTATGAAAATGTGCTGGAGAGCCACGGGCAGCACCGCCGCTGGAAATGGCATTATTGCCCCTGCTGCCCGACGAATATCGCCCGCTTCATCACGTCACTCGGGCAGTATTTCTATTCCACCAAGGATAGTGAGCTCGCCGTTCATCTCTATGGCACCAATTCCGCTGAGCTGATGGTCGGAGACACCTTCGTTCGTCTCAAGCAGGAGACGCAATATCCCTGGGACGGCGACATCAGGTTGCAGCTCGCGCTCGAACAGCCGAGCCACTTCACCTTGCATCTGCGCATCCCTGGATGGTGCCGGAGCGCTGAGATCTTCGTCAATGGCATGGCCGTCGATCTCGGCGCATGCGTGACGAACGGTTATGCGGCGATCACAAGGGAGTGGCGGAACGGCGACGAAGTCCGCATCAGCCTGTCGATGCCGGTCGACCGCATCTACGCCCACCCGGCCGTCTCGGAAGATGGGGGACGCGTCGCATTGCGGCGCGGCCCGGTCGTCTATTGCGTCGAGGAGACCGATCTTGGCGGCGAGCCGCAGCGGCTTCGCCTGCCGGCAACGTCGGAGATTTCGGCTCGCTACGACGCAGGACTTCTCGGTGGTGCTGCAGTTCTCGAGGGCACGGCGCTCGAGGCCGAAGATGCCGGTTGGGAGAATGCGCTTTATCGCACCGCACCGCCCGCATTGAAGAAGAGGCCGTTCAAGGCGATCCCCTACCATCTCTGGGCCAATCGCGAGGCCGGAGCGATGGCGATCTGGCTGCAGGAATCATAGGAGAAAACGATGGCACGACTGGAACTGAAAAGCGTCGTCAAATCCTACGGCATCTATGAAGCCGTCCGGGGCATCAGCCTTGAAATCGAGGATAATGAATTCGTGGTTTTCGTGGGGCCGTCAGGCTGCGGAAAATCGACCACGTTGCGCATGATCGCGGGTCTCGAACATATTACGGCGGGCGATATCGTCATTGGCGACCAGGTCGTGAATCGCCTGGGGCCTGGAAAGCGCGATATCGCCATGGTGTTCCAGAACTATGCGCTCTATCCGCACATGACGGTGCGTGAAAATATCTCTTTTTGCCTGGAGCAGCAGAAGCTGGCGAAAGGCGAGATCGATGCGCGTATCGCCCGCGCTGCCGAAACGCTGCATATCGGCGAACTCCTGAGCAGGCGTCCGGGCCAGCTTTCCGGTGGCCAGCGCCAGCGCGTCGCGATGGGGCGGGCGATCGTGCGCAATCCTAAGGTCTTCCTCTTCGACGAGCCGTTGTCGAACCTCGATGCGAAGCTCCGCGTTCAGATGCGTACGGAGATCAAGCGACTGCACCAGGTACTCCCAACCACGACGGTCTATGTCACTCACGACCAGGTCGAAGCCATGACCATGGCCGACCGCGTTGTGGTGATGAATGGCGGCGCCATCGAACAGGCGGGGCCGCCGCAGGAACTCTATCACCGCCCGGTCAGCCAGTTCGTCGCCGGCTTCATCGGCTCGCCGTCGATGAATTTCCTTCCGGCGCATTTGGTTTCGAGCCGCGGGGGAGTTGCCGTCGCTCTGGCGGACGGCGCCGAGCTTCTGGTTCCCGATGCGCGCGTCAACGAGTATGCGCGCCATGCTGGAAAATCAGTCATTTTCGGTATACGGCCAGAATCGATTAGCCATCGTCAACAGCGCCCAGGCTTTGCAGACGTTGAGGCGAGGATCGATCTGGTAGAGCCTCTTGGTCCGGAGACCATGGTCTATTTTTCCATCGGCGACGCCAACCTGTGCGCCCGCATCGACCCGGAAAGCGGACCTAAGCCTCAGACGGCGATGCCACTGTCGTTCAATATGAACCAGATGCACTTGTTTGACGTGGCGACAGGCGCGACTCTCTCGCGTGGATAGATGTGATCGAACGTCACGGGCGTTGTCGCCTGCAGCTACCTGCTTGAAAGTGGGTAGTAGGGGGAGCTTGTGCTGCGATACGGTCGGCGTTCGATCGGTATCGGAAACCGCGGGACTATCGTTGCTCATTCCAGCGATGCCCAAAATTGAAATCGTCATGGATCGGCTCCTATTCCGTCAATGACGGCGCATCATACTCGATGTTTTCTGAAGCGCAGGCCATCCATAACCGACACCCCAGCGAGCAGAGGCGCTCAGCTTTTTGGGGCTCGAAATACCGCTTTCCCGCTCAAGCTTTTTGCGAGCGAGTTTGCGGACACGCCTGATACCCTCAGCCTTTTCGCGAGCACGTTTTTCGGAGGGCTTTTCAAAACGCTCCCGAAGTCGGGCCTCGCGGAAAACGCCCTCGCGCTGCAACTTCTTTTTCAAAAAACGGAGCGCTTGCTCAACGTTGTTGTCACGTACTAGAACTTCTGACGCGCCTCGTTAGATCGATGCGCATTGATGATCAAGGCTTGGAAGACCGTTTGCCAGGATTCTCTGTCGCTACTGATTTCATGTGCATGATCGCGAATGGGGCTGGAGGTAAGCTCCGAAGGCGATTACTGGGTCGTTAGTTCCTATCCTTTCAAGGAGATAGAGCTCGCATCCTATCTTGCGAGCTGTCCTCTCGAGCGTTATACTGTTTTTGAAAAAAAGTATAACGCTCGGAGTCGAGCTAATGAAGTCCATCGACCTCATGTACCAGACGATGCTCGCCGAGCTCGGTCAGCGCTCGCTCGACGCCGCATGGACAGCCGATTTCCCTCCGGAGGGTCGGTTCACCCCGGCGAACATCAAAGGGCGCAAATATTGGTACTTCGACATCCCGGACGGACACGGCGGCACGAAACGTCGTTACGTCGGTCCTGCTGAAGATCCGGTTATCGCGCAGCGCGTAGCTGATCATAAGCGGGACAAGGATGACCTACGCGCTCGCAGACGCTTGGTAAATACCCTGACACGCGACGGTGGTATGATCGCCCCTGACGCCATGTCGGGCGACATCGTTGAGGCTCTTGCCGATGGCGGTCTCTTTCGACTCCGGGGTGTTCTCATCGGGACGGTGGCCTTTCAGTGCTATTCGGGACTACTTGGCGTCCGCCTTCCCATGGCCGCGATCCTGACCGGCGATGCTGACATCGCTCAGGATTATGCCATCAGTCGGGAGGTTGAAGATAGTCTGCCGCCGATCCTTGAGCTGCTGCAGGGCGTCGACGCCAGCTTCCGTCCAGTTCCACATCGATCGGGATCCGTGGCCTCGTCGGCCTTTCAGAATGCCGAGGGCTACAGGGTTGAGTTCCTGACATCGAATCGTGGTTCGGATGAGTACGTCGACCAGCCGGCAACGATGCCTGCCCTTGGCGGCGCCAGCGCGGATCCGCTACGCTTTCTCGACTTCCTCATAAGGGAGCCCGTCAGGACAATGCTGCTCCACCGAAGCGGTGTCCCTGTCGTCGTCCCCGACCCGTCCCGGTATGCGGTCCACAAGCTCATTGTCGCCAGCCGCAGAAACACTGACGGGCAGGGGCCAGCGAAGCGAGAGAAGGACGTTCGTCAAGCTGCGCTGCTCTTTGAAGCCCTACAGCAGACAAGGCGATCTGCCGACTTGGCGCTCGTCTACAACGAAGCATGGGAGCGCGGGCCTGCGTGGCAAGAAGGTATTCGAACAGGGGCGGGAATGCTGCCGGCACAAGATGCCGAGCGGTTCAAGATGGTCCTGATCGAGGGCGCAAAAAGAAACCGCGAAGAAGTTGAACTTCCGTTTGGAGAATAGACGTGGTCAGCGGTTCGCGTCCATTTAAGACCGCCACGTCAGGGTTGAAAATTGGAATCCCCAACCGAACAATCAGCTCTAAGCGAGCGCTTATGCACACCTCTCTGTTCAATGCGATCGACCAGAGCTGTCAACCATGGGCGAGTGCCGGACATCTAGCATATGCCAAGCCCGCCGTCGGTTTATCCAATGAGATGATTCTTTTGGGGCCAACCCGTCCAGATGCTACGGGTTGGAGGCGCGAATTCGCCATGGCGGATTGATCCGATTTTGTCCGGCAAAATAGAGAAGTATGCGGTTTCCGCCAGGGTCAAACAACTCTGCTTCGCGCCACAACCAGCTTTGATCTTGGGGCGGCGACGAAAAGGTTATGCCCGCGGCAACGAGGTTTTCGTACTGAGTATCAACGTCATCGCATTCGAAATAGATCGTGGTGCCATTGCCAGCCGCTTCGCCCTTATGTAGCGAAAAAGTGCTGTCGCCGTCAGGGCAAATAAATCGAACATAGTTGGGTCTCGCATCCACGATGGGAACAAGACCGAGTGCGCAGTAGAAACGCCATCCTTCATCCAGATCGGGCATAGTCACAGTGACTTGGTTAAGGTTCATCGCAATCTCCAGACGCGCGAGAAGCTATTTCCAAATGGGTGCTAATAGCAACCTATACAAAGAACATTGAAGGGTAGAGATCCTGGCCTAGAGGGCAACGGGTCCCGCCAAGCGAAGTTATATGCCCGCCCCGCTTTTGCCTCACAACCAGGATAACAGTGGCATATCCGCTGTCGCTTGTGATTACGGATTTCAATGAAGCACCAAGCCAACAACTTTTTATCGCCTTCCAGGCTCCCTCGGGCACCAAAAGAGTGTGATACACAACAGGGCTAAGGTCCAGAATGAAAGACCGGCACCTATAGCTAGACTTTGGGCCTCCGATGACGCCAGGGTTCAAGGTCCGCGCCAGAACGCATCCTGCCCCTGTCGGCGCCATAGGGAGGCAATCTTGCTTTCCTGGCTAAACCCAGTTGAACGTCGAGGTCGATCAGAACGCCGAGCTTGAGGCCGCGAAGCTCAAATCTTCAGTTTTACGTCAGCCAATGGGACTATTTGCCCAAAAGAGACACGTTGCGGCTGTGTGCGCATCGCGGTGCATTTGGAGAGTTGAAATTGAATCTTGTTCTTCGGCGCTCGTTGCCTCTAGCACCAACGCACGGACATGGGTCAAGCGGTCTTGACTATCGCCGGGATGTCGATGGTCTCCGGGCTCTGGCTATTATTCCGGTGGTTCTGTACCACGTGGGCGTACCCGGCTTCGGCGGCGGTTTCGTCGGCGTCGACGTATTTTTCGTCATCTCTGGTTTCCTGATGGCATCGCTGATTTCCAGCGAGATCGCAAAGGGCGAGTTCAGTCTCGTTCGATTCTATGAGCGCCGTATCCGCCGGATTTTCCCGGCATTGTTTACTGTCCTGGCCACTTCCTCGATCGCGGCTTGGTTTCTGCTGATGCCAGCCGAATTTGTCTACTTCGCCCGCAGTTTGAAGGCGGCCGCCCTGTTCACCTCGAATATCCAGTTCGAAAAGGAAAGCGGATATTTCGACATCGGCGCGCAGATGAAGCCGCTGCTGCACACCTGGTCTCTTGCTGTCGAAGAGCAGTTCTACATCCTGTTTCCCTTGCTGTTGCTGCTGATCAACCGATTTGCGCGACGGCGTGCTAGGCTCATCGTGACAGGCTTGCTGGCCGTATCGTTGGTCGCTTGCACTTGGATGCTATTTCGGTCGCAGGCCGAGGCATTCTATCTCCTTCAGTTTCGCGCCTGGGAACTCCTCCTTGGGGCGCTGCTGGCCCTCAATGCAATACCGGTGCCGCAGCAGTCGGCGCTGCGGGCAGGGCTGGGCCTGGGTGGCATCCTCCTGGTAGCCATTGCCATATTCGGCTTCAGCGACCAGACGCTGTTTCCCGGCCCGGCGGCGCTGCTGCCTTGCCTCGGCGCGGCCTTGATTATCCATGGCCGAGACGAGACGGGGCCTGCGGGCAGATTCCTGCAATCCCGACCATTGGTTTTTGTGGGGCTGATCTCCTACTCCCTTTATCTCTGGCACTGGCCGATCATCGTATTCAGCCGGGAGGTCGCGGGACGCCAGCTTTCCCTGCTGCAGGGCAGTTTGATCGTTATCGCATCGCTCGTTCTCGCCACCATCTCTTGGCGTTTCGTGGAGCAGCCGTTCCGTGGACGCGCCAGCTTTGTGAAGCGCATACCCATGTTCGCAAGCGCCGCGGGGGTCCTGATCGCTTCAGTCGGATTGGGAGACTATGTTGCTCATCATCGCGGTGTGCCGGATCGGCTACCCGCGGATGCCCGGACGGTATACGCTTCCACGTACGATCAAAGCCGTTTCAGCCTACCGCCGTGTTTTGCCGACTCCGATAAATCCGGGCCCTCTGTGGCAGATATTAATGCAGGCAAGCTCTGTCCGCTCGGTTTCGAAGGCCCTGCCAAACCATCTTTTGTCGTCTGGGGCGATTCCCATTCCGGCGCGATGGCACCGGCCATCGATGCGGCTGCGAAACTGGTTGGGATCAGCGGCCTCTTTGCAGGACATTCGTCGTGCCCTCCTTTGCCGGGTGTTCAGCTCACACCTCGGGGCGATGCCGGGCTCTGCGGCGACTTCAATGGAGCAGTGCACGATCTGATTGCGGCACAACATATTCCGCTGGTTTTCCTGGTGGCCTACTGGCCCAAATATGTCCACGATGCCGAGTTGCCGAACGAGGGGCCTTACTTCGACCCGTCGGTGCCGCCTCCGTTGGACGACCGATCAGCATCCGTCGTCGAAACGCTGGATCGCCTGATGGCGGAGCTGACCAAGCAGGGAACGAGGGTCGTGCTGGTCTCGGATGTTCCGGAGATGGGGCGGTACATGCCTGAGGCCGTCGCCAAGGCGATAATGCGAGGCACATCGACGGACGTCGCGCCGCCGTTGGACTATATCGAGAAGCGGCAGGCGCTTTCGCACGCGATCCTGACACGTCTGGCGGCACGATATGGAGCTGCGCTCATCGACCCTCTTCCCTCTCTCTGTAGCAATGGTCGTTGCGATGCGGTGCGAAACGGCCTGCCGCTCTATAAGGATGCCGACCACCTGACGGCAACGTTTGCAGCAACCCTCAGTCCGCTCTACGTCCCCGTCCTCTCCGAAGCTCGTCGATAGCGGAGAATGATCTGCGCTGGTCGTTGATGACCGGTCAACGATGGTCGTCATCCCGCAGGCTGAAAGTGTCAGATGAGACCAATCATCGACCACGGAAAACGCGACCGCGCCGGCCTTCGGGTTGCCACGACCCTCGCTGAGTCAGCGGCGAATTCGTTCGTCGCCAAGCGGAGGGTGAAAAAAGCAACAAATGCCCTAGAATCGGTGGATGCGCAGTCCCAGTACTTTCTCCGACAGGACGACGATGAACAAGGTCAGCACGATGGATACCGTTGAAACTGCTGCTGCCTCCGGTGTGAAGTTTGTGCGCAGATAATCGTAGAGCTGGATTGGAAGCGTGGCGGTGCCGACATTCTTCAGCATGAAGGATATCGTGAACGTGTCGAAGGATATGATGAAGGCGAACAGGCATCCGCCAATCACGCCTGGCTTGATCAGCGGCAGCATGATGCGGCGAAACCGCGTCAGTGGTCCCGCGCCAAGGCTCTTGGCCGCCAGGCTCCAGGACGGTTCGTAGGACTCCATGGCTGCCGAAACGTTGATGAAGACGAAGGGAAGGGTAATGAGGCAATGGCCGATGATCATCGCTGCGATCGTTCGTGTGCCCATGCCGATCGAATAGACGAAGAACAACAGCGAGATGGCCGTCAGCACTTCCGGCAGCAGCAGCGGCAGGAGCATGGCGAGGCGGATGCTTTCCTTCCAGCGTCCGGCGTGCTGGACATAGAAGATCGCCGCCATTGTGCCGATGATCGAGGAGATCACTGTCGAGACCGCGGCCACCCAGAGCGATGTCTTGATGGCGTTGAGGAAGACCTCGTTGTGAAAGAACACCACATACCAGCGAAATGAAAGTCCCTGTGGCGGGAACGTCAGGAAGGCGCCAGCATTGAAAGAGGCGCCGACGACCACGAGGATCGGCAGCAACAGAAAGGCATAGATCAGCAGGCAATAGCCGGTGAGGAGGTGCCTGGCCATCAGTTCGCCTTCCATTTCATGCGGGTGAGCCTGGCAAACAGCATCACCACCATAGCCCCGGTTAGAGACAGCATCAGTGCCATGGCCGAGCCGAAGGGCCATTGAAACGTATCGATAAGGGCGTCGACCACGCTGACGGCCATCGTCTTTACGCGCAGGCCGCCGATCAAGGACGGGGTGACGTAGGCGCTGAGCGATAGGACAAAGACCAGTATGCAGCCGGCCTGTATGCCCGGCATCGCCAGCGGCAGAACAATTCTTCGAAAGGCGGTGATGCGTCCAGCACCAAGCGACCGGGCGGCCGCTTCGATTGAAGGGTCTATCCCCTGCAGCGCGCTCATGAGCGGCAGGATCATGAAGGGCAGGAAGACGTGCACCAGCGCGATCACGATCCCAAGGGAGTTATACATCAGGGCAAGCGGGCGATCGATCAGGCCGAAGCCGATCAGCGTGCGGTTTATCATGCCGTTATTGCCGAGTAGTATCGTCCAGCCATAGCTGCGGATGACGATGCCGACGAGAAGCGGTGAGAGCACGAGGCCATAGGCCAGGCCGCGAAAACGCATTTGGGTCTTCGCAAGCTGCCAGGCGACGGGGAAGCCGAGGACAAGGCAGACAAAGGTGGTGATGAAGCCGATCACCAACGTATTTGCGGTCTGCTCCAGATAAAAGCTGTCGGCAAAGAGCCTGAGATAGTTTGAGAGGGTGAAGCCGGGCGCATAGGGCGTGCCGCTCCCCGGATTGCGCAGGCTCATGACCACGATGTTGATGTACGGCAATACCAGGAAGACACCGAGCAGCAGAACAGCTGGGGCGATCAGGGCAAAGGGCTTCAGAGATTTCGCTCGAAGGCTCATGCGGCAGCTCCGAGCGCCCAGAAGCGATCGCCATCGACCTTGACGGTGACACGGTCGCCCGGAGAGAAACGGCTGCGAGGGAAGGTCTGGACATTGATGGTGTCGCCACTGTCGAGCGCCAGCAGATAGTCGATCAGGCTGCCCGAATAGTAGCTCGCAGTGACGGTGGCCGGTACGCCTGCCTGCCCCGCACTTTCGGGAAACAGCTCGACGGCCTCGGGCCGCAGCACCAGCGTCACGGCCCCATCGGGCGACCTTGGAGCATTGAAGATCCTGACCGTACCGAGTGCTGTATCGATGACCGAAATACTGTTGGCGTCGGTGGAGAGCAGCCGACCGGACAGGATGTTGACCTGCCCCACGAATTGCGCGACTTCGAGGCTGGCCGGCCGATCGTAGATATCGGCTGGCGCGCCATACTGGGCGATCTGCCCGCCAAACATGACCACGACACGATCCGACATGGTCATAGCCTCCGCCTGATCGTGGGTCACGTAAACAGTGGTGATGCCAACACGCTTCTGAAGATCGCGGATAAAGATGCGCATCTCCTCGCGCAGCTTGGCGTCGAGGTTGGCAAGCGGCTCGTCGAGAAGGAGAATTCGGGGCTCGATCACCAGCGCTCGAGCAAGGGCGACGCGTTGTTGCTGTCCGCCGGAAAGCTGGCGCGGATAGCGGTCGGCATATCCGGAGAGCTGTACCATGTCGAGAACACGCGCCGTGCGCTCGGCGATTTCGCGCTTCGGTCTGCGGCGCATCTCCAGTCCGAACGCCAGGTTCTGCGCGACGGTCATATGCGGAAACAGGGCGTAGTTCTGGAAGACCATGCCAATGTCGCGTTTTTCGGCAGGCACATGCACGACGTCCTGCCCATCGAAACGGATCGCGCCTGATGTGGCGTCCTCGAAGCCGGCTATCATTTTCAGCGTAGTTGTCTTGCCGCAGCCGGAAGGGCCAAGAAGGGAGATAAACTCACCCTTTGCGATTTTCACGGAGATGCCGTTGACCGCAAGAGATGCTCCATAGTGCTTGGTCAGCGCTTCGATGCTCACCTCTGTCATGATCGATCTTCCAAATTCTGTCGGCGGCGACCGCGTCCATGCCACCATGTCGGGAGAGGGGCCGGACCGCCTAAAGGCGGGCCGGCGCATAGCGAGGGGATCGTCAGGGCGCGCCTAGCGCATGACCTTTGCCCAGGTCTCCGAGAACTCGGCCTGCTTTTGGTTCATGAAGTTCCAGTCCCATGTCAGGATCTTGTCCATGGCCTCGCCCGAGATCGGCACGTCCTTTTGCAGGTCGGCCGGGACCACCACCTTGGAATTGGTGGGGGAGACGAAGAACTGCTTCATGAGCGGTATCTGCCCCTCCGGAGAAAGCAGGAAGTCGGCATATTGGTAGGCGAGTTCCTTTTCCGGGGCATGGGCAAGGATATTCAGCGTCTGGTCGAACATCAGCATGCCCTCTTCGGGAACGACGACATCGATCGGCAGCCCCTGGGATCGCAAGCGCGCCACCTCGCCGAAGTCGAAGGGCGCAACGACGAATTCGCCGGCTGCAAGGCCCGTCGACAGATTGAAATCCGCCTGTATGACGGGGCCGAGCTTTTCCAGCGCCTTGAAGCCGGCATCGATGTCGTATTGATCCTTGCCGAAGATTTTCGATGCCAGCATCAGCTCCATCTTGCCGGCCGTATTGGCGAAGTTGTAGAGGCCAATGCGACCCTTGAACTCCGGGTTTTCCCAGAGATCCTTCCATCCCTTCGGCGGGGTTTTGACCATATCGGTTCGGTAGGCGATGCCGATCGGCGAGACCATGGCCACGGCACCCCAGCCATCCGTCTTCTTCGCAAGAGGGTAGAGATCGTTGTAGTTCGACAGTTTCGTCAGATCGAGCTTCTCGAAGAAGCCTTCCTTGCGCAGGCTGGAGGCGAAGGCCTCGTTGGTCATCAGGATAGAATAGGGCGGGTTTTCAGCGCCCGCCGCCCGCAGGTTGGCGCTCCAGACACGGCCGTTGCCGGCATCGAGTGTCACTGCGGCACCGCTCTTTGCCGTGAATGCGGGTGCCAGCGTCGAGCGCCAGAATTGTTCCCAGGCACCCCCGAGCGTCGGCACCACGAGTGTCTTGCTTTGCGCGCGCGCAGGAAGGCTGATCACGCTTGCAGCGGCAAGGCTGCCCATTCCGGCAAGAAGCTGCCGCCTGTTCATGTTCATCATTTCGGTTCCCCTTGTCATGGTTATGTTTCGGTCGCTGCTGCGCTAGGCGATGTTTCGCTTCTTGCGCTCAGGACTTGCTGAAGGCTTGGCTTGTCTTCAGCGCGATATAGTCTCCGTAGGTAATCGGCGTGTATTTTGCCGGCGCCTTTGCCGCAAAGGGCGGCAGGCATTCGATGAGCGTCTCTTTCGAAGGATTGACAAAGAAGGGAATGGATTGACGCCGTGTCGTTCCCTTGAAGTCGCCGGGTGGATTGGCAACCCGATGTGGCGTCGAGAGCCATTCGTCATTGGTCCAGCGCATGAAGGCATCGGCGATATTCACGACATAGGCGCCTTCGACGTTCGGCGCATCCAGCCATTCGCCATCGCGCCTGCGGACCTGAAGCCCTCCCGGCGATGCCTCCGAGCGCAGAATGGTCATGAAGCCGTAATCGGTATGGACGCCCGCACGTAATTGGCCGGGCAGTGGGCTTTCCTGTTGTTCCGGATAGTTGATGACGCGGAGTGCTGAAAGGTGGTCGGCAAAGGCCGGCTCGAAGTAATCGGGAGCAAGCCCGATCGCCTGGCAGAATGCGCGCCGCAGATGGCCAGCGAGCATCTCCATCTCGGCAAAATAGGCGCTGAATGCGGCCTGTAATCCTTGTGGAACCATGGGCCAGACGTCACCCGGAAGGCGCGGCCCGAAATTCAGGCTTTCCTTGTAGTCACCCGGCGTCTTGATCCCAAGCGTGGCGCTCAGTGCCTCATCCGCGATGGGGGAGAAGGCGACGCCCCCCTTTAGCGAAGTTCCCCGGCCTTGTTGCTTTTTCCACTCCTGCGGTTCGTCGAAGAAATCGCGGGCAAGATTGTAAAGCCGCGCGGTTGCCTCCGTGGACACACCATGTCCGGTGATCAGGAAGAAGCCGGTTTCGCGGCAGGCGGCCTCGATCGCCTTGACCACGGCATCGCTGCCGGCGGTCCGATGGATGAAAGGCGAGATATCTATGACCGGAATGCTGTCCATATCCTGCGTTGAGGACGGGGCCATCTGCATTGTCTGATCCTTTCCGGAGTTAAATACAGCCATGTTGTTGTGGCTGTGCATCGCCAAACCAGCGAGGAAGATGATGTCAGTCGAGCCCCTTGAAGGGTGCGTCGCGAAATTCGAGATATTCCTTCAGTGACATCTTCTGAAGATTGCGCATCCATTCCTGCCCGTCCTTGCTGACATGGAGGGCGGCGATGGCATGCACGTTGTAATCGAAGGATGTCATCAGGCCGGCGGCGATCTGCTGGTTGTTGATGGAGGACTTGGCGAACTTGATGGCCGGAACTGGCATGCGTGCCAGCTTGCGCGCCAGGTTCTCGGTCTTTTGCTTGAGCTGATCGGCAGGCACGATCTTGTTGATCAGGTGCATCCGCAGCGCTTCTTCCGCGTCCACCAGATCGCCTGTGTACATCAGCCAGCGCACGTCGCGGGTGGCCAGCAGCCATGGCATGAAGAGGGCAGGCGGACCGGAATTGTGACGGACTTCCGGCTCGCCGAACTTGGCGTTATCGGCAGCGATCGCCAGATCGCACGACATGACGAGTTCGAGCGCGCCGGCAAGCGCATAGCCGTTCACCGAGGCGATGACGGGGATCGGCGCCTTCCAGATATTCAGAAGCGCCTGGGCATTTTCCGACATGTCGGCATGCCAGTCCTCGATGCTGACATCATAGTCTGCGCCTTGCAGGTCATAACCGGAAGAAAACGCGCGGCCGGCACCGGTGATCACCAGTGCGTTGACGTCCTTGTCGGCGACGGCCAGCGCAACGGCGCGGTCGATCTCGCGCACGGTCGTCTTGTTCATCGCATTGAGCTTGTCCGGCCGATTGATTGTGATCGTCGCGAACTTGTCCTGTTCATCCTTGTCGTAGAGAATGGTCTCGAAGCGCTCGGCTATGCTCATATGTTTTTCCTTTTTACGCTGGTGTCAGCCGGTTGCGATGGCGTGCTCGATGCCTGCATCAACAGGGCCGCCTTATTCTTCTCGAAACGCTCTATCGATGCTGATTTGACAGGGCCAAACCCCCTGATCTGATCGGGGAGCTGGGCAAGCGCGATGGCGCGCTGCTGGTTTTCCGGTGATAGATTTGCTGCGAGGTCGTTGATCAACGCCGCATAATCGGCGGCCAGTTTTCGCTCCATGCGACGCTCATGCGTGTAGCCGAACGGATCAAGCGGCGTGCCGCGAAGGAAGCGCATTTTCTCCAGCACGGAAAACGCCGGCAAAGTGAGCTTGTGGCTGATGGCAATCTTTGCCGGGTTGCCCGTGCGCTTGTCGATCCTTCGGGAAAAGAACGGCGGCGCCAGATGATGCTTGATCTCGAAATCACCTTCGAACTGCGCCGCGATCTTGTCCTTGAAGCTCCGGTCGTTGTGCAGCCGGGCCACTTCATATTCGTCCTTATAGGCCATCAGCTTGAAGGCATTGCGCGCCACGGCCTCGGAAAAATCCTCTCCGAGCTTCAGTTGGGCCTCGGCAGTGCGGGCGGTCGTCACCAGCTTGCGGTATTTGTCGGCATAGGTGGCGCTTTGATAGTGCGTCAGGAACTCGATGCGCTTGGCGACAATCTCGTCCAGCGTCTGCCTGGCCGGCGCCTCGTCCGGATCGATTGCGGCCGCCTGTTTGACAGCCTCCGGATCCACCACCGAGCGACGGCCCCAGCCAAAGGCTGCGCGATTCATCGCAATGCCTGTGCCATTGAGTTCGATCGCCGCATCGATTGCCTCAAGACTGATTGGAACTAGTCCACGCTGCCAGGCGTGGCCGAGCAGGAACATGTTGGCCGCGATCGCGTCGCCCATCAGGGCCGCCCCCAGTTTCGTCGCGGCGATAAGGCTGATGGCATTGTCCCCAGCCGCTTTGCGCAATGCCTTCACCGTCGGTTCCTGGCGAAAATCGATTGCGGTATTCTGCACAAACGAGGCGGTCGGCGCGAAATGATCGTCGAGAACGGCCTTGGTACGGCCGGCAGCGAATGTCGACAGGGCGTTCTGGGCCGCTGACACGACGATATCGAAGCCGAGGACCAGATCGCTTTCCCCCGGTCCGATCCGTACGGATGTGATCTGCTCTCGCGCCCTTGCGACCCGCAGGTGCGAGATGACGGCCCCATTTTTCTGGGCAAGGCCGGTTTGGTCGAGAGTCTGGACCGCAAGGCCGTCAATGTGCGCGGCCATCGACAGTATGGCGCTGACGGTAATGACGCCCGTCCCGCCGATGCCGGCGAGCAGCATGTTGTAGGACCGGTCGGTGATCTTTCGGATGGCCGGAAGAGGGAGGTCGTCGAAGCTTGGCTTGCCTGCCTTGGCGTCCGGCTTGCGGATGGTCCCGCCCTCGATGGTGACGAAGCTTGGACAGAAGCCTTTTATGCAGGAGAGATCGGTATTGCAGCTCGACTGGTTGATCCGCCGCTTGCGCCCGAACTCCGTTTCCTGCGGCTCGATGGAGATGCAGTTGGAAACAGCAGAACAGTCGCCGCAACCCTCGCAGACGAGCTCGTTGATGAAGGCGCGTTTGTCGGAGATGGCGAAAGCGCCCCGCTTGCGCCGGCGCCTCTTTTCGGCAGCACAAACCTGATCGTAGACGAGCACGGTAACGCCCGGCACCTCGCGCAGTTCACGCTGCACCGCATCCAGTTCGTCGCGGTGGTTGACCGTAACGCCGCGCGGCAGATTGCCTTGCCAGACATCGGGCCGCTCGGCAACGACAGCGACCCGGGCCGCTCCTTCGGCGAGCATCTGCCCGACAATGCCGGGAACGGAGACTTCTCCGTCATGTTTCTGACCGCCCGTCATGGCGACGGCATCGTTATAGAGGATCTTGTAGGTGGCGTTGACCTTGGCAGCAATCGCGGCGCGGATCGCAAGCAGCCCGGAATGGAAATAGGTGCCATCGCCCATGTTGACGAAGATATGCTTCTCGTCGGTGAATTGGGAAAGGCCAATCCACGACCCACCTTCACCGCCCATCTGGGTAAAGGTCGAGGTGTTGCGCTCTTCCAGCCCGATTACCATCATGTGACAGCCGATGCCGGTGGATGCCCGGCTTCCCTCGGGCAGGCGGGTGGAAATGCTGTGCGGACAGCCTGAGCAGAAATAGGGGTCGCGTTTCAGCGCTGGCGTTTCCGTGGCACTTGCCGCGAGGAGCGCCTCGATATCGCGCGATCTGGCCAGCAGATCGGTGTGAGCCTCACCGATAAGATAGACGATCGCTCTTGCGACCGCGACCGCATTGATCTCGCCGGCCGCGGACAAGAGCGGTCGACCATCCACGCCGAATTTGCCGTAGACCCTTGGGCGCCGATCTGAAGCGAGGTTGAAAAGCTGAGCCTTGATCTGGTCTTCGATGACCGCGCGCTTTTCCTCGACCACCAACAAGGTTTCGACATCGGAGGCGAACCGTTGCAGTCCCTCCGGTTCGATCGGCCAGACCATGCCGATCTTGTAAAGCCGGATGCCGAGTTCGCCGGCCCGACGCTCGTCGATGCCAAGGCTTGTCAACGCGCCCATGAGGTCGAGCCATGATTTCCCGGTCGAAACGATACCGAGCCTCGCTTTGCCGGCAGTGCTACCCCAGATCGTTCTGTCGATGCTGTTTTGACGGGCGAAGACGTGTATCGCGTCCATCTTGTTTTCCAGCCGCCGTTCCATCGCATGCGGGCCATCCGGCCATCGCAATGAGAGGTCGCTGTGACCATCGGGATAGATGATGGCGGGCCGATCGAGTTCGACCGTCGCCGTGCATTCGACGATTTCAGTCTGGCATTTGAAGCCGACCCAGGCGCCGGAATAGCGACTGAGCGCCCAGCCAAACAGTCCGTAGTCGATATATTCCCCCACGCCGGCCGGCGACAGGAGCGGCACCATCGCGGAGATCAGATTATGTTCACTCTGGTGCGGTAGGGTCGACGAAACGGCACCGTGATCGTCTCCGACGAGCAGCAGAACGCCGCCATTCGGATTGGTGCCGACGGCGTTGGCGTGACGGATCACGTCCATGCTGCGATCGACGCCAGGTCCCTTGCCGTACCACATGGCGAAGACGCCATCATACCGGGCGCCCGGAAACATCGCCGTCTGCTGCGTGCCCCAGACGGCGGTGGCGGCCATGTCTTCATTGAGGCCGGGCTGGAAGCGGATGTGATGGTCGTCGAGATATTTCCTCGCGCGCGCCATTTCGCGGTCGAAGCTGGCAAGCGGCGAGCCGCGATATCCGGAGACATAGCCGGCGGTGTTCAATCCGCGCGCAAGGTCACGCTGACGCTGGATCATCGGCAGGCGTAAGAGCGCCTGCGTGCCGGAAACGAGGATGTTGCCCCGATCGAGCACGTAGCGGTCATCGAGGCTGGGCGTTTTCACGGCGGAGGCCGTGGGCCGATCCTTGGAGTGTGCGGCGACGGGCAGAGTGGACATTTATGCGCGCTCCCCCGGTGCCGTTGGTTCCATGTCGAAAACGCGGCCGGGATTGAGGATGTTATTGGGATCGAACGCCGATTTGAGACGGCGCATGGCAGCCATCTCGGCCGGGCTGCGAACCAGCGGCAGCCACTTCTTCTTTTCAAGGCCAATACCGTGTTCCGCCGATATCGATCCCCCTTCGCTGGCGACACAGGAAAAGGTCGCGTCCGCGACGCGGTCATAGTGGTGCGTACGAACGAGGAAATGCAGATTGCCGTCACCGAGATGACCGAAAATGTAGATGGAAGCGGCGGGATCGACATGCGCGATTTTGGCTGTGGCCCTGTCCAGGAACCGCTGCATTGCGGAAATGGGCAGGCTGACGTCGAAGCCCGCGACATGGTCCATGCTGAAAATGAATTCGCTCGCGGCATCGCGCAAATTCCAGATGGCATGGTAGTGGCGCAGCGAGCGGGAAACCGCGACATCGCTGACAATGCCTTCCTCGTAGCATTCCATCAGCGCAGCGGCAAAGCGATCCTCGTCGCCTGCTTCGTCCTGTCCCTGCATCTCGATGAGCGCATACATTCCAGCACCCGCCGGCACAGGCGGCGGCCCGGCGGTACGCTTGAGAACGCCAGCATAAACAGCCGGGAATATGACTTCGAAAGCGGAGAGGGACGGTCCGAGCCTCTGGCGCAGACGCCGCAGAAGCGTGATTGCCGCACCGAGCGAGGGGAGGGCGCAAAATGCGTTTGCCAGTGACTGCGGCTTGGGATGCAGACGCAGGCAGGCACGGGTTACGACGCCAAGTGTGCCCTCGCTGCCGATGAATATCTGGTTGAGATCGAAACCCGAATTGTTCTTCGAAAGGCCTTTGAGGCTGGTCAGCACGGAGCCGTCTGCCATCACGGCCTCCAGGCCGAGAACCTGGGCGCGATACATGCCATAGCGCAGGACGCGAATGCCGCCGGCATTGGTGGCGATGTTGCCGCCAATTGTGGAGGTGCCCCGAGCGCCGATATCCACGCCGAACATGAAGCCATTGATATCTGCGACCTCCTGAACGGCCTGCAGGGTCGCGCCGGCATGGGCGATCACAGTGCCGGCATCCTCGTTGACAGGTTCGATTGCATTCATTCGTTCCAGCGACAGCGCTACCTCGCCGGCCATGGGCCGCGCGGCGCCCGCAAGGCCGGTCCGTCCGCCTTGCACGACGATAGGCTGGCCGAGGGCGTCGCATGCGGAAAGAATGACCGACACCGATGCGGTATCCCTGGGGCGAAACAGAACGGCCGGCCGCACGCCGCGCTCGTCTGTTGCGTCCGCGCAATAGGCGTCACCGACATCCGGACCCGTGACAACAGCGTTCTTGTCCAGCCTGTCGTGGAGGCGGGTCAACAATTCTGAGAGCCGCAAAGACGTCGCAGATAAGGGACGTGCGACGAGCGCCCGGTCGATCGATCCGCCCATTCTGTTCCCCTGGTTATCTGGATCGAGGGCAGGTTATCGCCTATCTGATATTTGTCAAACCTATATTTAAATACCTATAGCCTTTTCGACGAAGGCATGGCATCAATGCTTTCGAGCGAAGGATGGAGCTCTATGAATCTTAGATATGACGAAGTGGTAAGATCTGGTATCGCCAAGCAGGTCGCCGAGAATATCAAGTCCGCGATCCTGGACGGGCGCCTGAAGATCGATGAGCGCTTGCCGACGGAGGAGGATCTTGCCCGGAGTTTTGGAATTTCGCGCCCGACGGTGCGCGAGGCGTTGAAGCGTCTGGCGGCGCAGAACCTCATTCATTCGCGCCGCGGCCCCCTGGGCGGCAATTTCGTGATGCGACCCGATCCCGAGGGGTTGTCGAAGGCGATTACCGGTGCCGCGACACTTCTCGTCGGTATCGGTGCTTTCGATATCGACGAGATCATTGCCGCAAGGCTTGAGACGGAAACCATCTGCTGCCGGCTTGCCTGCGAAAACCGCAGCGAAGAGGGATTGCAGGCTATGGCCACTGAGATCGCCTTGCAGCGGGATCAGGATATCAGCGACGAAGATTTCTGCGCTTCCGATGTACGGTTCCATCGCGCCCTGGTCGACTCGACCGGCAATGGCCCCTTGAAGCTGATGATGTACATCGTGATCGAATCCTTCATTCCGATCACGAACATGATTGTCTTCAGGGTGCGCGAGCGCCGCCAGGTCGTTGCCTTCCACCAGCGGATCCATGAGGCGCTCAGCAATCGCGATGTCGGTGAAGCAACGGCAGCGCTCACAAATCTCCTCGCCTATGTGCGGGACAGCTATAGCGCCGCGCTTGATGCGCGCGGCCGCCGGGCGAGCGAGCAGGCGCAGTCCTGAACCCAGTCGGCTCACATCCTCAGAAGCATTGAAGTTCAAGGGAATTCCATGTCAGATTCTTTTACGGCAATGGTGATCGATACGGTTGATGGCAAACAGCAGGCCGGCTTCCGACAACTGACCTTGGCCGATCTGCCCGACCATGACGTTCTGGTCGAAGTTGCGTTTTCCACCGTCAACTTCAAGGACGGTCTCGCCCTTTCCGGCAAGGGAAGGATTGCGCGCCGCACGCCGATGGTTGGCGGTATCGATCTTGCCGGCGTTGTCGTCGAGTCGCGCTCGGATAAATGGGTTGCGGGCGACAAGGTTGTGCTGAACGGCTGGGGTCTTTCCGAGACCGAATGGGGCGGCTATTCCCGATACCAGCGGGTCAAGGCGGAATGGTTGATTCCGCTGCCGCAGGAGTTCTCCCTGGAGCAGGCGATGGCAATCGGAACGGCTGGCTATACCGCCGCCCTTTGCGTCAATGCCCTGGAGGATTGGGGAACGATCGGCGTCGACGATCGGGAAGTGCTGGTCACGGGAGCGGCCGGTGGCGTCGGCTCGGTGGCTGTGAGCCTGCTTGCCAGCAAGGGCTACAAGGTTACGGCTTCGACCGGCCGGCCCGAAACCCATGATTATCTCGCCTCGCTGGGAGCGTCCGGATTCGTCGAGCGCGCGGCGCTTAGCGAGAAGGGCGGCCCGCTGCAAAAAGAGCGCTGGGCGGGAGCAGTCGATTCCGTCGGCTCGACGACGCTTGCTAATGTGCTGTCCCAGACGGTCTACGGAGGGGCGGTGGCTGCTTGCGGTCTTGCCGGCGGCGCAGATCTGCCGGCGACGGTCTTGCCGCATATCTTGCGCAATGTGGCACTGCTCGGCATCGATTCCGTCATGGCGCCCGTTGCGAAACGTCTACGTGCCTGGCAGATCCTTGGCCGGCACCTAAACCCTTTACACCTGCAGGCATTAACGCGGATTGAGCCGATGTCCGCGTTGCCGAAAATAGCAGAAGATATCGTTGCGGGTCGCATCCGTGGTCGCGTAGTCGTAGAGATCGGCTGACGTTGCTGTCACATTGATTTCTCATCAATATTGCTGCGATAGCTGGCAACATGAGCGAGGCAGCCCTGATTTACACGAACCATCTGTTTTCGGTCGAGATCGTAGCGCGTGCCGTCTGGCTGTTGAATTCCGACTTGATTTGACCCCTCGGGGATGCGGATAAAAACTTGGACTGGTTTTATATCGTTCGTCCGAACTTCTTTCGGCATGCGATGGGGTTGAGAGAGCCGAGGGATATTTTTATCCGCTTTTCTTTGTACCAGCGGATACAGGAATCCACTACCTGAATGAACTGCTCAATAGTTGTGGTCTTCCAGTCCCGGGGTAGAACAGTTCCGTGAAAAGGGGGTCTGCCGTAAGCAGAATTGCAAGCCATGTCTGGCATCAAACCTTCTATATGTCGGGGAGCGCTTGCCATATTCAAAGGCCGTCATTTCGGCCGCTTAGTAAGCGGCCTCGGCTGGTCGTGGTTCTGCATCATCCTAAGCGCCGACAATGCTCCGGAACGGAGTTGAGTTCGGCGTCACAAACACGGTTTCGGCCTGCGGCTTTGGCCAAATACAAGGCCCGGTCGGCTTCCCGGCAAAGATCCGAGAGCTCCGCATGTTCCTGCACAGCTCTTGCGATACCAATGCTCGTCGTCACAGTCATCTCGGCCCCAAGTGTGGGATAGCGAAGCTCAGCGACGGCTTGGCGAATCCGCTCGGCATGGAGTAACGCGTCTCCGGCTTTTGCAGGGAGAAAAACTATGAACTCCTCTCCCCCCTGACGTGCAAGCAATGCCGACTGTGGCAAGATCGATTTCATCGCCCGAGCCATCGTCGCGAGAACTTCGTCGCCTGCGGCATGCCCCCAGCGATCGTTCAACTGTTTGAAGTGATCGATATCTAGATAGAGAATGGCGTCGCCATGGCCGGGCTGACTGGGCGTGTTCGCGTTGAAAAAGCGACGGTTATAAAGACCCGTGAGAGCGTCGTGGTCGGCCAGGTGTTTAATCTTGATATGCTGGCGCTCGCTGATGAAAATCACGATTGCAATCGCAAGCACGAACTTGGAAAGGATCATCAGAAAAAAGCCGCTCGCCACATCGAGCAGAGGAAAGGCATTGAACGAGAACTCCAGACCCATGACCAATGAGAGAAGACTGGCTGCTGCAAGTATTGCTGCAATCAGTTTCCGAATTGGAAGCGGCTCGCGATGTGCATCGAGAAACACGACAACCGCCGTGGCGGCCATCGTCAAGCAACCGAGAAAAGTGAAGGTCGTCGCCCGATACGTGTTGTTCAGATGGAACGCTGTAATCAGTCCCGTTGCCAGCGTTAGTGCGGCGGGGATGAGTATATGTGTGGTGTTTATCTTTCGATCGGGGTTGCTGATCACGATAAATGCCAATCCCAGCATGCAGTAGCCCAGCACGGCAAGAACAATGTTGATGAGGCTGAGAGGCCCATAAAGCGCGGGATGAACTTCGGCATATCCTGCAAGTGTTGAACCTGTCGCTAGGATAATGAAGCTTGCTGCTAATAGTCCTACGCCGCGACTTTCGGCCGAGGTAAGCCGCAGATACCCTAAGGTCAACGCTCCGGCGATATAGGATGTCTTCTGTAAGAAGAGGACCGTCGGCATATCCAAGTGGTTGATCATTAAGCACCAAATTAATGTATGTCGCCGCGGCAATACTTTGAATAGTTGAAAAATTTGTGAAGGTTGACACCGCCCGGAACTTCTTCATTTTTTGCCGGCAATCGTTGACGTATGAGCTTGCCTGCGGAGAGGTTCAAGCCTTCAAGTTGAAGATAGGCATCGGTCCACGACCCCGATCACCTAACCAAAAACAAAGGGGGCGCCGATCGATTTCATAATCGGCAAGATGACGATCGCGATCGCCTCGGGACGCGCGACAGCGCGCCATTTTGATGCTGATCAATGAACAGCGTCGCAACACCGTCTTTGATGATATCGCGTCCTGCAAAGACGATTTGGAAAAGGGCCGGGGCAAGGTCGTCCTCCAATGGTCCTCGTAACGAAGAGGAGAAATGATATGGCCGATATGGCAAGGAAGCTCCCCGTGAGCACGGAGAAGAAGGCGGCACCCGCTATGGAGCGCAGGGCGCCATTCGAGAGCCTGCGATCGGAAATTGATCGCGTCTTCAATGACTTAACCCCTGGCTTTTTCGATCGCACACTCGCACGTTTCCCGAATGCTTTCGCACGTGGCATGCCGGCCATCGACTTCGTCGAGTCCGATAAGGCCTATGAGCTCACGGCAGAGCTTCCAGGTATCGATGCGAAGGACGTGGAACTGACGCTCGCGGACGGCATCCTGACGGTCAAAGGCGAAAAGCATGAAAGCAAGGAGGAAAAGGAGAAGGAATACTACCTCTCCGAACGGCGCTATGGATCGTTCCAGCGCAGCCTCCAGCTTCCCGACGGCGTCGATGCCGAGAAGATCGATGCCTCCTTCGCAAATGGTGTTTTGAAGGTCGTTCTGCCGAAGACAGCCAATGCGCAGAAGAATGACCGGAAAATTGCGATCAAGGCAGGCTAACCCGTCTGGCCTCAATCCCGTGTCCGTCGCGGCTCAGCTGTAGGTTATCAAGGGGGCTGGCGGCACAGGAAGGGAGGGGCTCGCCCCTCCCTTTGGCGTCAACCGACATGAAGGTGATTTTCAACGATGGCGACGCCCGGAACCGACCACGCGGCCTGCTCTGCCGCCTGCCGCTCATTCCAGGCATGCACGTCGCCTTCGAGGACGACCTTGGTGTCGGATACGCGAACTCTTATCCTATCCGCCTCGATCTCGGCATTCCGCTGAAGAGCTCGCTCTATCCGATCCTTGATGTCGGACGTGCCCACAAGTTGCCGGATGGTTAGAGCATTCGTCACACCTACAACGCCGCCGAGCTTTTTGACGGCATTTTCAGCCGCCATGCGCTGGAAGTGCCAGCGCACTTCGCCAGAGAGTGTTACCCATCCGTGCTGGACCTTGACATCAATGGCGCCGTCGGGAAGTGCAGTATCCCAGGAAATGATATCGAGTGCACGCGCCGCGATCTCATCATCGGCATGCCTTTTCTGCTCGGGCCAACGCACGTCGATCTCCTCAGCAATCGCCCGGACACCCTTCACGCGCCGGGCAACAGCTTCCGCCGCCGTTTTTTCGGCGTAGCTCTTTACATGGCCAGATAGTGTCACGACACCATTCTCCACAGAGACGCCGATCGTGGCTGCGTCAATACTGGGATCAAATTCCAGTTCGTCGAGGATGTCCCGACGTATCTTCAGATCACTCATGATTTCCTCCTTGAAGACAATCGATCGAGGCTCGCACCTCGAACCAAATCTCGGCATTCCGGCGTGTGACGTCATTGCGCTGGGTCAAAGTCGAGGTGGGTCATTTTGTGATCCTCTTCGGCGGCGTGACGCAATCGATGCTGGCACGGCATAGCTTTTGCCCACCATGGCTTCGGCAATGGCTCCGGAGATGAAGAGTTGTCGCGAGCCCGAGGCATAGTTGCGATTTGACTATTCTGCGCGATCGTTAGAGATGCTCGTTTTCCACGACCTGACAGGATTCGCCAAACATCGACAGGGCTTCCTCGAGATAGTCACCGAGTAATGGAGTGCCCAGAAGATATGCAGCCGTACGGTTGTTATGCGCGTCTGCTGCTGCGCGGCGTATGCTCGACCACTCGGACACGGTGCCATCACCGCGACCGAGCCAAGCAAGAGTCACGAGATCGATTTGCTCGTCGACGCTGAGCGCCCATATGGCGCTACGAAGTTCCTCTTGAACTGGATCGTCGCTGCTGTCTTCCAGTATGTCGATCATACGGTCGTCCGTGGGATTGGAGGAGGAATCCTCGTCGCTCGGGGCTTCCTTGGCGTCGAACTGGCGAGCTTTGAGGATAAAGTAGCAGACTTTTTCAGGCGCTATTGTCATCGGCCAGGCAGGCCGATCCTCATCGATCTTCTTCATCGCGGTTCTCCGGGTGTTTATCATAGCATCGCGGCAGTCGCCGGGCAGCTGATGGATAAGCTGCCCGGCGATCGGCCTAGTAACCGACCAAGAGGCGGTCCTCGACGTTGTGGACGCCAGGAGCCGACCACGCGGCATGTTCCGCGGCCTGTCGCTCCGACCATGTCTTGACCTTGCCTTGCAGCGTGACCTTGCCGTCGGCGACGTTGATATTGATACCCTTCGCCTCAATCTCGGCGTCGCGTCGGAACGCGTCTTCGATGCGCTTCTTGACATCAGCCGAGCTGACCCGTGGAGTCACTTCGATCATGTTGGAAACGCCAACGACACCGGAGAGATCGCGGATGGCGTCGGCGGCCGCCGTCTTTTGATATTGCCACTCAACTCGACCGTTCAGGGTAACCCAACCGTTCTGGACCTTGACCTGAACCGCATCCTTCGGAACGGTGACGTGCCAGCCAAGCGTATTTACTGCGCGTTTTGCAATTTCGTCATCTGCAGTCTTGTGCGTGCCCGCCGGCCGCACTTCGATGTCCTGTGCGATGGCCTTCACCCCCTTGATGCGGCGTGTTGCCCGCTCGGCGGCTTCCCTTTCGGCATAGGTGGAGACATGACCCGTGAGGGTAATAACGCCATTGTCCGCGGCGACGCCGATATTGGCTGCGTCAATGCTCGGTTCGAATTCCAGTTCATCGAGAATGAGTTGACGAAGTGTGATGTCGTCCATGAGATGATCTCCTCTGTTGATATCTCGAACGAGGGAAGACTAAGGGGCGGCGCAATCCTTGACATTGACCTAGCTCAAGGGACGTTTCCCGGGTCCATTCTTAAAGGGATAGCTTTTGTGCGGTGTTGATGCGTTGCGCGAGCTGCGGTGTTCGAGCCGCAATGAAGCCGTCAATCCTGAGCGTGCGCCGCTTCTCGTCGAGTAGTGGCGATCCGTCGGTCCGCAGCACCGTGCCTCCGGCGGCTTCGACAAGCGCCAGCCCGGCAGCGCAATCCCATAGCATCGTTGGTGAGAGCCTGACGTAGGCGTCAGCCTCCGCTGCCGCGATCAAGGCGAACTTAAGAGAGGAGCCGAGTTTGCGGATCGTGCAGGCTTGCAACGTGCTAAGCAGGCCCTCTGTCTGACGGTCAAGGTGCGTACGGCTTACGAGCACGATTGGTCGTCGTGGGGTGACGATGCGGTTGAAAAGGTCGCGGCACTGCCCATCGGGAGCCTCTTCGAACACGTATCCATTGCCATAGGAAAAGAACAGCCTCTCGCGTGCGGGCGCATAGATCAAACCGGCGGTGGCGTGGCCATTCTCGACCAATGCGATATTAATGGTAAACTCATCCCGCCCGCGGACAAATTCCTTCGTTCCGTCGAGAGGATCGATGACAAAGGAAAGAGGTTTCAACGCTTGCGTTGCGGAGTTCTCGTCCTCCTCGCTGATAATTGGAATCGCTGCTGCCAAGGCTTTGCAGCCGGCACACAGAATCTCATGACTCGCAAGGTCGGCGCGTGTAACGGGGGAACCATCCGGCTTGAAGTTCGGTGCGACGCCAGTTTTTTGAAGAGAGCGTACCAACGCGCCAGCCCTTCGAATGACCGGTATCAGGGCTTCGACAAGTTGTTGTCGTGAAGTGAGATCCATTGACCGTGCCCTTGCGCGCCATGACTGCAGCATCTCCTTTAGCGCTACCCGTGTCTTTGCATCATTGACGCACATCAATGATGCAAAGAGCCAAATGAGGTCACATTGGCCCGTAGCGAAATAGCAAATGAGGCTGGTAAATGATTGTCGAAGACCAGTCCGAGGTCACATCCTTTTTGGAGCGTGTCTTGTCTCGGGAAGGCAGCCCGATGCAGAAGATGGAGACGCACATTTCCTGCATATTCCTGTCAGGCGATCGCGCCTACAAGATGAAACGGGCGGTCCTTTTGCCTTACGTGGACTTCTCCACCGTAGAAAAGAGGCAGGCCGCGTGCTTGAGGGAGGTAGAACTGAATGGCCCGACGGCCCCAGGAATCTATCTTGGCGTTCTGAGAATCACGCGGGCATCCGACGGAAGCCTAGCTCTCGACGGAGAGGGACAGGTCATCGACGCGGTGGTCGAGATGCGACGCTTTGACCAGTCGCAGCTGCTTGATCAGGTTGCCCAGTCGGGTGGTTTGACCTCTGCAATAATGACAGCACTTGCTGGTGCTATCGTGCAGTTCCATCATCAGGCGCCGGTCATTCACGACCGCGGCGGAGCGGCAAACGTGGAGGCAGTCCTTAAGATCAACGAGGCGGGCTTCGCGACAAGCCGCGCCTTCCCACAAAAGGACGTCGAGGAACTGACAGCGCTCTTCCGCCGCCGGCTCACTACTCTTGCTGCGTTGCTGGATAAACGAGAATTGGCTGGAAAGATCAGACGCTGCCACGGTGATCTGCACCTGCGCAATATCTTTCTGCTCAATGGCCACCCTTGTCTTTTCGATTGTATTGAATTCAACGATGAGATTGCGACAATCGATATCCTATATGATTTGGCGTTCCTGCTGATGGATCTCTGGCATCGTGGACATGCCGATTTTGCCAATCTCGTCATGAATCGATACCTGGACGAAACTGGTGAAGATGACGGTTTTGCCGCGCTGCCGTTTTTCATGGCGATGCGAGCCGCCGTGCGTGCCCATGTCATTGCCACGCAGGCGGAGGAGGCCGGCGCCCTGGCGCCGGTGCTCGTATCCCAGGCGCGATCGTATTTCGCGCTTGCTCACTCCCTGCTGCAGCCGCCTCAAGCGAATCTCATTGCTCTTGGAGGTCTCAGTGGGTCAGGCAAGTCTACGCTTGCCGAGACGTTGGCACCGCGCATTGGACTGCCGCCGGGAGCGCGCATCATCGAGAGCGATCGCATCCGCAAGTCCATGCATGGCGTTCCTCCGGAAACGCGCTTGCCTCAAAGTGCCTACCGTCCCGAGGTCTCCGTCAGAGTCTATCAGGAGATATCATGGCGTACGCGGCTCATTCTTGCGCGGGACGGTACCGTGGTGGCCGATGCGGTGTTTGACAAGGCCGGTAACCGTGAGCTGATTGAGCGAGCCGCTGATGAGAAAAAGTGCCCGTTCTCCGGCTTCTGGCTGGAGGCGGATCCAGCCTTACTTTGGCAGCGTGTCGAAGCACGCACAGGCGGATCTTCGGATGCAACGGTGGAAGTGCTGGCAGATCAGCTTTCGAAGGGCAAAAGCGCGATCGACTGGACAAAGCTCGATGCGGCGCATCGGCCTGACGAGTTGGCGGATGAAATTCTGCGCCAAGTTGCGATCGGAAGTGCAAATTTCGTCGGCATAGCTGAAGGCATCTGAAGATGACCGCAAACAAACGGCCATCTCCGAAAACGAGAAGGAGCTCTTTTGCCGAATGCGCCTGCACCGGTGCCGTTCAATCCGACGGATAGGCCGGCGACTTTGTCGCCACATTCCGTGTTGATAGCTTGAAATTCGCGTCGCCGATGGGCTGCCGTCTATTGGGTCACGACCCGTGCCGGTGCCGGTCGTGACGTTTACTGAACGGGAGCACGTGATACTTATTTCACTAACTTGAACGACAACTAAGCCCGAGGCCCTGGCCGCTTTTCACAGCCGGTTCGCCGAATGCGATCTGCTAGCCAGCAATAGGCTCACATGGCGGAATGTCCGACCGCAAGGAGCCAGGAAATATTCAGGCTCGCGGAACGCGTTCGCAGTGGTCGGCTCGTTAGAATGAATAGGTTCAAACCAAGCCTTTGGGCCGTTCGAGGCCGATGAGCTTGGCAAGTGCGGCCGAGGCGAGCCGAACCTTCAAGGAATCGGCGCGGCTGGTCAGGATGATCGGTACGCGGGCGCCCAGCACGAGGCCGGCTGCATCCGCTCCTGCCAGGTAGATCAATTGCTTGGCTAGCATGTTGCCCGTTTCGAGGTTGGGCACGACAAGGATATCCGCTCGACCGGCAACGGGCGAGACGATCTCCTTGATGCGGGCCGAGTCCAGGCTGATGGCGTTGTCGAAAGCAAGAGGACCGTCGACCTTTGCGCCCGTAATCTGTCCACGCCTGGCCATGACGGTAAGAGCGGCCGCATCAAGCGTCGCCGGCATGCAAGCTTCCACTGTTTCCACTGCGGCCAGCACCGCCACAAGCGGCTCCTCGACGCCGAGACGATGCAGAAAATCAATCGCGTTTTGGGTGATATCGCGCTTGTCGGTAAGGGTCGGCGCGATGTTGATCGCAGCGTCGGTGATGACGAGCGGCTTATGATAGGAGGGTACGTCAAGTACATAGACATGGCTGACACGCCGCTCGGTTCTGAGCCCGGATGAAGTGGCGACAACAGCTCCCAGGAGCTCATTGCTGTGTAAACTACCTTTCATCAGCGCATCGATCTTACCCTGCGCTGCAAGTTCGACACCTCGCGCGGCAGCGGCATGGCTGTGTTCCGTCGCCTCGATCTCTATACCGTCGAGCGATATGCCGGCGGTGGTCGCCGCGGCGCGAATCTTCGCCTCTGGTCCTATCAGCAGCGGGGAGATCAGGCCCTCGTCGCGCGCCTCCACCGCCGCCAGGATCGCCTCCGGGCTACAGGGATGTACGACGGCCGTCCGCAGCGCAGGCGCCGCTCTGGCCCTGGCGATGAAGTGTTCGTAACGGTTATGTGGGAGGAAATCGGTCATGGGCCGGATCATCGCTGTATCACGTGGTTTCTGGGCTCATCGCAAAATGGCGTGTAGCTCCTGGCCGCATCATCCACCAGCGGGTGGCGCGACGGGCTCGGTGCTCGTCTATGCCGACAGTCTTGCTTCTCAGCCCGGCCCCCAGGATCTTTCGCGAACTGACGCCGCGGCTTGCCAATCTTCAGGAATACGGCACGGGTCGTCACAGAAGCCGGATGCCGCTCCTGAGGCTCCCGCTAAAGCACGGCCGTTTTCGCAGCCGCAGCTCCAAGGGGATTTTCGGCTTCTTCTCTGATAACGCCGATGGCGTCGGATGCAAATCGTGCATTAATGGCGACGGTTTTGTTGACTTCCTTCGCATAGTCCGAAGCCGCATTGCGCCAATAATCGCCGATGACATCCGCGGTTTCATTAGTCTTTTCCGCAGCTACAATGTCATCCAGCAGCTTGATATCGCACCGGAAACGATGCTGAAGAAAGGATAGGCCTTCAACCTGATAGCGAAGCATTGCTTTGATGACAGTTGTCGGCATCTTCAATGCGGAATCGAAAAATTGTTTACTATCGCCTGATGCTATGAACGACGCCATCGGAAGGTCGAACGCTGACTGTAGAACCTGTTTCTGCATGACACGTTTTCTCCATTAAACACACAGGAACTTACGGCGTCGAAAGGCAAAACGCTTTGATCAAGGTCAAGGACCGCTCAACGCTGCAATCGAAAACTCAGACCTCATGGCTGGCGCGCATGTTGGCGCGCAAACGGCGATTGGCCGCGCCAACAAGATGGCTCGCTCGATCTGGGCTATGCCATCTGCGAAGGAGGGTTATGAGATCCAGCGTTCCGTGGGAAAGGTTGCCTAACGAGAGCACATCAAAAATGGAAATACACACCTGAATATTGCAGCGAACGGCAGGAAATGCAAAACGGTCACTCCCGTCGCTTTTCAAGCCTGATGTGTCGTCGCGTCGATGTCTTTGGGGCATTGAAGTGGAAGCGGTGAAAACCCATCGAGGCTCGCAACGACGGTGTACGCGCCGCGACAGGAAGCTGAATATACGTCAGCAGTTTTAACCGGGAATCTTGTCTTGCCAAACCTGCTGCGATTGGGCGGGGCCCATACGTTCCGCAGATGGGGAATATTCTGGATGATTTTTCTGGCCCAATCGTCAAATTCGTTCCGCGCGGATTGAGGAGCAACTGTCGGCTCAAACACTTTTCACTGTTCTAATACGGGCTCCGGTGCCATAATGGCGTGCGCTGCTACCAAGTTGCAGTTGCACCAAGCGGGAAGGGCGCGCAGATGCGATCAAAGCCTACGTTTCGGGCATGTTGGGGCGTTGTAGCCATTCTCTTCATGGAATTCTTTTTTGGCGAGTGCGCGGCGGCTGATCGCGTTAATGGCCAGCGGATTGCCGAGCGCTGGTGCGCTGAATGCCACGTCGTGGCATCCGGACAGCAGCACGGCTCGGACCGAGTTCCGACGTTCGCCCAGATTGGCGAGTCGAAACGTTTTGACGGGGCGTCGCTTTCAGCCTTCCTGATGGACCCGCATCATTCACGCATGATAAATCTTTCGCTCACGCGTTCCGAAATCTCCGATCTCGTTGCATATATCAAGAGTCAAGGTCGCTGACGCGGTGCGCGTTTAGGTAAATCGATGACCTGTGCCGCTTCAAGCCATTCAGCCTGCGTGAACTGACATGGATCAAAACCGCGCTGGATACCGCATTGACCTTGCCCCCGACGACGCGAAGAGCGCGGAGTTCCGGATTTCCCATCTTCGATATTCGTCCCAGCCTCTCCTTACCTCCGCTTGAATGCGGCCGCAGTGTCAATCCGAGCCAGGCGGCAAAGCGGCGCGCCGACTTGAACCCGCCGGGATCCGGCACAAGCGCTTTGATGGTCGCTGCCATAATGGCGCCTAGGCCGGGAATCGCGGTCAACCGATGCATGTTCTCGTCCCGCTTGGCCTCCACGAGAATTGCGCGCTCGAGCCTGTCGATCTGGTTGGCTGAAGCTTCGATCAGATCGGCAATAGCCATCAGAGCGAAGCGTGCTGCCGCGGATGGCCGAGCGTCTATCCCATCTCTGCGAATGAACCCCGACTGAATGGTGCCTTCAGCTTCCGTTCCAAAGGGAACGTCTAAAAGAGGGACGTTCAACCGCGGTCCTATCCGCCTGAGGAGACACAGTCATGATCCGCACGTCTTTCATTGCAACCGCACTCGTCGCTCTTGTTGGCCTCACCGCCGCAGCCCCCGCCATGGCCAACGATGTGCGTATCGAACAATATGGCTGGTCGAACTCTGCCGGTGGCGCGCAGGAAGGGTACGGAAACCGCATCAGAACTTACCAGAACGGTGGCTACAACCGGATTGTCGGCCATCAATATGGTCGCCACAACCTTTCGGCAGTCGGTCAGGAAGGCAATGACAACTACGGCGCCACCTATCAGAACGGCAACCGCAACATAGCCGGCATCGGCCAGTTTGGCTCCAACCACACGACCATCCTTACCCAAGACGGCAATGGCAACATCGCGGCTGGCGTCCAGGTCGGCCGTGGCTGCAACGCCAATGTCAGTCAGGGCGGCAACGGCAATGTTGCGGCCTTCGTCCAGGCTTGCCCGTAAGCAGCTGCGCGATGACGTGAAAGAGGTCAAGATCGCAGCAGCAAACCATTAGGGGAGACGACCCATGCCAAATAGCGTCAAACATCCACGCCGCCTGATGACGATTCTCGCGCTGGTCCTGTTTCCCGTCGGCGCCATTGCGGCAATGACGACTGCCAACCAATCTGACGAGGCGCAGCTTTGCGAAATCAAAGTAACGCCTGGAGCAGGTATGGTGAGACTGGATGCGCTCGTCCACGCCGACAAGCATGTCGGAGGAACTTACACCTTCCATGTCGATAAATCAGGAGACGGTGGAAGTTCCACGATCAACCAGAGTGGCGATTTTGATGCCACAGCCGGACATGCGGCAATCCTTGGTTCCGTCTCGCTCGACTCCAAGGGAAACGAGTACAAGGCGACGCTGGATGTCGTGATCGGGGATAAGAGTTTCAGCTGCACGAAGCAGATCGGCGGCGACTAATCGGCCTCTACACTCTGCAAATCCCTCAAAAGGGCGCCGGTTTCTGGCGCCCTTTTGCTTTCGATCAGGTCGAAACGACTGAACGACAACTGAACGGGCAATTTCGACTGGGTTCAGCTTAAAGATGCGAAAGTTGATCATCGGCCAAGGCAGCCGGCAAACGGAGATCAGGATGACCCGCAACGTGTTTAGGATCCTTACCATCACTCTTCTGGCCGGGAGCCTGGGGCAAGCAGCCTTGTCTGTGCCAGCCCACGCCGGCGGCCGGATCTCGTTCAACCTCGCGCCGGACAATGCCGAGGATGCGGGTCTTTTCTCAACCGGACTGCGCGTCTATTCGCTCTACCGCGGCCTGAAAGACGCCGACATCCGGCAGCTGGGGCGGGGTAACGCGGCTGGCATCGCCCAAGCTGGGCGGGGCAATCTCGGCTTCATCCAGCAGCGGGGCAATGGTCATTCCGCAACCTTGCGGCAGAACGGCAACAACAATGCTTATGGCATTTTCCAGTATGGACGGAATACTGAAACCGACGTGGTGCAGGATGGGGATAACGGCAGTGGTGCTACCTTCAGCTATGGTTGGTAAGGCAGTTCACAGCAGTCCCGAACGCGATGTCAAGTTGTCAATCCATAAGCAATCGGGAAAACAACTCTTAAAACGAATAGATCGAACGCATCCACCAGAAATGGAAAAAAGGCGGAACGGGCCGAGAAATATGCCGGCGGCTACAGTCTCAGAATGTTTGATACCTCTGAAATCCCTCAGTAATTGTATTATGCAGGCACGGGGTTGACCGAAGTAAGGCACGCCCAACATTACAGTGCGGCACCCTGATCCGCCCCCGCCACTGGCGGACCGGTCTGCATGGTGAATGACAAAGTCTTGGCCCTAGGAGAAGGGACATTTCCGTAATTTAGAAAACTTGGCCGTTATTTCAAACATAGGATCGACCACTGCCCTATCAGCTCAGAACAGCCCAGGTTTGGCCGGATTGCTTGGCAGTTCATCGATCCATGCGCAGCGGAAAAAGAACCGTACACACAAGCGGCAGAGTACCGGGGAGTCAGCGCTGTCGAGGAGAGGGTCCGATAAAGGCTGAAAGCCGGGGGTGTCTATGTCGAGCGCACGCGACCGCCAATTGGACGGCCTGAGAACTCTTGCCGTTGCCACTGTGCTATATGCACATTTCTTTGCGGCGGACGGCTCCATCTGGGGTCATCTCGGCGTCCGGCTCTTCTTCGTGCTTAGCGGTTTCCTGATCACGCGCCTGCTGCTGGAAGCACGAGCCGATGCCCGCTACCAGCCTATGACGGCGCTGAAAGCATTCTACATCCGCCGCGCGCTGCGCATATTTCCTCCCTATTTCGCTGTTCTGGCGCTGGTGTGGTTCGTCAATCTCGAAGGTGCTCGCGGCAGTCTGAAATGGCATATGCTCTATTTGGCAAACTACTGGTATGCCCTGCACAACGAATGGACGCCCTGGGTTTTGTGCCATACCTGGAGCCTCAGCATCGAGGAACAGTTCTATATCGTCTGGCCTCTGGTGATCTTACTGGCGCCGCGCCGGTTTATTGAACAGATCTGTATCACCGTCATTGCCTGTTCGCTTGCCTATCGCCTCTGTTGGCCGCTGACGGGGACACCCTCCCTGATGCGCGACTTGCTCCCTTCGGCCTCGATGGACGCGCTGGCGGGTGGTGCCTTGCTTGCGGCCTACCGCCAGAGAACACAGGCCTGGCCGCAATGGATGCGGATGAGCTGGATACCCCTGGCGGCCGCAGCCACCGTGACGCTGTGGCTGAGACCCGATCCGATAACACCGATCCTCGATTGGGTGATCTGGATCGGCTCGGAGGTCTTTCCGCTCGTTCCGCTCGTTATGCTGGTCGGCTGCAGCTCTTCGGGCTTTCGATCTCCCTTTGGCCGGCTGCTCGAACTCTCGCCAATCACCGCCGTCGGGCGGATAAGCTACGGCATCTACCTGTTCCATCCGATCGTCCTTTCGCTGATCGTCAAGGCCCAATCCTGGATTCCGGTTAGTGTCTCCGAGCAGGGTTTCGGCCGCTTGATCGTCGGAAGCGTTGCCACATTGGCGTTGGCCTCGATCTCATGGTTCGTTTTCGAAAAGCCGCTGAACAACCTCAAGCGCTATTTTCCCTATGTCGCGCGCAGCCATCCGTCGCTTGCTCCGTCGACCGCCACAGCCGGCGAGCCGCGGGAACAACGGCACGGCGCGAAGGTGTTCGAAACGGCGCTTTATCGCGGCGACGCCGTCCAAACTTCCGATCTCCAATAGGTGCGCGAGCTAAAGAATGTCCGTTCCACTGGTTTCTGTCCTACTGCCCGTCTACAACGGCGAACCCTATCTCGCCGCCGCCCTGGAAAGCGTCCTGCGGCAGGATTACAAGCGCCTCGAGGTCATTGCCATCGATGATGGTTCCACCGATCGATCGCTGCACATCCTGCGACGCTATCAGGAGGCCGATGGCCGGCTCCGCGTCGTCTCGCGCGAGAACCGCGGGCTTGTTGCGACCCTCAACGAAGGCATGACCATGGCCAAAGGCGAGCTGATCGCCAGGATGGATGCCGACGATATCGCCTATCAAACCCGCTTTTCGCGCCAAATCGCGCTGTTCCAGGAACAGCCTCGGCTCGGAATCAGCGGCACGGGCGTCGACCGGCTCATCGGCGATCGCGTCGTGCGCGGCACGCCCAATCCGATCCATCGATCGGCCGACTGGCATGTATTGTCGATGTTCTACACCGTCTTCATGCATTCGACCGTGATGTACAATCGCAACGTCATTCCAGCGGACATGCTGACTTACGATCCGACTTATGTGCATGCGGAAGACTTCGATCTGTTCCGGCGTATTACCCGCGAATTCCCTGCAGCCATGATTGATGAGAGCCTCGTTGCCTACCGTGTTCACGACGAGAGCGTCACCAACAAGCACAGGCGGCCGATGCGCCGGACACATCTGAAGATCGCCGCCGAGAATCTCCAACGGGAATCCCTGATCGACGATCCCGATGCGTTTCTTGCTATCGGCACGACAGTGACGCCGGACACGGTTCGGCGTGTCGCCGACTGTCTCCTCTCCATCGAAGGGAGGATCACCGCGCGCGGCATGCGGTCGTCCGCGAGCCATGAGGAAGGATTGATGTGCTTCTTCTATTTTCTTTACCAGCTCATCGCCGACGAGAAGCAGCCCGGGTTGACGCATCAGTTCCTTACGCAGACGGACAAATGGCACAGGATACGGCGTCGCGAGCGATATGGGCTTCGCGCCGCCACCCATGCGCCCTGGTGCAGCCGCCTCTGGAGCGACGCAAGCCTGCGTCTCGACGCCCTGGCAAGATACCGACAATCAGTGCCGGCAAGGAGCGTGCTGCCGCTGCAGGGGCTTACCTGACATGGCGGGAAAGCGTTCAGAAATCACGCGGGAGCGCGCGCAGCCGTCCGCAAAGCCTCATCACCCGTCCACCGGTCGAGATCCCACGGCCAGCTTCATCGTCTGCACATACAATCGCGCCGAAGCGCTTCAGACTTGCATCCGGTTGATCGAAGCGGCCTGTCGCGCGCATGCCTCCGTGACAAGTGAGTTGGTGGTGGTCGACAACGGCTCGACCGACGATACTGCCGAGCGGTTGGCCCGCATCGCCGCGACGTCGAGCATGACGATTACGCCACTGGTGGAACACCGCCGCGGCTTGGCCGCAGCCCGCAACGCGGGTATCGAGCGGTCTCGCGGGCACATTCTGATCTTCATCGACGACGATTGCGAAATAGACCTCCACTACTTGCGGGATCTGGAGCGACATTACGCGAACGGAGAGCGCTGTGTCGTCCGAGGTGGCCGCGTCGAACTGGGCAACGCGCTCGATCTGCCATTTACGATCAAGCGATCGCCGCACCGAGCCCGCTTTACGCCCGATGTCCATCCAGGCGGCTTCGTCCTGGGCTGCAACATGACGATGCACCGGGAAGTCGCCATGCAGGTTGGCCGCTTCGACGAGCGCTTCGGTGCCGGCAGCGCCCTGCAATCTGCGGAAGATACCGACTACCTTGTTCGCGCCTTTCAGCTTGGCATCCCGATCGAATATGTGCCCGATATGACGGTCCTGCATAATCACGGGCGCAGTACACGCGAAGCGATCGAAGGGCTTCATCGCAGCTATAGCCTCGGAAACGGCGGCCTTTGCCTGAAGCACCTGTTCACGGCGCCGTGGCTGCTGCGCCATTTCTGCTGGACTTGCCGCTCGGCCTGGTGGGAATTGTGGGGCGGATCGCGCTTCGATCCGGAAGTTTCCTTGTCCCACTGGCCGATTGTGTACATGAATTTGCTGGGAGCCATCGAATTCGCGCGACATGCCGTGATGAAGCTGCCCCGGTCGCCGGAACCGGACCAAATCAAACAGGCAACCCGCTCGTTGAGGTGAGATTTTATGCTGAAACTCCTCCTGCCGGGTCTGCAACTCCTGCGACAAGCGCTCGGCCGACAGATGCGCCTTCTACCCGTCGTCGTCATGTTCGGCCTGATGAGCGCCGTGCTTGAGGGCACCGGTATCGGCCTCATCATTCCGATGCTCAGCATCATCGGCGGTCAAAAGGACCCGACGGGACTGGGTGGACTTTCCGCTCTCTTCCAGCAGATTGGATCAAGCATGGACGATCGGCAGCGGATGATGGCGATTGCCGCCTGCATCCTGGCGCTGATCACCTTGAAAAACATTATCGCCTTTGCAAATACCGCGCTTACTAACTTTGTTTACGGCAAGGCGGGCCATGCGATCCGCAGCGCGCTCGCCGACCAGCTCCTGAAGATCGGATATCCCTTCTTCCTGCAGGAAAGTCCGGGTCGGCTGCTGAACATCATTTCCAATGAATCCTGGCGGGCATCGGACGCGATACAGACGGTGCTTGCTGCGATCGTGAACGCATCTGCGAGCGTCATCCTGCTTACCTTCCTGCTGCTGTTGTCGTGGCAAATGACACTCTGCGTCGCGGTCGGCCTCATCCTTGTCCAGGTCGCGCATGCCGGCCTCTCCGCCAGCTTGAAGATGCCTAGCCGCAACGTCACCTCCTTCAACAACGAACTCGCCAGCACAATGCTGCACCTCGTCCATGCCGGACGGCTGATCCGCATCTTCGGCCAGGAGGCGCGCGAAAAAGCTGTGTTCGACGGCGCATCGAACGCCGTCAGAAAGGCGGGCTTCATTCTGCAGACCCGCCAGGGCGCGCTGCCTCCACTGACCGAGGTACTGCATTCCGCACTTTTCCTCGCGGTCGTCGTCAGCGCCTGGGCCTGGGGCGTCAGCTTTCCGATCATTGTGGCCTTCGTGGTCCTGCTCTACCGACTGCAGCCGCATGTGCGCGCCTTGCAGCAGGCATGGAGCCAGGTGCAAGGCTGGAGTGGATCGCTGGAGGAAGTCCGCTGGCTGCTGGATTCCTCCGACAAGCCGCGTCCGCCGGCGGGAGACGCGCCGGCTGATGGGCTGAACCGGGAGATAAGATTCGACCGTGTGACCTTCAAATATCCGGGCTCTGCCGCGCGCCCGGTGGTGCTACACTCCGCCAGCTTCCAGATCTGCCACGGTCGCTCCACCGCGCTCATTGGCCGCTCCGGTGCGGGAAAGACGACGATCGTCAACCTTCTTTGCCGCTTTGTCGAACCCGACGAGGGCGAGATTCTGATCGACGGATTTCCACTCAGCCGTATCGATCCCGCGCAATGGCGAAGCCGGCTCGCACTCGCCAGCCAGGACCTTGAACTGGTTGATGGCACCATCCTCGAAAATATCACCTATGGACTGCATGCCTCACCCGCGGAGGCCGAGCATGCCGCCAGGCTTGCGGAGGCGCATGAGTTCATCGAAACGCTGCCCCATGGATACAAAACCCTCGTCGGCTATCGGGGCGCCAGCCTGTCGGCCGGACAGCGGCAGCGGATCGCGCTGGCAAGAGCACTTGTGCGCGATCCTGATATCCTCATTCTGGACGAGGCCACCAACGCCATGGATGGTTTGTCGGAAGCTGCCATCGTCGAGACGCTAAAATTGCGTGCCGGTCGCCGGACGACGATCGTGATCAGCCATCATCGCAGCACGATCTCGTTCTGCGACGACATCGTCATCCTTAGCGACGGGCATGTCCGCAACCAGACCTCGTTTACGCAGGTTGCGTCCCTCAGCATGGACCAGCTTTACGAGCATGAGCTGCTCGGCAAACATTGAACTTGTTTTCCCCTAAACGTCTCCCAGAGCCTGGCATACGCCGTCACCCGGACCATGCAGATCGTTTGGTGCCATAACCACGGCATCAATGCACGGTGATGCAAGTCGCAGAGCAACGCTGGGCGATTTTGGTGGACACGCTGCCGAGAACGAGTTGCGACAGGCTGGAAAGGCCCCTTGCACCACAGACGACAAGGTCGGGATGTTCTCGTTCGATCACTTTCATGATTTCCTCGACCGGATTCCCATCCAAAAGATGGGTTGAGACGCGATCGACACCATGCGCATTGACCGCAGACTTGGCACGTTTGAGAATATCTGTCCCAATCGCCTCTATGGCCCGATACGAGGCACCAGGATCTGTGATTGGAAAAGCGATTGGAAAGCCGGGCGCAGCGACGGGTGGGATCGTGGGGTCATCAACTATCCTCAGGCCGTCGAGATGTTCGACTCTGATCATGCGCTGGAGATCGTCATCCAACTCAGCAGAAAGCATGACATGCACCAAGTGAACTTCTGCATACCGCCCCTTGGCGAGCTCCGATCCGATTTTAACCGCCTTCTGCGCGTGAGGTGAACCATCTGTAGCGATCAAAACCTTCCTCGACATATCACTTCCTCCTGGTGATCTAGCGGCAACGCTTATTGGACCATAGCCATACCAAGAGTAGCGCATCGGAACACACAAAACGCATTGATGAAGATCAAAGGCGGCGACTATCCCGTTCGCTTGCAATGAAGGATATTTGCGCCTGATCAATGCACGCCGCATTCCTTCACGTCACTTTACAATTTTTACAGGAAGAAGGGCGGCAAGGATGTCCGGGTTTTCGGCAACACAAGCGTGGACGGTATGCGTCTCCATCGGCGGTCTTCATCAGAACTTCCGAAGCCGCGGCCTCACCATAGCTATTCTAGCTGCTTTGTTGTTCGTCGGTTTTCATCAAGCCGGCGCTGCACCCTTGCAGCCCTCCTTGGCACCGATGCTGCAGACGGTCATGCCGAGTGTTGTCAGCATAACCGTCCGCTCGAAAGAAACGTCGAGCGATGAAGGCTTGCTGATTGTGCCTCAAGAAGAGCGATCGAAGAGCGCCTCCCGGGAGGCAGCGGCGGTGATGCACATTTCCCAGACCGTGGGAGCTGGCGTGATCGTCGACGCGGGCAACGGATATATTCTGACGAACAACCACGTGATTGAAAACGCTGCCGATATCAAGGTTACGATTGCCGACGGCTCCACATATGACAGCAGGGTGGTGGGCACCGATCCCGAGACCGATATCGCCGTCATAAAGATCAGCGCGCCGGGGCTGATCGCCGTGCATTTCGGCGATTCCAGTAAGCTGCGGGTCGGCGACTACGTCGCCGCCATCGGCAGCCCCTTCGGCCTCGGCCAGACCGCCACATTCGGAATCGTCAGCGCGCTCGGCCGAGCCGAGCTTGGAGTTGAAGGCGATCAGGACATCATTCAAACCGATGCTTCGCTCAATCCCGGCAACTCCGGCGGCGCCCTTGTCAACCTCGACGGAGAGCTTGTCGGCATCAACAGCGCCATCATCGGCCCCTCAGGCAGCAATATCGGCATCGGTTTTGCCATCCCGATCAACACGGTGAGAGGGACCATGCAACAACTGATTGACCATGGTGAAATTCGCCGCGGCCACCTCGGCGTTCTAGTGCAGGACAACAATACAGACTTCGAGAAAGCTCTGGGGATCAATGTATCCATTGGCGCATTGGTCAACGATGTCATTTCGGGATCGGCGGGTGCAGCGGCGGGAATAAAACCCGGCGACGTCATCATTGCCGTTAACGATTCCTCGATTAAAAATGCCAGCGAACTGCATGCGAGGATATCGTCTTACGTCCCGAAAACATCTGTGAGGCTGTCACTGCTTCGTCCAGCCGGTAGGGTCGACCTAGATGCAACGCTCAGCGCGACGCTTCCGGAAGACCAGTTGCCTGTTCCGGCCGAAGTCGAAGGAAAGGGATTGCTGGAGAGTGTCACGCTCGACAAGCTCGGATCCGATTCCGATGCTTACGGCAAGGTGGAGGGAGCGCTGGTGTCGGCCTTGATTGATGGTAGCAAAGCGGCGGCGGCCGGACTGACAACCGGCGATGTAATCGTCAGTGTCAATCAACAGCTCAGCCCGACACCACAGATGGTTGCCAACCTGGCCCAGAAACAGAAAACTCTCCTGCTGCTTGGAATATTTCGGGACGGCCATCGGCGTTTTCTCATCGTAAAATGACGATCCGAAACTCTGGCATGCATCGGATGCGGCCGGAACGCGGATCCGCTTTCTTTCCAGGCCCCGGCTTACCCCACGAAACGGCACGGAAGCTAACAGCGGGCCATGCCAAATGAGGTCAGCGACCATGATTGCTACAATGACTACAATGGAAGCATTCCAACGCCTAAGTTTGGCTCTCGCCATAGGCATTCTCGTTGGCATCGAACGCGGTTGGCAAGAGCGTGAGACCCCCGCGGGCAAACGAACGGCCGGGATCAGAACCTACGGACTCGCCGGCTTCCTGGGCGGTTTTTGTGGCTTCCTCTATCCGGCTGTTGGCCCCCTCTTGCCGATAGCGATCTTTCTCGTCTTCAGCGTTGCGATGATCATCTTCAGCTACATGCAGGCAGCGGAGGAAGGCGACTATAGTGCCACAGGTGTCATTGCCGCGCTCGTCGTATTCGCACTTGGACTGGGAGCGGTTGTCGCCGACATGACGGCAACGGCCGCCGCGGCCGTTGCCATTACTGTCTTACTGGCCGCCCGTGAGCCATTGCATGGATTCTTGCGAAGGCTGACGTGGCTCGAGCTTCGCGCCGCCCTGATCCTGCTCTCCATGACCGTTATCGTCCTTCCCATCCTGCCCGACAGAGCCCTCGATCCCTGGGGAGCGATCAATCCCTTCGAGTTATGGGTCATGACGATATCGGTCGCGCTCATCTCGTTTGTCGGTTACGTCCTGATAAAGCTCATGAGTTCCGGGGCTGGTATCATTGTGACCGGCATCGCGGGAGGCGCTGTTTCCTCTACTGCAGTTACGCTCTCCTTTGCTCGGCAGTCATGCCGAGCGCCGCAGCTGTCGACTACTCTGTCCTCGGGAGCTATGGCGGCAGGTGCGGTATCCCTGACACGCACACTACTGCTTTGCGCTGTAATTGCGCCACAGACCGCACAGATACTAGTTACCGTCCTATTACCTGCAGCAGCGGTCCTTGCGGCGGGCAGTCTCGGCAGCGCCTGGCGCAATAACGTCGGACTGCCCGACTTCATTCCGGCTAACCCGCTGGAAATATGGGTTGTCCTTCGATTCGCCGGCATTCTGATGATCATCAGCTTAGCAACGCATGCCGCGCTCGCAACACTGGGTTCGAGGTCCTTCCTCGCGGTAGCCTTTGTCTCCGGCCTTGGCGATCTTGATGCAATCACATTAACTGTGGCGAGGCTGGTTCCGGTGCAAATCGGCGACATTTCAGCTGCATACGGGATTGCTCTTGCCGCCGCAGCCAATCTTCTAACAAAAATCACCCTGGCAACACTTGCCGGCACAAGGCTCTATTCATTACGCCTGCTCCTCGTCACCCTCGGTGCCATGGCGGCGGGAATAATCAGCATCGCCCTGCATTATCCCTCAATGATTTTGGGATTGGTCAAGGCACAGCTTGCGGTATTCGGTCTATATTGAGCCGCCAAGTTTTCTCGGCATTCGGAAGCTCAATGACACCTGGGAGTTAGGCAGAGCCAAAGTCCGGCGGCCGATATCGTGGCTAACTGACCTAGGCGCCGTCGATCATCGGCGACGGAGAGAAATCCCGAAACTCGAGTTTGGCGTCTGCACACCACGGGTCGAACTTTCCAACCGGCTTCATGCGTTCGCGATAGCGGCCTGTCCGGAACGGATGGTCCGGTACATGAACATATCGCCCCGATACCGCGCAATTCCTCATTGCCGAAGAAAGAATTGTAGTCATGAACAATGCCTTCACTGTGGCCTTCTCGATCTTCGATAAACCAAAGGCCTAAAGTCGTAAGCACTGGACTGCATTGCGGAAGATCAATCTTCTCTGCCCTACCCATTTCCTGCCCATGTGCTCGTTGACGTCGGTCAAATTCATTCCGGCGAATGTGTGTTACCGAATACTGATGAGCCGTCAGGCGATCTCATGGCCACTTCGGGAGACGGGAAATGGCACACAAACAAGTTTTCTTCCATGCGGAAGCCAGGGGCAAGGTTCTTCTAGGTGCAACCAGATTGGCGGATGCGGTTCGCATCACGCTCGGTCCACGTTCCAAGTCGGTGCTGATCGAAAGGAAATGGGGCGCTCCAATCGTCTGCAACGATGGAGTGACAATCGCAAAAGAGTTCGATCTGAAAGAGCCAGAGGAAAACCTCGGAGCGCGCATGCTGCGCGCTGCTGCCGAGAAAACCGGGGAAATGGTCGGAGATGGAACGAGTACGTCGACTATACTCGCCCATGCAATCCTGGCGGACGGCCATCGAAATGTGGTGGCTGGCGCCAGCGCCATCGATCTCAAGCGCGGCCTTGACCGCGCGGTCAGCAGGACCATCAAGGCGCTGCACGATATCTCCAAGCCGGTCACGACAGATAAGGAGATGCAGCAGGTCGCGGCCATCTCGGCTCACAACGATGAAGCCATCGGCAAGCTCGTCGCCGAGGCCATGTCCAAGGTCGGCAAGGAAGGTGTAATCACCGTCGAGGAAGCCAAGACAATGGAAACCCGCCTCGACCTGGTAGATGGTATGCAGTTCGATCGCGGCTACATCTCACCTTATTTCGCGACGGATTCTGAAAAGATGGAGACCATCCTGGAAGATGCCCGTATCCTTATTTTCGACCGAAAGATCTCGGCACTCGGCGATCTGGTCGGTTTGCTTGAGGAAATCGCCAAATCTGGCAGGCCGCTTCTCGTCATAGCCGAGGATGTTGAGGGAGAAGCGCTTGCTACCCTCATTGTCAATCAGATCCGCGGAACGTTCCGCAACTGTGCAGTCAAGGCTCCCGGCTTCGGCGATCGCCGCAAGGCAATGCTTCAGGATCTGGCGATCCTGACCGGAGCTCAACTTATCTCCGAAGATCTCGGCTTCAAGCTCGACAAGGTCACCCTCGAGCAACTCGGCACGGCAACGCGCATCGTCGTCGACAAGGACACGACGACGATCATCGGTGGCGGCGGCACGCCACAGGCCATCAAGGGACGCAGCGACCAGATCCGCAACGAGATTGAAACGACGACCAGCGACTACGACAAGGAAAAACTGCAGGAACGGCTTGCCAAGCTTTCCGGCGGGGTGGCCGTGATTCGTGTCGGCGCTCCATCGGAAGCGGAGGTGAAAGCCAAGAAAGATGCCTTCGACGATGCGATCAATGCCACCAAGGCCGCGGTCGAGGAAGGCATCGTCCCCGGTGGCGGGCTCGCGCTGCTGCGATGCATAAAAGCTATAAGCCAGGAAGAGGAAGCCTGCGAAGGGGATGAGCGAACAGGCGTTCAGATCCTGAAGCGTTCGCTCGAAGTTCCGGCGCGGCAGATCGCCGAAAACTCGGCCGTGGACGGCGGAGTCGTTGTTGCCAGGATGCTCGAAAGCGAGGGAGTCGTGGGCTTTGATGCCGCCCGCAATCGCTACGTCGACCTCCTGCAGGAAGGCATTATCGATCCAACCAAAGTTATACGCGTCGCACTTGAGAACGCAGTCTCTGTTGCCAGCATATTGCTGCTGACCGAGGCGACGATGACGGAGATCCCCGAGCCACTCCCACAGCCGGCTCCGCCACCGATGGAGATATAGACCCAGGGGTCGCCGATAGTGTCCCTTTCGTCTGCGTGCTTGTGTCCGGCTGTCAGGCGAGCGCGTCGTGACGGCACATCCGCATGACACCCTTGTCACAATGTGGACAGAACGATTGAGCGCCGTTCGCTAGCGAGAAAGTTCGATGCCGGTTTTCTTCGATAAATTAAAGCATGAAAGCTGAATATTTGACTCAGCTCAAATAACGCCAATAGCCGATGCATTAGGATGGCATAGTTCTAGCAATGGAGACTACAATGAATGAACCACGTTGGCAGAACTGGCTAAGTCTTATCCTTGGAATCTATATAGTCGCAGCGCCTTGGGTCGTTCCCATTTTTCTACCTCAGACTTCGGCGTCGACGATGATAGAGGTTGCCGGATCGATCGCCGGACTGGCACTTGCGATCGTCTCAATGTCCGGAATTTTTGATCCGGAGATCTGGACTGATTGGGTGAAGGTCTTGTTAGGCATGGTGCTCCTTGTAATTCCGTGGGTCGCTGATTTCAGTGACAACATTACCTTCACCTACAACTTTGTGCTGGCCGGTATGGTTCTCATCATAATAAGTGGATTGGCCTTTGCCTCAAGGCGCCCGAAGATTGGACGCGACTGGCAAGAATGATGGCTTCGAGCATAGATCGCGCCAAATAGGCCGGACATATGACTGCACCGTGGCTGCAGTGATCATGTCGTTGACTCGACGGCGAGCCGCCCGAGCAAGGCCTCCTCGGGTGGGCTGGATCAGCTCATGGCTGGTACGGTCTAACAAGCGGGCCGCGATACGATGAATTCCCGATTCGAGCAGCAGTGAATCGTCCGGCTCGCCGCGTGTCGCTGCAACGAAGATTTGCATCGCCGCCGCCTGTAGTTCGCTATCATGAGAATTGAACAACGCCCGACAGGAAAATTGCCCTTCCACCGCCCCATCTAGAAATGATTCACGAAGAAATAGTTGCAAGAAGTCTGTCTTGCCTCGCACGGCAATCTGGGTGCGTTGGTGTACTGGCACTACTGAGACGTTGCCGACCGCCGCAATATTGGAACGGGGCGGAACGTTGCCCGTATCATGGTGGACGGGGACGCCATCTTGTAGATTGATCGTAACCCGCACGATATCGGATGCAGCAATGTCGAGGTCACCGCCGTTGTGACAAAATCGAGCAACCACCGCTTTCGGTGAGGGCACTTCTCTCACGGAATGTAAGAATATTGGTTTGCCTACTGCAGCAATCGTCTCGCTCAGCGGTCTCATAATTCGTCTCCAAATGCAGGTAAGATAAAATCCCTCCGCAGTTGGCAAACACTTTCAAAGGCCGGCAACACTATCAATTTTCTGATAAACTGCATGCCGCTGACTCTGCTGCATTTCCCGCGATTTAAATATTTTCTCCAAAATAATATGCCGGACGAATTGGGCCTTACGCGGGGGAGGTGCGCCGAAAATCCGCGCTGCCAGCTGGCCTGTGGGTAGGTTTCGCGCAGCTAAGCAACAGAACTTGGCGATGCTCTACGGGTGTCCAATGATGGGCTTGAGATTGTTCGGGCCGATAAGATTACTTTCTCGCGTTTCGAGAAGGCCTTCCGCCCAGTCCTTACCGGCCGTCTTTGCGGATCGAGCGTTTGTCGAGGCCCATCCAGGTTCTAGGTTGGAGCGCGACCTTCCAGCAAAGCCATGCACCGATATTCTGTTGGGGTCGACAGCAGCAGTATGCCATCACCGTTCGAGATGGCAAGCTGACGAAAATCCGTGAGTATATCGATACGCAGGCACTGGCACGGGCCTCCGAGACGGCCGCGAGCCCCAGATCCTGAGCCTCAGGATGGCGAGGCAGCACAACCGGCAGCGGCTGCTGATGCGCAGCGCGCTGTTGCCTATCTCCACAATCTCCAGTCGCAGTTATTTTGCTCTCAACAACATTCACAGGAGGCGCGTGTCGGCCGGCTCGTGCTCATAGTCATCGTGGCGGCCATCGACATGTTTTATCGACTTGGCAATTTGGTCGGTGTCCTGCCCGATATCGTCCAACGCGGCGATAGACACTGCGTAGAATCTGCCGAGTGATTCCTTGTCTCCCTGTCCAAATGTGCGGACACCACAGGTCTCGCAGAACCGATAGTGAAGATTTGCCTTCGATTTGCCGGGCGGAATCCACGTGTAGTCGGACAGGTTATCCTCGCCCTTTTCTATTTTGAAGTCATCGGCCTGCAGGATCGCGAACCAGAATCGTGCCTTGCTGCATATTGAGCAGTTGCAGCGCGTCGTTCCTTTTTCGAAATCAATCGCGGCTTCAAATGCGACGGCACCGCAATGACAGGAGCCGTGGTAGGTCTTCTTGGTCATCATATTCTCCTCAGTACGCGTTGAGTAGTCTCCACGGCTGGAACAAAGGTAGATCTTCTACGGTTGCGCAGCGGGCGGCCTGTTCCCGTTTGGCTGAGGGCGAGCATCGACCGTTAGATGCGGACGTTGTTCAATACACTGCCTTCTCAACATCGTTGCTCGAAGGATTTGCCAGGATGGCGCTCGCGACAATGTGAGTGAGATGGTCGGCCCGAGGCGCAAATGAAGGTAAGTCGACGAGCCATCCGAGCGCCGACATCAAGCCAAACAGATCGTCCCCATTCATGTCGGCGCGCGCCCTGCCTTCTCCCTGAGCACGGGCCAGTAATCGCGCGCTCGCTGAGTGCACCGCAGCGCATGAAGCATAAAGGGCGGAATCCGGGTTCGTATGTGCGGCCGCCATCATTGCGACAACGCCCTTCTGGCCTTGGGCGAATGCTATCCATTCGCGAAACCAAGACAGGAGTGCTTCGTCAGGCCGGGCTGACGTTTCGAGCTCGTCTGCCTTCTGCGTCAGTGCGTCCAGCTTCGTACACACCAACGCTTCAAACAAGGCTTCCCGCGTCGGGAAATGACGAAGCAGCGTGGCCAGCCCGACGCCGGCGCGGCGGGCAATATCGCGCATGGACGCGTTGACACCGTGCTCTGCGACGACGTCCCGCGCGACCGCGAGAATATGGTCGTAATTTTTCCTAGCGTCGGCTCGCATATCTCGCCCTGATAAAAGGATCGGTGATCCCTATATTTGGATCAGTGATCCGATAGATATAGTGGATGTTTGCAAATGGCAACAGAGGCGCTGTTCGAAAGCGTGGAAGTGGAAGCCACGGGAAGCACCAACCGGCCGCCTGCGCACTAGTGACCCGAGCGCGTCGTATTGCTGAAGAAGCGGGAGCGTTCCGCGAACAAGCACGCGGCCTAGCCAGCGGCCTGGAGGCCGAGTTGAGAATCGTGCTCGACGCGCTTTATCCGATTCCTCAGATATTTGATGCGCTTCGGGCCTTCACCGAACAATTTCCGACAGTACCGCCGCGCCTCTACGTCGCGTCACTGGGTGCCGCTGCGAACCTGGTGACCGACGGGGGATGCACCATTTAGCCGGCAGATTAATCTTCTACCTCACGCATTCTGCAGACTGATCGCGGTTCGTCGGTGGCTATCGAGTTTGGACGATTGATCCTGGCGAGACGTGTCGCCTGCAAGAACACCTGCGTGGGCACGCAGTCTCTCTGATATGAACTCCGTGAACAGGCGGACACGCTTGGTCTTTCGCGTTTCGCCCTGTGTCAGCACCCACAGCGTTCCATGAGGGCCGAGACGTGTGCCGGGAACTCGGACGAGCAACGGTTCAGCATCTCCGACGAAGCTTGGAAGCGCCGATATCCCCAGGCCCAGCCGCATCGCCTCGAGATGGGCTGCATCTTCCGGGACCCGGAACGGGGCTCCGGTAATTTCGACGACATCGCCCTGGGCCCACTCCGGCACGCCCTCTATGTTTTTCGATATCCATCTGATGTTGCCAGACTTGCCGTCTTTCCAAGCCGCAAGAAGGTCCTGAGACATATAGACACCCACGGAAAGGTCGGGACCTTTCACGCCGTGAAGGTTTTGCGGCAAAGAGTTGCGATCAAAAACGACTCTCAAGGCCACGTCGGCTTCGCGATTTGTCAGGTTGGCATTTTCTAAAGAAGAGTGGATCTCCATTTCGATCTCTGGGTGCTGTCGTGTAAAGGCGGCAAAGTCAGGCATCAACAGGTGGGTCGCCAGGGTGGGCGCCATTGTGACTCGCAGGGGACCACGCACGGCCTGATCACGGCCGGACACGCGGCTCACCAGCAAATTAGACGAAGCCTCCATCTGTTCTGCCAGTTCCTGGACCTGTTCGCCAGCTTCGGTGAGGCGATAGCCTGCGGGCAACTTTTCGAACAACTGCGAATGGAGCTGGGCCTCCAGCTGCGCGATGCGCCTCAGGACCGTCGTGTGATTGACTTCAAGCTGGGCCGCGGCCGCACGGACGGAACCATGTCGGGCCACGGCGAGAAAATATCGAACATCATCCCAGTCGATCGTCATTGTGTTCCTGGCCAAATCGCAATGCTGATGTCTTGAAGCGGTGCTTTAGCACAATTCCCCGCGATGCAGGCGGTGTGATTATGCACCACGCTTGTGCAATTTTCCACACTGATAGCGTGGAGCGCGGCCTCCTACCTCAATGGAGCAAACAAAGCGGGTCGGCGCGCTGACCCTAAACGTTTCTTTATTCCGCGCAACCCCAACGAAGGATGCATGACATGACTAGACTGAATGGAAAGACCGCCGTGATCACCGGTGGTGCTACCGGTATCGGCCGCGCCGCTGCAAAACGCTTCATCGAGGAGGGCGCCTTCGTCTTCATCTACGGCCGCCGGCAGGAAGCGCTCGACGCCGCGGTGGCCGAGCTCGGACCCAATGCCCGCGCGGTGAAGGGCTCGGTCTCGGATGAGGCTGACCTTGATCGCCTCTACGCGGCGGTGAAGGCAGAGCGCGGAACGCTCGACATCGTCTTCGCCAATGCCGGCGCGGGAAGCCCGCTTCCGCTCGGTAAGATCACCGCCAAGCACATAGACGAAACTTTCGACACCAATGTGAAGGGTACGATCTTCACGGTCCAGAAGGCGCTGCCGCTGATGGGCAACGGCGGTTCGATCATCCTGACCGGATCGAGCGCCGGCACCACGGGCGCTCCGGGATTCACTGCCTACAGCGCAAGCAAGGCGGCGGTGCGCAACCTCGCGCGGACCTGGGCCGAGGATCTGAAGGGCACCGGCATCCGGATAAACGTGCTGTCGCCCGGGGCGACGGCGACCGAACTCGCGAAGGAGGCGCTGGGCGAGGAGGGTCAGAAGGCCTACGGCGCGATGACTCCGCTCCAGCGCATGGCCGATCCGGCGGAGATCGGGGCCGTGGCCGCCTTTCTCGCGTCGTCGGACAGCAGCTTCATGACCGCCAGCGAAGTCGCCGTCGACGGCGGCCTGGCACAGCTCTGACGCACCACGCCACGACCTTCGGCGCTCCATTCGATCATTCGGGGCGCCTTGGGCGCACGGTAAACCAAAGGAGATATTATGAGCTACGCAATTATCGGCTTCGGCAATATCGGCCAGGCCCTGGCCAAGGCGTTTGCCCGCAAGGGCATCGAAGTATCCGTCGCAACCACGCGCGACCCGGAGAGCTTTGCATCTGCCGCGGCAGCGATCGGCCCCACAATCATTCCCAAGACACTCGCTGAAGCCGTCGAGGCGGACGTCGTCTTCTTGGCTGTCCGTTTCGAGTCGCTTCCGGATGTCGCGAAGGCGCTTCCCACCTGGAAGGGGAAGACGATCATCGATGTGACCAACGCCTACGGCGTGCCCCCTGAGGAACTGGGGGGACAACCTTCGTCCAAGTTCGTCGCGCACGCCTTCACTGGCGCGAGACTGGTCAAGGGCTTTAACCATTTGGGTGCTGCCTCCCTTGCCCAAGATCCAGCCGTGCATGGCGGCAGGAGAGTCGTGTTTCTGGCGAGCGACGATGACGCTGCCGCAGACGAGATTGGTGCGCTCGCGGAAAATCTCGGTTTCGCGCCGATCAAACTTGGCGGGCTTTCGGAAGGTGGGCTGCTGGTCCAGGCGCGCGGAAAAAGCTGGGGGCAGCTGATCTTCAAGGACTTGGTCAAGTTCGACTGATGGGCGGGACGCAAATATCGATATGATCCCGCCTCGTGGAACCCCAACGTGTCCGACTAGATCGGGCACGATCTGCTGGTCTTGGTTGCAGACGATATTAAGTGGATCATTCCGGGCGGGGACTGGCCGTTGGCAGACACCCACCGCGGGCGTGGGGAATTGGCAGCAGTGCTTAAAAGGGCGGTCGAAGAGGTGGAAATAACATACCCGAAGCCCCGAACTCGTGGCGCAGGGGTATCGGGTAGTGGTGGTAGGCGTCGCTACGGGAAAAATCGACGCGACGAACAAACCTTACAAGGACGATTGGGTCTTCGCCATTACCGTTCGAGATGGCAAAGTGACGAAGATCCGGGAGTATTTCGACATACAAGCACTGGCGCGGGCCTCCGAAATGGCCGTGAGCCTCAGACCCTGGGCTTCGCGATAGAGCGAGGCCAATTGCAGCACAACCAGCGGATCGACTGCCTCGTGATCGGCGGCGGTTCCGCGGGGATTGACGGCCGCGCTCTACCTGGCGCGGTTCCGCCTGACCGTTCAGGTGGTCGACCGAGGCGCGGGGCGGGCCGCATCGATCCCGCTAACGAGGATCTATCCGGACTTCCCCGATGGCATCACCGGCCGCGACCTCGTCCAACGCATCGGAGAGATCGCGGGCTCGTGAGGACGTGGTGTCGGTGATTCAGCCGATATCGACGGTCATGGCGAAGTCCCAGGTGCCGGCGCCATTTTTGGCGAGGCCAATCATCATCAGGCCAAGTGCCTCGAGCGTCTGGGCCATGTGCAGGCCGCCGACATCGAACGGACGCAGCCTGAGGCTCTCGAGGAAGGCCGAGACGCGCCTCTTCGCCTCCGCGTCATCGGCTGCGATGAACGCGTCGAGGCGTCCACCCTTCGCAAGGACGTGACCGAAGATCGTGTTGAAGGCCTTCACGACATGCGCGCCTGCGGGCAGGCCGTTGGCGGTCTCCTGTGCGCCTGAACTGCCATGGGGCGTTACGAGGCCGGAGAGGTCGGGTGCGACGGGGTTGGCGATGTCGATGATCACCTTGCCGTCCAGCGCTGGCCCGAAGTCGGCCACCGCTCCCGCCGCACCGGCGTATGGCACGGCGAGGATGACGATGTCGCCCGCAGGTGCTGCGCCGTAAGTTCCTGTGGTGGCTCCGGCTCCAAGTTGGTCGGCAAGCGCCTGCGCGTTTGCCACGGTACGGCTGATTACCTCGACGGTGTGTCCAGCCTTTGCGGTGCGGCCGGCGATTGCCGCCGCCATTTTTCCTGAGCCGATGATGCTGATAGTGCTCATGTGCAGTCTCCTTTTGAATCGTGGGGTATTGCTCGTCTTCCCTGGACGGATCACGCCATCACGACGTTGCTGTCCTCCAGGCGCGGCATGACTAGCCGGCCTGTCGTCACCTCATCGGTCGGCGGGGAAGTAATGGCCGTCGTCCAAGTCGGCGAACAGGCCGGGCTGAGTTGGTTCCCAGCCAAGGGTCCGGCGGGTGATGGCGTTTGAGGTCGGCGTGTCGAGCGTGACCAGATTCGCAAGGAACCCAAAATATCCCGGCAGCATCAGCACGTCTGCAGGAATTGGCATAGCCGGCAGCTTCAAACGCTCGCCAATGGCCTCGGCGATCTGGCGGTACGGAACGGCCTCGTCGGCAACCGCGTGCCAGTTGCATCCGGCAGGCCCCTTCTCCAGCGCCAAGCGAAATACGGTGGCAAGGTCGCGGGCGTGCACGGCCCCCCACCGGTTCGTACCGTCTCCGGGATAACCGACGACACCCTTTTCCTTCGCCAGCCCGATCAGCAGCGGAAGGAAGCCGGCCTTGTCGGTCGAACTGTGCATGATTTCAGGAATCCGCACGATTGAAGACCGCACGCCCTTCTCGGCGAGGCCAATCACCGTGGTTTCCACGATGTTACGAACCCGCAGGGTGCCCTTGTAGGGATCGCCGCCAGGAAGGGGCGGATCCTTCTCGGTGGCTGGCCGGCCCAAGCCTTCCCACCCAGGTGAGCCAATACTTCCTGACGCGACCAGCGGCTTTCCGCTTCCCGCCAGTGCCTCGCCATAGGCGAGCATGATCTGGAGTTCGGCGGCGGCTACAGCGTTGATCCCACCTGTTGGAATCAGGTCTTGCCGGTGCGCGACATGGATGACGCCGTCCGAGGCCGCGGCCGCCTCCATGAGACCGTCGATATCCTCGAGGCTGCCGCGACGCACCTTGGCGCCGAGCGCGGACACTGCCGCTGCGGCCGCGTCAGAGCGTGCCAAGGCGGTGACCGCGTGGCCAGCGGCGATGAGATCGGAAATGATGTACGGACCGGAATGGCCGGTGCCGCCAGTAACAAATACGTGCATGTAACTGCTCCTTGTGAGCGATTTGAGGTGAGGGCGTTGGTGCGAGTGCACTCAGCCGAGAAGGCTGATGCCGATTGCGATGTTGGTGTGCTTGATGAGGAGAGGCTCACATCAACTCAAGCGGCAGGGAAGTAATGGCCGTTGTCCATGTCCTCGATCAGGCCGGGCTGGACAGGCGCCCAGCCGAGTGCCTGTCGCGTGATGGCGCTCGATGCCACGAAGTCACCGGTGACCACCGCCGACAGGCCGCCGAAATATCTCGGCACCATCATCTCATCGGCGGGAACGCTCTTGGCGGGCAGGCCGATGCGCTTGGCGACGGCCTCGGCGATCTCCCGGAACGGGACGCCCTCGTTGCCCACCGCGTGCCAGGTCTTTCCCGCAGCGCCCTTTTCGAGTGCAAGATGGAACAAGGATGCCAGGTCGCGCGCATGTACGGCAGGCCATCGGTTCGCGCCGGCTCCAGGATAGGCGACGAAGCCTTTCTGCTTCGCGAGCCCCGTCAGCCCGACGAGAAAGCCCGCACGATCGGTTGGGCTGTGCACGATGAGAGAAATCCGGACGACCGAAGACCGCACCCCCTTCTCGGCAAAGCTTAGCACGATGGTTTCCACGATATTGCGAGACACCAGAGTGCCTTCGTCCAAGGGGCCGCTCGGCAAAGCAGGGTCATCCTCCGTCGCAGGTCGGCCGAGGCTGATCGGCGCACCGATGCGGCCAGCACGGCCTGCGTTCGAGGGCGCGCCGATGCTGCCCGCCACGATCAGCGGCTTATTCGTGCCGGCCAGCGCATCGCCCAATGCCAGCACGATCGCGAGCTCAGAATCGCGCAGGGCGGTTAGCCCTCCGGACCGGAGGAGGTCGGCCCTGTAGCCGAGGTGGATGACGCCATCGGACTCCGCTGCTGCCACCTTCAGCACATCGAGATCGGCGAGGTCGCCACGACGCACCTTGGCACCGAGCGCGGACACTGCGGCGGCCGACTCGTCCGATCGCGCCAGACCGGTGACCTCGTGGCCGGCCGCGATAAGTTCCGGGACGACGTACGAGCCGGCGTGGCCGGAGGGGCCGGTGACGAAGACGTGCATGGCAATGCTCCTTGCGAAAAATGGGATATTAGGGCGCTCAGTCGAGGAGTTTGACGCCGATCGAGAAGTTGGTGTGTTTGACGGCATGGGTAACGAGCCCGAGCACAAGCATGCAGGCGTGTTCCAGCGCCCGCGCCATGGATAGCGGCCCGGCATCCATCGAGCGCAGTCCGAGGCTCTCGACGAAGACCGAGACGCGGGCCTTCGCCTGCACGCCGTCTCCAGCAATGAACACGTCCAACGGGTGGCCCTCGACTGGGCCAGCGGCGAGGACGTGGGCATTCAGGGTGTTGAACGCCTTTACGATTTCCGTATCGGCAGGCGCGGCCTTGGCGATCTCCTGCGCGCCAAAGCTGTCGTCAGGGGTCAAGAAGCCCGAGAAATCGGATTTAATGGGGTTGGTGATGTCGATGAGGATTTTGTCAGAAAGCTTCTCGCCATAGTGCTTCACGATGTCCAGAACCGTCGTGTAGGGAACGGCGAGGATGACGATGTCCCCGGCCGGGATGGCGGCGAACGTTCCTGTCGTTGCACCGGCGCCGAGCGCATCGGCCAACGTCCGCGCTTTGGCGGTGTCGCGAGCCATCAATTCGACCGTGTGTCCGGCTTTGACGGCAAGGCTCGCGATCGCTGCAGCCATGCCGCCTGAGCCGATTATACTGACAGTGCTCATGTTCGTGTTCCTTGCCGGTTTTCTTAATGACATCTCGTTACGCGTCGGGCGGGTGTCTGTTGCCGTTCACGCGCAAGCGTTGCGTCTACTGGATCGCCGATCCATTTATTATTCGGATCACTGATCCAAATATACGGACCGCCGATCCATTTATCAAGGTGCTTCATGAGGGCCGACGCAAAAAAATTACAGCCACCCCCTCGCAGTCGCGCGTGACGTCGTTGCCGAGCACGGGACCGATGTATCGATGCGCGGCTCAGGCCGAGGGGACGGCGCGCATCGATATGACAGGTGGAAGGAGAAGTTTGCCCCCTTTTCGACAGGGCGCAACTTATTGATTTTCATTCGTAAATTGATGTAGCGTCGGCCACGACCGGCGTAAGTCTTGACCCCCGCTACTTTTTCAATATCTTCAACGTTTTCAGATCGTTGTCGCGGATTCCAGCGGGGTCGATCTTCGGCTCCGGGTCACACACTAAAGGACCATTGGACCAACCGGAGTATTTGACGATGACAGCCGTACTTCAATCGATCGATGTTGCTGTCGGGCCAATGCCGGACCGACGTTCCATTCTCCTGCGAATGTCCGCGGACGCGATCTCCAGCGCAGCATGGGGTGCGCCTAGCTCCGCGCCAACGCTGGTGTCGCGCATTTTCAATACGCCGCGTCACACAACGCACTACCTCGAGTGCGGACCGGCCGACGGACCGTTGATGTTCTTCCTGCATGGGTTCCCGAGCATCAGTTTGATATGGCGGGCCCAGATGGAGGCGTTCGCCGGCGGCGGCTGGCGCTGCGTCGCTCCCGATCTGCGCGGCTTCGGCGGCTCTTCTGCCCCGGCAGCCAAAGACGCTTACTCCATAAAGGAAATCGTGGCGGATATGACGGAGCTTCACGACCACCTTGGCGGCAAACCTGCGATCTGGGTTGGCCACGACTGGGGCAGTATCGTGGCTGGGGCATTGGCCGCGCATGAGCCTGAGCGCAGCCGTGGCGTTGTGCTGGCGTCGTGGGCGTATTTTCCTGAGGCGAACAGCCTGCCCACGCTCGTGTCGCTGGTTGATCGAACGATCTATCCGGCTGACCAGTATCCGGATGGCCAGTGGGACTACGTCCGCTACTACATGACGAACTTTGATGGGGCAGTCGCTGATCTTGAAGCAGACCATGCAGCATATCTTGCCTCGGCCTATCAACCCGGCAGTCCTGACGTCGTTGGAAAGGTTTCGCCGATGTCGATCGTAACGCGCAACGGAGGACGCTTCGGCGCTGCACATCGTGCCCCGCCGACTAAACCAAATCCCGCGCTGTGGCTCCCAGCGGACTTCGAGGTGCTGGTACAGTCGTTCAAGGCTCATGGCTTCCGCGGCCCCTGCGCGCTGTATACAAACGATGACGCCAACATCGCCTACGCCCGCGAAGCGGCCAATGGCGGGCGCCTCTCGCAGCCGATCCTTTTCGTTAACGGTGATTTTGATCAAATCTGCACCATCGCTGGAAATCGCCAAGGCGACCCGATGCGCGCGGCCTGCACAGACCTTACCGTGACGAGCCTGCCCGCCGGACATTGGCTCCCGCTTGAATGCAAGGCGGAACTCATCCAGGTCATCCGCAGCTGGCTTCAGAGCAAGAAGCTCTGATGACGGGATGGGAAAGTGGAGTCTCCAACGTGGAGCGGTCGGCCTACGATGGGTCAACCACGCCAGGTTTCGCGTTGAACAGGCCAATCAAGATGCAGTGCGACTTTAACCACCTATAAAGTCTATCCTGTGTTGGATACGAACCTTCATCGAGACTGACCGCCGATGAGCTGACCCACCGAGAGTTTTCGAAGCCTCGCGGATTCAGGCGTTCCAATAACACGCCATACGGCGTCAGAACTCAAAGAGGTGACGCGACCTTGGGCAATGCCCCTGCAAGTGCGTCGATAGCGGACCGCACGCGGGTGGGCAGATGAGGTCCCTCGGGCCAGACGGCCCACACTTCCGATGCGTGAGAAGACATCTGGCGCATTACTCTTACGAGTTCTCCGGACTCGATACGTTTCCGAACGAGCCAATGGGGCGACCAGGCCATCAATCGCGCAGCCAAATCCGATTTATCCGTTGCGCCTCTTAATCCGCTTCGCTGTCACCGATCCCATTACGGCTGCCGCGATGGCAGCAGCGTCACGATCTGATGCCGATCGTCTTGATCGACGATATCCAACGCCACCAAGGTCCCATCATCTTCCCTGATGGAAATCGCCTTGGGGCAATTGATGATGTGTTCGAGGCCGTCCAAGGAGATCTCAAGCGTATTCTTCTTCGGTTCGTAGGTCATTCCCAACAGTGGCGATGACGAGGTAAGGACCTGATCGCCCAAGGTAATCCCGACCACTTCAACCCGAACGTGCTTACCGCTGAGGGTCTTTACAAGGCTTTTGAAATAGGCTTGCCATTCTGCTGGAGCGATGGTCTTGCTCATCATGGTCTTCGTCCTTTTGAAAGCATTAAACTAAGACCAGGTATCGCTGGAATGATATGATCTGAATCAAGGATATCCTTATTTCTTGAGAAATGGTCAGAACCACGAGATTGTTGCATGGCTGCCGTCGTAAGTGCGCAGTAGAAAACACGCGAATTCCGCGCGATCATTCCGGAGTTCTCCCTCTAACCGGCCCCTCGTCGCAAATAGATCGGGGAAAATAACCGGTCCCCATTTTTAGCTTCCAACAGCCGATCCAATGCGGCCATGAACTGTGATCTAGTTGCCGTTCTATATGCGGCCATAGCGAGGATTTGATCTGCATCAATGTGGCAGATCACTGACTAGACATAGTGTTTTTATGGTCAAATCATATTACCAGTTTAGCGACAGGTCCGATGCAGGCCGTCAGTTGGCGGCCAGATTGGTCACGCTCGCCCCTGATCGTCCGGTCGTTTACGCCTTGCCGCGCGGTGGCGTGCCGGTGGCGCTGGAAATCGCACGCGCGCTTCGTGCGCCGCTCGATCTCGTTTTAGTGCGCAAGATCGGTGCGCCGGGCGCTCCCGAAGTGGCGCTCGGTGCCGTTGTCGAAGGCGAAAGCCCTCAGACAGTCATCAACGAGGACGTGCGACTGGCGACCGGTGTCGATGACGCCTATCTCGAGCGCGCGCGGCAGCGGGAACTCACCGAACTCGAGCGCCGCCGCGCACTCTACCTTGGTAACCGCGCGCGACTGGAGCCGACCGGACATACCGCTATCATCGTCGATGATGGACTTGCCACAGGGGCTACAGCCAAAGCCGCGCTCATCGCGATTAAGAGCCAAGGTGCGGCCAAGACCATCCTCGCCATCCCCGTCGCACCGGAAGAAACGCTGGCCGAAATGCGTCAGCACGCCGACGTTGTCGTGTGTCTGAATCCCGCCAGGAATTTTCAAGGGGTAGGCGGATTCTATCGCGATTTCCACCAGCTCACCGATGAAGAGACGATCGGGCTGCTGAGACAAGGGTGGGCCGAAGGCGCTGACGCTGCGCCCGATCACTCCAGGCGCCGGATCGCAGTTCCCCCGCTCGGTCTGGTCGGCGATCTAAGCGTACCGCCGGATCCACGAGGCATCATCCTTTTCGCCCATGGCAGCGGGTCGAGCCGACTCAGTCCGCGCAACATTGCCGTTGCCGACCGGCTGAATGCCGAGGGCTTCGCGACACTTCTTCTGGATCTGCTGACGGTGGATGAGGCGAGAGACCGCCGCAATGTCTTCGACATTCCATTGCTCGCGGAGCGTTTGCTTGAGGCCGCGATCTGGATCGGGGCGGAGCCGGACATCGCCGATCTGCCGCTTGGCCTGTTTGGCGCGAGCACCGGGGCCGGGGCAGCAATGCTGGCGGCAGCGGAGCTTCGGGGCCGCGTGGCGGCGGTGGTCTCGCGTGGTGGTCGCCCCGATCTGGCCAGCCCACGGCTGGGCGACGTGGAAGCGCCGACCCTGTTCATTGTCGGCGGCGACGATCAGCAGGTTCTTGCACTGAACCGCAAGGCACTGGCTGCCCTCACATGTGACAAGCTGCTGAGGATCGTCCCCAACGCCACCCATCTGTTCGAGGAGCCTGGCGCACTTGAGACAGTGACCGAAATGGCAAGCGCCTGGTTCCAGCATTATCTGTCTCCGCCGGTGCAAAGCCACGTGCCGGCGCCCGCAGGAGTTCAGCCAATGTCGCCGGTGTCGGTGGCGGCCTTGCTGCGGGCCGCGGCTGAACCGTTGCCTTCGCTGGATGATCCTGCCTTCCCCGCTGCCTTCGACCGGTTTGCTGATGCACGCGTGGTGTTGCTTGGCGAGGCCTCTCACGGCACCTCGGAATTTTACCAGGCCCGCGCCGCCATCACGCGTCGGCTGATTGAGAAACATGGTTTCACGATCGTTGCAGTCGAGGCCGATTGGCCAGATGCCGCCGCGGTTGACCGTTATGTGCGACAAAGCCCACATCAGCCGATGAATTCAACGCCGTTCGCCCGATTCCCGACCTGGATGTGGCGCAACAAGGACGTCGATGCATTCGTCAGCTTCCTGCGCAATCACAACGCCACAAAATTGCCCAACGACAAGGTCGGCTTCTACGGCCTCGACCTCTACAACATGACGGCATCGATCGCCGCGGTGCTCGCCTACCTTGACCGCGTCGATCCAGAGGCTGCGGCGGTGGCGCGCGGGCGCTATGCCTGTTTGTCGCCGTGGTCGCGGGAGCCGGCGGCCTATGGTCGTGCATCACTGACTGAAGGTTATGCGCTATGCGAGCGGCCGGTGACGCGCATTCTCGTCGATCTCCTGCAAAAGGAGTTCCAATACGCCAAAACGGATGGCGCTGAGTTCTTCGACGCCATGCAGAATGCTCGTCTTGTGGCCGATGCGGAACGCTACTATCGGGCCATGTATTACGGCGCTCACGAATCGTGGAATCAGCGTGACCAGCATATGTTCGATACCCTCCGGAATATCCTCGCATGGGCAGGTCCAAAGACAAAGGCTGTCGTCTGGGCTCACAATTCCCATATCGGGGACGCGCGATTCACCGATATGGGCATGGAGCACGGCGAACTGAACATTGGCCAGTTGTGCAGACAGGCCTATGGACACGACGCTGCCCTGGTCGGCTTCGGCACCCATACCGGGACCGTTGCGGCGGCCTCGGAATGGGACGCGCCAATGGAGATCAAGGCGGTGCGGCCATCTCGTCCCGATAGTTACGAGGCCTTATGCCACGACGTCGGTACTGAACGTTTCCTGTTGGACCTTCGCGCCGGACAGCACGAGGATCTCCGTCGCGGCATGGCTGAGCCGCGACTCGAGCGCTACATTGGCGTCGTCTATCGCCCGGAAACAGAGCGCTGGAGCCATTACAGCTACGCATCGCTGGCCGATCAGTACGATGCTTTCGTCTGGTTCGACAAAACAAGTGCCGTGGTCCCCTTGCCGACGCAGGTGGCTATCGGCGAGGATGAGACTTATCCATTCGGCCTCTGATCCAGAAGCACGCAACCGTTGTCCAAGTTGTTCCGCATGTCAGAATAGGTCAGCGGTCATTGCCATCTTGCATCAACGAGCGCTGATCATCACCTGCACCCGTTCGCGCAGTACGATGGACATCATTCTCCAGGACTGATCGACAAGTTTCAGGCGGTACAGCAATGGGCGGCAATGTCGTCGCAGTCCTTAAGGTGCGGTTTGACAGCCAGTTGCCCTCATAAGCCGCCAGCCATTCTCGACCGGGTTCAATTCCGGCGATCTCGGCGGAAGGATGATCGGGTCGCCTGATCGAGAATGAGCACAACGTGAGAACCTTTATCGACCGCATGGCTGATTTTCTCGCCGAATCCGGCTACCGTGGCGGACTTACGGCTCCATAGCTGCCCAGCAGCAAAGCCGATCATCTCGCGCAACAAATCTGCATACACGCCGTTCTCAACAAGCGAGCGCAGGTTCATGATGTCATTGTTCACCGGCGATCTTTCCATCAGCTTGGTCTTCGACAACACGACCCTACTGGAAAGCACTGAAGGCCTCCCGCAAAGCCGACCACCCGCTCTTCACCATGAAACGCGCGGGCATTCAGCGTTGCTGTCTGCCGTCGCGTACAGCACCTGCCGGGCGCACAGTCGGGCGGAATTTTTTTGCCCTTTTGCCGCTCATATTGATTTGCCTCAATGCGCTAACGCCACAGCAGAACTATCGTAAGATTGTTCGATAATGTATGCTCATTCAGGAGCGATGCTATGCTGAGAGTAAAGCGCGATAGTTTCGGAGGCCCGGCTGGTAACGCTGTGCCGTCGTTGGGTGAAATTGGGGGGCGAGTCTTCGTTCTTGAAGCTGTGGCGACCACCGCTCTAACAAGGCTTTTGAGGCACTGTGCTGCAGATGGTCAAACCGAACACATAGAAGCACTCCGGCGCGCAATCGAAAGGAAATGTCGCGAGGCAAACCTGCCCGAAGCTCAGATTGCGGCTGCGTCGGAATATGCTCAAGAGTTGTTTAAAGACGCAATGGAGCGGGCGGGGAAAACTCCAGTTATAGGGCAATGAGATCCAGAACGACGGTCCTTCGCCGTGGGAACTATTTGCATTCGCAGCGGCGTGCCTTCGTGATCTTTATGCGCGCATTCGATTGCCGAAATGGAAGGTGCGGCGACGTTATCGTGTTGTTGATGGAAGATTCGCTATACCAGTGAGGAGTAGCAATGAACATCCAAGAGATGGCATACGAGGATTGTATTGCCCTCGTAAAAAAACAATGGCTTGCGAGATTGGCCTGCGCGAACGCAAATATCCCGTATGTCGTCCCTGTTCAATATGCGTGCGCCGGTGACAGGTTATACGCATTTACTTTGCCAGGTAAGAAGCTGGATATCATGAGAGGGAACCCCAATGTATGCGTTCAAATTGACCAGCTTAAAAGCAAGCACTCTTGGAAAAGTGTAATTATCGATGCGAGATTCGTCGAGCTTGATGGCGATGAAAGTCGCGAAGAAAAGCATCGGGCCTGGTCCCTGCTAGCGCAACACCTTGATTGGTGGGAGCCTGGTGCTTTGAAACCATCCTCCAGATTGGCGGATGCAACCCCAAAAACACACACTTTCTTTGCTCTCGATATGATTGACGTAAGTGGGCGCGCCACGGCGAGCTAGGAAACGAGGAACTTCCAAGGTGCGAGGAGAGCAAAAAGTCGCTTTCGTCTCCTCATAAGGATTTTCGCCATGCCAAAAATCGACGGTAAAAATTCAAGTGACAAAGGCAATGCAGTAGCGCCAACGATTGGGGAAATTGAAGGTCGTTTTCTTGTTCTTGAGCTTGTCGCTTTGAGTTCCATGACAAGATTGCTTCGTCTCCACGACGAACAGGAAAAAGCAGACCTAATTGCAGAGATACGGCACGATATCGAAATTAAAGGCCGCGATTGTGGACTTCATTTTCGAGATATAATCGACGCGCAAAGCTACGCCGAAGATTTATTGAGGGACGCTCAAGCTCAAGCGGACGGTCTCGATGACATTAAGCATGCATTCCTGAAATCAGATAGGGATGAGTAAATGCTAGCGGGTAGTGGGCTCCCCATCGCTTTATGGTGAGTCCGGCATCACATTCAGGTCGATGTTTTGCGGGCATTGATGCCAGCAGATGGTCAAACAAGCACGAAGCGGGCGGATTGCTATCCAGGTGGTTCACACACTCATCACAACTTGCATGATTGTCGGACCGATTGGAGGAATATGTGTGCTGACCAGCTGCGTTGTTGAGCCTTGACACCTACCCGCGCGCCATCCTCAGCCATTCCGCTTCAGACAGAACCGTGACCCCGAGCCTTTTTGCCTCGGCAAGCTTCGACCCGGCGCCTGGGCCGGCAACGACAAAGTCGGTTTTCCCCGAGACCGAAGTTGCGGCTCTGGCGCCAAGCCGTTCCGCCTGCTCTTCCGCCTCTTCGCGCGTCATCGATGTCAGCGATCCTGTAAAGACGACGATCCGTCCTGCCACGGGCGACAGAATGTCGGATCGCGGCATGTCAAGGATAACTACTTGCCCGATGAGGCGCCGGACGATGTCGAGATTGTGAGTCTCACCAAAATAGGACGCGATGCTGTCGATGACGGTGTCGCCGATTTTGTCGAGCGCATTCATTTCCTGTCTCGCTCCCGCATCGCCCGCCGCGATTTTCAAACATGCGGCTTCAAATTGGCTCCATGAGCGATAGGTTCTGGCCAGGACCAAGGCTGTCGTCTCGCCCACATGGCGAATGCCCAGCGCATAGATGAAGCGATCAAGGGCAATACGGCGGCGCATCTCAATCGCGCGAAACAGATTTTGAGCGGACTTTTTACCGAAACCCTGCTGGCCTGCGAGGCCGATGTCGCTGGCGCGCCCTGCCAATGTGAAGATATCGGCGGGCTCGCAAATCCAACCATGTTTGAAGAGGAATTCTATTTTCTGTTCTCCGAGACCTTCGATATTGAAGGCGTGACGGGATGCCAGCAGCTTGAGATGTTCGATCTTTTGGTAGGGGCAGGCCAATTCTCCCGAACAGCGCAGATGGGCGCCTTGCTCCCCGGAATGTGTCAACTCTCGCACGACCTCCGTCCGCAGGAAGCACGGGCATGTCGTTGGAAAATCGTAGGGTTGGGAGGTTTTTGATCGCTTTTCCGGTAAGACGTCAACAACTTGCGGGATCACGTCACCGGCGCGTTCGATGACGACTGTATCATTGATGCGAATGTCGCGTCCCCCACGAATAACCTGTCGGTTTGCGCTGATGCCTGCGATGTAATCCTTGTTATGAAGCGTGGCCCTTCTAACGACGACGCCCCCAATATTGATTGGCTCAAGCTTAGCAACTGGCGTCAGGACGCCCGTGCGCCCCACCTGCATCTCTATATCCGTCAGGACGGTTACGGCGCGTTCCGGTGGAAATTTGTGAGCGATCGCCCAGCGTGGGCTACGTGCGATCGAACCGAGCTTGTTTTGCCAGTCGATCCTGTCCACCTTATAGACGACGCCGTCGACATCGTAGTCGAGTTTCGCCCGAATCTCCTCGACTTCTTGATGAAACGCGAGCAATTCTCGATCCGAATGACAAGTCCTGGCCAGAGGGTTCGTTTTAAATCCGCAGGAAGCAAACCAGCGCATCATGTCGGATTGAGTAGCCGCCGGCATCCGGCTCATTTCGCCCCAGGCATATGCGAAGAAACCGAGGGGACGAGAGGCGGTAATCCGCGGATCCCTCTGGCGCAAGGAGCCGGCTGCCGAATTGCGCGGATTGGCGAAGGTTTGCTTGCCGGCCGCCACCTGAGCTGCGTTGAGTTTCAGGAAATCGGTCTTGGTCATATAAACCTCTCCCCGCACCTCACAAATATCCGGCACGTTGCCGCCACGCAGCCGCTGGGGTATTTCTGTCACCGTTTTGATGTTGGCAGTAACGTCTTCACCTTCGGCGCCGTCACCACGTGTGGCGCCAGTGACAAGGGCACCCTTCTCGTATCGCAACGATATCGAAAGACCATCGATCTTTGGTTCCGCGCTGAAGGCGATGGCTTCCGTTCCCCGAATTTTGAGCGACCTGCAGATCCGGTCGAAGAAATCGCTGACTTCTTCATCGGACATGGCATTTTCAAGGGAAAGAACCGGCACGACATGGTGGACTTTGCGGAATTCGGTCGCCGATGCGGCGCCAACCCTCAGGGACGGGGAGTCGGCGCGTAGCAATTGTGGAAATCGTTGTTCGATCGCAGCGTTGCGGGCGCGAAGCGCGTCGTATTCCGCGTCGGTGATTGTTGGCCGATCCTCTTGATAATAGCGCTGATCGTGAGCGGCGATTTCCTTTGCAAGCCGTTCGAGTTCAGCAGCGGCTTGTGCGGTGGTGAGATCGTCAGCAGCAATGTCGTTGGTGTTTTTCACTGTCGAACTCAGCCCTGGTGTTGCCGGAGGTAAGCATGTCAGACCCAATCCGAATCCCGGTTGTGGATGCCGCCGAGGCATCGACTCTTGCCTTCAGGCTTGAATCGGCGAAGGCATCGAGGGCTCCAGGCCGCATCTCATTTGTAACAGCTGGAGCAATCGACACGATGATCTTGATCAATCACAGTCGATCTGGCGCCAAATTCGCCGTCTTCGCAGTTTGATTGCGCGCAATGCGCTGCCAAGGCTGCTCGTTCAGAATGCATTCGTGTGGAGCGGTCGATTTCGCGCGAGAATCCGCCAATGTCGAAAGAAATGTCATTTGAACCGCGCTTTATGGCGGGCGACCAGCGGCGATTTTGCGTTTATTCTCAGCGACTTCGCCCTCTCCAGCCCTGCCGATTCTTTAAGGAGAATGACGTCGATGCCTTACAATTCGATAGGAGAATTGCCTCCTTCCGTTGGCAATCATCTGCCGATCCATGCTCAGGAAATTTATCGGGCAGCGTTCAACAATGCATGGGAGGAATATGCCGACCGCGGCAGGGTGCGGGAACAGATTGCACACCGTGTTGCTTGGGCAGCCGTCAAACGGCTTTACGTCAAACAGCGGGACGAGTGGATCTCCCGAGCCTGATGGGTATCTCTCCCATCATTCGTCTCCGGTTCCCTGGTCTTCCTCAAAGTAAACCGATCCCTCATGTGGTCGCGGCAACAATGAGACAGTTCGGCCTCCGTGCAGAAACGAACCATGGTCACGCGTTTTGATCCACATCAATGAAGGAGTGCTTAGAAGAGCGTTCTCTAAAATTCCTGCGGGATCGAGCCAGATTAGGTGACGCGACGCAAGATGAAGCGTCCCTGACGCATCGACAGAGTCATGAACCTGTATTGGCAGTGACATCCGGCAGGCAGGATTTGCCGCCCTTTTGCTTTTGCGCCTTCGGGAGAACTTAAGGCGGAAGAGCAAGGATTGGCGGTGCCTGTAGGGATTTGTCCAACTCCAGGAGATGAGCCATGGCTGACGCCGTTACAAAACTGCCTATCCAGAAATCCTCTGTGCCTGCAAAGGCTGAACAATGGGCACCGTTTGAGACCCTGCGTCGAGAAATCGACCGCGTGTTCGACGGCTTCCGTCCGTTCGATTGGCGTCTGCCGTCGAAAATGCTCGATTTCGAAGTGCCCCGTATCTCCCGCGCCGAATGGCAGATCGCTCCAGCCATCGATCTCGTCGAGAAAGATGGCGGCTACGAGATCACGGCGGAGCTTCCCGGCCTTGATGAAAAAAACGTCGAGGTCAAACTTTCCAATCACACATTGACGATCACGGGAGAGAAGAGCGAGGAAAAGGAAGACAAGCGGAAGGATTACTATCTGTCCGAACGCCGCTACGGTTCCTTCCAGCGCAGTTTCCAACTTCCTGAGGGCGTCGATGCCGACAAGATCGACGCCCAGTTCGCCAAGGGCGTGCTGACGGTCAAATTGCCAAAGACCGCCGAAGCAAAGAAGGCGGAAAAGAAGATTACCGTCAAGACGGCCTGATGTCCCGCGAGTCGCCTTCGGTGCGCCATCCGTTGTGGCGCACCATCGGTATGTCGGTTTCAGCATGTTCTGCGTATGCAGAAAGCGACCCGGATGAAACGCTATCAAAAAAGGCGCTGATGGGAGCCCTCACGCTCTATCTCGATTTTATCAATCTGTTCGTGATGCTCTTGCGGTTCACCGGTCAACGACGGGCATAGCGATTGATTTGGCGCCAGGAGTGAGCCACCGGGCAACTGCTTCTGTTGCGCTGATGGCCGGCGACCGAGCCGTTGGCGCCGGCGCCGCAGCCAGCCTGCACTTCATGCAGTTTCCGGGCAAGAACAAGTCAGGAAATCCGTATTGGAAGAGCAATAATTTGATTCAAATCAACGTCGTAGTATTCTGATTTTGCTTACTATTTGCAAAAATCAATCTGAAGAGCCCTCAGGTTTCCGCGGGGTGCTTGGTGTTTTTGCGAACGCCCTTTCTTTATTTCTGATGGAGAGTAAAGATGAAGATATTAACGGCAATTGCGGTCTCTTCTATGGGCCTCGTCGGCCTGATGACCGGTAATAATGGCAGCGATGCGGTTACCAAGGGCCCGCGAATTACACACCTGGCCGTTATCTCCGCAGAGCGAATCCGAATTCAGCAATCGCGTGCACGGCTAGATGCCTTGCGTGGGGCTTTGCTCCAGCAGAAAGCCCGACTGCGCGCGAAATCCGCAAACGACGGCGTCGTGCTTCCGGTTTAAACGGGGGCGCCTTTCGTCGATTGCTTACAAGTCCAGAAGAGCTGAAAGGAGCAAGTCATGGACGATATCACCCTGAGACAAAACATTCTCGATGAACTTGAATTCGAACCGAGCATCGACGCCGCGAGTATCGGCGTCGCTGTCGACAATGGCATCGCAACCCTCACTGGCCATGTCAGCTCGTATTCCCAAAAGGAAACCGCCGAACGGGTCGTGAAGCGAGTGAAGGGCGTTCGCGGCATTGCCGAGGAGATCGAAATCAGGGTTTTCGGCACTTATGAAACGGAAGACGAAGACATCGCCAGCCGGGCCGTGAAAATGCTCGACTGGAATGTGTCCGTTCCGAAGGGCGCTGTCCAGGTCAAGGTCCAAAAGGGCTGGGTCACGCTCACAGGTAAAGTCGAATGGCAGTATCAGAAGAACGCTGCGGCTGATACCGTTCGCGACCTTGCTGGGGTGGTTGGTCTATCCAACATGGTGGAGATCACCCCACGCGTCAGTGCCAATGATGTGAAGAAGCGGATCGAGGACGCATTCAAACGGGACGCGGGACTCGAATCCCAACGCATCAGCGTTGAAGTTTCCGGCGGCAGCGTCACTCTTAAGGGTAAGGTTCATACCTGGTCGGAACGGACAGCGGCGGACCGTGCGGCCTGGTCCGTTCCGGGGATCAAGAACGTGATTGATCAAATCGCGGTCGGGTGATCTCATTCGACGAAGAAAGGGATTTGGTGCGACGTCAAACGTGTCGCACCAAATCTTCGATTCAAGTCCGTGGGCCTGCACAGACACCAGATACGAGCTGCGCCACCGATCCGGGCCGTCCTGGTCTACCACCGATCTTAACGGCCCATTGCTGCTCGTTGCGGATGAGGTTCCGTCCGCCAATTTTGACGCGGATCAATGTAGTTCTCTGCAATGCTGTTAGGTTTGGTTCGCTAGTTCAATAGGCGTTTGTATCGGCGTGCTCTGCTCGATCGCAGATTTGCAATATCTGGGCGATCGACAAAAGCCGTATTCCAATGAAGCGCGAGGCGAGCCCGAGGAGGCGACCCATGTCTCTACTATTGATAGTCCTGAGATAGTCCTGATCCTCTTCTTGCTGTTCGGCGGCGGCGGATACTATGGCTATAGTAGATATGGCGGAAGGGGATTGGGCGGTGTCGGTCTTCTGCTTATCGTCGTCCTGGTTATTTTGTTGTTTGGTGGACACATGGGACGCTTCTAAAGCAGCGATTTGTCCGGTTACGCGCCGTTTGCAAGTCGTGCCACGAATTGTCGGAGTGTCAGCTCACGGGCAAGAGAAGATCAGGCTGGATGCATCCCCACTGTTGCAGAAGCGGCTACATACCACCAGGGAGCCTCTGCGTTGCAAAAGCACAACCCGCCTCCACCAAGAAATGTCGAAGCGTCGGTCCGAGAGACGGCCCCAACAGCAGGTTTTCCGGTGGATCGCCGACGCGCGTTGGTCAGCCGCTTCTGGCGGAGTGCGTCGGGCTTCTGGCGAGGCCCAAAGGCCTTAACGGCATGGTTGCCGACTGCGGCTCTCTTAGCAAGCGTGTTGCTGCAATTGCTGATCCAATATCGCCTGAACTATTGGGGGCGCGATTTTTTTGACGCTTTTGGGCGTCGTGACAGCGCCGTCCTGAGAGCCCAGGCACTGCTTTTCTTGCCGCTTGCCGGTGCAAGCATTCTTGTTGCGGTTCTTGGTGTCTGGTCGCAGATGACGACGCAGCGACGATGGCGTGCATGGCTGACACAGCATTTGATTGATCGTTGGCTCGCCAATGACCTGTTCCGAAAACTTCCATTTGCCGTCGGCGAGGATCAGAACGCTGAATATCGGATCGCGGAAGATGCCCGCGTTGCAACTGATGCCCCAGTCAGCATGGCAGTAGGCTTGCTGAAGGCGGTACTCAGTGCGGGAATCTTTATCGGCATACTTTGGAATGTCGGTGGCGACCTCGTCATCGGCGTCGTCGGACATGAATTGACGGTGCCCAAATATTTGGTCATCGCAGTTGCGACCTATTCGGCGCTTATGACTCTCGCAATGACCATCATCGGTCGTCGTATGGTGAAAATTATTGCCGGCAAGAACGCTGCCGAGGCGCAGTTTCGTTCGATTGGCTCGAATTTGCGTGAACGCGACACGGCGGCGGCGAGATCGCAAGGAGAGATTCAACAGCAGCACTCGCTCAGTCTAGCGCTAGATGACGTAATAAATCGTTGGCGTGAGCTGTGCGCCCAGCTGATGCGTACGACCCTCGTATCTCAGGGAAACGTATTGCTCGCCCCGGTCATCGGCTGGGTCCTATGCGCTCCGAAGTATTTGGTTGGGACGATGTCACTGGGTGAGGTCGCCCAGGTGACCGCAGCGTTCGTTATTGTCCAGGCGGCGCTCAATTGGCTGGTCGACAACTATGCGAGTTTGGCGGACTGCCTTTCCTCGATCAATCGCGTCGCTTCGTTGCTCATGGTGCTTGATCAGCTTGATAGCGAAGGGCGCGATTAAGTTCGCCACGCAGTCGGCGTCACAGAAAGTCGGGTCAAGGCTCGGAAGCAACCCATTCCAACCATGTGTGGGCAATGGACTTTGTCCACGCCCAGTTGGCCACGGCTCCGTCCCGTGTCCATTTTTTAACGGCGATGCTCAGGCATGTCCTTAAGCTGGTCCTTGGTCCAGGTCGTGACCGCATGGACCTCGCAATCCTCATCACCCATGAAGTCAAGGTCCGTCAACGGAACCGCAACCGGCTTGGCGCCTATTCTGAGAAACCCGCCGACGTCGATGATCGCCTGGCTGCCGGCATCGTGGACGTGCGTGCAGCTTGCGGCCTTGTGCAGGATTTGAGGCTTCTTATCTTTTAACTAGTTCTACAGGCAATTCTGCAATGGATCGAATGGTGCCCAATATGCTGTCCGAAAGCTCAGTCGAGATACTGCCGCCTGTGCGCGAAGACACGCCCGGACCGGATAGGGTTACGTGCCTTTGCTGTCATAAAGCCCGATCGTTATCCAGCATGGATGACGATGGTTGCGGGATATGCGACGAGTGCCTCGCTCCATGACCGACGAAGTACTAGAGAACACTCCCGCGCCGGCCTCGACGCTCGCACGTTCTCTCGCCAAGTTGCCACACGGCTGTCTCGAGTCGCGACGATCGAAAGCATTGGATCGTCGATCCGTATTGAGGGCGCCAAATGAAGGGACCGCGACGTCGAACGACTGCTCTCGAACCTCCGTCTCGGCTCGTTCACCAGCCGAGACGAACGGGAGGTCGCAGGCTATGCCGAGGTGATGGAAACGATCCTCTCCTCCTTCGACGCGATCCCGCTTAACGAAAATCACATCCGCCAACTCCATCTGCTCGCTCACTCGAGCCAAGACTGATTGCATCGAAGGCCCCGCCGAAAGGCGAGCCTTCCCTTTTGAGGATCATTTGTTCAGTGCATCCTTGAGCGCCTCCGCAGGCGCAAATATCAGCTTCTTCGAAGCCCGGGATGGAGGTCTCAGCGTCGGAGCCGGCAGCTTCTGCAATTGCCTTGAACACGGCTTCGACGATGCCTTTGGCCTGGACCTTCGTCAGGCTGTTGTCGGCCGCGATCTTGTCGGCAATTTCATTGGTGGTGGTCATGGAATTCCCTCGCATAATTTATGAAGACGGAATCCCTGTCAGCTTGCGATGAGTTTATCATTGACGCGCTGCGAGGACGAATGCCGGATAGTCCGGATTTCCACAGCTGGTTTTGGTTTGTAGCCTCGATTTCGTTTTTTGCGGAGAAGCTCGAGGAACAGCTCAACAGCATGCTTCTCTTCATTAAAGACGTGCACCTTCTGCTGGCCGTGTGTCCCGATCCTCCCCCAACTGCGCACCAGCGACACTTCTCCAAAGAGTGTCGGTTGGACGGCAAGCGCATAGAACCGTGCCATATTCTTCTCAGGCTCGATACGCTCGATATAAAGGTGATAGGGTTGAACGATCATCTACGCAGAATCGCGCGTTCGGATTCCGGCGTCCAATCAGAGTTTTGAATCGTTCGATGCGCACGGATTCATTTTCGTGATCTCAGGTTGCCGCCGACGCTGACTTGCCGCTGGTGGTGACGAAGACGGTATCTGGTGGGGCGCTAGTCATCGTCACTCACGTCGTTTCATACGTTCGACGTTCCTGTAAAATCGGCTCTCGCCGACAGATGCTTTCATGTCGTCGCCCCGGAACTAGATAGCCCGCCCGCACCTGAGCGGCGGGTTGCCGGCGGTGAACACGATTTGTTCGTCGCCGCGCATGCGCAGAACCTCATGCGGAAGGATCAGTGGCCGACGCGTGAGCCGCTTCGAGCGTATCCGCGATGATCCCGACATCTGCGACGAACGGGGAGGCCCAAAGGTTTTCGTACAATCACGATATGCAGCCGTTATAGCGTTCCGCAGTGAACCAACTCGTTCTTCTGCTTGGCGCTGACTGGGCCGCGCTCGAGACAAGGCAATGAAAGACTTTACCTTTCATGACAGTCGCAGGGTCACGACCAAAATGGCAAACTTGGTGGATTTTGCGCTGAACTCCATAATGTGCGTCGGTCAAGGCACGGCTAGATGCTCTGAAGATCTCTCCGACTGGTCGAAGCTACGAACTGGAACAATCTGCCATGCTGTCGGATTGGAATCGAAAGTCATCGTGGGCTCCTCAGGCGGGTTTCACCATGTCACGGGCATAGTCGAGCCCAATGCCATAACCGCCGCCGTGGTCAACAACGATGCTTCGTGCGGCCTCGTACGTGTCGTGCCTTGTCCAGTCCCGCTGCATCTCAAGCAGAAACTGCAGCCACGAAGTTATGATCGCGCCTGCCTGCTCCAATCGTCGAAGCGCTGCATCGTGGCTGGACGACGTCAGGCCGCCGCATGCGTCGGCGACGACGTAAACCTTGTAGCCATCGGCGAGCGCCGACAGCACGGGAAAGCTGACACAGGCCTCGGTCAGCAGCCCTGCGAAGACAAGCGTCTCGCGGCCTGTGGCGACGATTGCCGCCTTGGCCGCTTCGTCTTCCCAAAGATTCATATTGCGTCGCTCGATTGGGGTTATATCGGCTAATACGGCCCGCAGAGGCGGCATGAGCGGCCCGCTGTAGACCTTGGATGCAGACGTGCTGACGACGACGGGTATCGAAAAGGCTGTTGCCGTTCGCGCCAGGGCCACGGCGTTGCTGCGCAAAAGCTGCCGGTCCGCTGAACCGGCTGCAAAGGCAAGGCCTGCCTGTTCATCAACCAGGACCAGAGCGCAATCAGCGGGGGTGAGAAGCGGAATTTTGGCCATGACGGATCTCCGTGGGATTGTAAGGCATGATGTCGAGCGGAGAATAAGATCAGAGCGTCTGCATTATCTTGTCGATTGCACTCGAACTTGTCGGAATGCCCTCAGATCGGCCACGAACATGGTTGCGACCTGGTTGCTTGCGCGGTCGGTTTGGCCGGAGGTGGGAAGGAGCGCTCTCGTATCGGATCGCATCAGATGGTGATTGCGAGCGTGCCAGGAATGAACACTCGCAGAATGGCTGCCGGACGCTCGCGACAGCCTGATTGGAGAGGCTGGAGAGTAAATAGGGTTTCGCGCTCGATGGGCGAAATCGGCAGTGCTTTTCTCCAACGCCAGCGCAATCGTCCAATCTCGCTGCCAGTATTTTCTTTACGTCTTGCACCATGCGACTTGGCCCGGCTGAAGTTGCTTGGACGAATTTCCGGTGCCGTAGCTAAAGGCTAAGTCAAACTCGAGCCCACATGTCAGTTGAATCAACATACGAATTTCTAGTTCTTCTGCTGATGGCGACGATCGTGCTCGAGCTTATCGCTCGCCGTTTGCGTTTGCCGCCAGCGGCAGCGCTCATCGTCGGCGGCGTGGTTCTTGCGCTAATGCCAGGCGTTCCAACGATCAAGATCGATCCAGAAATGATCATGCTGATCTTCTTGCCGCCTCTCTTGATGAGCGGCGCCTATTTCACGGTCTGGCACGAGTTCAAGAAGCATTTCGCGGAGATTGCCTCACTGGCACTGGGCGCCGTTGTATTCACGACACTGACCGTCGGAACCGTCTTCCATCTCCTTTTACCCCAATTGCCATGGGCCGTGGGGTTCTCATTGGGCGCAATCGTCTCGCCACCGGACGCCGTTGCCGCCGGAGCAGTTCTCGAGAGGCTCCGCCTTCCTAGCCGGATTTCCGCACTTCTCGAAGGCGAGAGCTTGGTCAACGACGCCAGCGGCCTCGTCCTGCTGCGGTTTGCCGTGGCCGCGGCCCTGACCGGGAGCTTCAGCATTCCCGAAGCCATCGGCGCCTTCACGTGGGTAACGGCCGGAGGGGTGATCATCGGCCTTGTTGTTGGTTTGGTAGGGGTTTGGGTAATCCGCAGGCTACGCGACAGCGAGCTGATCATTACGGCAACGCTTCTCCTGGCCGCGCTCTCTTATATCGGGGCTGAACGCCTTGATAGTTCGGGTGTTCTGTCGACCGTTACGACTGGGCTGATTCTGGGATTTCATCAGCATGAAACCTTTTCGGCTTCGACCCGGGTGCGAGCTCAAGCGTTCTGGAAGGCGCTGGTCTTTCTGCTGGAGTCCCTGCTTTTCATCCTGGTAGGCCTGTCGTTGCGAGGTGTGCTTGACCGAATAGGTGGTGCAGAGAAGGGGATCGGCGATCTAATCCTTCCGGTTTCCGCCGTCGTTCTGACAGTGATACTCGCGCGGTTTGCATGGTTACTCGCAACAGGGACACTGAAACGCCTTTTGCTGCTTAGAGGTCACACGCGCGAAAAACCGTCCTCGCTGGCAACGGCCACGATTATCAGTTGGGCTGGGATGCGCGGTGTGGTGACGCTTACCGGGGCTTTGTCGCTTCCAGAACATATGCCCGGGAGAGACGTCGTCCTCATAGCGGCGTTTGCGGTCATCATAGTGACAGTGCTCGTGCAAGGCTCGACCCTTGCCCCTCTTGCAGCCTTGTTGCGAGTGGCTAGTCCCGACGAAGAGCAGCATTTTCGGGAGAACGAAGCTTCGGCATGGAGGCGCGTGGCGGAATCTCAGTATCACGCCATCCAAGAGTGCTCACGGAAAGAGGATGGTGGCGAAAAACATCCTCGGCTACTCGAACAATACCGGCATCGGGCTGAGGTTGCCGCTCAGTACGAAGCTGACCGTGACACACACGAAAGCATCAAAGTGGCCCACTTCAAGGCGGTTCTCGTCGCGCTTCAAGCTGGCCGTGCCGAAATTCTGCATATGCATAGGGCAGGCGAAATCCAAGACCGCGTAATGCGCGATCTCGAACATGAGCTGGATCTGCAGGAAATAGCCGCCGAGAACCGATTGCGATCCGTAGCGCTGCCGGTCGGTTATAAATCCGGGTCCCCGCTGCGTTCCCTGGGATGAGAGACATGCATTGATGCGGGCCGCTATTCCTCGGTGTTGGACAGTTATTAAAGCCACTTTTGCGGATTCGAGACCTTTGCGACCGTGGGCGTAAGATTGTACAAGATAATTTCATTGGTTGCGGTGAGGCTGGTTCTCACCGAGGTTGAAATCTGAGTTTCGGTGGGATGACCGTTGCGTACCTATGCGGTAGAGAATTATATGGTCTGTGGGGGCAATTGTTTTTTCGCGGGTCTCGCGAACACGTGAAAGCGTCTTGGAGGAGCGGGATTGAGCCTGGCCTATCTTGAATTGAACACGCTAGGTCCGTATTTCGGCCTTCCAGAGGCCGCCTCGCTGAACACCGTGCCTGTCAGGTCTTCATCTATTTGCGTGACGAGAATCGCCAAGGATGTCGCTGACGGCGAGAGGCCGATTGTCTGCCTTCCCGTTTGCGATGCCTACTTCCTGATGGTGTACACCAAGGAAGCGCATCATTGCGATATCTTGCCGGATGGAACCAGGACGCTGCCCCGCAGATTTGAGCGAGGATCGGTCTGCCTTGTTGACCTCTCCGAAGGAGCATCCATCGTCTTACACGCAGACCTTCATTCCGCTACTTTTTTTCTGCCAAAGACACTTATCCAAGAGGTCGGGGAATTATCCAGAGCGAGCACGACAATCCAGCTGCGGTGTCGAAGGGGCGAGAGGGATCCGGTCTTAAGCAATCTCACCGACATCGTTCTCTCGCTCTTTGATCGACAGACTGCGTCGTGGGAGTCACTCCTGAAACACCTGGCAATTGCGATATGCTCTCATCTGATCGAGGACCTCATTGGGGAGACGGAGGCTGGCCTGGACGACGCGATCCTTCCCTATAATCGCGAAGCCGCGGCAAAAGAATTCATGAGGAAAAACCTTGCGCGTGAATTGTCCGTCGCGGAAATCGCTGCCGCGGCTGGCCTCTCCGCTAATCATTTCTCACAGGGATTTAAGAAGGTGACCGGCGTCACGCCCCATCAATGGCTGATGCATGCGCGCGTGGAGGCCGCAAAGGAGCTGCTGCGCGGAAGCGAGGCATCACTGAAAATGATCGCTGACGCGTGTGGCTTCGTGGATCAAAGTCATTTTACCAAGGTATTTTCCCGTGAAACCGGCGTAACGCCGGCAGTTTGGCGAGCCGGCTACATCAACTAGGGCTAACCAACCGGAACCGTTTTTTCGTAAAAAAATCGTTGGATTTTACCAGAGAAATACCGTAGCGTCGCGGTCGGTGAGGGTGGGTTTGCCGGAGTGGACATTGGAAAGAGAATCCGAAGGCGTAGATTCGCCTCGAATACCAGCTCCCAATCGATGGACGATGAAAGCGTCGGCCATCACCGTAACGCGCTTGAGTTACGACCGAGACGATCTCCCGATTGCTCCACCGAGCAAACGTGATGAAGCGGTGTCTGTCATTATCCAATTGACCGATTTCAAGATGCATCGGCTTTGGAAAAATAATGTGCTTATTTTCGAAGGCGGTCATCCGAAGGGCGCGATCGCGATCACCGATCTCAGAGACGAGTGGCAATGCCATCATCTCTCGCCATTCGATAACTTGCGATTCAACATACCCTTGTCATTTGTTCGCTCGTTCCTGGAGGATATCGGCCGTCCGCAATTCGACGGGTTCGATTGCAGGCCCGGCACGAAGGACGATGTTATTCTTGGCCTTGCCCAGGCTGTTTTGCCCTATCTGGTGCGCCGCCATCAGGCCAATCAACTATTTTTCGAGCAGATCAGTTTAGTGTTGTTGACGCATCTGACGCAGACCTATGGCAGCCAGTATTTTTCGACGAAGAAGAACGGTGTTCTCGCGCCGTGGCAAGAGAAGAGAGTACTCGAATTCCTGACCACAAACGCCTTTGCACAAGTTTCGGTCACCGATCTTGCTCAGATATGCGGCTTGTCACGCAGCTATTTCATCAGGGCTTTTAAGGAAACATTCGGCAGAACGCCGTATCGCTGGGTGATGGAGTATCGCATTTCGAAGGCGAAAGACCTCCTGCTCTCCGATCTGTCAATTCCAGAGGTGGCAGTTGCATGCGGCTTTGCCGACCAGAGCCATATGACGCGTGCTTTTTCCGATATTGCCGGCCATCCGCCTGCAACGTGGCGGCGGCAGCACCGACCGAAATCAGTTGATAAGCCATCGTAAAAATTTCTGAATACGTTCGAGGCGGCGCCTCTGAATAGGCGCGAACGCTTTTGCGCCCGAGATTTTACTGGCCCCCGCCAGCTTTTCAGTGTCGGGATCCGTGGACTCCGAAACAGTCCGAACATCCAAATCGTCCTTCTAAGCGACAAGAAGATTGTTGCGGCAGCGGGCATCATCCTCTCCGTCAACGCAATTTTGCTGAATGCCGACGCAGTTCAGCTCAACGCTTTTGAGGAAATACGATGACTGTAAATGCGACACCGACGCCGGGCTCGAAGCTTCTCACTCCGAAGGATCACACGCTGATCATGATCGATTTTCAGTCGCAGATGTCTTTTGCGACGAAAAGCATCGATGCTATCAATCTGCGGAATAACGCGGCTCTCGTTGCCCACGGCGCCAAGGGCTTTGGCGTCCCCACAATTCTGACGACGGTCGCCGAAAAGAGCTTTTCTGGCCCAATGTTCTCCGAGATCACCGATGCTTTTCCCGAGCAGAAGCTCTTCGACCGCACGTCGATGAACACCTGGGAAGACGCTGAGGTTATTAGAGAAGTCAACCGTATCGGCAAGAAGCGCATCGTCCTCTGCGGCCTGTGGACCGGCGTCTGCATCGTCGGACCTGCACTGTCGGCTATCGAACAGGGCTTCGAAGTTTTCGTACTGGCGGATGCCTGCGGCGACGTATCCGACGAAGCTCACAATCGGGCCATGGACCGTATCGTTCAGGCAGGCGCACAGCCGATGACGTCGCTTCAGTATCTGCTCGAGCTGCAGCGCGACTGGGCACGCACCGAGACCTACGACATGACCACGGGTATTGCCAAGAAGTTCGGCGGTTCCTACGGCCTCGGCATCATCTACGCCAAGACCATGTTCGGCGCCTCCGAAGCTCATTGAGCGGAGCAACCTGCCGCGACTTCCGAAAAATAACGTCGTCGCGGCCAAATCCCTGCCTTGCTCCGTGGTGCGATTTTTCTGCACCACGGTACGCCCAATCCGTTGTGACTCAAACGCAAGGAGCGAACCATGAACGCTTCACCGTCGAATCGCGCCACTGTCGTCCTCGTGCATGGGGCATGGGCAGACGCATCCAGTTGGCGATCCGTCATTTCCCGCCTGCAGAAGCAGGGTGCCTCTGTCGTTGCCGTCCAAAATCCGACGACGTCTCTATCGGCCGATGTCCAGGTCGTCCGCCATGCCTTGAACGGGATCGACGGACCCGTCGTTCTCGTCGGGCATAGCTGGGGAGGGACGGTCATTACCGAAGCGGGCAACGATCCCAAGGTGAAGGCTTTGGTCTATGTCGCCGCTTTCGCGCCGGATGTCGGCCAGTCGACGGGCGATCAGGTCGCTGCCTATCCGTCGCCTCCCGGCCTGGGGAAGATAAGTCTCGACCGTGGCGGCAGCTACATGATGAGCGTGGATGGCTGGATCAATGACGTCGCCCAGGATTTGCCCGAAGAAGAGGCGCGTGTCCTGGCTGCTGTCCAGCCGCCGCTTGGCGCTGGAACGTTTTCCGACAAGGTGACCGAGGCGGCCTGGTCCGATCGCAGGAACTGGTACGCTGTCTCGACCGAAGACCGCGCCGTCAGCGTCGAGCTTCAACGGGCATTAGCCAAAAAGCTGAAAGCCCGCACAACAGAACTCAAAGCCAGCCATATGTCGTTGCTCTCTCAACCGGACGCGGTTGCCTCCGTCATTCTCGAGGCGGTTTCCGAGACATCCGCACGCTAGACGCCAACGCGCTAACCCCACAGGACAGATACTCGTGAAAATTTACCTTCTCTCACTCGGGGCGGGCTTGCTCGTCGGTATCGTTTATAGCCTGCTGAACGTCCGTTCGCCGGCTCCGCCCGTCATCGCCCTCGTCGGTCTCCTCGGTATCCTCGTCGGAGAGCAAATCATTCCCTTCGCCAAGACCCTGATCAACAAGGAGCCGGCCGCCGTCTCCTGGATGCATCAGATCAAGCCGCACGTGTTCGGCCACCTGCCGAAAGGCGATCGGCCCGCCGATACGACGCCTTCCGATAAGGCCTGATGCCCTTTCCAACCGAGGACGAAGACAATGGAAAATACGACCGCCGACCTCATCCTGCATCATGGCCTGATCAAGACGCTTGATCGCACAAATCCAAGTGCTAGCGCCGTTGCAATCAAGGACGGCAAGTTTCTCGCCGTCGGCCACGACGCCGAGGTCATGGCGCTGGCCGGTCCGGCGACGCGGGTGATAGACCTCAAGGGCAAGCGCGTCTTGCCGGGCCTGATCGACAACCACACGCACGTCGTTCGCGGCGGCCTGAACTTCAACATGGAACTGCGCTGGGACGGCGTGCGCTCGCTTGCCGACGCGATGAACATGCTGAAGCGGCAGGTGGCGATCACACCGCCGCCGCAATGGGTTCGCGTCGTCGGCGGCTTCACCGAGCACCAGTTTGCCGAAAAGCGCCTGCCGACCATCGACGAGATCAACGCGATCGCACCCGATACCCCGGTCTTCATCCTGCATCTCTATGATCGCGCGATCCTGAATGCCGCGGCTCTGCGTGTTGTCGGCTACACCAGGGACACGCCGAACCCGCCTGGCGGCGAGATTACGCGCGATGCCAATGGCAATCCGACTGGCTTGCTGCTCGCCAAACCCAATGCCGGCATCTTATATTCCACGCTCGCCAAGGGGCCGAAGCTACCCTTCGACTATCAGGTCAACTCGACCCGTCATTTCATGCGCGAGTTGAACCGTCTCGGTGTGACCGGTGTCATCGATGCAGGCGGTGGCTTCCAGAACTATCCCGACGACTATGCCGTCATCCAGAAACTCGCCGACGAAGATCAGATGACGGTGCGGCTGGCTTACAACCTCTTCACCCAGAAGCCGAAGCAGGAGAAGGAAGATTTCCTCAACTGGACGAGCTCCGTAAAGTACAAGCAGGGCGATGACTATTTCCGCCACAACGGCGCCGGCGAGATGCTGGTCCTTTCCGCGGCTGACTTCGAGGATTTCCGTGAGCCGCGTCCCGACATGCCGCCGGAGATGGAAGGCGAACTGGAGGAGGTCGTCCGCGTTCTTGCCGAGAACCGCTGGCCTTGGCGCATGCATGCCACTTACGACGAAACCATCAGCCGTGCCCTCGACGTCTTCGAGAAAGTCAACCAGGACATCCCTCTCGAAGGTCTGAACTGGTTCTTCGACCATGCCGAGACGATCTCCGATCAGTCGATCGATCGCATTGCCGCTCTGGGCGGTGGCATCGCCGTCCAGCACCGCATGGCCTATCAGGGCGAATATTTCGTCGAACGCTATGGTCATGGCGCAGCAGAAGCAACGCCACCGATCGCCCGCATGCTGGATAAAGGCGTGAAGGTTTCTGCCGGCACCGATGCCACCCGCGTCGCCTCCTACAACCCCTGGGTGTCGCTTTCCTGGATGATCACCGGCAAGACGATTGGCGGCATGCAACTTTATCCTCGTGCCAACTGCCTCGATCGCGAGGCGGCGCTGCGAATGTGGACGGAGAACGTCACCTGGTTCTCCAACGAGGAAGGCAAGAAAGGCCGCATCGAGAAAGGCCAGTTCGCCGATCTCATCGTGCCGGACAAGGATTTCTTTGCCTGCGCCGAGGACGAGATTTCCTTCCTCTCCTCCGAACTCACCATGGTTGGCGGAAAGATCGTCTACGGCGCTGGCCCCTTCGCCGAGCTTGATGAAAACCCCGTTCCGCCCGCCATGCCCGACTGGTCGCCGGTGCGCAGCTTCAAGGGCTATGCCGCCTGGGGTGAGCCGGAGGGTGCGGGAAGAAATTCGCTGCATCGCCGCCTGATCGCCTCCTGCGGCTGCGCCAACGACTGCAACGTCCACGGTCATGCCCACGCCAATGCCTGGACGTCGAAGTTGCCGATCTCTGATCTCAAGGGCTTCTTCGGAGCCCTCGGTTGCGCCTGCTGGGCAGTATGAGGAGGAACGAGATGCACGCTCTTGAAAGCAAATTTGCTGGGATAGCGCGCCCCGTTTTCGGGGCGCCATGGATGCGCTTTGTCGCCTATCTCGGCCTCTGTGCCGCCTATCTGCAGGGGGGTCTCGACAAGCTCACCGACTTCAATAGCGCGATCGGCGAAATGAACCATTTCGGCCTGTCTCCTGCACCCGTTCTCGCGGTTCTGGTCATCATCCTTGAACTTGTCGCCTCGGCAATGATCCTCACCGGGTTCTTTCGCTGGCTGGGTGCGCTTGCGCTCGCCGCCTTTACGCTTCTGGCCACTTTCCTGGCGCTTCGCTTCTGGGAGCTACCTCCCGGAATGGAGCGCTTCATGGCGGCCAATTCTTTTTTCGAACATCTTGGTCTTGTCGGTGGCTTCCTGCTAGTAGCCTGGCTCGATCTCGGTCGGGATATCTCAATGACTATGGAGGCTTAAGACATGCTTACCCGTTATGCTTACACGATCGGACTTCTGACCGCCCTTGTCTTGATGCCGACTGGTGCCGTGCTTGCCCGGGCCACACACCCGCAGCTTGGCGTCGGTTCGCAATATGACACCTCGCATGTCTACGTCGATCCAGACAAAGTGGACAGCTTCGTCAGCAGCTTTCTTGGTACCTTTGGTGGCACCAGCACCAAGCAGGTCGTCGCCACGGTGACGCCGACACCGAGCAGCACGAGCTCGCAGCTCCTGCAGACGCCGGTCGGAACCGTGTCGCTCTTCGGCTTCAAGACGCCGATCCCTTATCCGTTCGGCTATGAGCGAACCGGATATCTGGTTACAGACATGGATCAGGCGATCGCTGCCGCCCGCGCCGCCGGTGCTTCGGTCGTTGTCGGCGTCTTCCCCGATCCGATCGGCCGCGATGTGGTCGTTCAATGGCCGGGCGGGGTCAACATGCAGCTGTATTGGCACACGAGCAAACCGGCTTATGCCGCCTTCGAGACGATTCCGGAAAACCGGGTCTATGTGTCTCCGGATGTCGTCAGCAATTTCGTCAAGGCATTCCTTGCTTTCTCTCAAGGCAAGGTCGTCTCGGACGACAAGAAAGCCTCGGGCATCGAAATCGGCCGCCCCGACGACACGTTCCGCCGTATTCGCATCGAGTCTGTTTTCGGCAAGATGACCGTGCTTGTCACGGACGGGCATCTGCCGTTCCCCTACGGTCATGAGACGACGGGATACCAAGTATCGGATCTCGCAGCGACGCTCGACAAGGCCAAGGCGAACGGAGCGACGGTCCTGATCAATGCCTACAGCTCCGACAAGCGCCAGGCCGCGATGGTCGAGTTCCCGGGCGGCTATGTTGCCGAGATTCATTCGCTTTCATCGCAGTAATCTCTAAAGGGGGTCGTCACGATCCCGGTGCATCTCGGTTTCGGAGTTTGATATGCGCGCGCAATGCGTCTTGATCTTGATTGCGGCGGCTGCCTCGTGCGTGTCGTCGGCAGCGTCTGCTGCCGACAAGCCGGAAAAGCAGAAGCGCCCTTCGATCCAATCCAATCGCTGGCAGGAGAATTGGTCGGTGCTGGTAGATCCGACGCTCAGAACGGCACCGCTTGATGCACTCAAGTATGTTCCGCTGTCGGGAAGCCAGTCTGGGACCTATGTTTCGTTCGGGGCCAACCTGCGCGAACGTTTCGAGAGCAATCGCTCGCCGGCCTTTGGAATAGGCGGTGTCGAGCGCGACAATTATGTCATTCAGCGTGCACAGTTCCACATCGACCTGCATCTTTTTGACGATTGGCAGGTTTTCACGCAGTTCGAAGACGATCGCGCCTTTGGCAAGAAGGACCTCGGTCCGGCTGATGCCGACAAGGTAGATCTTCGTCTCGCGTTCGTCAGTTACTCTCATACATTCGACGCAGGAACCTTCAAGGCCCGGGTCGGCCGGCAGGATTTCGCGTTCGATCTGCAGCGTTTCGTCTCGTCGCGTGACGGCCCAAACGTCCGCCAATCCTTCGATGCGGTGTGGGCCGATTGGGAGTCGGACCCCTGGCGCTTCATCGGCTTCGTCAGCCAGCCCGTGCAATACAGGAATGAGAGGCCGTTCGACGACACGTCCAATGGCGATTTCCGTTTCAGCACCCTACGCATCGAGCGTCAGGTGTTCGACGGCAACGAGCTGAGCGCCTATTATTCGCTCTACCAGCGCCGGAATGCGCATTATCTCGACGCTTCAGGCGATGAGGATCGGCACATAGTCGATGCCCGCTTTGCCGGCAACCACAGCGCGGTCGACTGGGATATTGAAGGCATGGGGCAGTTCGGTACGGTCGGCGACAAGGACATAAGAGCTTGGGCATTCGGCGCCCGCGGCGGCTATACCTTTGAAGATGTTGCTTGGACGCCCCGCATAGGCCTCCAGTTCGATATCGCCTCCGGCGACCGTCATCCCGGCGATAACACCGTCGGCACATTCAATCCGCTGTTTCCAAACGGCTATTACTTCTCGCTTGCCGGTTACACAGGTTATGCCAACCTCATTCACCTCAAGCCTTCGGTCACCGTGAAGCCGAACGACAAGCTGACGCTTACCGGCGCGGTCGGTTTGCTATGGCGGCAAACGACGGCAGACGCGATCTATGTCCAGCCCAGCCAGCCGCTGCTCGGAACCGCCGGTCGAGGCGGCGCTTGGACGGGAGCCTACGGGCAGATCAGGCTGGACTACACGTTCACGACCAACCTCACCGGTGCGATCGAAGCGGTTCACTATGACATCGGCAATGCCATCCGCCATGCCGGCGGCCGCGACGGCAACTATCTCGGAGCGCAGCTGAGTTTCGCCTGGTGACACCGGGTCGAGGGGTTGAGAAAAGTCGTGAATGCCAAGCTCTCGTCACCTTAGCTTCGTCCAAACAACGCGACTATCAGACAAGAGTGGGGCGCTCTTCACAGGCTACTTCATGGGTGTGTAATCGAAGAGGAACGCCTATGTCTCACGACCCGGAAGTGATGATGTTTTCCCGCCGGCAGACACTGCTTGCCGGTGCAACGCTTTCCGCCGCAATGGTGATGCCATCGCTCGCCCTTTCCAAAACCAACTCCGCACAGAAAGAAGGACTTCCGCCAATGACCACCAGTTTCATCGAAACGAAAGACGGCGTGCAGATCTACTACAAGGACTGGGGTCCGAAGGACGCCCAGCCGATCCATTTCCACCACGGCTGGCCGCTCTCCTCCGACGACTGGGACACCCAGATGATCTACTTCCTGCAGCACGGCTTCCGTGTCGTTGCACACGACCGCCGCGGCCACGGCCGTTCGTCGCAGGTCGCAGAAGGCCATGACATGGATCACTACGCTGCCGACGCCTCCGCCGTCGTCGAGCACCTGAACCTGAAGAATGCCGTTCATATCGGCCACTCCACCGGCGGCGGCGAGGTTGCCCGCTACGTCGCGAAGTTCGGCCAGCCGCAGGGGCGTGTCGCCAAGGCTGTTCTCGTCAGCGCGGTTCCGCCGCTGATGCTGAAGACTGAATCCAATCCGGGCGGCCTGCCGATGGAAGTCTTCGATGGCATCCGCAAAGGCGTCGCAGAAAACCGCGCACAGCTCTTCGTCGATTTCCCCACAGGTCCGTTCTATGGTTTCAACCGTGAAGGCGCCAAGATCTATCCCGGCGTGATCCAGAATTGGTGGCGCCAGGGCATGATGGGCAGCGTCAAGGCCCACTATGACGGCATCAAGGCCTTCTCCGAAACCGATCAGACCGAAGACCTCAAGAAGATCACCGTGCCGACGCTCGTGATGCATGGCGATGACGACCAGGTCGTTCCGATCGCCGACTCCGGTGAGCTTTCCGTCAAGCTCGTCAAGAACGGTACGCTCAAGGTCTACAAGGGTTATCCGCACGGCATGCTGACCACTCATGCAGACGTCATCAACCCGGATTTGCTCGCCTTTATCAAGGCCTGACGGTCTGAAGCCGGCCTGCGGCTACGCCTTTGCGCAGCCGCAGGTCTCCCGATCGAAGCACTGCTCAGAGCGCCAGATCACAGGCTGGATTTCCAACAGGGCTCAGTTAATGAAAAATATCCCTCTTCCCCTTCTCCTCAGCTTCAATGGCGGCTATGTCGACACTGTCGGCTTTCTGGCGCTTGGCGGATTGTTTACCGCCCACGTAACCGGCAATTTCGTGACCTTGGGCGCATCGATAGCGCTGGGCACGGGTGGCGTGCTGTCAAAGCTTCTCGCTCTTCCTGTCTTTTGTGTCGTCGTCTTTGCATCTCGGATAATCGGAATTGTGTTGAGGCGAAGCGGGCGGCCAGTGCTGCGGTCCCTGCTTTTGGGCAAGCTGGTTCTGCTTCTCGCCGCGTTTGCCGTCGCCCTAATCTATGGGCCGTTCAACGATCCAAACAGCCCGGCAGCCTTCGCTATGGGCATGGTCCTCGTCGCCGCCATGGCGGTGCAAAACGGCATCCATCGGGCTCACCTCCCAAAGTCTCCGCCTTCGACCCTCATGACCGGAACGACGACGCAGATCATGCTCGATCTTGCAGACATCGCCGCAGGGGGCAAATCGGAGAACACGACGGTTGCTTATTCGCGTCTCAAGCGGATGGTTCTGGCAGTTGTCATTTTTGCGCTGGGCTGTGGGACGGGAGCACTGGCATACATCCTCGCCCCCATATGGTGCTTTGTCGTCCCCGCCATTCTCGCCGTCTGTGCTCCCCTTGCCCAGATTGAAACGCCAGAGGGCGATTAACTCGTCTCTGATTGGCCCTGCATATCGAGCGATGCTCCGGCAAATGCGGGGGCGGCAAAATCCGACTCGCGTCAATTCCGGGAAGTCGATTTCAAAGCGACTTCCGCCCATCTCGTCAAAGGAGATTGAAATGTCTGATCGTCAAATGTCGGATTCCAGCTACACCCATGTCATCGACGTTGGAATCGAGAATGTCGATATAGCCGAGTGGCTGTTCAGCCTGCCCGATGCGGAATATCAGCGTTGCTCCCCCGACCATATTGCCGCCGGCGCCACCTGGGCGGATGATGGCCGTCGGATGTCGATTAATGTTGAAACAATCGGCGGTAGCCTGGTGATCCAGCACTACATTGCCGAGGTTGCCCGGCCCGACTATTGCAAGATGGTCTCCATTTCGGACGTCATGACCGCTTACGGTCGGACCAAGGTGCAGGTCATTTGGGAATTGAGCGCCAAGGCGATCGACGCCGGTCGTTGCGAATACACCAACCATGTACGGGCATTCGCCACGGACGAATTTCTTGCATTCTGCGAGAAGAACAACATCAATTTCGCCGATGCCGCGAAAGCCCGCCAGGAAGCATCGTCGGCGCACAATAAAGGCGAGACGCCGCTGTTTGCGGAGAGCATTGCGAGGCGTGCAAGGGAAAAGCATAATGTCGCAGCCTAGGGATTTCCCTGCGCCGAACTACACAGATTATCTCTGAGCAGCCCCTCCAGCGTTGGTAGCGATGGAGGGACGGTTTTTTTTACTTAACTTTCACGACCCGGCGGCACTAACGATTTCATCAACAATGGAACCTCACTGGCAATGGGGCGTTCAATCATGTTCGATCCATTTCGCTATCCGCAGTTCGCCGTTTTGATGCGGGCTGCATGTTCAAGTCTGAATGCAGATATTCAAGACGTTCGGATCGGGCGAAAGGATGATTGGCGAAAGGATCGAATTTTGAAAAAGGACGTCTGAATGGTCGAAAAGAAGAGGATCGCCGATGCCCATGTTCGCGACGGTATTGCGAGCCTGCCGGAAATGGAAGACCTTTCGCTCGAGGTTCCCGTTACGAAGACATCGACCGAAGACAACGGTCTGGACGGAGCGCTTCCCAAGGGCGACGCGCCGGCCTCTGGCCGATTGGACTGATGTTGCAGCCATGTCGATGGACCCGTAGCCAGCCCTGAAGGCATCGATCAAGCCGTCGCTGAATGCGGCAGCTGGAAGAGATGGCGGATCCGGTTGGCCAATGTTTGCGCATGCTGCGCATGCATGTCGCCGACGCCCTGAAGACGCCTTTCCTGCTCAAGGCGATCGGCAAGCGTCAAGCCGATATCTTCCGCAAGAGCCGGACGATCCCGCAAGATTTCGCAAAGCTGATCTCGGCCTATCTGACGGGTGACGACCGGTGTGAGCGCGACGATGCGGCCGGGCTCCTCCGCCCCGATCAATAGACCGCGCTCGCCGAAGAAATCGCCAGGCGAAAGCCGATTGAGCTCGATGTCCCCTCCATCCTCCTGCCGCACCACCATCACCACTCCGCTCTCGACGAGCATCAATGCCGGCGAGCGTTCCCCCTGAGACAGGATCTCGGCACTCTTTGCATAGGTTCGCCGAACGGCCGCGTTCGAGAGGGTTTCGCGCTCCTTTTCGGTCAGTGCCAAAAACAACGGCAGCGTCTTGATGAGTTGCGATGACGTCTCAGGCGGTGCCTCTGATGCCGTCGCGAGCTGCAAGAGGGAGGGTGCAACGAGCGTGTTGTCACTGGCAAGCGATATCCCCGCCGCCTGTGCGTGCCGGAACACCAGATCGTAGATCTCGTTCTTTGCGGTGAGTGTCTCAGATATGCTGCCGAGACGAAACGCCAGTTCAAATTCTATGGCCTCCTTGCTGAGGTTGACGATCGAAACCGTCGGTGCCGGAGCGCGCAAAATATGGTTGCTTGCCAACATGACCGTATCGAGCAATTGCGCCATGGCTGCTGGCGGTCGTATCGGCGCAAGCCTGATCGACAGCGTAATCCCATGGGTTTCGTCGGGACTGTTGAGATTGACCAGTTGCGATTTTGCTAGCGCGCTGTTCGGGATGACCACGAGGTCGTTTGCCGCGTTGGACAGATGGGTGGCTCGCCAATTGGTCTCGATCACGCGACCTTGGACCCCGTTTTCGAGAATGATCCAGTGACCGACGCTATATGGGCGTCCGAGGTTGAGTGCGATGCCGGAAAAGACATCGGATAGCGAGCTTTGCAGCGCAAAGCCGAGGACGATCGCAAAGGCCCCTGATGTTGCGATCAGCGTGCCAACCGGCACGCTGAACACATAGGCCACCACGGAAAGGACTGCCCCCACATAGATGATCCCGGCGATCAAGTCCTGGACGAATCGGGCTTCGCGGGGGCGACGCTCGAAGATCAGGAATAATCTGATGCAACTGACGAGCATCATCGCGCCACCGAGCCACCAGATCGTCTTTGCGAGACCATAAAACAGCCGGTGCCACAAATCGGAAGCGTTGACCACCGCCGAATAGGGAGCAACCCCATTCGCCAAAAGAACAGCAGTCAGGGTTGCGAAGAAAGCGACATCGACGGCGAAGCGTACCGCCTTGTGCCGTGGCAGGGCAGAATGCGCCACTGTCAGCATGGCGACGAGAAACACAAATTGTACAATGGGATCAGATAGATATTGCATGGCGCGTTCCAGACTGCAGCCCACCAGCGGTAGACCATTGCCTAGGCGATGTCTTGGCGATTCCAATTGAATTTGGCGCCCCATCGTTCAGCGATAGTGAACAATGCTTAGCCTCTGTAGCCAATTTCAATCTCGATCGAATTCGCCGACATCTGGTTCATGGAAACATAGGAGTTTGGCAAATGAATAAACCAATGACATTTCACAGCTTCAAGCATGGTCTCTTTGATGTCACGGTGCTGTCCGACGGACCGATCGTGCTCGACGGTGAAATTTTTGCGCCCCAGGCGACCGATGGTGAACGAGAGGAAATCGTCGTCCGGCTTGCCGGAGCCGACAACGTCGCGGAAGCGCAGTCCAACATTCCCCTGATCATCGCGGCAAACGATGTCATTCTTGTCGATGTCGGTGCAGGGTCGCTTTTCCAGCCGGGCGAGGGGCAACTCGAAGGCAATCTGAACTCCGTTGGTGTAAAGGCAGGGGATGTTACAAAGATCATCCTCTCGCATGCCCATCCCGATCATATATGGGGCATGATACGTGAGGACGGAACGCTGCGTTTCTCCAACGCGCGCTATTACATCACGCGCTCGGAATGGGAATTCTGGATGGGAGAAGAGGCAAGCGCCTTGCCAGAGGCAATTCAGCCTTTTGTCACCGGCGCTCGCCGCGACCTTCAAGCCATCGCGGATCGCGTGACATTCGTCGAAGATGGCGACGAGATTATACCCGGTCTCAGGGTTCTCTCGACGCCTGGCCACACGGCGGGACACATCTCGCTCGTGCTGGACGGCGACGTGCCGTTGATCATCACCGTCGATGCGACCGCCAGCCAGATCGTTTCCGTTGAACATCCCGACTGGAGCTTCGGCTTTGACATGCATCCCGAAACGGCGAGAACCACGCGCCGCGCATTGCTGGAACGAGCCGCACGAGACAGTGCCATTCTTCTTGGCTACCACTGGACCTATCCCGGTGTCGGAAGTGTCAGCAAGGAGGGCGAGACCTTCAAATTCAGTCCTATGACGGAGGCACGATCATGAGGCGTAAGGTTCTCGGAAGAAAGGCGAGCTTCCTGACGGCTGCGGCCGTCGTTGCTCATACGATCTGGACCAGTGCCGCTCCTGCCCTGACGTATCCGCTCTATGCGCAGGAATGGCATCTGACGACCTTCACGACCACGGCGATCTTCGCCGTCTATCCGGTCTTTGTCGTCCTCATGCTCGTAGTCTTCGGCAATGTGTCGGACTATATCGGGCGCAGGGAGGCAATGCTGCTAGGTCTTGCGGCGTCCCTGACGGGCACGATCATGTTTGCGCTTGCGCCGGATGTGGACTGGATCTTCATCGGCAGGGCCTTCATGGGCGTCGGCGTGGGTCTGTCCGCTGGGCCGTCTGCTGCAGCGGTGGTCGAGTTCAGCGCGCCCGGCCGGACCGCCCAAGCCGGTAGTGCGACGGCAGCCGCCCAGGCGTTTGGCATGATCGGCGCAGCTCTGGCCGGCGGCGCATTGATCGAATATGCGCCTCTGCCGACGCGATTGAATTTCGTTGTCCTGACTGCGGTTCTTGTCGTCGTTATGGTTGCAACCTGGATGCTGCCGAACCATACGGCGTCGCGGCCAGCCGGCCGCTGGCGGCCGAGGTTGCCTTCCATCCCAAACGGCGTATTTGCGACGTTCGTGACGGCAACGGCCGCCGTGACGGCCTCTTATGTGCTCGGAGCCATGACGCTTTCTCTTGGCGCGCAGGTGGCGCGGGATATCATTGCGTCGCAGAACGCGCTCGTCAACGGCGGCACGATCGCTCTCTTTGCGATTTCCTCCGCCATTGCCACTCTTCCGGCGCGAGGCGCCAAGCCTGGCAGGGTCATGCTCGCGGGTAGTGTTATCGCCATCGTTTCCTCGGGATTGCTGGCGCTCGCCGGGGCCCTGCACTCGCTGGTCTTCTATACAATTGCCCAGATCGGCAGCGGGATGGCCTACAGCCTGCTCCTTCTTGGGGGGCTTTCGTTGGTCAACGCCGCAGCTCCCGTAATGCACAGAGGCGCAACGCTCTCGGCGCTGTTCCTCGTTGCTTATCTGGCCCAGGCCGTCGTCGCACTGTTGCTGGGTAAGATCGCGACCTGGGCGAGCCTCTCGTTCGCGGTGGATATCGGGGTGGCGACCGTCGCAGTGCTGGCATTGGTGACGCTCCTTCTCGACGCCGTCAGAAGTGCCGTCGCTAGCCGCAGCACTCGTAAGGTCCGCGGACACTGACCCCTTTCGCATGGGTGCAATGCAGAGCGGACCGTAAGGCGCGCCCTGCCATTGTTCTTGAACAGGGGAAGGGTTTGAGGATCAATCGATTTATCCAAAACGCCGGGCGTCGCGACAAGACGCGGCAGAGGCCGAGGCCGATGAATGAAATAAAAGCAACGTTTACCAGAGCGAACCGCCCTCATGAAATTTTCGAAGCGATATCTGGCAATCGGAGCCGCGTTCGTGTCGGCTGCGATCGTTACCGGACTCGGACTGGCGGCATGGCTCGTCTACGAGCCGCCAATTGCCAAAATCCGCCGCCCGTCGGCATCAGACTTCGATCGCAACCTTGTGGTCAGGGGTGAGCAGCTTGCCACCGTCGGTGATTGCATCGTCTGTCACACCGCGCCGAACGGCGCTCCCTTCGCTGGCGCGCGCGCCCTGCCGACGCCCTTTGGGACGCTTTTTTCGAACAATATCACTCCTGACGAGAAGACGGGGATCGGCACCTGGTCGCTTGCTGCCTTCAGCCGCGCCATGAGGCAGGGCGTCGCTCGGGACGGAAGCCATCTCTATCCGGCTTTGCCCTACGAGCATTTTACCCATGTGAGCGACGACGACCTCGAAGCCATCTATGCGTTTCTGATGACCCGCCAGCCGGTCGCGCGGCAGGCGCCGGAAAACCAATTGCTTCCGGGCCTTGGGTTTCGGCCGTTACTGGCCGGCTGGAAGCTGCTCTTCCTGAGGCAGACGGAATTCCAGCCTCTGGCGAGCGAAAGCGCCAGTTGGAACCGCGGCAAGTATCTGGTGGACGGCCTTGCCCATTGTGGCGGCTGCCATACGCCGCGCAATCTCGCCGGCGGCGAGGAGAGCGGACGGGAATTCGCCGGCGGCGTGGCGGAGGGCTGGAATGCGCCCGCGTTGGACGAGACAAACCCTTCCGCGGCCAGATGGAACGTTGCCTCCCTTTTCGCATATCTCAAGAGGGGGTCCGATAGCGGCCATGGCGCGGCAGGCGGACCGATGGGGCCGGTAGTCGAAGGGCTCTCCCGCCTCAACGACGCGGATGTCGAGGCGATCGCCGTCTATATCGATTCCCGGATGCATCCCGCTCCGATATCCGGTGAGCGGGCGGTTGATGCGGAACCCGCCATGGATAACCGTTCCGCTGCTGCCGCGGCGCATCCCGATGCCGATCTTCTTTTTGATGGTGCATGCTCAGGCTGTCATGCGCCGCGTGCGCCGATGAACCTCAACGGGCGACCGCTGCTTTCATTTACGACCGACCTGAAGGCCGACGATCCGCGAAACTCCGTGCAGGCATTGCTGCAGGGTATCGCGGCGCCTGGGGAAACGGGGCCCTACATGCCGTCCTTTTCCGGCACCGTGACCGATCGGCAGCTAGCGGACCTGCTCGCCTATGCTCGCGCCCGCTTCACCGATAAGCCGGCATGGCGGGACCTGGAAGCGACCGTTGCCGACATTCGAAAGGAGAACGCGGAATGACCATCTCGATCAATGTCAATGGCAAGGACCACGTCGTGGAAGCCGAGCCGGATACGCCGCTTCTCTACGTGCTGCGCGACGATCTGGAGCTGAACGGCGCCAAATACGGATGTGGCCTCGGACAATGCGGCGCCTGCACGGTGCATATTGACGGCAAACCCATTTTTTCCTGCCTGACGCCCGTTGGCCTCCTTGACGGCAGGAAGGTGCGGACCATCGAGGGACTGGGCTCGGTCGAGAAGCCAAACATTGTCCAGAAGGCGTTCCAGGACGAACAGGCTGCCCAGTGCGGCTATTGCATCGCCGGCATGATCATGCGCGCGCAGGCTCTTCTTGACCGAAATCCTTCGCCGAGCGAGGAGCAAATTCGCGTGCACATGCAGCCCAATCTCTGCCGTTGTGGAACGCACGCACGAATATTGAGGGCGGTACATCGGGCGAGCCGTGAGATCTCCTCTGCCACTATGGACGGAGGTGCGCAATGAACGCCAGGCAGAACATGGGGTTGACCCGGCGCTCCTTTCTCGGTGCGAGCGGCATCGCAGTTGCATTTGCGCTTACTCGGCCGGCATTTGGGCAGCTTGCTGGCGGGGGCGAAGGAGGTGCCGGTCCGGAAGTCGTCGCTCCCGGACTTCCAGGAAGCCTGAAGTCGTGGCCGTATCTCGACTCCTGGATCCAGCTCGATAGTAAGGGACATGCGACTGTCTTCACCGGCAAGGCTGAACTTGGCCAGGGCATCAAGACCGCACTGTTGCAGGTTGCTGCGGAAGAGCTCGATCTGCCACCCGCGTCGGTAGCGCTCGTAACGGTCGATACGGCGAGAACGCCCGATGAGGGGCTGACCGCGGGTAGCCATTCGATGCAGGATAGCGGCACCGCGATCCGCAACGCATCGGCCAATGTCCGTATGCTGCTTCTGCAAATGGCAGCGGAGCGATTGCAGGTCGAAGCCGGACAATTGTCCACGAGCGGCGACGGCAGCATCCTCGCGCCCGATGGTCGCAGCGTCTCATACGGCGAGGTCGCGGCTACGCTCTCACTTCATGTCGAGGCGATCGCCGACGCGCCGTTGCGGAAGAAGGCCCAGTTCCGCACGATGGGCACGAACCTTCCTCGACTCGATATTCCCGCCAAGACAACCGGTGGGCAGGCATTCATTCACGACATGCGGCTGCCGGGTATGCTGCATGCTCGCATGCTGCGCGGGCCGAGCGAACGGACGCGTTTGAAGTTGCCGCCAGCCGCCGAAATCGAAGCGATGCCGAAGGTCTTCAAGTTCGTCCAGAACGGCGATTTCGCCGCTGTCGTCACTGAGAGGGAATGGGACGCGATCAAGTTGATGCGAAAGCTCCAGGCGTCCGACTATGAGCCAGCCGGAGCGCCGTTCCCGACAGGCGATGTGACCGACACGTTGAAGGCGCTTCCGGCCCGCGACATCGTCATCCTCGATGTGGCCCATCCCGTTGCCGCGCCCGTCAAGACGGTATCGGCGCGCTACACGCGCAGATGGATCAGTCACGGTTCCATCGGCCCCTCCTGTGCGATCGCCTTGTTCAAGGACGATCTCCTGACAATTTGGACCCATAGCCAGGGTACCTATGACGTGCGCCGCGTCGCTTCGGAGTTGCTCGGACGGCCGATCGGCAAAATCCGCGCGATCCACGTGGAGGGTGCAGGCTGCTATGGTCAGAACGGCGCGGATGATGTCGCCGCCGAGGCTGCCTATATCGCCATGTCCGTTCCCGGCCGGCCGGTCCGTCTGCAATGGATGCGGGAGCAGGAGTTCGGATGGGAGCCGCTCGGTCCAGGCATGGTCACGGAGGTCGATGCCGGCCTGGATGCCTCCAACCGCATCGTGGCGTGGAAATACGATGTCTGGAGCAATCCCCATAATAACCGCCCGGTCGGCGCCGGCGGTGTGCTCGTCGGCAACGAGGTCGTGCCCGGATTTCCGCAGCCGGAGGGCAAACCGATCCCGATGCCGGAGGGAGACGGAAGCCGCAACTCCAACCCGCTTTACGATCTGCCGAACATGAATGTGCTTTATCACTTCATCAAGGACATGCCGATCAGGGTCTCGGCGTTGCGTTCGCTGGGGGCGCATCTCAACGTCTTCTCGATCGAAAGCATGTTCGACGAGCTGGCGCTTGCCGGCAATATCGATCCTCTCGAGCTGCGGATGAACCATATGGCCGATACTCGCGCACGGCAGGTCATGCAAACCGCGACCGATGCCTTCGGGTGGCGCAAACGGCAGAAGAGGGGACCTTTCCACGGTTTCGGCATGGCCTTCGCACGATACAAGAATCTGGGCGCCTACTGCGCGGTCTGCCTGGAAATCAGCGTCGACCAGAATACCGGCCGCATCACCGTCCACCGAGTGCAGGCCGCCGCCGACTGCGGCGAGGTCGTCAGTCCGAACGGTGTTCAGAACCAGATCGAGGGTGCCATCATCCAATCCCTCAGTTGGTGCACGCGCGAGGAGGTGACGAATAACGAAACGATCCGTACGAGCTTCGATTGGAGCGCCTATCCGATCCTGCGTTTCGTCGATATCCCGGAAAAGATCGATGTGATCGTCGAAGAACAGCCGGGTCAACCGTTTCTGGGCGTGGCCGAATGCGGGCAGGGACCGACCTCGGCGGCACTTGCCAATGCGTTGGCTGACGCGACCGGCATACGCTTCCGGGACATGCCCATGACGCCGGAAAGGGTGAGGGCGGCGATCGTCACTCTGTAGTTCCTTCAATACCGGCCTCCGCCAGCGCGGTACGCAAAGCTGCAATGAAGACACGGACCTTCGGCAGCACCAAACGTGTCGTCGGATAGACGGCCCAGATGTTGATCGGCTCTGGTTGTGCGCCTGGAAAATCGATCGGCACCAGGCGGCCGGCTTTGATGTCGTCGGCGGCATACCAGGTCGACAACAGGGCAATACCGGCTCCGCCAAGGCATGCCGTGTAACAGCCTGCGATGCTGCTGCAAGAAAAGCGTCCATTCAGTCTGGCATGCCGCTCATCGCCGTGTTCCCGGAACGTCCAGTGGGTGGCGCCGGCAAGCGACAGGCAATCGTGATTGGCGAGGTCGTCGAGAGACAATGGCACGCCGCGACGGGCAAGGTAGCGGGGGCTGGCGACGATGACCCGAGGATTGTCAGCGAGCTTGCGGGCGATAAGGCTGCTGTCCCTGAGGCGGGCGATCCGGATTGCGAGGTCCGTACCGGTCGTCAAGAGATCGGGCAGGCTGTCGGTCATATCGACGGAGATTCTCAGATCAGGATTGTCTTCCAGGAGCCGTGGCACGATCGGCATGATGAACTTCAAGCCGAATGAAATTGGCACGGACATGCGCAGCAGCCCCGAGGCGCTTTCCGTTCCGGAATGCAGGAGCGCCATCGCCGCCGCCTCGTTGTCGACGAGAGCCTGGGCGAACGGCAGGAAGCTTTCGCCCTCCGGCGTCAGCGAGAGCGATCGCGTGGTGCGATGTAACAGCCTCACGCCGAGCTCAGCTTCCAGCCCGGCCAGTCTGCGGGTCGCGACCATGGGGGTGACGCCAAGGCGCCGGGCCGCGGCGGCGAGGCTGCCGCTGGAAACCGCGGAGGTGAAGACCAGAACGTCATTCGTGTCCATTATATCGAAAACCGTTACACAGGCCAATCATTCAAGATGACTAAAACGGTTTTCGATAAAAAGCTAGATATCTGCATACTTCTTCAGCCAGAAAGGCAAGGACCATGGACACGATAAGTCAACACCGGCCGGCAGGTTCAAAACAGCTTTCGAAGCCGGCCCTATTCGCGATGGCAGCAGCCAGTGGCATCGCCGTGGCGAATATCTATTATAACCAGCCAATGCTCGGGATCATCGAAAACGAGTTCCAGCACCAGCCGATCACGGGCTTCATCCCGACAGCTACTCAACTGGGCTATGCGCTGGGTCTATTCTTCCTGCTCCCGCTCGGCGACCTCGTGCACCGGCGCAAGTTGATCATCAGCCAGTTCATCGTTCTTGCCGTGGCTCTCGCGCTTGCAGCCGTCGCGCCTTCGGCCTGGTCGCTCGTCGCGGCGTCACTCGTTGTTGGCGCCAGCTCCACGGTCGCCCAGCAAATCGTTCCCTTCGCCGCCTCGCTCGCCTCCCCCGACAGGCGCGGATCCACGATCGGCACTGTCATGGCCGGCGTCCTGTCCGGAATTCTGTTCAGCAGGACCCTGTCCGGATTCGTTGGCGAGCATGCGGGCTGGCGTCAGATGTTCTGGATCGGCGTGCCGTTGGCGCTTGCCGCGGCGGCTCTAATGTTTTTTGCGCTGCCTCACCACCGGCCAACATCCCGGATGGCCTATCATAATGCCATCAAGTCCCTTGCCCATCTGTGGAGGCGGGAACGCGCGCTGCGCACGGCGGCGCTGATGCAGGCCGCGCTCTTCGGCTCCTTTACGGCCTTCTGGACGATTCTTGCACTCTACCTGGCAACACCGCGTTTCCATCTCGGCGCAGACGTGGCTGGTCTCTTCGGCATCGTTGGCGCGGCCGGTATCTTTGCGGCGCCGCTTGCCGGTAAGATCGCCGACCGTCGCGGACCCGATTTCGTCGTCTGGATGGGCGCCTTGCTCACTCTGGTCGCTTGGGTCATCTTCGGTCTTTGGGCTTCGCTTACGGCACTCGTGATTGGCGTGGTCATTCTTGATTTCGGCATCCAGAGTGCGCTCGTATCGAACCAGCATATCGTCTATGCGCTTGATGCCGACGCTCGCAGCCGTCTGAACACGATCTTCATGACCGCGATGTTCCTTGGTGGGGCGGTCGGTGCTGCCCTGGCGACCGCTGCCTGGAGTTATGCCGGCTGGTTCGGCGTCAGTGCTCTCGGCGCCCTGCTTGCTCTTCTCGCCTTGGTGGTTCGCGCCGCTGGACATCGTACCCGTTCGACAACCGCCGCTCAGGCTCGATAGGAGAATATCATGAAGCGGTTGCGTATTCGGATCGTCGGAGGATCGCTTGCCGGCTTGTTCGCCGGCATCCTCCTCCAGCGCGATGGCCACGACGTCAGAATTTACGAACGCTCTTCGTCCGGTCTTGCCGGGCGGGGAGCAGGGCTCGTTGGCCAACGGGATCTTTTCCGTATCCTGCGTGTGATTGGATGCGAACATGTAGCTCGCGTCGGCGTGGTCGCCGACGAGCGGATCTACTTCAACCGGGATGGAAGCATTGCCGAACGTCTCGCGACGCCGCAAATGCAGATTTCCTGGGATTTTCTGTATTCGACCGTCGCATCACATATGACCGCCGATAGCTATATGATCGGACATCCCATAGACAGCGTGGTCGAGAGCCCTGAGGGAGCGCAGATCATTTTCGCCGATGGCGGGCGTGAGGAAGCTGATTTGGTCATAGGCGCCGATGGACTTGGTTCGGTCGTTCGCCCTCTTCTGAACCGGGACGCTAGCAATCGTTTCGCCGGTTACGTCGCCTGGCGCGGTCTCGTTCCCGAGACAGCATTGCCACAGGAGGCCGCGATCCTGCTGGACCGTTTTGCCTTCTATATCACCGGCGGGATCCACGTGCTTGGCTATCTGGTGCCTGGCCCACATGGCGAAACCGGGCGCGGCGAGCGCAGGTACAACTGGGTCTGGTATCGACCAGTGGCGGGGAACGATCTGCGGGCGGAATTCACCGCCGCGGATGGCAGGATATTTGATTATTCGCTCCCGCGCGGTGCCCTGTCCGACGAGCGCCTGCAAATCCTGCAAAAGGATGCTCTTTCGATGCTGCCGCCGCAGCTTGCCATGGCCGTCGAAGCGGAACCCCAGCCCTCCATCCAGGGTATCTTCGACTTCGAAGCTGCGAAGATGGTATCTGCCCATATGGCCTTGGTCGGCGACGCGGCCTTTGTCGTTCGGCCGCACACGGCCATGGGTGTCTCGAAGGCCGCGGGCGATGTCCTCGCACTTCGAGAGGCCTTGATGCGCTCAGATGATCTGCCGGAAGCACTTGCTCGATACGAGCAAGAGCGCCTGCCTGTGGGCAAATATATCGCGGATTATGGCCGCCAGCTAGGCGCCTCCGCCCTTTGAATCAAACGCGCCAACTCTGAGCACGTCCTGGAAAGAGACCGCCTGTTGTTTGCCGTTTTGATCCCTTGGAATGCTGCAGCTCCCGCCGACATAGGCCAAAGGCGAAACGTCCATGGAGCATAGAAACAGACAATACTGATCGGCTGGCCTCTCCTACAATAACCGCATACCTTAGCATCAACCCATGGAATGACGATGAAAGAAGAAAGCGCACCGATGCATCTGACTTATCACATTGGCCGGCATGACGGCGGCTGGGCCTATCGACTTGGCGACGTCTGGTCCGAGCCATATGCCAGCCACTCCGATGCGCGAGCCGCGGCCCATCGTGCTGCCCGCAGGCAACAACTCGAAGGCCGGGACGCCGAGATCCTCTTTCAATCCGAGGATGGCTCCTGGCACCGGGAACATGTCGAAGCAGGGGATCGTCCGGAAGTCGGTGTGGCCGATGAGTAGCATGCGGCTGGTGAGGGATATGTTCCCTCACCGGATGCACCCGAACGGACGGGCTTAGCAGTACGACTCCGCCAATTGACGCCTCAGATCCCGGTTCTGAACAAACGGCGACGCTGCGCAAGTTTGCACAGCGCAACGAACCGACATGTCCTCTTGCACAAGGAGAAACGTATGAAACGTAGACTTTTCCTCGGCGGTCCCGATGGGCGATCGCGATGGGCCGCGCGCCGAGCCTTGAATGTGGTTTTTCTTGTTGCCTGCTCGATTTTTACGGCAATGTTGTTTGCCGGACACGCTCTTGCCGCAGCCCCTCAAGTTGGTACCCAGGCGCCCGGCTTCTATCGCATGATGCTCGGCAACTTCGAAATCACGGCCCTGTCCGACGGCACGCATCCTTTCCCGGTCCACAAGGTTTTCACGAAGTCGTCGTTGGCCGATGGGCAGAGTGTGCCGCTCGATCAATCATCACCGGGAGAAGCAGATGCACTGCTTGCCGAAAGCAAACTTTCCGTTCCTGTTGCGGGATCGATCAACGCGTTTCTGATCAACACCGGATCAAAACTCATCCTGATCGATAGCGGTGCAGGGAGCCTTTATGGTGACTGTTGCGGCCATCTCATCGCGAATATGCGGGCAGCCGGTTACGCTCCGGAGCAGGTCGATGAAATCTATTTGACCCATTTGCACGCCGATCATGTCGGGGGCATTGCCCCCAATGGGAAAATGGCGTTTCCAAACGCCGTGGTAAGGGTAAGCCAAGCCGATGCCGACTACTGGCTCAAGGACGCCAACGAGGCTGCGGCACCGAGCCTGTTGAAATCGATGTTCGAAGGCGACAAGGCATCCTTGAAGCCCTATATCGACGCCGGGCGTTTCAAGCCGTTTTCCTACGGCGACGAGCTGGCACCTGGTATCAAGCCTATCGCCGGCCCCGGTCATCCCCCTGGTCACAGTTTCTTCGAGGTTGAAAGCAACGGCGCGAAGCTGTTGCTGTGGGGGGATGTTGTCCACGTCGCTCCGATGCAGTTTCCCGACCCGGCGATAACGGTTGCCTATGACAGCGATGCCGGCATGGCTGAAAGCGTGCGGCTCGCCGTCTTCGCTGACGCGGCGCAAAAGGGTTACTGGATTGGCGCGGCGCATATCTCGTTTCCTGGACTTGGGCATGTCAGCGCGAAGGATGGGCATTTCTTTTGGGTTCCCGCCAACTACGACGCAGCGCCTGGAACAGGGAACTGAACCGGATCGTGTCCAGCATGAAGCTCAGAAAATCTGCGCGCGGGCTCTTCAAGCGAGGCAGGATGTTGTAGGCCTACAACATCCTGCCTTTTGGCCGGGGAGTCTGCTTTTTCTGGGCACCCTTGCGGCCTCTTCCGCGTGTTCCAATTCCCCAGCAATAATACTTTGGTATGGTCTGCTAGCACGCACGTGTACCGGAACCGGATCAGTGTACGATTCCGCGAAGATAGCATCGGTCTCAAAATGGACCCCATGAAAGAATTCAGGGTCACTTGGAGATAGACGATGCCTGCAACCGCTGCTGTTCCCGCCCGCGATACGTCCCCCATCGCTTTCAAGAATGTCACGACGGAAACTGCAGAAGAGGTATCCTCGCTTCTACTTTGCGCGATCCGCTGTGTCGAAAATGACGAGACAATCGCCATCGATCTCATGAAGCAGGCTTCCAATTTGCTGAAGCCTTTCTCCGTTCATGCCGAGCCGATAGAGCGCCAGAGGAGCAGTTCGGGAGGCCTTGCGCCCTGGCAGATCAATCGCGTGAAGAGTTACATCGAAGATCGCATATCCTATTCCATTGCGCTCGATGAACTTGCCGAGGTTGCCAAGCTTAGCACGAGTTATTTCTCGGCGGCATTTAAGGTCACCTTCGGTATTTCACCCCATAATTACGTCGTCGAACGGAGGGTGGAATTTGCCAAGTATCGAATGCTGAACAGTGACGCTCCTCTGTGCGAAATCGCACTCGATTGCGGATTGGCTGATCAAGCTCATCTCTCGCGAATTTTCCGTCGCGTTACGGGGACGACCCCCAGTGCCTGGCGTCGATATATGGCGACCCCCGGCAGCCGATCAGCTGCCGCCTGAAGAGCGAATTATGTCGACTGAGGCTAATTTGATGCGAATCAAGGGCGAAATGAATGGACGAGCTATGGAACCTTTGCTTTCTTGCCTTGTGATTGCCTCGCTGCCGGGCAGTCTGGAACTTATGACTAGATGAATTAAGGATACGAATGTCCCGTGATGCTTAGCCGAGAGGCATCCTAGATCGACGCACATGAAACAAACTGAGATGCCGCCAACCGCACTTATTGGAATTGTCGATGATGACGCAGAGTTCTTGGCCGCTTTGAGCAGCCTGGTTCGCTCGTTTGGGTGCAAAGTTGAGAGCTTCAGTTCCGCCGAACGATTGATCAACCGAGCGAACCTTTTGGACTTTGCCTGCGTCATAAGCGACATCAACATGCCCGAGATGAATGGCCTTGAGCTGACGAGTATTCTCCGACGTACTCACACGGATCACCAATTGCCGATCATTCTGATGACCGGGCGTGATGCGCCGGAATTGGAGAGGAAGGCTCACAATTTCGGTGCATCCGTCATTGTTGCCAAACCATTTGGCTTTGATGAGTTGGCCACGAGCCTAAAGCAAATTGGGGTCTTGCCCCGGTGATGCCGGCTCATTTCTCGTTTAATTTGAGTGCTTCCGACATCTTGATGAGGTCGGCCAGAGTACGGGCATTCATCTTGCGCATCGCGGACCCGCGGTGGATTTTTACCGTAACTTCGCTGAGGGATAGCCGGCCGGCTATCTGCTTGTTCATAAACCCCGATGCAACGAGTGTCATCACTTCCTTTTCGCGCACGCTGAGCTCCTCATAGCGGGCCCTCAGAGAGGAAACTTCCAATTCCCTGGACCTTTTTTGGCGATCGATTTCCAAGGCCCGAGAGACAGCGTCTAACAAATCCTGGTCTCGAAACGGCTTGGGAAGGAAATCGACTGCTCCAGCCTTCATCGCCCGAACCGTCATTGGAATATCGCCGAAGCCAGTCATGAAGATCAGCGGGATGGACTTTTCGCTCATTATGAGCTGGTCCTGGAAATCGAGCCCGCTGAAGCCCGGAAGGCGCACGTCGACCAGTGCACAACGCGGGCCATCCGAGGTCGTGAAAACAGCGAAATCCGGAACTGTCTCGTGAAGCACGGTTTTCAAGCCGACGGACCGAAGTAAGCTATCAAGCGAAAGACGTAGATCCAGGTCATCATCAATGACATGCACAATGGGTGTCGAATTCATATTCATATCAAAACCGAATTGAGATGTAGGTCGATTTGCCGCGAGTACCGTCCTGGGAGCGGTTCATCACCTTATCCATCGGTCTGCACCTGTTCTGTCGGCAAGGCAAAGCTGAATCGCGCGCCCAAATGAGGGGTCGACTGGAGCTCGATTTGGCTACCATGTGCTTCTATAATCGAACGGCAAATGGCAAGGCCCATGCCGATGCCGGTTTCCTTCGTTGAAAAGAAGCTTTCAAAAAGCCGTTCGCGAACATGGGCGTCAATGCCAGGTCCACTATCCTCGACCTCCACGGCGACATCTGCGATACCGCGCCGGGTGCGAATGCATAAGGTCCTATTCCACGCATGCCCGTCCGACATGGCTTGCGCAGCATTCAATGCGAGATTTACGATAACCTGCAATATCTGCGTTTTGTCGGCTTTTACCGACGGCAGGTTCGACGAAAGATCAAGGCGTAGCGTGATCTGACGTTTGGCAAGATCGGTTCGCAACAGAAGGATCGCTTCCTCGACAACAGAATTGATGTCTGCCGGCAGGCGCTCTGACTTTTTGTTGCTCGCCAACGCCCGCATTGTCGTTATGACGCCGGCTGCTCGCTTGCCATTTTTCGCAATGCGCTCAAGCAGCTGCTGAACTTCAGCAATGTCGGGTTCATCTCTGGAGAGCCATCGCAATCCGGCCTCAGCACTCGCAACAATGGTGCCAAGCGGTTGATTGACTTCATGAGCGATCGAGGCTGTCATCTCTCCTAGCAAGGAGATACGGGCAGAACGGGCGAGGTCGCTTTGGAGACCATCCTTGGTTTGCTCGAGGGATATTCTCTCGCTGATACTCCAAAAGCTGAGATAGACGTCGTCCGGCGAGACATCGCTTTCGCCCTGCCAAAGGTTAAAGGCAACCTGGTGCTCACCTCCGCCGGCGATGGTTAAGCTGCCGTCATAAGCAATCGCCTTTTGCCCCTGAAAGAGTCGATATAGACCATCTGCAAACAGCCTGAGCGTGTCTTCCGGGAAGACAGATGCAACGGGAGCCATTGCGATGGTAGCTGGATTTTCGATGCGCAGCAGCGCACAAGCACTTGGGTTTGCATCTGTAATCAGGCAGGCGTTGCCGAGCGTACAACTGACGTTCTGGCTCAGCTCGATCGCCTCACCATGGCTTTCCGAAGGAGTAAGTTCGGCAATGAGCTCCCATGCCCCTTTGACGGAAAGACGGAAAATTCCCATCGGCAAGGAGCGGAACAGATTTTGATCGCCGGTGTAACCCAAGGACGCACCGTCGCTCATTGCTGCAGAAAGCCAAGCAAGTCTTCGTTCAGCCTGTCCTTATGCGTAAACAAAAGCCCATGCGGAGCGCCTCCGTAAACCTTGAGCACCGCATCGGGCATCAGCCGAATTGCTTGTTCGGCGGTTGCCTTGAATGGGACGAATGCGTCGTCTTCTCCGTGAATGATCAACACGGGAACGTCGAACTTCTCGATGTCGCCGCGATAATCCGTCGCTGCGCAGGCGGTAATCGCGTCGTGTGCCGCCTTCAGCGACCCTTGCATAGCGATCTGGTGCAACTGAATCATGCTTCCTTCGGAAACCGACGAGCCGTCCCGGTCCGCTCCAAAAAACAATCTTGCGAAACCGCGCATGAATTCCGCCCTGTCGGCTCTCAAACCAGCACGGACCCCTTCGAAGACAGGCTCCGGAACGCCACACGGATAGTCCGCGCTTTGCGCAAGCTTCGGAGTGGTTGCGCCGATGAGGACAACGCGGGAAACTCTTTCGGTTCCGTGCCGGCCGATATAACGGGCGATTTCGCCACCACCCATAGCGTAGCCGACAAGCGTGACATCCCTTAGATTGAGCACTCGAATAAGCTCGTCCAAGTCGTCTGCGAAAGTATCGTGGTCGTAGCCATGCCAGGGTTGATCCGACCGGCCAAAGCCCCGCCGATCGTGCGCCACAACGCGATAGCCCTGGGATGCCAGGAACATCATCTGATTTTCCCACATATCGCTGCTAAGAGGCCATCCGTGGCTGAAGACCACCACCGGCCCGGTGCCCCAATCCTTGTAGTAAAGACGCGTGTCATCTCGGACAGTCAGCATAGGCATCCGTCTAAACTCCATTGAAAAAAGCTAAGAATTTCGAATTTATCGGACGGTAGCACAGCGATTTCTGCCGTACCATAGTTGGATTTTACAAGACGGAGCTATGAGGCAAAGGGCGCGCCTTTCGTTCAAAAGGGTCTGGAATTTCCTGAAGGATTATCCGACAGCGAACGATTTAAGACGGCTTGGCCATGGAGGGATTGGAATTTCGGGGCCGCCTGTTTGTGGACCTAGGCGGCCTGTTTCATACGTTGAAATCAGCGAAGCTTGTTGGTGGCTCGTTTAATCCTTTCTTGCTCCAGCAGGATAATGTGCTCGCGCTTCGATGAAGGTTCGCCAGCAGATCTTGAGCGTTTGGGAATAGTCGATGAGGTGGCAGGCCACGAACGTGATCGAGTTTTCGGCCGTAGGCGATATCTAGCGATTCTTGCTCAAGGCACCCATCGAGCTATTTACGTGTCTACAATTCAAATTCTTTCAAAGCGAGCGCTGTCGGCCTGTGTAATTTACTCCTCGGAACAAATTCGAGCGAATGCACTTCATCCCCGTTGAAATCCGGATTGATGGGCGGTGAGAAGTTGACGGGCGGTTGCAGTCAGCCGTCTGCCGCCCTCTGGCGTCACCACGACCGTCTCGCTGAAACCCAGCCGGGCAGCTGTTGCATAGACGTGGAAAACCATGCCTTCTTCAAGCGGCCAATCAGCGTCGGGCAAGAAAGCCCGGGAGAAATCGCTGGTGCGCGGCGTGCGAGTGTAAAGGCCGAGTGTGTAGGCCGTCACATTGTCATAGCGCGGCCTCAAGCCGGACGCGATCAGACCCTGGCGCGTGATGGCATCGACGTCGCGAGCCAAGGCGCCGGGTTTCATGGCCTCGATCTGTTCGTCCTGCACGGCGATGATGCGCGCGGCGATATCCCGAAGCTTGACGGTCGTGTCGCCGATGGCGATGGGCCGCATCAGGCGGGCCCCATAGCCGTCGACCCGTGGAATAAGCTCAACATGCAGAATATCACCGACACCGAGCAGGTCGCCTTTGAAGGCGCCGTGCAGAAATTCATGGTTGCCACTGGCTTTGACGATCGGGCCGGTCTCGCCGCTATCAGCGCCCTCGAGCAGGAAAGTCGCCGCAGCAGTCGCTGCGGCAGCGCGCGTCGAAGAGCCGACGCGGACGTTCTGCGCAATTGCCCGCATGGCCTTGTCGGCGATGGCAGATGCATCCTTCAGAACCATGATTTCACGCGGCGATTTGATCCAGCGCAAGCTGTCGCTGATGCCGGGAAGGGCGATGAATTCCGCCCGCGGCAGGCATGCCTTGAGGCGGGCCGCCGTATGGGCGCTGAAGCTGTAGGCGTTGACATCGGCGCCGATGCGGGCGTCAGCGAAGCCATGGGCGCGAATGCTGTCCGCGACGGCCTGATGTGGATCATCGATATCTGCAAAGCCGATCACATCCGCGATCCAGGTCTTTTTTCGGCAAGGCGCCTCGTCGAGTTCGCGAAGTACGAACCACGGCTGTCCTTGGCGTGGAAGCAGGGCGGCGCGGTACATGGTTTCGGAAACGGTATAGCCCGTCAGCCAAGCCAGCAGCTCGCCGCTGTCGATCAGAAGGAGATCGATGGCTGCGGCATCCATTGCGGCATGTGCCTTGGCGATCCGCCAGTCATATTCGTCACGAGGAAACATGCGGCCTCAGATCATCTCGCAGATGTCAAGAATGGTGAGCATGTAGACGCGGATCATGTCGAGATAGTCGACGATATCGACCCGCTCGTCCGGCATGGTGTTGTAGCGCCCGCCGGGACCGCAGACGATGCCTTCCATACCGAGCTCGTGATAGAGGTGACCGGCATCCGTCCCGTAAAAGCGGGTCGGGGTGATCGCACCGGTCGGCTGCTTTTCGCCGCGCACGGCCTCATAGGCCGCATTGATCGATGTGACGATGCGGGAGGTCGGCGACACCTCGAAAGGAGGCATCAGCGGCCGCCCCTCGATCATCTCGGGAACCAGCTTGGCCTTGAGCCCCGGAAAACGCTTCTCAAGTTCGACGAGTTCGCCGGCGAGATCGGCAAGAACGCCTTCCTGCGTCTGGCCGGGCGCGTAGCGGGCCGAGCCCCGGATGCGGACGAAATCGGAGACTTGTGGCGGCCGCCATTCCTGGAGATCGCGACCGAGAGCGCCATGGACGACGCCGACATGGCCGCGATTGATGGAGCGATGCACCTCACTTTTCGCGCCGCTGAAGGTCATCGCGTTGATGCGCGGAATGATGTCGCAGGCGGCAGCGATGGCATCGACGGATTGCTCGCGCTTGGAAAGATGTCGGGTGTCGCCGGTAAGCTCGATGACAAAACTCAGCGCTGCCGCATGCATCGTCACGGCTGCAAGGTCGCTCGGCTCGCTATTGATGAAATAGTCGGCCTTGATGCCGCCGCGGATCGCGGCGAGCGTGCCGACGCCGCCCTGCAGCTCACCCACGACATAGGTCAGGATGATATCGCCCTTGAGTTTCACACCGGCATCCAGCAGCGTTTTGACGGCGCAGAAATAGGCCGCGTCGCCCGCCTTCATGTTGGAGACGCCGATGCCATAGATGAACTTGTCATCGACGAGGCCGCCCCAGGGATCGACGGTCCAGCCTTCTGTTACCGGATTGGTGTCGAGATGGCCGTTGAACAGCAGGCTCTTGCCGCCGCCCGATCCCTTCAACCGTCCGATGGCATTGAAGCGCTGGCCGTCCTCGAAAGGCTGCAGCTCGGACTGGAGACCGATCGCTGCCATCTCGCGGGCCATGATGCGGGCGAGTTCGCGCTCGCCATCGGTCTGGGAGTGGCTCTTCTGGCGTACCATGTTCGACAGGAAGTCGAGGCAGCTCTTCTCGTCGATCGTGCCGACGAGCGATTTCGGGTCCATTGTATGCTCCTTGCTCTGCAATTCTAGAAGGATGTGCCCGCGAGCGCCGGAACCGCCGCGATCAGCTGGCGGGTATAGTCGGCGCGGTCAGGGCTGGCGATTTCGTCTGATGGTGCGACCTCGACAAGGTCGCCGCGGTACATCACGGCGATACGATGGGCGATCTGGCGAACGAGATTGAGGTCGTGGGTGATGAAGAGAAAGGCCGTGCCGTGCTTGCGGTGCAGTTCCAGCAGCAGCTGCACGATCGAGGCCTGCACGGAGACATCCAGCGCCGAGGTGATCTCGTCGCAGATGACGAGCTTCGGTTTCGAGGCGAAGGCGCGGGCAATGGCGACGCGCTGCTTCTCCCCGCCCGACAGCTGGTGCGGATAGCGGTCTGCATGGGTGCGCGGCAGGCGAACCTGTTCCAGCAGGTCGCCGATCCGGTGCGACAGGGATCCGCCGTCACCCGCGCCGTAGAGTTTCAGCGGCCGCGCCAGGATTTCATGAATCTTCTGCCGCGGATTGAGCGAGGCGTCGGGATGCTGGAAGATAAGCTGGACATCCTTGCGATAGGACCTATCCATATCGGCAAGTCCGGCGATCGTCCGTCCGGCGAAGGTCATCCTTCCCTCGAACGGGTTGAGCCCGGTCATCGCCTTGGCCAGCGTCGACTTGCCCGAGCCGGACTCCCCGACGATGCCGAGGATTTCGCCCGGCTGCACAGTGAGGCTGATGGCGCGATTGCCGGTGAAGCGCTTGAAGGCGCGGCCCGTCAGCGCCGAGAGAAACGGCTTGCGGCCGTAATGCACGCTGACGTTCTCGACCTCCATCAGCGGCTTGGCCTGATAGGAGGGGCGCGTCTCGACCAGCCGTTTGGCGGGTTGCGGCACGGCGGAAAGTAGCTCCCTCGTATAATCCTGGCGCGGCGCTCGGAAGATATCGTCGATCGTGCCTTGCTCGACGATCTCGCCGCGCCGCATCACCGCCACGCGCTTGGCCGTCCGGGAGAGCAGCGCCAGATCGTGCGAGATATAGAGCGAGGCGACGCCGGTCTCGGCCTGAAGATCGAGAAACAGATCGAGGATCTGCCGTGAGGTGATCACGTCCAGCGCCGTGGTCGGTTCATCGAAGATGATGCATTGCGGATTGCAGGCAAAGGCGGTCGCGATGACGACGCGCTGCTTCTCGCCGCCCGATGCCTCATGCGGCATGCGCTGCATCATCTGGGTCGGGTTCTTTAAGCCCACGCGGGCAAGCATGGCTTCCCCTTCGCCCCATGCCTGCCTTTTCGTCAGGCCGCGATGGCGTCTCAGCGCCTCCGTCAGCTGCGTGCCAAGCGAAAGGGTAGGGTTGAGCGAAGTGCCGGGGTCCTGGAACACCATGCTGATCTGCTTGCCGCGCATGCGGCCGACTTCGGCCGGCGATTTCGCCGCGAGATCTTCGCCCCGCAGCCGGATGGCGCCGCCGACCTCGCGGGCATTGTCGGGCAGGTAACGCATGATCGACCAGGCAAGCGAGGTCTTGCCAGAACCGGATTCGCCGACGAGACCGAGGATTTCCCCGGCCGCGATCTCCAAGTCGATATTTCTCAATGCGTGGAAGACGCCGTTCACTGTCAGATAGTCGAGCGAATAATTGCGGATCTGTAGAACACTGTTTTGGGCGGGTTCGCTCATCTCATCCTCCCGTGCGCGGGTTGAGGGCATCGCGCAGGCCATCGCCGAGCAGATTGAAGCCGACAGCGACGATCGCGATCGCCAGGCTCGGCCAGATGAGGATGCCGGCGCTGATATGCATGTATTGGCGCGCTTCGGAGATCATCAGTCCCCATTCCGTTGCAGGGGGTTGTGCACCGAGCCCGAGGAAGCTGAGCGTCGCGAAGAGCATCACCGCGAAGGAGATGCGGATGGTGGTCTCGACGACGATCGGGGCGATGACGTTGGGCAGCATTTCGCGCAGGATGATGTAGGACGAGCTTTCGCCGCGGGCTATGGCGGCACTGACATAGTCCTGCTTGCGGATGGAAAGAGCGACGCTGCGGGTAATGCGCGCCATGCCGGGCGCGAAGGCGACGGCGACCGCCACCAGCGCATTGACGCTGCCGGAGCCGAGCAGATTGACGATCAGAAGCGCGAACAGAAGGTTCGGGATCGACATGATGGCATCGATCGTTCGCATGATCATCTCATCGGCGCGACCTCCGAGATAGGCCGACACCGTACCGATGAGGGCGCCGGCAAGGGTTCCGGCGAGCGTCGCGACGACCGCCGTGATGACGGTCGCACGGGCACCGATCAGCAGCCGGCTTAGGATGTCGCGGCCATATTGATCCGTTCCGAGCAGGAAGGTCATGCTCGGCCCCTTGTAGCGAGCAAGGATCGACATGGCTTCGGGATCGCGGGGGGCGAGCCACGGGCCGAATGCGACGACAATGAACACCAGAGTGATGAGGATCAGGCCGGTGGCGCCCTGCGGCGTACGCAACAGCCGCTTGAGAAGATCAACCATATTGGATCCTCTTGTCGAGCCAGGCATAGAGAAGGTCGGCCGCGAAATTGACGATGGAATAGGTGGCCGCCATGAGGAGGACGCCGGCCTGGATGGAGGGTAGGTCGCGCGTCTGGATGGCGACGATGAGCTGACGCCCGATTCCGGGAATGGCGAAGATTTCTTCGACGACGATGATACCGCCGAGCAGATAACCGACATCCAGCGCAACGACAGTGATGGTTGGCAGCAACGCGTTGCGAAGGGCATGGCCGAACAGAACGCGTGAACCGGAGAGGCCCTTCAGCCGTGCCGCGCGGATATAGTCGGTATGCAGCACATCGACGAGTTCCGAGCGGACCATGCGCGAGACATGGGCGATGAGGATGATGGAGATGACGCAGACCGGCAGCGCCAGATGTGCGAGGCCGTCGTGGAAATTCTCGGTGAGCGGCACGTAGCCGGTCGCGGGAAGCCATTTGAGCCAATCGGAGACGACCAGCACCGCCACCGTCGCCGTCACGAATTCAGGTAGCGAAACGCCCGCATAGGATACGAGGCTCACCAGCATATCGGTCAGGCGGCCGCGCCGCATCGCAGCGATAACGCCGAGCGGAATGGCGAGGACCAGCATCAGGCCGATCGACAGGCAGGCGAGCAGTAGCGACCGTCCCAACGCTTCGAACAGCACCGGGCCGACGGGTTGGCCCGTGCGCAGCGACTGGCCGAAATCGCCGTGCAGAATGCCGGTAAGCCAGTGCAGATATTGCATCCACACAGGGTCGTTCAGCCCCATTTGCTGGCGCAGAGCGTCCAGGGCCTGCGCGGTGGCGTTTTCCCCCAGCATCATCACCGCGGCGTCGGCCGGCAGGACCTGGGTAATGGCGAAGACGACGAGCGACACGACGAAGAGCGTGTAGACGATCATCAGCAGTCGCTTGATGAGATAGTGCGGTGACAAAGACTTGTTCCCCGGCGTTCCTGCGGCCGGCTGCGGATGGCGCGGCCGGCCTTTGGGCTGCGTTGCGCGTCCAAAGACGACGCGCAACGCCTATGTCGACTTGACCGAGAGGTCAGCTCCGCTTCGGCGCCTTGTCGGTCAAGGCGGTGTAATCGAGGCGGAAGACGGATGCGCGGGGATGGACCTCATAGCCCGAGACCCAGTCGCGTTTAGCCGCGAGCACGTCGAAGAAGGCGGGGATGATCGAGGGGACTTCCTCGTTCATCAGCTTTTGCGCCTCCGCATACAGTGCCTTGCGCTTGGCCTCGTCGGTGATCCCGCGTGCTTCGTTGACGACCTTGTCGAAGGCCGCGTTGTTCCAGCGCGTCTCGTTCCAGGCCGCGTCGGACGTGTAGAGAAGCTTGAAGATGGCGTCGGCCGTCGGCTGCATATTGTAGAAGCCGACATAGAAGCTGCCCTTCTTCCAAACCTGATCGAGATAGGTGGCATGCGGCATCGTTTGGACGTTGATCCTGATGCCGGCTTCCTTGGCCATTTCGCGAAGCGCCACGGCAAGCTGCGTCCGCTGGCTCGGCTTGTCGGAAGCGATCAGAGTGGCCTCGAACCCGTCGGGATAGCCTGCCTCGCTCAGCAGCTTCTTTGCTTCCTCGATATTGGCCTGGCGCAGCGGCAGGTCCGTGTAGAAATGGTAGGAGGAGTTCAGCGGCGTGTCGTTGCCCGGTGTTCCGAAGCCTTCGGTCACGAAGTCGACCATGGCCTGCCGGTCGACGGTCAGCGCCAGGGCGCGCCGGACGCGAGGATCGTTGAAGGGCTTGGTGTCGCAGCCGAAGTTGATGTTGCAGAACTGGCCGGAGGGAACGCGCAATACGTTGACACCCTGGGCGTCCTTCATGCGCAGATATTCGGTGGGCTGGACGGTGGAGACGACGTCGATGTCGCCGGCCAGAAGTGCGGAGGTTTGCGCCGAGATATCCGGGAAGATCTGGATTTCCACGCGGTCGAGATAGGGACGCTTCGGGTCGTAATAGTCCGGATTGCGCTCGACGACGATCAGGCGGTCGGGCTCATAGGACACGAGCTTGAAGGGGCCGGTGCCGTTCGCTGTCGTCGAAAGCTTCTTGAAATCGCCGGTCGCGATCGAGGCGGGAATGATGCGGGCCACCGTATACGCCATGGCGACCGGGAAGTCGGCATAGGGACCGGAGAGCTTGAAGACGGCGGTCAGAGGGTCGGCGGCCATGACATCGGCGATCGGGCCGACATTGTTGCGGGCCGGAGACGCATTGCTCGGGTTGAGGATCGCCTTGAAGGTCTCGACGACATCCGTCGCGGTGAAGGGCGAGCCGTCATGGAATTTCACACCTGCGCGAAGCTTGAACGTCCATTCGGTCAGCGCATCGTTTGCGCTCCAGGATTCGGCAAGGTCCGGCTCGATGGTCATGTCAACCTTCAGCCGCGTCAGATTGCTGTAGAGCAGCTCGGTGACCATATATTCGGGATTGACGCGGGTCAGAAGCGGATGGATCACGCTTGCCGCCTGGTCGACGGAGATCCGCAATGTCCCGCCCTTGGCGGGCGCGGCGGTCTGGGCAAGGCTGAGAGACGGCGCGGTCAGGAGCGCCGCCGTTCCGGCGAGAAAATGACGTCGGTTCAACTTCAGCATCTGGTGTTCCCCTTATTTTGACACGGAATAATCTGGAATGAGATCGGCGGAAAAATCGCGCGCGAGATAGGCGAGAATGCTTTTCGCCAGGGCGATGATATCCGTCGTTGTCGTGTGTTCTTCCGGGCTGTGAATGCAGCTTTCGGGGCGCCCGAGCCCGCCAAGCAATATCTCCCGCATCACGCCTGCCTGCTGGACGTAGCCGAAATCCGAGCAGCTGGCGGCGCCCCACTTGCTGAAATCATCAGGCTGGTAGCCGAAGCCGAGGCTCAATGCCTTCTGCCAGCGCGGCCAATGGGGGCCATCAGGATCTGCCGTCGGGATCAGGTGGCCGACGAGGTCGATCTCGAAGCTGAGGCCGGGCGTTTGCGCCACGCATGCGCGTACCAGATCCTCGAGTGTGGTACGCGCGGCTTCATAGCTCTCTTCCGGAGCATAGCGACGGCTGACGAGGATCTTGATCTCGGCTGCAACCTGCCCGCCTGAGGTGCCGCCATTGACGGCGGATATGGACAGCTGCGGCCGCAGTGGACCGCTCGCATGGGGCGGTGGCGGCAGTTTGGACTCGAAAGCAGCGATCTTCGGCTTCAGCGCATGAAGCGCATTGAGGAGGGGAAGGGCGCCCTCGATGGCGTTGACGCCCGAGCCGGTACGATTGCCTTCGCCCGCATGAACGGCGTGCCCCCTGATGGTGATCTGCAGATGAAAGACGCCGAAGCAGCCGGCCCAGATGCGCGGCGCGGCCGAACCGTTGAAATTGACGATGTGCCCCTTGAGCATGCCCTGTTCGGCAAGATAGCGGATACCGGGATAAAGCCCGCCTTCCTCGTCTGTGCACAGCAGCAGCATTGGATCGTAGCCAAGCTCGACGCCGTGCTCCTCCGCAGCGCGCAGCGCAAGCAATGTTGCGGCAATCGTCCCCTTCATGTCGGCGGCGCCCAACCCGAAAAGCTGGTCTCCCTCGCGCGTCAGGCGCAGCGGATGACGCTGCCAGCCGGGAGACACAGGAACGGTATCCACATGGTAATAAAGGCCGCAGACCGGCTTGTTTGCCGGACGCTCGGCGATGAGATTGACGCGCTCTCCACAAGCCGGGCCATTGGCGACACGCCACAGCGCATCCGGTACCGTGACGCGTCTGGTATCAAAGCCCAACGGCTTCAACAGCTCTTCCATCAGCTCCGCGAAGGCAGGATAACCTGTGCCCGGGGGGAAGGAGGTGTCGATGGCGATCATGCGCGCCAGATCCTCGACCGCTTTTTCGACATCGCGTTCGACTGCTTCCAAGGCATTTGCAAATGATATCGCCTGGGGTGATAAGGCTTGATTGCTCACGTTGAGTTCCGAAAAGATGTGCGAAATGGAGGTTTGCTCTGCTGTCTTATTCATATAAACTATATAGTAATGATGCTTCCTCGCCTTCCGCGAGTCAACTCCAAATAAGAGGCAATTAATTGCGCGAAATGCCCAATTTTTTAGCGGATACATCGCGAGCGGCGGAGTTTTCCCTGCCGCTCTACGAGGTGGTCAAACGACAGATCACGGAAGCGATCATGATGGGCAAATGGCCCGCTGGAACCGTTTTGCCGAGCGAGATCGCGCTATCGCAGATGTTCGGAGTGGCGGTCGGCACCGTCCGACGGGCCTTGGCGGATTTGACCAATGAGGGATTGTTGAGCCGCCGGCGCAAGACGGGGACGGTGGTGACGGGGCGTACGCCGCAACACAGCTTGCGCTTCTTCTTTCAGTATTTCCGTCTTCATGGCCTCGACGGCTCGCTGCAGAATTCCACCTCGGAAATCCTGTCCCTTGAGAAGCGCCAGGCGAGCCAGGACGAGAGCACGAGCCTGCAACTGGAAAGTCCGACGGAGGTGATCAGCTTTCATCGCCTGCGCAGCGTTGGCGGGGTGCCGGTCATGCATGAGATCATCACGCTTCCGGCGCACTTGCTTCCGGGGTTCCCCGAGAAGAAAGAGGACATTCCAGCGCTGCTCTATCTGTTTCTTCTCGATCGCTATGGCATCCGCATTTCAGCGGTTCGCGAACAGATCGCGGCGACGCTTGCGACGGAAGACGATGCCCGCCTGCTGAAACTCACTTTGCCGGACGCCGTGCTGACGATCGATGAGGTGTCCTACGATCAGTCCGCCGCCCCGGTCCTCGTCGCGCGTCATCGGGCCACAACGAGAAGCCACCGCTATGTGCATGAGGTGCAATAGCGCTCCGGACAAAAATCTCTCCGACACTCCGGATTTGGCGAACTTGTCAACGTGTCGAATACAAGAATTTCTCTCGGTCAATATGACGCCGGCGAAACTGCGCCTTGCTCAAGCCTCAATGAGTTTACGCACAGCGATCACGCATGCGGGTGCTGTGGCGACCAGCGCGAAGACTTGGCCTTCTTGTCGACTTTAGGAATTTTGGAAACGCGCCTATAGCAGGCGAGCAGCCCTGCCGCTTCGGCGCGTGGCACTATTGTAATATGCCGATGCCTGCTGCACGGAGCGATGTCGTGATTGCTCCATCGCCTCAGGGAGGGGAATGCCACGAGCAGCGAAGTGCCCTAAGAGGACTTGGTTCGCCGGTAGGCTGGGTAAGCATCTACAACGAATTAATGTCGGGTTTCTATAGCTAGCTACGGCAGCAGCTAGTTTTGGTTGATCACTCAGTTATTCCCGCGTGTATCCGCCAATCTAAACGAGAATGCGAACACAGCAGCCGCCATCGCAGAAGCAAGTCCGGCCGTAACGACCAAGTGGCTCGACCCTTGAGCATAGAGAAATCCAGCTGCAACGGGACCACAAGCGAGCCCCAGTTTTGAAGCTAAGCCGCCCAGGACGGTACCACGCCCGCCTTTGTCGTCCGTCGCGCAGGCTGCAAGCACATAGGGTAGCGCTACCGCCATGGTAAAGTAGATGGAAGATACCGAAAGCGCGAAGGCGGCAGGAGTCGTTCCAACGAGCACGAGTGTCTTAGCCACGCCGGCGATGAGCAATGCGGGGGCCACGGGCCGCCATCCCAACTTTCGACTCAAGAGGATCATTAGCAGCGATCCCGGAATTCCGGCAGTCAAGCCCAAGCCCACCACAAGGCCTGCGAAGGCGCGAGATTGCCCAAGATCCGCAGCAATCCCGATCATAAAAGCGCCGAGCCCGAGGTTGGCTGCTTGAAAAAGAAAAATCCCGCAAACCTTCAATATGAGCGGTAGTGTCAACCACTCCGTCAAGGCGGCAGAGCGAGATCGTGATGAAGGACCCGGCTGTCGAAATTGGGGGAGCAGGGGCACTATTACGGCGGCGATCATTCCGAAGGCCGCCAGAATACCGAAGACGATACCACTGTGCATCTTGCCGGCGAAGAACGACGACATGGCTATACCAATACCACCAAAGCCAAAGTGGAAGACGAACAGCACGCCAAAGCTACGCCGGGTGTCAGCGGTCCGAGACATCAGCGCGTAGGCAACGCTCGCAAGCAGGCCGCCGGCAAGTCCGTGGATGAAGCGAATGCTGAGCATCCAATAATAGTCGTAGACTGCCATCGTCGCCAGATCGGCAACGATCAACGTCGCGAGAAGCCCGATCAGAAACGCGCGCCATGGGACGCGTGATACGAGAAACAAGGCCAGCAACGCGCCAAGCATCGAGCCATAGCCATTCGCACCGGCCACGAAGCCTGCCTGATCCGGGCGCAGGCAGTATTCCGAACGAAGGGTCGCGATGATGGCCGGCATGATATCGACATAGAGCGGGCCGGCCATTGCAACCAGGGCCAGAATGATGTCGACCGAAAATGTGCCGCGCCGGACTGTTGTACTCGCGGCGTTCAGCGAAGCGGTTGCAGAGGATTGTTCGGTCACGGCATCTCCTCTATGGGACTTGTCCGGCAGGGCGGCCTTCAGGGGTGAGCGACATCAGCGATGTCGTCTCCTCACAGCGCGTTTGCCACGCGACCATCATGTTTTGCTGCGCGATCAATTTTGCTTGCTGCAGTAATGTGAACGCCGCTTCAGGGGACACCCGGTGCAATAGCTCGGCCTTCACCCGCAAAAGTTCGGGCAGGTGCCAAGCCTCGCCGCTTGCAGCGCACATCGCAAGGGCATCCTCAATGCATCGACCCCCTTCATCAAAGCGACCATGACTATTGAGCGCCTGAGCAAGAATGCTCAAAAAAAATGTCCGTCGGACCGGCCATCTGGTGCGGGTCAGTTCCTCGAGCCCAATCGAAAGCTGCTCGATTGCCGCCTCCAACCTGCCTCGCCCGAATGAGAGAGCGCCACGGAAACAACCGCCCCATGCTCGCCAGGGTCCAAAGGTCTGTCTTCCGGCAATCGATTGAAGCAGGTCCACTCGCTCTTCCATAATCTCAAGGGCGCCGCTGTAGTACGGCACAGGACACCCGGCTTCGACCAGGACAAGAGAAAGGGAGGTCGTATGCCCGCGCAACCGGGCATCCTCGACGCAGCTGGCAGCTGATGCTAAGGCTGCGTCTTGTCGGCCAAGTAGCCACATCGTCATGGCGTGGTAGGCCCGTGCGCTTGCGCTTTGATCGTATTGCATCCTTACGATTGGGCTCAGCGGCGGGGACTGGCTATCAATATAGGCTTCCAGGCTTTCACAAGCATCGGAAACTTGCCCGACGTAGAGTCGCGAAACACCCAGCAATCGATCCCCGATCCGAACTGCTGCTCCCGGGATATTTTCGGCCTTGGCGTGGGCCAAGACCCGGAACGTTTCGGCCGTTGCAAGCGATCTGCGATACTCACCCCCAGCTATCTCAGAAAGCCATGTGCCGTAAAATGCATCGAGCATGAGTGAGGGGTCACTGGACGCTTCAGCAATCCGCGCGGCCTTGGCCCAAAGTCGGTCCACTTCGGGTCCGGGGCCGATCGTGTAGATCAGGGCCGTACCCAATGAACTTAACAGCGATATCACCCGGGCGGGGTCGGTCTGGCTGGTTGGCTCGAGTGCGGCGATCGCCTGCTCGAAATAAATGCGGGCCTCGCTGACAAGCGATAGCTCAAACCAGACGGTCGAGGAGGCGATCGCAAGCTCGACACCCAGTTCTGTGTCGCCATTCGGGCCAAAGCACCAAGCCAGGCAAACACGAAGATCATCGACCAATGTGGCGAAGGCACTTATACGATCAGGGCTTGCTGTATGGCCCTTGTCTCGACCGATTTTCTCTAGCCTCGCCTGAACCAATATTGCATGGCGTTTGCTGAGACGGTCGAACTCGCCACGCTTTCGAAGTTTGGCCCGGGCATAAACTCGCGTCGTTTCCAGGAGACGGTAATGCGGCATTTCTTGCGTGAAGTCCGCGTTCACCAGCGACTTCATGACCAGGCTCGCGATGTCGTCGGTCGTGCTCCAAATCGGTTCCGCGATCGATGCGAGCTCAGCGCCGGCATCAAGAGAGAAAAGGCCCGGGAAAACCGAAATTCTCGCAAGGGTCGTCTTCTCGCTGTCCGAAAGCTGATCAAAGCTCCAATTCAGCGTCGCCTGCAGGGTCTGATGGCGAGGAAGAGCTGTGCGCCGACCGGTCGTGAGCAACTGAAACGCGTCATCGAGGCGCTGACCAAGGCCTTTGATCCCATAGGCGTCGACACGGCCGGCAGCAAGTTCGATCGCCAGTGGCATTCCTTCAAATCGCCTGCACAGCTCAATAATGATCGGAATGTCCGGCGGCTGGGGAACATAGTTTCCAAGGACCGATGCAGCGCGCTCTACGAAAAGACGAACCGCCGCAAAACTAAGCGGGTCCACCAATGAGCTGCCATCGTCGACAGGCGGCACCTTTAGACCGGAAAGGCGAAAGACCAGTTCGCCGGCAGCGCGCAGTGGTTCGCGACTGGTCGCCAGGATTTTTGCTTCCGGTGAATTGCGCAGAAGCTCTTCCGCAGCCTCCGCTGTTGCTTTCAGGAGATGCTCGCAATTGTCGAGGATGATTAGAGAGGAGGGGATTGGCAGCGGCTCCGATAATGGCTGCTGCTGGATCATTAGAGTTGAGGATATTGCGGCTTTGATAGTGCTGGCGACATGTGAGGCGTCGGTGACGCGGGCGAGGTCTACGACGATGACGGCGTCGTGCTCGTGAAGCAGGGCCCGTCCAACTTCAATCGCAGCTGTCGTCTTCCCAACACCACCAGTCCCCGCAATCGTCACGAGGCGCCTTCCGGCCAAATGCATGACCAACTGAGCGACGACTGTTTCACGGCCGATTACGGATTGCAGCGGGCTGGGGAGGTTATGAAATGTCGAAAGTCCTGGCTGCTCCTGCGCATCTCCCCCAGTCTCTGATCCGGAGAACTGAATTCGGCCGGAAAAGACATAGCCTTGCCTTGCAACGTTTTGGATAAAGGCCTGACCGTCGTTGCCGTCGCCCAGAATGCGCCGAAGAGCAGTCACCTGCACCCGAAGGTTAGCCTCCTCGACGAAGACCTTGGGCCATGCGCTCGCGATCAGATCCTGTTTCGAAACAACCTCGCCAGCGCGCTCCACCAGCGCGATCAGGATCTCGAGCGCGCGGCCACCCATCGTGACTGGGGCCCCTGATTTCGTAAGCTGTCTGTTCGTTAGCGATAAACGGAAAGGGCCAAAGGACGCTACCGAGCGATCGCCATTGTCGTCTGGGAAAGGGGGCACTTGGGCGTCGCATCCTGATTTTTTGTATCCTTGTCAGATATGATATCGGGGCGGCACTATACGTAAGTATAGGTTCCTGGATGTATGGAGGCCGCAGCTAGGCCGTTGAAGGGGCGCAGCGCCGACCGCCGAGGTGTCGGAATTGGAGGTTTCGAACTTTTCAAAAGCAGGGGCAAGCGATCTATCGCCTGAGTGATTGCATGTTATGCGGGAGTGCATTGGCCGCCGATCGCCCATGGGATGTGAAAAATTTACAGTTTTTTGCACCTTTGTCCGACGCACCCGAGCTATTCTCTCCTCCAGCCAGCTCTGACGGAGATTGCCATGAGTGAGACGGATTGCAATCAGTTGATCCAGAAGTTGCAAGATCAAGATGGAAGTTGCGCAACGATCGATGTGCGGGGATACCGGTTAATCCGGCAAGCTCTTAGAGAGGTGGCTTCCTTAGGAACTGACTGCGAGATTGAACAAATGGTGCGGGCACGAAACGTTCCTGCAAGCCGCCAGCGCGTGCAAATTCAGCTTGAGCATGATGCGTCTGGTGCGATTACAGCGGTGCGGGTGACATTCGAGGAGGACGGCGAAATCCTTCGCAACTGGTCGACACTTCAGCACAGCGAAATTTTCAAACTACTCGCGGACAATCAAGGAACAGATATCGGCGAACTCACAGATCGCTTTACCGCGCTTTACATAAATTTGCATACGGCCCGCCAATACATCTGCCTGCAGGATATCGCGGAAGCCAAGAAGATATTCGACAGAACGATTCCCCAGATGTTGGCGTTCTGGCATCAATCGAGAGACTACAATCTAGTCCGGGCCACCGCAAATCCAAATCCGGCAATTGACCAATAGGCCGCAAAGCGCTGGTCTGTCCCGGAATTCACTTATTTCTTCGGCGCCCTTCGTCATCGAAAAGCTTGCGGCATCTCATTTTGCGGCGGGCTTTTTTGTCAGGCTGCTTCAATTCTCGCAAAGCCTTTAGAGACAATCGAAATCTTCAAGCCTACTGGCCGACGATCAGTGGTTCTTCGCCAAGTGACATTCTGGCCAGTGACCTTTCAGCAGTCGCTTCTCAATGACACTTCGAGAAATGATACGGAGACCAATACCCATGAAGCGACTTTTCTTTCTGGTAACTTCCGTTGCTGCGATCGCAGCATCGACCTCGGCCTTCGCGGCCGATGCCGTGGACCAGATTCCTACCGCTCCTGTGGCTGTCGATGCAGCCACACCCTTCGACTGGAGTGGCGCATATATCGGCGCCCACACCGGCTATGGCTGGGGTACAGGCAAGACCAAGGGTCTCGGCTCCGACAGCTTCGATGGTTGGCGGCGAGGGTAAAATCCGGTGCAGTGCTTTCTGCCGGCAAAGGTTTGGATTTTGTCGCGGTCATGGCGGTCTCTTTTGATATCGGGATAAATTGGGCAATGGGCGCATTTTTGAGATGCGCAGAATTTGCTGCTCGTACCGCAACGTTCCACCATGCGCGTGCGAGCCGCACTATACCTAAGTGTTGCTCAGCAATACCTCAGGACAGTGTGTGCGGTTCGGCACCGATCTGGAAATGAGAGGATCAACGATTGCGACGCGCGATAGCCCAGGAGACAGCCGTAGTAATGACTACCACGGCGAGAATCATGAGGAGGTCAAGAAAGCTGACCCGGTCGAAGCCATCATTTCGGGAGAGAACGAAGCCGGCAATTGTCAAGGCGAAACAGACAAGCCCGGTGTAGGCGACGCCGGCGGCAGAAAACACCAGGATGGAAAGCAGGATGAGTGGCACGTAAAGGGCGCTCGAGAACGGCGACATCGGCCCGAGAATATCGAGTAGGAAGATAGCCGATGCGCAAAGCGGCGTGATGAGCAGGAGTATGCTGGGTGCGCGTTCGTTGATGATCATGATCGCATTCCTTCTGGCATGCCGGTCGTTCCGCATCAGGCCTTGCATCGGCAGCAGGGAAGACCGGATTGGGTTCAAACATGCTCTGAAGCTGAAAGCGGTTCGGCGATTGGTGGCCTTGTTTGGGCCTCCGACGGATCACTGCTTCAGAACTGTTCGCTTCGCCGTGAAAGATACGATTTGGATGGTGTCGGCGGAATCGCCCGATGGTGTAACGCTATGGCACCTTAGTATAGGCCGATCTGACGCGGCCGTGTTCAGGGCGAACGGTCGCCCGTGCATCGTGCCCCGTCGAAAGGGAAGTCTTGACACGCCAATCTGCCCCAAATGCCGGACCGGTCGATGCGCGTGCCTGAGAAAGTCTCTGAACCACTCGCTCGGCGGATCGGTCAACAAGGCTTTCGGATCGCCGTCATGGATCACACGAATTCAGAGCTGACTTGAGGGGAGGACCAAGCGCTTGCGGTGAGCGTAAGGAGGCTTCAGTTCGGACGGGCCGAACGCCCGTATTGATGGGCAATATGGGCACAAAAGGCCAAGGCGATATGGGGCAGTGAATGTCTTTCCGCCCCGCCGCTCGAGTGACAAAGGGGGATTAGCGCGGCTCCAAGGTCTGCAATCGTCTGGTCTTCGATCCCCCTGCAAGTCGCCAAGTCGTCGACAGGGGGCTGGCCGGCTCGCTCAGTCAGTTCGATGAGGTTCTGGCGGGGAATGTGGAACACGATAGCTTCAAACCGTCCTCGGATCGCGATCGCGGCCCCCTGTTTGAGACTGATCAAGCATATTGAATCCTTCGGATACCGTTTCAAAGGCGCGGCCGGACGATCTGGAAAAAGATCGCGATGCTCAACATCTATGAGGTAAAGGACGACGAGAAATGCGTCATCGGAAGGCAAGACGACCGGCGGATCATCTTCGTCGTAGTCACGCGATAGATGCGTGATGGCAAGTTCTGCGCCCTGCAACGGCCTAGTCACAAGAGAGCGGGCATTGTTTGCACCGAAACAATCGGCGACTTCTTCACCTGTTGCCAAAGTTCTTCTCACTAAAATCCCGTGGCCATCATTCCAATTCGCAACAGTCTGTCCAGCGCCGATTTGTATATTATTGCCGCGTTTTTCGCCTTATCCCTTTGTCGCTATGGCGTCGAAGAGCGAAATCGGCCAACATATAGCGGTTGGCCGTTCCTATCGGACGATATCTGATCGGCCCCGTCCTAGAACAAAGAGAGCTAAGCGATTTGGACCATAATCCCGCCATTGGGCCAAAGGCGCAGGCCGATCAGGTCAAGGACAGCTTCGGTTGCCCCTTCGACAAGCTTTACAAGAACCAGACCGTTCAGGGCGCCGATATAAGATTCTTCCGCAAGGGTACGAAGGAGCTAACCCTTGATCAGGTGACGACCGCAGCCAGCGATCGTGGTTTCGTCATCGGGATTTCGACAACTGGTGGCCATTCCCGTCGGATTTTCCACGAGCACCATGCCACGACTTACGAATTTGCGGAAAATTCGATGTATATCCGCAATCTTGCCGACCCTTACAAGGCCGACCTCTGGGGACCCTTCGACTTCCTGTTGCTCGAGATTTCGCCAGCCTCGTTGCAACGCATCGCCCAGGAGAGCGACCTCTCCGGCGTCTTTTCTCTCGATGTCAAGACGGCATACAGCGATCCAGTCCTTGCCAATCTGGTCAAGACTTTGATCCCTGCGCTGGAGCGGCCGGAACGGGCCAGCCAACTCTTTGTCGATCAATTGGCTTCCGCGATCGGCACGCACATAGTGCAGGAGTATGGTGGGAAACTGTCGTCCGTGAAGAGCATCCGGAAGCTATCCCGTGCCCATGAGGCCCTGGCGAAAAATATCCTGCTCGAAAATCTGAAGGGGGATATCTCGATCCTGGACGTTGCCGAGGCTTGCAATCTCTCGCGCGGATATTTCATCCACGCGTTTCGCGAGACGACCGGGATGACGCCCTACAAATGGCTGCAGAGCGAGCGGATTTCGCGTGCGTGCGAATTGCTTCGTACCACCGAACTGCCGTTGTTGGACGTCGCGACAGCATGTGGTTTTGCCGATCAGAGCCACTTCACGCGCGCTTTCACGACTGCCGTCGGTGTGTCACCTGGGACGTGGCGTCGCAATTCCTGACCGAAGGCTATCGGTCTCTGCTTGGCACCTTGTGACCCCTCGATTGCCGGTTATTCGGGTCGGCTGATTGTCGCGCGCTACCGCAATGGCCCCTGCGAACCCTACCATACTTAGGTATCACTGCCTCACATTGAGAGCTACCTGACATGTATCTCAGTTGAGTTTCGATGCATCTGCGTGACCGGCACTATCGCTCCCATCAAGTGCTTCATCAGTTGCATCGGAGATCGATATGCCGTTCCAGACCATCATCGCTGAGCGCGTCTTAAACTTTTCCAACGTCGGCGGAATTTCCGCGAAGGGCGCATTCCCGGAGGCAGTGCCGTATGTATCTGAGATAAGGCCGGAGCAGGTCACCAAGCCGACGCCGGGTGGGCTGGCGCCCTGGCAGGTCAAGCGCGTGACCGCCCATATCGATACGCGTCTGTCTGAAAAGCTTTGCCTCGACGGGCTTGCGGAACTGGCCAAGTTAAGCACCAGCTATTTCTCTGCAGCCTTCAGGTGTAGCGTTGGCACCTCCCCACACGTGTATATCACTACTCGTCGTGTTGAGCGGGCAAAGCAACTGATCGCAGACGGCATGCCGCTTTGCGAAGTCGCACTCGAATGCGGCCTTGCCGATCAGGCGCACCTGTCGCGCGTATTTCGCAGGGTGGCAGCGACAACGCCGACAGCCTGGCGTCAAAAGCAGAAGCGTCTGGCTGCGGCGCGCATCGCAGCTTGATGGATGTCCGGGAAGGCTGCGGTGTGTCCGGACGCGTTAGCGGCGGATCACCGGCCAGTCGATGGCCTGGGGCGCCCTTTCGAAAAGCGCGAGAATATCTGGCAGGAACTGGCGCTGGCGTCGCATTTCGGAGAAGACGGTCAGGTGGCGGTCATCAAGGACACCCTCGCGCAATTCGGTCAGTTTCTTCGCGCCTGCGCCATTTTCTTTCTCTTCGACATATTCGCGGAGGCGCGCCCGAAACCCGGTGTAGGCGCTCTTGCGGGCTACGCGCATGATCTCCCGATTCAACGTCAAGACATCGATCGTGAATTCTGCCCTGGCCAGATCTGCCGGAGCGAGAGTGTCAACTGCCAGGAAATTGAACGTGCCTTCGAGCACGGTTCCGTCTGGCGTCGTCCCGCCAAGGTCAAGCTCGGGATATACGGTTGGATCTTCCTGTCGTGGATCAATGCATCCTGCAGGACCGGCGGGAGGAGGAACGACCGGCTCCAAGGCCGCGTCCGAAATTGTTATGTGCTTCGGCCTAGGAAGCGGTGGCGACAGCCGTGCCGGCGATCGTCAAGGCGACGAGACCTACGGTGACAAACTGACGAGTGCTCATCATCATGGTCGTGATCCTTTCGAACGGTCAGCTGCTATGTCTGATATGCATGACCGTGGGTGGGACATAAGCTCTGGGTTGATTGCCGCAAATTTTCCAAACAGTTAAACGTTGTTAACTTTTGGACAATCCGCTTGTGATTGCAACCTTAGTGCGCGTAATTGCTTGCTTTCCGGAAAGTTGTGTAGACAGTCGCTGGACGAGTATCGTGATCTAATTGCGGCGCTGCAAACCTGGCTACTTTGCGGCCGTCTCTCCACCTGGAGACGGCTGCATTTGCTGTAACTGATCGATCAGGCGCCGGCCAAGCCGCTGCCAATCATGTTTCCGGGAACGATAACCTTCTCATACTGCTCTTCGGTCACGAAACCGGATGAAAGCGCGGCCGCCTTGAGGGTCGAGCCGGTCGCGACGGCATTTTCGGCAATATGGGCGGCCTTCTGATAGCCGATAACCGGAGACAGCGCGGTGACCAACATCAGATTATTATCGACATAGGACTGGATCCGATCCCGGTCGATCTCCGTGCCTTCGACCGAATAGGTGCGGAATTTCTCGCAGCCGTCGGCCAGAATTGCCGCCGAGTGCAGGAAATTATTGATGATGATCGGCCGCATGGCGTTGAGCTCAAAATTGCCCTGACTGCCGGCGAATGCGGTCGCGGTGTCGTCGCCGATCACCTGGATCGAGATCATTACCATCGCTTCGCATTGTGTCGGGTTGACCTTGCCGGGCATGATGGAAGAGCCCGGTTCATTGGCCGGCAGTTTCAGTTCGCCAAAGCCGCAGCGCGGGCCGGAGGCGAGCCAGCGCATGTCATTGGCGATCTTCATGAGGGAGACAGCGACACCGCGCAGCGCGGCCGAGGCGCGAACCATGGGATCGAGCGAACCCTGCGCCATGAACTTGTTGGGTGCAGTTACGAACGGCTTTCCGGTGAGTTCTGCAATCTTGTTCGCGACATTGACCGAAAAGCCCGCCGGCGCATTGAGGCCGGTACCGACGGCCGTACCACCGAGTGCAAGCTCAAGCAGGCCCTCGCGTGCATGCTGGATTTCGGCGATGACTGCGCGGATTTGGGCGGCCCAGCCGGACCATTCCTGCCCGACCGACAGCGGTGTCGCGTCTTCGAGATGGGTGCGGCCAACCTTGACCACGTCCATCCATCCAGCTGCCTTCTTCTCGATCGTCGATGCCAGCTTCTCGAGTTCGGGGATGAGCCGATCGTCGATCGCGGTCACTGCGGCGATATGCATAGCCGTCGGAAAGCTGTCATTGGAAGACTGGCCCATATTGACGTCGTCGTTCGGACCGACCGGATGCTGCGAGCCGAGGGTTCCGCCGAGCAGCTGGATCGCTCGGTTCGACAGGACTTCGTTGACGTTCATGTTGGACTGAGTTCCGGAACCGGTCTGCCATACGAAGAGGGGGAAGTGCGCATCGAGATCACCGGCGATTGCCTCGTCGGCGGCCTTTACGATGGCGTACATCTTCCAGCCGGGGAGCTTGCCGGATTGGCCGTTGACGAGAGCCGCCGCCTTCTTGACGACACCGTAGGCATGGTAAACGGCCTTCGGCATCCGATCGCCACCGATATTGAAGTGAAGCAGGGACCGTTGCGTCTGAGCCCCCCAGTAACGATCAGCAGGGACCGTTACTTCGCCCATGCTGTCGAACTCGGTGCGTTCGCCCGTTGCAGCGAGGCCGATCGGAATGTCCTTCATCACCGGATGGCTGCTTGTGGTGTCATTCATGGTCTTGGTCCTTTCGTGAGTTCGCAGGTGAAGACTCGTTCGGGAAGCCCGAGAGCGGCAACGCCAGGCCGATGGCAATGGCGATGGTGGTGATTGTCGTGATGATGGCGAGCGAGAATGTGTTGGCGACGAGGTCAAGCGGAGCTTTGGCGCCCAGAGACATAATCTAGAGGCCGCCGATACCAGCGCGGAAGCCGAATGATCCGGGGATCATTGCGACGACGCCTGGAAAGGCAAACACCACGGCGGGCACCTGGTGAATGGATGCCGCCAATCTCGCGATCAGTGCGGCAACTATGGCACCAATCAGCGAGGCGATCGGGAGGTTTATGCCCAGTTCCTCCGGGCCGGTGCGCAGTCCGTGGCTTGCCATTCCTGCGATGACGCAGAAGGCGATGCCCCGAACAGGAACGTTGAAGAGCAAGGCAAAGCCGATGGCTGCGAGTGCGGAGAACAAGAGATCTTCGGGGACCGGGAGCATGCCCGGCCCCACATCGACCGGCAACTTGGCGCCCGTGACAACACCCACCACATAGAGCGCGAAGCCGATCGTTAGGACGAGGGTTATCCCCGTTGTCAGCCGGGCAATGCCGTTTCCGGCGTGGCCCGTGGCAATTTCTCGAATGCCGTTGATGAGGGGGACACCCGGAACGAGGATCATCCCGGCTGCCGTCAGCGCAAGGATCGGCGATTCCTCCGGCCGCAGCCGTAATGCAAAGACTGCGACAAGGCCGCTGATGATGGCCACAGCGAAAGTGACCGCGAAGGGGTTCGGTAGAAGCTCCGGCAGGCGCCGCCTTAGAAGGGTGCTGACCAAGCCTGTTACAAAAGATGCCAGCGCCACCGTCCAGGAAGAACCGAACAACATGGCCAGGGAGCCGGTCGTCACCGCTACACCCAGGATGACCACATACTCGGGATAGCCATGACTATTTCGTTCGGCGTCATCGATCCGACGCTCGATCTCGAATGAGCCATCTCGGCGCAGGAGGATATCATCGGCGATTTGCTGGATCTCCAGCAACTTGCCCATGTTCACACCGGTCGTGGCTACTTCGTGGCCGAGTTTGGTGCTGAACTGCTCCTCGGTTCCAACGGTAACGAGGATGCCCTCCGGGGTGACCAGGGCGTGGGCAGGATGCCCAAGGTGTCGGGCAATCTCGGTGACGTTATGTGCGACATGCCGCGTATCGGCCCCATTCATGTAGAGAAGGCGGCCGATACGCGCGGCAAGGTGGGCCGCGCGAGCCGCCGGGACAGAGGCCCGGGGCTCTACGGCTTGTTTGTCCCGGGCCATATCCATATCAGATCAAACGAATTCCAGACCGAGCACGGAGGCGGTCTCTGATCTGATCTTGCGGCAGGCATCAGCGTCCGTCTTGAGGTCGATGCCGTAAGTCGGGATGACTTCACTCAGGCGTGGCAGCCAGGCGTCTTCGGTCAGCCTGTCGGCAAAGCACTTTTCGAGGACTTCGATCGCGATGAAAGCCGCCGTTGAAGCACCAGGGGAGGCACCGAGGAGTACGACGAGGGAGTTATCGGCGGCAGCAATCAGCTGCGTGCCGAATTCCAGTTCGCCACCCACATGTCCCTTCGGCTTGATGATCTGGACGCGCTGACCGGCGACGGCTTCGGTCCAGTCTTCTTCCTTTGCCAACGGGAAGAAATGCTGCAGCGTTTCGAACTTTGCGCGGTCAGTCGCGACGACCTGGCCGACGAGATATTCCTCGAGCTGCAAGCTGTGGAATGCCACATCCAGCATCGGCAGAATGTTGGCCGGACGGATCGAACCGAAGAGATCAAGATATGATCCCTCCTTCAGAAACTTGGTCGAGAAGCCGGCATAGGGGCCGAACAGGACCGAGCGCTTGCCGCCGATGATGCGAGTGTCGAGGTGAGGCACCGACATGGGCGGAGAGCCGTGTGCCGCCTTACCGTAGACCTTGACATGATGGCGGCTTGCAACGGCATCGTCGTCACACCGAAGCCAGATCCCGCTAACTGGGAAACCGCTATAACCGTGACCTTCGGGAATGCCGGATTTCTGGAGGAGCTCGATGGACGCGCCGCCGGCGCCGATGAATACGAAGCCAGCAACGGTCGAGGACCTGTCACCGCTTGTGACATCCTCCACCTCGACGCGCCATTTTCCGTCCTCGGTCCGCGACAGGTCCGTGACGCGGTGCTTAAAAAACACCGAGAAGCCGCTCTGCGCCGAAAGCTGGGCTATCAGAAGATGGGTGAGGGCACCATAGTCGACATCCGCACCGCTGACGATGCGGGTAGCTGCAACCGCTTCGCCATTGGCGCGACCTTCCATGACGAGCGGCGCCCACTCTTCGATCCTGGCCGAAGCGTCCGAGAACTCCATGCCATGGTAGCAATGGCTTTTCGTCATGGCAGCGAAGCGTTTGCGAAGAAACGCGACATTGGCGTCCCCGGTCACGAAGCTCATATGGGGGCAGGCATGCAAGAAGGCGCCCGGATCCTGGATCGCGCCCTTGCGGACGAGATGTGACCAAAGCTGCCGCGAGACGTCGAATTCGACGTTGACTTCGAGGGCCTTGTGGATATCGACGGTGCCGTCTGCGAGCTGGGGCGTGTAGTTCAGTTCGCAATTGGCCGCGTGGCCCGTACCGGCGTTGTTCCAGCCATGGGAGCTTTCGAGCGCGCAGTCCTCAAGCACTTCGAAAGCAACCATGGACAGCCCAGGTTCAAGCTCCTTGAGCATGGTCGCCACGGTCGCGCTCATGATGCCGGCGCCGATGAGAACGATGTCGGCTTTCTCGTTGACGTTAGCCATGCACCTGCTCCTTGCTCTGCGACGACGTGGTTGCGACGAACCCGGCGCTGGCAGCGTTTGCCAGGATCACATATGCGCGACGCCACGGATCTTCCCCGAGCAGCCGCCAACGATGGCCTGTGCCCGTTGTGTCCTCGGCAAGTAGAATGTCGCCCGGATGAATGGTGAAGCGCTTGCCGCTTTTGGTTTCGAACTCGAGCGTGCCGCTCAAGGTGAGAACGAACTGGCGGATGGGGGCAGGATGCCAGGCATATTCTCCGCCAGGCCCGGTCTCGCGAAACGAGATGGAAGTGCTCTTGAACACCGCACTTAATGTGTCTCCGCGTTCACCCTTCGGGAGATCGATGACCCCCTCCTCGAACTTGGAATTGCCCTCGCTGTCGGTCCAGATTCGGACGCATCGAAACATGTCTTTCACCTCACTTTGGCTCAGACACCCGTTGCATTTTCGGGCCTGATCTGTTTGCAGTGAGGTGCAGCCTAAGCTGCTGGCGATCGGCGGCGATACCACGCTTAGGTATAGATTTGACCAGACTTTAGCCTATCGAGGATTGGTCTTGTCAGGCGTAAGCTATTGAAAATCAATAAATTTAAATAATATAACCCTGTTCCCCTCCAAAGCACTAGCGCGCATCCTGTACTGCCCAAGGCAACGGATGGGATAGACCTCCACGTAGCGGTTTAGATTGCTGTCAGTCTTTCGGAAGAAACGATCTGAGACCACGTAAGGAAAACTTGGAGCTCCATTCCGACAACGCGCGTAATCTCGTTTACGGTCCGGTTGGCGAGAAGTTGCCGCACGCCGCAGTAGATCATCATGGCGTGGAGTCGCCGGATCGCTTCGGCTTATATCGGCAAGGCTTGACCGTTCGTCGGGTCTTCTATTCATCAGGCCGCGAAAGAGGGCCCAGCATTTCTGTAAGCTTTTCGTCAAGCGCTTCTATGAATGCTCTTACTTTGGGCAGAAGCATGCGTGTCGTGGGATAGACAGCCCCGACAGCGAGTGGCTCGGGTTCCACCCCTTGGATCTTGATTTGGACGAGGCGGCCCGCACGCACGTCATCGGCCACATTCCACCGGGCAACAAGACCTGCAATAGACATTTACCGGGCAATCCGGACGGTCTTCTCGGTTCTCACTTGCACGAGGCGAACTTTCCGACCTGCGACGCAGGCTGTTGCGTGAGGATGCAGCAAGGCTTCTTCCGCCACAGTTCATCGTGGCGATCGATGCGGAGGAGGCCCCGTCCGTCCAGGGCATTTTCGATTATGAGGCGGACCGGATCAGCGGGACTTCAACCGCTCTGATCGGAGATGCGGCGTTCGTGGTTCGCCCCCATACAGCAATGGGCGTGGCCAAGGCGGCCGGCGACGTCCTGTCGCTTCGTGCGCATCTTCGGCGGGCAACAAACCTTGTGGCGGCATTGCGTGGTTTTGAAGCGGAGAGGATCGTGGTCGGCCGCGAGATTGCCGCATACGGGCAGCAACTCGGCCGTTCGTCCATGCGATAACGATGTTCACCTTGCCGGACTAGCCTGCGGAGCACGCAGAAAACGATACCATAGGGCTGGTCCCCTAAACGTACGTATGGTTCAGCCATGGTGCGATGAGGGCTACGGTTCGACAACTCAAATGTTACGCCCGGATGGGCGCGAGAGGTCGAACGATGTACGAAGATTCCGTCAACAGTTTCGCGGAAGCTGGCGTCCACAAGGCGCAAGTCGTTAAAACCCAGTTTTTTGCTTTCGTGATCGGCGCAGCAATGGCCGGAGCCTATATCGGCTTCGGCGATGTTCTAATGTTCACCGCCGGTGCTCACGTCGATCCTGCTTGGGCCCATCTGGTCATGGGCATCGTCTTTTCGTCTGCTTTGACGATCGTCGTTTTTGCTGGCTCCGAATTGTTTACGGGAACAGCCATGTACATGACGCTCGCGGTTCTGACCCGGCGGGCGACAATCGGTGATGTCATTCTGGTTTGGTGTGCGGCGTGGATCGGCAATCTGGTCGGCGCAGTTATTCTTGCGGCGCTCATCCATCTTGCAGGTGGCGGCGTCATCCTTGGTGATGGCAGCCAGACATTCTTCAGTATCGTCTCTGCAAAGATGTCGGCTGGCTCTGCAGCACTTCTGGCGCGAGGGATCCTCTGCAACTGGCTTGTATGTCTGGCTATCTGGATGGCCGGCAGAACCGACAACGCCGCGGCAAAGGTCATGCTGATCTTCTGGCCAATCACGATTTTTGTCGCCGCCGGCTTTGAGCATTCGGTGGCAAACATGTTTACCTTTGCGGTCGCGCTCATCGGTGATCATCCACCAAGCGTGACGTTCGCTGGGGCCATCCACAACCTCGTCTGGGTGACGCTCGGCAATCTGATTGGCGGCGCCGTCTTCATGGCGCTTGGATACTGGGCCCAGTTCTATAGCAGTGGCCGCGTTTCCTTTGCGCCATCAGCTGTCCCCTCTCAATCACGTATCAAGGCAACGTGGGGTGACCAGTGATGTCTCCGCCAACCGAACCCGGCGAGAACAATGGCGCCGCACTCCAGTTGGCGTTCCCCAGTGTCCGGCCCGATGATGCCGGCGCCCAGATGAAGCATCTCAAATCCATGACCGCTCATGCGCGCCATGGCATCGTCATAGGCCTTTGTGCCAAGCTCGAAGAAATGTCGCTTGTGGCAAGGGCGAGGGCAATGGCAGACCTAGAGGTGATGCTGGCAGACCTATCGCAATCAATACGGCTTTCCGCCGCCGAGATCTCTGACGCCACCTTTGGGCTCGCATTAATAGGAAAAATGTCCGCTTCAGTCAGCCGGATCGAACAGAATTTCACTGGATGACGCTCGCGAGATCGGATGCTTTGAGGCGCCGCTTTTCTGGCGCCAATTCTAGAATCGCCAGGACGCGAAGCCCGCGACACAATCGTGGGAATGTCCTCAAATGCCGTGGGCGCGTGCGCGAACGTATATGGTCGGCGACACCTAAGTATAGTTACGTTCATTCGAACAGCCCGCTAATCTGGCACTCGTTACCTCGATCGCCGCCCGTCGACGAGGCCGGCAGCGCCAAGGCGCTGCAAGGTCCGAGCAACCCTCCCCTCGGACCGACTGCGGACCACCGCGATCCGCAAAGGCCGCCTTCCACTGCCGGGAAGGTGGCCTCTTTTATTTGGCGACTCTGCCTCGAATTCCCTCGTTTCGAAGGGTTCCCGTAATGAGCAACTAGACCATTGTATAGGTCCGGCGGACGCCGCGAAAAGCTATCCTTCATCTCAAAGATATGGAACCGCCCATGACACAGGTGCTGGAATTGAGATTGGCAAGGTTGGAAGCAGGTCGATACGATCTGATCTTTGGTAGTACAGCCCTGCTCGTGGCTGCGGCGGTTTTTGCCGTCGATATGTTCTCCCAGATCGAGGGTGCGATAGCCGTTCTATATGTGATTGCGCTTCTGCTGGCAGCTGAGTCCGTAAACAGGCTTGGTCTGATCATCGTCACGGCGCTCTTCATGGTAGGCGCGTTGACTTCATTTTTCGTGACACACGCGTCGGATCCTGACTTTCCGACTTTCCTGCGCCTTTGTGTAGCACTTGCCGCTCTAGCAGTGACAGCAGCGTTGCTGTTGCGAACAGACCAAGCCAGAACGGCGCTTCTTCAGACAAACTCTGCGTTGCGCGCTAGTGAAGCCCGCTATCGTGCGATTTTTGATCGCACTCGGGTCGCCTTGTGGGAGTGGGATTATTCGAAATTGCGCGAATTCCTGATGAGTCTAAAATCTCGCGGCGTGACCGACGCGAAGGCCTATGCGCAGTCGAACCCCGGCTTTTTGAAGGATTGCGTCTATAAGATTGAAATCGTTGATGCCAACGAGGCGGCGGTTGAGCTCCTTGGTGCATTTGCTGCCGATGTTCCAGGTGGCATCATGCACCGGATCATCCCGAAGGATAGCGATACGTTCACGGCCCTGCTGCAGGCTATCATGGATGAAGCAACCTATTTCGAAGACAATGCAGAGGTGTTCAACGAAGATGGCGAACCGAGAATCGTTCTTCTCGACATCAGCTTTCCGAAAGATCCATCGGCGTTCAGTCGTGTGATCGTCAGCATGGTTGATGTGACGCAGCGAGAGGAAGCACGCAAGGCGCTTGCCGATGCACAGGCTGAACTGAGCCGTGCTTCGAAAGCGGCGACGGTCGGTGCGTTGTCGGCGTCGCTCGCCCATGAGCTCAATCAGCCACTTGGAGCAATCGCAGTCGCTTCGCAGACCCTTATTCGCTGGCTTGATCGGACACCGCCGGACATTGAATCGGCAAAGCGATCTGCAGAACGGATCCTACGCGACAGTAATCGGGCGAGTGACATTTTCAAGAACACACGTGTCATGATGCTGCCGACACCAAAGGAGAATGAGACCGTTGATCTGGCGAGTTTGGTCAACGACACACTCACGCTGATGGACCACGATCTGCAGCGCGAACAAACGGATGTGGAGGTCGTCCAAAAGACGAAACTTCCAGAGGTTGCCGGCATTCGCGTCGAGATGCAGCAGGTCCTGATAAATCTGATTTCCAACGCGGCGCAGGCCATGACGGGATCGGATGCCTCCAAGAAACTGGTGACCATCACGCTGGATGCGCCAGCCGACGCAACTCACGTCTCAATCACGGTTCGGGATACAGGGCGAGGACTTGATGCCGATGCTCAGCAGAACCTGTTCAAGCCTTTCTTCACGACCAAGGAAAACGGCATGGGGATCGGCCTTTCTATTTGCAGAAGTACCATTGAAGCCATAGGCGGCTCGCTTGATGGGCACAATCATCCCGATGGCGGCGCGATTTTTGAGATCAAATTACCGAAGGAGAAAGCCGATGCTTGAAATGAAGACCAGCAAGCGGAACCCGGACTCCCCCGTCATCTATATTCTCGATGACGATCTTTCGATGAGGGAGTCCCTGATCGACCTCTTTCGCTCCATGCAGTTCGAGGCTGAGGCCTACGCAAACCCGAACGAGTTTATGGGGATGGCCGATCTCAATCGCGCGGGTTGCATCGTTCTTGACGTTCGCTTGCCTGGCATCAACGGCCTGGACTTCCAGACCCATCTCGAGCGTGCCGGTAGCCTTCTCCCCATCGTCTTCATGACCGGATACGGCGATATCTCCATGAGCGTCCGTGCCATGAAAGCGGGCGCCGTGGATTTCCTGGCCAAGCCATTTCGCGATCAGGATATTCTGGATGCCGTCCTTGCTGCAGTCGAACGCGATGCAACCCGCCGACGCGAAATGCGCCGCCACCAAGACGTCGCAACCCGCTTCGAGACCTTGACAGTTCGAGAGCGTGAGGTGATGGAGGCAGTTGTCGAAGGTCTAATGAACAAGCAAATCGCCTTCAGGCTCGGTATAAGCGAGATCACCGTAAAACTGCATCGAGGAAACGTCATGAAGAAGATGCAGGTGAAGTCGGTCGCAGAATTGGTTCGCGCGACTGAGCATGCCACTGAACATCTGGCACGATCGGCAAGTCCCACGCTCGTCCGCGTTGCCTAAGACCAATAAGAAAACAATGAGAGTCGGAATAAGTGTCCCAATCTTCCCTAATCGCCGTTGTCGATGACGATCTGGCAATCCGCGAAGCGCTCGATGACCTGATCAAATCGCTCGGATATCAAAGCAAGCTGTTCGAGTCTGCTGAGGCCTTCCTCGCATTCAAGCAGCGCTCTACCGTGGACTGCATGGTCGTTGATGTGAAAATGCCCGGTCTGAACGGTATCGAACTTCAAAGTCGTCTGAATCAGGACGGAGACCGTCCTCCCATGATCTTCATGACGTCTTATCACGACGAATATACCCGAAGCGCAGCGCTTGACGGTGGTGCGCTAGCCTTTCTCGGCAAGCCGGTTGATCTGACCAAACTGATCGAATTTATCGATGTGGCGCTGGCTTTACCCAAGCGCGCCTGACCAAAGATCCGTCGTTCAACGACCGTCATTATCCAAATGCCAGGGAGACGGAGAAGGCCTCGCACAGCGGCTTTCCCAGAAGCTGTCAGTTAAGGCGATGGAGCACCGGAGGAGGTCGTCGTTGTTGAACGCGACTGATAGATCCTTTTACCAAACGTGGCTCAACCACCGGTCATGCTCATATGCCGGGCGACGCTCGGACGATTGTTCGAGCGGTCGATGATAAAATCATGGCCTTTCGGCTTGCGACTGATCGCTTCCGAAATTGCTGTATCGATGGCCGTGGCGCTTCCATCAGTGCGCAGTACAGACCGAAGGTCCGCGGCGTCGTTCTGGCCGAGACATAGGTAAAGCGTACCTGTGCAGGTCAGCCGAACGCGATTGCAGCTTTCGCAGAAATTATGGGTCATGGGCGTGATAAAGCCCACACGACCACCTGTCTCCGCAACCTTCACGAAGCGCGCCGGACCACCGGTGCGATACGTCAAATCGTGAAACGTGAATTGTTGCTCCAGATCGGAGCGCAACTTTGAAAGCGGCAAATATTGCTCAGTGCGGTCTTCGTCGATCTCTCCCATCGGCATCGTTTCGATAACGGTGAGGTCCATTCCGCGACCGTGAGCGAACTGGATGAGAGCTGGCATCTCGCTGTCGTTAAAGTCCTTGAGGGCAACGGTATTGAGCTTGATCGCGATCCCGGCCTTCTGCGCAGCGTCCAGCCCTTCCATGACACGGTTGAAATCACCCCACCGAGTGATCTTACGGAATTTCTCCGGGTCGAGCGTGTCAAGCGAGACGTTGATCCGCCGCACGCCGCAGTCGGCGAGTTCTGAAGCGTACCGCGCCAGCTGGGAGCCGTTGGTTGTCAATGTCAGCTCGTCGAGCCCCTGACCGATATGTCGGCCCAGCTGGCGGACCAGATACATTATGTTCTTACGAACCAGTGGCTCTCCGCCCGTCAACCGAAGTTTGCGGACACCTCGCTCAATGAAGGCAGAGCAAAGCCGATCGAGCTCGTCGAGTGACAACAGATCCTTTTTTGGAAGGAACGACATGTTTTCTGCCATGCAATAGGTGCAACGGAAATCACACCGGTCTGTCACGGAGACGCGCAGGTAAGTAACAGCTCTGCCGAACGGATCGATCAATCCGTTTTCGACTGGGGTTTCAAAGCTCTGCGCAGTCTGAAGAACTGTCATCTGTCTCACGGTTCCTTCCGATTTCGCATGAAAATCCAGCACACGAAGCGCCAGGACAACCATACTTATGTATAGGCTAATGTCCTGCGCGTGTATCACGCAGTGGACGTCACTCGTCCGCGACGAGGTCGCTCGGAAAGTTGATTAAGACGTCGGTTCCCAGTGTGGGGCGTTCCAATCGACGCCATAAGCGCTTTCGTGAAGGCGACAACCTTGGCACTTGGGCTCTGAAGGGTCCGTAGAAGGTAAATACCGGGCGGATCGTCGTTCCAACAGCCGACGGCGTGACGGCACGTTTGCGGGCTGTTCCGGAGAAGCTTCCTTCCTGGACGACACCCACGAATGTGGGAAGAAACTCAGCTTTCATCTTTGCATTCCCGGCAAAACCGTTCTGAGGAGATTTGGGCTCATACCTGCGGCCTGTAGGGTCCAATTTCCTGCTTGCCAGAAAACCTCAGAAACAAGCGTTTTCGCTGTATTTCCCTGCATTCTGCGCAAAAAAACCGGACTTTCCTCCAACACCTTTGCCGGTGGCGAAGGCGAGAAGCCAAGACCAAAGGATAGGGTCGAGACTAATCAGTATAATTGAGGCCAAGCCCGTCGAATGCCAATTTCACCCCAGAGCAGACAACGGGTTGCTCGAAAAGATCACCGCAAGAGCGCCAGGAACTTTGCCGGAAAGGCCTTGGGTTCGGGTGCAAAAAACAGACCGAAAGGATAGAACCATGAAAGTCATCACCGACAAGCTGCTTTCGCTCTCCGCTTACTCGCACGAGATCGACGTCCCGCTCGACCAGATCGATATCGCCGATTGGCTCTTCAACCTGCCGGAAGCGGAATATCAGCGTTGCTGCGTGCCGGATCACGTCTCGTGCGGCGCCACCTTCACCGATGATGGCCGCAAGATGTCTATCAACGTCGAGAAGATCGGCACGGGCCTGGTCATCCAGCACTATGTCGCCGACGAGGCCACGCCGTCCTATTGCCGCATGAATTCCATCTCCGACGTCTTCACGCCCACCGGCGAGCGCACGCAGGTCAATGTCATCTGGGAGCTGATCGCGGAAGCGATCGATGGCAACCGCACCCGTTACACCAACAAGGTTACCTGCCACCCGACCGACGCCTTCATGGCCTTCATCGAGCAGCACGGCCAGTCGTTCGAAGATGCTGCAGCTGCCCGCCAGGCTGCCGGTGGTGACCACAACCATCGCGAAACGCCGTTCTTCGCCGAAAGCATTGCCCGCAAGGCTCGCGCTCGCGCCGCCGCCAAGGTCGCTGCAGAGTGAAGGCGATCGTCTATGACAACTTCGGCAAGGCAGATGTTCTCCGCCTTGACGAGGTTCCCAAACCGGAGCCGCGCCCAGGCGACCTCCTTGTCGAGGTCAAGGCACTCGGTGTTAACCGCGCCGACCTGCTGCAGCGCCAAGGCTATTACGGCACCCAAACCTATGGAGAAAGTGCCTTGCTGGGATTAGAGCTGTCGGGCAGAGTTGTTGCCGTCGGATCCGACGTGACGGACGTGGAGCCTGGCGATCACGTCATGGCTATCGTCGGCGGTGGCGCCTATGCCGAGTATGCGCGTGTCGACCGAGGCATGGCAGTGGCCATTCCTGAAGGTTTCGGCTTCGTCGAGGCCGCAGCAATCATGGAATCCTTCGTCACCGCCTGGGAGGCGCTCGTTCATCTTGGCGAGATCGCGCCTGGCAGTTCCATCCTCATTCATGCGGCAGCTGGTGGTATCGGCTCGGCGGCAGTCCAGATCGGCAGTGCTCTGGGAACACGCGTCTTCGCGACCGCGTCTGCGTCGCGACGGGCGGAAGTCGAGGCACTCGGTGCGGAGCGTGTCTTCGACTACAACTCCGAGGACTTCGAGCTCGGCATCCGTGATGCCACTGATGGCCAGGGCGTCGATGTGATCGTCGATTTCGTAGGTGGCCCTTATCTCGGGCGCAACCTTCGCAGTCTGCGTCCCGGCGGCCGGCTGGTCCAGGTTGGGCTACTTAGTGGCCAGGACAACACAGACATTTCATTGGGCCTCGTCCTCCACAACCACCTGAAGATCATCGGCACGGTGATGAAATCGCGCAGCGCTGAAGAAAAGCGCGAAATGGTCCGCCGGTTTACCGAAGACGGTCTTCCCATGTTCCGCGATGGCCGATTGCGGCCAGTGATCGGGCAGACTTTCCCGCTTGCTCGCGCCTCTGCTGCCCACAGTGCAATGGAAACAGGTGGCGGCTTCGGGAAGATCGTTCTCACGATCGATAACGAGGACTGATTCCCACGGTTACCGCCGCTTGGCGGTGACCGCCGATTTTTGAGACCGCAATCGCGGCGAAAGCCGTTCACAAGCGAGCGTAGCGATGGACTACTATAAAAATTATGCCGTGAAATACGGTCGCCCTGTCGCTGATGCCGTTGCGGATCGATATGGTGACGCAGATAGCCTCGTCCGATCCGGCAATCCCATCATCGATCATATGTTGATGCATCGAAGCATTCGCCGGTTTACATCCGATTCGGTGGCCGAAGGCGATGTGAGGACTGCGATTGCCGCCGCCCAGTCGGCAGCGACGTCGTCCAACCTTCAGAGCTGGAGTGTAATCAAGGTGTCGGACCCGTCGCATAAGCAGGAGGTCAATCGCCTTTGCGGCAACCAGGGCCAGATCGACGATGCGCCCCTGATGCTCGTATGGCTAGCCGATCAGAGCCGCAACTATGCGATCGGTGAGGCTTACGACACACAGCTTGAGGCCTTCGACTATCTCGAATCAACGATGCTCGGCATGGTCGACACCTGCATTGCCGCTCAAAATGCAGCATTGGCATTCGAAGCGCTTGGCTACGGCACCTGCTTTATCGGAGCCGTGCGGAATAACGCCGAGGCGCTGGCGGCGCTCCTGCAACTTCCCGCACGGTGCGTTCCGGTCATCGGTCTCGCCGTCGGGCGGCCGCATCCCCGGCACGACAGCGACATCAAGCCGCGCTTGAGTCAGGACATCGTGGTGCATGACGAGGTCTATCGCGTTGCTGAAGGCCAGGAGATCACGGCCTACGATCGCGTCATGACAGAATTCCAGGGCAAACAGGGAATGGCTCCTCACGGATGGTCAGGGGCTGTTGCCGTCCGGCTGGGCACAAGAAGTGCGCTCCATGGCCGAGATCGGTACATGGAATTCCTTCGTGTAGCCTATATGGGGACGCGGTAACGCCTCCTCAGCCGGCGCCACAGACACGAGCAGAACGCAACATTTGTGCCGGTTCGCGACGAGCCATCTGATCGGCAGGCCGGCTCTCGCGACGAGAGAGTTCTGCCCTGGCGTAAGCGTCAAACCGGTTGGTTTCTGGGTCGATCGCGCCGGTCATACGCAGCTGAAATAGGTCCAAAAGGTCCTACGAACACGACCCGTGGTGCCGGCCTCGCTGGCGCATCCTGATCTGCGAGCCTGCCGACATGTCTATCGAACTCGACTACGAATTTCTTGTCGGTCTGCTGATGGCGGTGCTCGTTTTGGCGTTCGCCGCCAAACACCTTCACTTACCCTCTGCTGCCGCCCTGATTGGCGGCGGAATCGCGCTTGCCTTCATCCCCGGAATTCCTGTCGTCGCGATGGATCCCAATCTCGTGATGGTCGTGTTTCTGCCGCCGCTTCTTCTCAGCAGCGCGTATCAGACCGTCTGGCTCGACTTCAAACAGTATTTTGCGGCGATCTCGTCGCTGGCCGTGGGCGCCGTGGCGTTCACGACACTATCTGTGGGGGCGATGGTCCATTGGCTGCGCCCGGATATTCCCTGGTCTGCTGCGTTTGCATTGGGTGCCATCGTATCGCCCCCGGACGCAGTTGCCGCGCGCGCCGTGCTCGATAAATTGCGACTACCCACCCGTGTGACGACGGTCCTGACTGGCGAGAGCCTGGTCAACGATGCGAGCGGCCTTGTCCTCTTCCATTTTGCCGTCTCTGCAGCGGTGAGTGGCACTTTCGACGCGCCGGTGGGAGCCGCGACTTTCTTCGTGGTGTCGCTTGGCGGCGTGATGGTCGGTGCGACGCTCGGTTGGGTGGCCCTGCGGCTTTTGCGACATTTCCAAAGCAGCGAGTTGATCGTCACAGCCACGCTGCTGCTTGCAGCCGTATCCTATATGATCTCCGATCGACTGGGCTTTTCCGGTGTCCTTGCCACGGTGACGACCGGCCTGATGTTGGGATGGCAACAGCACGAGATCTTTTCCGCAGCGACACGCATCAGGACGCAGGCATTCTGGCGTGTCCTCGTGTTTCTGTTGGAATCTCTACTGTTTGTGCTGATAGGTCTGTCTCTGCGCCAGGCACTCAATCACTTTGAGAGCGTCGGTGACGGCATTCAAACATTGGGGATTCCTGTTGCGGCCGTCGTCGTCACCGTGATCGTGACGCGTTTCGTGTGGCTTGTCGGATCGGATATGATTTGGACAGGGCTATCGCGGTTCGGAATACACCCCAAGCATCTTCCATCGCTCCCCGCGACCGTTATCCTAAGTTGGGCTGGTATGAGGGGTGCGGTGACACTGGCAGCCGCGCTGTCGCTGCCGATGGAATTCCCGGGACGCGACCTGATATTGGCATCCGCCTTCGGAGTGATACTGGTCACCGTGCTGTTGCAGGGCACGACACTGCCGCTCGTCATCAAACTGTTTCCTTCGATCACGCCGAAAAGCAATGCTCAACTGGCAAGGGATGAGACTGGAATACGCAAGAAGATTGCCGATATTCAGTATCAGGCAATGCTCGAATACCTCCATACGAGTCGGGCGCGGGGCCTGCCCCATATGTCGGATCGCTACCTCTTCAGTGTCTTATCAGCCCCGCATTTCAACATAGCGCCAGAGAGAAAGAAGTCGCTGTCTGCCGAGCATTTCGAGGCAATCCTGGCGGCAATTCGAGCGGGACGCGCTGAAGTTCTGAAATTGTATAGGACTGGTCACGTCACTGACCGGGTCATGCGGAATATCGAGCAGGATCTGGACTTGCAAGAGCTCGCCACGCTTAGGCGACGCGACGAGCGCGTCGTCTGACATTCATACCTGATCTGTGCCAGGACGCGACCCACCGCGGATCCACCCAAAATGAACTTTCAAGATGCAAGGGTAACTCGTTTGGGATAGTGGCGGAGCTTGTGGACCACTCCGTCTCAGTCGATTGCCGCAAAGTCGTTATCGGTCGCTTCGAGGACCTCAACTCGGGCGGGATCTCTCAGAATCTTTGCGAACTTGGATTTGAAGGCGCCACTGGAAAGTCGCGCCCGATCTCAGTGCCTACTGAGGGAAGCGCTCAGCCAACGCGGCAAGGGTAGATTCGCGGTTCGGCGCCCGGTCCGCTGGCTGCGAAGAATAGGCCGACACCACCGGATTTATCATCATCTCCGACACGCCGAGATCGGCAGCAAGATTTGCAACTCCTTCGGCGGCACGGTCCGGCGATCCGATGATCCAGGATCGACGAAACATCTGCACGAGACTTTCGTGGCGAGATGGAAACTCCTTTCCATCGGCTTCCTCGACCAGCATTTGCGACTGCACGGGCTCGCCCGATCGGAATGATGACATGAAGAACAACTGCGGGCGAGCCAGCCGCTCTGCTTCTTCGTCGGTTTCTCCGATCACCACGATCGCCGAAACGAGGACCTTCGGCTCCGCCAGATAGGCGCTGGGTTTGAAGCGTTCCCGGTAGAGCGCGATCGCTTCCTTGGCGCCTTCAGCTCGGATGTGATAGCCGAAGGCATAGGGCAAACCGAGCTCCGCGGCGAGCTGCGCTGAATACCAGGATGTCCCCAATATCCAAGGCGCCGGCGCACTTGAAGCGTTGGGGACCGCCCTGAAGGTGAATTCGCGGTCATCCTGCGAGACAGTGAGACCTTCTGGCCGATTGAGGGCAAGCAGATTGCGCAGGTCGCCGATCATCGCTTCATCGGATTTCATCTCGGTGCCGCCACGCAGAAGCGAGCTCGTCGCCCAGTCGGCGCCGGTCGAGCGGCCGATGCCAAGGTCGACGCGGCCGGGATAGCAGGCCTCCAGCAGACCCATCTGTTCTGCGACGAGCAGCGGCGGGTAATGCGCCAGAAGCACGCATCCACCGATCCGGATGCGCGCCGTATGCGCTCCAATGACTGGCGCAAACGCGGCCGTATGGCTGGCTGCGACGGCCGCGACGTTGTGATGTTCCGCCAACCAGTAGCGGTGATAGCCGAGCTTCTCTCCAAACTTAGCCAGTTCAATCATGGAATTGAAGCAATCCGTCGCCGTCTGGTTCGAGCGGATCGGGCCGATGTCGAGGATGGATAGGGTCAGCTTCTCGCTCATGTCGGTCAGCTCACAATTCTGTCGGCGATCTGGTGGAAGGCGCGGATCTTGTCCTCGATGTCGAAGCACATCATGGTCAGCATGATTTCATCAGCATCATAGGCGGCGCCCCGCGCCGAGATTTCCGCCACGGCATCATCGATCAATCCGATGACTTCGCGGTTGGCGATCTGATCGAGATAGGCTTTCTGACTTGCGGAGAAGTCGATGCGATCGAGCGTGTCCGGTGATGGGACGGCCTTCGGATAGTTGCCGCTATCGCGCATCAGCCTGAAATAGTCGGAGGCCTTCTTCAGTTCCGCCAGTTTCGCCGGCGTATCCGCGCCGACGAAGTTAAGCGCGATCAGGACGCGCGGCTCGGGGAATTCAGGCGAAGGTCTGAAATTGCGTCGATACAGATTGACGGCTTCTCGCGTCGCCGCCGGATTGATGAAGAGCGCGATGGCAAGGCCCATTCCCTTTTCGGCCGCCATGCGCCCGCTCTCCGGATGAGAGCCGGCAGAGAGGAGCCAAAGCGACGGGGCACCGTCCACCTTGGGCATTGCAATCGCCTTCTGGTGCTCGTCGTGGAAGAAGCGCTCGAGCTGACCGACTTGCTGGGGAAAGTCGATCCCTTCGGGAGGGTTGAGGAGAGTGGTGGAATAGGGATCTCCGCCACTCGCACGTCCGATACCGCAATCGATACGGCCGGGAAACAGGGCTTCCAGAACCCGGAAATTCTCAGCCACCTTGTACGCGGAATGGTTCGGCAGCATAATCCCACCCGAACCAAGCCGAATACGGTCAGTCTTGGAGCCGACGGCGGCCAACAAAACCTCCGGGGACGAGCCCTGTAGAATGCTCATGTTGTGATGTTCTGAAAGCCACAGCCGCTCGTAGCCGGGATAGTCTGCCTCCCGCGCCAACCACACCGTGTTCTGGATCGCATCTGCCGGAGAGCTATTTTCCGAAAGGGTCGACTGTTCGAGGATGGAGATTTTCACCGCTGTTCCTTTGATGAAGGGTGGCTACCCTTCTCATGCTGTCGGTTCGCATGCCGGCAGGGACATTTTGAGAGAGTACGCCTGCGTGAGTATTCGCGAGCTAGATTGTCCGGGCGAGCCGTTTAAGCCGATTACCGCCGGTTGACCGTGGGTACGCTAGACGAAGGTGTGTGGGCCCGTAACTATACGAGAGTGTAGGGACGGTTATTCCTAGATCCAGTGGCTGAGACGGCCTGCATTCCGGGGGTGGAATGCCAGGGGAGGATCGCGCGCGGTGTCTCAAATGCACGCTTGGGCATCAGACTGGGCTACCGCTCGTATGGGCTAACCTAGCCCTACGTATAGTTCAGACGCGTTGCCGATCGCCGTAATCTGCAGTTGGCTCGAGATCTGGAAGGTGGACATGGCAGAAGGACGTTTGGAGAAAGATTTCCCTGGCCGACCGGTTCGCCGATCGGTGCTGATCGCAGATCCAGTGCTGGCCCTCGACGCCGAGATCGCTCAACGCCTCGTTCGCGAAGGCTTTGACGTCATGGTGGCGAGACGCGTATCGGACGCCGCAAGCCAGATGGCCGCAGCGGAAATCTCATACTGCATGACTGAACTGAGGTTCTCTGACGGCACGGGCTTCGACATCTTGCGCATGATCGCTGGACATCATCCATCCTGCAGAACCATTGTTCACAGCGGCCACTGCGATATCGCCACCGCGGTTGCGGTCGCGCGCGCTGGCGCAGCTGACGTCTTGCCGAAGCCGATGACAACCGATTTCCTTCTGGCGGTCTTGCTCGACCGGGACTTGAGACACTCGGGCTGTATGGAAACCTTGCAAGGCCCAAACGTGGTCCGCGAGGAGCATATCCGGCAGGTTCTGATATCTTGTGGGGCCAATGTATCACGCACCGCTCACCGATTGTCGATGCATCGGCGCACCCTTCAACGGATGCTGGAAAAATCGCCATCTCTTCGGGCGCTGGTCCGATGACCCTTCTTCGACCGACACTGCAATCGACGCCAAGCCGCTCCGTCAAAAATACCCATTTCGAGCGAAGCACCGTCCGCCTCGTACCTGAGGAGGTCCCGGTCGCGATCTCTTATGCTGGCTCCTCGCATGCCGTTTTGATGGCCACGCCGGATGATCTCGTCGACTTTGCGATCGGCTTCAGTCTGACGGAAGGGATCGTCCAGAGTGCTTCGCAAATCCGTTCGGTTGACGTCGTCGAAGGCGAGCTCGGGATCGACGTGCAGGTCTTTCTCGCCGACGATGTGTCAGACCGGCTGCGCGCAAGAAAGCGCAGCATGGCCGGCCCCGTAGGCTGTGGGCTTTGCGGTATTGAGTCGATCGATCAGGCGATGCGTACCCTACCTGACCTGTCTGCGGTCGAACTCCGGATGTCGCATGCCACTATTGTGGCGGCGACGGCGGAGCTGGCCAGGGCACAGGACCTTCATCGCCAAACCAGGGCAGTTCATGCAGCTGGTCTCTATGTTGAGGGGAGGGGCCTCGTCGGAGCGCGCGAGGATGTCGGTCGCCACAACGCTCTGGATAAACTCTGTGGCTTCGTGTTCAGGTCATCCATTGCGGCGGAAAAGGGCGCTGTCGTCGTTACCAGCCGCATATCGGTCGAGATGGTGCAAAAGACCGCCATGCTGGGCTGTGCGATGCTGATTGCAGTATCTGCTCCGACTGCGCTCGCCATCCGAACGGCTGAAGCGGCCGGCATCACCCTGATTGCGCTTGCGCGTGGTGAAGACTTCGAAATCTTCTCGAATCCCCATCGTGTTGGCCCATAACGGGGTTATTTCCTCGTCACCAAGCCTACCAACCAGCGCTTGCGAATTCAGGGCTGCTTTCCGTAGCCGAGCGCCTCGCCGACCCGCACAAGATCGGCAAGTGAGCGCACATCCATTTTGCGCATCACGTTTCCCCGGTGGAGTTTGACGGTTACCTCAGTAATACCGAGTTCGAAGGCGATCTGTTTGTTCATCAAACCGCGCACCACAAGCTGCATGACCTCCTGTTCCCGCGGCGTAAGTGTCTCATAAAGGGCCGCCGCCGCATCGATTGCCGTGTCGCCCTGACGGATCTCATCGTCACGGGCCAGCGCGACGTTCACGGCCTCGATCAGCGCCGCCTGATCGAAGGGTTTGGTGAGGAAGTCGGATGCACCGGCTTTGATCGCCTTCACGCTCATTGGGATATCGCCATACCCCGTCATGAAAATTATCGGCATCTTGTTGCCTTTGGCGTTCAGATGCGCCTGCAGTGCCAGACCGTCAAGATCTGGTAACCTGACGTCGAGCAGGATGCAGCCTGCTCCAGGCCTCGCGGCGGCCAGGAACGTTTCCGTATTTTCAAAGGCAACGGCGTCGATTGAAAGGGAATGGAAGAGGTCGACGAGCGATTCTCGCATGGAGAGGTCGTCGTCGACGATATAGACGACCGGACCGGGCGGACGGGCAGGGGGCTTTCGAGAGGCGATCATGAGATCAGTCTTTCCAACTCCTGCTCAAGCCATGTCAATGCCTGGGATCGCCGTCATGCCGCCTCTGCGCGGACAATCTTCACCGGAACGCCCTTATAGGCCGGCGTGCCGGACTTTCGGTCGTAATGGCTGAGTGCCACGATGGCATTCATCTCCGGATAATAGCCGCCGACTGAACCCTGCGGAAGATCATATGCGACGGCAGTATAGCCACGGACCGAGCGCTCGAGACCGTTTTCCGCCACGGCATGCACATCAATCCGGTCGCCTTCCTTCAGACCGCGGGAGGCAAGGTCCGCGGCGCTGATGAAGATGACATCGCGCCGCCCGAAAACGCCGCGGTATCGATCATCCAGACCGTAGACGGTGGTGTTGTACTGGTCATGACTGCGCATCGTGGCCAGCACGAGCGTATCCGGATCTTTCAGTCTCGGGTCCTCGTCGAGACCGCAGGCAATCAGAAAATTCGCCTTTCCGGTCGATGTCCGCCATTCGCGATGGGAGGCCGGGACATTCAGCCGGAAGCCGCCGCGCACCCTGACCCGCTTGTTGAAGTCGGCGAAATCGGGGAAGACGATCTCGATCTTGTCGCGAATGCGGTCATAATTCTCGATCATGCCGAGCCAGTCGATCCCATGCCTGTTGCCGACCGTGGCATGGGCAATGCCGGCGAGGATGGCCGGCTCCGACTTTAGGAACGGGCTCGGCGGATTGAGGAATCCGCGCGAGGCGTGAACCATCGACATGGAATCCTCGACCGTGACCGATTGCGGTCCGGATGCCTGCGTATCGAGGTCGGTGCGACCGAGACAGGGCAATACGATGCAGGTCTTGCCGGTCAGAAGGTGCGAGCGATTGAGCTTGGTCGAAATGTGGACGGCGAGATCGAGCTTGCGCATGCCGGCGAAGGTAATCGTCGGGTCAGACATTGCCACGGCCAGATTGCCGCCGAGGCAGATAAGTGCCTTGGAGCGCCCTTCGGCGATGGCCTCGATCGCTTCGATCGCATTGTGACCCTTGTCGCCCGTCGGGCGGAAGCCGAAGGCACGTTCCATACCGTCGAGAAGGGCGGTATTGGGGATTTCGGTGATGCCGACCGTGCGATCGCCCTGGACGTTGGAGTGGCCGCGAACCGGGCAGATGCCGGCGCCCTCGCGTCCGATATTGCCGCGAAGCAGGAGTAGATTTGTGGCCTGCTGGACATTGTGGGTGCCGTTGGCATGCTGGGTTAGACCCATGCCGTAGCAGAGAATGACATTCTTGGCCTTGAGATAGACGTCGACGGCGCTTTCAATCGATGCGCGCGACAGGCCGGAATAGTGGAGGATATTGTCCCAGCTGGTCGCTTCCACGTCGCGGCGCAGGTCTTCAATGCCGACCGTGTGTTGCTCGATAAAGGCCCGGTCGAGGACACCGCTGCCGCCATTGGCCAGATCCAGCGCATCCCTTTCGAAGATCAACTTCATCATGCCCTTGATCGCAGCCAGATCGCCGCCGGTGCGGACCTGATGGTAGGCCGAGGCAATCTCGGTCGAGGAGAATGTCGCCATCTCGATCGGGTCCTGCGGCGCCGCGAACTTTTCCAGCGCCCGCTCCTTGAACGGATTGAAGACAACGATCGGCGTACCCCGGCGCGACGCTTCGTGCAGCGTGGTCATCATGCGCGGATGATTGGTGCCGGGATTATGGCCGAAGCTGAAGATCGCATCGCAATGATCGAAATCTTCAAGCGTGACCGTGCCCTTGCCCACGCCGATCGATTCCGGCAGCCCGACGCTCGTCGCCTCGTGGCACATGTTCGAGCAGTCCGGAAAGTTGTTGGTGCCGAAGGCGCGCACGAATGCCTGATAAAGGAAGGCGGATTCATTGGAGGCGCGGCCGGACGTGTAGAATTCCGCCTGATGCGGACTTTCCAGTGCGTTGAGCTCCTTGCCGATAACGGCGAAGGCGTCGTCCCATTCGATTGGCTGATAGCGGTCGCTTGCCGCGTCATAGATCATCGGATGGGTGAGGCGCCCCTCGTTTTCCAGCTCGTGATCCGTCCAGGTCCACAGTTCGGAAACGGTATGGGTGGCGAAGAATTCCGGGCTGACGCGTTTGGCGGTCGATTCCCAGGTGATTGCCTTGGCGCCGTTCTCGCAGAATTCGAAGGACGATGTGTGCTTTGGATCGGGCCAGGCACAGCCAGGACAATCAAAGCCTTCCGGCTGGTTCGCCTTCAGAAGCGTCGCCGTCCCTTGGGCGACAACCTGCTGCCGGGCGAGTGTTTCGGCAACCGCCTTGAGGGCTCCCCAGCCGCCAGCTGGTTCGTTATACGCCTTGATGCCATCGGGCCGCTTCTTTGTCATCGGGGTCTCCACGGTTCGTATGCGGATAGCCTAGCAGCGAAAGGAGATGGCCGAAGCTATACAGAAGCATAGGTCGGCTCCTAAAAAACGAGATGCTGGAAATCGACGCCGGATAACATCGAGACATTTCGCCGAATGAGGCGTGCTGCTTCCCGCCAATCACCTCGCTCGTGAGGCAGGGCGGACCAAGACCCTCGTTTGGCCGACCTATATTCATGGATGATAGCCGGGTGAACCTTCGCGGCGTTACGACTTCATGGAAGCGCGCCGGCATCGGTCCGCAATCCAGCAGCGCGACAGCGGAGAAAGCTATGAATTGTATTTCGAAGATCGCAGTGGTGACCTTGTCCACGATGGTGGTCCCGCAATTGGGCCATGCCCAAGCTGCGTCAGGACCTTCAGCCGGAATGCTCGTCTGTGTGGTCGATACCCGAAAAGATGAAATGAGCGACCCTGATCAGGATGTCGTTTGCGATTTCATTTCGGCAAGTGACGGAAGCCAGACCCGCTACTATGGGACGATCAAGGACTTGGGAATCGACGTTGCCGAAATAGATGGCGGGCATATGACCTGGCTCGTGCGTAATCCTGCATCCATCGCCACAATCGCGGGTGCTTACGGGGCATCGCCTGCCGCATCAAATCTTCAGCTCCCTCCACATGCGATGGTTTTGTCCGGCGAAGGTGGGACGGGGATCGTGCTGCAACCCGCAATGCTCGAAGGCTATGGCCTGAATTTCGCAGTCGGCGTAAAGGCTCTCACACTCACCAAGTCATGAAGTTTAGCTCGCCCCATACGAACGCATAGGGCGGATGTCTACCCGTATGATTTTCGAACGGACGAGAACTGACGAAACTCCCCTCGTCAAATCCCCAATGGAGAGTGGAAAATGCCCTTCAAGAAACTTGCACCAAGCAATCGGCGTCTCGGTTTTGCAATCATCACCATGGCCGGCCTATCACTGGCGCTGGCATCCTGCGAAACGGTATCGCAGACCGTTCAGTCTAAAGAAGATAACCTCTCTGCCGCCGGCTTCGTTGTCCGCCCCGCAAACACGCCGGCTCGCGTTGCAATGCTGAAGCGCTTGCCTGCGAACAAATTCCTCATGCGCAGCCGGGGCAACACGGTGAGCTACGTCTATGCCGATCCGATCAACTGCAACTGCCTGTATGTCGGAACACAGAAGGCCTACAGCCAGTACCGCCAGACGCAGGCTCAGGAACGGATCGCCAATAGGCAACTGCTGGCGGCTCAGACCTACGCCGACGCGAAATGGGATTGGTCCGGCTGGGGACCTGACTTTCCGGAATTCTATGGTCCCTTCGGTGCAGGCTACGGCTGGTGATCAATCGGTATTCTGACACGCGCTGTGGCAGCAACGACATAGGCTCATCACCAGAGAACGTTGCATAAGGCTGCTTGATTGGGCCTGACCTCGGCGTGCCGAATGAATGCGCGGTTCCAGAAATGGAGCCGCGCATTTTTAGTTCCTGAATGACCTCGGTCCTGTTCCCACTTCCGATTGCCCTCTCGACCGAAAACGGAGACCTCAGCATAGCCCGTCCATACCTTCGTGTAGGGTTCAGGTTCCATGAGTATGATTTTCCCAGGCCGATCAAGTCCGTAACTTTCGGGTCGTCGCCAAAGAGCGGCGATAGGGGAGCGCTTTCGCATCGGCGTCTCGTCCCCAATGTCTACCGAAAGGAATATCTCATGAACCGCGTTTCGAAACTTGCCAGCGCTGCAATCCTGCCCTCCATGTCGTTTGCCGGCGCAAGCTATGCCGCCGATAGCCTGAAGATGAACTGGGAGCCCGAGCTCGAAAAGACCCTCACGACGTTCAAGGCGCCGTTCAACGTCGACTACACCGATGATTACAATCGCGGCGATGACGATACGAAGCCGGGCCGCTGATGGCAGCGTGACTTTCTGGTTGTAGTAATCGACCGGCCCGGGCCGGTCTCCGGCCCACCCATTCCCTTCTACGGTTCGTGGTTGTCCAGCACTCCTATCCACCCGCTGGCACGACGGCCGCCACGCGCTCCTTTCCAAGGATCGCCCTCCCTCGAATGATCCTTAGCTTGAAAGGACCCAAACTATGCGCAAACAACTTCTCTTCTCCGCAGCAATTGCCGCCCTGTCTTTCATCGGGGCTCAGTCCGCCTCAGCTGTCGAGCATGTCGAAGCCGGCCGCCTCGACTGTGACGTCTCTGCCGGTCTTGGCGTGATTGTCGGATCGCAGCAGGACATGAGTTGCGTTTTCACGCCCAGCGACGGTGGTGCGAAGGAAGACTATACCGGCAAGATTACTGAGTTCGGGATCGATATCGGTGAAGTCAGCAAGGCCAAACTGGCATGGCTGGTCTTCGCGCCGGCCTCCCGTGAGACCTCCGCGCTATCCGGCACGTATACCGGCATCACCGCTGATGCGGCGCTCGGCGTCGGTGTCGGCGCCAAGGTTCTCGGTGGCGGCCTGCATGGCACCATCGCCTTGCAGCCGATCGCGCTTCAGGCCGAAGAAGGCGTCAACGTCGCGGCCGGTATTACCGCCTTGACACTTCACACCAAGAACTAAGCGGAAAGCCCCGGCATGTGCGGCACCATGCGTGGCGCACATGCCGATCGTCGAGACATGAGGGGCATGTTTGCTCCTGGCATATGAGTATTGGGGATCAGTCGCGTGAACGCGCCCGTAACACATACCGCAAGAGCCAGCACAGGACGATCGCCGAAGGGAAGCAACCTGATTGCCAACCGGCCGATTGATGCCGTAAGTGGCGTGCTGTTGAGACCAGGCCACGAATGCCGCATCGATGAGCTACGGCCCGGGCTTGCCGACTACCTGCGCCGCCGGTACCCCTCGCTGAGACCTGATGACTATATCGATAAGGCCAGCATCGAAGAGTTGCGACGTCAGTCCATCCTTGATTTGCTACGAGAAGATCGCGGCGAACTGACGTCGATCGAGAACGAAGTCGCCGAAAGCATTGCGTCACGCGAAACTCTAACGGAAAACCCCGAAACCGAGTTTGACGATCGCGAGAGCCTCGGCAGCCGGGTTGCCGATCTCGTCGCAGACTTCGGCGGCAGCTGGCCGTTCATCATCGGCTTTGGCGGCTTCCTTGCGCTTTGGATGATATTCAACACGCTGGCCGGCCCCCGCGACATCTTCGATGCCTATCCATTCGTTCTTCTCAATCTCGTTCTATCGACGATCGCCGCTTTCCAGGCGCCGGTGATCATGATGAGCCAGCGTCGGCAGGAGGCCAAGGACCGCCTTCGCTCCACGAACGACTACAAGGTCAACCTTAAGGCGGAACTCGAAATCCGGCGGCTTCACGAGAAGGTCGATCATCTCATTCGGAAACAGCGCCGCTCGCTAGACCTGGCAGAGCGCCGAGAGACCAGATCGAACGTCGGGGCCGCCGGCAAAGTCCATCGGGTCAAGCCGGCCCGAATGACATCGTCGAAGGCGCGCTCGCCGTCGCTACGAAGGTCGATCACCGTAAGCCGAACTGAACTTACCCAATAACCCAAAGACCAGCAGCACCACAGTCGAGACCAGACCGACGTGATGAGCCCTTCCGATTTACCACCCTGTTTAGGAGCCGAACATGACCACCATCACCGCAAATTCCAATTTGAGCGCTGCGCTGAAGACCGGCCGCACCAGTTGGGTATGGTATGTGATCCTCGGAGTTGCCCTCATCGCCGTCGGCTTATTGGCCAGCATCAATCTCTTCGCCACAACCATCGTCTCGGTCATATATATCGCAGCCATGATGCTCGTCGGGGCTGTCTTCCAGATCGCTCACGCCTTCGCTGCCAGGAACTGGCGCCGACGCACGTTTGACCTGATCAGCGGCCTCTTCTACGGGGCGGCCAGTGCCATGTTGATCTTCGATCCCATCTTGTCAGCCGTCGATATCGCGCTTGTCATCGGAGCGCTGCTGATCGCGGCGGGCATCTTCCGGATCGCGACGGCTCTCCGAGATCGTTCCAGAACGGGGTGGGGTTGGGTGCTCTCGAGCGGGATCGCCACAGTCGTTGTCGGTTTGCTGATCGTTCTGACATGGCCAGCGGTCGGATTGGGCTTGCTCGGCGCCATGTTGACGATCGACCTATTGTTCCAAGGGTTCGGATTTCTCGCGTTCGGTATCGTCTTGCGGCACCTGGCCAGCTGATCTCCCAACGGCGCCGGGCGGCGGAGAACGACTGTCCGGCATGCCAGCGACGCGCAAAGAGGAGCGATCGATGTCATCCCAGGACTGCATCAGGGATTTGGGGGATGGGGGTAGGCCGGCTGGTCGAGGCATTGCTGAGCTTTTGCGAGTCTACATGCCGGGGACCTTGATGCCTCACCTGCGCTTGCTTTTCTATGCACTGCTCTGCGGGTTGCTATCGGGCCTTGGCGGCCTGTCCCTGGCGCTTCTACTTCATGCCATCCAGCATATAGCTTTCACCTACAGTCCTGGTGAAATCATCGGGTCCGAGAGCTTCCTGCAGGGCGTGTCAGCTGCCACGGCCGAGAGACGTATCCTGATCCTTTGCATTTGCGGGCTCGTCGCCGGTCTAGGGTGGTACAGTCTTGCCAGGTATGGTCGGCCGCTCCGTTCGGTCAATGCCGTGGCGAAGGGGGCAAGGTTGCCGCTGCTCGAAACCGCAGTCCACGCATTACTGCAGGTCGTCACGGTTGCCCTTGGCTCACCCTTGGGGCGTGAGGTGGCTCCGAGAGAAGTCGGCGCGCTCCTTGCCCAGCGGCTATTATCAGGCGCTGCCCTTGCCCCTGAGCAATGCCGCCTCCTGTTGTCGTGCGGGGCAGGCGCCGGTCTCGCCGCGGTTTACGATGTCCCCGTCGCGGGGACGGTATTCATCCTCGAAGTGGTGATGAAGCAGGCGCGTATTGCCGTCATATGGCCTGCCGCCGTCGCGAGTTTCACAGCGGCGATCGTCGCACGCTCGGCTTTGGGTGACGCGCCTCAATATCTGATACCCGACCATCACGTGACGTTGACGCTGGTGGTCGTCAGTGCTTTGCTGGGGCCGTTCTTCTCCGGCCTTGGCGCGGCCTTCAGGCGCCTGACAGCCTCCGTCACGCGAGACGCATCGCCGAGCCTTCGCGGGATATTTTACGCGCTTGCAGCCTTCGCCTTTATCGGGCTGTTGGCGGCCAAGGTGCCGGCACTTCTGGGAAACGGAAGAGGGCCGGCCGAACTCGCGTTTTCCCAGGAGATTTCCTTGCAAGCGGTTGCATGTCTAGTCGTCATGAAACTCGTGGCGATCGGGCTAGCCTTGAGGGTCGGTGCGAAGGGCGGGCTGCTAACGCCAGGATTTGCTATCGGGGCACTTATCGGTCTTCTTGCGGGCGGATCGCTCGCGGTTTGGTTTCCAGCTGTCGAGCCTGGAGCACTGGCGCTGATCGGTGGAACGTCATTTCTTGCCGCATCAATGCTGATGCCGATAACAGCTGTCTGCCTGGTGATGGAGTTTACCAATGCTCCTCTTGATATGGTGATCCCGATCGCAGCCGCGACAATCATGGGAGAGCTGTGCAGGCCTTGGATCAGGCGCGGAATTGCGCCGTTGCGAATCAAGTTCGCCGTGACCTGATACGTGTCACGGTTAGGACGACCTCGATAAATCCATGGGATTTCCGGCTGTGTTTGGCCGCACTGAGTTCTTCGGGGCGGCGAAAACGCGGTATTGATCATCGCGCGTAAGGCTCGGATTGCCGCGAAAATCCCGAGGCCACCTATACGAAGGTGCAGGCCGTCCGATACTTCAATCGGATATGAAGAGTCAGACAGTTTTCGTAGCTTCAGTCAGGTTTTCCGCAAGAGCGGCAACCAGTATTCATCCTGGAGATTGTCATGACCAGTCCGTCACTCGCCACACGGCGCCTTTCGCCGCTCACCACTCCCACCGACCTTGGTGCGATCGCTCGCCAGGAAATCTCGGCATCTCTGACCGCTCTGCTAGCGGATGTCTTCGCGCTCTATCTGAAGACGAAAAATTTCCACTGGCATATGTCCGGTCGCAACTTCCGTGACTATCACCTCCTTCTCGACGAGCACGGCGCAGAGCTCTTCGCGCTCACCGACGTGATCGCCGAGCGGGCCAGAAAGGTCGGCGGCACCACCTTGCGCTCGCTCGGTCATGCAACACGGCTTCAGCGGATCGCCGACAACGATGCCGACTTCGTCACGCCTGACGACATGCTGGCAGAGCTTCGCGAAGACAACACGCAGCTGGTTTCCATCCTGCGTGCGCTGCACGGCACGACCTCCGAGCATAACGATGTCGCAACGACGAGCCTGATCGAGGGCTGGATCGACGAAGCCGAACGCCGAGTCTGGTTCCTGTTCGAAATCTCCCGCAACGTCTGATGCGGTCGCCCTCCATGATCAGCAACTCTCTCCCGATCAATCGCCGCAACGTCCTGATTACAGGCGCCGCGACGGCCGCCGCAATGGCCCTTCCCTTTTCGTCCGCAGCGCAGGCGGCCACGAAGAAGCACCTGAAACAAGGAAATATGACAATGAGCTACGTTACCACCAAGGATGGCGTCGAGATCTTCTACAAGGACTGGGGTCCGAAGGATGCACAGCCGATCCACTTCCACCATGGCTGGCCGCTGTCGTCTGACGACTGGGACACCCAGATGCTGTTCTTCCTCTCCAAGGGCTATCGCGTCGTAGCACATGACCGCCGTGGCCACGGCCGTTCGAGCCAGGTCTCGGAAGGTCACGACATGGATCACTATGCCGCCGATGCCAATGCCGTCGTCGAACACCTGAACCTGAAGAACGCAGTCCATATCGGTCATTCGACCGGCGGCGGTGAAGTCGCCCGCTATGTCGCGAAATACGGCCAGCCGCAGGGTCGTGTGGCGAAGGCGATCCTGGTTTCCGCTGTTCCGCCACTGATGGTCAAAACGGCCTCCAATCCAGGCGGTACGCCGATTGAAGTCTTCGACGGCTTCCGCGCTGCGCTTGCCGCCAACCGCGCCCAGTTCTTCCTCGATGTCGCCTCCGGCCCGTTCTATGGTTTCAACCGTGCCGACGCGAAGGTCTCTCAGGGTGTTATCGACAATTGGTGGCGCCAAGGCATGATGGGCGCAGCCAAGGCTCACTATGACGGCATCAAGGCCTTCTCGGAGACAGATCAGACCGACGACCTAAAGAAGATCACCGTTCCCACGCTGGTCACGCAGGGCGATGATGATCAGATCGTGCCGTATCAGGATGCTTCCGAACTGCAGATCAAGCTGCTGAAGAACGGCACGCTGAAGATCTACAAGGGCTATCCGCACGGCATGCTCACGACCCATGCGGACGTGATCAATCCGGACCTCCTGGCGTTCATCAAGGGTTGATCGAGAGCAACAGTATGGCCGGCTGATTGGGCCAGGCTCTACCTCTTCACCCATACACATGGCGACCCGATGGTCGCCATGTGCGGAGCCTTCTTCGTGATAGATACAAGTGGGATCGAACAACGGAAGGGAGGGCCGAATTTCAACTTGCCTATATCTTCGTATGATAACCCGGAGCCGCGCCTGCAGCTAGAAGGTCATACACCACAGTCATCCCGACACGACCTTGGAGGCAAACGACGATGGACGAAGAGCTCACAATGTCCGAGATCCTGACCGATCCGCTCATCCGCGTGATGCTCACGGCCGACGGGATATCACTCACGGACTTTGCCGACTTCCTTCATGAAGCCGCGTTGAGGCTGCAGGCTGACACGTATGTATCTGCAGCGAAGGCGCATTCGCTTGAAGCTGACCCTATCAAGATTACGCCCACAAACCCTTGTGGCGCCGTAGCTTCCTTCCCGCGTTGTACGGTCCAGAGAGGTATTGGATTGGCATTCGCGTAGATTGGGGCGGTGCTCAATTCGAGCCTTCGGTGACATGACCCACCGTAGCTGCCGCCATTGCAGTGTCGCGGAAATCTTACAGACTGTCCGATTAACGCGATAGTTGTTTTGCCGATTTTGCGATGTTGTAGAATATGATGTTCTGCAGCAACCACTGGAATCGCAAACTGCGCCTTCCGCGACGAGGGGCTGCTGGTTTAGCCGCTACACGTCCCATAACTGGACCACATCGACGATATCACCCTGCTGCACGTCACCGCGGTTGCTGTTCAAGACGATCAACACTGTCGCATTTGAGATCGACTGGAGACTCGCAGATCCGCGCTCGTCATGCTTCTGACAGGGTCGATGACAAGCCGGCCGGGAAGGATTTGAGTGCGCCCCAGTGGTTTTGAAAAGGAGCGTGAAATCGGCAGCCTCAGGCGGTCGCTCTCAACGATCTAGCAGCCCGCCAACCGATAGACGAGTGTGCGACCCAGAATTGCGCATCCTGCAACTGCCGCGAGCGGGTTGCCGGGAAGGATGAGGATCGGGCAATGATCGACATCGCCGAAGCCGATTGGCTTGCCCGGCCGCATGTCGAGCCTCCAGAATTCCAGATGCCCGCGCTGAGAGACCGCTTGCGTCAGATGATCGGCAAAGCCGGCCGAGGCTCCCCCCGACGTGACGATCAGATCGTGGTCGCCTGCGGCGCCGACGAGGGCCGCGAGGAGCTGATCCATGCCGGTACGCCGGATATGAGGCTTATCGCTGGCTGATGTGAAAACGCGAACTCGATCGCCATTCATCCGAGCATTTTCCTGAACGACAACGCGATCTGCGCCCTTCGGAATCATCGCCCCAGTCATGATGCGCGCTGCTTGACCGGGTCCGATCTCATGGAAGCCTATTTCACCTGCAGCGATTACCGCCGTGACCTTGAGATCCGAACCGGTCTCGCCGGCGGTAAGATCTGCTGAGCGAACGGCGAAACCATCCATGGCGGCGTTGTCGAAACGGGGTAGCCCTGCCGGTGCTGTCGCATCACGTGCAAGAACGCTGCCGATTGCGTCACCCAATGGCATTTCCTGGGATCTCGGGAAGACCTCGAGATAGCTGGCAATGAACTCGCACGCCTCTGACAGGGTCTTGGGTATGGGATTATCAGTGCTCATGCTTTGCTCGTTGGCTGCCAATCCGCAGATACGCGGCCTGAATATCGCGACGAACCGGTGCGCCGTCGTCTGCTCAGTGACAGGGAACGCACGCAGCGATCAGCTTTTGGGCGCCTCAGGTGGGGGCGGCTTGAAATCCGGATGGAGAGGACCATAAGGCATCGATACCATAACCGCTGCAATAGCAAGACCAGCAATAGCCGCCCAGAATGACAGGACGAAAAGATCGCTGTAGGCAAGCACGGTTGCCTGGCTCCTGATCTGGGTTGCGACAACGGATAGGCTTTCAAGGTGGGCGCGTGTACCGGCGCCGAAAACATGCTGTAGCTTGCCAAGAAGCACATGTAATTGCTGCGACGTGGCCGAGATCGGGCTATTCAGGATGTCCGAATGATACTGTTCTCGGTGCCTCTGCAGTGTTGCGAGAATGCTCGTGGCGATTTCGACGCTGCCAAGCCGGACGACCTGAATATAGGCTGATACTGCTGTCGAGCGTGACGGATCTGAATTGCCGATGAGATAGACTATCGTGGCGAAGAAGGCGAAGGACTGGCCGGCTGTATGAAGGATGACTGTCGGGAAGAAGTTCCACGGCGCCCAGGATATCGTCAGTTGCGATCCAAACTGTGAGCCGAGAGCCATCAGTCCCAGGCCGAGCACGATGCACAATCGGGCGTCGAAGCGCCGCAGAAGCAGGCCGGCGAGTGTAATGAATAGAAAGACCGGGATGACCGCTCCGGTGAGATAGAGGCCTGCGATAGATATAGGCCTCAAGCCAACGACGTTTTGCAGGAAGCCTGGAATGGCAATCGATGCACCGGCGCTCGAAAGCGCGTAACAGATAATGATCGCATATCCGAGGCCGATATTACGGGTCATGATCACGCTGAAATGCGCCCAAGGATGCGTGACCAGGCTCTCGTTAATCAGAAACCCGATCGCCAGGATAAAACTGCCGGCGAGAAGCGCGATGATCGTGCCGGACTGCAGCCAGTCAAGGCGGTTGCCCTGGTCGAGCGCGACGTAGAGCATGGTCATGGATGATCCGAGCAGCATCATGCCACCCCAGTCAGCATTTTCCAGCAGGTTGACGTTGATCTGCTCCTTTGGCGCCGCGATGCACAGCAGAAGCGCGATCAGCGGCGCAACGATGACGTCCTGCCAGTACATCCATTGCCAGCCAAGATAGTCGCCGTAAAAACCGACCAGCACGAAGCCGAGGTTCTGCGACAGAGGGACCCGAAGAGAGTAGATGGCGATGCCGATCAGCCAGTATTTCTTGTCGAGGTTGCGAAAGATGACCATGATTGTCGCCGGAATGAACACCCCGAGCAGCAGGCCCCTGATCGCATGAAGGGCAAAGAGCAGCGGCCCGTCATTGACGAGCGGGATTTCCAGCGAGACGACGGAATAGACGAGCGCCGTCGGGATCATGATCCTGCGGACGCCAAAGACCGTCGCAAGCCAGGCGACGCCTGAGGCGATCAGGATCTGCGGTGCATTGGCGATGGTGCTGAGCCAGGATGCTTCATCGACACTCAACGAATAGGCCGCGCGCAAGTCCGGCAGACCCACCACGAGGACGCGTGTGTCAAACCCGACGACAAAGGAGGCGAGCATCAGGGCGGCGACGATCAGGATCGGTCGCGTGACCGTGGTGCCGCTGGTGATCGGACCGAACGAGCGAATAACCGTCGTCATGGACGTGCGCTGTCGGGCGTTTCGACTGTGACGGTAGCAGACATGCCGGGCCGAAGGCGGTCCATCAATGACTGGCCTCCGTCAATCGCAATCTTGACTGGAAGACGCTGGACGACCTTTGTGTAATTTCCCGTCGCATTGTCGGGGGGAAGAAGTGCGAAGATCGATCCGCTGGCTGGAGAGAGATCGATAACGGTGCCGCGCAGCAGCTCTCCCGGAAAAGTGTCGATCCGGATTTCGACCTTGTTGCCGGCGGACATGCGTGACAGCTGTGTTTCCTTGAAGTTTGCGGTGATATAGACGTTTGGTAGCGGGACCTCGGCCAAGATCCCCGCTCCGGCGCTGACAAAATCGCCCTCATGAACGAGCTTTCTGCCAAGCATCCCGTCGAAAGGCGCATAAATCCGCGTATAGCCCTCGTTGATCTTCGCCGTATCAAGATTGCCCTTGGCGGCATCGACCTGAGCCCTGAGCAATGGTTCCTGACCCTGCAGAACTTTCAATTGGGCCTGCTGTTGCGCAATCGCGGCGGCCGTCGATCGAACGGACGCGGTCGCCTGAAGCGCGGCAGCCTGTGCTTGTTGCAGAGCCTGTTGTGTCGTTGCGCCGCCGAGGTCGCTTTGGCGTTGATACTCTTCGACCGTCTGCGTCTGCTGGGCGAGGGCCGAGGTGTGCTGTGCTTCTGCCGCATCGATCGCGGCCTTCTGCAGCTCGATCTGGTTTGCCAGGTTTGCAAGCGTGGCATTTGCGGAAGCGAGATTGGCTGTGGAGACGGCGACCGCGGCTTCGTAGCTACGGGGGTCGATCTGCGCGAGCAGCTGCCCTTTCGTTACTCTCTGATAGTCGGCCACCGGCATGCTGCTTATCGTACCGCTGATCTGGGCACTCAGCGTCGAGATATCAGCGTTGACGATCGCGTCGTCGGTTGTCTGGCGAGAGGCACCAGCAACCCAGCTGTTCCAATCCAGCATGGTCGATGTCACTGCACAGGCAATGACGACGACTGCGAGAGCGGGGATTGCGACACGCTTGATTGTTGCCAAGACAGGTGAGGGGGCTAGCGCTGCGGAACTGCCTGTCCCTGTTGTGGTCTGATCAGTCATCTGTAGTGGAGCCTGTCCTGCGAGGTGTGACGAAAATTCTCGCGCGCAGGGTAACAAGTGGCAACGAGGCCGGACACTATACGCATGAATAGGTTCAGTGACCGTCGGTAGGGGGCAAATAGTTGCAGCTTGCGATCAGGCGGACTTCCGCAACGCGCCCAACGGAGCCGCCTCGACCGATGTCCCGATTGCGATCGTGCCGTCGACCGGCTGGGTTGATCCCCTATCCCTTCGCCAGATGGAGGGGGGAACGCCTTTGGTATTTCGAAACACCCGGGCGAAGTGTGCTTGATCTGCAAAGCCGCATTGTGCAGCGATTTCGCTGAGCGGAAGCAGCGTGCTTGTCAGAGTTTGCGATGCTTTCTCTATCCGGTGCTGGGCAAGCCACCTGTAGGGAGAAAGCCCGGTGGAAACTTTGAATGCCCTGGCAAAATATGTCGAGGATAGGCCGCACTCGATTGCGATCTGCGACAGGCTCATGCGGTTGGTCACGCTGCTTTCGAGAAGGGCGATGGCACGGCTAAGTCGCAGTGGCGTCAATCCGCCACGGTTAATTTCCGACATTTGCCTTGCGCTGCCTTATTTCGGTTGATCGTCATATTCGAGACGATGACAACTGCAGCGAAACCAGTCGGGCAATAAGCCATTATTTGGTCGAAACCGTTTTGCGTAAAAAGCAAAGGCAAAGCAGGTGCTTACTTTGGCTCTCGCCATTGTCGAGTTGTTGCGTCGCCGTTGTCGCACAGGGGTGCATGGTCTGCACGCCGCATATCCCATCGGCGTTGATCACGGGCGTGGTACGCGGACGGTCAAGAACCGACCGTCAGTCAGGGCGGAATTTCGGAGAGACCTGATGCATGCTAAAGGAAGGCGTGAGGATGATGTTGCGTCGCCAGGCGGCGGGCGGCATCCCTTTGGCCTTACTGAAAGTCCTGGAAAAATGCGCCTGATCGGAAAAACCGCAGGCGATCGCGATTTCCTTCAAGGTTAGCGAGGAATTTCTCAGCAGATCTGACGCCTTGTCCAGCCGCCGCTGAGCAAGCCACCGATGTGGTGTTCCGCCGGTGGAGACCTTGAACGCTCGCGCGAAATAGGAGGATGAGAGGCCGGATTCTCGCGCAATATCGGACAGATTCAGCCGACCATGCAGGTTGCCATCGAGTAGCGCGGTCGCGCGGTTGAGCTGCATCGGAGTTAGCCCGCCGCGACGGATATGTGATTGGCGGTGAATACTGCCGTAAGTCGATGCAAGGTGGACCAGAAGACCGGTGCCGACATAATCCAAGAGCAGCTGGTTGGTGTCAAAGCGTCCGTCGAATATCGGGATCAATGCGTTGACGATGTTATGGACGACCGGGTCGTCGATATCTGCCCCCGGCGCAACGTTGAACCCTTCAAGTGGCTTGGTGCCGATCTCCTCCTCCAAAGAGTACAGTGCTCGTCTGGAGATGTAGAAGTTCGTGCAATCAAACGGTGACTGCAGGTCCGCTCGCCAAACTCTCGAGTAATCGTAAAGAGTGAAATTTCCCTGCCTGCTCCCGCGAAAATCGACCTTTTTCCCGTCGACCCACATCGCACCCTGGTAGTCGCGCTTCTGGAGAGAAAGCATGAACGCGTCTTCCAGTACGTGATCGTCGGTCATGCCGTGACCTGGCGTATCCCGCTTGATCCTGGATGCTGAAAGTAGCCCACCCGTTAAAGACGACGCAACGATATGCGGTGTCCGCAGTACCCGTAGATATTCCATGTTGCGGTTGTCTGACGTGTGGTCTTTCGACAATCGAGCCTCTCCATCCGCGCTGCGGCAAGTAGCAATTCAAAGTCTGTGTCACATATTTTCAGCATGTGCCACGGATCGACAAGCGTTAAAAGTATCCTGGCGAGCGGTCTGGCCTTAGCGGCAATTTGAAGAGCATCGTGGTTCCTCGATCGTCAGACCGGGCGATTTCGAGGTTTCCGCCATGAAGCTGAGCGATGGTACGTGCGATCGCGAGCTTGATGCCACGGCCGCCCTGCTTCGAGGAATAGGACGGGTCAAAGATCGCGTCCCGTGCCTCAAGCGGAATGGATTGGCCACTATCAGAGAGCGAAATGACCAGTTCATTGTCAAGCATCGTGCTTGAGATGTTCAATCGGCGTGGCCCTTGAACCTTCTTCATGGAGTCCAGGGCGACGCTGACCAGAGTGGTGATAGCTTGTTCGATCTGCTTAGCTTCAGCCAAGACGGCGGCTCCTTGTGAAAAATCGCATTCACTCTTGACATCCGCCTCAATCAGGTCGTCGGCAAGAATTTCGAGTGCGGCCTGTACACATGAGCTGACATCAATCAATTCTAACGCGGATCCGCCGGATCCTGTGGCAGAGCGATAACTCCCCATGACGCTTCCGACCGAGAAAGTCGATGCTGCGATCTTGCGCAACGACCGCCGAGCCTTCTCGACTTTCGGTGGGTCTTGGTTGAGCCAATGCAGGCCGGCACTGGCATGGGCGACCACCGCGGAAAGCGAATCGTTGATTTTGTGCGCGATTGTTTCCGCAACGCCAGCCAACGTGATTGGATTAATGTTTTCAAACATCGGATAGGGAATAGTCCGGACGGCCGAGCCTGTTTCGGGAAGGCTACGGGCGACCTGCGCCGATCCAACGGCAGCTTCCTGCAATCTCAAAACCTGCTCAAAAGCTGACGCGTAAAGCTCGATAGCCTGAACGGTGGATGCGGAGAACCCGTTCACATCGTCGGCCATTTCCAGATAGAGTATCGATGAAACAAGACTTGTCTGGCCCATCGGAACAGCGAGACAAGCTGTCGCGACTGCGGGCGCCTCACCCTGATGAGCGCACACGACGCTCGCGCCCAGTGAGGTAGCCTCCATAGCTGCCTTGGTTTGATGTGGCATGGGCATGGACGAAGGTATTCCGATGAAAGGCGCCTCGTTGCTGCCGCCCACAGACGTATGAATGAACAAGCCTTTATCGCCTGGGCAAAGTAGAAGCCCTCTGGCAGCACCGGAAAACTGGACGGCCGCATCCAGCAGTGCGACGATGCTCCCATCTGTCCTTCGGAGTCCGCCCATTGGTTCTACTCCCAAGCCAGAAAATGCGTCGACCATACCCAACACCGTGTCTAAATGTTCGTGCAGCGGGCATCAAAGCCGTTGACGCGCATGCTCGTCAACTTGGGATCGCTGCAGGCCCCCTTTTAGGGCGAGACTATTCAAATTGAGCCGACTTGAACGCCGTATTGTTCAAAATCACAGATCGGTGGCAGGAGGTTAAACGTGGCCGTAATCACGAGCCGCTGCAAAATGCGGCCTGGATGAGGGCCAGCCAGCATTCTTAACCGAGGGCGCTGCAGCAGTTTCGGGCTGTCAGTTTGCCAACATGCTCACGGCCATGTCTACAAAGGCACGTAGACGTGCTGATCGCCTCACGTCACGATGATAGCCCATCCAGATCTCTCTTAGGGGAGGGTCCTCACCGAGATCGACCCGCTTCAGTCGCGATTGCTGGTCGCCGACCGGACGGGGCAAGACCACTATTCCGACACCGGCACAACTCATTTGCGCCTGGACGTTCCGATTGTTCGATTTCAGAGCCACTTTCGCACCCGGCAGCTTCTGCTTCAGCCAATCGATATCGGGGAAGGCGCCGAGCGACGTGTCCATTGTTACAAGGGAGAACCCTTCGCCTTTTCCAGGTTCAGGCGTGTCGAGGTCCCTGTTGATGTAAACGCCATACGGCATCTGTATCAGCCGCCGCTGGACAATATCGGCTTCCGCGAAGGGCAGAATTCGGAAGGCGACGTCGGCTTCTCGCTGCGCCAGGCTGAAGAGGCGGGTTCCGGTCAGGACTTCGATATCGACATCAGGATGGGCCTTCGAAAATCTCGCCATGACCGGTGGTAGCACCCAGGCGCCGAACCAGTCGGGAGAAGAGATGCGTAGCGTCCCTTCAAGCTTCTGGACGTCACCGGCAAGCCTGCGCTCCATCGCAAGCGCCGATTCTTCCATGTGCTCCGCCATGGTCAATACCGCAGCACCTTCCTCTGTAAGGACATAGCCGTCGGCGGTGCGTTGAAAAAGTGTTTGACCAGTAGCCTCTTCAAGCGCCTGCAGCCGGCGACTGACCGTGGGGTGGCTGATCTTCAAAAGCCTGCCGGCGGCACCGAGCGTGCCACTACGCGCGACTGCCAGGAAAATACGAACGTCACTCCAGTCCATCTTCACCCCGTTCAAAACCGTACCGTGACTGTGCAACATCGTCGATTGAGGAACAAGGTCGTTCGGAAGATAAGACTTTCCATTCTTCCACGAAAGGAGGTCAGAGATGGCTTTCACCACTCAATCCACAGCGGTTGCCCCGAGAATGACGACACCGCTGACTTTCGCGATGGCACTTGCCACAGGCGTCGCTGTCGCGAACATCTATTACAACCAACCGATGCTGAAGATCATGGCGCACGAGTTTCCTGGCGCTGCCAGCCTCGTGTCTCCCGTCACCCAGCTCGGATACGCCGCCGGCCTCTTTTTACTGGTTCCGCTCGGCGACATTGTTGAGCGTAAGCGTCTGATCGTCGGGCAGTTTGCTGTTCTCGCGGTCGCACTGCTGGCGCTTGCATTCGCTTCGGGCACGGCAACTGTGCTGATCGCTTCCGTGTTCGTCGGTTTTACGGCGACGGTGGCACAGCAGATTATCCCGTTTGCTGCTCATCTCGCTTCTCCCGATCGGCGCGGCGCAACGGTTGGCACGCTGATGTCCGGATTGCTGGGTGGGATCCTGTTGAGCCGAACCGTTGCCGGCTATATCGGCGGCGGCCTCGGCTGGCGCGAGATGTATATGATCGCCGTGCCGGTGGCGATCCTCGGTGCCATCGGCATGTGGGCGGTTCTGCCGTCAGCGGCGCCATCGAGCCAGCTTCGCTATCCGGCGCTTCTCGCATCGATCCGCACGCTTTGGAAGGAGTTGCCGGAATTGCGTCGGGCGGCTTTCACTCAGGCGCTGTTGTTCGCAGGGTTCTCCGCCTTCTGGACTGTTTTGCCCTTCCGTCTGGCTGAACCGCAGTTTGGAATGGGGGCCGGCATGGCTGGCCTGTTCGGTATCGTCGGAGCGGTTGGTGTGATCGCGGCGCCGCTGGCAGGCAAGATCTCCGACCGACGCGGCCCTGCCATCGTCGTGAAGCTCGGGGCGATCATCTGCCTTCTGTCCTGGGTTCTGTTTGCGGCTTCGCCTACCATCACTGCTCTCGTCATCGGCGTCATAACCCTCGACTTCGGCATCCAGTCGGCGATGGTTTCGAACCAGTCGATTGTTTATTCTCTGCGTCCCGAGGCTCGCGCAAGGCTCAACACCGTCTTCATGGGTTCGATGTTCCTTGGTGGTGCTGCAGGTTCGGCGATCGGCACGGCTGCCTATAATCATTCCGGTTGGACGGCCGCGACGCTCGTCGCCTGCGCAGCCAGCGCGGTTGCCGTCGGTCTTCAGTTGAGCAGGCGGGCTCCTGAATGACCAAAGCGATGCGGCGGAGATGATCTCCGCCGCATCGTATCCTGCAAGTCGCCGCGATCGCGGATGCCCCGCCGCCTCGCGGCAGAGCCGGGTTGGCACCTACACCTTGGTATAGGGGCGCTACGCTTAGGTCTCAGTTCTTCGAGACTGTATTCATTCTAAAATAATGCGGTCATTCACCGCTCATTTCCGTATCAGACATCCGATACGAACATCGAAAGCTCCCCCTCATGGCGATATCTGCAACCGTGAACGGCAGGGCCGTTCAACTCGACGGCCCTCCGGACATGCCGCTTCTATGGGCCCTGCGAGATCTTCTTGGCATGACCGGAACAAAATTTGGCTGCGGTATCGGCCAATGCGGTGCCTGCACGGTGCAGGTCGACGGCAAACCGGTCAGGTCCTGCGTGCTGCCGATCGGCGAGCTGGACGGCGCGATTACGACAATCGAAGGGATTGGCGAGACCGAGGAGGGGCGCAGAATCCAGAAAGCATGGCTTTCACTCGAAGTCGTGCAATGCGGATACTGTCAGTGCGGTCAGATCATGGCAGCATCGGCGCTGCTTGCGCGCGACCCGAAGCCGGATGATGCGGCAATCGATGCGGCCATGTCAGGCAATATCTGTCGTTGCTGCACCTATCCGCGCATCCGCGACGCGATCAAGGAGGCTTGATATGGGGCTCTTTGGATTGCTCGACGACAATCGTCTCCCGACTCTCGGTCGCCGGAAGTTTCTCGCTGGCAGTGCGCTGGTCATAGGTTTCGCCTTCGCCAACTCTGCGCGCGCGCTTGTACCCACAACAGGCCTCGGTCGCGCGGGTGCTCTCGATGCTGCGGCAACCGGGTTCGATGGTTTCGTACCGGATGGGTTCATACGCATCGGCACGGACGGGCAGATCGTTCTTGTCGTCCCGAGCGCGGAAATGGGCCAGGGGATTGCAACAACCGAAGCGATGCTGCTTGCCGAAGAACTGGAAGTCGGGTTGGATCAGGTGGAAGTCGCTCTCGCACCGGCCGATCCGACCGCGTACAATCAGTCTATTCTGAAAGGCCAGATTACCGGCGGATCGACCTCCGTGCGGGCATTCTACCTGCCTTTGAGACAAGCGGGCGCCGCCGCGCGCACCATGCTCGTCAATGCTGCCGCAGGTCTCTGGCAGGTTCCGGCCGCCGAATGCAGCGCAGCAAGAGCGGTCATCACCCATAACCCGACGAGGCGGGCAGCCTCTTATGCTTCGGTTGCCGAAGCCGCCCGTTCGCAGCCCGTCCCTAAGGATGTTCAGCTGAAGAATCCGGGCGAGTTCAAGCTGATCGGCAAACCGCTGAAGCGGGTCGATACACCGGAGAAAGTCACCGGTGCGGCAAAGTTCGGCATCGATGTCATGGTCGAGGGTATGCGTTACGCCGCGATCACGATCTGTCCCACCATTGGCGGGAAGGTGAAATCCGTTGACGATACTGCGTCGCGGGCCTCGCCAGGCGTTGTTGATATTCTGCGGATCGAAGACGCCGTTGCGGTTGTCGGCGAGACCTATTGGGCCGCCAGGAAGGGCCTTGATCTGCTCGCGGTCGAATGGGACCTGGGACCGAACGCGGATATGTCCTCCGATGATTTGTGGGACGGGTTGCGCAATGCCAAGGCCACGCCGATCGTCGGCAAGGTGGTCGGAGATCCCGACATCGCCCTTGCTTCAGGCGTTCGGATCGAATCCACCTATGAGCTTCCCTACCTGGCACATGCTGCTCTGGAGCCGATCAACACGACCATTCACATGCAAGGAGATCGCTGCGACATCTGGGTGAGCACCCAGGTGCCCGAAATCGCCAGGGTCGTTGCCGCGGAGATCCTCGGATTACCGATCGAAAAGGTGACGGTGCATCCGCATCTGATCGGCGGCGGCTTCGGTCGCCGTCTTGCCGTCGACACGATCCAGCAGGCAGCCCGGTTCGGCAAACTCGCAAATTATCCAGTGAAGATCATCTGGACCCGCGAGCAGGATATCATGCACGACTATTTCCGGCCCGCCTATTTCGACAGGGTCACGGCAACGCTTGATCCGAAAACGCGCCTTCCTTCTGCGTTCCATCATCGCACGACCGGCTCGACCGTCAGAACCTATTACGATCGAAAGCCCTGGCCGGAAGGCAAGCTCGATCCCGATACGCTCGGAGGGTCGGTCGACATGCCCTATGCAATCCCGAACGGGAAGTGGGAATGGGTTCGTCAGGACAGTCCGGTTTCGTTGAACTGGTGGCGCGGCGTGGGTGAGGGTCACAACGTCTTCGTCATCGAAAGCTTCATCGATGAGCTCGCGCTGGCGGCGGGCAAGGATCCGATCGAATATCGGCTTGCCATGCTGCAGAACAACCCGCGTGCCATTGCGGTGCTGAAGAAGGTCGCCGACGCCTCTGGCTGGGGGGGAAAGCTTTCGGCTCGGCGCGGCCGCGGGGTTTCCTTGCACCACAGTTTCGGAACGTTCGCTGCCCTGGTGATGGAAGTTGAAGTCGATCGCTACGGCGAGGTCTATCTCAGGAACGGGACGATCGCCGTCGATTGCGGTCAGCCGATCAATCCGGACGGCGTCGTTGCCCAGATGACCGGTGGCACGCTGTTTGGCCTGTCGGCGGCGCTCCACAACGGGGTGACCTTCAAGGATGGCCGCGTTCAGGAAAGCAATTTTCATGACTACCGGCAGATCCGCATGAACGAGGTGCCGCCTTTCCAGGTCTTTGTCATGCCCAGCACCGAAAACCCCGGCGGCCTTGGTGAAGTCGGGACCGTCTCGGCGCCGGCAGCGCTCACCAATGCGATTTACGCCGCGACCGGTGTGCGGCTGCGTTCGCTGCCGATCGACCGCAAACTCTTGATGGAGAAAGGGCATGGCGATGAGGTCGCCGGTGCCAGCTACCAGTCGAAGACGATCACCAGTCAGCGGGGAGTGGCACAATGAGATACTTGCCCAAATTCCTCTTCGTCATTTCTGGCTTGGTCGTCGTCGTCGGGCTCGCGGCACTCGCCTTCTTTTTCTGGCCGCATCGACTGCCACAGGTGACCGCAAGTGCCTCTCAGCCGCATGGTTCGGAACTGATTGCACGCGGGAAATATCTGACCACCGCTGCCGACTGCGAAGCCTGTCACACCGCCCCCGGAGGCAAACCCTTCACCGGTGGGCTCGCCTTCAAGCTTCCCTTCGGAACCATCTATTCGCCCAACATCACACCCGACACGAAGGATGGTGTCGGCTCCTGGTCGGATGCCGAGTTCGTCCGCGCGGTTCGCTCAGGTGTCGGTAGGCATGGTGAAGATCTCTACCCTGCCTTCCCCTACACATCCTACGCACTCCTCTCGACCGACGACATCCTTGCCATCAAGGCCTATATCGAAACGCTCAAGCCCGTGTCCGGTTCGGCGCCTCAGAATGAGCTGGCCTTCCCGTTCAATCAACGCTGGACGCTGCGGTCGTGGAAGCTGCTCTTCATGCCTTTGGGGCCTTTCGAGCAGGATACCTCAAAGAGCGAGCAGTGGAACCAGGGCGCCTATCTCGTCGAGGCTTTGGCACATTGCGGCGAATGCCACACGCCGCGCGGCCTGATGTTCCAGCGCGAGCAGGGCGAAGCCCTGTCTGGCAGCCTCGTTGACGGCTGGAAGGCCTGGAACATCACCTCCGACAAGGAGACGGGTCTCGGCAAATGGTCGGACGAGGCGCTCGCCGCCTACCTGTCGAGGGGCTACGCGGCAGATCATGGTCCGGCTGCCGGGCCGATGCGGCAGGCAATAGATTTGAGCCTGAGCAAGCTGCCACAGTCTGATATCCAGGCGATTGTCACCTACCTGCGCACCGTTCCGGCGAAACCAGCAAGTTACGAAGGTCCGCCGGTCAACCCGGTCGCCCCTGCTGCCCAAGCGTCGAAACCATGGACACCGGACGAAGGCGGCAACGCTGTTGGCAAACGAATATTCGAAGGTACCTGCGCCAGCTGCCACGGCTTTGATGGCTCAGGCCAGAATATCGCCCGCGCAGCCTTGTCCGGCTCTCATTCCGTCAATGACCCGAGTGGTTCAAACCTTGTCAGGGTCATCCTGCAGGGGACCGTGGATCAAAGCGGAACGTCGACGACGGCGATGCCGGCATTCGCAAAAGGATACTCCGATGCAGAGATTGCTGCGCTGGCGAATTATGTGATCGGTCATTTCGGTGGCATGAAGGGACAGGTCACACCTAACGTCGTCTCGGCCGCTCGATAACAGCCTACCGATGCGCGTGGCGAGCAGGCGCCCGGTTTCCAGAAGGGAACCGGGCGTTTTGCCATGGCTATCAATGAGGCCGGCTCGCCTTTGCCTCGGTCGCTCAAACGCACTTCGAATTTGAATATTGCAACACAAAACGCCCTATCCATTGGCATATCTATGCATAGCCCAATCTATACCTACGTTTAGTTGCGACCAAGTCTCCCAACCGCGAATGTCATGGCAGACGCTCCGACTACGAGTGTCACGCAATCGAGCAAGCATTGCTCGCCATCGAACCATTCACGCGAAGGAGAGCCTCGATGCTGGGTTTCAGCGCATTGGAACTTGCGCGACTACAATTCGCTTTCACCGTCTCGTTCCACATTATCTTCCCTGCCATCACGATCGGCCTAGCCAGCTATCTGGCCGTGCTTGAGGCACTGTGGCTGATCCGTCGAAATCCGGTTTACGTAGAGCTCTATCACTTCTGGTCGAAGATTTTCGCCGTCAATTTCGGCATGGGCGTCGTCTCGGGCCTCGTCATGGCTTATGAGTTCGGCACCAACTGGAGCGGCTTTTCGCAATTCGCCGGCGGCGTCACAGGCCCGCTCCTCACCTATGAAGTGCTGACGGCCTTCTTTCTTGAGGCGGGCTTTCTCGGCGTCATGCTTTTCGGCTGGAACAAAGTCGGCCCCGGCCTGCATATGTTCGCGACGGCTATGGTTGCCATCGGCACGCTGATCTCCACGACCTGGATCCTGGCGTCGAACAGCTGGATGCAGACCCCTCAGGGTTTCGAGATCATCGATGGCAGGGTCGTGCCGACCGACTGGCTGGCGGTGATCTTCAATCCTTCCTTCCCCTTTCGGCTGGCTCATATGACGCTGGCAGCCTACCTCTCGACAGCACTGTTCGTCGCTGCTGCTGCAGCATGGCACCTGCTGCGGGGCCGCTCCACGCCGGCGATCCGGAAGATGTTTTCAATGGCGCTCTGGATGCTGCTTTTCGTTGCGCCGGTGCAGATGTTCGTCGGCGACGCCCATGGCCTCAACACACTCGAACACCAGCCCGCCAAGATCGCTGCGATCGAGGGGCATTGGGAGAATGATCCGAACGCCACCAGCCTCCCGCTGATCGCCTTCGGTATTCCCGACATGAAGGCCGAGGAGACGAAATACGCGATCGAGATCCCGTTCCTTGGAAGTTTGATCCTGACCCACAGCCTGCATGGCAAGATTCCCGGCTTGAAGGAATTCGCGCCTCAGGATCGCCCGAACTCGACGATCATCTTCTTCACCTTCCGCATCATGGTCGGTCTTGGCATGGCGATGCTCCTGCTCGGCGTCTGGGGTGCTTACCAGCGTTGGCGCGGCAAGCTGTTCGAAACCCGGCTCTTCCTGCTCTTCGCCCTCTGTATGGGGCCGACTGGGTTGATCGCGGTGCTGGCCGGCTGGATCACCACCGAGGTCGGGCGTCAGCCCTGGGTCGTCTACGGAATCCTGCGCACTCAGGATGCGGTCTCCAACCATTCGGTCCTGGCCCTCAGCGTTACGCTGGTCATGTTCATCGTCATGTATTTCCTCCTCTTTGGAACAGGCATCGGCTTCATGTTGAGGATGGTTGGCCAAGGTCCGGAAGAAGGCCGCGGCAGCATGGCGCCATCCCAGGATGGTCAGGTCCGTAGACCCGCAAGACCTTTTTCCGCCGCTCCCGACAATATCAATTCAACGCCGCTGCGCGAAACCACGGAGGTTTAAGATGGGTATCGATCTTCCCCTCATCTGGGCTGTCATCATCGCCTTCGGTGTTATGATGTATGTGATCATGGATGGTTTCGATCTCGGGATCGGCATCCTCTTCCCGTTCGTGTCCGATCGGCAGGAGCGGGACGCCATGGTCAACACCGTGGCGCCGGTCTGGGACGGCAACGAGACTTGGCTTGTTCTTGGCGGAGCCGCCATGTTTGCGGCCTTTCCGCTTGCCTACGGCTTCCTGCTCAGCGCGCTTTATTTGCCGCTGATGTTCATGCTCGCCGGCCTGATCTGGCGTGGCGTTTCCTTCGAGTTCCGCTTCAAAGCGGCCGATCGCCACAAGCCTTTCTGGGATAAGGCCTTTGCCGGTGGTTCTTATGTCGCGACCTTCTCGCAGGGCGTGGCGCTCGGCGCATTCATCAACGGTTTCGAGCTTGACGGTACGACATTCACCGGCACGGCGCTGGATTGTTTCACGCCATTCAGCATTTTCACCGGCTTTGCCCTCATGGTCGCCTATGCGCTTCTCGGCTCGACCTGGCTCATCATGAAGACGACCGATGACCTGCAGCGCCGCATGCGCGATCTGGCCCAATGGATCTCGATTGCCCTGCTCGTGGCCATCATCATCGTCAGCATCTGGACCCCGATCATGCATCCGCAGGTGGCGGCACGCTGGCTGAGCTTCCCCAACCTCTTTTTCTTTGCGCCTGTGCCGCTTCTGGTTTTGGGGGTGACCTGGCTTCATCTGCGTGTCCTGCGCAGCCGCGCGGTCCATGTTGCCCCCTTCATTCTCGCGCTGATCATGATCTTCCTTGGCTACACCGGCCTCGCAATCAGCATGTGGCCCTACGTGATACCGCCCTCGATCACGATCTGGGCGGCAGCGTCGACGCCGGAAAGCATGGGCTTCGCGCTGGTCGGAACGCTGCTGATCATTCCAATCATCCTCGTCTACACGTCCTGGTCCTATTACGTGTTTCGCGGCAGGCAGGCTGTGGGTGAGGGGTATCACTGATGGCGTTCCGGAGCCTCGCTCACGGTCCCGCCAAACGGGTCGGATGGTTGGTCGCCATCTGGTGCCTGTCGGTGATCGGTCTCGGCGTCTTCGCCATGATCTTCCGCTTCATCATGTCCCTGGCGGGACTGACCGAATAGGCCCGCCAGCTTCATTCAATCAAACCAATTCCAGCTTTGAACACTGCCATTGAGGCTGTTCGCCTTCGCAACTGACGCAGTCAGCGATCCATCAAGGAGAGTACCATGAGCAAGAAAGCAGCAGACGTCATCACCGAGATCCTTCACGCCGCCGGCGTGCGCCGCATCTATGGCGTCGTTGGCGACAGTCTGAACGGGCTGACCGAATCTCTGCGCGTTCGCAAGGATATCGAATGGGTCCACACAAGGCATGAAGAGACCGCAGCCTTTGCCGCCGGCGCCGAAGCGCATCTGACCGGCGAGCTTGCCGTCTGCGCCGGTAGCTGCGGACCGGGCAACCTGCACCTCATCAATGGTCTCTTCGATTGCCACCGTTCTCGTGTTCCGGTGCTTGCCATCGCCGCTCAGATCCCTTCGGCGGAGGTCGGACGCGGCTATTTCCAGGAAACCCATCCGGATCAGCTATTCCGTGAGTGCAGCCATTTCTGCGAGATGGTGAGCCACCCGGATCAGCTTCCCGGTGTTCTGGAATCGGCGATCCGCGCAGCCGTCGGCAAGCGTGGCGTGGCGGTGATCGTCATTCCAGGCGATGTGGCGCTGTCCGAGTTCACGGGCAAGATCTCCCAACCGGCGGCATTCGCTCTGCCGCAGCCGACAGTCACGCCCCAGCCCAGCGAGATCGTCCAGTTTGCCGACATTCTCAACAGCAGCTCCAAGACGACGCTGTTTTGCGGCCGCGGTTGCCAGGGCGCCCATGCCGAGCTGCTGAAGCTGGCCGAGAAACTTAAGGCTCCGATCGTCCATGCACTTGGCGGCAAGGAACATGTCGAATGGGACAATCCCTTTGATGTCGGCATGACCGGCCTTATCGGCTTTTCTTCCGGCTACGCCGCGATGCAGGATTGCGATACGCTCGTCATGCTGGGTACCGACTTTCCCTATCGTCAGTTCTTCCCCTCACATGCCAAGGTCGTCCAGGTTGATCTGCGTCCGGAAAATCTCGGGCGCCGTGTCCCCCTCGACCTCGCCCTTGTCGGCGACGTCAAGTCGACGATCGAGGCCGTTCTTCCGTTGGTCGAGGCCAACCCGAACACGTCGTATCTCGACTTCTGCAAGAAGCGGTATGTGAAGGCGCGGGCCGGACTCGATGAGCTGGCCACCGGCAAGGCGGGTCGGACGATCCATCCGCAATATCTGGCCAAGCTCGTCAGCGACCATGCAAGCGAAGACGCCGTCTTCACCTTCGACGTCGGCACGCCAACCATCTGGGCCGCGCGCTATCTGAAGATGAACGGCAAGCGCCGGATCATCGGTTCTCTCGCCCACGGTTCCATGGCCAACGCCATGCCGCAGGCAATCGGCGCGCAGTCCGCTTATCCCGGCCGTCAGATCATTAGCCTGTCCGGCGATGGCGGCTTCTCCATGCTGATGGGCGATTTCCTGACACTGGTGCAGCAGGATCTGCCGGTCAAGGTCATCATCTTCAACAACTCGACCCTCGGCTTCGTGGCCATGGAAATGAAGGCGTCCGGCTTCCTTGAAACGGGGACCACGCTGAAGAACCCGAACTTTGCCGATTTCGCCCGGTCGGTCGGAGTCCATGCGCTTCGGGTCGAGGATCCTTCGGAGCTTGAAGGGGCGATCAAGGACATCCTGGCGCATGATGGACCGGCGCTGCTCGACGTCGTCACCAATACCCAGGAACTGTCCATGCCGCCGCAGATCAAGGCGGAACAAGTGAAGGGCTTCAGTCTCTGGGCCCTGAAGACGGTGATGAACGGTCGCGGCGACGAACTGGTCGACTTGACGCTGTCGAACTTCCTAGAGCGCTGACATGATCCTTGAAGCTGCACTTGAACGCCTGGTCAAGATCGGACCGTTGACCGTGACCTTTCCCGATGGATCGGTGAAAGCCTTCGGCACGGGAGAGGAGCCGCGTGCCTCTCTTGCAATCCGGAGCACATTGGCCCAGCGCCGGCTGGCAAGAAACCCGGCGCTTGCGCTCGGCGAGGCCTATATGGACGGAGAAATCGAGTTCGGAGACGGCGACCTCTTCGGCACGCTCGATTTCCTCGCCATGAACTCGATGGAGGGCGGCAGCCATCCCTTCGACAAGCTGATGGAGAAGGTCCGCCGGCTGCGTCGCAATCTCGACCAGTTCAACACGACCGGGCGCTCCAGGCGCAATGTCGCCCACCATTACGACCTCGACGATCGCCTCTATTCGGTCATGCTCGATCATGATCGGCAATATTCCTGCGCCTATTTCCCCGACGGGGACGCGACGCTGGAAGACGCCCAGCTGAAGAAAAAGGTTCACATCGCCTCCAAGCTGATGCTGGACCGGCCGGGTCTTGAGGTTCTGGATATAGGTTGCGGTTGGGGCGGCATGGCCCTGTTCCTGGCAAGGGAATACGGCGCCCGCGTAACGGGGCTGACCCTTTCCCAGGAACAGCTTTCCGTGGCTCGTCGACGGGCCTTCGAGGAGGGTTTGAGCGATCTCGTCTCCTTCGAACTGATTGACTACCGCAACTGGGATCACAAGGTCGACCGGATCGTGTCAGTCGGCATGTTCGAACATGTCGGCATCAATCACTACAAGACCTTTTTCGACAAGGTGAAGTCGCTTCTGCGCGACGACGGTGTGGCGGTGATCCATGCGATCGGGCGGGCAGACGGGCCGGGTAGCACCAACCCCTGGATCGCCAAATACATCTTCCCCGGCGGTTACTCGCCGGCAGTGTCGGAAGTCATGTCGGTGGTGGAGAAGTCGGGCCTATGGGCAACGGATATTGAAATCCTGCGCCTGCATTATGCCAGGACGCTTGAGCTGTGGCGCGAGCGTTTTGACCGGCATCGTGCCGCCCTGACGACGGTTTATGATGAACGGTTCTGCCGGATGTTCGAGTTCTATCTCGTCGGATCGGAACTTGCTTTCCGCCGCTGGGGTCACATGAACTGGCAGATTCAGCTGACGAAAGATGTTGCAACCGTGCCTTTGGCTCGCGACTATATGGCGGCAGCGGAACGGCGAAAACTAGCGTCCATGACATCACGGGATGCGACGCCGATACATGCGGTGCCATTGAGAGCCAGCCATGGGCGCTCAGAGCAGATAGCTCAATAAACGAAACAGGGGAAGGAAGCCTATTTGGATTCATTCCTTGCGACCCTTGGCCGGTGGCATTTTGGCGACCGCCAAAGGTCTTTACCGCGGAAGAAGGGCGCTCGTTCCCGAACACAGCTCGATCGTCTCCAGCCGACCCGAAATAGAATGACGTGAGAAGCAGGCAATCCACCCCACCTTCAATGTCGGGTCCAGAACCAAATTCGTGTTTACCTGCCCCTGCTGACTTGGATCCGCCTATTCGGCAGCTGTCTGGCCGCCGTTGGGGGGGGCTTGTGTCAAAGGAAGGCGGAAGATCATAGTTGTGCCTGCAGCATTCGAGTTTCCGATGCCAAGGCTGCCGCCGTGGACTTCTGCGATCGTCTTGCAAATTGCAAGACCCATGCCCAGACCCTTGTCCTTGGTCGTAAAGAACGGGTCGAATATTGACTCACGTGCGGAAGCCGGAATTCCGGTACCCGTATCTGTGACAGCTAGAACAACGAATGCATCGCGTATCTCGCTTTCAATCTTCAGTCGGCGCCCGTCCGCGCGAGGGTCCATTGCGTCGATTGCGTTGGTCATCAGGTTGAGAACTACCTGCTGGATCTGGATCGGGTCGGCAAAAAGCTGCCCGCCTTCAATCAGGTTGCAGTCAATCTCGACGCCTTTTGTTCGCTCGTCTGTCTCTACAACCGACAACACGTCGTTTACCACGTCTTTGATGTCGATAAACTCGAGGTTGGCGGGGGCCTGTTTTACCAGAGCACGCAGGGCCGATATGATATTGCTCGCCCGTACACCTGATTGTTCGATTTTACTAAAATTCGTTATCGCATTTTCGATCTGTGGGGTCGGCTGCTTCAGCCAGCGAATGCCCGAGTGCGCGAACGTTACGATGGCTGACAGCGGTTGGTTCACCTCATGAACGATCGAAGCCGCCATGCTGCCAAGAACTGTAACATGTGAGTTTTTAATCAATTCTGCGCGCGCGCTGACAAGCTCGGTTTCGCGGAATTTCCGGGCGGTATTGCCACGCAATTGTTCGTGCAATTGTGCTTTGAGACGAAGAGATTCGGTCGTTGCGATAGCGAAGAGTTCGATCGCCTGTTCGATCTCGAGCGAGAACGCATCGCTCATGGCGTTGTTCTCGAGATACAGTACCCCTATCACTCTGTCCTTATCCATCAACGGAACGCAGAGTAATGAACGCGCAGGGCATTCGCGCAGGCTCTCGGCGTGGATATCGCCAGCTTCGGTCACCGCGTTGCCGTAGCGCAGACTATGTGCAGATTTCACGACCATGTTGATGATGGATACCGGGGCCATCTCGCCAGTCATGAGGCAGGGCTCGGTGGTGAAGCTCGTCATGCCGTCGCGAAACCGTGTGCTGGCAACAATAGACAACTGAACCCCATCCACGGCGATCAGTTGTCCGCGCATTGCGCCGGAATAGTCTATGGCTGCGGCAACCAGGTCGTTGATCAGCGAATCGGCACGCTCGATTGGTGGAATGCTCTGTTCGGGCAGTTCGACATCGACGGGCACGGAGAATATGTTTGCGAATTCGATGCGCAGCCGATCTGCCTGTTGCTCTGCACCCCACTTATGGAAATTCTCCTGGGCGTGGCGGATATGGCCAAATGCGGAGAAGGAGAGGCCGATCTCAAGAGCCAGGCGACCTACACGCTCGTGGACGAGGGCAAGCTCGTGCAGAAAGCCTGCCGCCTTTGCGGCATTGATGGATAGCTCGTACTGACGCAACGCCTCAATCGTGTCGCCCGAGGCACGGGCTGCTTCTGCATTGATGAAGGCAAGCTTGTTGGCGAAGGTGGTCGGGTTCTGCTCTGCGAGGAGGCGAAGAATATCCAGCCCTGCTGAATTGGGTGTTCCGCTTCCGAGCATCTGCTCGCACAATGCCGTGTAGAAATGAAGGTCCGCAAGGTGGATATGTGCCGGCGTTGTCCATTTCCATGTGCGCGCCTCTGAAAATGACTCCGCAGCAGCTGCCAACTTCCCGTTGTAGAATTGGGAAATCCCTTCAAACAAATGACCCCAGAAGATCAGCGGCGACATCTGAGAAGCGGCGTCTGCCGTCGCGATTGCCAAGATCGTTCCAGGCTCTACGGCGCAGTCTTTCAAACTGTCTACAAGGGCGAGCTGAACCCGAAGGATTCGCACGACCTCCTCGAACCCGACGCTTCTCGCCATAGCAATCCCGCGATTGGCCTCGTTGCTGACCACAGACAGCGGCGCTCCCATGGCGAGCAGATCTGACACGATATGGTTCGTCGCGTAGCAGGCCATGCTGATATCGCCGCTGTTCTTGCCATGCTCAAACGCTTCCTTGGCGCGCGAAAGCGCATAAGAAAGTGGCTTCAGCCACACGGAAACCTGGTCCAAAGCAACAAGGGCCGAGGTTCGATATGCCTGGAAAGAATGAGCATGAGAAAGCGTCACAGCAGCTTCGGCCATGGCCAGAGCGCTGTCGAAGTCGCGGTAGTCACTGGCGATGCATACGCCGCACCATGCCAGACCGTAGCATGTCGCTTCGCTCACACCGTGAGCAGCGGATAGCTCGACAATCTTTGCGGTATGAAGGAATTTGAGGCCATCGTCGGAGAAAAATGAAGACTGCAACGTCGCGAGGAGATCCATGGCGACGATGATGGTTTCCTCCGTTAGGGGAGGCTGCGCAGAAATCGCGGGGAAATTGAGCGCCTCGATCGCAGAATAAACAGCGCTGCGGGCACATTCCAGCTCTGAAGGGGACGGTTTCCTTGTAAGTTTGATATCGAGTAGATCCAAACCGACCAGTGCAACGTCCATTGCCTGCTCGAATTGCCCGCGCAGGATCAATACCGCCGCGCGCAGACGCGCGGCTCGAGCGCGCTCATGCGTCGAGTTCGCATGGGCGATCAGTCGCTCCAATTCGCTGTCGTCAATCGCGGCACCATCACGCTCAACTAGGATGGCGCAGCGCAGCTCTGCGAATTCCCAATGATACCGATCCGAGGCATCCAGGAGCGAAACGAGTTCTATCCCCTTTTCCGCATAACGAAGTGCGCCTTCGAGCGACCCCACTGCCTTGGCAATCTTGGCGGCCTTGTCGAGAGCGGCAAGAGCTGGGCCGAGGCCTTCAAGGAGGAGCGGGTGATGTTTTGCCTTGACGATCTGCTCCGCTGCAGCCAGCTGCTGGTCGGTCGCAGATGCATTGAGTGTGAACATTGCTCTGGCAATCTTGGCATGCCGCTCGGTACGTTCATCTTTGTTCAAGCTTGCGCGAATGTGCTCGCGAACCGCATCGTGCGAAAACTGCCATCCGTCGCCCTCCGTCTTGAAAAGGCCGAGCAGTAAGGCAGGTTCGATCAAACGGTGAAGGTCTTCGAGGTCGATGGAGGTCGTCGAGGTCAAAAGGGCGTTTGCGCCTGTGAACCCAATACAGGCGGCAGATTGCAGGACATTTCGTGTCGCGTCCGGCAACTCCGTGATGATGCGGGTCAAAAGCGCGTCGAGGCTCCAGTTTTTCTGGTGAGAAACGAACTGGGCGAGGTCAGGAGCTGTTTCGGCGCGATCCAGGACATTCAATATCAACTGGATGTGAAAGGGATTGCCGGCGGCGACCGATTGGACCAAACGGGCGAGCGGACCCGTCGTTTCTCCGAAGCGCTTCGAAGACACCAGTCCTTCCACAGCTTCATACGCTAATGTCTTAAGGACTATGTCCGTGACGCGCACAGCGGTGTCGCCGAGGAAGCTCGCCAGACCCGTGTCGCCGAAGTCAGTCCGGTCGTCGTTTCGATAGGTACCGATCACCAGAATGTCACGGAATCCACGTTCCGAAAGCGCGCGCATCAATTGCATCGAGCTTTCGTCGAGCCAGTGGAGATCGTCTATCAGAAGGACCAGTGGAGATTTGGGGGATGTGCTGGATTGTATGGCTTCAATGAGCCGGTCTTTGACCCGATTTACGGGACCAGGTGTGCTTGCATCACGAACCGATGCGATCTCTTCGAGTTCTCGGGGCGAAAGTAGCCGAGCGAGAGCCTTGAGGATAGCGCTATATGGTACATGCCGAAACGCCTCGTCCGCCTTGCCGATAGCATGCCTAATCGTGTGTTGAGCGGTAAGAAATGCATTGACCACCGAGGTCTTGCCGTAACCGGCGGCACCGCCGATCAAGACGATCTCGCCATATCCGCTCTGGATCACGCGTTCATAGGCCTGGCGAAGGAGTTCGAGTTCAGCTTCCCGACCAAAAATCTGTCGGTTTCCAAAAGCGTAGTTCATGATGTACCGCCGAGGGTTCGCTTGCGAACGACACGAAGAGCATCGGGGTCAGGCGCTGTCAAAACGATTCTGCAGTGCAGCAAATCTTTAGGTGATCAATATTCAAAATACATGCATTTTAGACAATACGGAGGGATTTTAGTGGGTTAGCCTGCGGAGGTCGATCAAGGGTCGCTCTGCAGCTGCACGGTTGGCGTCTTCGATAGTATCAATATCGAATGTGGCGGCGCTTGCTATGTCGCACAACTGCTGTGCGACTGAGGATTGACGCAAGATATTCTGCGCGCCCACGTCGCCGTCAAGATCTTTCATATTCGAGAAAAGTGATTTAGGTACAATCACTGGATGACCAGGCCTTTTGCCATTGCTCGCGCGAGTGATCACCCTCGCCGTTTTCCCGAATGTCGCGAGTCTGGCTGCGCTCACGTCTGCAAGGACCGACAGTTCCAAGGATTTGGCATCCTTGGTCGGCCCAAACAACCCGATGGGTGCTTTGATCTTACCAATAGCTTCGTCAGAGAAGCCTTCCGCCAGCAGCCACTCGCGACGCTTCTTATGGGTTCTGCTGCTTCCGAGTGCGCCAAGATAAAAAGCCTGTGAGGCGAGCGCTTTCGTCAGGATGGGCATTTCAGCATCGAGGTCGTGATGTAGAAGTGCCACAGCGGTATGAGCGTCAATCAGGCTGTCGAGCTTATAATACTGGGTAGGTTGGAGCAGCACCACATCGAGCTCCGCTGCTGCGGCCAAACGGCTGACCGTTAGCGCCTCGATTGAGTAGCTTGAGATGATTAGCCTCAATGCTGGGCGATATATGGTGACGAAGTCGTTTCCGATCCATCCCGACCGTGTTGGGGACTCACAAACAAGGAGTTGTTATGTCGCGGGAATGTAGCGTATCGCCACCTCTCTGCGATCAGCCAAACTATCGAGCGCGTATCGCAACGGGGTTACGTCGCGCAATATGTGAATCGAGACGCTTATGCCTCCCCCACAAGGAAGTACGATATCGAAGAATGGAGATCCCATGCCGAGGCGCACGTTGCGGTCTTCTCCCCGAGCCATGGCATCCAGGGCCTCAACTGCGACAGCTGCCTCGATGCATCCACCCGAGACATAGCCGCAAAAGCTACCATCCTCGCAAATGGCAATCTGCGCGCCGAGAGCGCGCGCAGCGCCACCCCCGATCTCCACGGGGGTTGCAAGGGCTACTCGGCAGACGGCAAATGCCTCAACCGCGAACCTCAGTATTTCGACAGGATCGTCGCTCAGCTTCGAACGGTGCGGGGTTGCAAGCAAGCTGTCGTTGTTCATCAGCACAGAGCTTCACCCTTCATGGGTCATGGCGGGCACGAGAGTGGTTCGCTCGCATTGTTCGAATACGCACTGCGTCGAGCAGCAATGTGATGACAGCCAGTACCGCTATGAGGGCCACCCCTGTAACAACAGCGTTTGCCAGCCCTGCAGTAGTCGCGATACGCCCGAGTGAAAGGGCGACTACCGCTTGGGCGAGATATGCGACAAGGAATAATGCAGACAGGGTCGCTGCTCGATGCGTTTTCGAGGCTCCTTCATTGATCAAGGACAGCCCTCCCAAGAGCAGAAGGCTATAGGCCACTCCAGCCCCAATTTGAGCGGATGCGAAGACAATGAGGAGTTGCTCCTCTGCGGCGATAGCCAGACAGCCCACCGAAAGCAGCCCGATGACAGCTCCGATCCGCAATACGCTGCCTGGAGACCTACCGCGGACGGGAGCGGTTGCAAAGGCAGACGATACCGCAAAGATCGTGATAATCCCTCCGTTCATCAACGCGTTTGTCGAAGCGACCACGTCATGTGCAACCTGAGCACCAAGGGAGAGCGTCATTGCGCCCAACACATAGGCGGTTGTGACCGCAGCAGTGGCCGATACAAACGGTGCAAAGAACCCATTGGGGATAGACGGAATGCCTGGTCGCCACTTTCCATGAGGTCGCGATGCTGTGCGATTTGGCAAATGCCAGGTTGCGATCGTAACAAGCACCAGGATGCCGGTCAGGACTGCAAAGTTCAGCCGGGAAGGGAAGGGGGCGTATTGGATCAAGGCGCCGCCGACGAGCGCCGCGCCCGACATGCCGATCGCTTGCGCGACCGCCGTGACGCTTCCTGCCTGCTTGAGCTTGTCGGGGGCGCTGAACTCTAGAACAGCCGCGGCCGAGGGGCCGGCCGATAGACCGACACCTATCCCCATGAACGCTCGCCCAACAAAGATCCAGTAGATGTCAGGCGCGATCGCAAAGATCAACGATCCGATCGTCGACGCAAAGAGACCAATCAACATGGTTTCTCGGCGACCGATATAGTCCGAGAGATTGCCGAAAAGCACGAGGACCAAAACGACGAACACCGGATAGACCGCGAAAATTGCGGTCGTCGAAAAGGTCGAGAGGCCCCACTCATGCGCGTATATCGGATATGTCAAAACCGGAGCGGCGCTCGTCCAGATCGTGTGGGCGACAACGGCAGCAGCGGTCAGGAAACTTGCCTGCCGCCCAAATATCTTACGTCTCATCGGGTGACCTCCGGCACACGGCGAAGCCGGAAAGCAGAGCCTAGGCGCTCGGCGCGCCCGACCCCGGGATATCGCCATCGAAATCCGAGGAGCTTTGCCCGCTCTTCTTCCGCCTGATTAAGGATTTGGCGTCGCGTGGTAGCCGCCTGTCCCGCATCAATGTCAAAGCCAAAGCTCCAATCGGGATGTTCGAATGAAACAACGTCGCTGGCCACCGCATCGCCTGTCACGATGAGCGGCACGTCGCTTTCGAGAATCACCGCGATGTGACCTGGAGTATGGCCGCATGAGCTGAGAACCCGCAATCCGGGTATGATCTCGTCACCATTTTCAACCAGCGTCACGCGCCCGAGGATCGCGGAAAGAGTTTTTCGCGTGTGGGACCGGCTCATACGCTCATATTCTGTTGTCGGTTCATCGTTGTCCGTCATCCAGAATGACCACTCGGCTTCGCTCATCACATAGCGCGCATTTGCATACCGCAGTGACCCGTCCGGCCGCACAAGGCCCCAGATGTGACAAGGATGGGCATGCGTAAGAACGACAAGGCTGATGTCGGCCGCATGGACGCCAATCGCTTCCAGATTGGCTTCCAGAAACCCTGTTTTCTCGCTTTTTCTTTCGCCGGCACCGACGTCGACGAGGATCATCTCATCCGCGGTCACAAGGAAGGGTATGTTTGATGGCGCAAGACAAATCTCGTCGGAGCCACTGTCCTCACATTGAGATCCGTCCGAAGCTGTATGAACGTTTTCCCCCAAAGGTCCGAAATCGGAGCTTTCAGCTGGTGCGTCCGAGAGGACGGTGACGTCAAATGCACCATGGCGGAAGCTGTAAAAATCTCTCATCGATGTCATGACTATTCCAATCTGTTCGATAAGGCACAGATCGGGTGTCTGAAGTGCGAATGGAACTGACGATTCCGGACAGTCAAAGTTCAAAAGTGAACCGGACATCCTGTGCGATGATCGGTGGAGCGTCATTCACCGTCAAGCGTCCCGAGAGCCTCATTGGCGATCGCCGAGGCACTGATTGCGGCAGGGAAGCCGCCATAGAAGGCGAGATGGGTGATTGCTTCACTGATTTCCTTCTTGCTCAGTCCGTTTTCGACGGCGCGGCGAAGATGCGGGGCGAGCTCGTTCGGCCGGTACATCACCACAAGGGCAGCGACAGTGATCAAGCTGCGGTCACGCTTTGAAAGGCCGTCACGTTCCCAAACTTTGGAAAACAGAGGGTCATCGACAAAATCGGCGAGCGCTGGCGTGAAGGCTCTGGCCCTATCACGGGGGCAGATTTGGTCGGGCATCTGATTGTCTCCAGGGGATTGAGGCATTCCATGACAATACTGATCGCCATCCCGATGGCCCATCGCGCAAAAGTCTGGTCTGACCAGACCTTTGTATAGGTGACGGCCGCAGCTGAGGCCGCTAACCTAGCTCCACAGTCGCTGATCTGCGATGGCGTTGGCGGCATGGCGGACAGACGGGACAATTGGATGGGCTTCGCGCAGGCAGAATTTCAGACGGCACGTCATGGAGAAATCCCGACGCCCCGGCTTCCGACCCCAGTTGCAAAGGCCGGCCCGCTCTTTTTCAGCCTTAACAGCTATACCAAGATGCGAGGCTTCTCTAACGCGACGCTGGCGCAGGCGGGAATGTTGCTGCTCCCCATGAAGTTCAATGATGCATCGGATCGGTTCGATGCCATTGAATGGGGGCATTGCTTTCATCTGATCGCGCAAAAGCTGCACGCGCGCGAGTCTTCGCCTTTCGAATTGGGAATGTCACCGGGCATATCGTTTGTATTCGACGCTTGTGGTGATGTGGAAATCATAGACAAGCCCCCCGTGGCAGCCGCATCTGACAAGCTGAAACGCCAAGCCAGACACAATGCCGGCAGCAAGCCGGAGCTTGTGGTCCATCTTGTGTCGTCGCTTCGTCGCGAACATCTCGTCCTCGGAAAGGACACACTTTTGCTTCCTTGCCTCGAACCAGCGCAGGGTCGCGGCGGCTCAGTGGCGGATTTCCTTCGCGCCGACGGATGCTGGGCGCTTCCCTCTACGGTCCTGTGCCGAGAAATCGCCTCGCGAATACAGGCGTTCTGCTGACGGGCCTTGGGGTAGGCTAGAGGGAAGGGCGGTAGCTCGTCGCCACCGCCCCGCGGCAATCAATCCCAGGGGAGGTTCTGTCGCAAACTTTTGGAAAGGTTGCGGCGAATTGCTGAAATACGGATTGGCCACTTGTTGGAAATTGCCGCTTGCGGATCATATGCGCCACTTCGATGCCATCCAGTGTTGCTGACGCAGACTGATAGGATTTGAAGCCTTTCATCGGACGTGTCAGCTTCTTAATAAACCGGTGGTCTTGCTCGATCATGTTGTCGAGGTATTTGACCTGCAGGATCTCGATCAGCCAGAACCATCCCTGCAACAGCAGCAGCCAGTTAATGTTTTGCAAACCTGCCAGGTTCGCACCGCTCTTGTCGATGACGACCTTTTCAGGCCAGCCGTTGTTCTCGATCGTGCGGGCGAAGAAGGCGCTGGCCGCAGCCTCATCGCGGTGTTCAGACAGCATGAAATCAAGGGTTTTGCCGAATTTGTCGACAGCCCGATAGAAATAGGTCCATTTGCCTTTGACCTGGATATAGGTCTCGTCCATCCGCCAGGAACTGCTGGTAGCGGATTTCTGGCGCTGGGCCCGGCCGGCAATCAAGGGCGAATATTTCACAACCCATCTGTTCAGCGTCGCGTCGTCAACGACAACACCACGCTCAGCCATGATCTCTTCCAAATCACGATAGGAGACCGCATATCTGATGTAGAAAAACACCGCGTATAAGATCACGTCTTTCGGGTAGTGACCGCCTTTGAAATCGATCATGATCGGGGAACCCAACAATGCCTGCTCATCTTCAACCCAGATCTATGGCATGACCATACAGGTTGCAAATCCGGTGAAAAGTTTGCGACAGAACCTCTCACAAAGGGCTGAACAATCGGGCGGAGAATTCCCATCAACCCATCAGACGGCGTGAGCGGATCATGAAACGCTTCAAATCATCACGACAGCTTCAACGCTTCGTTTCCATCCACGACCCGATCGCCAACCTATTTCTTGTTCCGCGCCAAGACACTCCTTCTGCCCATTGTCGCGAGCTGCCAGCGGCCGCGATGCAGATGTGGAGCGAGATCGCCCATCTGCAGGTCGCTTGATCACAGACCTCGTGCCGCACTTTAACCCAAGGCCGATAACTTTACAGTGCCCGGCATCGCCCATTCCTCAAGACAGCATGGAACCGGTCTCGATGAACCGCTGGTGCCAGGACAGTGCTTCGCCCAGTAACGACGGCGACTGCTGGCCATAGGAATGTTCCTTGGCTCGCCGGAAATAATCGAGCAGTGCCGGTTTGTAGTCGGGGTGCGAGCAGTTCCTGATGATCACTTCGGCACGCTGCTTGGGCGAAAGGCCGCGCAGGTCGGCCAGCCCCTGCTCGGTGACGATTACCTGCACGTCCTGGGTGATGTGATCCACGTGGCTTGCCTGCGGCACGATTGCGGAAATCTTCCCGCCCTTGGCCGTCGAGGGCGTCATGAAGATGGAAACATAGGCGTTGCGTGCAAAATCGCCTGACCCGCCGATGCCATTCTGGATCCGCGACCCCATGATGTGCGTGGAATTGACATTGCCGTAAATGTCGGCCTCGATCAGCCCATTCATCGCGATACAGCCCAGACGCCGGATCAGCTCCGGATGATTGCTGATTTCCTGGGGGCGAAGGATCATCTTGTCGCGGAAGCGCGCCATGTCGCCATTGAGCCGTGCTGCAGCCTCGGGGCTCAGCGAAAACGCCGTGGCGGAAGCCATGCGAAGTTTGCCCGCCTCTAGCAGGTCCAGCATGCCGTCCTGGATCACTTCCGTGTAGGCGGTCATCTCCTCAAACGGCGCGTCAACAAGACCGCCGAGCACGGCGTTGGCAATGTTGCCGACACCCGACTGGATTGGAAGCAGGGAGGCGGGAAGCCTCCCCTTTGCCACCTCATGACGAAAGAATTCCAGCAGATGCCCGGCGATGGACCGCGCCGCCTCGTCCGGCAGCGCGAAAGGAAGGTTACGGTCCGGCGCGTGGGTCTCGACGATTGCGACGATCTTTTGAGGGTCGCAGCGGAAATACGGCTCGCCGATGCGCTGGTCGGGGCGAACGAGTGGGATGGGGCGGCGGTCGGGCGGCAATGCGGTGCCGTAGTAAATGTCGTGCATGCCTTCGAGGGCCGCATTCTGCCAGTTGTTGACCTCGAGGATCACCTGGTGCGCGCGATCGAGCCAAGTCTTATTATTGCCAACCGAGGAAGACGGGATAAGCGAGCCGTCGGGCCTGATCCCAGTTATTTCGATCACGGCCGTATCGAGCGGTCCGAGAAAACCTTGCCACGCCATGGGTGCGACCTGGCTCAGGTGCATGTCAAAATACTCCATCTCGCCGCGATTGATCATTTCACGGGCGACCGGATCGGAATTATATGGCAAGCGAAACTCTATGCCGTCGGCCGTGGCAAGGGCGCCGTCCAGTTCTGGTCCGGTTGAAGCGCCGGTCCAGACGCGTACCCGGAAAGGGTTGCCGGCTGCATGCTCGGCTTCGATCCGCCTGGCCAATGCGAGGGGGACGGCTTTGGGATAACCGGAGCCCGTAAAGCCACTCATTCCCACGGTACTTCCCGAAGTGATGAATGAAGCTGCGTGCTCGGCACTCGTGATCTTGGCGCGCAATCTGTCGCAGCCGATGCGTTGGCGATCCACCGTTCCTATCTCCCTTTTCATATCAATTCGCTCGTCGTCGCTTGCCGGCCGCAACTGGCCGAACGATTGTCGGCCAGTTGATAGGCCTTTACTGCAATGAGCATGACCTGTTAGCGACCCAATCACAGATCAAATACCATCTCTCTAGCGGCGTCACCTTGTTCCACGTCAAGGCAGATTGGTTGACGGTGTTTCCAGCCTGATGACTTTCGGTATTGAGGGTGCGCTCGACGGTCTTCTCCAACGCTTTCGTCAAGGTCAGCTCCAGCGTCCGGATCGCAAGGTCCGCCGCCGATCGCCAACACGACTGTCGTGGTTCGTTCATCGGAATAATTTATAAGGACGGTGTCAACCGTGGGGGTGCCATGCAAGTTGATATGTCCGACCTCGACCAACTTCAAAGCGCGTACAAAGCAGCCGTAGGGGAGTGGATCGCGGCGATAATGCAGGAGGAGGAACTGGCCTCGGTCAATCACTCTGTCGCAGACGTCGACAAATGGGAGGCGGCGCATTTCAAGGAGGATGACGTGCGCGGCAAGGCGCTTCCCTCGAATCTCAAGATTGCGACCGCTCCGAAAGATGTCGATGTTCAAAATGAAGTCGGCTTTTACACGGCCAGGTACGAGAAAGAAGACGACCGCCTTGTCGTTCGCCGCCGCCTGGTCCTGAAAGCCAGAGAACTGAAAGCCGCGGACTATATGGATCTTGAGAGGCTAATCTACGCGGCGCAGAACGACTTTACCGCGATAGTGACGACGAGCACTACGCAGACCGAAGCGCAGCCGGCACATGTGGACGTCGACATGGGCAAAAGCCATTCGTGAGACGCGCGCTCGCCGATGAAGGTGCGGAGCTCGCGGTGGCTTCGCCGTGACAGGCAGAGCGGGGATGGCGGTAGATGCAGCAACCGAGCTTTGAAATTCAGCGAAAATTAAGAGATCAGATGGGGCCATCCGCGCACGATCGTAACCTACCTTGTAGCGGGATTGCGTAATCGGATCAATACGTTGAATTTCATCTACAGGGGGCGAATCTGAATGAGCCAGAATAGTGTTGATTTGGCTGTGGCTAACATGGCGGTCGTCGGTGATCAGGTGACTGGCCGTCTGAGCACCAACGTCGATTGGACTGCTCGACGGCGACGCGTCATCGTGGCGGCGGGTATCGATTGCGCCTGTATAGCGCTGAAGAAGCATGCCATGCACCTTCATCACCCGATAGACACGTTTAGCGTTTGGCCACGAGCGGCTTTCACTGCAAGCGTTACGGCGCAGGATGGCGTGAACCCGGCGATATCCGTAGGTTGGCATATCGGCGATGATCGCTTTGATCTTGTGCCGTCGTAAGCAGCGATGTAGGGACGAGGGGGTCAAATGCGGGATCGTAGCCTGCAGGACGTAGAGGCAGTCATCCAGCGGCAGCAGTGTGTGTCGGCGGAAGGCAACGATGATCGCCTCTTCCTCGATTGAAAGTGTCGCCGCGCCCTCAGCTATCATCTATTGACGAGGAAGGGGTTTTGGCAACGGCACTTCAGTGCGCCCCAGCCACCTGCTGACGATGCGTAGCGCTCGATCCCATCCGGTCCTTCTCGCTCATCGCAATTTCCCTTCGTCGTATTCGCTGGATCTAGCATGGAACCCATCGATGCGAACCTAGATCGATGTATAGGTCTGGGTAGACGTCCATTCGATGTGCGTGCAACGCCGTTGGACATACCTTGCTCAGATCAATTGGCGATGGAGCAGGATGATGGAAGACACAGGACAGATACAGGCCGGGGCGGCAAGGGCCGCCCATGATGATGCGATCGGACAACCAGCACTGCTGGCCATGGCCGTCGCGGGCGGCATTGCCGTCGCGAACATCTATTACAATCAGCCGATGCTCGGTCTTATCGAGGCGGATTTCAGCCAGCAGCCGATCACCGGCATGGTGCCCACGGCGACCCAGCTCGGCTATGCGCTCGGGTTGTTCTTGCTGCTGCCGCTCGGCGACCTCGTTAATCGCCGCCGCATGATTATCGGTCAGTTGGTGGTTCTGGCGGCAGCGCTGGCGCTCGCGGCACTTGCGCCGACCGCCTGGATGCTGGTCGTAGCCTCCGTCATCGTCGGCGCGTGTTCCACCGTCGCCCAGCAGATCGTACCCTTTGCCGCATCTCTGGCAGCGCCGGAAAAGCGCGGCGCCACGATCGGAACGGTCATGGCAGGGGTACTGTCGGGTATATTGTTCAGCCGCACCCTCTCCGGTTTTGTCGGTGTGCATGCAGGCTGGCGCGAGATGTTCTGGATCGGGGTGCCGCTTGCCCTTTTCGCCGCAGGTCTCATGTTTGCTGTCCTGCCCCATCACCGGCCGATATCGACTTTGCGCTATCATCGGGCTATCCGGTCGCTCGGCCAGCTGTGGAAACGGCATCCGGCATTGAGGGCTGCAACGATCATTCAGGCATTCCTGTTTGCGTCCTTCACGGCCTTCTGGACCATTCTGGCGCTCTATCTCGCCGGGTCAAAGTTCCAGCTGGGGGCGGACGTTGCAGGTCTGTTCGGTATCGTGGGTGCAGTCGGCATATTTGCGGCGCCTCTCGCAGGCCGGATCGCCGACAGACGGGGACCACACTTTGTGGTCTGGATGGGCGCGGGCCTATCGATCGCCGCCTGGCTGATCTTCGGCGTCTGGGCATCGGTCGTTGCCTTGGTTGTCGGCGTCATCGTGCTCGATTTCGGAACACAAAGTGCGCTCATTTCCAACCAGCACATTATCTATGCGCTCGATGCGGATGCCCGCAGCCGGCTCAACACGGTCTTCATGACCGGTATGTTTCTCGGTGGGGCGGCAGGCTCTGCACTGGCGACGTTGGCATGGGGCGAGGGCGGCTGGCTCTTCGTTAGCCTGCTTGGCGCGGCACTTGGCATCGCAGCGTTCTCTGTGAAAATCTTTCATCATCGCCGGCATTCGCCAACGGTTGTCGGACACTGAGGTCGGGACCATGAAACAGCTTCGTATCAGAATCGTCGGCGGTTCGCTCGCCGGCCTCTTCGCCGGCATTTTGTTACAGCAGGCCGGCCATGATGTTCGCATCTACGAGCGATCGAAGAACGGTCTTGCCGGCCGGGGAGCGGGCCTGGTCGGTCAGAGCGACCTGCTGCACATTCTCCGGCTGATCGGGTGTGAACATGTTGCCCGTATCGGCGTGGTGGCGAAGGAACGCATCTATCTCAATCAGGATGGTAGTATCGCCCAGACCGTTAACATGCCACAGACGCAAATCTCCTGGGATTTCCTGTTTGAAACCGTCGCGTCGCGTATCGCGCCCGAAACCTATTTCTTGGGCCGGGACGTCGTCGAGGTGCTGGACGGCGGGAGCGGTGCGGAACTGATTTTTGGTGACGGTGCGCGGGAGAGAGCCGATCTTGTGATCGGCGCCGATGGCCTCGGTTCCGTGGTGCGCGGGGCGGTCAATGCCAGGGATAATCAAAATCGCTATTCCGGCTATGTCGCTTGGCGTGGGTTGATTCCGGAAACGAGCGTGCCAGCGGCCGCCGCGCTGCTTCTCGACCGGTTTGCCTTCCATGTCCGCCCAGGCGTGCACGCTCTCGGCTATCTTGTTCCAGGTTCGAAAGGCGAGTTGAGCAGGGGCGACCGTCGATACAACTGGGTCTGGTACCGCAAGGTGCAGCCAAGCGCACTTGCCGGCACGTTCACCGATCTCGATCAGCGGACGCATCCGTTTTCGCTACCGCGTGGCGGCTTGTCGAACGACCGCCGGGAAACTTTTCGCGCCGATGCCAGGCAGATGCTTCCGCCGCAATTCGCGCTGGCGGTGGAAGCGGAGCTCAGCCCGTCGATACAAGGGATTTTCGACTACGAGGCACCCCGCATGATCGGCCGATCCATCGTTCTGATCGGTGACGCCGCATTCGTCGCGCGACCGCACACCGCGATGGGCGTGTCGAAAGCAGCCGGCGATGTCATGGCGTTGAGCAACTGCCTGGCGTCTGCGGTTGACCTTCATGCCGCCCTGCAGCGGTTCGAGACTGATCGCATCTCCGTTGGCCGGGAAATCGTTGCTTATGGCCGGCAGCTTGGTGCATCGGCAATTTGAGCGTCGACTGATCGTCTATCACGTCAGAGAATGACATTTCGACCCGTTGGTATCCGCCAGCGGGTCGTTTGATTTGGAATATTGGCGGGCGTTTCAGTGCGAGGTCTTCATCAGGCTGAGCGCAGCGTGGATCTGGGAGACAACGGCGGCACCTTCTCCGACTGCGGCGGCCACCCGCTTGGTCGATCCGGCCCTGACATCGCCGATGGCGAAGACATTCGGTAGGCTGGTTTCCAGCGGCAGGGGACTGCGGGTGAAACTGCACAGTGCATCGAAGGATTGTCCGGTGACGATGAAGCCCTTGTCATCGGTATGGACGCGGTCGCTGATCCAGCCGGCATTCGGATCAGCGCCGATGAAGAGGAAAAGATGATGAAGTGACAGCTGTCGTTCGCTGCCATCAAGCCGATTGCGCAGGGTCGCGGATTTCAAGCCGCCTGTGGGATCGCCGTCGATCGCATCCACTTCGCAGTGCATGTGCAGTTCGACATTGGGAAAAGCCCTGATGCGGTCGATCAGATATTGCGACATCGTCTCTTCGAGCGCGCGCCGGACGACGAGATGCAGTTTCCTGACCTGAGGTGCGAGAAAGGCAATGGCCTGGCCGGCCGAATTGCCGCCCCCAACCAGGGCGATCTCTTCACCGGTGCAGAGTTTTGCCTCGATTGGCGAGGCCCAATAGGAGATGCCATTGCCCTCGAAGCGTTCGATGTTGGCGATATCTGGGCGCCGGTAGTGCGCACCGGAAGCAATGACGATCGTACGCGACGTCACGTCTTTACCGCCGGCAAGATTCAATGTCAGCACACCGGCATCGCGCGCGGGCGCGATCAGGCCTTCGACCGCGACCGGCAAGACCATTTCCGCGCCGAATTTGAGTGCCTGGTTATAGGCGCGCCCGGCCAGCGCCTGGCCGGATATGCCGGTCGGGAAGCCGAGATAGTTTTCGATCCTCGACGACGCGCCCGCCTGTCCTCCTACCGAACGTTCGTCGATGACGATGACGTCGAGCCCTTCGGAGGCGGCATATACGGCGGTGGCGAGGCCAGCCGGCCCAGCGCCAACAACGGCAACGTCATAAAGCTTGCCGGGTGTGAGTTCCGGCGTCATGCCAAGGCAAGCGGCGGCTTCCATGTCGGTCGGGTTTTTTAACACCGTTCCATTGGGGCAGACCATCAGCGGCAGTTCGGACGCGAGGATGCCCAAGCGTTCGGTCAGAGCACGGCCTTCGCCTTCGCTGGCAGAATCGAGCACGATATAGGGAAAGGCGCTGCGGGCAAGAAATCCTTGCAGGCGTGACAGCGCTGCATTCCCCGGAACCCCGATCAGAACAGAACCCGCGCCGGAATCGATCAGACCAACGCGACGCAGGATAAAAGCCCGCATGATAATCTCGCCGACATCCGCCGAGCCGATCACCAGGGCGCGAAGATGGGCTGCATCGAAGGCAACCGCGGTGCAGCCGTCGGAGCCAGCCCGTGCCCCGGCCAGTGTCGGACGGCCTGAAAGTTGATTGACTTCACCCGACAACTGACCGGCACCATGGGTGGTGATTGGCGCCTCATGCGACAGGCCTTCATGGCGAAAGACATCCATCGAACCTTCAAGCACGAGCCAGGCAGGTGCCGCGTGATCGCCGACCTTGTAGATAAATTCCCCGGGTTCAAAATGCTGCGGCTCGCCACTGGCAAAACGTTTGGCCGTCTCGACCTGACGAGGGCTCAGCTCCGGAAACATCTGGTGCTGTCTTGCACTGAGATCCGCCACCAATTTTTCTCCTGGCTTGAAACGTGTCGGAAATGGCGTCGAGGATTTGTGGTGGTCTAGTAATAGCGAGGTATGGGGCCACGCTGCGGGGTCTGGTCCGGCAGTTCAACCATGGTCTCGTCGACAAAACACCATCCCCACCCTTCCGGCGGATCGTAACCTTCTATGATCGGATGCTGTGTGGCATGGAAATGTGCGGTGGCGTGGCGACCGGGGGACTGGTCGCAGCACCCGACGTGGCCACACTCGCGGCAGAGCCTCAGGTGAAACCAAGCCTGTCCGGTTTCAAGACATTCCTCGCAGCCCAGCGTTTTTGGGGGAACCGAGCGGATCGTCGATGTGTGCGAACAACCGTGCGACATGGATTTACTCCTCGTTGGCGTGGATCAGTGCTTCAGCGCCTGTTCGAGACACTGGAGCAGTTGGTTAAGATTCACGGGCTTGCCGAGAAAGGCAAAAGCGCCGCCGCTCATCGCCGCCGCCCTTGTTATACTGTCGCTATAGGATGTCATGAAGATCATCGGCGGTTTCAGCGTATCCTGTTTGTTCAGCACAGCCTGTAGCTCGATTCCCGTGAGACCGGACATTTTGACATCCACGAGCATGCAGTCGATTGAGGCGCGATCCTGGTCGGCAAGATACTCTTCCGCGGACGCGAACAGGCGGCTCTGGTAGCCGCAGGACAAAATGAGATCGTCAAGCGCTTCGCGGATCGACCGATCATCGTCGACGATGGCTATGACTGGTGTTTTGTACAATTTCTTTGGGCCTTGCCGTATTGGATCAACAACCCGGTATATGCTCCTTCCAGGCCGGTCCTTGTACCATACAAGGGTCTAGGTTTTGCCTCTCACAGCCCAAGCAGCTCGGCTTTACGGACCAGATCTGCTACCGAGCGTGCCTCCATTTTGCGCATGACATTGCCGCGATGGAGTTTGACGGTGATCTCGCTGATGCCAAGGTTGAAGGCGATCTGTTTGTTCATGAGGCCCTGGACGACAGCCGCCATGACCTCGTGTTCGCGGCGGGTCAATGTCTTGGCCAGTTCCGTAACGGCGCCACTGGCCGCAGACTGTTGGCGCAGGTCCCGGTCTTTCTGAAACGCCACGGAGACAGCATCGAGGATATCCTGATCCCGGAACGGTTTTGCCAGGAAATCCACCGCGCCGGCCTTCATCGCCCGCACGGTCATCGGTATATCGCCATGGCCGGTCATGAAGATGATCGGCATCTGGTTGCCGAGTCTTTCCAGATGAAGCTGGAAGTCCAGGCCATTGGCGCCGGGCAGCCTTACGTCGAGCAGTATGCAGCCTGGCCGCTTGAGATCGGCATTGTCCAGGAAATCCTGAGCGCTTTCGAAGGCTTGCGCTTGCGTTCGGATCGATAGGAAGAGATCGACAAGCGCCTCTCGGATCGATGGATCGTCATCCACGACGTAAACGACGGGCGTATTGTTGCTCGTGGTTTTGGCGAGTTTTCTGACATCATTCATTGGATAGCCTCCATCGGCACGATCATTTCGAACAGCGCGCCGCCTTCGATGTGATTACTGGCGGTCAGGGAGCCACCACGGGCTTCGAGCATGCTGCGGCAGATTGCTAGCCCCATGCCGAGGCCGGTTTCCTTGGTGGTGCAAAACGGCTTGAACAATTTTTCGAGAATGCCGGCGCTCAGGCCAGGCCCACTGTCACAGACACCGACCCGGACGCTCCGTCCATCCGCCGGATTGATCGATACCGAGATCCGTCGAAGATCTTCCGGCGTCGCGGCCATTGCCTGAATGGCGTTGGTTATTAGGTTGATCAGCACCTGCTGCAGTTCGATGCGGACAGCACGGACGCTGGTGATGCCGGAAGTCTCGCTCGTTTCGAATATAATCCGGTTCCGGGAAAGTTCGCTCTCCATCAATGTTTGTGTCTCGCTGACGAGATCGGCCAGTGACACTGGCTCAATGACTGGCGAGCGCTCGGTCAGCATCGACCGGGTGCTCTGAATGATGTCGCTGGCACGCTGGCTGTCGCGGACGATGCGTTCAGCAGACCGGGAGACCGCAGCCAGATCCGGAGGGTCACGGTCTAGCCAGCGCTGAAGGGTTTGTGCATTGACGACAATTGCGCCGAGTGGCTGGTTGAGTTCGTGGGCCAGCGATGCAGACAGGGCGCCGACGGTGGCCGCGCGTGAGGCCAGTGCGAGTTCAGCCTGGGCCTCGAACAACGCCTTCTGGGCCAGTTCCCGCTCGGTGATATCGAACATGCCGACAATGACGCGGTTGAAATTGGCCACGTCCGCTGGAAAGCCGACCGTCAGCAACACCAGCTTGGTGGTACCATCGCTGGTGATGATCGTGCCCTTTCCCTCGAAATAGCTTTGGTTTTCGAATATTGCCGCCATTAGCCCGAGAAAGGTGGCGTCATCCTGCGCGATGTAGCGGCGCATCGAGCCGCCGTTCTGTGCACTGACATTGCCGAGAAGCTCCAGTGCCGCGGCATTGGCGGCGACCGTGGGGACGCTCGCAATACAGTTTGAGATGAAGTCCGGATTGTCTCGCGCGTAGGCACGCAGATCGACGACACCCTGCGTCTTCAGTTTCATCAACAACGCGCGCACCTCAGAATAATCACGCTCCCACAGGGCGACGCGGCTCTGCTCGAAAATCGTCCGGTAGCGTTCCTCGCTACTCTGCAAGGCGACATTGGATTTTATCAGATCATGACGCGCACGGTGGTTCCTTATGATCAGCGCACAGGTAATCAATATGGCCGCAACGGCCACAGCCAGGCGCAATATTGCTGCAAGGTCGGTGTCTGTGCCGTGGGCAGCCACGTAAGATAACATTGAAAGACCAACACAGACCGCCGTCAGCAGCAACGTTCCCTTTTCCGTCAGCGTTTCCGCCGACAGTAGGAGTGTGATGACATAGAGCGTGGCGAGCGCGCTGTGAATGTCGGTGAATGTATCAAGATAGAAGACTGTTGCCGCAAGAGCGAATGCGAACGACAGAATGCAAGTTTCGTAGCGTGCTGATAGCCGTCGTTTTGGGTTCACAAGTTCAAGCGAAGGCATGCCGGTTCCCACCTGGATGTCGATCGCGTCATCAAGCCATCCCGTTGGAGAAAACGCAATTCCAAAATCCGCTATTCGCGTGTGAACTCAATCTGATAGGCGGTAAAAAAGAAAGGCCATCCCAGGGCGGCTGGGATGGCCTCGATCGGATCGCGACATCCGCAGGTTCAGGGGGAGGGGCCGCCTGAACCGTCAGGGCCTCGGTGCCCAGCATGTCTTCTTGGGAGGAGGTTGAAGACATTCGATATCTAACCTCAGCCGCAGCGCTGCGAAACTATACCAAAGTGTGGGTTCGACTAGCCAAGCATTGGATGTTGCGGGCGCGGGGCCTGGTCTAAAAAGTCTCCAGCAACCCGCTCAACCCAATGGAGATCATGATGGACCGCACACTCGCTGAAAAACACCGCAAGTCGCCGCTTGCAACACAGACAACGCTTGGCACAAACGCGACTGCCGATATATCCGGCGCACTGACGGCGCTTCTGGCCGATGTCTTTGCCCTTTACCTCAAGACCAAGAATTTCCATTGGCACATGAGCGGGCCGCATTTCCGCGACTATCACCTGATGCTCGACGAACAGGGCGAGCAGATTTTTGCGATGACGGACGATGTCGCCGAGAGAGCCCGCAAGATCGGCGGCACGACGATCCGCTCAATCAGCCATATTTCCAGGCTGCAGCGCCTGCTCGACAACGATGCTGATTTCGTCACGCCGGCCGACATGCTGGCCGAACTTCGCGACGACAATCTCACGCTGGTGTCGTTGATGAAGGAGACCCACAATCTCTGCGACGAGCACGGCGATATCGCGACCGCCAGCCTGATCGAGAACTGGGTCGACGAGGCCGAGCGCCGCGCCTGGTTCCTGTTCGAAAGCACTCGAAGCGCCGAGTAAGCATATCGGCCCGTCGATGGTCATGTCGGCCAATATGGACTTGGCCGGCTCAAAATCTCGGAGATATCTCATGACCAGCGAATTTTCCCTTTCCCGTCGGCAGGTTCTACTGACCGGCACTACTATTTCATTGGCTCTGGCTATTCCGGCTTTCGCTTCTGAAAAGAAAATTTCCCCACATCAGCGAGGAATTGAACCGATGACCCATAGTTACGTGACCACCAAGGACGGCGTTGAAATCTTCTATAAGGACTGGGGTCCAAAGGATGCGCAACCGATCGTATTCCACCATGGTTGGCCATTGTCGTCCGACGACTGGGATGCGCAAATGCTATTCTTCGTCAGCAAGGGCTACCGCGTCGTCGCACATGATCGCCGCGGTCATGGCCGCTCGTCACAGGTGAGCGACGGTCACGACATGGATCATTACGCCGCCGATGCCTCCGCCGTGGCTGAGCACCTGAGCTTGCGCAACGCCGTCCATATCGGCCATTCGACAGGCGGCGGCGAAGTCGCTCGTTACGTCGCCAAATATGGGCAGCCGCAGGGCCGTGTCGCCAAGGCTATTCTTGTCAGCGCCGTTCCGCCGCTGATGGTCAAGACCGCAGCCAATCCTGATGGCACACCGATCGAAGTATTCGATGGTTTCCGTAACGCACTCGCAGCCAATCGCGCGCAGTTCTTCCTCGACGTTGCCTCTGGCCCATTCTACGGCTTCAACCGCGAAGGCGCGAAGGTTTCGCAGGGCGTGATCGACAATTGGTGGCGCCAGGGCATGATGGGCAGTGCCAAAGCCCACTATGACGGCATCAAGGCCTTCTCGGAGACCGACCAGACAGAAGACCTTAAGGCAATCACCGTACCGATGCTGGTCACACAGGGCGATGACGACCAGATCGTTCCCTACAAGGACGCCGCGGAACTTCAGGCGAAGCTGCTGAAGAACAGCACCCTAAAAATCTACAAGGGCTTCCCGCACGGCATGCTGACCACGCATGCCGACGTGATCAATCCGGATCTGTTGGCGTTCATCAACGCCTGATTGTTCCCTATCCGAAGGCGTATGCAGCGTCCACCTCATGGCCGGAGCATACGCCATTCCCCACGGGGCGGCCCAATTCACGCAACTCGCGATCCAGTAGCTGCAATGTTAGTTCCAAGTCGCGCGAGGAACAGAGCCGCATTGTGCGGGAGAGCGACATGAGGTTACAGGGCTTCCTAGATGTCCACGCGCTTGGAATAGCAGGGTCAGTGGTTCGGATCCGTTCAAGAGCCACGACAAGTCATATCGTTTTCCAGCTCACAGATCTCCATGCCGGGCGGTGGGCTTAGTCTCCGCTCTCAGCTGAAGGTAATGCGCTTTCAGGCGATCCAGGCTGAAAGCTCTGTTGAGCCCGCTGGGGTTAGGCAGTACCCAGGTTTGTGCTCCGGCAAAAAAGTCGCTTTGCTTGCCCCAGTCGCAGTCGGGCTTGGATGTGATTGCTGCAAAGGCCGCTTTGCCGAGAAAGGCGAGGTTCGCGGGCGCGAACTTCCTCATCTTTGCTTCAAAGAGAGGTGCTGCCTCTTTGTAGTCGCTCGTCGTTATCTCAATGGCACTCCTGGTCGCGCGGGAGACAACGGCGGTAATGCCGCATCCGTACTGGAGAAGCTCCTGCTCTTCTTCGGCCTGCAGGAGTCGCGGCGTGAAGCCGGAAAGATGTAGCACCTTCCAAAATCGGTTACTCGGAGACGAGAAGTTGCGCCCGTCCCGGACAGCCGTCAAGGCGGGGTTCAGGCCGCAGAAGACGACCGAAAGACGGAAGTCAAGAACGTCAGACAGCCCGACTGCCGCCTGCTCCGCATTCTGATGACGAACCATATCCGAGGACATCGGTTACGTTCTCCTGTCGATTGGTTACGCCGATTAATGCCGATCATTGCTTCGGGCGGCTGGAAAGGCCGGCAATCTGCATCATGACGGGGCTTATAACCTCCTCCTTATGGAGTTCGCCAATCAGCAGTTTGAGCCAGCTGAAGCCGACCCATAACGAAATCTTGTCATCAACCTCGTGCGCCTGCAGTTCGCCCCGGTTTGCCGCGTCAGTCAAAATTCGTCTGACGTCGGCCGTCCGTTCGGGAAGGAACCTGTCACGCAAGGCGCTGAGGGCTTCCGGAGTGCCTTGCGCCTCGGCGATCAGTCCGCGCAGCGCGGCTCCTGCCGGATGCGCTGCCCAGAAACGCCAGAGGCTTGTCGTGTATTGCACGAGATCAGCAACGAGGTTTCCGGTGTCGGGAACAGGCACGGAAGCCGACCGTTCGGTCGTATAGATGGCGATGAAGAGGTCGGCCTTCGTTGGATACCAGCGATAGATGGTGGTTTTTCCGGCACCGGCGCGTCGTGCGACCTCATCGACCGAAAATCCCGCATAACCCCTCTCCGAAATCAGGTCTCGGGCGGCGGCAAGCACCGCCGCTTCGGCGTCGGGGCTGCGGCGCGATCCGATCGAGGTTCGTTTCTTTGCTGTCGAGGTCTTTGTCTTCGTGGTCATCACCAGCACCTATCCCGACTCGCCACCACCGATCAATGGCGCGTGTTCTATCTTTCAACCAAACGTGCCCAGGAGGGCGAGGGGGCGAACTGCTCAGTGAAGTATTGCGTCTCTCTAGCGACGAGCCTGTTGTGAAATTCCATGATGCTCACCGCATAAGAGGGTTTGCCGTCATAGGTCAGAACGAATTCTGTGACCCATAGGCTACTGCTGCCGGTAATCCGGCGAACGCTAAACCGCTTCTTGTTGGGCTGGGCGAAGCAGCTTTCCCGGTTCTTGCGGCGACATGGATCCGATCGCCGGACTGCGGATATTCAAGCAATGCATCGTCGTGATAGATTTCATGCTCGACGTCAAAATCGCCGGCGTCTGATGCGGCCCAATGCCGTTCGAGCGCCAATCTCACTCTCTGGTCTTCCATCTTGGCCTCCTATAACTGCCGTCGTACGAACTGAAACTGAAGCTCCGAGGGCGATCGAAGCCTGGCGGCGCGCCGGAGAAGCATTGACGGTGGCCTTGCCCCTCCGGGAGAGCTTAACTTGCGATCTACGTCGATTTCACCCGAGGGATGAAACCGGGAACGCCTGTCTCGACGACGCTGTTGAACCGAACGCTCGTCGATATGTCGGAACGGATCCGTACCATTTCCTGATCTGGAAGCGCCGAGATTGCGAAATTTTCCTCGATGCGAAGCGGTTTGATCGACGTCGTCAGGAAGCCGGTGCCGCGCTGTACGGCCCAGGCAAGGGCCACCTGCGCCGGCGTCTTATTGACGCGGTCGGCGATCCCGGTGATGACAGGGTCTGTAAGCAAGTTGGGCTCCATCGCGTGACCCAATGGCGCAAATGCCAGCAGCACGATCCCATTGGCCTGACAATAGTCGAGCAGCTCCCATTCGGGCAAGTAGGGATGGGATTCCACCTGTACGATGGCGGGCGTGACGCGCGCGTTCGCGACGATCTCCTTCAGCTTGTCCAAGGTGATGTCAGATAAGCCTATCGACCGACAACGACCGCTTTCCACGAGCGCCTCGAGCGCGTGCCAGGTTTCGATCAAGCTGATCCCGGCATCATAGATGACCTGACCGTTCTCGTCTCGCGGATCCAGTTCGTCGCCCGGAAGAAAAGCATAAGGCGTATGGACAAGATAGGCGTCCAGGTAGTCGAGCTTAAGGCGTCGAAGGCTTGCTTCAAGCGCCGCTTTCACCCGTTCCGGGCGGTGGTTTGTATTCCATAGCTTCGTTGTGACGAACAGATCCTCGCGCTGAACCGACCCATCCGCGATCGCCTCGGCAATTGCCTCGCCGACTGCCTCTTCGTTGCGATATCGTTCAGCGCAGTCGAAATGGCGAAACCCAACAGATAGGGCCTTTGCAACGGCCCGCTTCGTCGTAACCGGGTCGGGGATGAGGGTACCGAACCCAACGGCAGGCATTTCTTTGCCGCCTGTGGCAAGGGGGATTGTCCTGTGGCGCAGCATATAGGGGGCTTCCATCGGCCTACTCCTTTGACTTGAGAACAAAATTGAATGGCTGTGATCGTTTGCCGCTCTGCAAGAGCTGATCAAATAACGATCGCATGTTGAGATCCTTTGATTGGAGAGCGATCGGCTATTGGCCAACTGTAACACGATATCGACGGGTCTTGACGTCACGTTCGAAACCGAGGCGCTACGCGCCGCGATCGGCAAATTGTCGTGACCTTACATCACGCGGTCAGCGGATGCGCAGGGGAGGGCTTCATGAGGGCAACTACGATCAATCCAGCGACCGCGGCCGCGAACGTAATCCAGTACCCGTCGATATAGGCCGCGACATTGGCTTCGCGCTGCACGATCGTGGTTAGAACGCCGATCCCGCGCTTGGCAACGTCTGCTTTCGATTCCATCCCCATGCTGGACGCAAGTTGCGACAGCGTGGTTCCCCATCCGGGCGTCGTCCCGGTGACGTGGAGGCCGATAAGATAGGAATGCAATTGCTCGCGCTGTCTGATCCAGGTCACCATGATTGCCGCCACGGTTTCCGAACAGATCAATCTCATAACCTGCACGTAGGCCGTCAACGATATGGCTCGCGCGGGGTCTACGTTGCTGAAGAGGGTTGCGACGGCTGCAAGGAAGACGATTTCCTCTCCGAATGTCTGGAGGATCGTGATCAGTCGAAATTCGGGCAGTGACCACTGGCTCGTCAACTGGGTTCCAATCCAGGCGGACAGCAGGAAACATGTAAAGCCTATCGTTAGGGCGGCGCGCTGCTTGAGTTTCCGCACGAGCGCCACGGCAGTGAAGGTCGCGCCTGCAAGCAGAAGGATCGCATACGGCGCCTCGAAATCCCCAATCTGCTCAGGCCGCAATCGCGCCACCGAAGCAAGGAAGTTCGGCTCGATCAGCGAACTGCCGAGGCTTGTTGTCATGAAACACGCAATGGCGGCGAACCCGAGCGCTATGTTTCGCGTGCGAAGAACCGAGACATGGGCCCAGGGATGTTCGACCCGAGACTCGTGCCACAGAAACGCGCATATCAGAAAAACAGCCGAGGCAAGCAAGGACACGATGAGGCCAGACTGAAACCAATCAAGCCGATTGCCCTGATCAAGCGCGAAATACAGCGTCGTGAGCGCCGAGCCGAACAGTGCCATACCGCCCCAATCAGCACGCCTGAGAAGGGCATGGTCGATTCCAGCCGGTTTGGTCCCATACCAGAAGAGAATGCCGATCATCGGGGAGACAATAGCACCTTGCCAGTACAGCCATTGCCAGCCGATCGTCTGGGAATAGCTGCCGGCCGTATAGAGGCCGAGATTTTGCGCGAACGGGATCCGCAGGACGTAGAAGGAAAGAGCGATGATCCAATACCTGCGGTCAAGATTGCGGAAAGCAGTTAGCAGCGTTGCGCCGACGAACATGCCGAGGAAAACGGCCCTTAAAGCATGCAGCGCGACCAGGACATTGAATCCGTGGACGAACGGGATGACCACGGAGATCGCCGAATAGAGTATGGTCGGAGCGACCATGACCCGCTTCACCCCGAACACCGCAATCAACCAGCCGATCGACGGGGCCACAAGGATCTGTGGCGCGGTTGCGAAGGTGCTCAGCCACGCGCCCTCATCGAAGCCGAGCCCGAAGGCGCCACGCAGATCCGAGAGCCCAATGCCGGCAGTGCGGACGTCGAACGCTGTCAATATCGATGCCATGATCATCGCCACGGCGATGTAGCCCTGACGAGAGAGGTCGCGCCGATGTAAGTTCTCAGACATGGTCTTCGCCCTTGGTGGCGATGCGCGTCGTGACCGACATACCAGGCCGCAGCCGATCGAAATTTGGCTGATCCGAGTCGAGTTCGATCCGAACGGTGAGACGCTGCGCGACCTTTGTGAAGTTGCCGGTCGCGTTGTCAGCGGGCAGCAGAGCAAAGGTTGACCCAGCCGCAGGGGATATTTTCGATACCGTTCCATGGAGTGCCGTACCCGGCAGCAAATCGACAGAGATATCGACCGACTGCCCTTCGTGAACCATGGACAGCTGGTTCTCCTTGTAATTCGCCAGGATGTAGATCTTCGGGAGCGGGACGATCGAGATCAGGGGCGTGCCCGCGGCAACATAGTTCCCGACCTGCGCGTTTCGTCTGGCGACGATGCCATCGACTGGCGCCCGTACGTTCGTGTATCCGAGCTCCAGTTCGCGGGCGGCAAGATCTGATGCTGCGGTATCGAGATTTGCTTTCAGTATGTCGCGCTGTCTGGCGAGGACGTCGAGCTTGACCCTCTGAGCGGCGACGTTGGCACGCGCTACATCCAGGTTTGCAAGCGCCCGCTCGTGAGCGGCGGTCGCCTTTTCGAAGCTCTGAACCGTACTTACCCTCCCGTCGATGCCTAGCCTCGTCTGTCGCTGGAGCTCCTTCTCCGCCTCGACCTCTTCAGCGGCAGCCGCCTGTTGCTGGGCAACGGCCACGTCGATCTGCGTCAGTTGAAACGTGTGCTGGGTGTCGTTATCGCCAAGTTGAGCGTTGACGGCAGCGAGCCTCGCTTTCGCGCCACGAAGTGCGACCTCATAGGGCTTTCGGTCGATGGTGAATATCGGATCGCCCGCCTTGACCCGGGCGTAATCTTCGACCGAGATGGTCTCGACAGTGCCGCTGACGCGGGCGCTGACGGCGGAAATATCCGAGTAGACCGCAGCGTCGTCTGTGGATTGAACGCTTCTTGTCGCCACCCATGTATCCCAGCGCGTCGACGAAGCACCGACCGCAACGAACGCAATGATAATAGCGGTTGCCGGGACAATTAACGCCCGCAAATTTGCCGTTTCCTGCGGAGCGGACCGCGGTGCGCTCGCTTGCGAGTTGGCCGGTGCCGTCATGACACGCTCTTCCGGCCGTTCATCTCTTTGGGTCCTATTCAGTAACCTGATCATGTTCTCCACCATACCCCCGGCTCATCGTCCGCTATAAAAACGTCGCTGCATGCTTAGTCATTGCGCCTCCAGGCGACTGACGTGTGAGTGCTATATAAACGATACGTATCGTTTATACAAGCGGCACGTCGGATATTGGTGTTGGGTAGGCGGACCAATATAACGCTGATCCGACGCAGCGGACCTAGGTCCGTGGCATAATCTCATTGATGCCGCAAAAGCGTTTGGCAGCCGGGGACTGTGGAGCTTCGCTGCGATGCGAACCACACCACGCGGCGTCAGTTCGCGGAGAATCGCGGGGACCTTTGCCGCTTAAAGGCTCCGTAGAAAAGTTGGTCGCGACCAACTCTGCTAAACCTTTGTAGTCGTTAGGTTTTTGAATTTCGATATTTTTGAGCGAAATCACCAGCTGGAGGAACGATATTCGAGTGGACCGAGGTGATCTCCGATAGGCAGCAGCGCCGGTCGGTGGGAGAGGCGAGCCAGTCGTCGGATCATCGATCCTGCGGATCGGCCAAAGGCGCATCATCGTGTGAAGAGGCGCTCGATCTCCCCACGCTGTTTGGCGTGTTTGACCGGATTGTCGTTCCTTAGTTTTTGCAGGTTGAGGATCTTCCAGCGGACGGCCGGCAAGGCGAGGGCGTGCGTCAGGCCGATAACCTCGAAGTCGGGATCGCCATCGTGAAGGGACAGAAGAAACGTCCGGGGCCGGCAAGAAGACTTTATAAAAGTGGAGAAATGTCCGTTTCAAACGGACTTTCACACCCGATCATGCCGCGGCGCAACCTACCCGTCATCGTTCGTCTTGAAGCCATTTTGCCCAAAGCTGCAGGAAAGCGCGGTAGTTCTTCATGCCCGCGCGCAGAAAATGCAGGCTTTCGACCTCGCCGCTTTTCACGTTCGTACTCAGCCTCAAATGCAAGTCCAGGTCAAAGCGCTGTGAAACGGAACACCTCTGGCGCCTTGCAGCGGTTCAGGGCATCCTATGAAGGCTGAAAATTATGTTTATGGCAGTTGGAGGAATGCCTATGCGCTGCTTTACCGTGCTTGGACCCTCGCAGACCGGAAAATCAACAGTCGTGGAAAAGCTCGGCTCCCTGGAGGGGGCGCCGAGAAAATCCAGCTCCCCTTATGGATTGAACCTCACAGAATTCACCTTTGGAAACGAGGCGTGGTGTGCGCTGGATGCGCCAGGATCCAGCGAAGCGTTGGTGCATGCACAGCACGCGCTTCTTGCCAGCGACGCCTGCATCCTGTGCGTTTCATCGGCACCCGAGGAGGCTGTGCTCGCCGCGCCCTATCTGCGCGTAATCGAGGCCTCGGAGACGCCGTGCATCCTCTTCGTCAACCGGATGGACGAACCGGGAGGGCGGCTGAGGGACGTGATCGCCGCGCTTCAAGACTACGCCAACCACACGCTTTTGCTTCGCCAGATCCCGATCCGCGAGGGGGACAGGATCATAGGCAGTTGCGATCTGATTTCGGAACGGGCGTGGCGCTATCGGGAAGGCCAGACTTCGGCGCTGATCGCAATCCCCGAAAGCGCGGCCGAGCGCGAGCACGAAGCGCGCAGCGAGCTCCTGGAACACCTGTCCGAATTCGATGACCGGCTTCTCGAAGAACTGATCGAAGATCGCGAGCCGCCCAGCAACGCGCTCTATGCCATTTCATCGCGGGTTCTCAGGGAAAACAGGATTATTCCAGTCCTGATCGGTGCCGCAAGTCACGGCAACGGCATGATGAGGCTGATGAAGGCGCTGCGCCACGAGGCGCCGCCGGTGGGGGTTCTTCGACAGCGCCTGGCTCGTGCAGGCAATGTCGATGAAAACAAGCTGACCGCCGTGAGCTTCCATGCCTATCATCGCCAGAATGTCGGTAAGACAGTGCTCGTGCGCGCGCTTGGCGAGGGACTGCGGCAGGGCGCATCACTGGGCGGCTCCAGCCTCGGCGCCGTACAGCATCTCGCAAACGGGAAGTCCAATTCGGCGGTTGTGCCTGCGCTGGGGGACGTCTTCGCGACGGTCAAGTCCGACCACTTGCCCGTCCCTTCGCTGTTGACATCAGACGCGGTGGCCGCCCCGCCTGAGTGGACGGAGCCGACCACCCCGATGCTTGAAAGGATCCTAGTCCCGGGCAGCGAGCGCGATGAAAACAAGCTCTCCGAAACACTGGCAAAACTTTCCGAGACGGATCGCGGCCTAACGGTCTTGCAGGAGGAAAGCACTGGCGCCCATCTCGTCTGCGTCCAGGGGCCGGTGCATCTGCGCGATCTCTGCCGAACCCTGTCCGACGTGTTCCATATCGACGTAACTGATCGAACGCCCAGCCCGATCTACCGCGAAACAATTGCGAAACCATCTGAGGTTCATTATCGTCACCGCAAACAGACCGGCGGTGCCGGACAGTTTGCGGATGTGAAGCTGAGCATTCGCCCCAATGAGCGCGGCCGGGGCTTCACCTTTAGCGAAATCGTCAAGGGTGGCGTCGTTCCGCGCAACTACATCCCTGCTGTCGAAGCAGGCGCGCGCGAAGCGATGGAGAAAGGGCCGCTAGGCTTCAAGGTCATCGATGTCGGCGTAACGCTGTACGATGGTCAGCACCATGCCGTCGACAGTTCGGAACACGCCTTCCGAACTGCGTCGAAAATGGGAGTACGACAGGCGCTTTCCCAAGGGGCGGCCGTTTTAATGCAACCGGTCTTCCGCAGCGAAATTCACATTCCTTCGATCTATTCCGGCAGCCTCGTCCAGATCGTCTCCGCTCTCAAAGGTCAGGTCCTCGGCTTCGAACGGGATGAAACCGCCAAGGGATGGGACATCTTCCGAGCACTCATTCCGGGCGTCGCACTTGACGATCTGGCACGGGCGCTGCGCTCGGCGACGCAGGGCATTGGTTATTTTTCCAAGACCTTCGATCACTTCGAGGAGCTATACGGCAAGGAAGCGGACGCCATCGTGAGGGCACACGAGGAACCAGGCGTGGCACACTGAAACGTTCGCACCATGTCATGCTCGTTCGCAGAATGGGGCTCATGTCGTTTGGCAGTCCGCCCGACTAGGCGCGCGGTGGCTTTCGGAAAACGCAAATAAAAGTTGCGCAGATAGCTATCCAAGTGTTGTGATTTTTCTCTATGAATGAGGTACCGGATGAGTTGAACGAGCAGGATTTCTTACGCCGCGAACCGCTAGATTTTTGACACCTCAGGCAGTAGTCCGACCGCTGAGCAGTACGTGGCGCTATGCCAAGCGTGTGCTCAGCGGATTTCGAAATCAAGCTTTGAGCGTCAGCAAGTCGTCCACGCCGAATGCCCCGTAGATGCCGCTTGTCACCTGGGCGAGCTGGTCGTTCATCTTTTGCACCTCTTCTCCCATCCCGATGAAATCGACGACCGTCCGGTTCGGACGCGAACCCGCCGGGATCTGGACCAGGTTGACGATCGCCTCGCTGACCTTGTTGACGTCCTGCTCGGGTTTGGAAGCGAGGAACTGCTCGTAGCCAGCGAGGGCATGATCCGGAACCTTGGCGAATTGGCCGTAGCCCTCGAGACGCGCCTCGTCGTGCGGATGGACGAGATTGCCGATCCATGACGTCTTGAATCCGCCTGGCTCGACGAGGACCACGTCGACGCCGAACTGCGAAAGTTCGACACGGTAGCTGTCGCTCAGGGTTTCGACGGCGAACTTCGTTGCGCTATAGGGTCCATAGAACGGCATGCTCAGGCGACCAAGCAAGCTGGAGACGTTGATGACGAGACCGGAGCCCTGTCCGCGGAAGGTCGGCAGGACGGCACGCGTCATGCGATGGACGCCAACGACGTTGATGTCGAAGAGGCGCAGCATCTGCTCGGAGGTGAAGCCCTCCGTCAGGCCGTGCGTTCCGGTTCCGGCGACGTTAATCAAGACATCGAGACCGCCCACTGCCGAGATTGCGGCTTCGACGCCTTTCGAGACGCTGCCGTCGTCGGTCACGTCAATATCCACGACATTCGCTCCGGCGGCACGAAGTTCGGCTGCGACAGCGGCGTTGCGCCCGTCCGGGTCACGCATGGTCGCAACCAGATCGTGACCGTTTTTCAGCAACGCACGGGCGGCCAACGCGCCGAATGCGCCGTTCGCTCCGGTGATCAAAACTTTCTTTCCCATCATCGTCTCCTTTGGATGGCTCGAGGATGGGGGAAAAATTATCAGTTGTGAGAAATGAAACAATGTGGTTTAACGCAACACATGGTTCAGGAAAATAGAACGATCGATCTGGGGGAGCTTCGGGTGTTCGCGGCCATCGCGCACTATGGCGGACTGACGTCTGCGGCGGCTGCCCTCGGGGTCTCCAAGTCTACGATATCGCATTCGCTGACACGGCTCGAGGAAGGGCTCGGGGGGCGCTTGTTCGAGAGAAGCTCCCGGCGGGTAGCGCTTACCCGCGAGGGAGAGCAGATGCTTCCGCGGGTGCAATCGCTTCTGGCTGAGGCCGACAATCTGTTGGAAGAAGCCGCACGCACTTACACCACGCCGCGCGGGACAGTGAAGATTGCAGTACCACCCGCATTGGGGAGCGCCGTCCTCGAACGGCTCGTTCCTGAGCTACAGGAGCGCTATCCCGACATCGTGCTTGTCGTGTCTCCGAACTACGGGATGGACGATTTACAAGACCCCGTGTTCGACTTCGCGATCCGCGCCGGGCATGTCCATGACGATAGCCTCGTCGCCAACAGACTGGGGTCGTTCTCGCGCATCTTGGTTTGTGCGCCGACACATCCAGCCGCAAAGATCGGATCGACTGCGGATTTGAACGGTCTGCCGCTGCTTGCATTCTCGGGACGAGCACCCCGCGTGGAGTGGCGATTACAGTCCATATCGCAGCCGAAAAACGAGGTGTTGATCGACAGGCAAGCCAAATTTGCCGCCCAGGATTTCGACATGCTGGTGCGGCTGGCGCGGACGGGCCACGGGGTCGCCGAGGTGCCCGCGTTCATGGTACAGACCGAGGTGAGGGATGGAAAGCTGGCCCACGTCCTGCCGGACTGGCGATCACCGCCGGTAGATGTAATGCTCGCCTACAGGGTCGGCGCAGCGCGGGTCAGTCGGGTCGCGGCGGCAATCGAGGTCGCTCGCGATTCCGTTGTTCAAGTCCTCGGAAAGAGCATTTGATCGGTCCTTGGAACCATGCATTTACGAGCGTCGAATGCAATCCAAGCTGACAAAGGGCCACGGTCTCGACATAGCGCCCTGCAGATGGCATCAATAGTTTCGCGGCGGGCGTGTTGCAAATTTTCAGCGAGGCCAAAGGGACCGCACTGCGCGATTGATTTTCTTGCTTTGTTAACCTTTTAGAGCCCGAAGAGGCGTGCGAGTAGATCGTTTTGATCGTTGACGGTCCATTCGCCGTGAAGCCAAACCCCTTCCGCAGTCAGAGCATGGCTTCGAACGCAGCGATCGTTCGACGCGCGGTTTTGAAGGATCGGAACCAACGGGTCGTAGGTCCCGATCGGTACAAGCGCAAGAAGGGACAACGTATGGCCCGTCTCCACTTGAAATTTTTCCTGCTTCGGGCAGGACGTTAGCCGTCAACCCAGCAAGCGAAATCGTGAGGGCCCACAACTTCGCTGCCGATCTGAAACAGTATCCCTCCGAAAGGCACTGTCCACGGCATTGGGCCGTAATTAAAGGCAAACGTCAAGGCACCTCGTTTACGCAACCTGATATGATCAGGCAGTTCGATCATGGCGACGCCCTCAGCCTTCAGGTAGTCCGCAAAGATCTGCCTGAGAAAATCACCGTCAATCCAGGCACCCAGATAGGAGCAGTTGCGTTGAGTGACCATTGCCGCCGAGCCGTCCTCATAGGTAAGATCGGCGGGAAGATCGGTCTCCAGACGCTCGGCCCAGTGGGTTGCCACGCCCGACGCCTTGCTACCGGTGAGGGAGAGCGAAACACCTGGTCGCAGCGACGAAACCTCGCTAACTTTTACTGAGACGAGCGATTGGAGCGCTCCGGGCGGCAATTCCCAGGGAACCGCATGAGATGTTGTCTTCGATCCTGTTCGCGGACCGAAAATGATATGAGCGGTCGCCGCCTTGAAAGCAGCTAGGCTGCGGTCATCGATGATCGGCAAACACGGCACGAGCACAAGCTTGTAGCCCGCCAACGATTGTCCAGGTGCGACCACGTCTACGTCGACACCGAGCCGCCGGGCTGCCTCATACCACGCATGCAGCAGTAGCTTGTAGTTGAAGTCGTCACCCTGGGGCTGGATCCGGGTGATCCATGACGCTTCATAATCGAGGACGATCGCCACCTCCGCTCGCTCGACCGGGGGCAGATCGCCCATTACCTCTATTTCTCGCGCTACCTGCGCCACCTCCAGGCCACCCGGAGACGGCTGTCGGTCGGGGCGCTGCAGGCCGGCGTGCATCTGTTCCTGCGCATACGGCAACTGCCGCCAGCGGAAATAGCTGACGACTTCGGCCCCATGCGCGAAGGCCTCCCAGGTCCACAGACGCACCATGCCATTGGCAGGCGCCGGATTCCAGTGGGCCCAGTTCACGGGGCCGGGCTGCTGCTCCATGATCCAGAAGCGATCGTTGCGGATGCCGCGGTAGAGATCGTGATGAAACGCCGAGAAATCCGGATGGGAGGTGTTGTACCAGCGCACCCGCTCGGCTTCGGGCAGTGGGAAATGCTCGACCTTGCCCAGGGGATAAGAATCCCAGCTGCAGAAATCTAGCGATTCAGCAAGCTTGAAATGATCGAAATTGTGAAAGAAGCCCATGAAGTTATGGGTTATGAAACGGTCGGGTGAATGCTTGCGGATGATCGCCGCCTGAAGCGCACAATACTCCGCCAGGCTGTCCGAGGCGTAGCGCCAGAAATCCAAGCGGGCCGCCGGGTTGGTCTCGGAGACTGCGCCGACCGGTGGAATGACCTCGTCAAAGGAATTGACTTCCATGGACCAAAAGACGTTTCCCCAGTCCTCGTTGAGCCTCTGCGGCGACTGATAGCGCTGGCTGAGCCAGTTGCGGAATCCGGCGGCATCTTCCGGTCCGTAGGAGAGGACGGTATCGTCACCGCCGAACTCGTTGTCGATCTGCCAGCCGACGACGGCCGGATGTCGGCCATAGCGTGCGGCCACTACCTCGACGATCCGTCGCGTTTCGCTCAGCCATTGCTCGCTGGCCGGCGTGTAGTGCCGCCGCGATCCGAACAGCCGCGCCTTACCGTCCTCGCCGACGGGCAGGACATCCGGATAGAGATCGACCAGCCATTTCGGCGCCGCAGCCGTCGGCGTGCCGAGAACGATCTTCAGACCTTCGGCGGCCAAAATCTCTATAGCCCGATCAAGCCAGTCCCAGTCGTAGCGTCCCTGTTCCGGCTCCATGCGGCTCCATGCGAACTCGCCGATGCGCACGTAGCGGATGCCAATTTCGCGCATTTGCCGCGCGTCCTCCGGCCACCATTCCTCATTCCAATGTTCTGGGTAGTAACAAACGCCTAGCATGGACAAATTCCTGGGTGGTAAACGCGTTATTGTATGGAGTTGCGGACCAGCGCCGTGCCGCTGCTGTCGAATATCTGACAGTTGCCCGGTGTCAATCCGATTGCCATCGTTTCTCCGGTCCGGATCCGGTTGACGCCGTTGGTGCGCACCGTGATCGGCGTGCCCTCGACTGTCCTCAGGCTGAGCAAGGTATCGGATCCCAGATGCTCGACTAGTTCGACAACGCCCTGCATGACGGCGCTGGCTGCGCTGGCCTCGACGAAGTGCTCCGGACGCACGGCAAACGTCACCGCATCGCCGGCGGCAGCCAGTGCCCCGTTCAGCGGCATGGCCATCAAGACCTCCGAGGGTAACCGAACGTAGGCAACATCGGCTTCTATTCTTTCGATCACCGTCGGAAAGCTGTTGATCTTGGGCGAGCCGAGAAATTGTGCCACGAACAGGTTGTCGGGGTTGAGATAGAGATCGAGCGGCGAACCGACCTGCTCGATCTGGCCGCGATTGAGCACGACGATCTTGTCAGCCATCGTCATCGCCTCGACCTGGTCGTGGGTGACATAGATCATCGTCGAGCCGAGCTCCTTGTGCAGCCGCAGAATCTCGATGCGCATCTCATGCCTTAGCGCCGCATCGAGGTTGGAGAGCGGCTCGTCGAACAGGAAGACGCTCGGATCGCGGACGATCGCCCGGCCGATGGCGACGCGCTGGCGCTGGCCGCCGGAAAGCTGGGCGGGCTTGCGGTCGAGCAGCGGCTCCAGATGCAGCATTCTGGCCGCCCGGGAAAGCTTGTCGGCGATCTCCGCCTTAGCAACCTTGGCCATCCGCATCCCGAAGGTGATGTTCTCTGCCACCGTCATATGCGGATAGAGCGCATAGGACTGGAAGACCATGGCGATGCCGCGATTGGCAGAGTCGACATCGGTCATATTCACGCCATCGATCGTCAGGCTTCCGCCCGTCATGGTTTCGAGACCCGCGACCAGACGTAGCAGCGTAGACTTGCCGCAGCCGGAAGGGCCGACGAAAACGACGAACTCGCCATTATCGATGGTAAGATCGATGGCATCGATGACGCGGGTCTTGCCAAAGTCCTTGGAGACCTTCTCCAGTGTCACATAGGCCATTGCGTTGGTGTTCCTCAAAATTAGCCCTTGGTCGCGCCGAATGTCAGGCCTGCTATGAACTGGCGCTGCATCAGGAAAAAGACGATGACGGGTGGCATCGCTGCCAGCAGCGAACCGGCCGAGACCAGATGCCAGGTGGTTGTCCAGGTTTCGCGCAACGCCTGCAGGCCTGCTGTCACCGGCCGGGCGGAATCCGATTGCACGAGCACCAGCGACCAGAAGAAATCGTTCCAGACGAAAGTGAAGACCAATACGAATAAGGCGGCCATGGCCGGGCGCACCAGCGGCACGATGACATGCCAGAAGATCTTGAATTCGCCGACGCCCTCGACCCGCGCCGCCTCGATCAATTCATCGGGCAGTTCGGCGATGAAGTTGCGCATAAACAGAGTGCAGAAGCCCGTCTGGAAGGCGATATGGAACAGGATCAGTGCCCATATGGTGTCATAGACGGGGATGATATGGATCGACAGATCTCGGACAGGGATCATTAACATCTGAAACGGCACGAAGTTGCCGGTGATGAAAAGCGCTAGCAACGCCGTGCTGCCAGGAAAGCGATATTTGCTGAGCGCGAAGCCTGCCATCGTCGCCAGTGCGATGGCACCGCAGACGGATACCAGCGTGATGACGGTGCTGTTCAAGAGAAAGCGCAGCATTGGCGATGAAGTGAAGACCTTGCGGTAATTCTCGACGAACATCGTCTCGGTCGGCCAGCCCCAATAATTGCCGGCGTTGAGATCCTGGACGGAGCGTATTGATGTCAATGCCACGGCGATGATCGGCAGAATCCAGATGATCAGGCCGATCCACACAGCGATGTGGTAGCCGGCCCGTGCCTTGGCCGACGCGTTGGTGATGGGAGCAGGAAACATCGGCGCTACCTCTTGTTGCTGGGCAGTGAGCGCAGCAGATAGATGACGACGCAGACATCCATCAGCAGAAAAAGGCAGGTGGCGATAGCCGCACCATAACCGATGCGCATCGCCCCGAATGTCTGCTCATACATGTAATAGGCGAGCACCGTCGAGGAATCGTATGGTCCGCCGCCGGTCATCACCGAGACCAGATCGAAGGATCGTAGCGCGCCGACGACCGAGACGATGACGGCGATCGAGGTCGCCGGCAGCAATTGCGGCAAGACGATATGCCACAACAGCTTCCAGCCCTTGACGCCTTCCATTCGCGCCGCCTCGATCAATTCCGGATTGATGGCCGTCAGGCCCGTGAGATAGAGGATCATGCAATAGGCGACCTGCGGCCAGAGACCGGCCGCGATGATGGCGAAGGTCGAGAACCTCTCGTCTTCGAGCAGGGCGATCTTCGGCAGGTCGAGGGCGGTCAGGATATGGTTCAGCAGGCCGAATTCGGCATTGAAGAACCAGCCGAACATCAGGCCGACGACGACCTGGCTGATGACGAACGGCATGAAGTATAGCGACTTGACGAAGCGCATTGCCAGCCCCGCCTGGTTCAGAAACAGCGCCAGAGCCAGGCCAAAGGCAGGTGCGAACAGAAAGGCGACGAGCCAGTAGATATTGTTCTTCAGCGCCGTCCAGAAGACCGGATCGTCGCGGAACAACTCGAAGTAATTGTCCAGCCCGACAAAGCGGTTCTCGCCGATCCCGTCCCAGTCATGCAGGCTTAGCCACAGGCTTTCCAGCACTGGCCAGATGACGAAAATCCCGAACATGATCAAGGCAGGGGCGACGAACAGCGGCGGAGCGAGCCGTCGCTGATAGCGCTTCCATAGGCTTGGTGCGAAGGTGTTCGTGGACACATTGCTTACCATCGCAGGCTTATTCCTCGCATGCTCAGTTCGGGTATGCGCGTTTGGCGGCACGATCTATGTTCTGCAGGATGCGGCCAAGACGATCCGGGTGGACCAGAAACTCCTGGAAGCCGGTCATCGCGATCGTGGAGACGGCATCGGCGGTGTCTCGGTCGATGAACTGGGCATAGGACTGCGCGCCGGAAGCCAGCGACGCGCTTTCCTGCAGCAGGCGGTTTTCCGGCGGTTTTGCCTTCGGGTTGGCAGGGAGGATGTGATAGGCTTGCGTCATCTGCATCTGGACGTCGGCCTGGCCGAGATAGGCCAGGAATTTCTTGGCGTCCGGGATGTTCTTTGCCTTGGCTGGAATATGGTAGGTCTCGATCGGCGCATCCTCGGCGCGCGGCACGGTCGGGTCGATCGTTGGGAAACTCATCGCTTCCGTCACCGGCTCTGATTCGGGCGTCAGGCTGTCGATCAGATAGTTGCCCATCAGCATCATCGCTGCCTGGCCCTGGTTCATCATTGCCAGCCCTTCGCGCCAGGCGAGATTGGTGTGATTTTCAGCAAAGCAGTTGGCATCGACCATCTTCTTCCAGTCAGCAAACACCGTCTTGACCTTGTCGTCGGTCCAGCTGACCTTGCCGTTCATCAGATCCATATGAAAGGCGTAACCGTTTTGCCTGAGGTCGATATAGTCGAACCAGCCGGCGAGCGGCCAGGGGGCTTTCGATCCCAGCGCCACCGGCGTAATGCCCTTGGCACGAAAGACCTTGCAGCTGGCGACGAGGTCGTCGAAGGTCTTGAACGGGGCGACTCCAGCGGCGGCAAATACATCCTTGCGGTAGTAGATGGCCCAGGTCGAATAGGAAGTCGGCATGCCGTACTGCTTGCCATCGACACTGATCGAATCCACCATGCCCGGACCAAATTCCGCCTTCACCTGTGGCGTCCAGATATCGCTGACATCGGCGAGCAGGCCGGGCTTCACGAACTGGGCCATCTTGTTTCCGGCATACCACTTGATGATGTCCGGCGGACTTGTCGTCAGCCAGTTGCGGATGGCGGTCTTGTTGCTTTCCTCATCGTAGAAGTTCACCTCCACCTTGATGTCCGGATTGGCCTTCTCGAAGGAAGCGACAGCGCCGTTGACGGCATCGCGATCGGGAGCGCTGGCAACAGACGCATTGAGGACGACCGTTCCGGCAAAGGCAGAGGATGCCGCCAGAGCGCTCGTACCGAGAAGCAGGCAAGCCAAGGAATGGGAAAGCTTCATGAATCGGTCTCGCTGGTTAGGACGATGAAGTGGTGAAAAAAACATCACACTTCACCTCTATATAAATTTTGTGCATATGGTCGTCGCGGTTTGGTATAATTTATTCTTGGATAGTTGGATCTCCATATATGACAGTGAGGCGCAAGGCTCCATTCGGCGTTGCCGAAGATCGATTTTCGGCCGATCGGCGGGAATTGGTGCTACCCATGGCAAAGCCGCACGCCCACAATCAAATCGAGATCAATTATCTCTACGCTGGTGCAGTTACCTATCTCTACAACGGCAAGATGGTGGAGGTGACGGAAGATGATTTCGTCTTTTTCTGGGGCGCGATTCCGCACCAGGCCATTGCTGTGAAGCCGCACAGTCGCTTCGTATGCATTTATGTGCCACTCGAAATGTTCATGTTCGCTCCGTTCAGTCCGGAGTTGAAATCAGCCATTCTGGCCGGTGGCTTCATCAAGATCGGCGAACGCCTGCCCATGGATGACGCCCTGATGCGGCAAATTCGCTTTGAACTGCAGACCAGCGATCCGTTCTTGTCCGAGCTTAACTATCGTCACCTGGAATTGCGCCTCAGACGCGCCGATACAAAAGGGTGGATCAACCTGGTTGACATCTCGCCTTCGCACGCCTCGTCGCCGGGCAACACGCACCGGAAGATCATCGAAATGACCCGTTACATCAGCGAGCGATCCGATTCTGCATTGACGGTGGCCGCGATTGCCGAGGCGGTGTCGCTGCATCCGAAATATGCCATGACCTTGTTTCATAAATCGCTTGGGATGACGATCACACAATACCTCACCCGGCGAAGGCTTGTAACAGCACAAAGACTGCTGGTTACTAGCGAGAAGAACGCCGCAGCAATTGCCTATGAGTCGGGCTTCGGGTCCGTCAGCCGTTTCTATGCTGTTTTTCGCGACCAGATCGGGATGTCCCCGCGGGAATTCCAGGATGTTTATGATCAGAAGGGGGTATCGTCGTGATAGTGAGCAATTTCACCGCCCCATAGGGGATTACTACCCGTCTTCTCTGGAAACGCGTGTCATGCCCTCGCGATGGCAACCAATTGGTTAAATGTCCGTGTTTGACGCTTCAATCTCTACCCCGCGACGCTGAACAGATGGGTTGTGAAATATTCACCGCTTATTGCCTGTAAGGCTCAGCGCCGGAAATCTGCAACCAGCAGCTCCTGGCGGATGGACGAGACCTGTATCCAGGTCAAAGGCCGGTGGACCTATTTCTATAGTGCTGTCGACAAATTCGGAAAAACCCTCGATTTTATGCTGTCTGAGCACCGTGACGAGGTTGCGGCCAGCGCCTTCTTCGCTCGCATGATCGAGAACAACGGCTGGCCCGAAAAGGTTGTCATCGATAAGAGCGGGACCAATCTGGCAGGCTTGCAAAACATGAACTGGATGCTGCTGTTGCCGGGATGGTTCTGGCTGATCGAGCAAGACCACCGGTTTATCAAGAAGCTGACCCGCCCGATGAAGGGCTTCAAATTTTTTCAGTCTGCGTCAGCGACACTGGATGGTATCGAGGTGGCCCGCATGATCCGCAAGCGGCAATTTTCAACCAATGGCCAATTCGCACTTAAGCAATTCACCGCGCTCGCTGCATGACTGTGCCCAGCGATAGCGTTTCTACGATCTTCCCAAAAGTTTGCGACAAAACCCACAAGCATGCTCTTCAACATCGAAGGCGACGGACAAAAATCCGTTGGCGCAAAAGTCGCGGCATCCAAGAAGTTTTGAGGAGGATTGTGACTGAAGTGGGAGACTGGATGTCGGGTCCATCAGACCCTCTTGAACGACGTTCCTTAATGAGGCGGTAAGTGCCGCGGCGATTCTGGAGAATGTTCCATAAATCGCATTACCTATTTGGCGCAACTCGCTGATATCGCTTCTTTAATTAGGACTAATATTGAAATTTCAATCGCGGGATCATCGGTTCGACTCCCATCAAGAGCTAAAAGCTCGGAACATCTTCCCTGCGAATTTCCACAAGCATCACAGCCCAGCCGGCTCGGCACAGCCGAACAGGATTGCTTGGCTCATCTGCCGGTAGCGTGCGGTGATATCCTCAGGCGATGGTGCGAAAAAGCTTTGATTGGTTCCACGGGCGCCGTCGCAGAGCAGTTGCACCACGGTCTCGACCGATATTGGGGGCCGAAGCGTCAATTGGCCATTTGCCATGATCTGTTGGAGTAATGCAGCGAAATCGGCCTGGAAAACTGTTGCAGCTTCGACCATCTCCGGACGACATAGGCGAAACGCGTAGTCATTGACTTCGAGCGCGAAGGGTGAAAGCACCAACTTTCTTCTCGTATCGCCATATCGAACATCAAGTACCGCTGTGACGATATCAAGCACATCGGCGCCAGCCGAAAACAGCCTTGTGCCTTCGCTAAGACTGCCTTGCCGGGTCCGTTGGTTGTTTTGGCGAACCATTGCCTGGAAGGCTTCTTCCTTGCTGCTGAAGTGATGATAGAGGCCTCGGCGCGTAATATTACAATATTTTGCCAGTTTGCTCATTGTCATGGCTTCATAGCCATGATCGAGAAAACTCTGGGTAATATTGGAAACCAGGACTTCGTAGGCCGACATGCAACGCGCTTTCAACGATTCTCTCGGGTCAATCTATAAGATGCGTCGTGAATATGGAGCAAGAACAGCGAGCATTCCGTACGCGGCTGACGGTCCCTTTGAGGATTGTTGATAGTCATACAAAGTTCTCGTCGCAGCAATCGAGTGAGCAGCCTGACGATCCTGATCTTCAAACTTTGTCTCAATAGGGTCGATTTTCATGCCGCGCGTGCTGCTGTGTTGTCCAGCTCAAGCTTGTAGTTGAAGATGGCTACCAGCGCCAAAGCCGACGAGACGATAAGAGCGGCAGTCGATACGACGCTGAGTGCGACGCCGATCTTGCTCGGATCCCCAAGCATGTCCTGGCTGAGAAACCCGACCAATGTGGGGCCGACGCCCATACCGACAAGCGTCACAATCAGGATGCCGACTGCGCTTGAAATGCCACGCATGCGGGACGGTGTGATGTCCTGAAGTGCGGGAGGACCGTTCGCAACAATGATTGTGGATAGGAATGTTGCGATGGCTATCAGGACAAGCGCGGCGTTGAGGGTCGAAGCAAAGGGCATTGCCGCGGTGAACAGCGCCGCAATCAGCGCCGCGCCGCACATAAGGATGGGGCGAGCGGCTGCAAAGCCGCGTCGAACCAGGCCATCGCCGAGTATAGCGCCAAAAATCAGCCCCGATACACTCGAGGCAATGAAGAGTGGCCCAAGGCTAAAGCCGACGGCGATGGGCGGCATGTGAAAGGTGCGGATCAACACAGTGGGAACCCATGAGCTGTAGCTATAGGCTTGGGTCGCCGCAAAGGCCAGGCAGAAATAAAGGCTCGCGAGTTCTACCCGATTATCCAAGAAATAGGCGCGGATCTCGACCGTGCCCGCTATAGGGCCCGGAGTAGCTCCGGAATGCTTGCGGGGTTCTTTAAGGCTTGCAGCCCAAAGGGCGACAGCGATGCCCGGCAGTCCGATGAAGACGAATACCATCTGCCATATGTGCTGCATGCCGGGCAGTACGAAGACGTTTCCTGCGCTCGACAATTCATGAAGAACCGTCGCTGCCAAAACGAGGGATAGGCCGGCTCCGATGAACGCGCCTGTGCTGTAAATGCTTATTGCGAGTCCGCGCCGCCGGGTGGGGAATAAATCGCTGATCAGGGAATAGGCGGCGGGTGTGAGGGCCGCTTCTCCCAATGCGACGCCCGTCCGGCACAGCAAAAGAGCTCCGAAACTGCCTGCAAAGCCACAAGCGGCTGTCATGATGCTCCAGAGTGCTATTCCAACGGCGGCAATCCGCACACGGTTTCCGGTATCAACCCAGCGACCCAGCGGCAATCCGGCGGTTGCCAGAACAATGGCGAAGGTGAAACCCTGCAGGAGGCCGATCTGCAGATCTGTCAGATGAAGGTCCTGTCTCAGCGGCTCCGCCAGGAGACCAAGTATTTGCCGGTCGAGATAAGACAAGGTGGAGGCGATGGTCAGAACACCCAAGGTGTAGGACGGATTAATCGGTCTTGGTAAGGGCATTCGCTCAGGTCCTCTCGGCAAACCGGTGGTTTGGCGACGACGTGAAGCGCGCTTTAGAATTCTCCGCCTCAGCGCGCGAGCACCATTCGACACCGGTCGATTTCTCAGATTGCAATAATATGAGAAACATTCTCGTTGACAAGTGACGGGCGATCCGGCATTTACTTCTCATATTTCGATAATGTGAGAAGTTTTTTAATCGTCGCCAAAGAATTGCGGGTCGGCGCAGCGCTCCTGGTCAGCAAGTGGACCGGAACGATCTGACGAGGGCTTTTGGTGGTTTCGTTGGCGGATGCGCTAGCCGGAGATCGCATTCTTGGGGCAGATAGTAGAATTTCCGGAGGCATTTCCACCTCTTGCAGGCGAGGGAACAAACGATCTGCCGTGGGACAGCGTGAGCGACATGATTTCGCGCGTTGCCTTCCCGTCTGCGGTTTTTTTCCTGGCTTCGGCGATGTTCGAGGCTCATAAGCAATCACCACGAGCCGCAGCGCTGTTCGCAACACAGCAGCGTTGGCTCCTAAGCCACGCCGCAGTCGCCCACTTTTTTCGCCCCATCGGCGATGTAGAGCCGGGCCTCAGCCGTAGAAGTCTTGGCCTTCTGGCAACCTTCCTTGGTCTTGCGAGCCGCAATACAGCCTATACCTTCTTTGATGAATCGATGAAGTATGGCGTCATTCAAGCGATCGACAGTCAGGTAGCTGGGCATCGTCGAGAGGCCAAACCATCGCTTGATTCCCTCTCTCTCCTCGCCCTCTGGTACAATCTGCATTTCCAGGCGCTCGATCTGCTCGATGGCGGACAAAGACAGGTGCGATTCTCCACACAATGGGAGAGCTTGCTTCCGTTGATCCAGCCCGTTGTGGCGAATGCTCTGTTCTTCACTCCCGAAGTGCGCACGCCAGGACCGCTCTACAGGATCTTCAGCTGGATCGATTCGGGTGGCTGGGTGATGGACCGGCTGATCGCAGGTGTCGATCGGCAAAGCTTCCCGGGACCGGAACGATATCTCACGGACGTCAACTCCATTGCATATCTGGCCCGAGCGACCGGTCTTTCGAGCGCGCATACAAGCCGCAAGATCTCGGAAGCTCAAGCAATCGGAGGACTTGGCTGGGCTGGACGGCCGGGACATTCGCCGATGTGGATTTCGCGCGGCTTCTACGACGAATATGCGGCGTTTCAGGCGCAAAAGCTGCTGATCCTCGATGGCGCGTTCGCGAACGCTTTAGGCAGTGGCTCAACGGTTTCTCGAGGAGCCCACAATTGCGAATAAGACGGTCTGTCTTCCTTGGCGTCTGCCGACATTCGCCTGCGGAAACTCCTCAAGATCTCCCAAGTCAAAAATGGATGCTGACCTCCACAGCCAACTTTATTAGTCCTGCTGCGGGAAGGGGTTGTGCTGGAAATTTTCGACCATTCCTTGCGGAATTCCTTCGAACAAGCCTGCGTACGCTGAGATTGAGGTTCATTTTGACTTTCGGATACCGTTTTTCTCGATACTGGGGACTGGCCGCGAGCGTTGCAGTGATGGCGCCGGCATGCCTTGCCTTTGCGCAGACGGCCTCGCAGGTGACGCCGCAAAGCTTCGAGCCGCAGTTGCAGAAGCAGAACAGCGGCATCGTCATTCCCGAAGCGTCCGGTCCGGTCGCGCCCAAGGGGGCGGAGAAGCTCACCGTCCGGCTGAAGGCCGTCAAGGTCGAAGGCGGGCTTCCAGGCTTTGCCGAGGATGAAGCGCGCCTGAAGAAGAACCTGACTGGCAGCCCTGTGACGGCGGCCGCCCTCTTCGAGGCGGCGGGTCAGCTCGAGCGGGCCTATGGCGCCAAGGGATACGGCCTGGTGCGTGTGGTGCTGCCGGCGCAGCGCCTGATCGATGGCGCGACCTTGCGCATCGTTGTCATCAACGGCTTCGTCGAAAGCATCGACACCTCGCATCTTCCCGACAATATCCGCGAACGCATTGCGAAAATGCTGTCGCCGCTGGTGGGCGAGAAGGGGATGTCCAACGATGAGATCGCGCGTCGGCTGCTTTTGGCGGGCGATCTGCCGGGCACGGTGCTGCGTTCGACGCTGTCGCGCGGCACGAAGCCCGGCGGCAGCGTGCTGACGATCGAGGCTCGCTACAAGCCGGTCACGGGCTTCGTCTCGGGCGACAACAATTCCACCGACGCGCTCGGCAAATACAACACCGGCGTCGGTCTGGACTTCAATTCCGTGTTCGGCTTCGGCGAGCTCTTCTATCTGAGAGCCTCTGGTGCGCCGCGTTTCGGCGGTGACGAAGGCTATTTCACCGGCGCGCCGCGCAACCGGTCCTTGGCCGGCGGTGTAACCCTGCCGATCGGCATCGACGGGCTGACGCTGAACCTTGAAGCCACCGGCTCGCGCACGACGCCGGAGGCGAGCGCATCCGGGCTGCAGTTCATGTCGGACTTCACCCGCTATTCGGCACGGCTTGCCTACCCGTTGATCCGCTCGCGCGAGTTCACATTCAACCTCAATGGCGGCTTCGATGCGCAGGACGAAGAACTGCAGCTTCTCAACGGCGGCGGCGCAACACTGTCGAAGGATCGGCTGCGCATCCTGCGCACGGGCGCGGATTTTTCCTGGTATGTATCCGGCGATGCGCTTGTCAGCGCCAGCCTGACTGGGTCTTTCGGCATCAACGGGCTTGGCGCACGCAGCGCGGCCGACGCCAATGGCAGCGGCACACCCTTGTCGCGCCAAGGCGCGGACGCCGATTTCCAGAAGGCCGAGGTCAATCTCGGCTATCGCCAGCCGATCGCCGAGCATCTGGTCCTCGATCTCCGCGCAAAGGCGCAGACCTCCTTCGGCCAGCCGCTGCTCAATTCCGAGCAGATCGGCCTCGTCTCCTCCTCGGGTCTGTCGAGCTTCCCGACCGGCTCGATGCAGGGCGATTCAGGCTTCGTGCTGCGCGCCGAGGCGCAGTTCCCTTTCATTGCCAGCTTCACCTTGCCGTTCGGCTGGCCGGAATTCCCGGCGCAGCAGGGAACCAGTCTGCCGGATGGAACGACCACGGCCGGCGGCGTGGTGGTTTCGCCTTACCTGTTCGGCGCCTATGGCGGCGTCAAGTTCTACCAGCCGACGGCGCTGGAAAGTGGCTTCTCGCGCGGCGCGGCCTATGGCCTCGGCCTGCGGCTGGCGGCGGCCGAGCAGGCGAGCTTCAACAGCACCAACGTCAATCTTGAATACGGCCGTGTCGAGCACTTCGGCGATGGCTCCAACGACAACCGCTTCACCGTTTCGGCGGCGTTTCAGTTTTAGGATAGCAGCGATGACCCCACAGACGAACCGCCGGACGTTTAGCAATGGAGTGCTTTCGCACAGAACCCGGACGCACAAGGTCCGGCTCGTCGCGCTTCTGGCGTCGACGGCGCTTGCCCACGCGACGGTGGCGCCGGCTCAGTCCCTGCCTTCAGGCGGGCAGGTGGCAGCAGGTAGTGCCACGATCGGGACGCCATCGGCCGGCGCCTTGACCATCAACCAGACGAGCGGCAGCGCCGTCGTCAATTGGAAGAGCTTCAATGTCGGCAAGGCCAATCGCGTCACCTTCGTCCAGCCCGATGCCAATGCCGCCATCCTCAATCGCGTGACCGGTGAGACAAGCTCGACCATATCAGGCCAGATCAATGCTAATGGCCAGGTCTATCTGATCAATCCGAACGGCATTGCGATCACCAGTTCAGGCACGGTCAAGGCAGGCGCCTTCGTCGCCTCGACGCTCGGCATCTCCGATGACGACTTCATGGGCGGCAAGAGGAGCTTTACTGGTAATGGCGCCTCTGCCCCGGTGACGAATGCCGGTGCCATCACCATCAATCGCGGCGGCTACATGGCGCTCATCGGCGGCACGGTCGCCAATGCCGGTGTCATCACCGTGCCGATGGGCAAGGCGGCCTTGGGATCCGGCGAACAGGCAACGCTTGATCTGTCCGGCGACGGCTTCCTGCAGGTGGCGGTGCCGACCAAGGCCGGCGGCAGTGGGGCGCTGGTCGACAACAGCGGCAAGATTTCTGCCAGAGGCGGCACGGTGCAGCTCACCGCCGCCGCGGCCAAGGACATGGCGCGGCAGGCGGTCAACATGTCGGGCACGATCGAGGCCAACGGCGTTTCCGGCAAGAGCGGCGATATCACGCTCACCGGCGGCGACGGCGAAGTGGCGGTTTCGGGTATGCTCGATGCCGGCAATGCCGCCGGTAAGGGCGGCAAAGTCACCGTGACGGGCCGGTCGATCAAGCTTGCCTCCGCCAGGGTCAACGCGTCCGGCAAGACCGGCGGCGGTACGGTCAATATCGGCGGCAACCGTCAGGGGAAGGGCCCGCTGCAGCAGGCCGAGACGCTTGATGTCGACGCCCATACCGTCATCAATGCCGATGCAGTCACCATGGGCAATGGCGGCGATGTCGTGCTGTGGTCGGACGACCTGACGAACTTTGCCGGCACGATCACGGCCAAGGGTGGCGCAATCTCGGGCAATGGCGGCGAGGCCGAGGTATCGGGCAAGGCGAAGCTTTCCTATACCGGTCTTACCGATCTGACGGCGGCGCATGGTTCCGTCGGCAATCTGCTGCTCGACCCCTACAATGTGACGATCTCGACGGGAACAGGCAGCAACACGGATGGCGGCTTTAACGCCACAGGCAACGACAGCGTCATCAATGTCAACACGCTGACCAACGCGCTCGCGACCGCCAACGTCACGGTCACGACCGGATCGTCGTCGGATGCCACCAATCCGCAGGCCGGCACGATCACCGTCGCAGCGCCGATCAACTGGAGCGCGCTCACCACGCTGACGCTTGCGGCGGCATCGGACATCAACATCAACAGCGCGATCACGGCGAATGGCGGCCTCATTGTCTCTTCCGGCGGTACGATTTCTGCTCCGGCGGACGTCAATGTCGGCGCCTTCGTGCTGGCAGCGGGCAACTGGGTGCAGAACAGCGGAACGCTGCCCGCCTTCTCGGCCAAGGACTTCCGCATCACCGACGGCGCCTCGTTCCTGCGCGTCACCGGCGGCGACGGAACCAGCGCCACACCCTATACGGTCGCGGATGTCTATGGCCTTCAAGGCATTGGCTCATCCAGCGACTATCTCTCCGCCAACTGGAAGCTTGCAGGTGATATCGACGCGTCGGGCACGGCCATCTGGAACAATGGTGCGGGGCTCAAGCCCATCGGCGATGATAACATCACTTTCACAGGGCGTCTCGACGGCGCGAGCCATACGATCACCGGGCTGACCATAAACAGGCCGAACACCAACACCGTTGGCCTGTTCGGCATTATCGGCCAGGGCGGTGGGGTCTCTGGTCTTGGCCTGGTTAACGCCAGTGTTTCGGGCCGATCGATGACCGGCGGGCTCGCGGGCTCGAACGCCGGCGGGATCGTCCAGTCCTATATCAGCGGCAGCGTTTCAGGGGTGACTCATACCGGTGGCCTCGTTGGTTATAATACAGGTGCGATCAACCTATCCTACTCGACTGCCTCGGTCTCGGGAGCCTCGAATGTTGGCGGCCTGCTCGGCATGAACTTCGGTACGATGAACCAGGTTTATGCATCCGGCGCGGTCTCAGGGATCGGCAATTTAGGTGGCCTTGTCGGTGGGAACATCGGCACGGTCGTGGCGTCTTACTTCGATATGAGCACGACCCTGCAGTCGTCAGGTGTTGGTAATGGTTCCACCTCCGGCATCAGCGGCTTGAATTCGGCGCAGGCGCGCAACGCATCGAACTATTCGGGCTGGGATTTCAACGCCTACTGGTACCAGTCCGGAGACCTGCGCCCGATCCTGCGTTCGGAAGCGGCGGCAGCCGACGCAAACGGCGTCGTCACCATCTCCAACCTGCACCAGCTTGCGCTGATGGGCGCGAACCTGGCGGGTAACTACAAACTCGCGGTCGATATCGACGCGGGCGCCGCGGTTGGCACCAATGCTGCCGACATCTGGTCGACCGGCGGCTGGGTGCCCGTCGGCACCTACGGCGCCGCCTTTACCGGCGTCTTCGACGGTGCGGGCCACACTATTACCGGCCTGACTGTCAACCGAGCGGCCAGTTTTCTCGGACTGTTCGGCAACGCGGCGGGGACCATCGAAAACATCGGACTGACTGGCGAGTTTATCAATGGCTACTCCTATACGGGCGGACTGGTCGGAAACAATACCGGCACGATCAGTAACGCTTACATGACCGGCACGGTCAACGGCATGCAATATGTCGGAGGGCTGACCGGCTGGAATTCCGGTTCGGTCAGCAACAGCTACGCCACCGCTGCCACCTCCGGCAGCCAGGATGTTGGCGGATTGGTCGGTCATAACCATGGATCGATCAGCAATAGTTACGCTACCGGTGCAATCCACGGCTCGAATACTTATGCCGGTGGTCTGGCCGGCTTCAATGACAGCACAATCAAATTTGCCTATGCCACTGGCTCCGTATCCGGCAATACATATGTTGGCGGACTGGTGGGGTATAATGATTCCGGAAGCTCTATAGACAATGCCTACGCCTCCGGCGCGGTTGGCGGGGGTGTCGCCGTCGGCGGCCTGGTAGGCCGAAATTACTTTAGCACGATCACCAACAGCTTCTGGGATGTCTCCACAACCGGCCGATCCAGTGGTTACGGCCAGTCCTTTTCGGGCACGTTTTCGGCGACCGGCCTCACCACCGGACAGGCGCGTAGCGCGTCGAACTATTCCGGCTGGGATTTCGGGGGCGTCTGGTATCAGGTCGGAGATATGCGCCCAATTCTGCGTTCGGAGGCCGCGACGGCGGATTCGAACGGTGTGGCCAGCATCTGGAATCTCCATCAGCTGGCGCTGATCGGCGCGAACCTTAACGGCACCTACACGCTCGCCAACAATATCGACGCCAGCGAGACGTCGGGCGCCAACGCCTCCGGCATCTGGTCGACAGGCGGCTGGGTGCCGCTCGGAAACACCAACACGATGTTCAGAGGCAGCTTCGACGGCAACAACCACACCATCAACGCCCTCACTGTGACCGGCTACGACCAAGTTGGTTTGTTCTCAGTCTCGGCAGGCTCGATCAGCAATCTTGGGCTCGTTGGCGGATCGGTCGCTGGTGTCCGCACCGACGTCGGCGCGCTGGCCGGCTGGAACTACGGCACGATCAGCAATTCCTACAGCACCGCTACGGTCTCCGGCAATTTTGACGTTGGCGGGCTGGTCGGCATAAACTACGGCACGATCAGCAGCTCCCATGCCGCCGGAGCCGTCAGCGGTGTTACCGGCTTTATGGGTGGGCTGGTAGCCTACAACTACGGCACGATCACAAACGCCTATGCCAACGGTGTCGTCAGCGGCAGCGCTACCGGTGCGGGTGGGCTGGTGGGCCTCAACGCCGCTATGGGCGTGATCAGCGGCGCCTATGCGACCGGCTCGGTCAGCAGCAGTAGCTATGCTGTGGGTGGACTGGCGGGCTCCAACCTCGGCACGATCACCAACACCTATGCCAGCGGCGCTGTCAGTGGCTCTGACAAGGTGGGTGGGCTCGTAGGCGGGAACTACGGCAGTGCTACGATCAGCAACAGCTACGCCATTGGTGCGGTCAGCAGCGGCGGCGGGCTGATCGGCGAGAATAACGCGACTGTCACGGCTTCGTTCTGGGACACGGCCACGACCGGACAAGCCTCGGGCATCAATACCGGCTCCTCCGCCGGCATGACCGGCCTTACCACCGCACAGATGCAGAATCCCTTCAGCTTCATCAATGTCGGCTGGGATTTTGCCGGCATCTGGGGCAAATCGACGAGCGGCGCGAATGATGGCTACATGATGCTGCGCTCGCTCAGCACAGGGCTTTATGATGACTATGTCGCGATCGGCAACGGTACCCGTACCTATGGCGACTCGAATGCCACGATCACCGGCGCGACGCTGACGGGAGTCGGCACAGGCAATGTTTCACTCACCTGGGGCAACGCCATCGCGTCTACGACGAACGCCGGAACCTATAATTATTCGGACCCCGACATCGTCTCGGTGACGGAGATCGGTCCCCGCACGGCCTATGTCGATTATAGCGGCGCACTGACGATTTCGCAGCGCGTGCTGAGCCTGACGGGCGGTCGCACCTATGACGGCAGCACCGATGTCGCGGCTGGCAATCTGACGCTCGGTAATCTCGCCAACGGCGAGACCCTGACGCTAACAGGTGCGGGCTCCATGGCCGACAAGAATGTCGGCACCGGCAAGGCACTGTCGCTTGGGACCCTGCTGTTCGGTGATGATACCGGCCTGGCCTCGAACTATGTTCTGGGCACGGGTACGGTCGATATCACCAAGGCTAGCATTGCCTCGATTACCGGCATCACCGCCGACAACAAGACCTATGACGGCAATGCGAACGCGACGCTCAACACTTCGAGTGTGGTCTTCAATGGCATGGCGGCGGGCGATAGCTTGAGCCTCGGCAATGGCGTCACCGGCGCCTTCTCCGGCAGGAATGCCGGCACCGGCAAGACTGTGACGATCTCCGGCCTCATGCTCGATGGTACGGATGCCGGCAACTATACGCTTGCCCTGGATACGGCGACGACGACAGCCGATATCACCAAGGCGACGATCTCTTCGATCACCGGCATCACCGCCGCGGGTAAGATCTATGACGGCAACACGAGTGTCGTCCTGAACACCTCTGGTGCGGGCTTCTCCGGCATGGTGGGTGGAGACGTGCTGACGGTTGCGACCTCGACCGGCGCCTTCTCCGACAAGAATGCCGGCACTAAGGTGGTCAACATCTCCGGCTTGACGCTTGGCGGCGCCGACGCAGGCAACTATACGCTCGCTTTGGATACTGCGACGACGACGGCCGACATCGCCAGGGCGACGATCTCCTCGATCACCGGCATTACGGCGAACAACAAGACCTATAATGGCAACACGACTGCCGTGCTGAACACGTCGGGTGCGGGTTTCACCGGCATGATTGCGGGTGACACGCTGACGGTTGCGACCTCCACCGGCGCCTTCTCCGACAAGAATGCCGGCACCGGCAAGACGGTCGGTATCACCAGTTTGACGCTCGGCGGTACTGATGCGAGCAACTACACGCTCACCTCCGACATCGCAACGACGACTGCGGATATCGCCAAGGCCTATGTGGCTTTCGGCGGCACCAGCGTCAACACCAAGACCTATGACGGGACGACCGCAGCCACCGTCAATATCTACACGATACCGATCAGCGGCGATGACATGCATGTTGGCTACACCAGCGCCAACTTCTCCGACAAGAATGCCGGCATGTCCAAGACGGTCGCCATCGATGGACTTTATATAACCGGCGCCGACGCCAACAATTACCAACTTGGCATCACCAACACGACCAGCTACGGCACCATAACCCCTGCCATCATCTCTGCGATCACCGGCATCACCGCCGGCAACAAGACCTATGACGGCACGACCAATGTGGCGCTGAACACTGCGGGCGCCGTCTTCAATGGCATGATCGCAGGCGATAGCCTGACGGTCGGCACCGCGCTCGGCGCCTTTTCCAATGCCAATGCCGGTACCGGCAAAACGGTCGGCATCTCCGGACTGACGCTTGGCGGAGCCGACGCGCAGAACTACAGGCTGGATACGAGTACGGCCACGACGCTCGCCGATATCGGCCAGCGTGTCGTCAACCTCTCGGGCAGCCGCACCTATAACGGTTCGACGGATCTCGATGCCTCGATCTTCACGCTGTCGAACCTGGTCGGCGGCGAAACGCTGACGCTGTCCGGCACCGGCACCATGGCCGACAAGAATGCCGGTTCGGGCAAAGGCGTGACGCTTGCGTCGCTGGCTCTGGGCGATGGCACGAATGGCGGCCTTGCCTCGAACTACACGCTGGCGGGCGGTACGGACGCGGTCGATATCGCCAGGGCTATGATCTCATCGATCGGCGGGATCACCGCCAACGGCAAGATCTATGACGGTACGACGGACGCGACGCTGAACACGGCGGGCGCTGTCTTCAACGGCATGGTGTCGGGGGACGCGCTTTCACTGGGCAATGGCTTCAGCGGCGCCTTTTCCGACAAGAATGCCGGCACGGGCAAGACGGTCACCATCTCCGGCCTGTCGCTCGCCGGCGCGGATGCCGGCAACTATACGCTTGCTTACAACACGGCCACGACACTTGCCGACATCGCCAAGCGCGCCATCACGGTCACGGCCGACGGCGCACACCGTACCTATGGCGATGCCAATCCGGGCTTCACCTATACCGTCGGCGGGAGCGGCCTCGTCAATGGCGATACGCTCTCAGGGGCGCTGGCCACCTCCGCGACGACGGCGTCGGGGATCGGCAACTATGGCATCACGCTCGGCACGCTTGCTAACTCGAACTACGACATCAGCTTTACCGGTGCCAACCTGACGGTCACTCCGCGTGCGATAACGGTGACGGCGGATGCCAAGTCGAAGATCTATGGCGATACCAACCCGGCGCTGACCTATACAACCTCGGGCTTGGTCAACAACGACACGCTCTCCGGATCGCTTGTGACGTCAGCAGGACAATATTCCGGCGTGGGCGGCTACGGGATCACTCTCGGCAGCCTCGGCAACGCCAATTACGCGATCACCTATAATGCGGCCAATCTGACGGTCACTCCGCGTGCGATAACGGTGACGGCGGATGCCAAGTCGAAGATCTATGGCGATGCAAACCCGGCGCTGACTTATACAACCTCGGGCCTGGTCAACGGCGACATGCTCTCCGGATCGCTTTCGACCGCGGCTGGGCAATATTCGAATGTGGGCGGCTACGGGATCACTCTCGGTGGCCTCGGCAACGCCAATTACGCGATCACCTATAATGCGGCTAATCTGACGGTCACTCCGCGGGTGATGACGGTAACGGCGGATGCGAAGTCGAAGACCTATGGCGATGCAAACCCGACGCTGACTTATACAACCGCGGGTCTGGTCAATGGCGACATGCTCTCCGGTTCGCTATCGACCGAGGCTGGGCAATATTCGAATGTGGGCGGCTACGGGATCACTCTCGGTGGCCTCGGCAATGCCAATTACGCGATCACTTATAATGCCGCCAACCTGACGATCACTCCGCGTGCGCTGACCGTTACGGCGGATGCGCTGTCGAGAGCCTATGGTGATGCCAATCCGACGCTGACCTACACGACCTCGGGTCTGGTCAATGGCGACATGCTCTCCGGCTCGCTTTCGACGTCAGCAGGGCAATATTCCGATGTCGGCGCCTATGCGATTGCCCAGGGTACTCTGGCCAATGCAAACTACGCCATCAGCTATACGGGTGCCAATCTCACCGTAAACCCGCGGGCACTGACAGTGACGGCGGGCGCGCTGTCGAAGATCTATGGCGATGCCAATCCGATGTTGACCTATACCGCGAACGGTCTGGTCAATGGTGACACGCTGTCCGGATCACTCGCGACCACGGCGGGGCAATATGCAAATGTCGGCAGCTTCGCCATCACCGGCTCCTTCTCGGCGTCAAGCAACTACGCGCTGACCTATGTTGGAGCCAATCTGAGCGTGAACCGACGCGCGATCACGGTCACGGCGGATACGCTGTCGAAGACTTATGGCGATGCAAATCCGGCGCTGACCTACACAGTCGGAGGAGCGGGCCTGGTCAATGGCGACATGCTGTCCGGATCACTTTCGACCATGGCGGGGCAGTATTCTAACGTCGGTAGCTACGCCATCACCGGCTCCTTCTCGGCGTCAAGCAATTACGCGCTAACCTATGTCGGAGCCAACCTCAGCGTGAACCGACGCGCGATCACGGTGACGGCGGATACGCTGTCGAAGACCTATGGCGATGCCAATCCGATGCTGACCTATGCTGCGACAGGCCTGCTGAATGGTGACACGCTCTCCGGTTCGCTTTCGACCACGGCGGGGCAATATTCCGATGTCGGTGCCTACGCGATCACGCAAGGGTCGCTGGCCAACGCCAATTACGCAATCAGCTACATGGGCGCAGACCTCACGGTGAACCAGCGTGCCATTGCGGTCGCCGCCGACTCACTTAGCCGCCGCTATGGCCTCGCCAATCCGGCACTGACCTATACAGTCGGGGGTGCGGGCCTAGTCAACGGCGACAGGCTTTCGGGAGGGCTCGCCACGTCCGCGACCGGTCTCAGCGAGCCGGGTGCCTATGCGATCACCCAGGGCACGCTGCTGGCGTCCGCCAATTATCGCATGAACTTCGTTCCAGGCGTGCTGACCGTGGAAAAGGCCGCCAACCCCGAACCAGGCACACAGGCAAGCTCCGTGATGCCGAGCTTCGATGCCGGCCGCTTTGCGCCGATCCGGCCGGTCTCCGACAACGCCGAAACCGCGGATGGCAGCCACGACGTGATCACCGATCCACGCTTCGAGGGCACGTTCGTCTGCCTCGACAATGGCAACGGCTGCGTCTCGCTTCCGGGCCAGGCGACGCCGTAGCCACGATATACAATCCGCCGGACGCTGGCCGTCCGGCGGACTGAGCCGTCATGCACGGTCTGATCCCAACCATATGAAAGGAACCTATTCCAATGACCTCATCCCGCTATTTGCCGAAGGCTTCAGTACTGGCGGCAATGCTCGCTCTCGTCGGCGGTACCGCCACCGCCGCTCCGCTGCCGGGCGGGGCCAGCTCGCTGGTCGAGACCTATGACGATTGGGGCGTCGTGTGCCAGATGCAGGCCAACGCTCCATCCTGCCTCGCCCGACAGGTCCAAACCAGCAATCAGACGAAGCAGACCGTCCTGGCTGTCGAGATCGGCAGGGCCTCCGACGGCAAGTTTCGGGGCACGCTGGTGCTGCCGCTCGGACTTGCGCTGCCCCAGGGTGCTCAGTTGAAGATCGACGACGCCGTTCTTGGCAATACTCTGCCGTTCTCGACCTGCCTGCCAGAAGGCTGCCTTGTGCCGCTGACCTTCGAAGCAGACACGATTGCAAAGCTCAGGACCGGCAAGGCGCTCAACGTCACCGTTTCCGCTGCCAGCCCGGCCCAACCGCTGGCCTTGGCCGTCTCGCTAAAGGGCCTTGCCGGCGCGCTCAATCGCATCGCCGACCTTACCAAATAGCGCTCCCACCCTCCGATGGCTGCAAGCATCTGGAAGTTCAGAATCATGGGAAGTCTGCTGCAGCTGCCGGCGATAATCTCTAAAACGCCATCACGGATGCCGACGCATGGGGAGGGTATCAGACAAGATTGTATTGACTTTCAATTGCCTGACTGAGGACTCAGGGGGCGGAAAATGTGGGTCTTCGGTTCACCCGCCTTCAAGAGCGCAATTCTGTTCTAGCGCTCATGCATTGCGCTCTCTGCCACTTCGACCAAAGGCGAAAAAACATGCTCCAGAATGCGCCGTCTACCCGTCCTAATTTCGCCCGTAACAGCCATGCCAGGCGGTAGGTCGATCGTCTGGCCGTCGGCGACGATCCGAATGCGTCAGCCCGCGCCCGCCCTCGGTAACCAGATAGGTTTCGGCTGGCTTCAATCCGTGGACATTCGCTAGCGTGGCGCCCGCTTCTGACCAGGCTGAGACGAAGAGGAAAGCTTGGTCGCGCTCGTGTTCGAGGATGAGCCCTGCCCAGGCAGAGCATAGAACATAGTCCGTGTCGAAAATGATGATGCTGTCTTCGTCTCGGTCACGACTCTATGTTGCTATTCGCAAATCACCTTTTCCATCTGGACCGCTCCTTGAGCAAGACCCACTAATTCTGTTGGGTCCCAAAGCTTCTCAGACCACCCAGCCTTCAGATAAAAGCCTACTGCGCCAGGGGCAGCGTTAACGCGGAGAATGCGGATCCCGCGTCTTTTGGCTCTGCCTCAATGAAATTGTTTAGCCTGAGACCGTATCCCTTTCGTTGTTTGTGCTGAACGATAGCAACAAGTCTCACTATGCCAGTTTCGCCCCGTTCATCCAGCCGCGCCACCCCGAGCGGCTCTTAGTTCTCAAACAGAAGGAAGGGTGTATTTCCATCGGCGCGATCATCTGGGTGGTTCTCATCGTAAGAGATCGAATGCCGACCCGGCGCAAACAGCACCTTTTGCCGAATGTCGTGCATCGCGCGCCAGTCGTCTGGTATGGTAACGGCTCTCAATTCATACGACATCGATCGCGCATCTCCCTTATCTTTCTCGGACCGTACCCAGTCAGCGCCTTTCTTGATGGATCATGGACCGGCAAAGCCACTGAGCAGCTTCAGCGGGTGGCGTGTTCCTCTCGACGTAGAGAATTCCGTGCCTTTGTTTGCATAGCCAGATCCCACGGGAAATCGCCCAAGAATGCATTGTACTCTCACCCGCCCCCGGCGCTGGCGGGGCACCAGTCGGCCTGCTTATCACACGTGAATGTACTCCGCAGGTCACGCATGCTGCCACTCAATCAGCTTCACCACCACACAAAGGGAGGAGCACCCGATTAAATACAAAACGACAGCCGCTACATCCGCTGGATCGGCAGCGCGTCGTCCGCACCGATGCGTTGGTAGTTAACAGCTTGAATCGCCTGAGTTCGCGATTGCATCGTTTCCACGCAAGATTTCTATTTTCATATCTATGAAATTAAGTTAGTGATTTTCAGGTTATTGCCGGAGATCAAAATGCCGTTGCCTCTTGAACTTCAGTCCGCTTGGCGAGCCAATGCGCGAAGCACAGCCATCGTCGTGCCGCTTTCCCCGGCAGAAAGTGTAGACGTCGTCATCGTCGGAGCAGGCTTTTTGGGGTTGTCGGCTGCGCTTGATCTGGCGCGGCAGGGCAAGAGAGTGAGGGTGCTCGAGGCGAAGGCCGTGGGCGAAGGTGCGTCCGGCTTGAACGGCGGCCAGGTCATTCCAGGATTGAAATATGATCCGGATTGGCTGCTTGAGAATTTTGGGGAGGCGCGGGGACAGACTTTGATCGCGTTTGCGGCTTCGACGGCGGATTGTGTCTTCGATCTCATTAGTCGAGAGCTTCTCGACGTTCCCCGGGTTCGAAATGGTTGGATCCAGGCCGCCCACACCGAAAAGGCACTTGCAGCTGCGCGACGGCGCGATGCGCAATGGCGCGCCCGAGGAGCCGATGTGCGCATGTTGGACGCACGCGAGATCGAATCCCTGACTGGTGCACGCGGCTATCTCGGCGGCTGGCTCGATGGTCGCGCTGGCATCATCAATCCGCTATCCTTCGTCAGCGAGTTGGCGGTGACCGCTGCTAAGGCAGGTGTTCAGATCGCCGAACGCACGAAGGTGCGGTCAGTCAGGCAGGAAAATGGCGGCTGGGTCGTTCAGGTGGCCGATGGCCGATCCGTAAGATCGCGATTCGTCATCATCGCCACCAATGCCTATAGCGACCAACTTGTGCCGGGCCTTGCCCGTTCCATCGTGCCGCTGCACTCATTTCAGATCGCGACGGACCCGCTGCCGGACCATTTGCGACGGATCATTTTGCCCGACGAACAAGCCGTCTCCGATTCCCGCAGAATCCTCGTCTACTATCGCAAGAGTACGGACGGGAGGCTTGTGCTCGGCGGCAGGGGGCGCATGGCGGAGCCAAAAAGCAAGAGCGATTGGAAGCATCTGGAGCGTGCGATGCGGCGTCTCTATCCCGAGCTTGCCGACATTCCGATTGCCAGGCGCTGGTTTGGCCGGGTTGCGATGACGCCCGATCACTTGCCGCACATCCATGAGCCGGAGCCCGGATTGCTGACCGTCGTCGGTTGCCAGGGGCGCGGCGTCGGCGTGATGACAGCGCTCGGCCAGAGGTTTGCCCGCTACATCGACACCGGAGATCGCGCCGTGCTGCCTTTTCCCGTCACCCCCATCCGGCCTATCCCTCTTCACGCGTTCCGGCAGGTCGGTGTCGCCGCGACGATTGCCTGGTATCGGCTACTGGATGCTCTCGAAAAATGAGCATGGAATATCACGCTTGACATTTTTCATAAAAATGAAAAATATAAACTGAATTTCATTTTATTGCAGGCCGCACCATGATCAATGAAGGCGTTCCGTCTCGAATATTCGACAGGACACGGATCTTCCGCGGCGCCATGCTATCGCCAGGCGCGATCGTAACCTTCGTGTTGGTGCTCTTTGCCGTGAGCCTTGTGGTGTTCCTGTCGTTTCGTATCAATGATGGTTCGTTGTTGGGCGCCGGCATCTCTGTGCAGAACTTCGCCACTGTCATTTCGGATCCGCTCTACGGGCTCGTAGTGTTGCGGTCGTTGACGATCGCTGGGCTCGTGACGCTTGCAACGGTCGTGACAGCCTATCCGGTCGCCTATTATCTCGCGTTTCATGCCGGCCAGCGCCGCAGCCTGATCCTCTTCCTCGTTACGCTGCCGTTCTGGACGAGTTATCTGCTGCGCGTGTTCGCCTGGAAAATCGTGCTCGCCTACAATGGTGTGCTGAATTCGGCGTTGATGCTCTCCGGTCTTTCGTCCGAGCCGTCAACATTGTTTCTGAATACCCCGTCGGCCGTGGTGCTGACGCTTGCCCACGCCTATGCCCCCTTTGCCATCCTGCCGATCTTCGTTGCGCTCGAGACCATCCCGAGATCGTTAGTGGAGGCGGCGGCCGATCTCGGAGCGCGGCCCTTCACGACATTTCGGCGAGTCATATTGCCCAATTCCATGCCGGGGGTACTGTCGGCGGCCGTCGTCGTCTTTGTGCCGACAGTCGGGGACTACGTCACGCCGGCTCTGATCGGCGGGCCGACAAGCACGATGATCGGCTCTTTGGTGCAGGCGCAGTTCGGGAAGGCCAATGACTGGCCGTTCGGCGCCGCTCTGGCGGTTATGGTCATGCTGGTCATTCTTGCCGTGGTTCTCGTTGTCCGCCAGGCGGACCGCCTATTTGGGAGCCGGACATGAAGCGCCGGCAAATGAACGCTGCAAGAGGGGGATGGCTACGTTGGTATGTCGGGCTTTACCTGGTCTTCCTATATTTGCCGGTCGCGCTGATACCGCTCTTTTCTTTCAACGATTCCATACAGGCCGCCTTTCCGCTGAAGGGTTTCACCTTCGCCTGGTATGAAACATTGATCGGAAACGAGACACTGACTGGCGCGCTCATGACCAGCATCTCGATCGGTCTGGCGGCGGCAGTTATCGCTACTCTTTGCGGCATCACCATCTCCTATATGGATACGCAGGTTCGTTCTCCCTCCGCCAAGCTTATCTCCGGTATCGCTCGCCTGCCGATCCTCATTCCCGGCGTGGTGGTCGGCATTTCGCTGCTGATCCTCGTGAACCTGCTGGGCTTTGGTCCCTCGCGGCTCGCGATCGTGCTCGGCCATGTTCTCGTCTGCCTGCCGACCACGGTCATCATCATGCGCGGCCGTTTCGCGTCCATTCCGCGCAGCATTCCCGAGGCCGCCGAGGATCTCGGGGCAGGGGAGTTGATCATTTTCCGGCGCATCATGCTGCCTCTGGCGCTACCAGCCATCGGCTCGGCCTTTATGCTCGCCTTTCTCACCTCGTTCGACGAATTCATCGTGGCTTTTTTTCTGGCCGGCACGCAGCCGACCCTTCCACTCTACATCTGGAGCCAACTGCGGTTTCCAAAATCGCTTCCGACAGTGATGGCTCTCGGAACGGTCATTCTCGCGGTGTCGATCATCATTGCCGGATGCGCCGAGCTTTTGCGGCAGCGCGGGCTTTCGCGTTCTACGTCTTCCAGTGCCTGAAATGAGAAAAATCACAAGAGGAACTGCCATGAAACATGATCATCGAGGAAGTTTCGCCAGAGGTGCATCGCGCGCCCTCACGGCTGTGGCCCTTTCGCTGTCGCTTGGCCTGCCGGCCTCGGCTGCCGATAAACTCACCTACTTCACCTGGTCGGGCTATGAGCTTCCCGACTTTCACAAGACATTCACTGCGGCCCATCCCGACGGCGTCGACATCTCCGTCTTCGGCGACGACGACGATGCCTTTACCAAGGTGAAGGCCGGGTTCCACCCGGATCTTGCACATCCTTGCTATGACAAGATTGCCCGCTGGAACAAGGAAGGCTTGCTGCAGCCGATCGATACCGCCAAGATCAAGAATTGGGACAAGATCTTCCCGGTCTTCCGCAACCTGCCGGATATTCAGGCCGGCGCGGGCAAGGTCTGGATGGTTCCTTGGGATTGGGGCAACACTTCTGTGCTCTATCGCACCGACCTCGTGAAGAACCCTGAACAGAGCTGGAACCTGTTGTGGGACAAGCAGTATGCCGGCCGCATCGCAACGATCGATGCCGTGCACGATACGCCGGTCGTCGCCGCGCTCTTGGCCGGCGTCAGCCCCTTCGATATGACGCAGGAACAACTGGGCAAGGTTGCAGACAAGCTGCGTGAGCAGCGTCCGCTCGTCTCGGCCTATACGACCGACATGACCTCCGTCGAACAATCGCTCGCAAGCGGCCAGTTAGTTGCGGCGATGACCTGGAACGCATCCGCAGTCGCATTGAAGAAGCAGGGCGTGCCGGTGGAATTCATGAAGCCGAAGGAAGGCATGCTCACCTGGGCCTGCGGCTTCGTCATGCTCAAGGACGCGAAGAATACCGATCTTGCCTATGACTTCATCAATAGCCGACTTGAGGCGGAATCGGGCAAGGCACTCATCGAAAATTACGGCTATGGTGCGTCGACTACATCCGCCTTTGCTGCTGTTCCAAAGGACGAGTTGGAGAACTTGCAGCTCCCGCCGGATCCTGAAACCATGCTGAAATCGACCGTCTTTACCGGCCCGATGAAGCAGAACGACGATCTTGCCAAAATGTTTGAGAAGGTTAAGGCAGGCGGCTGAGCCTGCTATTCTTGGCCCGGATGCGATTGTCCGGGCCATTTCCAATATTTGAATATGGAGAGCCGATGGACGCGGACGAATTGACGAGCAGGGCGGAGCGTGAGGCGGATGAGGCCGATGTCCGCGTAGGCCGGCGCGTGCGGGCCTTGCGGCTCGAAAAGAACCTGTCGCTGGCGGATCTTGCGTCCAGAGCAGGAATATCGATCGGAGCGCTTAGCCAGATCGAACGCGGTATGTCATCGCTGCGCGTGCGTGTCATCTGGCCGCTGGCCGCAGCACTCGACGTGGAGCCGTCAGCGCTGATCGCCGACGGCAATGAGCCCGTGAACGACCTCTACTGCGTGCGGGCAACCAGCCGTCGTCCCTTGCCGGTCCATTCGGAAGGGATTACCAAGGATCTTCTGTCGCCTCCCGGTGCATCCCTGACCGGCATGGTCGTCACCGTCGAGCCCGGTGGCGGCACGGATGCCTATGCCCACAGCGGCCACGAATTCGGTATCGTCACGACCGGCGAGGCCGAACTGGTAGTTGATTCCACGCGATATCTGCTGAAGACCGGCGACAGTTTCGCTTTCAAGAGCACCTTGCTGCATTCTTTCCGCAATCCCGGCACGGAACGCTGCACCATCGTATGGGTGAATACGACGAAGCCTTCGGAGGCGCGTGATGGCGACTGATGCCTTGCTTCGCCTGGAGAAGGTCTCCAAGCATTTCGCAGGCGGCATTGTCGGCCTGAATAATATCGACCTTTCGATTGCCGAAGGAGAGTTCCTGAGCCTTCTCGGTCCTTCGGGCTGCGGCAAGACCACCACGCTGCGTGTCATCGCGGGCTTCGAAGCTCCGACCGAGGGAGAGGTTCGGCTCGACGGAAGAGACATTACGCTCCTTCGCGCGTTCGACCGTCCGGTCAACACGGTGTTCCAGGACTATGCGCTTTTCCCGCACATGTCTGTTGCCGAAAATGTCGGCTTCGGCCTATCGCTCCGAAAGATTGCCGGCCCCGAGCGCCGTAAGCGCGTTTCCGCAGCGCTCGACATGGTTGGCCTGGCCGACAAGATCAATCAGCGCGTTCAGGCGCTTTCCGGCGGTCAGCGTCAGCGCGTAGCGCTTGCAAGAGCGATCGTCTGCGAACCACGCGTTCTTCTTCTCGACGAGCCTCTTTCCGCGCTCGACGCGCATCTGCGTGAGCAAATGCAGGTGGAGTTGAAACGGTTGCAGCGGGAGCTGGGCACGACATTCGTGATGGTCACGCATGACCAGACCGAGGCTCTGTCGATATCCGATCGCATCGTCGTCATGAACAAGGCTGCTATTGAGCAGATCGCCTCGCCATCAGTGCTTTATGATCAGCCGGCGACGACCTTCGTTGCAGGATTCATCGGGACGATGAACCTGCTGAATGCACGCCTGGTCAGCCGCGAAACGGGGACACTGCGCTTCGCCGCCGGCGCTCTCTCCCTCGATATGCCGGCAACCGGAGCCATCGAGCTGCGGTCGGGCGATGGCGTGATCATAGGTGTTCGTCCTGAGGATATTCTGGTCTCGCACGAACGCAGCGAAGGTTCAGTCGGCGTCGCTGTGGAAGGCGTCGTTTTCCATGGGCGCAGTTTGCGAGTCCATCTTCTCGCCGAAGACAAATATAGCCTGACGGCCGACATACCCAGGCAATCAGCGCATGCCGCCTTGGCGACCGGCGACCGCTTCTTTGCCTCGCTCCGACCAGGCGCCTCTTGCCCGATACTTCCGGCCTGAGCCCACCAACGACAATGGAGAACACATGAACAATCACCTGAAATTCTTCATCGACGGTTCCTGGGTCGATCCCGTTGCCCCCAAGACGATTGAGGTCATCGATCCATCGACGGAGGAAGTCTATACCGCAATATCCGCCGGCTCGGCTGCAGACGTCGATAAAGCGGTCGCGGCGGCAAAGAGCGCCTTTGCGAGCTTTTCATTGACGTCCAAGGAAGAGCGTCTGGTGCTCCTAAAACGGATTCTCGAATGCTACAACGAGCGCTTCGAGGATATCGCTCAGGCAGTCAGCCAGGAAATGGGCGCGCCTCTTCCGTTCGCGCGGGATTCCCAGGCATGGGCCGGACGCGGACACATGGAAGCGACCATCGCCGCTTTCGAGGACTATCAGTTCACTGAAAAGCGCGGCTCAACCACTGTCATCAAGGAGCCGATCGGAGTCTGCGCGCTGATCACGCCGTGGAACTGGCCGCTGAACCAGATCGTTTGCAAGGTTGCGCCGGCGATCGCGGCAGGATGCACCGTGGTTTTGAAGCCCTCGGAAATCGCGCCGATCAGCGGCATCATCTTTGGTGAAGTGATGGCGGCGGCTGGAACGCCGAAGGGCGTCTTCAATCTGGTGAACGGCACCGGTCCCGATGTCGGGCAGGTCATGGCGGGGCATCCGGATGTTGACATGGTCTCGTTCACGGGTTCTACGCGTGCCGGTATCATCGTCGCCAAAACTGCCGCCGACACAGTCAAGCGTGTCGCTCAGGAACTTGGCGGCAAGTCGGCCAATATCATCCTGCCCGACGCGGATTTCGAGACAGCTGTGACCAAGGGCGTCCAGGGTTGCTTCAGCAATACCGGCCAGTCTTGCGATGCGCCGACCCGTATGCTGGTGCCGGCCGACCGTCATGAGGACGCTTTGGCAATCGCCGGGAAGGCTGCCGAGGCCTTCAAGACAGGCGATCCGCGCGCCGATGGCGTCGATCTTGGGCCAGTCGTCAGCCAGATCCAGTACGACAAGATCCAGCGGTTGATCGAAAGCGGCATCAGCGAGGGTGCGACCTTGGTAACGGGCGGCCTGGGCCGGCCGGAGGGATTGAACCGTGGCTATTATATCCGCCCGACGGTTTTCGGACACGTGACGCCCGAAATGACGATTTCGCGCGAGGAGATCTTCGGCCCGGTTCTGTCGATCATCTCCTACAAGGACGAGGAGGATGCCGTGCGCATTGCAAATGACACCGTGTACGGCCTTGCTGCCTATGTTCAATCGACGAACATCGATAACGCACGCGCCATCGCGAAACGCATGCGCGCCGGCTCGGTCTATCTCAACTATCCAGCCTGGGACACGTTCGCACCTTTCGGCGGCTACAAACAATCGGGAAATGGGCGTGAATATGCCGACTGGGCAATCCACGATTTCCTGGAAATAAAGGGTGTCGTCGGTTGGGCCTAACCGGGTGGCAGTCAGCGCGAGGCGCTGGATATCCTTCCGTCAAAGGTGATCGAGACGCAAATGCTTGCATTGCGCTTGCCCCCTTCGGACGTGGATTGTCCACATCATTCATCATATCAACGACGGTAGGCGGGCTTCAGCCAGGCATTGCTCGCGAATAGGCAGCCAGAATGAAGCGTTCGGCCTGGAATAGGTATTTTTCCAACGCGTCGGAAGCACTCGCCGGCGCCCCCTCCTCCAGATGCGCGAGAATAGTCGCGTTCTGGCCGACATAGGGAGCGTGCAGATATTCGGGATCGCGGATCAGCCCGAAGACGAGACGCAGCTCAAGCGAGATCTGCGCATAGAAGGCCGAAAGCCTGGGACTGTCGGCAAGCTCGACGATCGCGGCATGAAAGGCGATATCGGCGCTACCGACCTCCAGCCATTCGCCACGTTCACGATGCTGAACGGCAGCATTGATGGCGGCACGCATCTTGGCAACGCTGGGGTGACGGTGATGCGCATTGGCGAGTGCCGAACACTCGATCAGACGACGAATTTGGAAAATATCCATGATCGTCGAGATGCTCGGCGTGGAGACGAAGACGCCGCGATTGGCCTCATGGCGCAGCACACCCTCTTTCGTCAGCAGCCGGAAAACCTCGCGCAGCGTATTGCGCGAGACCTGCAACTCCTCGCAAAGAGCCGCCTCGGATAGATGGCTGCCAGGCGAGAGCGTGCCGCTGATCACGCGCTCGCGGATGCGGGCGGCGGTCAGTTCCGCAACCGTCTGCCCTGTCTCCGCGACAATCGTCGGCTCGATGCTGGCAAGATTTGTCTGCTTCATTCGCTCTCCCGGCATCTGCACTCAATCGTCTTCGACGCCCGCTATATCAGGCACTTGCTGGAAACCGAGTGGGTATTCCGCGTGTCTGCGGCTATCGGCCTGTCAACGGCAAGGTCATAAGGACGATTTTGCGCAGATTTGCCCCCATTTTTGATTGGCAACATGAAAATTGTTGAACAATATAGACCATATTGTCGTTTGATGCTATCTCACGTCCTCACAAATATAACGGGAACGCAGATACAGATGTTCATGAGACGCCTGTTTTGTAGAAAAACATCGCCTGCCTTTGTCAGGCTGCAACGGGTGTCGGCATGAGCATGCAGCGGTCCGATCTCTGCGAATGCTCCTGCATCATCGATGCAAGGAACAACACGGCTATCATCTCGGATGCCATGACCGATCTTCCCAATGCCGAGGTAAGCGCATGACCACGCCCGCAGACGACAACAAACCGCTTCTGTCCGTAACGGATCTGACTGTTCGGTTCGGCGAAAATCGCGTGGTCGAAGGGCTTTCCTTTTCGGTCGAGCCGGGGCGAACGCTCGCAGTCGTCGGTGAATCCGGCTCCGGCAAATCGGTGACATCGCTTTCCATCATGCGCCTTGGCGACATGATGGGCGCGCGCTTCGAGACAGGCACTATCCTCTTCAACGGCAAGGACATTCTGAAACTCTCGCAGAAGGAGATGCGCGCCGTTCGCGGCAAGGAGATCGCCATGATCTTCCAGGAGCCGATGACCTCGCTCAATCCGGTCTTCACTATCGGCGACCAGATCTGCGAGATCCTTCTCCTTCATGAGAAGATCGGCAAATCCGCTGCCATGGCGGCGGCGCAGCGCCTGCTGGAAATGGTGCGCCTGCCGGATGCGCAGGCGCTCTTGAACCGCTATCCGCACCAGCTTTCCGGCGGCATGCGCCAGCGCGTCATGATCGCCATGGCGCTTGCCTGCCGCCCGAAGCTGCTGATCGCCGACGAGCCGACAACAGCGCTCGACGTGACGATCCAGGCACAGATCCTCAACATCATGCGGGACCTGCAGAAGGATCTCGGCATGGGCATGATCTTCATCACTCACGACATGGGCGTGGTTGCCGAAATGGCTGATGATGTCGTGGTCATGTGGAAGGGCAAGAAGGTCGAGGAAGGCCCGGTTCGTGAGATATTCGCCAATCCCAAGCACCCCTATACGAAGGCGCTTCTCGCCGCAGTGCCGAAGCTTGGCAGCATGACCGGCCAGGATTTTCCGAAGCGCATGCCGCTGACCGTTCTCGACGGCGGCGAGTCGAAGATCGTTGGTGAGGAACGGATCCAGAATACCGCCCGCTACGACCAGCAGCCGCTCCTGTCCGTGCGCGACCTCTTCGTGCGCTTCGATATCAAAAAGAATATATTCGGCAAGGTCACGCATCGCTGTAGTGCCGTCCAAAAGGTCGCTTTCGATATTCATCCCGGTGAAACCTTGGCCCTTGTCGGCGAATCCGGCTCCGGCAAGTCGACGATTGGCCGCACCATCCAGCAGTTGCAGAAAGCGCGCTCGGGCGAAATCACCTTCAACGGCAAGAGTTTTGCCGCCATGTCGGCGCTGGAGCGATTCCGGCTTCGCCGTGACGTGCAGTATATTTTCCAGGATCCCTTTGCTTCGCTCGACCCGCGCAAGACAGTTGGCTTCTCGATTGCGGAACCGATCAACACCCATGGCATCATATCTGGATCAAAGGCGGTACGCCGCAGGGTAGACGAGCTTCTGGAGCGCGTCAGCCTGACGTCAGCCCATGCCGATCGCTATCCGCATGAGTTTTCCGGCGGCCAGCGGCAGCGCGTCTGCATTGCCCGTGCGCTTGCCTCCGATCCGAAGCTCATCATTGCCGATGAGGCGCTTTCTGCCCTCGACGTATCGATCCAAGCCCAGATTATCAACCTGCTTATGGACCTGCAGGCCGAACGCGGGCTCGCCTATCTGTTTATCAGCCATGATATGGCCGTCGTGGAGAAGATCAGCCACCGCGTCGCCGTTCTCTATCTCGGCCAGATCATGGAAATAGGCAGCCGCCGGCAGGTCTTCGAAACCCCCATGCATGCCTATACGCAACGCCTGATTTCAGCCGTGCCGATCGCCGATCCGACGCAGGAGCGCCGAACCGCCCTGTTGGAAGGCGAGATCCCCAATCCCGTCCGCCGGGTCGGCGACGAGCCGCCGATCCTGGCTCACGAGGAAATCACCTCAGGCCATTTTATCGCCAAGAGCGCCTGAACGACCGCAAACCGCAATATCGATCTGAAGAGGAAACAGGTTCAATGAAAAAAATGAAATGGGGACTGAAGACCGCTCTGACAGCACTTGTCATGTCGGGTGTCGCGATCAGCGCTGCTCCGGCTTTCGCGGCGGGCAAGCTGACGGTTTCGTCGTCGCAGGATCCGGGCAGCTGGGATCCGATCGACACCTTCCTGGTGGCATGGGCCGCCGTTTCGACCAACATTTTCGACGGGCTCACCTATCGCGGCCCCGATCTCAAGCTGGTGCCCGGTCTTGCCGAATCCTGGGAGGAATTGGATCAAGGCAAGCGCATCCGCTTCAAGCTGCGTCATAACGTCAAGTTCCATGACGGCGAGCCCTTCAATGCCGAAGCGGTGAAGTTCACCTTCGACCGCCTGCTGGGCGAACAGGGCGCCAAGGGACCGCAGCGCTCGAATTACACCGCGATCGAAAGCGTTGACATCATCGACGACTATACAGTCGACATGAAGCTGAAGACGCCCGATCCGGTGCTTTTGACGAAGCTTGCCGGCTACGGCGCGATGATCGTTCCGCCGAAATACATCAAGGAAAAGGGTGAGGATTACTTCAACCTCAATCCGGTCGGCACCGGCGCCTTCAAGTTCGCCTCCTATACGCCGAAGGTGAACATCAAGCTCGAAGCCAATCCTGATTACTGGGGCGGTGCGCCGAAGCTTTCGGAGCTCGAATACCGCTTCATCAGCGAGCCGGCGACGGCCGTTGCCGAGCTTCAGGCAGGCCGCGTCGATATCGTCATTCCGCCGACCATCCCAATCGGCATGCTGCCGGTCATTCAGGGCGATTCCAAGCTCGAAATCGCCAGCGTTCCCGGCCCGACGGTTGATGCGCTGCGCTTCAACACCCGCGATGGCATCACCGCCGATCCGCGCGTGCGCAAGGCGATCATCATGGCAGTCGACCGCGACACGATCGTCAAGTCGATCCTCGCAGGCCAGGGGACCGAGATCGTCAGCTTCCAGAACTCACTGTCCTTCGGCTACGATCCCGACCTGAAGCCGCTTCCCTATGATCCCGCAGGCGCCAAGAAGCTGCTTGCCGAAGCCGGCGTGAAGCCGGGCGCTGCATTGCAGATCGACATTCGGGGCAATGACGCGACGATGAACGAGGTGGCGCAGGTCGTCGCAAGCTATCTGCAGATGGTCGGCCTCACCGCAACCATCAAGCCGTATGAAACCAACGTTCTGCTGAACGACATTATCCCGCAGGGCAAGACCGGCGCGATGTTCCAGCAGAAGTGGGGCGGCTGGACCTTCGACTACGACAACACCGCCTATTCGATGTATCACTCCGGCGAAAAGTGGAATCCGTATGAAAAGGATGCCGCTCTGGACAAGCTGTTGGAATCGCAACGCCCGCTCACCGATCGCGCCGAGCGCGAAAAGGTGCTGAAGGACATCGGCAAGTATGTCGCCGACAAGGCGCTCGAACTGCCGCTCTACAACAGCAATGCAATCTACGGCGTAAGCAAGCGGGTCAAGGGCTTCGTGCCCGCACCCGATACCCGCATCAAGCTGAACGAAGTCACCGTCGACTAATCATCAAGCAGACGCCGCCGGCCCGGCCGGCGGCGTCATCCGAAAGCTCTCGGGGTAAGAACGTGGCCGGTTTTCTCATCAAGCGATTGCTGCAGGCGATTTTCGTTGTAATCGCCATCACTCTTCTCGTCTCCTTCGCTATCCGCCTCACCGGTGACCCTGCCGTGATGATGTTTCAGGGCGGTGGCAGCATGACCGAGGACGACCTGGCCCGTATCCGCACAGCCCTTGGCACGGATCAACCTTTCCTTGTGCAGTATTTCACTTTTCTGAAGGGGCTGCTGACGCTCAATTTCGGCCGCAGCTTCACCGGCGGCACGCCGGTTTCCCAGCTGATTGCCAATGCCTTGCCCGCGACGCTGCTGCTTGCTTTCATCTCCATGGTCGTGTCGATCGCGCTCTCCATCCCGCTCGGCATCAAGGCGGCGACGGCACGCGGCAAGACGGCGGATCAGATCATCCGCGTTCTCTCGCTGCTCGGCCTCTCCTTCCCGAACTTCTGGCTGGCGCTGATGATGGTGCTGTTGTTTTCCATCACGCTAGGCTGGCTGCCGCCAAGCGGCATGGTCGGGATTTCGAGCTACGTCATGCCGGCCGTGACGATGGGCGTTATCCTAACGGCAACGAATGTGCGCCTGGTGCGTACCGCCATGCTGGAGACGCTGCAGTCGCAATATATCATGGTCGCGCGGGCCAAGGGTCTTAGCGAAAGCAAGGTGCTGTACAAGCATGCGCTGCGCAATTGCGCGATACCACTCATCACCTATTTCGGCATCCAGTTCGGTGGGCTGCTCGGCGGCATCGTCGTCATCGAGCGCGTCTTCAACTGGCCCGGTCTCGGCACGCTGGCATTCGACGCCGTCGGTGCCCGCGACTACCCCGTCTTGCAAGGCGTGATCACCGTGCTGGCGCTGTTCATCGTCGGCGTCAATCTTCTCGTCGACATCGCCTATGGCCTCGTCGACCCACGTATCCGCACGGAGTAATGCTGATGGCCGCCACGATTTCACGCCGGTCGCGTTTCTACAGCTTCGAATTCATCGCTGGAGCCCTGATCACCGTCATCATCTGCCTTGCCGTGCTTCTCTCCGATATGCTCTTTCCCGGCGGCGCCGAAAAAATCGATCTGATGGCAAGGCTTGCAAAACCCTTCGCCAGCCTCGCCCATCCCTTCGGCACAGACCCGCTCGGGCGCGATGTGCTGGCTCGCGTCGTCGCAGGTGGCAAGATATCGCTGACCGTCGGCCTCACCTCCGTGATCGGCGGCGTGGTTCTCGGAGTGCTGGTCGGCCTTGCCGCGGGTTACTATCGCGGCATCTGGGACATGCTGCTGATGCGCTTTGCCGATATTCAGCTCGCCATGCCCTTCATTCTGCTGGCAATCACCTTCATCGCCATCGTCGGCGGCAGTCTCACCAATACGATCATCCTCTTGATCGTCTCGCAATGGGTGCAATATGCACGCCTCGTGCGCGGTTCGGTGCTGAGCTTGCGCGAGCGGGAATTCATCCTCTCGGCACGGGCGATCGGCGTCAAAGACTGGCGCATCATCTTCCAGCATCTGCTGCCGAACCTCGTCGGCCCGGTGATCGTGCTGATGACGCTGAACATTGCCAACAACATCCTTCTGGAAAGCAGCCTCACCTTCCTTGGCATGGGTGTCGACCCGACAATTCCGAGCTGGGGCGGCATGCTGGCCGACGGACGAACCTATCTGCAGACAGCGTGGTGGGTCAGCCTCTTCCCTGGCCTTGCAATCCTTTTGACCGTGCTCGGTTTCAATCTCCTCGGCGACTGGCTGCGCGACAGCCTCGATCCGACTGGCAGAACGGCAAGGTAGGATATCATGACTATGATTTTCGAGAGACGTTTTGAGCGCACGCTGTCGCGCCTTGTTGCCGATGCCAAGCCTGGCCAGAACTTCGAGGCCTGGACCTTCGATGACAGAGAAAGCCGCCAGCAGGCAGAGCGCGAACTCAGGGAAAAGGGCGTGCAGGCCCGCATCCGCAGCGCCTACAAGCCGCTGGTCAATGCCTTCATCGAGGAAATCGACCTGCATGATGTGAATGCGATCGAGATCCGCTATCCGGTTCATCCCAACGCACCGGATAACCGCTTTCGCCTTGAAGCCTATCCGCTCGCTGCAATGGTGGGAAATCGCGAAATCACCTTTGTCGCAAGAGCCGACAGCGACTTTCATTATGACGTTCTGCTGAAAGGCAATGCCGGCCAGGAACGTCGATCGAAGGTGCTGGCGCCCAATCGCGTGCATGTCGATGCGGCCGAGGAAACCAGCGTTTCTCCGACCGGCTGGCTGATCCGAGATGGCGATGCGGCAGGCGAACGGCTCGCGACGGACTATGAGCAGCTCTTCGAGGAGGCGATCGACGCGGTCACGCACTTCGACTGGGGCGCAAGCGAACCCTATTTCGAGGAACTGAATATTCGCGTTGCCCTGCCGGCGCTGGACGAGGCCTTGCCCATCGGCGACGAAGTCATGAGCCTTCGCGAGGCGCTGCATGAGGACTTCTATTTTTCGCTGCTCGAATTCTTTCAGAAAAAATCCGGCCGCCCGCTCGGCGACCGCGGCTTGAAGCCGGGTCAGATCGTTCCGCAGATCCTGCTCTCCTCCGGCGAGATTTCCGTCCGAATAGGAACGCAGCCGCTGACGTCTCGCTATTGGGATGGAGCCGGACAGCAAATCGAGACGGCAACGGAACCTCTGGCCGTGCAGCAGATCGAGGCCGAGCTTGACGAGATTGGCGGCGAGGCATTTGAGGCCGTTACTCGCTCTGGCCGCACAATCAGAGCCCGCTATATCAAGGGCCGCAACGCGGCCGTGATGATCAGCGGCGGTCAGCATGCCAACGAGACGACCGGTGGGGCGGGAGCCCTGCGTGCGGCGCGTCGGCTTGCCAAGCTCGAAGGCGCGCATTTCACCATCTCGCCGCTGGAAAACCCGGATGGCTACGCCCTTCATCAGCGCCTGCGCCAGGACAGCCCGCGCCACATGTATCATGCCGCCCGCTACACCGCGCTCGGCGACGATCTCGAATATCGGACCGAAGAGACCGCCGGCCCCTATCTCTTTGAAAAGAAAATCCGCTTCCAGGCGGAAAGGCTGAGCGGAGCGGAGCTGCACGTCAACCTGCACGGCTACCCAGCCCATGAATGGACGCGCCCGCTTTCCGGCTACGTTCCGCGCAATTTCGCCATGTGGACGCTGCCGAAAGGCTTTTTCCTGATTGCCCGTTATTATTCCGGCTGGGCGGCTCAGGCCGAGCAGCTTCTCGACAAGGTCACCAGGCACCTCGGCGCCATACCGGGTCTGCTGGATTACAACGACCGCCAGATCGCACTCTATGAAATCCATGCAGGCGAAACAGGCTTCCGCATCATCAATGGCTTCCCCTGCCTCGCCAACATCGACGATCGCCATACGGTGCCTATGACCTTGATCACCGAATATCCGGACGAGACCATTTATGGCGACGCATTCATCGCCGGCCATACCGCACAGATGGAAACGGTGCTTTCCGCCTACAGCGCCTGGCAGGAAATCATGGCTTCGAGCTAGTCCGTACGCGTCGAACGGAGCATATCGAGAAGCGCGGTCATGGCGCTCGTCGTATAGGCGTCCGATCGGCGTACGAAGAGTGTATCCACCATCGACCGTTCCGGCGAAAGCTCGTGGATCGCAACCCGGCCATCCCCGCAGGCGGCGGCGACAACACCCTTTGGCAGCAGCGTGACACCGACGCCCGCCGACACGCAGCTGATGATCGTGTCGAGGGAGCCGAATTCCAGCGGCTTCGATGTGATTATGCCCATATCGGCCAGAAGCGCCTCCAGCCGCTGCCGATAGGAACATCCGATCTGGAAGACGATGGTCTTCAGATCGACAATGCCGGCCAGATCTTCTACTCCACGAATGGCGGGCGTTGTCACGAGAACAAGCTCCTCTTGAAAGATCACCTCGTGATCGAGATCGGGGTGGTTGACGGGACCCGCCACGAAGGCACCCTCGACCCGGCATGAAACGACATCGTCGATCAGCCGGCGGGTCGTGCCTGTTGTCACGACAAGACGTACCTGTGGATAGGTCTTGGCGAATTGGCCGAGAAGCGGCGACAATCGCAATGCCGTGGTTGTCTCCAGGCTGCCGAGGGAAAGCGTTCCGCCCGGCTCACCATCATCCTTGGCGGCGGTGCGGGCATCGGCCAGAAGCTTGGTGATGCGACCGACAAATGGCAGAATTCGTTGTCCCGCCGGCGTGGTCGACACGCCCCTTGCATGCCGCTGGAACAGGCTGACACCCAGCTCTTCTTCCAGCGCCCGGATCCGCGCCGTCACATTCGATTGAACCGTATGCAGCTCCTGCGCCGCCCGGTTCATGCTGCCGTGCCGCGATACCGCTTCGAATACCCTAAGATCGGATACGTCCATACTTATCACCAATAGAGATAGCTGCTCTCATAATAATTCAGTTTTTATGATATAACGCGTGGCGTATTCTCTCAAGCACTGATCGCTGAGAGATTTCCCATGACCGACGCTGCTACGCACGAAACCGATCGGAACCATCATGATGCCCGGATGGCATGGCGTGCCATCCTGTCGGCATTCTGCGCTTGCCTGATCGGCATCGGCCTTGCCCGTTTCGCCTATACGCCGCTTCTGCCTGCCATCGTCGATGCCCACTGGTTCGAAGCTTCGGCAGCCGCCTATCTCGGTGCCGCAAATCTTTCCGGTTATCTGGTCGGCGCTCTACTCGGACGCCCGGTTGCTGCTCGTATTTCCAGTGTCCTGACGCTCAGGATCATGATGCTTGCCGCAACGGCAGCCTTCTTTGCCTGCGCCTTTCCTGTCAGCTTTCCATGGTTCTTCGCATGGCGTTTCACAGCCGGCATTGCCGGTGGCGCCCTGATGGTACTCGCAGCGCCGACCGTCCTGCCGCTGATCGCACCATCTCGCCGAGGGCTTGCCAGCGGGGTGATCTTCATGGGCATCGGCGCCGGTGTTGCCCTATCGGGCACATTGGTTCCGCTGCTGCTGCAACAGGGGCTGCGCGAGACATGGCTTGGCCTCGGCGCCCTATCGCTGCTGCTCACCATCATTGCCTGGGCCGGATGGCCACACGCCGTCTCCGATCACCCCACCGCGTCCCACCATGCCACACATGTGCCAAAACGTTGGACGCTGCGCGCGCTCTACATTGAATATGCGCTGAACGCCGCCGGCTGGGTTCCGCACATGATCTTCCTCGTGGATTTCGTTGCCCGCGGATTGGGAGAGGGCTTGCAGGTCGGCGCCGAATACTGGGTGCTGTTTGGCCTCGGCGCCACCATCGGCCCGCTCCTTGCCGGCCATCTGGCTGATCGCACGGGTTTTGCCGCAGCGCTGCGGTTCGCCTTTCTTCTCGAGGCTGTCGCAGTCGCCACTCCCGCCTCTGGGCTTGGACAGGCTTGGCTCATCGCCTCGAGCCTGATCGTCGGCGCCTTCGTGACCGGCACGGTTCCCCTGATGCTCGGCAGGATCGCAGAACTGCTGCCGCACCATCCGGCGCAACAGAGAGTCGCCTGGAGCCTGGCAACCGTATTCTTCGCACTGTTTCAGGCGGCCGCCGCCTATGGACTTTCCTTCGTCTTCGCCCGAACCGGCGGAAACTACGGCATGCTCTTCTTGATCGGAGCCGGCGCCATAGTTCTTGCCCTGGCGATCGACCTCTCCGTCGCAGTGTTTATCCGCACCCCGCGGGAGCACGCCCAGGATCATGATTCATAACAGCAGGAGAATTAGACATGGCAGAACTTTTGACTGAGATTACCGGCAGCGAAAACATGGTGGGAGATGGCAGCGCCCTTGATGCGCTCATCCGCTTTTATCGCGCCTTCAATGCCGGCGACCTGGAAGCACTTGCCGCCAACTGGGCTGATGGCGACAGGCCAAGCATGGACAATCCGATCGGAGGCATCCGGCGCGGATGGCCGTCGATCCGCGAGGGCTATGCGAAGCTGTTTGGTGGGAAGGCGAAAGTCCGGGTCGCATTCCACGATTTTACCAGCCAGGGCGGCGATGACTGGCACTTGTTCGTCGGTCGAGAGAGAGGAAGCTGCGTCACGGCCGGCAGGAGTATCGAGCTTCGCATTCGCACCACGCGCTGGTTCACCCGGATCGACGGCGTCTGGCGTCAGCTTCACCATCACGGCTCCATAGAGGAACCTGCCCTGCTTGCCGCCTATCAGGAAATCATCTTCGGCGCGCCATTGGAGCGACCGGCGTAGAGATTGTCACGAGATTTGGCCTACGTTCCAGAATCGGTTGCTCGGTGTCGAAAAGCTGTGGCCCGACGATTGCGTGCTAATGCCCGGGTTCAGGCCGCAAAAGACAACCTTCAGCCCGTTCTCGAGTATGTCGGGCTCATAATCGGCCATGTCGATCCGGCTCGAAAGATCGTCGATGCATCCGAGGAAATAAGTTTCGATCTCTTCGAGGACCTCGGCGGGCAAGGCGCCCGTTTCGGCAGATGATGGCACCTAATTTGAGATTTTTCAGCGCGACTTTGGCGCTTGGCGCCTTCCGGTTTGGCGATAACCATTTGTTATAATTTGTATTTTCGGATGAAGATTGGCCGTAGGCAGCCATCCTTCCTACGGCGGCGAATCTCACATTAAGTGCCAAAATCGAAGCCAGAATCTCAAATTAAGTGCGGCGCTGTCTCGTTGAAATTATTGCATGCGGAGTCTTGCGATTAAATGCAAAACGACACCTTGCATGATCGTCAACGATTGCGCTTCGACAGTGCCATCCCAACGCGACAACAACCTCTCAGGCTTTGGAAAACATCTTTCCGAAGCCTTTGACATGCGAGCAGTCGTAACCGATCGTCGCCAGCGCACCGTAGATGGCCGTCGCAACGCTGTCGTGGATTGCGATACCGTAAGCGGCTTCCAGCTTATCGACGAGGGGCGCTCCAGCCAGGTTGGTGCAGAAGACAGCGACCGAGTCCGGCTGCGAAGGAACGAGTTCGGCAACCATCCCAGCGATCGTTTCGGGACCAACCTGGCTAAAGCTGAAATTGTCCCGGATGCCCTGATGCCTTTCGCAGATGACCTCGATCCCCTCATTCGCGAATGATTCGATGATGGCAGCCTGCACATCGGACGTATAGGGCGAGGCGAGACCGATCCGGCTCTCCTTCCTCTGGTGCATGACATCGAACAGTGCAAGGACCGACGTCGACGCCTTTATGCCGGTCACCTCGGTAATACGCTCGCAAAGCCGACGATCGCTGTCCAGACCCAGCCATCCGGCACTGGTGCCATTCCAGACGATGACATCGACCTTCGCGTCGGCAAGCAGCTCTGCCGCCGTCATCATCGGGCGGTCGTCGAACTGGTTCAGCAGTGCGGCGTCAAGGCCGATTGCGGTAACCCGGAACCTCGAAAAATGCGCAGTCACGTCGGGCAGGTCCTTGAGCATCTGCGTGGTGACCGGTTCGAGGACCGTGTTGGATGAAGGGGTGAGCATTCCGATGCGAAGCGGGTTCACTGACGTGTCCTGAAGATGAGATGGGTCAAGCATGAATGGGTGGCCGGCCGAGCTTCGGCAAAACAGCCTCGAAGGCTGCGGCTGCGGACAGCACCTTGGCGTCACCGAGATGCTGGCCGACGATCTGCAGCCCGATGGGCAAGCCACCGACCAGGCCGCACGGCACGCTGGCCGCCGGCTGTCCCGTCAGATTGAAGGGTGATGTGAACGGGCACCATTCGTAAGGCGCTATGGTTTTGCCATCAATTGTCGAGGGACCATCCTGGTCCTTGGCGAAGGCGGTGACTGAAAGGGTTGGCGTCAAGATGAAATCATAATGGCTCATGACCTTGGCAATTTCGTCGGCAAAGGCCTTGCGCGCGGTAATCGCGTCTGTCGCGTCCTCGAACGGGCGTGATTCAGCCAGAAGAGCGGTCACCGCCTGCGAGACCGCTACCGGCTTGTCTTTTAGCAGCTTGCGCAAGCCGGTGAGGTCGGTCTCCAACGCCACCATTGCCTTGAATGTCGCATGCACGTCGATTTCGGGTGGAGCGCCAACGGTCAGTTGGAGACCACAGGCTTCAGCCAAAAGAGCGACGGCCTTGTCTGTCGCGTCCTTGAGGCCCTGCTCGATTGTCTGATCATGCCATGTTCGCCAGTAGAGAACCTTGGTGCCAGGGGGCAGCGGAGCAATATCGGTCCATGAAAGGTCTGCGCAGGGGATCGACCAGCGATCGCGCGGATCGGGACCAGCGATGACAGATAGCATGAGGGCGGCATCAGCGACATCGCGCGCGATCGGTCCGATATGCTCGATCGACTCCCAGCCGGAGACCCCCGGAAGTGATACGTCGCGGCATCCCGGCCACAGCGGAACGCGCCCCATTGCGGCCTTGACACCGACAAGCCCCGAGAGGGCGGCCGGTAGTCGGACAGAACCGCCACCATCGCTTCCGATTGCGATGGGGCACACGCCGGCCGCGACAGCGGCGGCCGAACCTGCGCTGGAGCCGCCAGGAGAGCGATCCGTGTTCCATGGGTTTCCGGTTGCCGGAAACAGGAGATTATTGCCATGTGCCCCGAAGCCGAATTCGGAAACATTCGTCTTGCCGAGGATGATGGCATCGGCCGCCTTCAGTCGCTCGACGACGATGTCGTCTTCATCGGGAATATAGTCTGCATAGAGGTTGGAGCCGAACGTCGTCCTGAGACCCTTCGTCAGAACGAGGTCCTTGATGGCGACGGGTACACCCGCCAGCGGGCCGACCGGCTCGCCACGCACGATCCGCTGGTCCAACGCATCGGCGGTTTTATAGGCTTCCTCGCGGGCCAACGTTGCAAAGGCGTGGATAACAGGCTCGACCTTGTCGAGCGCCGCAAACGCAGCATCAAGGACGGCGCGTGCCGATAGCGCTCCGGATGCGACCTGTTCAGCGATATGACGCGCCGTCATGGTTGGGTATTCATCGATAAGCATGGAACCCTCCTTGTGGGGAAATATTCATGGTGATGGCGCTTTTTCGGCCGGCTCAGCCAGCAGCAACCGCTCAAGCGCAGGGGAGAGGCCGAGCGAGGCTTTTGGATCGGGGCGTCTGAACGTGCCAGCGGATGCCTTTTTCGGATTGAGCGCGGCCAGCAATTCTGCTTGCTTCACGGCCGCGACGATGGATTCGACGACGGGGACGGAAACCCGTTCGCGTACACGCGATGCGAGGCCTGCCAGAGGGGCGCCAGCGAGAATGATGACATCGGCACCATCTTCGTCGATAGCTTTTCTGGACAAGTCGATCAGAAGCTCTTCCTTTTCGTCCTGTACATTCGCCAGCGATGCAAACGGCTCGTCGAGCAACCTGATGCTTGCCAATCTTTCCACAAGCCCGTGCATTGCAGCACATTCGCGGAACCAAGGACCCAGTGCCCGCGAAAAAGAAACGATCGAGAAGCGTTGACCAAGCATGCAGGCGCTGAGCATTGCAGCTTCGGCAAGTCCAATGACCGGGACGGACATCAGCTCCCGGGCGCCTCCGAGGCCCGGATCGCCGAAGGCAGCGATGATCGCAATATCAAAACTGCCTTCCCGCTCAGCAAGGACATCGAGCACAATGCCGGACGCGATCGCGGCTTCAGCCCGCGTGGCAATATAGGACACGCCCCGCGGAGCCGTAACTGGGACGAGTGTCGATCCCGGCGAAAGGAAGGGCTTTGCCACACGAACGAGCAGGTCGGTGACTTCTATCGAGGTGTTGGGATTGAAGAGCAGTATGCGGGTCATCAGGGATTTCCTCCGGTCGCGCGGTGACACGCGACGAGGCTGCCAACTCCATGAGATGTGAGAGGTGGCATTGCCGTGGTGCATATGGGTAGCTCTACAGGGCACCTTCCGGCGAAGCGGCAGGCGTTCTGATCGGGATCGATGGGACTCGATGCAGAGCCTTCGAGCTTGGTTCGATCGTCACTTTTACGCTCCGGATCCGGGATCGCGTCAATGAGCGCGCGTGTGTAAGGGTGACGGGGTTCATGGAAGACCGACTTCGACGGGCCAAACTCGACAATGCGGCCGAGATACATCACCGCTATCTTGTCGCAGAGCAGGCGCACGACATTGAGGTCATGCGAGACAAACAGATAGCTCATGCCGCGTTGCTTCTGCAGCTTGGCGAGAAGGTGCAGGATCAAAGACTGCACCGAGACATCAAGGGCCGAGGTCGGCTCATCCAGCACAAGCAGCTTGGGCTTGACTGCTATGGCGCGCGCAATACCGACGCGTGCTTTCTGACCACCGGACAGTTGATGCGGATAGCGACTGCCGTACTCCCGTGGAAGGCCGACATCGTCCAGTGCGGCAAGCACCATTGCGGAAATGTCTTCCTTTGAACCGCCCACAAGCCGCCTCAAAGGATCAGCTATGGCCTGGAATACGGTGAAGCCGGGATTGAGGCTCTCGGTCGGATCCTGGAAGACGACCTGAATATCGCGTCTGAGCGAGGAGGCGCCAAAGTTCCTGGCGGGGATCTTGCCGATTTCGACGCCTGAGAGCTCTATCTCGCCGACGGTCGGATCGACCAGGCGCGCCAGGACGCGCGCCAGGGTCGACTTTCCGCATCCGGATTCGCCGACCAGGCCGAGGCACTCACCTTCGCCGATCGTCAGATCGACCTCGTCGACCGCGTGCAACATCTTGCGCCTTAGTGTCCCGACGGGAAAGCGCTTCGAAAGGCCACGAACCTTCATCAAGGGAGTATGGGAAACTGTCATAGCGGGTGCCTGCAGCGGACTGAGTGATCATTGCCCAGGGGCGCGAGCGCGACATGCCCGGTTTCGCAATCGGGCTGGCGCCTGTCGCAGCGATGGAGAAACCGGCAGGAAGGGAGGTCGCGCGTGAGGTCGGGGAGACTGCCGGGTATCGAAGACAGGTCCTCAAGCTCGGTATGAGCAGTCGGCGTGGCGGCGAAAAGCCCTTTTGTGTAGGGGTGCGCAAAATGTGCCCGAAGCTCATTGGCGGGTGCCATCTCAACCATATGGCCAGCATGCATAACGACGATGCGGTCACAATATTCTCCGGCGAGAGCCAGATCGTGGGTGATCAGGATGGAGGACATCCTTGTCTCTCGGACAAGATCGCGCATGAGATCCATGACGACGGCCTGGGTCGTGACATCGAGGCCTGTGGTCGGCTCATCTGCGATCAGAAGGGACGGCGAGCAGGACAGCGCCATTGCGATCATCACCCGCTGGCACATTCCGCCCGAGAGCTCGAAGGGATAGGCATTGTAACGTCTTTCCGGGTCGGGAATGCGCACCTTTTCCAGTGCCGCGATGGCAGCCGCCCGGGCATTCGAGCGGGTCACGGGGCCGTGCCGCCTCAACACGTCCTCGATCTGCCTGCCGACCTTCATGATCGGATTGAGGGCCGTGCGCGGGCTCTGGAAGATCATCGACAGTTCGCGCCCGCGGATGGAGGCAAGCGGCGAGTTCGGTCCGGCAAGGTCGATACCACCGAATTCGATGGCATCGGCCTTGATTTCGGCATTCTCGTCGAGAAGTCCCATCAGTGCGTAGGAAAGGACGGATTTCCCGGAACCGCTTTCACCCACGATGCCGAGCACTTCACCCTTGCCGAGAGAGAAGCTGACGTCGTCGAGCACCTTGACCGTGCCGGATCGCGTTTTGAAGCTGACACTGAGGTTTTTGACTGAGAGCAAAGGGACGGTCATGTGCGTCTCCTTGGATCGATGATATCCCGGAGGCCATCACCGATGAGGTTGAAGCAGAAAACGGTGATGACGAGGGCCGCGCCCGGAAAGACAAAGGTCCACCACTCGCCCGAGAAAATGTAGGACGCGCCTTCAGACACCATGATCCCCCATTCTGGCGTCGGCGGGCGCACGCCGAGGCCGATGAAGGAAAGGCCTGCCGCATTCAGGATCGCCCAGCCGAGATTGAGAGAACCCTGGACCATCATTGTCGGCAGAATGTTCGGCACGATGTGAAAGGTCAGCAGCCGTAACGAGCGGTTGCCACCCATTCGGGCTGCCTCGACGAATGTCATATCGCGCCGGACATTGACCTCGCTGCGCGCAAAGCGCGAGTAAAAGGGCAGGTTGATGATCGCCGTTGCCAGCACGATGTTCTCGACGCTGTTGCCGAGCGCAGCAACGATACCCATCGCCAGGACAAACAGCGGGAATGCCATGATCGTGTCCATAACGCGCCCGATGATTGCGTCGATCCAGCCGCCGAAATAGCCGGCGATTGCCCCTGTCCCCGTTCCGATGATGAAGGAAAGCGCAACGGCACCGATTGCCATCCCGATATCCAGTCGCGTGGCGATGGCGACGCGGCTGAGGATGTCACGGCCGAGCGCGTCCGTGCCGAACAGGTGCGTCAGGGTCGGCGACTTCAACGCCGCAGATGTGTCGACGGCCAGTGGATCATATGGAATGAGCCATGGAGCGAGGATCGAGATAATGACAAAGAGCAGCAGGATGATCGCCGCGGCCAGCGTCAGCTTGTTTTCCGCGGCCATATGGCGGGCATCACGCCAGAAGGTGCCGGCATGGGTGTTCGAAGAGACTGCGTCAACCATCGTAGCGAACCCTCGGATCGATAGCGGCAGCCGCGAGGTCGACCACCAGATTAAGCAGGATGTAAAGGATGGCCATCATCAGCACGAAGCCTTGGACCGCGGCGTAATCCGAGGTGATGACTGCATTGACTGCATAGGCGCCGATGCCCGGCCAGGCGAAGACCTGCTCGACGAGCACGTTGGCGCCGAGCAGAAAGGAAAAGACCATGCCAAGGATGTTGATGACGGGGAGCATGGCGTTGCGCAGGCCGTGTCCATAAATCACCTTTGTGCGTGAGAGGCCCATCGCACGTGCGGTACGGCAGAAATCACTCGAGAGCGAGGCCAGCATCGATGCGCGGGCGATGCGCGCAATCGGTGCCAGCGCAAACAGGCCAAGCGAAATCGAAGGCAGCACCAGTTGTGAAAGGGATGCGCAGAAGGCAGAAACGTCGCCGGCAAGCAGTGTATCGATGAGATAGAGCCCGGTGATGGTCGGCGGCACTGTAAAATAGGTGTCGTTCAGCCGTCCGAGCGGCTCAGGTGCGATGCCAAGTTTGAAATAGAAGACATAGACAAGGCCGAGCGCAACGAAAAACGTCGGGAAGGCAGCGCCGACGGAGACAATGATGCGACAGAGGTGGTCGATCATCTTTCCGGGCCTTGTTGCAGCGGCGATGCCAAGCGGCAAGCCGATGAGCATTGCGAAGATGAGTGCACAGAGCGTCAGTTCGATCGAGGCGGGAAGCCGCGTTACGAGGTCCTGGAAAACAGGCTGGCCGCTGGATAGCGACATCCCAAGGTCACCATGCAGCACGCGGCTGACATAGTCACCGAACTGAAACCAGAGCGGTCTGTCCAGTCCGAGTGCCGTGCGGATCTGCGCTATGCTTTCCGGCGTTGCCGAAGAACCCGCATAGTAGGCCGCTGGATCGCCCGGCAATGCGCGCGCCAGCACGAAGGTCACGATCACGACACCGATGACGCTTGGAATTGCCGTGGCAATTCGCTTTGCAAAACTGAGGACTATCTTCAAGGGCTCAATCTCCGCGCCGGTTCGGGCGCATGGTCGATCCGGGAATTCGGTCGGGAGCCGAACCGGAATTCGGCTCCCTCGTTGCGTTCTATTCTTTCGAGATCGACTTCAGGTCGAGATGCGTGTGGAACCAATAGACATAGCCCTTCACGTTCTTCTGCATCGCGATGTCAGAGTAGAGGTGGGCAACCGGAACACGCGGCACATCATCCATTGCTATGCCGTTCATCTTGGTGATGATCGCATCATAGGCTTTCGGATCGCTCTCGAAGCGCGCCTGGTCGATCAACTTGTCCAACTCCGGGTTCGAATAGTTGGCGGTGTTGAAGACGCTGTTATTCTTGCCGTCATAGGTCCAGAAGTAGAAGTACTCCGGATAGTCGAGCCAGCCGTAGAAGTAGTTTATGTCCATGGGCATGCTCTTTGAGCCCATCTTGGCGAACCATTCGGAGCCCGGTACCTTGTGGATCTCGATGCTGATGCCGATCTTTTTGAGCTGTTCCTGAATGAGCAGTGCCATCGGCTCCTGAACAGTCGTCTGGCTCATGTCGATGTAAAGATCCGTTTTGAAGCCGTCGGCATAGCCGGCCTCCTTCAGAAGTGCCTTGGCCTTATCGAGATCGGTGTTGTATTTCGACGCCACCGGCCACTTCGGCGCGTATGGGGCTGACGGATCGGCGCCGAAGAGCGGTTCGCCGCGCTGATAGAGCGCCTGCTTCATGATGCTGTCGTAGGGGAGGGCGTAGGCAATCGCCTGGCGTACGCGCTTGTCGTCGAATGGCTTCATCGTCACGTTAAGGTCAACGTTGAACTGTTCGTTCTGCATCAGCGTGCCGATGACGTTGACCTTTCCTGCGGCTGCAAGCTCGGCATAATCTTTCGGAGGCAGTCCGACCGATACGTCCACATCGCCCTTCTCAAGCAGGGCGCGGCGAGTGCCCGGCGATGCGATCTCGCGCAGGACGACACGCTTCAGCGCCGGCGTCGGGCCAGACTTCCAGTTGTCGAAGCGGTCGAAAACGATCCGGTCGCCGCTTTTCCAGCTTCCTACCTTGAATGGGCCGCCGCCGGCATCGTTCAACGAAGTCCACTTCAACGCCCAGGGATCGTCGGTCGTCGCATGCTGCAGGGCAAGTTTCTTGTTGACGACGTAGGGAACGGGGACAGCCAGATCCGGCAGGGTCAGCTTGTCGGCGACGGGGAGGGTAATCTTGAAGGTATGGGTATCAACGACGGAGAACTGCTTCGGATCGGTCAGCGAGCCGGCCGCCATCTGAACCGTCGGAAAGCCGCCGACCGAAACGGCACGGTCAAAGGACCATTTCACATCATCGGCGGTAACGGGTGAACCGTCGTGAAAGCTTGCATCTTCGCGGAGATGGAAGATCAGGGTCTTGCCGCCGTCCTGGATTTCCCAGCTTTTGGCAAGCTCCGGCTGGATCTTGGTGGCATCATACATCACCTTCCCATCGGGCAGGGTTTTCGTACCGTGGGTGATCAGGCGATCGTAAAGCTGCCAGGATGCCATCTGCGCGAATTCGTTTGCAGCGGGAGCCATGGCGTCGAGGGAGTTCGGGCCGTGTTCGGCGACCTCGATCAGGACGTCCTTCGGGGTTTCGGCATGGGCAATGCCATGGAGCAGACCGAGCGACAGGGTCGCTGCAATCCAGAGTGACGTATGGGAGCGGTAGGCTTGCATGCGAGCGATCGCGAATTTGCTTATGGCCATGGAGGCGACACCTTCTGCTAATGTGGCGGACATGACAGGCTTTGCAAGCAATATGCCAATTTCTAATTCATTGATTATATTATATATCTTTACAAAGTGCATTATTTATGTAATTATATGCATGCTTTCAATATGGCCAGAATGCTTGATTTTTGAGCATGCAAAATGCTTGCTCGATGACCAGTCAGTTCGATATCAGTGAGACGGATACGGGTGAGAACATTCGGGGAAACAGTCATGGATGACGACGATGATACGCCTTCGCCAGCACCTTATGCGGTGGCGATAAAGCGCGCGTCCCTCCATCATCACGTCGTCGACAAGCTTCGCGAAATGGTCAGTCGTGGCGACTTGCCTGCTGGCGAGCGGCTGAACGAAGTTGCCCTTGCCCAGGCGATCGGCGTTTCGCGCACGCCCATGCGCGAGGCGGTGAAGCTCCTTGCGTCAGAGGGGCTGCTTGAGTTGCTGCCGGGTCGCGGAGCACGCGTGCGCCAGTTTTCTGCCGAAGAACTGTTCGACGTGTTTGATGTGCTTGGCGCTCTCGAAAGGCATGCCATCGAAATCGCTGTTTCGAAGCTGACGCCCAAGGCGTTGACCGAAATCGAGCGTCTGCACAATCAGATGGGCGAGGCCTACGCGAAGCGGAACCAGAAGAGCTATTTCAAGGCTAACCAGAAGCTTCATGCTCTTATTGTCGATCTTGCGGGCAATCCGGCCTTGTCGAACACCCACATGACGTTGACGAAGCACTCGGTCCATAATCGCCACGAGACACTGATCTCGGAACAGCGCTGGAAAGAGTCTGTTGCCGAGCATCAGGCGATATTCGAGGCGATCGTCAAGGCCGACGCTACCCTTGCAGGCCTGCTGATGCTTGATCATAGCCGAAAGACCGGGGCGGCTGTCGTCGACGCCGCCCGTGCTGCCAATGAAATCCGGGCGAGTAACAGAAAATGAGCGAATTCGACTTGATCATTGCCGATGGCACGGTCGCGACGGCGGCTAACGTTTTTGCAGCCGACATCGCCGTCAAGGATGGCAAGATCGTTCAGATCGGCCAAAACCTTACCGGCAGCAAGCGCCGCATCGATGCTTCAGGCAAGTTCGTGCTGCCCGGAGGCATCGACAGCCATGTACATATTTCCCAGCCTTCCGGGGAAGGGATTGTCATGGCAGATGATTTCGAGAGCGGCACGCTATCCGCTCTATTCGGGGGCAACACAACGATCATGCCATTCTGTTTGCAAGAGAATGGACAGTCAATGCGGGAAGCGTTGACGGCCTATCACGCTCTTGCCGACGGCCAATGCTATACGGATGTCAGCTTTCATCTGATCATCTCGGATCCGACCGCATCGGTTCTCGGTCAGGAACTGCCGGCGCTTGTTGCCGATGGATACACTTCCCTCAAGGTCTTCATGACCTACGAGGGTCTGCGCCTGAACGATGCTGAGATTCTAAAGGTGCTGGACGTCTCGCGCGAGACGGGCGCCACCGTCATGGTCCATTGCGAAAACGAGGACGCGATCCTGTTCCTGATCGCAAAGCACGAGCTTGCCGGCGACGTGGCACCCCGCGCGCATGCCTCGACGCGTCCGATTGCCGTCGAGTGTGAAGCGACACATCGCGCGCTGTCACTGGCGGAGGTCGTCGATGTGCCGATCGTCATCGTCCACGTATCCAACGGCGAAGCCATGGACGAGATCGCAAGGGCGCGTGCGCGAGGCGTGAAGGTGGTAGGGGAACCGTGCCCGCAATATCTGGTGCTAACTGCCAAGGATCTTGATGGCATGGATTGGGAAGGCGCCAAGATGGTCTGTTCGCCGCCGCCGAGAGATGAGGCTGCACAGGCGGACTGCTGGCGGGGGATTGAGACGGGTCTATTCGATCTCTTTTCGTCGGATCACTGCCCGTTTCGTTATGATGACCCGCAAGGCAAGCGCAATCCAAAGGGCTCTGTCAATTTCCGGCATATTCCAAACGGAATTCTGGTCGGCAAGAAGGGGCAGGGCAAATATCGCCCAGCAACCACGCGCCCCGTTGGAATTCGCGGCCAGGCATAAAGCGACATGACAATGAAACTGAAAATCATCGCCGGCCCCTTCACCTTCGATGCAAAGCTTGAAACCGAGAAGGCGCCGAAAACCTGCGAGGCATTCCTTAAACAGATGCCGCTCAGCGGAAAGATCGTGCACGTCCGCTGGTCAGGTGAAGGTGTGGATACCGTTGGGCAATTACGAATTTGGCGTGAGCTATGAGAACCACACCAACCATCCGGCACCTGGCCACATCATCCTTTATCCCGGTGGCATCAGTGAAACCGAAATCCTGATTGCCTATGGCGGTGTCGGTTTCTCGTCCAAGATGGGCCAACTTGCCGGCAATCACTTTATTACGATTACCTCGAATTTGGATCAGCCTGCAGAACTTGGGAAGATGACACTATGGCAAGGGGCGCAAAGGATAAAGTTCGAAGTAGCTTAATCTTCTGCGCTTATTTACGGGGTCGGTAGTTCGGTTCCCTTCAATCAGAACTTAGGCCAAGTGGCGTGGACCTCCAAGGATAGGTTACTCGCTTAAGATTACGTGACTACTCTCGTGAAAAGAGGCAAATGAACATCAAGATCGTGCGCGGCTAAATCAATGATTTTATTGATAAAATACAAGAAAAGCGATCGAAGACAATCGTAGAGTCTGCTGCTCGCGGGGGAAAATAGCAGAGCGTCGGGAGTCTGTCACAATCAGCGCGTCCGGCAGACGCTCGTCTGCAACGCGCACGGTTTCATAGTACATCCGACTCAGCTCCCGGTAAAATTCACGATGCTCTCACTATCCATGAAAGCCGGCAACCTGCTTCGGTATGAGGAAGCGTGCGGTCAGGCCGCACAGGAGAACTGTGAACAGCAGGACGAGCGCGACCAGCGCGTTGATGTCAGGCGAAAAACCGAGACGCATCATCGCCCAGAGCCGCACAGGCAGTGTGCTCTGGGTGCCGGTTACGAGGATCGTGATCATCGTCTCGTCGAATGACAGCGCGAAGGCGAGGATCGCACCGCCGGCCATGGCGCTGGAGAGATTGGGCAGGATCACGCGCCAGAACGTCTGCCAGCCGTTTGCGCCCAGATCATAGGAGGCTTCCACCAAAGTCCGGCTCACGGACTGCAGGCGGGTCAGGATCGTCCGGTAGACGATTGCCAGAACGAAAATGGTGTGCCCGATGACGATGGTCACCAGCGATCGATCGAAATTTATCTCGCGAAAGAAGATCAGCAGCGCCAGGCCGCTGATGACGGGCGGCATCAGGAATGGGAGGAAGACGATGAACTGCAAGGCACCGCCACCTGCACGATGACTGTGATAGTAGAGCGCCAGAAGCGTGCCGCAGACAACGGAAAGCACGACGGTGCACAGGCCGACTATCAGGGTGGCACGCAGGGCGGCCAATACGTCGGTGTTTTCAGTCAGTGCGATGTAGGCGGAAAGCGTCGGCGTCGACCAGTCCGCCTGCCCGTGGTTTATGACAAAGAACGACGAAACGATAGGCACGAACAGCGGGCTGTAAAGCAATATGGCGACCAGCGCGGTGATGGCTGCGAGCAGAATGGTGGAAAGGCGCATGCTGTTCATCGGGGCAGTCCCTTCTGGCGGCCGAAGCGCTCGCCGGCCAGGATCGCGGCGATGACGACCACGGCGAGTGCGACAGAAAGGGCTGCGCCAAACGGCCAGTTGAACGCCGTTCCGAACTGGCTGTAGAGAATGCGGCCGAAGGTGAAGCCATTGACGCCACCAACCATCTGCGGTGTGAGGAAGTCGCCGATGGCAAGGACGAAGACGAAACTCGTAGCTGAGGCGACGCCGGGAACGCTTAAGGGAAGCGTGATACGCATGAATGTCTGGATACTGCTTGCGCCCAGATCAGCGGAGGCGCGCAGCAGCACCTGCGGAATTCGCTCAAGCGCCAGGAAGATCGGCAGAATGGCGAAGGGGATCAGGAGCAGCGTCAGGGTGAGGAGGATGGCGTTCATGTTGAATACGAAGAGTGACGAAGGCTTTTCCAGGATGCCCAGTCCCACGAGCATGGTATTGAGAAAGCCGCTCTGTCCGAGGATGCTGCGGATGGCGTAGATCTTGATGACGTAGCTCATGAGAAGCGGCACCATGAGCATCATCAGCATGATGTATCGCCAGCGCCCATGCAGGGTCGTCAGGAAATAGGCGGCGGGATAGCCGAGCAGCACGCAGATGACCGACACGGAAAGGCACAGCACGCAGGTGCTCCAGAATATCGGCAGGAACACCGGCTCGGTGAAGAAGCGGACGTAGTTGGCGACGGTCAGGGTGTAGTTGATCTCCCCGTGGTCGACGCTGAAAAAGCTGTAGGCGAGGAACATCAGCAACGGCGCGACGATAAAGAAGACCGGCAGCGCGAAAGCGAGCAGCGTGACAAGCGCCTGATATCGGCCTGAGCGCCCGTTCATGCCAGCACCAGATGGGATTCGCGCGCGGAAAAGGACAGCGCCATCGTTTCTCCCTGCCGAAACTGGCTTCCTGTGGCGCGGCTGGGGACGCGCAGCCGGAGATGCTGTCCGGCTGCATCGATATGGGCGACGGTTGATGAGCCGCTAAAGGCGCAGTCTCTCACCGAGCCGGAAAAGCGATTGACGCTATCTTCCGCACCTGCAGGGCTCAGCGCTTCGGGACGGAAGACGGCAAAGGCCGCCTGGCCTTCGGCAGCCGCCCGCAGATCCGGCTGGTTTCCGATGCAACAGCTGAGCCGCCCGAGCGGCGTATCAATCGCACGGAAGTCACCGTCGACGACGCCCAGCTTTCCTGGCACCAGGTTGTTCTCGCCGAAGAAGCGGGCGACGAACTCGCAGCTGGGCCTGTAGTAGAGTTCATGCGGGGTTCCAAGCTGGCGGATGCGGCCGGACTCCATGACGCAGATCCGGTCGGCCATGCCTATGGCCTCCTCCTGGTCATGGGTGACAAAAAGGAAGGTCGTCTTGATTTCGCGCTGGATCGATTTCAGGAATTCCTGCATCTGGCGGCGCAATTCCAAATCGAGCGCGGCAAGCGGCTCATCGAGCAGGACGAGGCGTGGCTCGCATATGAGTGCGCGCGCCAGGGCCACGCGCTGCCGCTGGCCGCCGGAGAGCTGCGCCGGATAGCGGTCAGCGAATTTGCCGAGCTGGACCAGATCCAGGGCCTCCGTCACACGGCGCTTTATCTCGGGCCGAGGCCTGCGGCGAATGGAGAGACCATAGCCGATATTGGCAGCAACGGTCATGTGCGGGAAAAGCGCGTAGTCCTGAAAGACGGTGTTGAATGGCCGACGATTGATCGCCACGCGGCTGATATCGCGGTCATCAAGATAGATTGCCCCCGATGTTACCGATTCAAGGCCGCCAATCAGGCGCAATACCGTTGTCTTGCCGGAGCCGGAAGGTCCGAGAACCGTGAGAAACTCGCCATCCCGGATAGCAAGATCGATCTCGTGCAGCACCGGTACCGGGCCATAGCTTTTCGAAACGGCCCGCAGACTGAGCAGGTCCAGAGATTGTGTCATCTTATACTCTCGGTCTGAAGGAAGCGGTGGCCTGGAAGGAGCCGGGCCACCTTATTCAAGAAGAGTCCGTGTTGAGGATCAAGGCGTTGCCTTGACCTCGTTCCAGATATCCGAACGCTTGAGCGGATCTTCGACATTGTCGAGCCAGATCAGCTTGTCATTACCGCCGGCGCTTGCCGTTGCAGTGACCGTGTTGCCGAAGCCGGTCCGTTCCGAGAGCTGCGAGCTGACCGTCTTGGAGATCATGAAGTTGATCCACTTCTCGGCCGCAGACTTGTCGTGGACGCCCTTTGAAATGACCCAGTTGTCGAGCCAGGCCAGCGCGCCTTCGCTCGCATTGATGTAGGCAACATGGGCACCGATGGCCTGGAGGGCCTTGAGCTGCTGCTGGCCGTAGTTGGCCCAGATCAACGCGACGTCGTTGTCCTTGTAGATCTGCTGGGCCTCGTCAGCCGTCGTGTAGAAGCTCAGCACATTGTGCTTAAGGTCAATCAGCTTGGCCTGGACGGCCGCCAGCTGCTTCGCGTCGAGATGGAACGGATCCTGGTAGCCGAGGGTGAGGGCGGTGAAGGACACATTGTGCTCGCCGTTGTCATAGGCGAGCACCTTGCCCTGGTAGGCCGGGTCCCACAGGACCGACATCGATGTCGGCGCCGGCTTGACCTTGTCGGTGTCGTAAATCAGGCCGATCGAGTCGAAGCAGAAGGGAATGCCGTAGACCTTGCCGTCCTTGGTGTCGCCATGCACGGTGGTCAGATCGCGAAAGCGCGGCAGCACTTCCTTCTGGTTCGGCAGCGCATCGACGTCGATCGGCGTTACCAGGTCGGCTGCGATATAGCGCTGGAGCTGGGCGGTATTGACGGCGAAGACGTCGAAATCCTTGCCTTCGCTGCCCTTCATCTTTGCCCATGCTTCATCATCGCTGCCGATGAAGACGACATCGACGCCGATGCCCGTCTCTGCGGTAAATTCCTTCACCCAGTCCTTGTCGGCATAGCCATCCCAGGCCATGACGCGGAGATTTTCGGCAAAGGCGGTCGATGCCATCATCGACACGGCAAGGCTGGCGGCGGCCATCCCTGTAAAAAGCGTCTTGAATCCCATTGTCGTTCCCTTTTTTGTTTGGTGTTCAAATGCGATCGGTAAGTGAATTATCGCAGTGGTCGTGTGACGGTCACCAGACCGGCTGGGGACCTCCGTTCGACCCGGTTGTGAAACGGCTTTCCGAATAGGTTTCCCTCGATCTCATACCCAGCCCCCATCGACGATGAACTGTTGGCTGGTGCACATGGCGCTGTCGTCGGCGGCGAGAAACAGGGCCATGCGCGCGATGTCGGAAGGCTGCAGGCGATCGGGAAGGCATTGCCGTTCCTCGATTTGGCGTTCGCCGGCTGGCGTCAGCCAAAGGCGCATCTGCCGCTCGGTCATGACCCAGCCCGGCACCATGCAATTGACGCGGATCCGCTCCGGCCCCAGTTCCCGCGCCAGGGCACGCGTCATGCCGTAGACAGCGGCCTTGGCCGTGACATAGGCCGGGCAATCAGGGTCACCGACCATCCATGTGATGGAGCCGAAATTGATGATCGAACCGCCGCCAAGGGCCTTCATATAGGGACGCACGGTCTGCGCGGCGAAAAACTGATGGCGCAGGTTTACGGCCATGCGATCATCCCAATAGGCGACGGTCACGTCTTCCGTCTGGTGGCGATCATCGCTGCCGGCATTGTTGCAGAGCACCTGGATCGGGCCGCTCCGCTCGGCGGCCTCGGCAACCGCTGCCTTCAGGGCCTCGATATCCCTGATGTCGCAGGGGATGAAAAGCGGTGGGCGATCCCCATCAGCCGCGATCGCGTCGACAAGCTTGCGCGACGGTTCCTCGGCGATGTCGACGAACGCCACATGGCTGGCCTGGGCACAAAAGTGCCTGACCAGGCTTTCGCCGATGCCGCCGCCGCCGCCGGTGATAAAGATGCTTTTGCCCTTGAGGCTTGGATAGCTGGCAAAATTGATCGGCTGGTTGCTCATCATGCGTTCCGCCTAATGGGAGTTACGGGGGATGCCGGCATCGCGGCGGCCGACAAGGAAATCGAAATCGCAGCCGGTATCGGCCTGCGTGACCTGTTCGACATAGAGGCTTTGGCAGCCTCCACCTGTCCTTTCGGAACAGCGACAATCCCGGCCCTGTAAACCTCGGACAGATAGGCCGAGTAGTTGATTGAAAGGCCGATGACGCCGGCCATGAAAGGGTTTAGGCGGATGCCGAAAGCCTGAAGAACGAAATAGATATAAAACAGCTGCAGAAGCGCCGGAGTGCCGCGGATGATTTCGATGTAGGCGGAAGCAAGGACCCGCAGCAGCTTCGAACGCCCGACCTTGGCCAGAGGCTGCAGAAGCCCGCAAGGCAGGCTGATGGGCATGACGCACATCGTCAAGTTCAAGGCTGGTGCTCGTTCCCCGCACGAGATCGGGCAGGTAGTCACTGAAGCCATCGAAATTGAACATGTCCGAGAATGTCGTCACGTAAAAGCTTTCTGAAAAGCCGGGCGACTGAAAGGTGCACCCGTTCCCCAGGATGCCCTCAGTTCTTTTCCGGGATGTCTGTCAAAATTGTTCTGTTATACGGAACGCCGTTCGGTTATACGGATGATAGGGGTGTCTTCGTGGGTTTGTCAACTGTCGTCGTTGCAGGTCGGCGTGCGTCTTGCTGTGCCGTCAGCGGCCGTGCCGCTCGCTCAATCAAGCGTCAGGAATGTTCGCGCCAAGCAATCGGCTGATCTTGTCGGCACACGCCCGTACGGCGCGGCCGAGATCATGCATGTCCTCCAGGCTGCGCCCGCCCTTCATGCTGGTGACGCTGATGGCCGCAACGCCATCGCCGCTGCGGTCGGTGACGGCAGCTGCCACGCATATGACGCCGAGATTGTCTTCCTCGTCGTCGAATGCATAACCGCGGTCGGCGACGTCAACGAGGTTCTTCACAAGCTCGGCAGGTTCGGTGATCGTATGTTCGGTGCGGCTCGGCATGCCTATCCGCTTCAGGATCTGAAAGACGCGGGCCGGTGGCAGCAAGGCCAGCAAGGCCTTGCCGACACCCGAGCAATGCGGCAATTCCCGGGTGCCCAGCGAGCCGGCCAGCCGGAATATACCCGGCGCATCGACACGGCTGATGGCAACCGCGTAGCCATCGTCAAGGACGGCAAGGCGAGATGTGAGCCCGGTTTCCTGGGTCAGCTGCTGCAGCAGCGGCATGGCGATCTGCGTGATGCCGGTGTTGGCGGCGGCGCGATCACCCAGATGCACCAGCGCCAGTCCGAGCCGGTAACGTCGTGAACCCCCGAGCCGTTCATCGGTGATGAAACCGCGCGCGAGCAAGGTCTGCAGCAGGGTAAATGCGGTGCTTTTCGACACCCCGATACTGTCGGCCAGTTCTGCGACAGTCATTCCCTCGGCGCTGTGTTCACCCAGGACATGGAGGATATCGAGCGCGCGGCTGACGCTGCGAAGTGCGTATTTGTCGTCGGTCTTGGCCGTTTCTTCTTTCACGGAAGCCTCGTTGAACGGGTGGGATGCAGGCCAGTCGGCCCTGCAGTTGACAGGTCCGCTCCAGCGCTCTATCGTTTGTATAACAGAACGTCGTTCGGTACAACAGAACAATTTGGGTGTGAGCTTAAAATGTTCGCTTATTTCCGCGGCTGATGTCCTGCGCGTTGAGGCTTCCGGCTTCATCACTAATCAATTGCCTGCCGTCTCATCGGGCTGGTGCCCGTCCCAAAACCTTTGAGATCCGCCGCCTTCCTCGAGAAGGCGATAGTGATCGACCAAACCACGGAGAGCCCAAATGCGCCTCGTTCAGTTCACCAATAGACGCGGCGAGCGGCGTGTCGGCGCCGTCGGTGCTGATGGCGAACTTCGTCTGACCACACGCGAGCACACCGTTTACGATCTGGCGCAGACAGCCATCTCCTCGGGTATCAGTCTGGACGAGGTCGTCTCCGGCCAACTCGGCGACGAACGCGAAGACTACGACGCCATTGTCGCAGAAGGGCGGATCCTGCCACCGCTTGACCACCCGGAACCGGCGCGCTTCCTGATCACGGGTACCGGTCTCACCCATCTCGGCAGCGCTGATGCCAGGGACCGGATGCATGACCTTGCTCACGGCCCCGAAGCCGAGATGACTGACTCTATGAAGATCTTTCAGATGGGTCTCGACGGCGGAAAGCCGGCGGAAGGCGAGATCGGCGTGCAGCCGGAGTGGTTTTTCAAGGGGGTTGGCACCTGTGTTGTGCCGCCGGAAGCGCCGTTGCCCTTGCCATCCTTTGCCCTGGCCGGTGGCGAGGAAGCCGAGATCGTCGGTCTTTATCTGATCGGCCCGGATGGTACGCCCTGGCGCCTCGGTTTTGCGATCGGCAACGAGTTCTCGGACCAAGTGACGGAAGCGCAGAATTATCTTTATCTGGCGCATTCCAAGCTCAGGGCTTGCTCCTTTGGTCCTGAAATGCTTGTTGGCACCTTGCCGCAAAATGTTGAGGGCCGGATCCAGATTCTGCGCGACGGCGCATCGATCTGGCAAGGTGAGTTCTTGAGCGGCGAAGCGAATATGTCGCATTCGATCCAGAATCTGGAACATTATCATTTTCGTTATGAGATGTTTCGCCGCCCAGGCGACCTGCATGCCTATTTCTTCGGCGCAGCGATCCTCAGTTGCGCCAATGGCGTGACAACGGTGGCAGGGGATGTCTTTGAGATAGACGTTCCTGTCTTTGGTCGGCCGTTGCGCAACGCTATGATATCGTCAGAGCCTGTCACGGTCAAAGTACGACAACTCTGAGGAAGAGCTTCGAGCGGTTAAGAGTTTCTACGATTGGCCGCTTGAGACAATGGTGATTTCCAAGGGCGATGTCATGTCATCTGCCCTTAGGGATATTGAGCCTGACATGTAGGAGGTTGCGACCGGCGAAACTGCCAGAGTTTATGAGCAAAGGCTCGCGGGTGGGTAAATGAAACAATGCGACATCGCCGAACGCCGCAATGTCCGGCGGAAAATTCTATCATAGTTGACAGCGTTAGCGTGCCACGTCTCACTTGAAACTGGATGCCTTTCCCAGCAGTCATCAGCTGGTTCCAATCAAACAATTTGACTGATCGAAAGATAACGCCATTGCTCGACGAGGCCCATTTCGAGATTTGGATTTTAGTCGTGTCATCGACCGCGCTAAAACGCATTGGGTTATCAGGCTAATCTTGAGCTAGGCTTCCGTCGCAACAACTATCTAACTGCGACCGCACGGGTGAGGCGTCAAGTGCCTTAAGGAAATCAAGTATCCAAGGTACTTACGAAAGCAAGGCCCCCGGTTTAATTCCCATCAAGGCGATTGGTCGGACTTACCGTGTGCCTGCGTTATTCAGGAAAATCCGTCAGAATGACCTTCCCAGACAACCCGCCCGCCTCCATCCGGCGATGGGCGTCCGATGTAGCCGTGAGCGGATATACCGCTCCTATGACCGGCTTGAGCACTTGTCCTACCGGTATTGCCAAGTTGTTTGAGGCTGGTCGCGTGCCATTACGGGGCGGCTATTTTACGCCGCCATTCAGCGGTGTACTCGGCCCACAGGCCGAATGCGTCAATCCGCGCATAGCGGTATGAAATGGCGGTAAGACTGTCGCGGCGAGCGCGGAAGATCGTATTGATTTGGTCATGGGCTGACAGGAAGCGTTGCACCTGACGAGGCGATTTGAACCGCCCCATGATCTTCTCGCGTTTTCGGGTCAACCGGTGCGAGTTTTCAATTCTGTTGTTCACGCCCTTATGCGCCCGATGATCGGCATCCGGCGCCAGGGTCTGTATAAGCTTGACATAGCTGCCAAGCTTGTCCGTCACGACGACGCGCGGCTCGCCAAATTGCCTGACCAGTCCGGAGAAGAAACGCTTGGCCGCCTTGGTGTTGCGGCGCCGCTGAACCAAGATGTCGAGCATATCGCCATCCGCATCGATCGCCCGCCAGAGCCAGAACTTCTGTCCGCCGATTGCAATGACGGACTCATCCATATGCCACTTGTCATTTGGCTTGGGGCGGTCCCTGCGAATGCAGGTGGCAAAATGGCGGTCAAAGCGATTAATCCATAATCGGACAGTTTCCCGGCTGACGATCACGCCGCGTTCAGCAAGCAGGTCTTCCACATCCGCCGTGCTCAGCGAAAACCGGTAATAGGCCCCCACCGCATAAGCAACAATCTCACGCGGAAAGCGAAACCCCTTCAGCCGGGGAAAAAGGCGCGGCAATTTCATTGCGCGTCGATACCTGACACGCCAGCCTCAAACAACTTGGCAGTACCGCAGCAACATCGTCATGCTCGTTTGGGGCGTGTGGAGGTCAAATCGATGCCTTTTGCAGTCTGTGCTCGATCTCTTCTAAGAAGCCGGGCAGAGGGTACCAGCTGGAATGGACGAGATGGAGCGCGCCGTTGACGGTCGAGAGGCCAATGGTTTGCTCGCCATCATGGCCTCGAAGGACGACAGGAGCCCAAAGAGCCTCGATCGTCAGATTTCCGATCGATGAGGAATAAGGAAGCTGCCCAAGATTGGAGACAAGCATGGTTTCGGAGAAGGCGTCTGCGTTGAAACGAGCGCCTTCAGCTTCATCCATGTCAGTCGACATTGCATCATAGACCGCACTGAATACGGGCGCTCCGCCTTCTAGCGTCTTAAGCGGAAGTAAGGAAGCAGTGACGGACCTAGCCATCTCCCACGCATCGTCAGGCGCGTTGGGTTCGATCAACGTTGTAGCTTTGGCTATTGCAACAACGCACTCGTCGTTTAGCTCCAGTAGCTTGCGAAGGTCCACCGGAGAGAAGATGCTTACCGCACCGTCGCGCCACGTTGGGTCAATACTGCGCCCTGCCAAAGTTGCTGTGGCACAAACGATACCGTGTATGGTGGTCCGTTCAAGACGAGCACGCTCGCGAAGTAGGCTAGTCGTTTCGGGTTTGAGGATGAGGCTTGTGACGTGCACAGGCTTTTTCAGGCATTCGACAGCCAGCGTGTGCGAGAATTTCTTGCCAGGCGCCGATGATGGCCGTGTAGGAACACCCAATTTCTGGTCGATCGAGCGCGGGAATTCATAGGGATCCAGTCGCTGCCCCGAAATTGCCGAAAGTAAATCGCGCAGCATAAAGATTGATGACAAGCCATCAGCAATCGCGTGATGGGTGACCAGCAGAATGAACGACTTCTCAAGCTCATGGATCAACACCACGCGAGCAAGCGGCCCCTTCGTCGGATCAAACAGCGTACTGATCTCACGTTCCGCTTCTCTCTCCCATGTTGTTCCAGAAGGCGCGACGCGCAGCGGGATGGGGCGTCGGGAGCATCTGTGGAAATGGGGTACTCGCTGTCGCGTGGAATCGATCGAAACAGATAGCATTGGATGACGTGCCTGCAATGCATCCACAGCCGCCCTCCAATCAGTCACGAGAGTTCGTCCCTTTATCTCTGCGACGATACAGAAATGCTTGGGACAACTATGATCGAAGAGCCAGAAGAACTCCTCAATGACGCCCAGCGGTCGCACCACGTCGAAATCAGTATCCAAAACGCTATCCTTTTCATTCTAATCATTTGATTTTATCGGCTGTCAGGAACTACTTGGATCGAAGTTGACCCAGTGAAGCCTCTTCGCCGAAAGGCGACCACGTTTGGGACATGGCGCCTGATACAGCGCCGCCCTCCATCGGGTGCGCGATCACAAATTCACTGTAGAGGACACGCGGCTCGCTCACTGTCGTGACCCAAAGCGCTCCTGAATAATCGCCCAGTCTCAGTCGGTGGCATTCCAGTCACACGCAAACGGCGGATTGACGAAGCGTTGGTCCTTGGGGAGGGAGGCTATCAAGGAGACGTCTTCGTCATCCAGCCGGATCGATGCTGCATCGAGATTTGCCTTTTGAGTTTCGGTTCGCGCAGCCTTCGGGATCGCGATCACCCCTTCCTGGCCGAGGAGCCATGCGACAGCGACTTGCGACCCGCTAACATTGTGTTTCAGGCCAATCGACTGCAGGATTGGGTCGCTCGCCGCGCGGCCCTGCGCCAAAGGGGCATAAGCAGTCAGCGCAATTCCCTTGGTGCGCAGGTACTGAAGCATCGGCGCTTGCGACAGATACGGATGGTACTCGATCTGATGAACTGCGATCGGAACCTGTATGTCTTCCACAACGCGCCGGATCATTGGCATGTTGAAATTGCACACGCCGATCGCTCTCGCATAGCCATGTTCACGAAGACGCGCCATCGCAGTCAGGGTTGAGGCTATGTCCATGTCGGCCGATGGCCAATGCACGAGAAAAAGATCGACATAGTCCATCTTCAGCTTTTCGAGGCTTGTAGCAAAGGCTCGCTGCAAAGCTTCCGGCGCCAGTTGATCGTGCCAGACCTTGGTCGTGACGAAGAGTTCGCGGCGATGAATGCCCGAGCCTGCGATTGCGGCACCGACCGCCGCCTCATTTTCATACATTGCCGCGGTATCAATATGCCGATATCCGAGCGAAAGCGCGGTTTCCACCGCCGGCTGCGCGCTGACGCCCGGCATCCGGAACGTTCCGAGGCCAAGACGAGGTATCGTCACGCCCTGCGTTTCGATTGTGTCCATTGGATATTCTCCTTCCACAACAAAGCTGGAGACGCAGGCGGAAGAACCCCCTGCATCCTAATCGCTCTATCAGGCGCGATCGTCGGTGCTGTCACCGGCAACGAGTGCGTCTACGACCTGCTGCAGCGAGGTATTTCCCTTTTTCGCGAGGCGGCCGCTGTCCTTGAACTCGATCCAGCTTTCATTGAAGCCGTCGAGCATGCGAATACGCGGCGTCGGGTTCTTCATCCCTTGCGAGCGGAACAGGTCCTCCCAGGTTTCGCGGTTGACAACCTCGACCTTCACCGGCCTCTTGAGCGCAACTTCGAACGCTTGCGCGAGGTCATTTGGCGATACACGCTGAGCAGCCTCCAACTCGATGACCCGTTTTCCGGTCCAATCCTGCTGGATTAGTTCTCCCGCCAGGATCCCGATGTCCTTCGTTGCGATCATCGGGAACTTTTTGTCCGCGGGCTGCAGGAAGCTGTAAAGAATGCCAGTGTCGCGGGCCGCGCCTACGTCCCAAAGTGCATTTTCCATGAACCATGCGGGCCGGAGGAAGGTGACACGCAGGTCAAGTTCGTCGAGGGCTTTTTCCAGCATCGTGCGCTGGGACAGCAGATTGTCCTCTTTCGCGTCTGCGCCGATCGTCGACAGGCAGAGGACTTTTTTCGGGTGTGCGGTCTTTAGAGCGGCGACGACACTGTCGACCACCTTTTGCGCCTCGGGATAGCCAGGCTCGGGGTCGAACTCGGACGGCGGAAGAATGAATACGGCTTCGGCGCCGGCAAAGGCCGCCGACAGCGCCTTTGCATCTTCCATCTCGGCTAGAGCAACCTCGCAGCCGAGAGCGGCCCACGATGCGCCCTTGGCCTGATCGCGAACGATCGCACGGACGGCCTTGCCGTTTGCAAGCAGGGTCCGCGCGAGCGCGCCGCCGACTTTGCCGGTGATTCCAGTGATAGCGTACATGTCTGATTTTCCATTCAGAAAGAGGAGAGATTAAGCGAGGCCGTCATAGAGCCCGCGTTCGAAGTCGCCGTAGAGAGCAACGACGCGGTCGTCATAGAAGGGAAGGAGCTGCGTAAAGAGGGATCCGGTAACCTTACGGACGGGATCGATCCAGAAGTAGCAATTGAGCAGTCCGGCCCAGGACACGCTTCCCGCAGAGCGGCCGTGCGGGCCCGCCTCAGTGTTGATGTCGAAGGAGTAGCCCCATTTGTGCTTCTGATCCGGAAACTGATCGAAGCTGTTCGAGTAGGCCGGTGCGGCCGACTCCATCTTGCGAACATTCAGATCCCCGATCTGATTCTGCATCATCATCGCGACGGTCTCAGGCTTGAGGATCTGAACCCCGTTCAACTTGCCTCCATGGAGCAATGCCTGAAGGAGCATCATGTAGTCGTGCGGGGTGCTGTAGGCGCCGCCACCGCCCATGAAAAATTCCGGCCTCTGAGGCATCTCGAACGGCATCGCTTTCAAGCCGCCGTCAGTCTCTCTGCTGAAGCATGTCGCGACACGGCGCTTCTGCTCGCTGCTGATCAGAAACCCCGAATCCTTCATTCCAAGTGGCGCGAAAATGTTCTCGCGAAAATAGACTTCCAACGACTGATCGCTAACAGCTTCGACCAGCTTGCCAGTCCAGTCCATGCTGATGCCGTACTGCCAGCGCTCCCCCGGCTCGAATTCGAGCGGCACATTGAAGGCGGCGTTCTGGCAGGTGGCGATATCGGGTAAGCCGGTGGCGGTCTCGTACCGCACTATCACATCACTCCAGTTCGCATAAGTGTAGCCGGAGGTATGCGTCAGAAGGTGATGAACCTTGATTGAGTTCCTGGCGGGACGCAGCTGTGGCTGACCGTTGGCATCAAAACCCACCAGCACCTTGGGTGCAGCAAGCTGCGGCAGGTATTTCGACGCATCGTCATCCAGCTTGAGGCGGCCCTGCTCAACCAGTTGCATGCATGCGGTCGCCGTAATCGCCTTCGTCATCGACAGAAGCCAAAAGACCGTGTCAGGCCTCATCGCGGTACCGGTGTCTACATTTGCCTTGCCGAAGAGGCCTTCATAGACGATGCCCTTCTGCGTTGCAGCCATAGCTACTGCACCAGCGACCGTGCGGTCATTGACTGCCTTCTCAATCGCGGCATCGATGGACTTAAACTTCGCATTTTTGAGGCGTGGGCTCTGGCTTGCTGCCTGAACAGCGCTTGCCCCAAGATATGCCGCCGCGACGGCCATGGTGCCGCGCGTCAGCACCGCTCTTCTCGTGATCTCATTCATGATTGTTTGCCTTGAATCCAGACGGATCGCGGGTCTGGTAAACCGCTCGCCTTCGAAAGGCTGACGGTGAATACCTATCAAGAGCCATGGCATGCTAAAAGATCATAATAGTCATATTAAAAATGACAAAAAATCACTGTTATTCCTTTCCGCGGAATGCGAAAGCCTTGTCATGAGTTTCGACGGACGTCTTCTCACTGGGGTGAGTGTATTCTTGGCAGTTGCCGACGCCGGCAATTTCGCCAAGGCCGCGGACGTATTGGGAGTGACCCCTTCCGGCGTCAGCCGGTCAATCGGGCGACTTGAGACGAGGATGGGCGTACGTCTGTTTGACCGCACACCACGTTCCGTCGCGCTGACTGAAGAGGGACGCCTGTTTCGTCTACAGGCCCTACCGCTCGTCGCCGGTCTGGAGGAGGCCGCCGCGACCGCCGCGGGATCGGCAGCTGCGGTCGCCGGGAGGCTGCGCGTATCGATCGACCCTTGGTTCGCAAGGATGGTATTAGCGCCTCAGCTTCCGCGGCTCACCGAAAAATATCCAGATCTGAAAATCGATCTTATGACGACGAACACGCGTGACGATATGATGAGCGGGTTCGATGTGGCTGTCAGATTTGGCTCGACCAATGCCGGGTCACTCATAGCAAGAAAGCTTCTGGATATCCGCGTCATCACTTGCGCAGCCCCGGCCTATCTCGAGAAATTCGGCGAGCCGGTCCGACCGGAGGAAATAAGTGGTCACGAAGTTATTCTGTTCCGGGACCCGGAAACCGGCCGAGCTTTCCCTTGGGAATTTCATCGAGGTGGTGAAGTTGTCAGCGTGAAAGTCGACGGCAGGATAATTTTCGACGACCCATCCGCAGCGATTGCCGCCTGCATGGCCGGTCAAGGTATCTTTCAGAGCCTGGAGATCGGTTTGGATCCCTGGCTTGAAAGCGGCGGACTGAGACAAATTCTCAAAGACTGGTCGGACGAACATTATCCCTTGTATGCGTACCATCCGGCGCGCCATCTGCCACCGGCAAAGGTCAGAGCTTTCCTCGATTTTGTACAGCAGATCGCCAAGGAAAAAGCGCGCGACGGTTAAGCGAAAGACAAGACATTGCCGGGCGGGTGTGAGACGGTTCCTCGTTTCACATAACAAGGTGCCGTCGGAACTGTGGACTCTGTTTTTCAAGCAGATGGATCGAAACATTTGCCCGGGGATACACGGCTGCGGCCGAAAAAGATCCGATGGTCTATGATCTCCACTGGGACGGAGACGAGCGGCTCAACGAATGGTGCGGCATGTTGCGCCAAGCGGAGGACTTGCTGGAGGTGTTGCAGGCGATCATTACCCTCGATGCTTGGAACGAACTTTCCGGCTTCAGCATGCGCCGTGGCTCTTCCGGCTGCCTTGCGCTTCGATCCTGCGGGAGGCCGGCGTCACGTCAGGCGCCTATCTGGTCGCGATCAATCTCGGCCTCAAAACAATTCTCGTCGATCGGCGCCGGCATCGCGATCGCGAATCCAGCACAGGTGTTGGGAGGGCCTGTTCAGCCTGCGCGTCGCATCTGATGGCCTATTCTATATAGCTCGCTTGCAGAGCTATTGGTGCGGAAGCCTCGGATAAGATCCAGCAGGTCGCCAGTGTCGTTGGCGAGAACTTCTGCCGAAGCGGTCGTTTCTTCCGCCATGGCGGCGTTCTGCTGGGTAGCCGTGTCGAGCAGGTTGAGCGCAGAGGAAATCGAGCGCAGGGTCGAATCCTGCTCCTGAGCGCTGTGCGCGATTTTCGAGACGATATCATCGGCGGCGGTGATCTGGCTGGAGATCCGCTTCAGTGCCTCGCCGGTCTTACCGACCATTTGCACACCCTGTTCAACCTGGCCGCTGGAGCGGGCGATCTGCTCCTTAATTTCCTTGGCGGCCGCGGCAGAGCGTTGAGCAAGTTCGCGCACCTCCTGAGCAACGACCGCAAAGCCCTTGCCGCTGTCGCCGGCGCGCGCCGCTTCCACGCCCGCATTGAGGGCCAGCAGGTTGGTCTGGAAGGCGATCTCGTCGATGACGCCAATGATCTTGGTGATCTCTGTGGCCGATTGCTCGATACCGCTCATGGCGGCGATCGCCTGCGCGACAATACCGTCACTCTGGCGCGCTTCCTGACTGACGGACGCCACACGGCTTGCAGCTTCCCGGGCACCCTCCGCCGTCTGGCGAACCGCCACTGTCAGCTCGTCGAGAGCTGCGGAGGTCTCTTCCAGATTGGCGGCCTGACGCTCGGTGCGCTGTGCAAGCTCGTTAGAAGCGCGACGGATCTCTTCCTTGGAAACACTGATATCGGTGCCTTTCAGGTTGACACGGCTCATGGCCTGTTCGAGGCGGGAAAGGGCATCGTTAAAGTTATGGCGCAGACCCTCGTACTTTGGACCCAGATCGGCGCAGCGAACCGTGAGGTCGCCGACAGAGAGCTTCTCGAGCGAGACGCCGATGGTGGCGACCACATGCGCTTGCTCTTCGGCTTCCTTACGCTGGGCATCAAGATTGCGCTGGCGCTCGGCGTCCAGTTCGTGCTGCTGCTCTTCCTGCCGTGCCAGCATAGTGTGGCGCTCGCGCACTTTCTCCTGGAGTGCCTTGGTCGCACGCGCCATCTTGCCCACTTCATTGCCCATGTCGGTGTGGGGAATATCCAGGGTGACGTCTTCATCGGCCACGGCATTCAGCGCATCGTGGATGGCATTGAGCGGACGCGAAATCCCTCGGATGATGAAATAGGCCGCAGCAATCGCCAGCAGGAACGCAAGCGCGGAGCCGCCGACTATTTTGATGGTCGAATATCGGATATCTTCTTTCAGATCGTCCGTGTAAAGCCCTGTAATGATGACGATCTGCCATGGTTCGAAGACTTTGGCATAACTTGCTTTGGAGTAGCTTCGGTCATTCGGGTCCTTGCCCGGCTTCGGGCCGATGAACTCGACATAGCCGCCGCCGGCCCGGCCCAGCCGAACGAGTTCGTCGCGATAGGCAAAGCCACTGGCGTCCTTCACGCCTTTGTTGCTTTGGCCGACACTCGGCGAGGTCGGATGAAATACCAGCACGACATTGTAGTCGTATCCGTAGAAATATCCGTCCGGCTCGAAGGTCATCTTGTTGAGCTGGCCATAAGCCTGCTTCTTGGCTTCATCAAGCGACAATTGGCCCTTCTCGACCCGGCTTTGATAGTCCTTCAGTATGGAGATAGCCGTTTCCACTTGCGTGCGCAGCATTTCATAGCGCTCATGGTAGATGGCCGTCGTTGAGGACCGAATCTGAAGGAATGTCAGGCCTGCGAAAGTCGTTATCATGGCTCCAACCAGCAAAAACAGCTGGAGCGAGATTTTCATGTTCTTCATCGATACCCACCGCGCTGAGTTGCTGTCGTGCCCGTCGCGAAGACTGGGTCACATTGGCAACAATTTCTGCGCCTCCTGCGCATCACCGAACGCAACATGCATCCCAGAGCTAAGATTAGATTCTAAATTTAAATAAAAAAATAACTTGCTTAGATGAGCTGTTGGTTTCCGCTCAAAATTGAGCCGGTTATGGAGTGAACCCCTCGGGCTGGACCCGACGCCGTGCTGTCGGCACGCGTGCTCCGATCCTGGTCGAAGCGAAGGCCAATGCCCGCTGGTCGCTGGACTTTGTGCATGACCAGTTTGCCTGCGGCAGACGCTTCCGCGTCCTCAACATTGTCGATGATGTGACGCGCGAATGCCTGGAGCGATCCCGGACACCTCGATCTCCGGTCGACGTGTCGCTCGAGAACTGACGACGCTGATCGAACGACGCGGCAAGCCAGGAATGGTCGTTTCCGACAACGGCACCGAACTCACTTGGAATGCCATCCTCACCTGGTCGAAAGATCACAAGGTCGAATGGCACTACATCGCGCCGGGAAAGCCGATGCAGAATGGCTGTGTCGAAAGTTTCAACGGGCGCATGCGCGACGAGCTGCTCAACGAAAGCCTGTTCTTCGGCCTCGATCATGCCCGCCGCGCCATTGCTGAATGGGCGGACGATTACAACCCTTTCCGGCCGCACTCATCGCTCGGATACCAAACCCCGGCAGACTTTGCCGGGACCATCGCCGCAACCGGCTCCAACACTGCGCAAGATGAAAGCTTCGCGTTTCAGCCGGTTGCTCAAACCGCGCCATTTGGCGTATTCAAAACCGCCGGGGCTCTAGTCGTCGTTGGATGAAACTTCAGTGGCAGGTCACTCGATCTCCCGGGCATCGGTTGCCTGTTCATCCGTAGAAACGCGTGCGTAGCCGATAAGCTGACCCTTCGCCTGTTTCATGCCGGTCTCATTTGGGGATCGCGCAGACACAATATGTCGATGAAATTGAAGGTCGGCGACATATTGCCTTCAGCGCCCATGGCGCCGCCCGCTATCACTCGAGCCAGTTTTCGAGTTTGAGGCCGCTAATGCGCTGAAATTCGCGCATATTGTCAGTCACAAGTGTCAGGTCGAGTGCACAAGCATGTGCGGCGATCAGCAGATCGTTCAGGCCGATGGTCTGTCCTGCAGCTTCCAAGGCGGCGCGAATGTCGCCGTATTTGATATCGGCGGGGATATCCAGCGGCAGAATTGGGAGCGTTTCGAGTATGCTTTCGACCTTGGCCAATAGTTTGGCCGATCCTTTTTTTGCGCAGCCGTATCGCAACTCCGATGCGACGATGATGCTGGTACAAATCTCTTTGGGATCTACATCCTCGATGCGCCGTGCCACCGGTCCAAAGGGATTGCGTATGATGTCGCTGATGATGTTCGTATCAAGCAAGTAGCCGCTCAATAAATGTTCTCCGGCTTGGCAGGCACGTCCTCAATATCTGGGAACTGGTCTTCAGGCCCGAGTGGAGTGTCCTTCCTCCAATCGGCAATAAGCTCTACGATATTGGACGGCTTGGTTACGGGCTCAATGATCAGCTTATCCCCTTCGCGGTGGATCAACACGCGATCTCCTGGCAACTCGAACTCCGCAGGGATGCGTACCGCCTGGCTACGGTTATTGCGGAACAGCTTCACTTCTTTCGGTCTTGATGACGGCAATGATACGGACATATGACACCCTCCTTTGTATATGCCATAATGTATATGCCATCCCATGCTGATTCAAGTCCGGCTGCTCATTGTTTGTCACAAGAAAATGCCGGTGTAGTTCTGCCTATCCCAGATGCTGCCGATTTCGACATGCTTTTCCGCCTGCGCTGTGGTTAATCGCTTCGCCCCAGCCACGCCGGCGGGTTGCCCGCGACATCGAAGAGATTTTCCGTAGAGTAGCAGGGGCCTATTGGGGTCCGAACAACATTTGCAGAAAATCGTACGCTAAGATGGGTCGCCGCGTGAACGCGCACTAAAAGCGCCGTGGAAGCAACCAATCAATGTTCGAAAGAGAGTTTTGCGCCGGAAACGGAGGTCAGTCGCAGCTACCTGGCTAGCAGTGCCTTCAACCCTTTGGGATAGAGGCTTGGTGAGCCGGGACGATCAAGCTCTTCCAAGGCGTACCACCGTGCAACACCGGATGTTCCGTCACTTTCGTTGAAGGTGATTGTTTCGTGATGTCGATAATCATCAGAAACAAATTCGATCTCGAACACGAACATTATCTCGTGGCCGTTCTCGCCTTCAAAGACGAATAAATTCTCAATGACCAGTGGGTCCGACAGCACCTCTACTTCAACGCCGAGCTCTTCAAGGAACTCGCGCTTGAGAGCAATTTGCGAGCTTTCGCCGAACTCCACCGTTCCCCCGAGCGGACGAACGCCAGCGACGCGGCCCTCGCTATCGTAGACTTCGGCGGCCAGGAGGCGATTATCTCGCCAATGAAGGCCAATAGCCTTCACATTGATGTTCGAACGCAGAGTGCTCATAGGCGACGGATAGTATAGCCAACCAACGAACGCAATGGGCCTAGGCGGGCCAATAGAGCGGTTGCGGCGCCATATTGTTTTCGAATAGACGAGGTCAACTACTGCGCCGCGCGAAGAAGTCGGCCGGTAAGCCGCAACGGCCTGAAACCCCCAGCCACCTGCCGCTCGGCGTCCCAGGAATAGATGCCGGTGAGATTAATATGCTCCCAACTGAGTGGGGATACGTGCTTCAGCTGCTCGTTAGCAATATTACGGCCCCGCTGGCGCAGGTGGGTCGTGGCCCGGCTGAGATAGACGGTGTTCCAATGCACGATGGCGCTGAAGCATGCATCGACTGGAGACGCCGACAAAGCTTATGGAATGCTCCCCTACAGATTGCCCAACAAAATCGGAACAGTCGATCCGACGAGAAGAAGTGCGACCGAAAGATTGAAGACACGTGCATAAGTTGGCCGGGTAAGCACATTACGGAGCAGGCGACCGGCAGCCGCCCAGACAGCAACGCTAGGGATGGCCACAAAAGCCAGCAAAGCCGCAGCGATTGAGATGTTCAGCAGATAGTCGCTGCTGGGAATATAAGTCGCAGCCGCGCTCACTGTGATTGCCCACGCCTTTGGATTAATCCACTGAAACGCGGCGGCGCCCAAAAAACCGATAGGCGAACTCTCCGCGTCTTCAACAATTGGGCCGCTGCGCGCTATCTTCCATGCAAGCCAGATGAGATAAAGCGAACCGCCTATCCGCAAGATCTCGTGAGTGACCGGATAGGCCTCGAATAGCTTGCCTAGGCCGAAGCCAATCGCCAACATTTGCACGGCGACGCCAGCAGCAATGCCGCCTATGAGCGGAAACGATCTAGTCAAACCCACACGAACGCCGGAAGCCAGCGCCATTGCGTTGTTGGGTCCAGGCGCAAGTGTCATGAGAAAGGCGAAGACGAGGAATGGGGCGAGAACTACTGAATCAGTCATACGCGCAATGTTAAGAACGTTTTCACAGAATGTTGGTGCAAATTTCATCGATGGAGCCGGAAAGATTGCAACAAAAACCTGTATAGCCAGCAGTCGTTTTGCTGCCTGGTGTCGTGAGGCTTCCATACGATTTCGTCGAGAACGTACCCGTCCTGGTCAACGGCACGACATAGCCAATGCTTCGGGCAATCGATAGAGATTAAGACCTCGTCTAGATGCCGTCCACGTAGTTGTTTGGCAGGCCGGCCCGAACTTGCGGCCCCATTGCCGTATCTCCGCAGTAGCCGACGTTCGGCATCACGATATCGACACCACCGGTATCAAGAAGATTTCTAAATCCGCTGCAAGTGTAGCTTCGCTCGCCAGGGGCGATCGGAATGGCCAACGGCCGGCGAGGTTCTTGAGCCCCTGCTGTCAAAACTAGCTCAGTTCCGCGTGGTATCAGGATACAGGTGGTACATGCTGTATTGAATTTAGAGTGAGTCGTCCGATTGACAGCCCGCCATGTCTTCGCTGCGACCTCGCAGACCCAGATCGCGATAGGATCTCAACCCATTGAGTTCAGCACCATATCGGCAGCCAGTTCAGCTTTTGACAAATCTTGGCTGCAGGCCGATTGCTCGTCACCGAGCAATATGCGGAGAACATCGGTACCCAGAAGACAGTCCACGTACCGGCGAGATAGAATATCGACATCTTCGGAGAGATCAGGAAATCCGATCTTTAGAACTTGCGACGCCAGTTCTTCGAAGTGTTCTATGAACGCCCTATAGGCGAGCGGTAACAGAGCCGGAAAAGAGTCAGCCTCAGCGATAATAAGACGCATGAGCGCAATGCTGTCAGGATGCAGAATCTTGAAACGCATCTCGATCCCACTGGTGATCAGCATCTCCCGGACCGGCAAGTTCACAAGATTTTCATAGTATTGCCGCTCATTTTCATCGCGGGCGCGGCAAGCGTCAGTGACCGTTGCCGCAAAGAGGTCCTCCTTGCTTTCTGCAAACCTGTACAGCGTCATGAGCGAAATACCGGCCGCCTCAGCGACTGTTTCCATCGTGGTGCCGGCATAACCGGTTCTGATGAAACAGCGCCTGGCCGCATCGATGATCTCGCTCCTTCGCCGCGCCATTGCCCTGGCCTTGGGGTGACTTTCCGGCCACTCTCGCATGCTGTTGACTCCATATGATAGTCTAGACTATCAAATACCGCGTGGTGTTCGATCACTGCGCGGTTTAACATATCGTCTTGGAGCCAGCATGAGCAAAACGAGCACTTTCACTTGGACCGGGCAAATACTGCTTGCCGCGTTTTTCGGCTACGCCGGCTGGACGAAGTTGACGCAGACTCCGGAGACGATGGCGGCGATGGGCTGGAATTGGACCCTGGAAGTTCCAACCTGGCTGATTACAATGATCGGCTCGACGGAGATCTTGGGTGCCATAGGCCTTATTTTACCTGCCGCACTCGGGATCCTTCCTTGGCTGACGACCGCTGCAGCGGCGGGATTGGTCCTGCTACAATTTACAGCGATCGCCTTTCATGTCTCTCGACAAGAGTTTTCGGTTCTGTGGCTCAATGCGATTGTCATCGCGATCGCTGCTTTGGTATTCGCGGCACGCTTACGAACAAGAGGTCCTCTTTTTAGATGCCCTGCATAAGCAAGTTCCTTGATTGGTCGACAAGCTGCCGCCGCATGACAGTTCTCGGAGATTTCCTGGCGACCGCCGTCATATAATCATCAACGGGAGCGGGCTAGATTCTGTGCCTCCCGTTGTCTTCGCTTACGGCACTGCCGCGAAGACCGTTGCCTGAGCTAGAACGCGTCGATCAACATTTTAAGAAACGCACGAACAGCCGGGTTGGTGCGTCGGCTTTGGGGCCAAACCGCAGTGACATTGTGTCTCTCGACGGCAAATTCTGAAAGGATCGGCGTCAACTGCGCGCGCTTGACCCAGGCGGTCGCGGCAAAACTTGTGGCCATTCCAATCCCCGCGCCGGCCGCGACTGCGGTCATGACGCCTTCGCTTGCATCGACAACGATACCCGAAGATGGAACGATTTCGACCTCACGTTCCCCGATCCGGAACGGCCATCGAAAAAGCTGGCCCGTGCTTTTGTACCGCAAATTGACCGTCTCATGCTCCACCAAATCGTCGGGATGCCCCGGCGTGCCATGTTCAGCCAAATATTCAGGCGATGCGTAGCAGCACAGCCGATGCGGCGACAGACGCCGCGATAGGAGACGCGAGTCGTCGAGTTCGCCGATGCGGATAGAAAGATCAATCCCCTCAGCGATAAGGTCGATCATGTGATCACTGAGACGCAAGTCAATCGTAACGCTTGGATACCGCTTCCTGAATTCCGCAAGGGCTGGAGCGATGACATGCAGGCCGATTGGAAGCGACGCCGCAATTTTCAAGTTGCCAGAGGGCGCCGCGCGGGCTGCCTTTGCCAATTGCTCGATTTCTTCTGCGTCGCGCAAAAGGCGAAGTGCCCGCTCATGCAGTTCTCGCCCCTCGGCGGTCAGCGTCAGCGAGCGTGTCGTGCGGGTGAAAAGCGAGACCCCGAGACGTTGTTCAAGCCGCTGAACGCTCTTGCTGACGGCCGAGGGGGAAATGGATAGCGATCGCGCCGCGGCCGTGTAGCTGCCTAAAGACCCCGCTTTCGCGAAGGCGATAAGACCTGTCAATCTGTCCAAGCCAATTTGTTCCGTCATGGAACTACTAAAGCGAATTGAAGCGCGATTATCAATGTCAGATAAATTTATTATTTCTTTGCGGAAGACGCAATTTAAGAGAGACGAGGGCACCATGACTGAGATGATGAAGGCGGTCCGACTGCACGAGTTCGGTGGCCCAAGTGTTTTACGCTACGAGAACGCTCCTCGACCCGCACTAGCGAGTGGCGAAGTGCTGGTCCGTGTCCATGCGGCTAGCCTCAATCCACCGGACCTTTATTTGCGTGACGGCTATCGGGCTTTACCTCCCGAATGGCGACCCAATGCAACCTTTCCGCTGATCCTTGGCACCGACGTGTCTGGGGTAGTCGCGGCAACGGGCGAACAGGTTACGCAATTCAGTGTTGGCGATGAGGTCTATGCCATGGTCCGCTTCCCCGACGACCTGATGAAAGGGAGTGGTGCTTACGCCGAATACGTCAGCGTACCCGCATCGGAACTCGCAAAGAAGCCACCGAAAATCGATCATCTCCAAGCATCCGGCGCGCCGATGTCGGCTCTTACGGTCTGGCAGTTTCTTGTCGAGCTGGGCCATGACGCGCCCAACCCCTTCCAGTCATTTCCTCATGCGCCAATTCCACTTGAGGGCAAACGTGTCCTGATCAATGGCGCGGGAGGGGGCGTCGGCCACCTGGCGGTTCAGGTTGCAAAATGGAAGCGTGCTAGTGTTACCGCGGTCGCCTCCGGCAAGCATGAGGTACTTCTGCGCGAACTCGGCGCATGCCAGTTCATCAACTACACCAAGACTTCCATCGAAGAAGTCGCACAGGATTTCGATCTGGTGATGGATGCCGTGGGAGGCGCGAACATGGAGCGTTTCCTAAGCGTGATCAAGCCGGCAGGAGTTCTCCTCTTCGTCAACCCGCTGGGTTTCTCCGGTCAGGAGGAGGCTGCAAGGCGTGGAATTACGGTCTCATCCACACAGGTTCGCTCAAACGGCGCGCAGCTGGGTGAGATCGGTCGATTGCTCGACGACGGCACAATCCGAGTCGTCATCGACAGCATGTTTTCGTTGGCGGAAGCATCTGCTGCCCATCAGCGCGCTTCGCAAGGGAGCATTCAAGGCAAGATCGTACTCAAGGCGGTTTGATGGCACCAGGCCACACGAGCGCAGTTACCCCACCGAAGGCTCAACAGGTAAGGCAAGCATCATGCTGATAATAACAGGATATATGCACATCGATCCTACTGAGGTTCCGCAATTTCTTGCGGAACTGAAGGATCTTGCGATCGTGACAAGACAGCGGCCTGGAAACATCTCCTATGATGCCGCAATTGATGATCCCGCGGCGGGTAGGCTGCTGATCGCGGAACGCTGGACCGGTCAGGAGGCGCTGAGCGCGCATCTTGCTGCTGAGGAGACCAAAGCTTTCGTCGCGCGATGGCAGGGAAGCTTGCGGGGTGATGTGAGGAAGTTTGATGCTTCGAACGAACGGGGTTTGCTGGAATGAAGAATTGTCTCGGTCGCCTTGCCGGGCATGTTCAAAAGGGTATTAGACGTTGATCATGGTTGCTCATCCGCGCCTAAGTCCATCAACTCTTCACTGAGATCTTGTCGCGATGGGGGAGGTACACTCCGCGGCCCTGGAGTTCATTTCGAAGGGCCTCTGGTGAAAGCGCGATCAAATTTGGCTGTTGGCGAAGCCACGCCGCGTTCAATTTTACGAGGCTTTCTCGGTCGTTAACAGCAAAGAATTGACGATCAATCAAACTCAGTTTCCTAAGTACTGGGTCTTTGGAACTGGGTTGGGGTGTATTAATGAACTGTCGTAGCTCCTTTGGATCGATGGCGGCGACAATGGCCGCCCCGTCGTCGAATAGCTCTAGATGTCGGAACGCCTTGATGTCGACAAGCCCCTTTCTTACCATTGCTACCGTTTGGCTGTCCCACTCAGATTCTCCCACAAACTGTGCAAAGCCCCCGTCCACCATTTCGCCATAAAAGAAATCGACGTAACGGCTCTCCAATGCAGCTCGATTAATCTCGTTTTCTGGGACTTTCGAATCTCGGAGACTATCCACAACAGAGAAATTGGATTCCACGATCCCCTGATCGTCGCCACTTGCGAGCGCCTCCGCAGAAACGATCGGTGAGGCTCTGAATGCGGTCGTTTGATCCGGAATATGTGAGGCAGATGCAGGCGACGCCGCCTCCTTCTGGGCTCGCAATATTGCAGCGGTCTCGACTTCGTAAAGTTGAGAATGTCCTACATCGTAAATCCAGAGAACGCCGCTGAACACCAGAACTGGACAGATTATCGTACTCGGACGTAAAGGGACCATGCTCCACCATTGCGTATCTCGTTTCGGTCAGCCTTGGATAATCGCTCATGCCGATTAATGAGCGATCAACGGACTCTCTCGCTCTGTCTTTCGGGAAGCGATGTTTCGCTGCAGATGAGCGCGACCCTGAGCAGGTGAAATAGGCCCAGGGATCGGTGACCGTCTAGGTCGATTCTTGTCACGAGCCGGCGCAAACGTCCTGTGCATTCGATCGTGACCGCTGTACGCGCTCAAGTCGAGAGCTGTTTGTGACGTCCGGCGATAGAGGGTTTCACGGCCCCTGCCACTCATTTTGCCCCACGTACGGAATCCGCAAGCGAATAATCAGCTCGCCGAGCGAGCGCTTATACACAGATTTTCAAAAAACTACTCGCGTGCGGCTCTGATCAAGAGAGCCTTCCTCCTGTCAAAAGGTATAAGCAACAAAGGTGAGCTCTATAAGGTGTTCCGACGCAAGATTATCGGAAGCGTCCCGTTAAGGGAAAACGACGATCCTTGGTCGTTGGCGATTTCCGATGAACTTTTGGCCCAGGAGGAGACTGGAAACGCTTGAACTCCGAGCGCCGGACCTGACGGCGGATCATTTGTATAAATTCGAGCGGTTCGCCGAGCTTGGCGGCGATCTCGGCATCGGTGTGACGCTCCTTGGCGTCCTCCATCTCCCACAGCACGGCGTCGAGGCGCGGATAGGGTGGAAGACTGTCGGTGTCGCGCTGGTCCGGCCTTAGCTCCGCGCTCGGCGGTGCTTCCATGGTCTGCCGCATCGAAGCGATCGCACCCTCGTTATAGTGTTCGAGCGGTTTGTCAAAGGCATGGAACCAAATGCGCGCGAACAATGGATCGGGATCGATTGCTTGTTTGTAACGCATCTCCAGGATGGGAAACACGTCAATAGCTTTGTACAAATCCTTCAGTGGGTTGAAGGCAGCACGCATGTCGCCATAGAGCGTGCCATATCCCATCAGAATTTCGCTCTTGTTGCTCGTGCCCAGGATCGCCCGGCGGCCGTGGTCGTTCGAGATCGCGGACAGCGTGTTGCCCCTGATCTGGGCCTGCAGGTTCTCATCGGCGAGACCGGACATGTCACGCCCATAGACGTCCCGGAACTTGGCTTTGCTGGCCTCATACTCTTTTGTGATCGGGAGTGTCCTAGCGTTGAAACCGGTGCCCACACCGGAGGCAAAACCACTGGCTCGGCTGTTCGAACCGGAGGAGGTATAGGGTGAAGGCATCAGCGCCGCATTGACGCGGGTCGGGCCAAATACGTCACAGGCCAGCGCGGCGACCAGGAGCGAATCCGCACCGCCCGACAGGCCGAGTACGATATCCTCGAAGTCGTTCTTCTCAATGTAGTCACGCAGTCCAAGGCCGACGATGAGATAGCGCTCCTGCTCGTCGGTCAGTTCAAAAGGCGCCTTGGAGGCTTCATTTCGAAAGCCACGACCGTCTCTGTCGATAAGCGCGACGACCTCGACGCCTTCCTTGCCGGGTTCCATCTCATAGATCGTGCCGTCTGGATCGATGGTGGCCGAACAGCCATCCCATACCAATTCGTCATTGCCGCCGACCTGGTTGACGTAGATCAGCGGCACGCCCGTCTCGGCGACACGTTTCGCGAAGATATTGCGGCGGAAATTGCCCTTGGCGATGGCAAAAGGGCTTGAATTGATGGAGACGATGATCTCAGCGCCTTTCTGCCTGAGTTCATCTGTCACGTCGTCGAACCAGATGTCCTCACAAATGCAGAAGCCGATGGTTGCCTTTCCCACAGGCCCATCGAACATCAAAACGTTAGCCTCGGCGTCCGTTCCAGTTTGGTCCAGGCGACTTTCAAACCAGCGCACATCGTCGAAGACGTCATAGTTTGGCAGATGGGTTTTCATGTAACTGTGAACGTCCCGACCATTGCGGAATACGACGAGGCCGTTGCACATCTTGCGGCCCTGGGTTTTGCCACGCAATGGCGATCCCACCACGATCGTCAGGCCATATTGCCCTGAAAGAATGCGGTATTGATCCAGCCAGTGGATGACCGCCTCTTGATAGTCGGCTTCGAGCAGATAGTCGCCAGCGGCGTAGTTCGCGACAGCGCATTCCACCAACACATGAATGTCAGCGTCCTTGGCTGAGAAAATGCTGTCTCTACTCTTCTCGAAATTCCCCCTGAAATCGCCGGTAGTGTAGTTAAGTTGGTGCATGGCGAATTTGAGCTGCCGCATTCCAAAACTCTTTGGTGGGCCGCCGTTATCGACAGCTTGATAATTGGGAGGAAGGCCGATGGCCAAACGACACAGGATTTCGGTGTCGCAAACCGATGTGAGGCTAGCATGCCGATCGGTGCTGGCAAGAGGTTATTGTGTTTTTGATCGTCGGCGGCAGATTTCGATAAATTGGGGCAGCGAATTTCAGAAAACCGCGGGGAAGGATGTTGCCGCGCGGCGGTGGGCCGTCGGCATCTGTGGTGCGGGTGGCAAGCTGTATTTCTTAGCAACCAAAATAGTCAGATCCAGGGTCCGACGCGATTTAAACTCAAGGCGCGAAGCCGTGCGATTTTCGACCGAAGGCGTGCTTGCAATGTCAGCCTCCGCACGGTTCACCCGAAAATAATAGGCGATTTTTGCAACGCCGTAGTGGCTGTGGCGCCATCGAATTTGCCCCACTTACCGGTGGTCGAAGTAAAAGGGGCAGATTGATGGGAACGCGGACGCAAACCGCAAGCAGCAAGCAGTAGATGGTGCAAGTCCATTACGATGAAGGAGCAGCGATCCACATCGGCCCCGAGTCATGCGCGGGCAGTCGTGAGGCTCTACGTGAAGTGTCGACAGGGGAGCACCGAATAAAGCGGAAGCGAGGGCAGCGAAGACTACGCCGTAGAGGGGAGGAAATGAATACCAGCTCTTGGCGACACGGAATATCTTGGAAAAGCCGCGCCCTCATCCCGATTGATCTCCTTTAGATCGCTCCGCTGCTGGCTTGGTAGGGGGCAGAACAAGATTAAGGGGCTCAAGAGCGCGGCGGGGTGAGGCTACCGCTCCGAAACGGCGGCGCCCATCGGCTGGGAACAAGTGCCGGTAGGAGCCCGGCACCTGTTCGATTTGCTCTAGAAGCGATAGGTGACGCCGGCGCCGATGAGCCACGGATCGAGGTTGGCTTTGCCGCTGACATGGGTACCGCCGACACTGGCATCGAAATCCGGCCTCAGGAAGATCTTCTTCGCATCGACATTGAGACCCCAATGCTCATCGAGCATGTAGTCGAAACCGGCCTGCAGCGCGACGCCGAACGCGTTCTTGACGTCGAGGCTGCGGGCGTTTTTGCCTGATTGATCGTAGAATATCGTATAGTTTACGCCGGCGCCCACATAGGGCCGAAACGCGCCGAAATCGGTAAAGTGATATTGCAGTGTCAGCGTAGGCGGCAGCAACCATGTTTTGCCGATTTCGCCGAGACCTGTGATCGCGCCGCTGCCATACACCTTGGCATATGTCGTGCCGAGAATCAGTTCCGCCGCGATATTGTCGTTGAAGAAATAGGAAATATCGAATTCCGGAATGACCGTGTTCGAGTAGGACAGGTCAGAACCCGCCAACCCGTCGACGCGGCCCGAGTCCCTGGTGATCACGCCGAGCGCGCGCAGGCGTATCTGCCACGGGCTTTGGCTCGTTACGGCGGGCGCCTCACGCTGCGCGCCAGCCAGATCAGCCGCTTGCGCAGTGCAGGCCGTGGCTAATGCGGCTGCCGTTACGATGGCGGGAACGATGTTGCTGGATATCATCTCTTTCTCCTTCAATCCGAGACTCGTGTCGGTTGGGAGAAATATCCGCTCTCGGGAGGGTGATGATTTGAGCTAGATCAAATTGGGAAGGCCGCCTTGGCCGATGCAAGCAAAGCCTGCCACATTGTCTCAATCATGCAACAGGGGGGTGGCGTCGCCTTAACGGCCTGGTTGGGATCGACTTGGTATTCGGGTTGTCATGACCGAAGCCCCGTATGTTCACTTCAGACGCCACCGCTTTCCCGCTGAGATCATTGCACACGCCGTGTGGCTCTATTATCGGTTCCCGCTCAGCTTTCGCGACGTCGAGGATCTGTTGGCTGAGCGCGGCATCAACGTTTCATTCCAGACGGTCTCGGAATGGGCGGCGAAATTCGGCTTGAAGTTCGCTCATCAGCTCGGACGGCGCTCACGCGGCCAATTTGCCGACAAGTGGCAGCTCGATGAGATGATGGTGACGATCAAGGGAAAGAAATACTGGCTGTGGCGTGCCGTCGATGCAAACGGTTACGTCCTCGACGCCCTGCTGCAAAGTCGAAGGAACAAGGCAGCCGCACTGCGTCTGATGCGCAAACTGCTCAAGGGGCAGGTTACCGCCCCACGCGTGATGGTGACCGACAAGCTGCGTTCCTATTCGGCCGCAAAGGCCGAGTTGATGCCGGGCGTAGCGCATCGATCGCACAAGGGATTGAACAACCGAGCTGAGAATTCTCATCCGCCACTACGGCGGCGAGAGCGACGTATGATGCGGTTCAAGTCCGCACGACAGTGCCAGCATTTCGTCTCAACTCACGGCCAGATCGCCAATCTCTTTCTTCTTCACCGGAAACACTTGAACGCCACCGACCATCGCCAGCTTCGTACTCACGCCATCTCGATCTGGCGTGAAACCGCTGGCGCGATTGCTACCTGAAATACCGGACACACACCCTCACCACAGGTTCCACCCCATTAAGGCGACGCCACCCGCACGCGGCATCGGTGAACGGCCACTTCCTCAACAACGCTGCCAATAGGCGGCGATGCTGAAGGTGCCGGGATCCCTGGCGATCTCGCTCTTGACGAAAGCGCGGACGGCACGGGCCTGCTTCTGTTCGCAGGCGACCCAGACAAAGGTTTCCGGATCGGTCGCAGGCACGATGTCGCGCAGGATGCGTTCAAGCGTATCCGTCGTTCCGGCAGCGGCATCATTGCGATGCAGCCAGGTGACATCCATCGATGCGCTTGATGTCAGCGGCTGCTCTTCTTGTTTGTCGGCGACCTCGAGAAAGATCCGCAACTCGGCATCGGCAGGGACGGAGGCTGCAATGCGGGCGATGGCCGGCAGCGCGGCTTCGTCGCCAGCAAGAATGAGTTTGCGCGCTGTTGGCACGCCGCCGCCACCGGGGCCGATCAGGCCGGCGCGATCGCCGCGGCGCGCGGTCATCGCCCAGATCGCTCCCGGCACATCGTCGCCTTCATGTCCAACGAAATCGATATTTATCTCGCCTCGGTCAAGATCGATGCTGCGGATCGTATAGGCGCGGATGGTCAGCGCATCATCGCCCTTCGGCCAATGGATGCGGCCGTCCGGCTCCGTATGCGGCCAGACCGGCTCGCGACCCCTCGGCGGGATGAGCAGGCGGACATGCATGCCGCCCTCGACGAAATGCCTTGCATCATCGGGCGCGACGACGACGCGGCGCATATGCGGGGTGATATCGTAGGCATCGACAACCCTGATTTCGCGGAAGTTCGGTATGGCTGATGGTTGCGGGCCGTCGGCCCAATTGAGGGCGAGCGTGTTGCTGGTGGAGAGTTCGAACAGGTTTTCGGCGACCATGCTGCGGATTGTGAAAAGCATGGCTGCCGTCGGGCAACGTAGCTTGATGTCGAGACGATCATTGCTGACGGCGATGTCGGCGCTGCCGATGACGGTATCGAGGCGGGCTCCGGCCGCGCTTCTCGTGATGGTGACATGTTCGGCAAAACGCGCGCAGAACTTATCCAGCAATTGACCGGCATCCTTGTGGGTCGCCACGCCGGAAGCGGTAAAATCCCTTGCATGCATCATTTTTTCGTCTCCTTGCGGGTCAGGAACCAGATGAGATAGGGGCCGCCGATCAGCGCCGCGAACAGACCGACGGGAACCTCATAGGGAAAGATCACAATGTGCGACAGCCAATCGGCCAGCACGAGCAGCATGGCACCAAGCAACAAGCTCGCGCCCAACTGTTTGACGGTGCTACGAAAGCCTATGAGGCGCCCAAGATGCGGTGCGATCAGCCCCGTCAGGCTGAGCGGGCCGACGAGGAAAGAGGGGATCGCAGTCAGGATGGCCGCAAGAACCGCCAGAGTGAGGCGGCTTGCCGCAACCGAGAGGCCGACGGAGCGCGAAACGTCGCCGCCGAGCGGCAGCACATCGAACCATCGCCTCAGGATCGGCAGGATCGGAACGAGAAGCACAAGCGAAATGACCCCGATCCAGGCTTCGAAGGAGCCGGCCCGATTGGTGGAGCCCGACAGCCAGGTCAGCAGGAGATAGGCGCGCAGATCGCCGCGTGAGAGAACGACAGTGACGATTGCCATGCAGAGAGCGCCGATGGCGACGCCCGAAAGCAGCAGTCGCTCGGGGTCGAAGCCGCCACGCGCGCTGAATGCCATCATGCCAAGGAATGCAATCAGCGCGCCGATCGTCATTGCGGTGATGGTGACGACGGGCGAGGGGAATGCAAAGAGAAAGAGTGCGATCGTCAGGCCCGCACCGCCGCCGGCGCTCACTCCCAGGACCTCGGGGCTTGCGAGCGGATTGGCGGTGAGGCGCTGCATGATGAAGCCGGCTGCGGCGAGCATCGCGCCGGCAGTTGCTGCAACGACGGCGCGCGGCAGGCGGAAAGGCAGAAGTTCCCGAAACTGGCTGCCGATCGCCATGTGCCAGCCATCGAAACTGCGCCCGACCGACAGAACAATGAGGATCAGAAGAACGAAGCCGAGCGCGAGCAAAGCAAGCGCTCGTCCCGGTGCTGCAATAGTCAGCCGTGCCCGAGGGCCGCCAACGGCGCGCAGCGCATTGCCGGAATGCAGGCGCCGCAGAAGCAGCAACAGGAGCGGTCCGCCAAGGAGCGCGGTCGCTGCTCCCGTCGGGGCAAGGTCGGTGAACCCCGGCGAGAGGAGCTGCACCAGGCAATCCGTCAGGAACAGCAGGCCGGCGCCGGCGATAGGGGCGGCGATCAGCAGCTGCCGGGTGCGCCGCGCGCCGCAGAATCTGGCGATGTGAGGTGCGGCAAGCCCAAGAAAGCCGATGATGCCGACCTGCGCCGTCACCGAAGCCGCCAGCCAGACGGCAAGCGCCAGAATGGCAAGACGCATGCTGTGCAACGCAAGGCCGAGGTTCTTGGCGCTGCGGTCGTCCAGGCTCATCACCGTCAGAGGACGGACCAGTACCAATGCGGCTGCAAAGCCGATGATCAGGCGCGGCGCAAGCGTGACGACGCCATCCCAGTTTTGCTGGTTCAGCGCGCCCGCGCCCCAGATGAAGACGGACATGGCATATTCGCCGCGTGCGAGAATGATGGTGACGCTAAGTGCGGTTGCAACCAGCGTCACCATCATGCCGCATAGCGCCACCGTCACCGGGTCGAGACCACGCCGCCAGCTCAATGCCAGAACGATCAGGACCGCAGCAAGCCCGCCGACAAAGGCAGAGATCTCCCGCGGCAGGCCGATCAGCAGGGGAAAGAGCCCGACAGCGATCGTCATCGCCAGCTGCGCCCCGGCGGCGATCCCGAGCGTCGAGGCGTCGGCGATCGGATTGCCCAAGACTCTTTGCAGCAAGGCGCCCGAAAGGCCGAGAGCCGCACCGGCTATGATTGCGATAGCCGAGCGCGGCAGCAGGCTATCGGTGAGCAAGATATGGTTGAGTGCGGCTGCTTCGCGTACATCAGCGGCAAGCTGCGGCCGCAGCAAGAGCAGAGCTGCAAAAGCAAGGATGCAGAGAGTGGCGAGCAGAGCACCGTTGCGTGCCAGCGATTTGCCTTGGGCAATCACAGGCCGATCAATCGTTCCATGCACGGTTGAGCCCTCCTGCAACGAGATCGGCGAAGCGTTCTGCCGCCGGCAGCGCACCATAGGGATTGATCGAGCCGAGCATGAGGACACGACCTTGCCGTACCGGCGGAAGCGCATTCCAGAATGCGCTTTGCTGGAGTTCCGCCAGAGCTTCGGCCGGATGCGGCGGGATGAGGACGATCCATGCATCCGGCATGGCGGCTAGCCGTTCGATGCCGACCGGTGCGGTCGCCGAATAACTCGTCAAATCCGGCCAGGCATTGGTCAGGCCGGTGCGGGTGAGAACTTCCCCGAACATGCTATCGGAGCCGAAGACGCGAAAGTGCCTGGCGTCGCCCAGATTGATCGGCAGGATCGGCCGGTGATCGCCCTTGCTGAAACTGGCGCGATAGGCTTCGAGCTTTTCGCGCATCGCGTCGACGAGGGCGCGACCTGTCATAAGTCCAAGCCGATCGCCGATCGCAAGGGTTGCCTGCTCCGAAAGCTGGTAGGGGTTGGCTCCGGGTTGATAAATGGCGTGGCTCTCGACCGGTGCGATCAGCCGCATGCGATCGTCGGCCCAGGTATAGAAATTGGAATTGAAGATCAGATTTGGCCTGGATGCAAAAAGGACTTCGAAGTTCGGCGTGCCGCGCAGCCCGAGATCGGCAACGCCCGCGGGAATAGCCGGGGTCACGGCAACGTCGCGGAATTGCAGTAATTCGGTACCGGCAACCACATTTGCGCCGATCGCCAGCAGGGTTTCCAGAATGGCCCAATCGAGCGTCGCCACACGCGGGCTCGCCGCCGCGCGCGCCGGCGTCAGGCCTGCGATCGCGCCTGCGCCTGCCATCGCAATGAACTGTCTTCGAGACAGCTTATGGGTGTTTCCTGCTGTCATTGGAAATAGCTGACCAGGCTGCAGCACTGTGACTGGGCAAGCATCCCCGCGCCGACGCGGTAAATTCGCAGCCACTGCGTCGTCATGCGTAAGCGTTGCCTTCGGTTTGAAACGAGTTCGAGGATTGCCTTGCGGCAATCCTCGGTTCCTTGCCATGATTGAAAATGAAAGTATACTATAATTCTCAACTTACCACTTCTTGCTGAGCTTGAAGGTGATGGTTCTCGCTTCGCCGTAGCCGCACACATTCGCGCCGGCGCAACCCGAGACATATTCCTTGTCGAACAGGTTCGCGACGTTGAGTGCCGCACCCCAGCCCTTCTTCTCGTAGCGGATGCCCGCATCGAAGAGTGTTGCCGAGGGTACGCGCAGCGTATTGGCCTGGTCTGCCCAGGATTTGCCCTGGTAGCGCACGCCGGCGCCAATGCTGAGCCCGTCAAGCGCATCGCTCGTGAAGGCGTAGTCGAGCCAGAGGGATGCGGTGGAATTCGGCACCAGATAGGGCGAGTTGCCGATGATGGAGGAGTCGAGGTCCTTGGTGATCGTCAGCTCGGTGTAGGAATAGGAGCCGAGGAGCTTCCAATTGTCATCCAGATTGACCTTGCCTTCGAATTCGACACCGCGCGAGCGGACCTCGCCGACCTGGCGCTGCAGGAAGGTGACTGGATCGGTCAGCGCCATGTTCTTGCGGTCGATCTGGAAGATGGACGCCGTGAACAGGCCGTCGATGAAGTCGGGCTCATACTTGATGCCGGCCTCGTATTGCTCGCCCTTCTCCGGCGTCAGACCACCGCCGGTAACGCTGGTGCCGATCAGAGGATTGAAGAAGGTGCCGGCGCTGACATAGGGCGTGATGCCGTTGGAAAACTCGTAGGCGAGGCCCGCACGGCCGCTTGGCGCTGATACGTTCGACTTGTAGCTCGTGCCGACCTTCGAGTCGGAATTGGTGTCGACGAAGTCGTAACGGCCGTTGAGCGTGACCAGCCAGCCGTCGCCGAAGCGCATCTGGTCCTGCGTATAGATACCGAGTTGCTGCTGCGTCATGACCTGATTGAGGTAGACGAAGTTGCTGCCCTGCGGCGTGCCATAGACGGGGTTGGTGGCGCTGATCGGATTGGAGCCGCAGCACGCCTGGATCTGGTCGAGGCGGTAGATCGAATAGTCCGTGCCGATCAGGAAATCATGGCTGATCAGTCCGGTGTCGAACTTGTTTTCTGCGCGCGTATCGACGGAGAACGTATCGACCTTTGAGCGCTCGAAGAAGCCGATGCGGTTCAGCATGTAGTTGGGATCGTCATAACCAGGGCTGAGCGGATTGCCGTCGACATAGCCGTTCAGATACGGGCCTTCCTCGCGCTTGTAGAGGTGGCCGTAGCGCGCGTTCTGCGACACGGTCCAGCCGCCGTCGAAATCGTGCGAGAATTCGTAACCCAGCATCTGCTGGGCATATTTGAGATTATCGATGCTTCGCTCGCCATAGAAGGCATCGCGCTTGATCGTGCCGAAGGGGGCATCGACAACGGTGCCGACATAGGGGAAGAAGCCGTTGCCGCTATGGATTTCGTCCAGGCCGCTCAGCATGCCGAAGACGGTCAGCTTGGTGGACTCATCGGGCGAGATGGTAACCTGCGGCATGATGAAGCCGCGCAGGTCGTGGGTGCCGTCGCTATAGGTGTCGCCGCCGGCGATCTTGCCGGTCAGGCGATAGCGGTAGACGCCGTCGGCCGAAAGCTTGTCGGAAAAGTCGAAGCCGACGAAGGCATTGCCGAGATTGTTGATGCCGATCTCGGTCGAATATTGAGGAGTGTCCGTTGGCTCCTTGCGGACCATGTTGACGAGGCCGCCCGGATTGGCACCGCCATAAAGCACGGAGGAAGGCCCCTTCAGCACTTCGACGCGCTCGAGCATATAGGGATCGATCTGGAAGCCACCGAAGCCGTAGCTATAGAGCGTCAGGCCATTCATGAAGACGCCGCTCTGCGTCGCGTCGAAGCCGCGAATGTAGAACCAGTCGGTATCGCCATCATTGCCGAAGGGCTGCGCGGTGACGCCGGGCGTATAACGCAGAACCTCATCCACCTTGTTGGTGATGCCGCGATCCTGCATTTCCTGCTGGCCGATGACGGAGACCGATTGCGGTACCTCGGTGATTGGCGTGTCGGATTTTGAGCCTGCCGTGGTCTTCCTGGCGACATAGCCCTTGACCGGCGCGGTGCCGCTGTCTTCACTCTTCTGTTGCGAACCCTGAATAACCAAAGGCTGCAGCTCCGTCGGCGTTTCCTGCGCCATGACCTTGGAGCCCGCTAGCAGCGCGATAATGGCTGCGCCCGTCGCTATGAGCCGCGCTCGCGATACCTCCTGCTTCAATCCCTGCATTTCCGTCATTCGTCCCGAATTCTTGCGCCCGTTCGGCCGGTTGGCCGATCCCTCGATAAGATGAGTAGTTAATTCATATTTATGGGTGCGGCTTGTCTGTCACGGGGGAAATTGAATGTTTTTGGGCAATTCTCCGCAAAACGTACAATTGATCGCGGACTGTGGTTTTCAGGCAAGCCTGCTCCGCTTCCAACTGGCGGGCGCGCTGCCGACATTCTTGCGGAAGACACGGGTGAAATGCGCCTGATCGGCAAAGCCGGTTTCGACGGCGACGGTCGTCAGCGGCATCTCGCTGTTCAGAAGAAGCTGCTTCGCCCGTTCGAGCCTGGCCTGCGTTTGCCATTGATGCGGCGGCACGCCCGTGGACGCCTTGAAGGCATGGCTGAAATGCGACTGGGAGAGGCCGGTCAATTCAGCCAGTTCTTCCAGCCGGATGGCGCGCGTGCAGTTCTCTTCGATATAGTCGACCGCACGGCGCAACTGCCAGGTGGCAAGGCCACTGCGTTTGCGTGGCTGGGTTCCGCGCAACTGCAACACGTCGATCAAAAGCGAAAGCGTCAGACCATCGCCGTAAAGATCGTGCAGTGGCTCAGGGTTTTCACATTCGGCGGCGATAAGCTCGGCGAGCGCCATCACCCGCGGGTCGTTGAAATGCAACTGTGGCCGGTCGAGCTGTGCCGGATCGATATTTTCCATCAGGCGCTGGCTGAGTATTTCCGCATCGAAATGAATATCGAGGTGGCGCACGAACTCGACGCCCGCCACGTCGACCCAGAGCTCCATGCCGGCAGGGATATAGGAGATGCGACCGCTACTATAATCCTGCAGCTGGCCTTGCGCGCCAGGCGAGGGTCGAACATTGGTCTTACCTGCCCCACGCTGCTCCAGAAGGATGAACAGGCGTGGATCGCGTGCCACATAGTATCCGCCGGCTTGTGCGGCACAATTGACGTTCCAGATATCGGCAACCATGCCGTTCCAGTAGCGACGATGCATGCCGCCGATGACGGAAAAGCCTCCGATCTTGTTCTGCATTCTCGGCTGAAACATCATTTGCTGCTTCCGGCGTCCGCCCGTGCATTAATCCTGTAAATTAAACTCAAGTTATTATAACAACAGTATTTAGATGACAATGCGTCGCGCAAGCGAGCGTGGCTTGAAGCTCTCCGGCGGTGAGCTTCAACGCATCGCAGTCACTCGCGTACTATATGGCAACGCGACCATTCTTCTTCACGACCTGCCCGTCAACGTTGATCGCGATCGAGGCCTATGGTGGTTCGCATCATTGGGCACGGCTAATTAATCGCTGCAAATCGGGCAAGCAATTCGGGCTAGCATTACAGTTGCATCTTTGTGCACTGCCTGAATCTATAGAGACGGCGCTGGAGCTTTGGGCGTCTTCGTTACGAGATGTGAAAGCGCGAATGCGACCGCTTTTTACACAGGAGCGGGTGGCGAATTCAGCGAGCCAATTCCTGGACGGTTTGCTGGGAGAAGAGCGACGCAAGACGGGATGGATGCGGGCGGAGGCGGCCGACGATCCCGGCCCATGGCGGCAGCAGGCTATTCTGGGGCGTGGTCATTGGGACGCGGACGCCTTGCGCGATATCGTGCGTGACTATGCCCTTGAGACGCTGGCCGATGCTGACGCGGTCCTGGTGATCGACGAGACCGGTTTTCTCAAGCAGGGCAAGGCATCCTGTGGTGTCGGCCGGCAATATACAGGTTCGGCGGGCAAGATCACCAATTGCCAGATCGGCGTGTTCGCATCGTATGTCTCTCGCCATGGTCATGCCTTCATCGACCGGGCGCTCTATCTGCCGAAGGTCTGGACGGAGGACGGGAGCCGTATGGCCAGCGCTCATGTGCCGGAAGCGGTCGGCTTTCTGACCAAGCCGGCACTGGCGCTGACGATGATCGAGCGGGCGATCGCTTCGGATGTGCCGTTTTCCTGGGTGGCTGCCGACAGCGTCTATGGCGTAGGCGACATCGAAATGGCGCTCAAACGAGCCGCCAAGGGCTATGTGCTGGGCGTGAACGCCAATCATCTCTTTCGCTCATGGGACAAACCGCTGGCCGTTGCCGGGACAGCGAAGGACATCGCCGAAGCCTTGCCTGACGATGCCTGGCGACGCATGTCGGCAGGCGATGGGATCAAGGGCGCGCGACTGCACGATTGGGTCTATCTCAAATTGGCCGACCTCGATGCCGATGATTTCGAGGCGGCATTCCCCGGCACCTGGACACGGGGGCTGTTGATCCGCCGCAAAATCGCCGATGGCGATCTCGCTTTCTTCTCCACATGGTGTCCGGTTGGCACATCCATGGAAAAGCTGGTGACCGTGGAGAGCCACCGCTGGGCCATCGAAGACAGCTTCGAAACCGCCAAGAACGAGCTCGGCCTTGACCACAATGAGACCCGCTCCTGGCACGGCTGGCATCGCCATGTCTCGCTGGTCATGCTCGCATTCGCCATGATGGCGGTCATTCGTCATCGCGCCAACACTATGCCACCCCCAAAAACGAGGCAGCGCTTAGGGTACAGCATCAGCAATTGATCCGCTGGTCGATCCAGGAAATCCGCCGGAGCGCAACACGCCTCGCACGACAGCGAATTGAACCTTCATGCGTCATCACATGGTCGCTTTGGCGACGGGTACACCAAGCCGCAGCAAGGCAAGCGCTCCTCAAATCAAAAATGCAACTGTAATGCTAATTCGTCTCTTACGTGAGGCGCAAATTGAGCTTGTCCTTCAACGCCTGCGGTCCGACACAAACAGCCTCAATTTGCTCATCCGAAAACGAAAGTGTTTTCAGGAAATGAAGCTGGAGCAGCGCCTCCATCTTCTCGCAAAGCACATATAGCGGCATTCCATCAGCCGACTTGTGCTCCGATTTAGGGTCATAGTGCGTCAGGTAGTTTCGGGTGTCCACTATCAACCGGACAAGACGCTTTCTGTCTGCGTCGCTTCCAAACCGATCCTTGAATGGTTCGAGAATCCGCTTCAGTCGGTCTGCAAGGCTGATCTCATTGGCGAAAGCCAGCTTCTGTCCAATCCACTCCTTGTGCGCGTCAGGAGCGGCCTTGATCAGAAGGTCCTTCAAGGCGCCGAAATCGGCGGCGGCCATCGCGGTTTCAGTCGAGGTTCGACGGTGCAGCGTTTCAACAGCCTGGGCGAGAGAAAGAAAACGTCCCTCCAGAAATGTATGTAACCCTGCTCTCGTTGAAAAATAGAGGTGCAAGACCGGTAGGATTACATCGTACAACTCGAACCAACTGGCGACTATCTTCTGGGAATTACCCTGAACATCGAGGTAGCGATACAACATCCGGAAGCTGTCAATTTTGGGCGTCTTATCGAGGTGGTTTTTCGAACGGTAGTACAAGTCCATCTTGGCTGGTTTGGTTTTACCCTCGCCAATCGGTTCCGTGATGGCTTTATTGATCGCCCAGACTTCCGTCACCGACACCATGGTGTCGACGGCGAACGATACAAACTCTCGAAGCATAGTGACGATGTTTGTAAAGAAGCCGGGCTTCTGCGGTTCCCGGGCTGATATTTTCAGATAAGCCGAGGCATTTATCTCTGCATGCTTCACGTCGGTCATGGACGGCATGGTGTGTCCGAAACCAACGGACAACGTGAAATCATCGCCTTCATATAGGGTAATCGGCTCGGGGCGACGGTACTCGACGGAGTAAACGAGTGGGGTATCAATTAACGACAGGGAAAGCCCTGAAACACGAAGCCACTCCTCGAAGCCTTGGACAGAGGTGTACTGCTCGTCGAAAGGATATCCTCATCGGCGTCGAATGCCACACCCAAAATTGCCCAGGATGCTTCGACTTTCGACTTGATGACACCGCCGAAACCGTAAGGCAGCTTCCGATAGAAGCAGTGCTCAAGAGTGAGCATGCCTTCCTTCTCAATCTGGCCGACCACGCGTCCGATGGTCAGCGTCTCATCCTTAAGGTCCTCGACGGACCCGGTCGGGCCGGAAAAACTCCCAAGGATTTCGAGATGAACCTTTCCGGCTTCTGAAATCGTCAACGTTCCTGGTGCTCTGTAGTCCTCCTTGCCGGGAAGCCAAAAGAAACCCGATCGTACCAAAGGCTCTTTAATGCGCATAAAACCCCTCTTCAAAAGACTTTTGTTGAAGCACAGCCAACGGATTAGCCTGTTCGTCCGCGATCAACTTCAATGGCAACCCATATAGGAAGCGCACGTAGCGATTGCACCCACATCAAAAAAAGGAGGGCCGTCTCTGGGGTGAGACGCGAGCCAGTTCCTTCTTCAGCCGCCTGATCTCCTCAGCCTCGTCGTTGCAGGTACCTGCAGCGATATCAATGTCTGGAAGCGCTTCTCTGTCGTTCATGCCCTATCTTGTTCTGATAAGCAGTATTCACAAACAATGGGCCATGCGTCAGTTCACGACGCATGGCAGGCACGACCGAATATAGGCGCTGATCCCACCTTGAGAGGGGATCAAGATCCTGCAACTAGTATATAATCTGGCACCAAGCGAAAATCGGAATAGCAAGGTCTCAGGTTCACATCCCATCAAGGCGAGCAGGATGGTTCGCGGCTCCGTTGTGCCCATTTCAGACGGTAGCTGGCTCGTATTCCGAGCGGTCTTGGCACGGCGATGCCGTTGAAGATCGCTAATTTTCTTCGATACAATAAGCCACCCGATAAAGCAAAAGGGCGCCGGCCAAGGCGGCGCCCTTGATGAGCGCTAAGACAGGTGATGCGACTTGGTCAACCCGAAAACCGGCGTGTCGATGCCGACCTGCCTGGCTTTCAGCTGAAGCGACAGGTATTGCGAATAGTGGCGCGATTGGTGCAGGTTGCCGCCGTGGAACCACAGCGCTTCCTGCTGCGTCGGTTTCCACATGTTGCGCTGCTCGCCCTCCCAGGGACCTGGGTCTTTGGTCGTGTTGGAGCCGAGGCCCCAGCATTTTCCGACCTTGTCGGCCACTTCGCGCGAGATGAGATCGGCCGCCCAGCCGTTCATCGAGCCGTAGCCGGTGGCATAGACGACGAGGTCCGCCGGAAGCTCCGTGCCGTCCTTCAGCACCACGGCGTTTTCCGTCAGATGCGAGACATCGACACCGGATTTCAGCTTGATCGAACCATCGATGACCAGGTCGCAGGCTCCGACGTCGATGTAATAGCCCGATCCTCGGCGCAGATATTTCATGAAGAGACCCGAATCGTCGTCGCCGAAATCCAGTATGAATCCGGCCTTTTCGAGCGAGGAATAGAAGTCCGCGTCCTTTTCGCGGATCTTGTCGTAAATCGGGATCTGGAACTCATGCATAATCCGGTAGGGCAGGGAGGCGAAGATGAGATCGGCCTTGCGCGTCGTCATGCCGCCCTCGACCGCCCGCTCGGAATAGAGATCGCCGAGGCCGATCTCCATCAGCGAGTCGGACTTGACGATATGGGTGGACGAGCGCTGAAGCATGGTGACATCCGCGCCGGCCTCCCAGAGCGCCGCGCAGATATCGTGGGCGGAGTTGTTGGAGCCGATGACGACGACCTTCTTGCCGGCATAGGCGTCCGGGCCGGGATGCTGCGAGGAATGCTGCTGCTCACCCTTGAAGACGTCCTGGCCTTCGAATTTCGGCACATTGGCCTTGCCCGACATGCCGGTCGCCAGCACCAGCTGCCTCGGCCGCAGCACCACTTCCTTGCCATCCCGCTCGATGACGACCGTCCATTCGCCGGTCTTTTCGTCATACTGCGCCGATTTGGCCGTGGTGGAGCCCCAGTAGTTCAGCTCCATGACCTTGGTGTACATTTCCAGCCAGTCGCCGACCTTGTCCTTGGGCGTGAAGACGGGCCAGTTCTCAGGGAAGGGGATGTAGGGCAGGTGATCGTACCAGACGGGATCATGCAAGCAGAGCGACTTGTAGCGCTTGCGCCAGCTGTCGCCGGGGCGCTCGTTCTTCTCGATGATGATCGTCGGCACGCCGAGCTGGCGAAGACGCGCGCCGAGCGCGATGCCGCCCTGACCGCCGCCGATAATCACGACCTCGGGCTGCACCGAATAGCCGAGTTCGGCGGCCGCGATCTCGCGCTTTTCCTTCCAGGTCTTGCGATCCCGGTCATGGCCGTGCTCCGCCCCCATCGGACGGCGAACCCCCTTGGGCTCCTCATGACCCTTCAGTTCCGTCATGGTGGTGAGCAGCGTCCAGATCAGGCCGTCCTTCAGGCGGATATGGCCATAGCCGCGCGCGACCGCAGTCTCGAATTCGAACCAGCCGTCGGTGACGCCGCCGGCCTCCGAGGCGGCCTCCTTCGTGTCCTGCACGAAGTTCGAGGGCTTGGTGGCGGCAAGCTGGCTGGTCAGCATGTCGCGGATCTGCTCATGGCCTTCCAGCGTCTTCAGGTTCCAGGTGAATGTCACCAGGTCGCGCCAGTAGCAATCGGCCTGAAACAGGTTGACAGCGGCGTCGATGTCGCCGCTTTCCAGCGCCTGCCCTAGCTTTGAAAGCATCGTGTCGATCTTGGTTCCGGGGCTGATATCAAGCATTTTTTCTCCTCCGTGGATGCTTGGGGGTGGTCATGGAACGCCCGCATGGGGGCGTTCCAGAAAGCGTCAAAGCCTCCGCCGGCCGGGCTCCTCTCCCGGAACAGGCGTCGCAGAGATGCTTATTTCGAAAGATCGATCAGGATCTTTAGATGGGTGCCGGCCGGATCGAGCAGGACATCGAAACCCTCCTTCACCGCCCTGTCGAGCGTGATGCGCTTGGTGACGATCTTGGTCGCCGGCAGCAGGCCCGAGGCGATCAGGCGGATCACGCGCGGCCAGTAATGTGTCGGATAGGCCCAAGAGCCCTTGACCTCGAGGTCGCGGAACGTGACCTGGAACCAGTCGATCGGGTTTTCGTGCGGGTGCAATCCGGTCTGGACGACCACGCCCTGTTTGCGTACCGCATCGACGCAGGCCTTGAGCGCATGTTCGTTGCCCACGCATTCGATCGCCACGTCGCAACCGACCTGTCCCTCCGTCTGCGTGCGGACGACATCGCCGACGTTGTCGCGCTTAGGGTTGATCGTGATGACGTCGGGCAGCACGCTCTTGGCCAGCTCCAGCCGGGCATCGTTAAGATCGGAGACGAAGAGCTGCGCGGCACCGGCCGCGTGGGCGGCGAGCAGGGTCAGCATGCCGATCGGCCCGGCGCCGGTGACGAGAACGCTGTTGCCGGCGGTCACGCCGCCGCGGTCGCAGGCATAGACGGCAACCGCCGTCGGTTCGACGAGTGCGGCCTCCTCGTCGGTCATCTCGTCCGGGATCTTCTGGACATTGTATTCGTTGACCATGGCGGCTTCCGCCATGCCACCGCCATCCCAGCTCAGTCCCACCAGCGCCAGCTGCGTGCTCAGATGGAAGAGGCCGCGATCGGCGAAATAGTCGCCCGATCTCGGCATGACCAGCGGCTGGATCGAGACGCGATCACCGACGGCGACCGACGTCACGCCCTCGCCAACGGCCTCGACGACGCCGCCGAACTCATGGCCGAGGACCTGCGGGCCGTGCGCGCCGGTGAACGGATGCGGCTCCTTGGGAATGAAGATCGGACCGTAGCTGTATTCGTGAAGATCCGTTCCGCAGATGCCGACGAAGCGGTTGCGCACGAGAACCTGTCCCGGCCCCGGCTGCTTCGGCTCGGGGATGTCGTCCAGCCGCAAGTCCTTGGCTGCATGAAATCTGAGTGCGCGCATGTTTCCTCCATTGGCTGTCTTTGACAACAGGGGAGGAGCAATGCCCATGCCAGCGGCGCGCGCCGGGGCGATGACTGATATCATTCAGCTTTTCGTGCCGGCAGCGGCGCGACATGCAACAGCTGCGGCGCAACAGCTGTGGCGGATGCCACAGTGTGGGGCTCAATGCGGGCGGTCTATGCCGAGCCGTCTCATGCGGCGGTGCAAGGTGGTGCGATCGATGCCGAGCCGGCGTGCGGCTTCGGATACATTGCCCTTGCAGGTCAGAAGCACTGCCCTGAGGTCGGCTTGATGGCTGTCTTCGCCGAGGATCGCGGACATGCCCGACAGCTGGTCCGGCAGATCCGTCACCTCGACCAGACCGTCGTCACACAGCGCTGCGGCAAAGGCAATGGCATTATCGAGCTCGCGGATATTGCCCGGCCAGGCATAGTGGAGGAGGAGCAGTCTGGCGGCACCCGAGAGCCGGAGAGGTCGGCCCTCCGTGCCATGCTTTTCGAGCAGCTGTTCGAGCAGCCAGGGCAGGTCCTCGCGCTCGCAGAGCGGCGGCAGCGTAAGCACCGCGGCGTTCAGCCGGTAATAGAGGTCTTCGCGGAACGCGCCGCCCGCAACCATGTCGACCAGCGATCGATGCGACGCCGAAAGCACACGGAAATCGACCCTGCGGGGGACCGAGCCGCCAACGGGAAGGACTTCGCCTTCGGCCAGAACCCTGAGCAGCCGGCTTTGTGCGGCGTAGGGCATGTCGCCGATTTCGTCGAGGAACAGGGTTCCACCCTGCGCCTCCTCGACCAGGCCTTTGCGGCCCTTGGCGAGCGCGCCGGTAAAGGCCCCCGGCGCATGGCCGAACAATTCGCTTTCGATGAGCTGTTCGGGGATGGCCGCGCAATTGACCGCAACGAAGCGGCCGGAAAGCCCGCTCACCGTGTGAACGATGCGGGCCAGATATTCCTTGCCGGTTCCGGTCTCGCCCTGGATGAGGATCGGCAGCCTGCTCGACGCGAGTTTCGTCACCTTGCGCCTGAGTTCGTCGACGGCCGGAACGTTGCCGCCCAGGCTGCTCATCGCCGGCTGTTGCCGGGACGGACGCGCAACAGGCACGCTCACCGTGCGCTGCTGCGGCTCGATGGCATGGGCATAGAGGGTCGACCCGTCGCGCACGGCGATCCGCCGGTTCTGCGGCAGGCTGGCGCGGGTGAGGGACGCGAGTTCGTCGAGCCCCGCTTCGAAGAAGTCGGTGACCGGTTGTGCGATCAGAAGCTCGGGCCTGCGCCAGTCGAGCCCGCGCGAGGCCGCAAGAAGCCGCGCGCCGCCATGGGTCATGCCGGTGATGCGGCCCGCGCCGTCGACGGAAATCGCCGCTTCCGGGTCGACGTCGAGGAACTCCGGTGCGCCGGCAAAGCGCAGCACCAGATCGTGACGGCTGCTGGCCATGAGGTTGGCGAGCTCGATGCGCCGCACCGTGGAAGAGACGAGATGGCGCGCCATGTTCTGGCTCGCCTTGAGGATCGGCGAACTCAGGAGCGAAATGTCGAGGACGGCGGCCAGGGTCCCTTGCGTGTCGTAGATCGGCGCGGCGGTGCAGGAGAGCGGCGTATGCGTGATATCGAAATGGTCTGTCTGGTGGATGGTCAGCGCCTCGCCGGTGGCGATGCAGGCGCCGACGGCGCAGGTGCCGGCGCGGGGCTCGGCCCATTCGGAGCCGAGATAGAGACCCGCCTTGCGCAGGTTGTTGTTGAAGGACGGATCGCCCAGGAATTCGACGGTAACGCCCTGACGGTCGGAGAGCAGCAGCACATAGTTCTGCTCTGCAACCTGCCGGTAGAGCCGCTCCAGACCGGAGCGGGCGATGTGCACGAGGTCTTCCGCCTGCTGGCGATGTTCGCGCAGCCGTGTCTGCGAGACGATGACCGCCTCGCGCGCCTGTGCCGGGTCAAGCTGGTAGGTGTCCAGGCAACGTCGCCAGGATTCCACGACGATGGCGTCGCGCCCTGTATTGCTTCCCTGTCCGACCCGCTCGATTTCCTTAACGTGATCCGCAAAATCCATCAATCACCGGCTCTCAAGGCCGCCTCCCGTGATCTTCCAGGAGATCATAGCCGCAATTGCGCGGGCTGCCTAATCTTTCGGCGCACTTCGACCTTCATCCGGAACCAGGCTTCCCTGGGCAAGATGGCGGAGCCAATTGCCGTTAGCGGCATCGTAAGGTCGAAGTAGGCTCGAAGTAACTCCTGTGTCACCCCCGTTGACCATCTCATCAGCGACGGCAACTTGGCGGAGTTGCTACGCCGTTTAGGCGGTAGACCATCCTAAGCAAGCCGGTGGACGCATAGCCCGCTCATCAAGGGAAGCCAGACATCTGATGGCGGGCGCCCGGCGGCAATCACCACTTTGGCCCTGAGTCCTTCAACCCCCGTAGGTACTGGTGCCTCTTATTGCTTTCACTGATTGACGGATCTTGAGTTCGGTCGGCACGAAGTCGACCTCCTCTCCGGTACCCGGACCGGTTGCTGCGGGATCCATTCGCGACCAGCTGTGAAATAGTCTCTTATAAAGAGCAGCCGGGATGCGACCGGACCGCTAGAGGCGCTCCGCGTTGGACGCGATACGCGCGAGGAGCTCTTTCAGTGTGGGCCTGCCGTGGTAATATAGCGCGGCGGTCCGCTCATACGCGCGTTCGTAAAGTCCGAAGGTATCGGGGTCGGAGAGGCTGAACGCCGGATTGCTGCTGATATCGCGATTGTCGAGCTTCGGGAAACGCCGGTCTTTGTGGGTGCGATATGCATCTGTACCGATGAATGCTTGAACGTCCGTTTGGTCCAGCAGGCAATAGACGTCGTAGTAATGCCCGAGGAAATTGGCAGGGAACTGTCCGGTTTCCTGCTGCTTGCGATATTTGGTGGACATGGTCTGGAGCTTTTCCACCAGGGTGTAACGAATCCCTTCACATCAACGGATCCGATTTCGTTGACTGTGGGTCGTGATCTTTAAAAAAATGGCGTTGCAGCCAAGCGCGGGACGACTGCTTTGCGCCTTCATATCGGATGTTGATCCAGCAACAACCGCATCATGAAAGCGGACGTTATGAGGTAGCCCTTGAATGGGCCGATCAATCGAACACCGTCTCATATTGTCGTGAACCTTGCGCGACTTTACAGGCCGCGATAAATTGCACATTGTGCATCGCACCATGATCTGATCGCTGACCTGCCGGTTCGGACAAAGGAAATGCTCCAGTGAGAGGGACGGGTGTCGAAGAGTTCCGGGACGGGTGGCGGCTCGTGTTGGCCGGCCTGTGCGGGTCGTTGTTGGGAATGCCCGCCATCCCGTTCTATACGATCGGCGTCTTCGCGCCGATTTTTGCCGAGGAATTCGGCTGGTCGTTTGCGACCATCTTTGGCGGCTTGTCGTTGCTTGCCGGTTCCGTTCTGATCGTGGGTCCGTTTTTCGCGACATTGATCGACAGGCTCGGCGCGCGCACGGTGGCGTCGATTTCCCTGCCGTGCCTGGGCCTGAGCTATATGACTCTCGCGGCATCGAACGGCTCGGTGGCGCAATACTATCTGTCGTGGCTCGCCATAGCGATATGTGGGTTGGGGGCAACACCGGTCGTTTTCACGCGGGTAATCAACAGTGCCTTCGCCGAGCGCCGGGGGCTCGCCCTCGGCATCGTGTTGTCCGGAGCAGGCCTGTTTGCTTTTGCGGTGAAGCCGCTTGCCCAATTGTTGATCGAGATCGGAGGATGGCGCGTTGCAATTCTCGTTGTGGGCGCACTACCGGTTTTCATCGCATGCCCCTTGGTTTTTTGGGGCTTTGCCGGGTCGCAAAGCAAGGACGTTCATGTCAGGCCCGCCACGGGCCAGGACTTCGAAGGCATGATGGCCGGCCGGGCTTTCCTGTCTCGCTCGTTCTGGCTCCTCGCCATTGTCTTTATTCCGATGTCGCTCGCCGTCGCTGCGCCGCTGCCCAATATCGAGAACATCCTTCGTTCGCTTCGCCTGCCGCCCGGCGATATCGTCCGACTCGCCTCTCTCGTGGGGATAGCGGCCGTTGCGGGCCGACTGCTTGGCGGCCTTCTGGTTGATCTTTTCTGGGCGCCTGCGGTAGGCACGGTCATCCTCACGATGGGCGCGGTATCGTGCCTTATCCTTTCACAAGACAGTGTGAGTTTCTCGACGGCCGCTATCGCGATCGTTTTGCTTGGGCTCACGTCCGGGATCGAGTTCGATCTGATGGCTTATCTGGTGGCCCGCTATCTCGGGATGCGAAGCTACGCAACGACCTACGCCACGCTGTACGGCATCTTCGTGGTTGGCGCCTTCGTGGGGCCTAGCCTGTTCGGCTACGTTTTCGACCGCACGGGCACCTATGCGGGCATACTTCAAGCCTGCGCGCTGCTGCTCGTCGGCGGTGCGCTCCTCATTCTTTTCCTGGGGCCGTATCCGGTCCGGAAAACCCAAACGTTCCCGTAATATCATAGCGCCGTTTGCGGCTCCGGTGGCTTCTGTCGGTTTTACCTCTTTTAACCAGCCGCCTTGCAGCCGCTGCGATATCGTCCCGGTGGGTTTCCAACCTTGGAGGTAATTGTGAAACGAACAATCTGGGGATTTCTCGCCGCCATGATTATTGCCTCTCCTGTCGCTTCGTTTGCCGCCGACAAGCCTGTCTCGATCGTTCTGGTCCATGGCGCATTCGTTGACGGCTCCGGATGGCAGGCGGTCTTCGACCTCCTGACCGGCGACGGGTATGAGGTTCTGGTCGTCCAGAACCCGACGATCAGCCTCAGCGGCGACGTTGCAGCCACCAATCGTGTGATCGAGGCGGCGAGCAAACCGGTCGTCCTCGTCGGCCATTCCTATGGCGGAATGGTCATCACCGAGGCGGGCAATAATCCGAAGGTGCAGAGCCTGGTCTACCTTGCCGCCTTTGCGCCAGACGCCAAGGAATCGGTGGCATCGCTTGCCGAACAACCCGTGCCTGCGGGAGAGTCGGGAGCGCCCCTGCTGCCGCCGAAGGATGGCTACCTGCTGGTTGATCCCTCGAAATTTCCGACCGCTTTCGCAGCGGACGTCGATCCCACGATAACCGGCTTCATGGCCGTCGCCCAGGTTCCGTGGGGCCTGGAGGCGGTGCAGACCCCGATCGACAAGGTCGCGTGGAAGACCAAGCCCTCGCACTTCATGGTCACCAAGAAGGACATGATGATCCCGCCGACGTTCCAGCGAGCATTTGCCAAGCGAGCCGGTTCCACCACTGTTGAGATCGACAGCAGCCACGCGGTGATGCTCTCGCATCCAAAGGAGGTTGCAGCTTTCATCGAGAGTGCGGCAACCGCGAAATAGCGAACGGGGAGAAGCAGATCATGTCTCATGTCAAGATCATGGCGACCTTGCTCGCCAGATCAGGCAAGGCCGGAGCTCTGGAGGCGCTGCTCTTCGGCATGGCGCCCCACTGCCGGATGGAACCAGGCAATCTGCGGTGGGATGTGTGGCGGACCAAGCGAAGGCCGACCGCTACGTGGTCGATGTATTCTACGTCGACAATGCCGCGGTCGCGGCGCACCGCGATACTTCGCGATTCAAGGACTACCTGTCGAAGATAAACGACCTCGCCGAGCAAAAGGCCTTCGTCCTCGACCCAGCGCTGGTTGCCAACAAGAACGGCTAGGGCAATTCAGGATAATCCCTTTCGCGCGACTTCATCTTGCCGCGCGAGGGCCTCAAGCAACCTACGGGCCTTCGTAACGCTCGCGCAAGGCAGTGCGTCATCGAATTCGGCATATACCGGCGAAAGCAGCTCGGCCGCCGCCTGCCGGTCGGTTTCGGCCCACAACTCCGCCAGCGACGTCGAGGCGCGCAGCCGGAAGAAAAGAGCGCCGCTTTCCCGCGCGGTCTCCGCAGCGAGCAACAAGGTTTCTGAGGCACCGGCCAGATCGCCGTCCAGCCGCTGAAGCAGACCGCGCACGCGCAGCAGTTCCGGCCGGGACCAGTGCTCGCCCTGTCTGTCGGCACGGTTGAAAGCAGCGCTCAAGCTGTCGCGCGCGAGCGCGATGCGTCCGTGACGCAACGCAGCTTCCGCAAGGATTGAGAGGTAGAACGGCACCCGAACGAGGAAATTGTTGGCGATGAGTTGCTCGGTAGCCTGGCGCATCGTGCCGACCCCTTCTGCGTCGCCGTCCATGCACGCGAGCGCACCCTTGTAAAAACGGCAGACAGGTTGCCAAATCGCGATTTCGCGCAGGGTGAGATTGCGGGCAAGCGCCGCGACGTGCTGCCGCGCAATCTCGGATTCACCGGACCATAAGGCGATGGGAAGGGCAGCCTGCGCAAGAGCATTGGAATGCGAGACGAGATGATCGCTTGAGATGCTGTGTCCGAGCGCGTCCCGAAGTGCCGCAGCCGCCTCCCTACGATCTCCGGCAACCCAGGCCGCCATCGCCAACGCCACCCGGATCGATACGAACCGATCCATCTGGAAGCGGGCCATGCCAGATTGCTTCTCGGTCGCTGCGTAGTCGCGCGCGAGCCGTTTCAGGTCATCGTTCGCATGCCTGACATTGCCGCAGTAGAAGACGGCCATGAGCCTGACGCGCTCGCCCTCGGCAGCCACCTGTCGGTCCTCTTGCTGGCCGGCCGCGAGCCGCGCGAATTGCGTCAGCGTCGCCATCGTCTGCCGGTGGCGCCCGGTGAAGCTTTGCAATATGCCGAGGCCCCATAATGTGCGGAACTGGTAGTCGACGTTGTCGATCTGTCGCGCCAGTTGATTTGCCTCCATCCATGCAGAGTCGGCTTCTGGGCCGAGACGGTCGGAGAAATTGAGACCCGAGGCATAGGATGCGATGAGCTTCATCTTCACCGCGGGTTCGCAGCGCGACAAGGCTTCGACACATTGCAGCGCCCGTTCGACACGTCGCCGGCTTTCCGCGACCATCGACAATTCGTCCCAAAGCGGAATTGCGGCACTCGTCAGGCGTACGCCGACCTCGTGCTCAAGGCCATCGCCCAACGCCCAGTCGATCGCCTTGCGCAAGTCGTTGATGCGCGGTTCGTAGGAGGCGGTCCATTCCTTCCTCGGCCGCCAGTACCACTCCGCCTCGGCTTGCTCGAACAGCCGGAGGAGATAGTGCGCGTGGCTCGATTGCGCATCAACTGCCTCTCCTGCCGTTTCGAGCCGTTCGCCGGTGAAACTGCGCGTACTGTCGAGCAGCCGATAGCGTGTTCCGCTCGCATCGTGCGTGGTCGACAAAAGCGACTTCGCGGCAAGGCTTTCGGTGTACATCGCGATCTCCTCGATGCTTCTGTCGATGTGGCTGGCCACACCGATGACATCGGCAAGAGAAAAGCTTGCCGAGAATACCGACAAAAGGCGCAGGAGCCTGGCCTCGTCCTTTGAGAGAAGCTGGTAGCTCCAATCCAATGTCGCAAGCAGCGTCTGGTGCCGCTGGGGAGTTCCACCCGAACGGGCGATGAGCGGAGTGAAACTTTCCTTCAGAAGGTTGAGCAAGGCCGGCGGCTTTAAGGCCGGCAGCCTGGATGCGGCCAGTTCGATCGCCAGCGCAATCCCGTCGAGCCGGCGGCATATCGCCGATATGGCGGGAAAGTCGGCATCATCGACCTGGTAGCCGTATGCCGCATGCGCCCGCTTCACGAAGAGCTCGACGGCTGGAAAGGCCATGGCCTCCACGCGGTTCTCGCCGCCCTGCTCATCCGGGTATGGAAGCGGCGACAAGCGATAGACGCTTTCGGATCGCGCCCGCAGCGGCTCCCGGCTCGTTGCGATGACATGAAGACCCGGAAGAGCGAGCGTCAGGTGTTCCGCGATCGCAGAAGCGGTGCTGAGAACGTGCTCGCAATTGTCGAGTATCAGCAGCATTTCGCGATCGCGCAGCGTCTCGACGATGCCGGCAAGCATGTTCGTCCATTTGCCGCCGGCCCCCAGAGACGCCGCTATCGTGGCATCGACGAGTTGTGGGTCGCCGATGGCAGCAAGATCGACAAAACAAACGCCGTCGCGAAAGCGGTCAAGCAGACTTTGCGTCAGTCTGACAGCGACCGTCGTCTTGCCTACCCCGGCTGGCCCCACGATCGTGAGGAGCTTGCATTCCGAAAGCTTGGCCACAAGGTCTGCAATTGCGCGGTCGCGACCGACGACCTCCGTCTGTAGAGGCAATTCCGAGCCCGCTGCCTTGGGTGTCTCGAGCGGGGGCTGGTGGTCTCCTCCGTACACACGCAACGGTGCAACGAAGCGATAACCGCGGCCGCTCACCGTGGCGATGCACGACAGCCCGGAGGCCGTTCCCGAAAGGGCGCGGCGCAAGGCTGCGATGTTGACCTTCAGATTGCCCTCATGGACGAAGGTGGCCGGCCAGGCGTACCGTATCAACTGGTCCTTGCCGACGACCTCCCCCGCGTGGATGACGAGCAGGTGGAGAAGATCGAGAGCCCGCGCTCCAATGCGCAGCGGCTTTTCGCCAAGCGTCAGGAGTTGCCGGTCTGGAATGAACCGGTAGTCCCCGAAACAGTATGTTTTGCCGTCTAGTCTGCCGGATTGTTCCATGCACTCACGAATAACTTCCCAATGAAACTTGACGTTTCGAGGTGCGCCCCACGCCCAGCCTGGGGAGCTTTCGCAGGCCATCGAATTTAACCCTCTTTTTACCTCGGCGCCATCCACACGCATATAGCTTAGGAAACATCGATCACCGTTGAAGAGCAACCCGAGACGATAAAGACGATGCCTTGTTCTCGCACCACCCTCAGTCTCTCCGATGCGAAGCGGATGCTGGCGGCGGGCGAAGCCGAAGCCGCAAGCGTCGGCATTGCCTACAACATAGCCGTCGTGGATCAGGGGTGGCGCGCTTGTAGCATTTGCGATCTCGCCATCGGCAAGGCATTGACTGCGCGTTTATTCAATAAGACCACCGTCTCTGGGCCAGTTGGCGCAACCCGGTGCGCCGCTCTTCGGCATAGAGCAAAGCAATGGCGGGCGGGTCATCATCTTCGGCGGCGGAGTGCCGGTGCGCATCGCCATTCCACTGCTGAGGAATAGCGATGGCAAAAAAGCGTTCGTCGAAACCGAAAGAATTCGCCTTACGCTCCCCTCTGCCGAGGCCTAATCGCTGGTTAAAAAAGGTAAATTCTGGCGGATTGTCCTTTGCAGCGTTGGAAGCCGCCGGTACGTTTGCATGCAATAGCCAAGTGCCAGCAAACTAAGGAAGGCTTGCGATGTTCGATATCGTTGTGAATGGCTCGAGGCACCAAGTCGACGTGATACCCGAGATGCCTTTGCTCTGGGTACTGCGCGATGAGCTTGGCATTACAAGTCCGAAGTATGGCTGCGGAATAGCCCAATGCGGCGCCTGCACGGTGCAAGTCGACGGTGAGGCCGTGCGCTCCTGCCAAGCGCGCATCGCAGACGTTGCCGGCAAGGCGATAACCACGATCGAAGGGGTTGGCAACGGCAAGCTGCACCCGGTGCAGGAGGCTTGGATCGAGCACCAGGTTGCGCAGTGCGGATACTGCCAGACGGGCCAGATGATCCAGGTGATCTCGCTGCTTAAAACGCATCCCAAACCGACCGATGAGGATATCAACGAGGTCATGTCGGGCAATCTCTGCCGATGCGGCACGTATGAGCGCATCCGCGTCGCGATCCACGCAGCCGCGGAAAAGATCGGAGGTAAGTGAGATGGGCACGATGCCGGTGCTTTCCCGCCGCGCCTTCGTATTCGGCTCCGCTGCCGTCGCCGGAGGTGTGGTGTTTGGGTCCTATGGTCAGGCTCAGGACAATCCCGCTTCTCCCGGCACGACTAACCCGCTGGCGGCGGACCTCGGCCCGGACTCGGTCGCCTTCAATCCATGGGTCGAGATCAGCCCCGACAGGATCACGCTTATCGCACAGCATGCCGACATCGGACAGGGTGTTGGTTCCATTCAGCCGATTATGATCGCGGAGGAACTAGATCTAGAACTCGGCCAGTTCGAGGTCCGTTTCGCCGGCCCCAGCCCCGCCTACTTCAACACCGGATTCGCGCACGAGATCGCCCCTTTCATGGCGGCGGACCAGAGCCTTGAAGCCGAGAAGGGCCGCGTGGCTGCGCTGGAATGGCTGAGGCAGTCGGGCCTGCAGATGACCGGAGGCTCGAGCGCAATTCCCGACACCTACGAAAAGCTACGCGTCGCCGGAGCAGTTGCCCGCGAGACGCTGAAAGCTGCCGCGGCTAGGCGGAGCGGCGCCGCCATTGCCGATATTCGCACCGAGGCTGGCCACGTCATCCTGCCAGACGGAACAAGAATGCCATATGTCGCGCTTTCGGCCGAAGCGGCGAAAATACCGCCGGTCACGGACGTCAAGCTGCGCAACCCGTCGCAGTGGCGCTTGATCGGCAAACCGATGGAGCGGCTCGACATACGCGCCAAGGTGACGGGCGAGATTATTTTCGGCATCGATCGCAAGATGGACGGCATGGTCTATGCGGCAGTCAAACTCAATCCCAATAAGGGCCAGCCGATCAGGTCGTATGACGCGAGCAAGGCGCAGTCGATGCCGGGTGTCAGTGAGATCCTGAAGATATCCAACGGCATCGCTGTCATAGCGACGAACAGCTGGTATGCGATGCAGGCGGCGGAGCGCGTCGAGTGCGTGTGGGAACCGTCCAGATATCCGCCCGATCAAGATGGGCACTGGGACATCGTGCGTTCCTCCTTCACCGCGGAATTCCTCGCCAAGCAGTGGCGTAACGACGGCGATATCGATGCCGGTCTGAAAGAGGGGACATTGCTCGAGGCGGAGTATCGAGCGCCCTATGTCGGCCACCAGCCGCTGGAACCGCTCAACGGCATCGGCATAGTGACCGACGACAGGATGGAAATCTGGGTTGGCCACCAGACGCCGCAATCGGTGCAGTACATTGCGGCCAAAGCAATTGGCATGAAGCCCGAACAGGTCACCTTCCACAACGAGTGGTCGGGCGGAAGCTTCGGCCACCGCCTGGAATTCGAAAACGTCAGGGCGCTTGCCGAGATCGCGAACCAACTGCGCGGGACGCCCGTGAAGATCGTCTTCTCGCGCGAACAGGACTTCCTGCAAGATATCCCGCGGCAGATTGCGATAGGCAGGTATCGAGGCAGTGTCAAGGACGGCAAAATCGTGGCAGCCGATGTCCAAGTGGCCTCAACGCCTCCCTTCAAGGAGCTGTTGGGGCGGATGGATATGCCGCCGAATGCCCCAGACGGCCAATTGGCCGTGGGTATCTGGAACATGTACTACGACATCCCGAATTACCGCGCGGCGAGTTTCGAGGTGCAGGGCGTGTCGCCGACTACCACCTGGCGGTCGGTTGGCGCTTCGGCCAATGGTTTTTTCACAGAGAGCTTCATCGACGAACTGATCCATGCGGCCGGACTCGATCCGCTCCAGGCGCGCATCGACATGTGCAAGATTCCTATCTACCGGACGCTTCTGCAAACGGTCGGCGACATGGCCGGCTGGAACGGACCGCTCGGCAACGGAAAGGGCCGCGGCGTCGCCTTCGTCGAGGCCTTCGGCACGGCAGTTGCCGAGATCGTCGAAGTGACCATGACGGATTCCGGCATCAGGATCGACAAGGTCTGGGTGGCAGCCGATGTCGGCAAGATCGTCGATCCCGTCAATTTCGAAAACCAAGTGCAGGGCGGCGTTGTCTGGGGTCTCGGCCATGCTATGAACTGCGAACTCACCTATGCAAACGGGTCAGTCCAGCAGACCAACTACAATCACCACGAAGCTATGCGGATGTATCAGTGTCCGGTGATCGAGGTGCGCGGGCTGGAGAACGACTACACGGTGCGCGGCATCGGCGAACCGCCGGTACCTCCGGCGGCGCCGGCGCTCGCTAACGCCATTTTCGCCGCGACCGGCAAGCGCATCCGCGAGATGCCGTTCAACAAATTCATAGACTTCGTTTGAGAGGCGCGGTCATGGACAGAACTCTGATTGCCGCTGCACTCGCTGCTTGGATAATGGCCCCTCTCACGGCGATGGTCTACGCCGAAGGTGAAGGTTCCAGGGATGCCCTGGCCCCGGGTAGCGTGAGCCGTGTGGCAGGTATGGAAGCATGGAAACGAATCGAGGCGGTTGTTACCCATCCACGCTGCGCAAATTGCCATGTGGACGCAGGCGGTATTCCGATCTGGACCCCTGCCGGTGAAACGAGGTCTCGCGTTCACGGGATGAACATCCATGGGGGGGTGAGCAGGATTGGCGCCGAGGCGGCACCCTGTTCGACCTGCCATATGACGTCCACTCTCCCGAACGACCCTGCACCCGCGCCGCCGCGCGCCGGCATTCCTTGGCAGCTCGCTCCGGTGGAGTTTCTTTGGTACGGCCGAAGTGGCGCCGAAATCTGCAAGCAGCTCAGGGATCCAGCCCGCAACGGCGGCCGCGATGCCGTCGCCCTGCTCGCTCATCTTCGACACGATGCATCATTAAACGGGTTCATTCCGCGAGGGTGGGAGCCTGGGGAGGGTCGCAGCACGCCGCCGGGAACCTTCGAGGATCACTTGCGGGACATGGCGGAATGGGGAGCCGCCGGACAGCCATGCCCGGAATGAGCCTGCTTGGTGCGTACGAAAGACCGCCCCTGCCGTCATTTCGCACCGACTGAGTGCCTTCACCGGTCGGACCCTGGGTCAGAACAGAGGCGCGAGCGCCGATCCATGTTGTTTCGTTGGCACAGACCGATGAGGTGGTATCTATGTTTGGAAAAGCCTATGAAGCTCAGTGTCGGGCAACGAAACTTGCTCCATCCAATGCGCCCCATGAGAACCGGACGCTCGTTCTTTTTGCGCTTATGCTGGGCAGTTTCTGTATCGGAACGTCCGAGTTCGCGAGCATGGGCATTATCCAATTGTATTCTGCCGATCTCGGTATAAATATTCCGACCGCGACGAACGCGGTCACCGGATATGCTTTCGGGGTCGTGCTTGGGGCACCGTTCGTTACGCTTGCGGCGGCGAAGCTCAATCGGCGCAATCTCTTGCTGTTTCTGATGGGACTGTGGCTCGTCGGAAACGTCCTGTCGTCGATGACGAGCAATATCGGGCTGTTTACGGTTGCCCGGTTCATAAGCGGCATGCCGCAAGGCGCCTACTTTGGAGCGGGAGCAGTTGTGGCGGCCTATTTCTTCGGCGCGGACCGGGCAGGAAAGGCTTTCGCGCTCGTTATGACCGGCCTGACGGTAGCAACGATCTTTGGATCGCCGTTGGCAACGTTTCTGGGACAGACGCTCGGTTGGCGGAATACCTATCTCGCCATGGCTGCGCTGGGTGCCCTCACGCTCCTGGCGCTGTTCCTCTTCGTTCCGCGCACCGAAGCCCTTCACGGAGGCTCCGTCGTGCACGAACTGTCGGGGCTGCGGCGGTGGAATGTCTGGGCGATGATAATCGTTGCGGCCTTGGGGATATCAAGGCGCTGTCAGGTTAACTGGAGCTGAAAGATTTTGCGGCTATCTCGCGGTGATGAGCCAGAGCCCAGTCAATTATAAACGTCATCGCTTTCCGCCGTCTCTGATTGCCCATGCAGTTTGGCAGTACTTCCGATTTCCATTGAGCCTGCGCCTGATCGGGGAAATGCTGTTGGAGCGCGGCATCGTCGTTTCGTATGAAACGATCCGATGCTGGGCAAAGAAGTTCGGCCCCGACTATGCCGCCCGCTTGCGGCGGAAAGCGCCCAGCCCGAATGACGTGTGGCATCTGGATGAGGTGGTCGTGACGATCGGCAGGCGGAAACACTGGCTCTGGCGTGCCGCTCGCGCCTGCCGCTGCGGAAACGGGAGCGGGTGATGCAGCGGTTCCGTTCGGCAGGCGCGTTGCAACGTTTCGTCAGCGTCTTCTCCGCGGTTCGGAATCTCTTTGTCCCAACCCGCTCGAAAAAGACAGCTATCGATGTCCACCTGCATCGCCTGAGGGCGATCGCCCATTGGAGGAATGCGGCAGGCATCGCCGCGTGATTACTGCAAGCCTGCCCATTGCGCTACTCGTCTCAATTAACCTGACATCACCCGATCTCGGCCTCGACCATTCCGAGGCCCGTTCCTGGCATGCCTGGTACCGCCACATGACGCTCGTCATCGCGGCTGCAGCGTTCCTCGCCAAGTTGGGCTCCGATTTGCGCCGCAGCGCCGCTGGCAAACCGAACGAAACGAGTCCAAACCCGCCAATCGCCGCCTGACTAACAAACTTGCGCTTTTACCAACTGTCGCAGAGATCCGCTATCTGATCACGCGGCTCCTACTGCGACCACCAATCAGGACTGGCTTCGTTCTCGTATGGTCACTCTGGCGACGAAAGCATCAAGCCTACGCAGCCAGCGCCCACTACAAAAACAAGTCACAAAACGCAACTTTAGTACTAGGTGAAAGGCTTTCCATATACCCTGGGTGTAGGAATTTCCGCGACTCAGAATTGCGCTTTGAGTCAGGTTTCGATAACGTGCCATTTTGCGTTGAATTGATTGACTTTCTAATAATAGAGGTATTTTGCATAATGATCCGCCCTTCGGCCAGCATCTGCTCGAAACGCTCGCACAACGGCCAGCGCTGGCTGATGGCCGCTTTGCTGACCTCGACGGCGCTTGTGGCACAGCCGGTTTTTGGAAACGCTGCCTTTGCCGCAGACAATCTTCCCACAGGTGGTCAGGTAGTGTCGGGTGGGGTTGCGATCGCAACATCGGGCACATCGACCACCATCACCCAAAGCTCCGACAAGGCCATCGTCAATTGGAACGGCTTTTCCGTCGGTCAGGGCAATAGCGTCAACTTCGTCCAGCCTGGAACGGGTTCGGCTATTCTCAACCGTGTTACCGGTAACACGAGTTCGACCATTGCCGGCACACTCAGCGCCAATGGACAGGTGTATCTGATCAATCCGAATGGCATCGCCATCACCCCAACGGGTACGGTCAGGGTCGGTGGCGGCTTCGTCGCCTCGACGCTCGACATCTCCAACGACGACTTCCTCAAGGGCCAGTATAACTTCAATGGCAATGGCGCGTCTGCCGGTGTCAGCAATGAAGGCGTGATCACCGTCGGTCGTGGCGGCTATGCCGCGCTGCTCGGCGGTACCGTGAAGAATGATGGGCTGATTGCCGTTCCCATGGGCAAGGTGGGCCTGGGTTCCGGGGAGCAGGCGACGCTCGACCTATCGGGCGACGGTTTCTTGCAGGTGGCAGTACCCACGAAGGACGGCGCGGAGGGCAATGGCGCGCTGATCGAGAACGGCGGCACGATTTCGGCTGAAGGCGGCACCGTGGTCATGAAGGCTGCCGCGGCCCGCAATGCGGCGCGCAATTCCATCAACCTGTCCGGCGTGGTGGAAGCCAACAGCGTCTCGGGCAGCGATGGTGCGATCACCCTTGGCGGCGGAGACGGCGGCAAGGTCGCAATCTCCGGTAAGGTCAAGGCAAGCTCGGCAACTGGCAAGGGCGGCAAGATCACCGTGACCGGCAGATCCGTTGCGCTGAAAGGCGCGACCGTCGATGCATCGGGCGCCAAGGGTGGCGGTACCGTCAAGATCACGGCAGCTACCGATGACTCGGATGGCAGCGCCATCATCGACGTCGGCTCGGTGGTGGACGCCAGAGCGACCGGGACAGGCGTCGGAGGAACGGTTATTATAACCGGTAATGTCGTGGCCGCAGAAGGCGGCTCCGTCATCGACGCAAGCGGCGCTGCGGGTGGCACTGTCCTTCTGGGTGGCGATTATCAGGGCGGTAGCAACGCGAGCCACAAATTCGTTTCCGAACTCGTCTCCACTGCCAACAAAGCCTACGTGGCAGACGGTGCCACCATCCGGGTGGACGGCACGGCGGGTGCCGGTGGGCGCGCCGTCGTGTGGTCAGACGACACGACCGTCTTCTTAGGCACCATTACTGCCACCGGCGCGGGCAACGCAGCAGGTGGGGTGGTTGAGACATCCGGACACAACCTGCTTCTCGGTGACAAGATAACGGTTTCAACCCTCTCGGAGCAGGGTGAGACCGGCACATGGCTGATCGACCCTTACAACGTCACCATTTCGTCCTCGGGCAGTAGTAATGTCTCGGTCACGGTGTCGGGCAACCCTTGGAACGTCGTGCCATTGGCCAGCGGCGCCAACATCAATAACTCGACCCTGAGCACCTATCTTGGGTCCACCAACGTTGCGATCACGACCAATGGAGGGGGGGCGGAGGCCGGTAATATCACGGTAAATGGCGCCGTGTCCTGGAGTGCCGCCACCACATTGTCACTGCTTGCGGATGCGAGCACGGGTGGCGTCTTCATCAACGCCAACATCTCGGGAAGCAATGCCAGCAGCGGGCTGGTGCTGAGCGCGGGTTCCGGCGGCATCAGCCAGGCCGGCGGTACCGCGATCCAGGCTGGAACGCTGACGGCGACGACCGCCAATGGTGGCTCTGTCACGCTCACGAACACAGGCAATCTGGTGTCGGCGCTCGGGGCGTCGAGCGTGGCCGGATCCTTTGCCCTCACCAGTGGGCAGGCCCTGACGGTTTCCGGCAACCTCACAAGCAATGGTACACTGTCGCTCGCCACCACGTCTGGCGCTCTGACCATAAACGGCGCGCTGACCGACAGCCACGCGAACTCCAGCCTCACGCTGTCGGCCGCGGGCGACCTGATCCTCTCCAAGGATGTGACCCAGAGCGGCACCAATGCAGCGGTCAGCCTCACCTATGGCGGCAGCTACAGCCTCAGCAACGGCGCCCGTGTTTCCCTGCCGGATGGCGGTGCTTCGCTTTCCCTCAACGGCACGTCCTACACGCTCATTCACGATGTCACCGCCCTTCAAAGCATGAGTGGCTCAGGTAGTTACGCTCTCGGCAATGACATCGACGCATCGGCGACCTCAAACTGGAACAGCGGCGCGGGCTTCGACGCCATCTCCGGCTTCTCCGGTACCTTGGCGGGCTTCGGGCACTTCGTTGACAGCCTCACCATCAACAGGCCGACCCAATCGACGCAGGGCCTGTTCGGGATGCTGTTCGGTACGGCCCGCGATCTGACCCTCTCCAATGTGTCGATCAATGGCAACGGCACCGTGGGCGGCGTTGCGGGACGCCTCTCGGGCGGTACGCTGTCGAATGTCCATGTCACGGGGACGGTGACCGGGCAAAACGCACAGGTCGGCGGCCTCGTCGGGTGGAGCGATATCGCCGTGATCGGACTTTCGTCCTCCGCCGCCAGCGTGGCCGGCACGGATGAAGTCGGCGGCCTCGTTGGACGGAACCGTGCCGGTTCGATCGCCACGTCATACGCCACAGGGGCGGTTACGGGTACGGGCATCGGGATCGGCGGCCTGGTCGGCACCACGGTGCAAGGCTCCACGCTGACCGATACCTATGCCAGCGGTTTGGTGACCGGCGCGAGTGGCACTGGCGGCGTCGTCGGTAGCGGGGATGGCACGACCATCACCAGTACCAACGTCTATTGGGACATGGATTCGACGGGCCAGTCCACCAGCGTGGTGGGCAACGGCTTCAGCTCCGGCAGCGCCCGTGCGCAATCGACCTATTCGGGTTTCGATTTCTCCAACGTCTGGGTGATGATCGCCGGCGAGACACGGCCGATGCTGCGCAACGAGTATTCGACAGTCATCGCCACGCCGGCGGCGTTGCAACTGATGTCGCAGGATCTCACCGGCAGCTACAAGCTGGGGGCGAACATCGACATGACAAGCGCGCTCGCCATTGGCAGCAACGGCTATTACGGCGGCCTCTGGGGGGCTTCCGGCTTCGTGCCGATCGGCAGCAGTTCAAGCAAATTTACGGGTAGTTTCAACGGCCAGTCGTATACCATCACCGGCCTGACCATCAATCGCAGTGGGACAAATTACGTCGGCCTGTTCGGCTACACCAACGGCGCGACGATCAGCAACGTCACGCTCTCCGGCGGCAGCATCACCGGCAATGATGATGTGGGCGCGTTGATCGGCTACATGCACGGCGGCTCCGTCTCCTCGGCGTCCGCCGGCGCCACGGTCACCGGCGCCAGCACCTCGGAAACCAACGCCGGCGGTCTCGTGGGAGCCAATGACGGCGGCGCCATCAGCCGCGCCTCCGCGAGCGGCAATGTCACCGGCGCGGGCTATCAGATCGGCGGCCTCGTCGGCTATCTCGTCAATGGCGGCAGCATCACGCAGTCCTATGCCACGGGTAACGTCACCGGCACCAATACGGGCGCCGGCATGGGCTATATCGGCGGCCTCGTGGGTGCTAGTGGCTTCACCGGTAATGACGGCGGTACCATCAGCCAATCATATGCCACCGGCACCGTCACCGGCAGCTCTGGCCCGATCGGCGGCTTCATCGGCCACAATGAGGGGACGATCACCGATGCCTATGCCACTGGCCGTGTGATCGGTCTTTCCGGCGCGAGCAATATCGGCGGCTTCGTCGGCGTGAACTTCACCGATGGCACCATCAGCAACGCCTATTCGACCGGCTATGTCTCTGGTGGCACGCAGCTCGGTGGGTTTGCGGGCTATAACAACGCCGGCGCCTCGGCCATCACGTCGGCCTATTGGGATACGCAGACCAGCGGCCAGTCGGTTGGCATATTCGGTGGCCCAGGCAGCGTGACGGGCCTGACCACGGCAGCCATGAAAACTCTGGCGACCTTCACCGGCGCCGGCTGGAGCATCGACGATGCTGGGGGCACGTCCTCTGTATGGCGCATCTATGATGGCGACACCATGCCGTTGCTGCGCAGTTTCATGACCAGCCTCACTGTCACCGGCGGTAGCGGTACCAAGACCTATGATGGGTCGGCTACCTCTTCCGATGTGGGGACCCTGGTTTACAGCCCGTCCGGCTACACCACATCTCTTGTGCAAGGCACTGCAAGTTATACTGCAAGCAGTGCCAATGCCGGCACCTATACCGGTACCGGCCTGAAGCTCTCCGGGCTTTACTCCAGCCAGTTAGGCTACGACATCACCTTCGTTTCGGGCTCCCTGTTGATCAGCAAGGCCGCTCTGACGGTCACGGCCAGTAATGACAGCAAGACCTATGACGGGCTTGGCTATAGCGGCGGCAATGGCATGACCTATAGCGGCTTCGTGGGCAACGACAGCGCGGCGTCACTCGGCGGCACGCTCAGCTATGGCGGCACCGCGCAGGGCGCGGTGAATGCCGGCACCTATTCCATCACGGCTTCGGGGCTGACCTCGGGTAATTACACCATCAGCTATCAGCCCGGTACCCTAGCGGTTGCCCGGCGGTCGATTACTGTCGCGGCCAGTAATGACAGCAAGACCTATGACGGGCTTGGCTATAGCGGTGGCAATGGCGTGACCTATAGCGGCTTCGTGGGCAACGACAGCGCGGCGTCGCTCGGCGGCACGCTCAGCTATGGCGGCACCGCGCAGGGCGCGGTGAATGCCGGCACCTATTCCATCACGGCTTCGGGGCTGACCTCGGGCAATTACACCATCAGCTATCAGCCCGGAACCCTGACGGTTGCCCAGCGGTCGATTACTGTCGCGGCCAGTAATGACAGCAAGACCTATGACGGGCTTGGCTATAGCGGCGGCAATGGCGTGACCTATAGCGGCTTCGTGGGCAACGACAGCGCGGCGTCGCTCGGCGGCACGCTCAGCTATGGCGGCACCGCGCAGGGCGCGGTGAATGCCGGCACCTATTCCATCACGGCTTCGGGGCTGACCTCGGGCAATTACACCATCAGCTATCAGCCCGGTACCCTGACGGTTGCCCGGCGGTCGATTACTGTCGCGGCCAGTAATGACAGCAAGACCTATGACGGGCTTGGCTATGGCGGCGGCAATGGCGTGACCTATAGCGGCTTCGTGGGCAACGACAGCGCGGCATCGCTCGGCGGCACGCTCAGCTATGGCGGCACCGCACAGGGCGCGGTGAATGCCGGCACCTATTCCATCACGGCTTCGGGGCTGACCTCGGGCAATTACACCATCAGCTATCAGCCCGGTACCCTGACGGTTGCCCAGCGGTCGATTACTGTCGCGGCCAATGCCCAAAGCATGACCTATGGCGATCCGGTTCCGGAGCTCACCTATACGGTCGGCGGTTCGGGCCTCGTAACCGGAGACAGCTTGTTCGGCGCACTTGCAACATCGGCGACCTCGGCGTCGAATGTTGGCGCCTACGGCATTGTGCAAGGCTCGCTTCGTAACAGCAATTACAGGATTACCTATACTGCCGGCACACTGATAGTTTCCCCGTTGAGCACCGTAGCACCCCGTCCCCGCCCACTGTCGGTCAACACGACCAGCCACGAGGTTTTGGAGCCGATACTCATTCCGTCCCAGTTAACGCCGCAGGCTGTGGTCTACGACAATCCAGCTGTCAACCCGAGCTCTGGCAAGTTTATCATGACCGCCGAGACTTGTTCCGGCGCCCAGATGGGGCAGGCTCAATCGAGTTCGGGCCTCGCCATTACCTGCACCGGCAACTGACGATGAATAAGATGATGAACCCATTTTTGAACCGCATTATTGTCACGTGGGCGCTTTCTGTGCTCGGCCTTGGCACGATGTTTGCGCTGCCGGTTTCAGCGTTTGCCCAGACGGCGAGCCAGGTGACGCAGGAGAGCTATGCGCCGCCTGTGGTGCGTGCGGTGGCGGGAGGCCTGAGCCTTCCGGCCTCAACCGGTGCGGAGGCGCCGAAGGGTGCCGAGAAGTTGCGCGTGACGCCGTCTGGGCTGGCGGTGGAGGGTGGCCTGCCAGAGCTTGGTTCCCAGACGGCTGCGATCGAAGCCTCGCTGAAGGGCAGGCGGGTCACGGGCGCAGATCTGTTTGCTGCATCCCGCCGGCTGGAGGAGGCCTATGCCAAGGCCGGCTACCTGCTGGTGCGCGTGACGCTGCCGGCCCAGACGATCAGGGACGGCAGGCCGCTGCGGCTGGTCGTCACCAACGGACAGGTGGAAGCGATCGACGCATCTGCCCTTTCGCCTGCGGTCAGGGCGCGCGTGGAAAGCGTGCTTGCGCCGCTCGTCGGCAAGCCGGGCGTGACGAAAGCCGAGCTGGAGCGACGCCTGCTTTTGGCGGGCGACACTCCGGGCGTCATGCTGAAGTCGACGCTGAAGGCTGGTACAAAGCCCGGTACCACGGTGGTCGTGGTTGATGGCCGCTATGATGCGGTGACCACCACGGTGACCATGGACAACAACCTTGCCAAAAACCTCGGCACCTATACGGTTGGTCTCGGCGCTGACTTCAACAGCCTGCTCGGTCTTGGCGAAGTCGGTTACCTGCGCCTGTCGGGCTATCCGGGCTTCAACGACAGTATCTTCAGCGACGATCCGCGCAACCGTCAGGTGATTGCCGGCTTCACGGTTCCGCTCGGCACCGATGGCGCCTGGCTGAACATGGAGGGCGTCGACAGCCAGACGCATCCGACCTCGGATCTTGCCTATACGATGGTGGATCACTACCAGCGCCTCTCCACCAAGCTCGGCTACAGCTGGATCCGCGCCCGCGACCTCAATACAAGCTCGGTGCTCTCCTTTGACGTGACGCAGGAAAAGCAGAAGCTCGATCTTGACGGTGTGCGTTCCGCCTTCACGGAAGACCAGCTGCGGGTGCTTCGCCTGACGCAGAGCGGCGACATGATCACCGCCTGGGGCGGCCAGCTGAGCGGCAGCCTGACGGCCTCGTTCGGGCTTGATGCGCTCGGCGCACGCAGTGCGACCAGCGATCTGCCGCTGTCGCGCGATGGGGCGGAACCCGACTTCCGCAAGCTCGAAGCCTCGGCCTTCTACAGCCAATCACTCGCCGCCGATCGAGTGCGTATCTCGCTGGCGGCCAAGGCACAGACCTCGTTCGGAGATGCGCTGGCCTCCTCCGAGCAGTTTGCGCTCGGCGGCTTCGACTGGCTATCGGCCTTCAACGGCGGCCAGATTGAAGGCGATGCTGGTGCAGCCATGCGTGCGGAGGCGGCCTTTCCCCTCACTTTCAGTCTGGCGCCGGCGCTCGGCAGCGCTGCTGCTCCCTATGTCTTTGCCGCCGCGGGCCTTGCCAAGCTCGAGCAGCCGACCTCGGTGGAGCGCAGTATCACGCGGGCAAGTGCCTTCGGGGCCGGTATCCGCTTCGGCCTGTCGGAAAAGGCGAGCCCGCACTCGGACACGCTGTCGCTGGAATATGCCCATGGGCAGGCCTCCGATATTGACAGCACAAACCGCTTCAACCTAAGGTTCATCGCAAGGTTTTGACCAAGGCTGGTTTTCCTCGCCGCGTCATTCACCAGGGAGATCATGGGCAGAGCTTCTGGTTTCCTGGCATCTCTCCAAGTCATTCAATCCGGTTCCCATTTCCATGCGCATCACAGCCAATCTCCTTCGTTCTGCTATCCTCATCATGAGCGTCAGCCTGATGGCGCTGCCAGCAGGCGCCCAGACCAAGCCTGATACGACCAAACCGGATCCTGCGAAGGCCTCCATCCCGTCGGAGCCGACAGCGACCACGGCCAGCTATGGCAGCTGGGTTCTGCGCTGTGTGCAGCTTCCAGCGTCGGCACAAACCGCAGCCGATGCGAGCAAGTCCGGCCGCGCCGGCGCCCAGACTTGCGAGGTCATGCAGACCGTGCAGGTGCAGGGCCAGAGCCAGCCGATCGCCCAAGTCGCTATTGGACGCCTACCGGGGGAAAAGGAGCTGATCCTGACAGCCCTAGTGCCGGTCAACATATCCCTGCCGGGCACCATCCACCTGTCGGGTAACGGCAAGACGGGGGATGAGGAAAAGGGCGGGCTTGAGCTGTCCTGGCAGCGCTGCCTTGCCGGCAGCTGTGCGGCAAGCGCCAAGCCTGATGCGGCATCGCTTGCCATCCTGCGCGCCGGCACAGACGGACAGCTGCGCTTCACAGATGCCTCCGGCCAGACCGTCGCAATTCCCCTCTCCTGGAAGGGCCTCGACCAGGCCATGGCAGCCTTGGATAAGGCGCGCTAGCACATCGATCATCACATAACTTGTCCGATGAACATCAGACGATTGTCAGGACAGAAGCCGTGCGGCCCTTCCGCTCCGCCTGGTAGTGCTGTTGTAATATTCGGAGGGCTGCTGGAAGGATCGATGCCGGGATCGCTCCATGGCTTCGGGAAGCGGAATACCTCTGTTCGCGGCCTCAGTGAGATAGCTCGAGCGAATACCGTGTGCCGAGAATTCAGTTGGATCGAGGCCGGCCAGCGCCGCTCTGTGCTTGACGATGTCGTTGATCGCCCTCGGATCCAGCGAACGCTTGGAAACATTGCCCCGGCGATCGATCTTTTGAAACACGCTGCCGTTGTCGATCCGCGCTGCCGCAAGCCAGGCATTTAGCGCATCGACCGGGCGTTGGTGCATCGGTCGATGACTGAACGGATTTCAGTCTGTGATGCTATGTCTATGCGGTAGCTGTCACGCACCGGACGGATTTCGGGCGTGCACATGCGAGCATGCGATTGAGGGCGGCGCAGCCGATGGCGACCTCCGTCTGTTGCGCGCCGAGTGAGCGTACTCGCAGTCGAGGTCCGATGATCGATTTGTATCCGCCGATGGCGGTCTCGACCAGCGAGCGCTTGCCATAGCCGGTCGTTACTTGCCATTTCATCCGACCGTCCGCCCTGATCGCTTCGATGTGTCGGTTGTTGATTATCGCACGAATTTGACCCACTTTTTCATTTCGGACGGATCCACCCACACTGCAAGAAGATGTTTTCGATCAACATCATAAATGTAATCAGTTGGTACAATGCGAAATGAAAAAGTGGCGCAAATCTAGCTGAAAGCGACACTCTACTTCACATAGCCGGGCGGCTTCTAACTTTTTAAAAAGTTGCGCAGATCGCGCCTGCCATCCACAACACGCACAATCTGTATGATGTCGACTGGTCCCTGATCGGCATCCGGAATCGTCTCGTAGAGAATAACATAAGGTGCTTCAACCAACATCCGCGCGCTGGCTGCGATTTCGGGATGCCGCTGACCAAGCTGCGGCTGATCGGCCAAAAGGCTGACCTTCTGCTTAAACTGCTCGTAGTAGCGCTCAGCCGCCAGCGGTTGGTGGAGGCCAATCTCGACATAAATACTGATGACGTCATCCTCGGCCTGAGGCGACCAAACAAGCTTAACCACCATGTTTGCGAGCGGCACTCAGTTTCTGGCGAGCCTTTTCGTGGGTTGCCTCGAAATCAACAGCTCTTGGTGTGCCGCTGGCTTTACCCTGCGCCCACAGTTCGCGCAGATGCTGGATATCGTTCTTTCGGGTAGCCCATTTCGCGGACCAATCACGCATCGCTTCGCGGACAATTTCACTGCTACTGGCATAGGCGCCACTCTCGACCGCATCCCGCAGCAGCTCAGCTTGCTGTGGCGTAACTGCAATGCTGACCTTTGAAACGTTCGACATGGTTATCCTCTTCGGCCTTTTGGTAGGAAACCTTACCACCAGCCTCGCGTCGTGGCAAAAAGAATGAGCAATGCGGTCGCCGCTAGTTCGGAACAGTGAGCCTGTTTTCTTCCCCAGACGGAGCCTTGGGATCGGAATTTTAGTCAGGACGAGATCCGCACTGCCTTCCAGGCAGCGTTAGATGATATGCCGCGCTATGCAGCGGGCGAGGAACGGCGAAGTAATTTCGATCAAAAGCCGTTCACCCATTTCTGAGCGTGTCGATCTCTCCTCACGCACCGCTAAAGCACCGACATTCGGCGATGGTGTGAACAGCACATCGGTTACGCTTCGGAATGCCTTGATCAGACATAGTGCAGGCATCATCGCTGAGGGACCCTCAAGTCTGCCTTTAGCAGATTTAGGTCACGAAGGCGCAGGGACGCGTATACCTCGATCTACACGTTCCAGCGCATGGGATGGGTTCACACCTTAGTCGCCCTTCGGTTCAACAGAGACTGTAGCGGTCCTCCCAGCAACCAGCTGAACTGCATCCGGGACATCTTCGAACTCGATGCGCACCGGGATCCTCTGGGCCAGACGAACCCATGAGAACGTCGGGGCGACGCTGGCCAGCGAGCCTGCAGCATCACTTCGCTCCCGGTCTTCGATTCCGGCGGCAACACCTGCGACGCGCCCGGTAACCGATTGCGGCTCTCCCATGATATCGATCTTCACACGGTCGCCGATGTGGATACGTGGGAGTTTGGTTTCTTCGAAGTATCCAGCGATATAGATGGATGGCCTTTCCACGAGCACCCCAACCGCACTTCCGGCGGAAACATAGTTTCCGCGACGTAGAGAGAAGTTCGTGATTTTACCCGAGGCCGGTGCCTTCACGATTGTCCGGTCAAGGTTCAGCTTCGCCAGATCAACGGCCACGAGTGCCGATTGATGGGCGGCGTCTGCCTGGCGCATCTGGCTCTCCGCATGCTGCCGCTCCTTGAGGCTGGCTGCTTCTTTGGATGCAAGCAGTAGATACCGTTCGAAATCTGTCCTCGCCAGCTCTGCCGCAGCTTTGCTGCTCTGCACCTGGGCCTCCGCCTCGCGCAGCGCAAGGTCGAAGCGGTCTGTTTCGATTCGAAAGAGGGGCGTCCCTTTCTCCACCTGAGCGTTGTCCGATACCAGAACCTCGGTGACAGGTCCCGAGACATCTGGTGCCAGCCGGATGATGTCCGCCCGGATATGAGCGTCCCGTGTCCACGGCGCCTCCATGTAGTAGGACCACAGGTGCCAGCTTAGAACCGCGGCGCAGCTCACCATAGATAAGGTCAACAGGGCTCTGCCTGAGGTGATCGTAAGGTTCTTCATATCTGCAACCAGTTGAAAAGGGCGGAAAGCCCGCCAAGGACGGTGATGTAAAGTGCGAGGTTGAACAGGGAGCGATGCCACACCGCTTGATAAAGCCCGAGCCTGGCGAGGAGCGATGTAAGCATGCGGAGCAGACCGTACGCGCACAGCGCGAGTGCCGAGAACCATGGCAGAAAGACACCATAGAGGTCGAATTGTCCGGTCACGCAGCATTCCTTTTTGAAGGAGGTGTTATCAAAATCGGAAAATCCGCCTCCGGAGCGAGGCACAGACGAAGACCAGCAGCGTGCACCACAAGTTCCGTTTCGGCATCCACTGGAACCATGTCCGCAGTAGAAAGGATAAGGTCGTCCAGCATTCCGATTGCATTCTCCAATGGTTCGCCTCGCTCGGCGGGCGCAAGCCGATACAACGTCTCCAGTCCGGAGAAGATTGCTTGCGCCTTGAGGCGCATCGGCATTGAGGCTTCATCCGCGAGTTCTTGCATCGCTGTTATATGAAGTCCTGTCCGCAGATCCCTTATAAGGTCTGGATCGGAGGCGCCGGAGGCGGGAGAGAATTTCGCCGCCCTGGCGGCGAACAGGCCTGCCACATCGATGAGGTGATGGCGCGTGACATGGGCGTCTGCATGTCGGCCAGCCGCGATCCTGGCGACATGCTTCTGGGTCACGAAGAAAAGCCTCCGGGCGTTGGTCTCCGTCCCGACAGATCGGAAGATGCCGCAGACCATGATTGTCCAGACCATCGCAAGAATGGTTGCGATGCCTGTGTTCGCAAACATCATGAAGTCGCTGCTCTGGCGCGCCTGGAGGGCGAGAAGAAGCGGAAAGTTTATGCACAGCCCCATGCCGATTATCGCAAGCGAGGGCACAGCGAGGCATATCCCGGCAGGGATCATGAATAGCCCGAGGGCAGCGGCGAGCGGCACGAAACCATCAATCAGCGGAAGGATCGCGAAGCCGTAGACGAACGCTGCGATGACGGCACCGATTGTGACATCGATGAATTTGCGCATGGCTGGTACCGGATCATCCATCGTCGCCAGAAGGCAACAAAGCACACCCGAAATCTGGGCAAATGTCATCCCGTCCGTCCAGCCGCTTGCAATCCAGAAGAACATGGAGGTCGCCAGGCAGATCGCAACCGCCAGCGCCGATAGCAATGCCATGCCGATATCACGGTGCGGAGCTGGAATATTCTCCGGAGAGACGAAGCGACGAGCCTCTCTCGCTGCGTTCTCCTCCTTCAGGGCGACCTGAAGGAACTGACACCCGCGAGAAACCTGAAGAACATCCCGCAGGTTCCGCGCAACATTGGCAAGAAGCAGACTTTCCCATGATCGAGGCGCTCCGGAAGAGGCGAGCAAATCAGCCCTGGTCTGGAAGAACCCGGAGGCGCTTGTTGAGCGCGATCCCACAGCTGCAATCATTGATATAGCTTGTTCCGAGCGGGGGGTGTTGAGCTTCGCCAGTGCTCGTCGCAGATCCTCCAGTTCGCTCAGCAACGGAAGGAAGGACACCATCCGCTGCTGCAGTGATCTCACCACCGACATTGCGCGTCGATACCTCGATCCGTCATATCGAAGGTGGGCCGTGAACGACCGGAGGTCGACCGCGTCCGCCGCCAAGGCGTACCGTTCCGCTCTGCTTCGGGCTTTGTCCGCCTCGGCAGTTGCGGTTGCCGTAAAGAGCGTCTGCGCCCTTGCGATCCAGGCATCGATCCGGCCGAGGAGGGTTGTAGCGACATGAACTGGAAGAACAACGTGGCTGACGATCGAGGCGCACAGGATCGCAAGCCCGATCTCCTCTACGCGGGAAACGACAGTGTCGAACGTATTTGTTGGCGCCGCGACGAGCGGCAGTCCCGCGAGAAGCACGGTGTAGCCGGCCAGGAGAGAGGCATAGCCGCGAGGCGTGCGATCAAGAAGGCTGAGAAAAGTGCATCCTGAAACCCATACAATGATCGCTGCGGAAAGCAGCACTGGTTCGTTCACCAGGTTTGGGATCATGATAAGCGTCGCAACGCCGCCGGTCAGGGTCCCCAGCAGTCGATAGAATGATTTCGACGAGATCGCACCCGAAAGCGGATGAGCAACGATGTAGACGGTTGCCACCGCCCAGAACGGTCGCGGCAGATCGAACCTTATTGCGATGTAATAGGCCAGCACTGCCGCCAGGAATGTCTTCAACGAAAATATTACATTACTGGTGGTGACGACCGGTCGTGCGCTCACAAGTCGTCTCCCGAGTGAGTATCGACCCGCGTGGCACCTCGTTCATCATTGGAGACAGTCAGTCCGTAGACTGTGGGCGAGACGTAGCAAAAGACCGGAGCCATCATGCAGGCATACATGTAAGCTTCGAGTGGATCTGCACACGAGACAGCCGAATTGGGGGTCGGCTGATGACGAAAGAGCCAGAGTGTCCGCGCGAGGCAGGCTTTTATGAACTTTCGTACAATGGCTATGCCACCGGCCCCCATAGACGTGCATTGGGGAGGCAAAATGCGAAGCCTGCGAGAGCCCTTTTGAGGCAATCGGATTTCAGCCTGGATGATATCGGACCACCATTGCGGCTCTTGCTTCTGAACTGTCATCGTCAATCTCCGAACTCTTTGACGTGACTCTATCGACAAAGCGCGCAGATGAATTTAGATATTCTCTCTAATGATGACTAAATTCCACCAGTCGCTCTCTCTATCTAAAGCTTTTGCCGACCACGAGATCGAAACCTCCCTTGCGCCTGTGCACGCCGTGAGGATCGACGTCTCGCAGAATGAACGGGAGGCACCTGAACACCGCCACCGAAAAGGGCAGCTTGTCATGGCTTCGCGGGGCGGCGTGACATGTCGCGTTCCAAGCGGGCTGTGGATGGTGCCGCCTCATTGCGGCGTCTGGGTTCCCGGCGGCATGCCGCACAGCAATGTGGCAACCGCCAATGCCCGTTTGTTTTTTCTGTTCATCGAGCCGGGCGCCGCCGATCTGCCGGACCGATGCTGCACGCTGTCCCTATCCCCGCTCGTCAGGGAACTTATCATTGAGATGGCCGATCAGATCGCAGCGGCGACTGCTGACTCTAAACTCATGGCAACATTGCTTCTGTCGGCATTGTCGCGGATGCCGGTAGAGCATCTTCATCTCCCGCTCACGGATGAGCCCCGGCTTGTGCGGATTGCATCGGAATTGGCCGATGATCCTTCCGATCGCAGTACGATGGCGCAATGGGCAAGGCGACTAGGAATGAGTGAAAATTCGCTCGCACGTCTCGTTCAGCATGAGACCGGACTGACATTCGGCCGTTGGCGACAGCAGCTGCAATTGATCGTCGCAATCCGCAGCCTTGCAGCGGGGGCGACAGTGCAGCAGGTTTCGGGCGACCTTGGATATGAATCCGTGTCTGCGTTTATCACCATGTTCAAGAAAGCGCTTGGCACATCGCCAGCCAGATATTTAGGTAACTTTGACCGGTAGGCACCAGGAAATACAGTTACCACCCGAGAGGAGATAAAGCATGTTCACCCATGTCATGATCGGCAGCAACGACCTCGAACGGTCGAGAAATTTCTACGATGCCACCTTCGTCGCCCTTGGGGGCAAGCCCGGCGAGATGGATGCGAGAGGCCGGCTGATCTACGCCCATGAAGGAGGGCGGCTGATGATCACGAAACCGATCGACGGCAAGCCGGCGACCGCTGCCAACGGCGGAACGATCGGTATTGCGGCGACGACCCCCGACCATGTCCTGGCGTGGCATGCCGCCGGTGTCGCACATGGCGGCATGGCAATCGAGAGCCCGCCTACGGAACGGCCGAACGGCGCGTTCGTCGCATATCTTCGCGACCCTGACGGAAACAAGCTGACCGCACGGACGCATCCAATGAAATGAGGTAGCTGTGCGTAGGGCTCTGCTGAAAAGATTTTGGAGCCGTAAGATCAGACAAAAATATTCCTTCTCTTGATTGCAAGCGGCTTTGAACAATCGCCCGGTAACGGTGAAGCGCGATTGCGGGCGGTAAAAAAGAGGGCTTCCTCGTCAAAAACACAGACCGTCTGGAATTCCATCCTACACCAAGAAATTTTGGCAACAGAGCCGGCCCCCGCAACCAAACTTTCCCCAATGCTTCCACCAGCGCCGGCCAGAAGTCATCATCCGCGATCGACTGGCTTCGCCTACTCGTCGTGTCGCAAGTTGCGAATTCGGTCGAGAAGGACGGCAAGCACAATTGCCCCACCGATAAAGCTACCTTGCCAGAACGCATTGATACCGAGCAAGCCAAGGCTGTTACGGATAATCTCTATGAGTGCGGCGCCTATCAACGCTCCAAACGCGGTGCCCACGCCTCCAGCCAGATTGGCTCCGCCAATAACCGCGGCGGCAATGACCTGAAGTTCCATCCCGGCGCCGATGTTGGTGGTGACAGCGCCGAGCCAGCCGGTTTGGATGATGCCGGCAACCCCCGCCGACAGGGCAGAAATCATATATACGATAACCTTGATCCGCGGCACGGGAACGCCCGTCAGTGTTGCAGCGTGCTCATTGCCGCCGATGGCAAAAACATAGCGGCCGAATTTGGTCCAGCGCAGCACGAAACCGGTAATGAGTGCCAGCACGACCATGTAAAGCACTGGATTGGCGATGCCGAAAACCCAAGCGCCTCCACCCAGCGCCAGTAGTTTGTCGTGATCAGGCCCGAACTGGAAAACGACAGTGTTGTTGGACGCAACCATCGCAAGGCTGCGCGCAATCGACAACATGCCGAGAGTGACGACGAAAGGTGGGAAGCCGAGATAGGCAATCAATATGCCGTTGAAAGCTCCGACCAGAAGAGCAGTACCGATTGAGGCGACGATGCCGACTTCAATGCTGTATCCCGCGTGCATGACGACCGCCAGCACCATGCTGCACAGGCAAAGCACGGAGCCAACGGACAAATCAATGCCGCCGGTGATGATGACCAACGTCATGCCCAGCGCGATAATGGCGACGAAAGTGACGTTGCGGGTGATGTTGTAGATGTTCTTCGCCGTCGCAAAAGAGTCCGTCGCCATCGACAGAAAAATGCAGGCGAGAATGACTGCAATCAGCACCCAGAATGTCTGGCCGCCCACGATCGTCGCAAGCCAGCTCCGTTGTTTCTGTCCGATCGTTTGGTCAAGTGTAATCGCCATCGTCGACCTTCTTCCTTCCTGTTGCAACGGATAGCATCGATCACACCTGTTCGATGGCGCCGGTGATCAGTCCTGTCACTTCCTCCGGCGAACTTGCTGCAATCTGCTTGTCGGCCACTTTTCTGCCTCGCCGCATCACGATCACGCGGTCGGCGACCGAAAAGACGTCGGGCATGCGGTGGCTGATCAGGACAACGACAATGCCCCGGTCCCGCAATTGGCGGATCAGATTCAGAACCTCAGCCACCTGGCGCACGGAAATGGCTGCTGTCGGCTCGTCCATCAATACGATTTTCGCTTCAGACAGCATCGTGCGGCCGATCGCTACCGCTTGCCGCTGGCCACCGGACATTTGCTTTACGAGATCGCGCGCCCGCGTCTCGGATTTGAGCTCGCGAAATATCTCGCCGGCGCGCTTGTACATGCTCTTGTGGTCGAGGATGCGAAGAGGCCATACGCCGCGGCGCAGTTCTCGTCCGAGGAACACGTTTGCTGCCGCCGTCAGATTGTTGCAGAGCGCCAAATCCTGGTGAACAATCTCAATGCCATGCTGGCGCGCTTCCTTTGGCCGATGTAACACGAGATCGGTGCCGTCGAGCCGCATGGTTCCATGGCTCGGTCGAAAGTTGCCGGCAATCATCTTCACCAATGTGGACTTGCCAGCGCCGTTGTCGCCCATCAAGCCGACAACCTGCCCCGCTTCGAGCGAAAACGAGACATCGTTGACTGCCTGGATGGCACCGAAATGTTTGGAAATATTGCTGAGCTCAAGAACCGCCACCAGCCTCCGGGCCTCCCACCCAAAACTTGCAGGCCATCCGTCGCTCCGAACCCTGCTTGTCTTCGACGCGAGGCTCCAGCGAATTCGCTTTTCCAATGTCCTCCGAGGAGAAGCGATCAGGAGCATTTACGCAAAACCCCGCGACAGCGTCAACTAATTGTCCGAGGTTTGGCCTTATTATCGCAAAATCAGTTTTGTCAGACAAATATCGTTTGACGAGAGTTGCGCCCGGATATTAGCTATCAATGGGAGAAAGAGCATGCTGATCCTTGTTACCGGTGCAACGGGCAAGGTCGGGCGGCGCTTTATTGCTGGGCTGCTTGACGATCCGAGATTTTCCAAAGCCCGTATCCGCGCGCTTTGTCATAATCGTTTGTGCGATGAGACCGACCGTGTCGACGTCATCCGCGGCTCGATCGCCGATCGCGATGTTGTGGTAGCGGCGCTGAATGACGTTACCCATGTCGTGCATCTCGCCACATGCAAGGAAACGCCGAGCGACATCATGGATGTCACGGTCAAAGGTCTCTTTTGGCTGCTTGAGGAGTTCCGTACGAACGTCACGGCACGCCAGTTCATCCTGATCGGCGGCGATGCGGGCGTGGGGCATTTCCACTATCGCCACGACGGCCCGATCACCGAGAGTACCCCCCATTGTGCTTATCCGGGTGGCTATGCGCTCTCCAAGGTTCTGGAAGAGGTCATGCTGGAGCAGTTCGGCATTCAGTACGGACTGAATGGCTGTTGTCTGCGCGCGCCCTGGATCATGGAGAAGGACGATTTCAAGTATTCGCTGTCTTTTGGAGACGACGTCTTTGGCGGTCCGGACTGGAAGATGCTCGTTCCGGAAGAAGCGGCGCGGCGCTATGCAGCAATAGGTACGGTGCCGCTGCTGCTCGATGCTGACGGACGTCCGCTGAAACGCAATTTCGTGCACGTCGATGACCTCGTATCGGCAATATTGGCAGCGATCGACAACCCCCGGGCGGAGCGGCAACTCTTCAACATCTGCATGGACAGACCTGTCGACTATGCTGAAGTCGCCGCCTATCTCCTGCGCACGCGCAATCTCGGCTCCATCGACATACCAAGCCGCTTCCATTCCAATTGGATGGACAACAGCAAGGCAAAATACCTGCTGGATTGGCGGCCAAACTACGATCTCGAGATGCTTATCGACTCGGCATGGCAATATGAGCGTTCGAAGGAGGAGCCTCGCATCGTCTGGTATCCGGGTTGATTTCGTGTGGCGGGCACGCGGTGTCCGTCTGTTTCAAGGGAGGAAACTATGAGGAAGGCATTACTACTTACAGCCGCAGTCTTAGCACTCACCGCCGGGCAGGCCTTGGCCAAGAAACAACTCGTCATCGTCGTCAAGGGCCTCGACAATCCGTTCTTCGAAGCAATCAATCAAGGTTGCCAGAAATGGAACAAAGAGAATCCCACGGCGGAATACGAGTGCTTCTACACCGGTCCGGCATCGACATCCGATGAAGCCGGCGAAGCGCAGATCGTTCAGGATATGTTGGGCAAGGCAGACACGGCTGCAATCGCAATTTCGCCGTCAAATGCAAAGCTCATCGCCCAGACCCTGAAGACCGCCAACCCGACGGTTCCGGTGATGACGCTCGATGCCGATCTTGCTGCCGAGGATGCAGCCTTGCGCAAGACCTATCTTGGCACGGACAATTATCTGATGGGCGCCCGCATCGGGGAGTACATCAAGAAGGCCAAGCCGAAGGGCGGTAAGATCTGCACGATCGAAGGCAATCCGGGAGCAGACAATATTCTGCGCCGCGCACAAGGGATGCGCGACACGCTCACTGGCCAGAAAGGCTTGACCGCGCTGAAAGGCGAGGGTGGTTGGACTGAGGTTGCCGGCTGCCCGGTGTTCACGAATGACGACGGTGCCAAGGGTGTTCAGGCAATGACCGATATTCTCGCGGCCAATCCCGGCATGGACGCATTCGGCATTATGGGTGGCTGGCCATTGTTCGGTGCGCCGCAACCCTATCGCGACCTGTTCAAACCGATGGCCGAGAAGATCGCCAGCAACGATTTCGTCATTGGTGCGGCCGACACGATCGGCGACGAGGTTGCCATTGCGAAGGAAGGTCTGGTGACTGCGCTCGTCGGCCAGCGGCCATTCGAGATGGGCTACAAGGCACCTTCGGTGCTGATGGATCTGATTGCCGGCAAGCCGGTTGAAGATCCGGTCTTCACCGGGCTCGATGAGTGCACAAAGGACACAGTCGACACCTGCATTCAAAAGTAGGTTTACGGTTTGGCGCACCCGGTTCAAGGGTGCGCCGAATGTCCCTCACGAGACGGATCGAGTGTGAATCGGCTCCGAAGGTGGCCCCCTTGGGGATGGAACCCAACATATTGATCCCATTACGCAATTGCGCGCCAAAGCGGGATTCCTGCCGGCTCGGGGATAACCCCACTTAATTTCTTGATTTTCACTGCGTTTCCAAATGGTTGTCGAGGATGTCAACGGGGTGAGCGTTCGGAGCCGATTCACAGTCACGACATTCCAAATCAGGCTAAGACAGGTCGGAAATTTCGCGCCAACATTCACTTTTGATGGCGCGTCAAGGCCGACATGGCCTATAGGAGCTGCCAACACCAAGGCTTGGCCCTGGTCCCGTCCCCGCCGCTCCAAGTCCCGATACCTTGCGAGCACCAGGGATACCATCGCGCACCTTGTTCGCCTGCAGGAAGAAACAGTGACTAGAACCGAGAGCTTACCGTCCGACATCTATGCCATTGCCGACGTCCATGGACGCGCCGATCTTCTTGAGGCCATGCTTGGATACATCGCGGCTGCCTCGAATGATCAGCAATCCAAGCCGGTCGTGATCTTCCTAGGCGATCTGATCGACCGCGGCCCAGATAGTCCAAAGGTACTCGATCAGGTTTGTTCGACACTCGACCTTTATCCGGGTTCTCGACTAATCCTTGGCAACCATGATTTTTACCTGCGTGAGCTCCTTCGTGGCGCTCTCACCTATGAGGACGCCGTCAACTGGATGGACTGGGGAGGCGTCGCAACGATGAGCGCATATTCCAATCGCCCGGTGCCGGATTTCGAGAACATCGCCGCGGAAATTCGCCGCGTCTTCCCACACCATGTGGACTTGCTAGAAAACGCGCTGACATTCAAGGAGATCGGGCGCTTCTGCTTTGTTCACGCTGGAATACGTCCTGGTGTTCAGCTTGCAAATCAAAGCGAATACGACTTGCGTTGGATCAGGGCGGGCTTCCTCGACCATATGAATGTGTTTGACCATGTCGTTTTGCACGGTCACACGATCACGAAGTCGCTGCGACCCGAAGTCTACTTGAATCGCATAGCTTTGGATACCGGAGCATATCGGACTAGCCGGCTGAGCGCCGCCGTAATCAGGCGCGATGAGCTTTCACACTTCGTGTGCACCGAACTAACCGAGACCGGTATCGTCCAGGCCGGCGAGTGGCGACCCGACTAATCGCCAGGAGAAGGAGATCGGGTTTCAATGGTTTCCATAGCAGGATGTTACGCCACAAAATCGCAGATAAGTCGTAAGGCTATTTAGATCATAAAGGCGTCTCGGCCCTGGCCCGTTTTGCCCGTGTACTTCGCCGTGATATCGACGCCGTCTGTAACGCCATCGACCTGCCCTGGAGCAACGGTCAGGCAGAAGGCCGGATCAACCGACTGAAGACGATCAAGCGCGCAATGTGCGGCAGGGCGGGACCAGAGCTTCTTAGGGCGCGGATGATGCCAATCAAATTGACTCATCTCCACACAAATTGAGGAAGACCCCGATTAAATGCAAAATGACACGCAATGTGTGAAACAGGCAAGTTACTTATATTTCTCGATGATGAAATCATAAAGAAAATGCTGCGCTTACGCGACGCTCAAATTCTCGGTGGCGAAGACCCTGTCGCTTGGTCGAACAACGAGCCGACCGAGATTCTCGACCAAGAGATCTATGACTTTCTGGCGACAATGCCTCGGTAATTGGTGCAATTAAATCGCTAACCGCTGGGGTAAGTTCAATCCACGTGAAAGAGCCTTACCCCCCACGTTTTTCCCGCTCCCCCGGACGCTAATGCCTCCGGGAGCGCGGCAGTAATCACTTGCTGCAGCAGCTTTGAGCTGGTTTGCCCCCGGCCTGTTGAACACGGTTGTCGACGCTATGTCCATTGTCCCCCGTCGGTAGGTTCATGGCGATGTTGCCGGCGAAGAAGCCATTTGGCTTCAGGGTGAAGCCGGCGTATTCCACCGGCATGATCGGGAAATCCTCGGGTTTGCAGACATGCGTGTGACCGAAGGAATGCCATAGCACTAGGTCTGCGTTCTCGATGGGGCGGTTCTGCTTGACGTAGGCCGGCAGGCCATCGCCACCCGCATGGACATTGGGATAGTCGCCGCTCGCATATTTCTCCTTTTCGTCGAAAGCGGTGACCCAAACATGCTTCTTGGCGAAGCCGCCGCGTTGAGCGACCGTCGATTCTGGCTGAGCCAGCATCACGGGCGAGGGCATAGCGACAAGCTTGTACCCGGGCGCCTTGCCGACGCTGTTGGTCACGTTCGGATTTTGCACCTTCCAATATCGACCCGTTTCGCCATTGGCCACTGACGGTGAATCGAGTTCGCTTTTCAGCACCCGGCTCTTGGTATCGAAGACGTTTCCGTAGGGATTGTCCTCGCCCCAGGGGCGCGGCACGAAGTCGTGTTCCGTCACCGTGTTGCCGCCGCCATCGACGTCCATGTGCAGGCGGACGTTAAAGAAGTGCTGGTGCGTCGGCCCACCGAGATTGTCGTCGATCATGCCGCCCCAGCGATAGGTCTCGCCATCGGCGACGGCCGCCGTCTGGATGATGCCGGTCAGCTTCGCTTCCAGCTGTATCGTGCCGTCCTGGTAGAGATACCAGTAGAAGCCGTAGTCGTAATTGCCGACGGTGGCGAAGAAGGAGATAACGAGGCGGCGCGAGCGGCGCACTTCGAAGATGCCGTTGCGGAATTCGTAGTGCTTCCAAAGGATGCCGTAGTCTTCCTCGTGCATGCAGATGGCGTTCTTCATGACAAATGGCTGGCCGAAATCGTCGGCCGCCGGCACGTCGAAATAGTGGATCTGGCCGAGGCAGTCGCAGCCGAGTTCCAGGCAGTTCGCCAGGCGCCCCAGGCCATATTCGCCGGCGTCGAATGCGCTCTTCCAGTAATGGTTGGCAGTCGGATCGGCATAGGGCACGACCATTTCGGTGACGCTGGCGCGGAAGATCACCGGCCGCTTCCGGCCCTGGTCGTCGATGCCCAGCTCGTAGATCACCAGGCCCTCGCGCGGCGTGAAGCCGAGGCGGAAGCTCCAGCCCTGCCATTCCACCTTCCAGCCGTCGACCGAGAAGCTCGTGCCTTCCGGCTGGACGATATGCAGAGGCTTCAGGTCAGGCCGCGTTTCGGGAAAGGATTCGCGACCGTAGTTCCGTTTTTTCTTCGGCACCGGAATGATCTTCTCGTCATCGTGAAGATCGACCACCTTGTTGGCGGTTAGATCGACGACCGCAACGACACCTTCAACCGGGTGGGCATAGCCATTGTCGCGGACATCACCGCGCCAGTAGGAAACGGCGCGCACGATGCGTTTGCCCTTCTCGAAGTCGTGGCCGAAATAGCCTGACGAGAACGGATCGATCTGGATGAGTGGTATGTCTTCATCGGTAATCCCGCGTTTCTTGACCGCGGCGATCCAGCGAGGATCGGATTTCACCGTTCCCTCGACCGTCTCGAATTCGCAAAGCATGACCGGCGGTTGGCCATAGGGCATTTCATTGAGCGGCAGGCGGACATAGGAGGCAACCTCGCCCTTGCTTAGATCGACGATACCCTCGAAGGTCTCACCGTTGCTAATGTCCATTGCGAGGAGGAAGGCGCGGCGCGGGAGATAGCCGCCCTGGCGATGGGCAGCCAGATCCGCCTTGGTCGGCTCTTCGAGCCGGATGATTGGAAATCGGACGGTTGATGGCAGGGACTTTGCATCCTTGAGGATGGCAACCGCAGCCCCAATTTCTGCAAGGCTGAGCGGGTCGAGTGGATGGGTGAGCGCGACGACGGCGTCCATGGGTTTGCCTTTCAAATCTGGAGACGTCGGGGCGGCGGAAGGCGCGCGCCCCATATTCTGGGTGTGTCAGCCCGCCGAGCGGCCTGAGCAGATGTCGCTTTCCACCATTCGGTCACCGTGGACACAGAAGATCGAGCACAAAGCGTGCGTCTTGATGCCAACGGCAAGCGTCGCGACAACGAGGAGGGCGAGGGTCAGCAGGAGAAGCCGATCCGAAAGCGCCAGCTGGCTGGTGGTGGTCATTCGAACACCTTTCCGAGCGAGGCGTAAAGAAACGGCTGAGATTTCTTGACCCGTACCGCAAAGATGGCGCCGAGAATGCCGACGACGACCATGGCGTAAGGGAATGCCTTGACAATCAGGCTGTCGCTACCCGAGAGAAGCGAGAGGTTGGCGGTGACGAGTACCAGGGATCCGAGCAGTCCGACCAGCCCGATGACCGGGGCAATGATGGTGGTCCAGATCCCGTGGCTGGTCGGCGTCTTCCTGAAGAACATGATGATCGCCACCGAGACAAGCACCTGGACGAGCAGGATGCCAATACCCGCGAGTGCGGCCATCCAGGAGAAGACCACGGTATAGGGGTCGGCACCGAAGGCGACGAACAGGCCCAATATCACGGCCGCAGCCACGCTTTGAATAAGGCCGGCGACATAAGGCGAGCCGTGCTTGGGGTGAACCTTACCCAACGCTCTGACGGCTAAGCCCTCGCGCCCAAGTGCAAAGAAGTAGCGGTTGAGCGTGTTGTGGAAGGATAGAATGCAGGCAAACAGGCTGGTGATCAGCAGCACGTTCATCACCTGGCTGGCCCAGGCTCCGAGAACGGAATTGGCAGCGTTGAAATAGAAGGTGTCTAGGCCAGCATTGGCCACGGCTTGAACCTTGCTCGGACCGTAGAACTGGACGATAGCCCAGGTCGAGAATGCGTAGAACAGCGTGATCAGCGTCACGGCAACATAGGTTGCCCGCGGAATGGTCTTCTCCGGATTTTCGGCTTCCTCGCCGAAAATTGCGGTCGCCTCAAAGCCGATGAAGGAGCCGATCACGAAGACCAGTGCCACGCCGAGACCAGTGCCAAATACCGCGGATGGGGCGAACGACGAGAGGTTCATGCCTTCCGGTCCGCCGCCGGTAAACACGATCCCCACGTCGAGCAGCAAAAGGATGGCGATCTCGGCAATCATGCAGACGCCGAGAATAGCGCCGGAAAATGCGATATTTCGCTGGCCGCAGATCAGGACCACGACCAGAGCCGCAAACGACCATGCCCACCAGGGCAGTGCAAGCCCGAACGGAGCGACCGCGCCGGCCATGAAGAAGCCGAACAAACCATAGATGGCGATCTGCACGGCGCTATAGGTCACCAGCGCCATGAACGCGCCGCCCACGCCGGCGGGCTTTCCGATCCCATGCGTGATATAGGTGTAGAATGCGCCGGCACCGCCGACATGGCGGCTCATCGCGGTAAAGCCGACGGAAAAGATCAGGTAGAGCAGCCCGGCCAGCACGAAGGCGCCGGGGACGCCTGCGCCGTTGCCAAAGGCGAATGCTGCGGGCGACGCGCCGACGACAGCGGTCAGCGGCGCTGCGGCTGCTACCACGAAAAAGACGATGTGGGCGAGCCCGACGGAATTCTTGGCCAGGCGGTCCGGCTGTGTGGGTGCCGGGATGCTTGTTTCCAGTGTCATTGAAGAACCCCTTGCTTCTTTATCATTTGAAGGGAGGCTACGTGCTGGCTTCTGGCACTGAAATTGCTAGTTACGCCAATGAATCGATAGTTCGCGCCACACCAACAGCCACGGATACTCGAAATGGCAACTGCACCGCATTTAGTCAGCAAGATGCCGCCTTTTGCCTCAATTCGCGCCTCCGTGCTGATCCCTTTGGTGCAGGAAATTGACAGGAAATCCGGAAAAACCGACCTTCTGCTGGCGTCGCACGGTATTCTACGGTCGCAACTGGCCGATCCCTATGCAGTTCTGCCAATGGCGCGGTACATCGCGCTATTTGAAGACGCGGCAATCATCACCGGCGAGCCCTCATTCGGCGCCAGAATGGGTGTGGGCTTCGAGCCCGCCGACATCGGGCCAATCGGCATGCTCTTCGCCCTGTCGCCAACCATTCGTTCAGCTTTCGAGCGCCTGTCGCGGTATGTCAATGCAGTTCAGGGAGCCACCAGTTCAGGCGTTTTCGAGGAGGATGGCGACTTCGTCTGGAGCTACCGTATCGACGATCCATCTATGTGGCCGCGGCGGCAGGACAGCGAGTTCACGATTGCCGCATCATGCCAGCTCGTGCGCGCATGCTTCCGCCGTGGCTGGCGGCCGATCCAGATTCACCTTGAACATCAGGCGCCTCGAGACACCACCTCCCTTGCACGGATCTATGGTGCGTCGATACTGTTCGGGCAGTCCAGCAATCGCATCATCATGTCCAGAGCGGAGGCCGATCGCGTTCATCGTACGGAGGACAAAAGCCTGATCGAGATCCTGCTGCGGCACATCACCGATCTGCTCGACCGGCCCAGATCGGAGGCGGTCTTAAGCGAGAAGGTCCGGGCTCTGATAGGGATCTATCTCGGTCATAGGCCGATCACTGTAAAGGCCTTTGCAGACGAACTGCAGATGTCGCCCCGCAGCCTGCAGCGGAAGTTAGCCGAGGAAGGGAACTCCTTGCGAGTCCTGGTCCGCGATTATCGGCAGGCTCTTATTTCCCTTCACTCGGATGGCAGGAACGGTTGCTCGATGAGCGAACTGGCAAGCATGGCGGGCTATGCAGACAACACCGTATTATGGCGTGCGAGACGAAATTGGAACTCGTCTAGTGGCTAACCTCTCGCAAGCTGATCTGGTAATCGTGTTACCCACCCAACGACGTCAGAATGATTTTCGGTTCGATATATAGTTATTATGTAGGGGTAATTTATAACATGGCCCTGTCTTTCCCTCGGCGCCTGCATTGTTGAAGAACACGTCGATCTTTCCGAACCGTGCCTTGGTCGACGCGACGAAGTTCTGCACCTCGGTCTCTTTCGAAACGTCGGCGGCGATAACGACGCTTCGGTCCGGCTCGAGACCGAGCTCGGCAGACATCGCTTCGAGAGCGTCCTTGTTCAGATCGACGAGGACGAGATTAGCACCCTGATCATGGAAAGCTTTCGTCGCAGCTTTTCCGATCTCTCCGGCCGCTCCGGTGATAAGGACGGCTTTATCTTTGAGTTGCATATGCGTCTCCAGTCTGCTGAAATTTTTGGAATCCCGATTTCCGGGACAGGTCACACGTCGGCTTCCATAACGTTAGGACGGCTGGACGAATTCAGTGAACTTGACCTTGTACTCGACGTCTCGACGGCTGTACTTCCAGGCGCCGTCTTCGCGCTCCAACCAGTCGTGATAGACGCAGATGCTGCCCTCGGTCTTGCCGTCCTTGACCACGAAGAACTGCAGGTAGGCCTTTTGTCGTGCGGTATCGCCTTCGAATGTGATGATCTCGTTGGTCGTGAGGTGATGCATGTTGCCGAAAGGCTCGTTGCAGAGCTTGACGAACGCCGCAAGCTCCTCTGGACCGCGAGGGCGCTGCCCCTCGATCAGGGCGTTGGATACGCCGCTCTTCGTGAAGCACGCTGCCCAGGCCTTTCCGTCGGCATCGTCGACAGCGTAGTTGTACTTCGCATTCAGAGTATTGATTTCCAGTATGTCGGCGACGCGGGCCGTATCTATCGTCTCAGTCATTGGTTCCCCATTTTTTGCTACTCACAGGGCGTCGCTGATGTGATCGCCGCCAAAAAGATCGTGCATTTCTGGCAACAGGTCTTGGCGTAGAGGGAATGGAGATTTTGCGGGGAGAGAACTGGAAGGAACTCAAGAAGCGTTGAATACTCTCGACCTCAACAGGGATTTTCGGTGATCCGTGTCGATCGGCAGACCCGCGCTGCCGCCGATCGATCGCACGCTGAGCAATGGCCCTCCGGATCTCGGGATCTGTGCTCATGCTGCCTAACCTGGCATTCCTGATGGGCAGCGAGATCTATCAGGCCACCGATCTAACTCAGCAATTATCCTTGTGAGCTCCACGTTAGGAAGGTTTCTGGTTTGACGCCATCCGTCCGCGCTTTCTCGATCAGCGGTCTGAGGGTGTCGTTGACGAATTCTTCCATTGTCGTGGGCAGCACCGGACGATCATCGTGGAACTTTACACGCCTGTCGTTAAGAGCAGCCGAGGTGTTCTTATCATAGACCCACCGTTCGAGAGTTCCGAACCGCTCCCGGAATACCGTCTCGACCTCACGATCGCTCGTATCGACGAAGCGATAGTCCACCTCTCTACCGAGTGCCCGGCCGATAGTCGCGGCGATCTCGGGCATGGTGTAATCGATGCCCAGTTGCTTTACGGATCGGTGCCGGTCAGTCGGCGTGTCGAACTCCTTCGCCGCGAAATCCGCGATGTCCTGGATGGCAACCCAAGGAGCTTTGACGTTGGGGTCAAGCGACCAGCCGATCCCATTGTGCTGCGCGATCGAGTCGACCCACCTGGACAGGTCCTCCATGAACCAGCCACCCTGCAAGTGCACCAAATTGATGTCGCGTAGTCGGTTGAGGATCTGATCCAGGATATGGAAGCCCTGGAAATGGCCGGTGTTCCCGCTGACCTCGGATCCCATTCCGGTCAGGCTCACGGCAAAATTCACCGGGGAATCCCGAAGTGCGTCGAAAAACCGAAGCGCTACCGTAGGGTAGTGCCCATGAAGGTCCTCGGCAGCCCAAAGGGTTTTGACCATTAGGAAAGCAGCGTCAACGTCTTCGAAGAACGTGCTAAGCTCACCAGCACCCGTGTCAAAGCTACCAAGGAACGGTTCTGCTCCTTTCGCGACAAGTGCATCGAGGGCGGGCCCTCCTCTCGAAAGGGCTTTGACTGAATGGCCTTTGGCCAAGAGGTTCTCGGTAAGTTTGGCACCGATCCTGCCGGTCGCGCCAACCACGGCGATACGCATGGCTAATCTCCTATAGTTGTTTGACCAAGATCCTAAAGGATTGCGTCGCGAGCAAAATTGGAGATAATGCCATATGATCTCGAAATCGGGCCAATCGTCGAATAAGCGACCTCCCTGCAGTACCGCTTGCGATCTGAGCCTCTCGCATGGGCCGGCGATGGCAATCAGGATGGACTTCGCCGACTATGAAGCCGAGGGGCTGCTGCACCAGCACCGGCAGGGTCAACTGATCGTGGCGCTCCATGGCGCGGTTACCTGCAGAGCGGAAAGTGGGGTCTGGATCGTTCCTCCCGACTGCGGATTTTGGGTGCCCGGTGGCGTTCCTCACAGCAATCAGGTGACGTCCAATGCTCGTCTAACATACCTGTTTGTCGAGCCCGGCGCGGCCATGCTTCCGGCTGAATGCTGCACGCTTTCGGTATCGCCGATGCTTCGGGAGATGATACTCCGGGTAGCGGAATTATCAGAAGGCGATGCGCGCGACGCTCATGTCGATCGTCTCGTGCGGGTCATGCTCGATGAGCTCGCGCTAATGCCGCGTGAGGGCCTGGAACTACCTATATCTGACCATCCAAAGATCGCCTTGATCGCTGCGGCTCTTTTGGCAGACCCGAGCGACCGCCGTACCCTCGGCCAATGGGCTGAGCATGTCGCCGTCAGTGAGCGATCGTTGAAGAGGCTTATGATCCAACAGACAGGATTGAGCTTCGGCCGTTGGCGGCGCCAGCTACATCTCGTCATCGCGCTGCGGGAACTTGCCGGCGGTGCAACAGTCCAACAGGTGGCAGGCGACTTAGGGTACGAATCAACGACGGCCTTCATCGTCATGTTCAGGAAGGCGCTTGGGACCACGCCATCGCGCTATTTTGCCGATCGGCTTTTGAGCGCTGAGCGCGCGTGAGATGTTGCCCATCCGAGGTATCGGCGGCGACAATCCTAAGTTTACTTTCTGCCTAAAGCCTGAGGACGCCAGCCAACGGGCGCTTAGCAGTGGTCTTCGCGGACTTGGCCTAGCGTGCGCAAGCCGAGAAGCGCGACTCGTTTATAAGCGCTCCCAGATCGCGGCGTATCCGCCGGAATGCTGCTCCCGTTCGGGTTCACTCGTTCGGGATGGAGCGTCAGTTCGCGGGCGACGGCGCACGCCTTTGCGGCAAAGTCCTCGCCGGACTCGATCACGTCAAGATCCGCGATGCCCAAGCCGGCCCGATCCAGTGCCATCCATACCCGATACGATCGACGCGCTCACACCTTCCTCTCGGCAATTGCCTTCGCTGCAAGCTTCATCTTCTGGCTCAATCAATCAGCCCTGACCCTAGATCACGACTTGAAATTCTTCTTCGTCAACAATATCTGGGGGTCACTTCCTGTGCGGACGATATCCTGCTCGCTGCAATCGCCGCGGCGTTTGATATTGTCCCGGGATACAAAAGAAGGCGCTCCCCTCACGGGTCGAGCGCCTTTTTTGTGTCGGAGGCGACCGCAAACGAGGTGCTGCATCTTGACCGCAACCGCTTTGCGGATGAGATCTGTAGTCAAACACTCCGTGGGAACACATGCCATTTTTTCTGGTGACGCAGACATCGCTTGTCGAAGCTCAAGATGAGCAGGAGGCCGCTCAAACGGGCGTCGACCGCCTCCGCTCCGGAGGACAGGTCACCGTCGCGGTAAAATCGGATGAAACAACGATCACGCACTTCGTTGTTGCCGCAGTGGTCGAAGAGCCTCTCCCGGTCTCGCCGTCCGAAACCATCAATCCATCGCCCACTGCTGTCGCTATCCCCGAAGCTGCCTGAGCCGCACCGGAAAGCAGGAAACTGATCTTGAAGCGCATGATGGCTGACGCGCTGGCCCTACTGGGGCGCCGAACCTAGTCGCATCCTCAAAAAATTGCTTTCCGCCAGCATTCTATCGTCTTCGAGTTCCGGCTCGAACTGATAAGTGATGATCAAAAAAAGCAGGAAGGATGAACCCGTCGCAGATCGGTCCTCCTGCCGGCGCTGTCGCTCAACCGCCGCCTGCGTCATCCCGGCTGCTTGTCCTTCGCAGGGCTGTTAGCCCCGCTCGTCCTGCACAGCAGGGATGCTCAGCTGCAGTTGCGGCAGTCCTGCCGCTCGGCGGTCCGGGAGGTGTCTTCGGAAAGATGAAGACAGGAAGGGCCGGCAAGGCGCCGGTCCGAACCCTCTAGACAAGGACAAATCCCATGCAGATCATGAAGGTTGACCCACGCGCGCTCAAAGAAAACCCCGACCGGATGCGCCAGTCGAAGTCGTCGCCGCAGGCCGATGCGCTGATGCTGGCCACGATCAAGGCCGTCGGAATCGTGCAGCCGCCGGTAGTCGCACCGGAAACGGATGGCGGAAACGGCTTCACCGGCTCCATTCGCACTCTCGCCCTCAACGTCAAGGCCTGCATCGCCCGGGTGGAGAACTCCTCAGACAAGGGCCCACAGTTCCGCGTCTACGCCGGCAGCGTCGAGCTGGGCGCCGCCTGGCAGAAGACCTCCGAGCAAGGCCGCGACTATCTCTCGGTCGAGCTTGACGATCCGAGCTTCCCGGCTCCGATCTACGCAGCGCTCGCCGAAGTCGAAGGCGAAGATGGCCTCCAGCTCATCTGGTCCCGCCCGAACCGGGATTGATGAAGATTACGGGCTCCACCTCGGGCGGAGCCTTTCCCCGTCGGGAATGGCGGTCTGCGATTAGCGCACGTCGAACCTGGCGAGCATCTTGCGCAATTGCGCGTTCTGCTCGATGAGCTTCTCTGCAAGCTGACGTCGCAACGCGTCGACCTCTGCGTCGAGGTCGGCCATTTCGTCGATGAATGATTTTGGGGCCGCAGCGACAGCATGCACGACGTCGCCGGTTTGGTCGACGGAGACCACCGGCTCCAAAATCGGCGCAACCTTCTTTCTGCGTGTCGGCACTGGCTTCACCAGCGCCTCAGCAGTTTTGGTTCGCGTGGAAACAGGAACGTCTTCTTCAATCGGAGGCGCTGTTTCGCCGACGGCGGTCGCAGGTTCTGGGTCGGAGTGCGGCGCGGGTGAAGTCTCTTCGACTAGCGTCGCTGGGACGAGATCAACGGCGGTTGTCTCGGGACCCGGATGTTTCTCTTCGGGGGCAGGTTTGTATTCGAGAGCAATGGTCTTGGGTGCGGCTGCGGGGCTTTCGTCTTGACTATGTGGTTTCGGTCTACGCGACACCAGGTCAGCCACAAATCTCCATGGTGTTCTCATCACATGTAACCTTCAAAGCGTGGCGGCGGGACATTGCCGCGGTCATTCATTGTCAGCAGGACCGCATTCATCCTGGCCCTATCAGACGAAAGATCAGCGGCGCCATCACGTGTGAACGCGCGACGCCGCCAAAACGAAAATCAGGCCTTGCCAAGACGCTTGCGCAGATCTGCATTCTCGGCGCGCAGCTTTTCGGAGAGCTCCTTACGAAGCTGCTTATTCTCTTCCTCAAGCCTGATGAGGTCGGCGATATCGTCAATGCCGCCCACAGGGGTGGCGACCAGAGCGGAAGCAGCAGCACCAACGCGGGGCTTGCGAGTGGCGGCCGTTTTCGGTGCGGCAGCTGCCTTCTCGGCCTTGACCGGAGCCGTCTTGGAGCCACGCTTCGCACGCGTCTTCTTGCCCGGCTTTTCGACAGGCGCAGCGGTAGCATCGACGGTGCTGGCTTCAGCGACAGCTTTCGGCGTCCGCGGCTTGCGGGTTTTCTTTTCGGCGGGGACTGCGGCCGGCGCTTCGGTGGTCGCAGTTGTTTCAATTGTGTTTTCGTCGGCCATCAGTGTTCTCCTCTGTCAGGCGGGCCAAGCTTTTGATTCGTTGCGAATTAAAGTCAATGCGGGGAGCCGTGTTTTCGCGTGCAATCGGTGCTTGAGGTGCCGCAACGTGCGATTCCTTTCACTGCGCGACGAGGGACCGGTCCAACGCGGGCTCGATGAGGCATGTCTGACTGAAGAGCGGCTGTACCGTCATTCCTCTCCGACTAACATGAGTCCCAGTTGCCGCCTGTCGTTGCGACCCACCTCGTTGGCACAGCTGCGGGGTTGCCTGTGAACAGGTGATTTGCCGCGAAGCTGTTCAGCCTTGTGAGCAGAATATCGGCCGGCAAGGCAGCCAATTCGCTTACCCGCTCCACAATTGTGATGTTCGACAGATACCGCTTACCGATGCACAGTTCCGCTCGCTCGTCGGGGCTGTTCAGCACCCTGTTGAGCCAGCCTTCGGGGACGAGCGCTTCAATGAAGGGCGGTAATCTGCCGGGCGTGATCTGGCCCACAAGCGGCGGACCATCCGGATCGGACGCCTTCCATCGCCATTCCAAGCCATCATGCGCCAGATTGCCGATCGGTGCCCCGTGCCAGGCCACGATCAGATCAAGTGCGGCCTGGTTGGTAACGGTGATGGCGCCCGCTGGTTTCCGTTTGAGGAAACGTTCAGCAGCACGCCTTTCGTCAAGCCAGTCATTGTCACGCGCAAGCTGGAAGGCTGCATCGGGTTAGCCAACCGACGGCCTGGCGGATCGGTCATGCGTTGCGCCTCATGGTGGCGCGCGAGCACATGCTCGACGGCACGGTGGAAGTCGACCATTTCTATCTTGGTGGCAGACCGAGAAAGCATCCCGATAATCCACTACCCGGAACGGGCCGCAAGGGACAGGTAAAGACGGAGAAGACGCCGGTCATGGCGATCGTGCAACGACCGACAGATATCATCTCCGGTTCAAGTGCCGGCGATGCCTGTGCGGCTGTCGTCACCGGCCTTTCGTTGCGTGCTGCCGTTCGAGCGGTTGCAACACAAATTGAACTTCGAGCGCATTTGATGAGTGACGAGGCAAAGGCATTCGTTGCCATAGGCGAAAGCTTTGCCGCACACGAGACGGTCAACCACTCCAGCCGCGAATATGTCCGGGATGCCGTCCACGTCAATTCAGCCGAGGGGTTTAATGCACGGGTCCGGCGAACCATTGCAGGCGTCTTTCACCACATCAGCCCAGAACTTGCCGACCTGTATTTCCATGAAATCGGCTTCAGATGGTCCCAGCGCGTTGTTACCGGCCAAGCGGTCCGGAAAAGCCGAAGCGGCAAGGAAAGCAAGAAGATCCTTTGGTCACGAGTACCTCCTGCACTGCAATTAATGCGAGTTTTCCGTGCTGCTACCGGCCGCCAAATGCGCCGTAGTCATAGCGGAGGCATCACCATCAAATCTGCCGTGGCTGTCTTTGGTTGATAAACACCGCGTACGATTTCGGACTGCTCTTGTTCTGACCCCTTTAGTCACGATAATTTTCAGGATTTGATCCAATTATCGTGACAATCGCCCGATTCCCAAACCGTGGCAAGGAAAATAAGGTTAACAAGGGGTTACCGACAATACCCCGACCGGCGCACCTCTGCCGAATCTGCGAAGTGTTACTGACAGTTAGGCAGAATTAACCCAAGAGGCAAATGCAGGGGAAACTGCAGATCTGCAGAGAATCCGGCCGGTTTTGCACACCCATGTTGGCTCGATTTCCACCACGGCTCCCCGACTCACGAGAATCGGCCTCTGCAGATCTGCAGATGGCCAATCGTGGTTTGTGGTGATCTTGATCCCGCCAGACGAAGTTTACCCGGAGATAAGGATGCAGGTTCTTGCGATCTCGCCCGACCGATTTGTCGAGCATCAAATTCTTCTGAAGCAGATGTATCGGCTGCGCGCCGACATATTTGGCGGGCGGCTCGAATGGGACGTCACCATCGTGGACGGTGACGAGCGGGATCAATACGACGACCTCGATCCGACCTACATCCTCGCCATCTCCGGCGGCAATGTGGTCGGATGTGCACGCCTCCTTCCCGCAGTCGGCCCGACCATGCTCGAACTGACATTTCCGCAGCTCCTGGCGGAAGGTTCGCTCAATGCGACCAGTGCGATGATCGAGAGTTCCCGCTTCTGCGTCGATACGACTTTGCCCGCGGGTAGGGGAGGGGGGCAGCTCCACCTTGCAACACTTACCATGTTCGCCGGAATCATCGAATGGTCGATGGCGAACGGCTACGACAAGATCGCTACCGCCACCGATCTGCGCTTTGAGCGCATCCTGAACCGGGCGGGATGGCCGATGGCGCGGTTGGGTGAACCCGTGGCGATTGGCAATACCGTCGCCATTGCCGGCACACTTCCAGCGGACCAGGAGAGCTTCGAACAGGTCCGCCCGGCGAACTATCGGTCTGTTCTCTCGCGCACTGATAATCACTCGGTCAGGAGCGCAGCGTGACTCAGCTTCGTTCCCATACTAGACTTGTCCGCAAACTCCAGGACGCCCTTGGCGACCAGCTCTGCGTCGCCCTCGACGACGCGACAGTCGTCGAGATTATGCTCAATCCTGACGGCCGACTGTTCATCGAACGTCTCGGTCACGGCGTAGCCGAAGCCGGGGTCATGACACCAGCGGCTGCGGAAGTCGTCATCGGCAGCGTCGCCCATGCGTTGCAGTCGGAGGCAGATGACGAGCGTCCGATCATCTCGGGCGAGCTACCCATCGGTGGCCATCGGTTCGAGGGTCTGCTCCCGCCGGTCGTATCCGGACCTGCCTTCACGATCCGGCGCCGCGCCTCGCGACTCGTCCCGCTCGACGACTACGTGACCTCGAAGGTGATGACACAAGAACAGGCATCGGCCATCCGCAGTGCCATTGACGCCCGCATGAACATCGTCATTTCCGGCGGCACTGGCTCGGGTAAGACCACGCTCGCTGACGCAATCATCGCAGAGATCGTTTCGGCTGCACCCGACGATCGCATGGTGATCCTCGAAGATACCGCCGAAATCCAGTGCGCGGCCGAAAACGCAGTATGCCTGCATACCAGCGATACGGTGGATATGGCTCGCCTCCTAAAGAGCACGATGCGTCTCAGGCCTGATCGCATCATCGTCGGTGAGGTCCGCGACGGCGCGGCTCTCACATTGCTGAAGGCATGGAACACGGGTCATCCTGGCGGGGTCACCACGATCCATTCCAACACCGCGATGTCGGCGCTGCGTCGGCTCGAGCAACTGACCGCCGAGGCCAGCCAGCAGCCGATGCAGGAGGTGATCGGTGAGGCGGTCGATCTCGTCGTCTCCATCGAGCGGACGGGGAAGGGGAGGCGGGTCCGCGAGGTGATCCACATCGAGGGATACCGCAACAACCACTACCAGACCGAACACTATGCCCAGACCGATGAGGACAGCCATGTCGCGTAAGACCTATCTCATTCTCGCAGCCATTATGTTCGCCGCCGTCTCCTTTAACCTTTCGGAGCCCGCATTGGCGTCCTCAGGAGGTGGCGGCCTTCCGTGGGAATCACCACTGCAGCAGATCCAGCAGTCGATCACCGGACCCGTCGCGGGATTCATTGCGCTTGCGGCAGTCGCGATCGCCGGTGCCATGCTGATCTTCGGCGGGGAACTCAACGATTTTGCCCGTCGCCTTTGCTATGTCGCCCTGGTCGGCGGCGTTCTCCTCGGCGCTACTCAGATCGTCGCTCTGTTCGGCGCAACCGGCGCGTCGATCGGCGAGGCTCATTCGCAGGCTGGGCGCAGCATGACCGAGCCCACGATGACGCCGGCCACCGCAGGGGAGGAGGGGCGTGGCTGAAGCCGGTTCCAACCTCATCCGGTCGCGGGTACACCGGGCGCTGTCGCGCCCCAACCTGTTGATGGGCGCCGATCGCGAGCTTGTCTTGCTGACGGCGCTTGCCGCCGTCATCCTGATCTTCGTGGTCCTGACCTGGTACGCAGCGCTGTTCGGCGTCGCGGTCTGGCTGATCACGGTCGCGGCCCTTCGATCAATGGCCAAGGCCGATCCGCTGATGCGACGAGTCTATGTCCGGCATATCTCCTACAAGACGTTCTACCGCGCGACATCGTCGCCGTGGCGCAGGTATTGAGGGGGTATGGCATGGTTGCCCTCAAATCTTTCCGCCATTCCGGACCGTCCTTTGCTGATCTCGTTCCCTATGCCGGGCTGGTCGACAACGGCGTCATTCTCCTGAAGGACGGCTCGCTCATGGCCGGCTGGTATTTTGCCGGCCCCGACAGCGAAAGTTCGACCGACGCCGAGCGTAACGAGGTGTCGCGGCAAATCAATGCCATCCTGTCGCGGCTTGGTTCCGGCTGGATGATCCAGGTCGAGGCCGTGCGCGTGCCGACCGGTGATTACCCTGATGAGGCTGAATCGCACTTCCCCGATCCAGTCACCCGCGCCATCGATGACGAGCGACGCATGCACTTCCAGAAGGAAAGGGGGCATTTCGAGAGCCGCCATGCTTTGATCCTGACCTGGCGGCCGCCGGAGCCGCGGCGCTCCGGCCTGACGCGGTATGTCTATTCGGATGCGGCGAGCCGTTCCGCGACCTATGCCGACACGATGTTGCAAAGCTTCCTGACCTCGATCCGTGAGGTCGAGCAATACCTTGCCAATGTCGTCTCGATCCGTCGGATGATGACGCGGGAAACCTCAGATCGCGGTGGGTTCCGTGTCGCCCGATACGATGAGCTCTTCCAGTTCATCCGTTTTTGTATCACTGGTGAGAACCATCCGGTGCGCCTGCCTGATATCCCCATGTATCTCGACTGGCTGGTGACGGCCGAACTGCAGCACGGACTGACGCCACTGGTCGAGAACCGGTTTCTCGGCGTGGTGGCGATCGATGGCCTGCCGGCAGAGAGCTGGCCGGGAATACTCAACAGTCTTGACCTGATGCCGCTCACGTATCGCTGGTCGTCCCGCTTCATCTTCCTTGACGCCGAGGAGGCGAGGGCCAAGCTCGAGCGCACGCGCAAGAAGTGGCAGCAGAAAGTTAGACCCTTCTTCGACCAATTGTTTCAGACGCAGTCGCGGTCGCTCGACCAGGACGCCATGCTGATGGTTGCAGAGACCGAGGATGCGATCGCCGAGGCTTCATCGCAACTCGCGGCCTACGGCTATTACACCCCGGTCATTGTTCTCTTCGATGAAGACCAGCCAAGCCTACAGGAGAAGTGTGAGGCTGTTCGCCGCCTGATCCAGGCAGAAGGTTTTGGCGCACGGATCGAGACGATCAACGCGACCGATGCGTTTCTCGGCAGCCTACCGGGCGTGTCCTATGCCAACATCCGTGAACCATTGATCAACACGCGCAATCTCGCCGACCTCATCCCGCTCAATTCGGTCTGGTCGGGAAGCCCGACCGCACCTTGCCCATTCCACCCAGCTGGATCGCCTCCGTTGATGCAGGTCGCCAGTGGGTCATCACCCTTCCGGCTGAACCTGCATGTCGACGATGTCGGCCACACGCTGATCTTCGGCCCGACCGGCTCCGGCAAATCAACGCTGCTCTCATTGATCGCAGCGCAGTTCCGACGCTACGCCGGTGCGCAGATCTTCGCTTTCGACAAAGGGGGCTCGATGCTGCCGCTGACACTCGGGTTGGACGGCGACCACTACCAGATCGGCGGCGACAGTCCGTCGCCCAATGGCAAGGCGAGGGCGCTCTCTTTCTGCCCGCTGGCGGAACTCTCGACCGACGGCGACCGTGCTTTCGCCTCCGAGTGGATCGAGATGCTGGTGGCGCTGCAGGGTGTGACGATCACACCGGACTACCGCAACGCTATCTCCCGACAGATCGGGCTGATGGAGGAGTCGCGCGGTCGCTCACTCTCCGACTTTGTCTCCGGCGTACAGATGCGCGAGATCAAGGACGCCCTGCATCACTACACCGTCGATGGTCCGATGGGGCAGCTTCTTGATGCCGAGGAGGACGGTCTGGCGCTCGGCGCCTTCCAGTGCTTCGAGATCGAGGAATTGATGAACATGGGCGAGCGCAATCTCGTGCCTGTGCTGACCTATCTCTTCCGACGCATCGAAAAACGCCTGACCGGTGCACCCAGCCTGATCATCCTCGATGAGGCCTGGCTCATGCTCGGCCATCCGGTGTTCCGGGACAAGATCCGAGAATGGCTGAAGGTCCTGCGCAAGGCCAATTGCGCCGTGGTGCTCGCCACCCAGTCGATCTCGGACGCGGAACGCTCCGGCATCATCGATGTGCTGAAGGAATCCTGCCCAACCAAAATTTGTCTCCCGAACGGGGCCGCCCGCGAACCGGGCACGCGCGAGTTCTACGAGCGCATCGGCTTCAACGAGCGGCAGATTGAGATCGTCGCGACCGCGATCCCGAAGCGCGACTATTACGTCGTCTCGCCCGAGGGGCGCCGTCTGTTCGACATGGCGCTCGGCCCCGTCGCGCTCTCCATTGTGGGAGCGTCCGGAAAGGAAGACCTCAAGCGCATCCGCGCCCTGCATCTTGAACATGGGGCCTCCTGGCCTCTCCATTGGCTCCAGCAACGGGGGATCGCCCATGCCAATACGCTCTTCCCAAATGAATAGGATATGGCACGCCGCGCTCGGCGTGGCCCTCACGCTCTCGGCCCCTTTCCCGCTTCCAGCTGAGGCCGGCGGCGTGACGGGACAGGCAACCGAATGGACACAGCTCGCCAACAATACCGAACTGATCTCGCTCGTCGGCAAGTCCGCTGAGCAGGTGAACAACCAGATCACCCAGATCTCGCAGTTGGCCGAGCAGATCCAGAACCAGCTCAACATCTACAAGAACATGCTGCAGAACACCGCGCAGCTTCCAAACCACATCTGGGGCCAGGTCGAAAGCGATCTGAAAAACCTCCAGAACGTCGTCAACCAGGGACAGGGCGTCGCCTTCTCCATGGGCAATGTCGACGATGTCCTCAAGCAGCGCTTCCAGAGCTTTGCCGACATGAAGAGCAACCTGCCGGACGGCGCGAGCTTCTCGACGACCTATCAGAGCTGGTCCGACACCAATCGCGACACCATCGCCGGCACGCTCAAGGCCGCAAATCTGACGGCCGAGCAATTTTCCAGTGAGGAGAGCACGATGTCGCAGCTCAGATCGATGTCGGAATCGGCCGATGGCCAGATGAAGGCCCTTCAGGTCGGGCACGAAATTGCCGCACAGCAGGTCGCCCAGATGCAGAAGCTGCGGGGTCTCGTCTCCCAGCAGATGACGATGATGGGCACGTGGTTCCAGTCAGAACAGGCACAGAAAGATCTGGCACAAGCGCGGCGCGAACAATTCTTCAGCGGAACGGAGCGCGATATCAGAGGCGGCCAGACCATGGAGCCCCGCTGGTGAGCACGCGTCTGATCGTCATTATCGCCCTTGTAGCGATCGTTTGCGCGGGGGGTGCGAGTGTCATCACCTGGATCGTGTTTCGGCCGGAGCCCGTTTCCGGATCTGACGCGATCGCGACAGGCTCTCCCTCCGATGAAGACCGGCGCCGACATCGTGAAGAGCTCTTCGGTGGAGACGCGAGCCGAGACATTCGCGAAGGGCAGGAGATGAAACCGCGATGGTAGCCGTTCCCTCTTCCCGCACGCTCGAACGGATGTTCGTACCAATCGCGCTCGTCCTGCTGGTGACCACGCCGGCTCTGGCACAACAGGGTCAGGTTCTCACCACACTCGAAAATTCCGTCGTGACCGCCGCCAAGGGCTGGGAGACGACGGTGATGAATGCCGCCCGCTCGTTGTTCTGGATACTCGCCGGCATCGAGGTCGGCATCGCTACCGTATGGCTGGCGATCAACGCCGCTTCGCTCGACAGTTGGTTCGCTGAACTCGTCAAACGCATCATGTTCATCGGCCTGTTCGCCTTCATCCTCGACAGGGGGCCGGAGTTCGCCAAGGCCGTGGTCGACAGTCTCTACCAGATCGGTGCCGGTGGCGGCTCGGCATCTCCCGCCAACATCTTTGATGCCGGCATCCGGGTCGCGACCAAGATGTCGGAACAGGCGAAGTTCGGGCTCTTCGAGGATAACTCCCTGGCGATCGCTGCCGTTTTCGCCATGGTCGTGGTCGTCGTGTCGTTCTCGCTGGTAGCAGCGATCTTCGTGGCGGTCATGGTCGAGATGTATGTCGGCCTGCTCGCTGGCATGATCATGCTCGGGCTGGGCGGTTCTTCTTATACCAAGGACTTTGCAATCAAATATCTGGTCTATGCCTTCTCCGTCGGCATGAAGCTGATGGCGCTGGTGATGATCGCCAAGATCGGCTCGGACATCCTGCTCGGTCTGGCGGAGGCGCCAACCGCGACCTCCGAGCAGTTCATCACGACGCTGGCGATCGCCGGCATCTCGGTCGTTGTCTTCGTCATCGCAATGTATGTGCCGCCCATCCTGCAGGGCGTGGTCCAGGGCGCATCGGTCGGCGGCGGCATGGAAGCCATTCGTCATGGCGGGCAGGCGGCGTCAGCGGCACTCGGCGCCGGGTTCCTGACGATCGGTGCGGCCAACAGAGGCTTCGGGGCCGCGAGTGCCGCAAGGGCAGGGGGCGCGTCTCTGGCCAGTGCGGCGCTGCGCGGCATGCAGGCCGGGATTGGCGGAGCGGCCGGCGCAGTCGGCTCGGCAGCAAAGGAAAAGGCGATTGGCTCGCCCGGCGCCTATGCCGGGTCGATGCTCGGCCTTGCCAACGCCAAGCTCGATCAGCCATCTGGCCGGCCGGGCACACCGCCTCCGCCACCGCCGATCAACGACGTCAAGTGACAGAAGGCTGACAGAATGGCCGGACAGAATGTTCCAGATAATCCCTACATCGCCGCGCGCAACGAATGGAACGAGCGTTATGGCACGTATGTCAAAGCGGCAGCCGCGTGGCGCGTCGTCGGCATTGCCGGAATGACCATGGCGGTCGTCGGTTTTGGTTACGCGCTCTACCAGAGCACTCAAGTCAAGCTGATCCCTTATATCGTCGAAGTCGACAAGCTCGGCACCGCGGTTAATGCGGGCCTTCCACAGCAGATCGAATATGCCGATCCACGGGTGGTGCGCGCGACACTCGGCAGCTTCGTGTCGAACTTCCGATCCGTCACGCCGGATGCGGTCGTGCAGAAGCAGTATATCGACCGGACCTATGGGCTGCTCCGCACCTCCGATCCCGCGACCGAGAAGGTCAATGCCTGGTTTCGTTCGAACTCGCCCTTCGAGAAGGCGAAGACCGCAACGGTGGCGATCGAGGTCAACAACATCGTCGCTCTATCGAACCAGAGCTACCAGATCGACTGGACAGAGTTCGAGCGGGATCGCCGCGGCAAGGAGACCGCCACGCGCCGCTTCCGCGGCATTGCCACCGTGACACTGACGCCGCCTCAGGACGAGGGCGTCATCCGCTTCAATCCCATCGGTCTCTATCTCCGGGACTTCGACTGGACCGCGCAGCTTTGAAAGGCATGGCTCCCAACATGAACATAAGACATTCCAGAATATGGGCCACCCTGGCTGCGAGCGCAGCCGTGCCGATGATTTTCCCGATGATAGCACTCCCTACCTCCCACGCACGTGCCGCCGATGGCGTCACGGCGAACGAGGCGAAGGGGATGGGCATCTCGACACAGTGGCGCGGAAGCCGCGGCCTTGTCACGAAAGGCGCGGATGGAAAGGTGGTCTTCCTCTATGGCGAAGTGCAGCCGTCCGTCGTCTGCTCGCCGTTGCAGGTCTGCGACATCGAGCTTCAGGGTGGCGAGGTCGTTCGCGATGTGCTTGTCGGCGACACGGTACGCTGGAAGGTGGAGCCGGCTACCTCGGGTGCGGCCGGTGGGCAGGCGATCCACCTGATCGTCAAGCCGTCGGAACCAGGTTTGATCACGTCGATGGTCGTGACGACGTCGCGGCGGACCTATCACATCCAGCTGAAATCGAATCCCACGCAGTACATGGCGCGCGTCGGTTTCGAATATCCGGAGGACGTCTCGGCAAAGCTTGCCGACGTCAACGCGCGGCTGGAAGCCAGCACGATACCCGGCGCTGGGGTTCCCGCCGAGCAATTGAGCTTTGCCTATTCCGTCTCGGGCAGTGCCGGCTGGCGGCCGACGCGGGTCTACTCGGATGGGCAGAAAACCTACATCCAGTTTCCGCGATCGATTTCCGGTCAGGATGCACCTGTTCTCTTCGTTGTCTCCGGCGGCCAGAACCGCATCGTCAACTATCGCATGAAGAGCAACATGATGGTGGTCGATTACAATATTGATCGTGCTGTCCTTGTCTCGGGCGTCGGCTGGAAACAGCAGAAGGTGACGATCACGAGGGGAGGGCGGTGATGCTGAACCTCTTTCGCTACAGCCCGAACCGCCTCCGCCGCTTCCGCTGCCCTGCCGCGGCGTGCGTCGTAGCCATCCTCCTTTCCGGATGTCAGTCAATGGATGGTGGCGCTCTCGTCAACAGCGCAGCACCGCCTGAGGTTTCCGGACCAGCCGCGGGCGCGATCGCCGGCGATATGGTCAGCCGGCTTGCCGAACAGATCGGACAGGGAAAGGCGACCGTTGCGCTCAAACAAGATGGTTCTGCGTTCGGACAGGCGCTTGAAGCGGCATTGAAGGGATGGGGTTATGCGGTTGTAACCGATCAGAAGACGGATAGCGGCGCGCCCATCATTTCGCTCGCCTATATGATCATGCCCTATGACGGCCAGGTGCTCGCACGGCTCTCGACCAGCACGGTCGAACTGGGTCGGGCGTACACAGTGACGACATCGGGCGCCACGCCCGCCAGCGCGCTGTCGCTCATGCGGCGCGGATGAGGGAGATCATCATGGTGCAGTCTCTCAAGCTCGGCGGCGCCGCGAATGGTCAGGCTACATCGGGCATCAAGCGGGTGAACCGCGTGCCGGTCATGGTCGTGATCGTGCTGTTCGTTGCCTTTCTTGGCATCATCTTCTTTGGGCTTGCCTCGCGCGGGCTTTACTTCGGCAAGAATAGCGGCCCCGACACCAGTTCGGGCAGTCCGGCTTCGACCTATGCCGACCAGATCAAGCGAGGTGTCACCGACGGCATCATTGGCGAGCCACAGCAGCAGACGACGTTCCAGCCGGCGCCGGTCGAGACGAAACAGGCCGAAGAGAAGGCGGCCAATCCCTTTACGCCGCAGCCAGGGCAACGCGAAGTGCAGCAGCGCGATCAGGAGCTCGAAGCGGAAGGCGTTTGGCGTGCCCGCCTTCAGCGCGAACAACAAGAACAGGTTCTGCGGGAGCAGCAGCGCCAGCGCATGGCTCGCTTGCAGGCGAACAATGCGGCCTATGACGCGCCGCTTGCCATCGACCGCGGCAAGTTGGAAGGGCGCGCTGAAACGAACGATGCGACCGCGGGCAAGGCAGAAAGGGCCGCAACGACATCGACAAAACCGAGCGGCGCGTCCGATCTCTACGCGGCCGCGTTGCGCGCAGGGCTCGGCGATCAAAACGTCGATCCCAATGGACAAAGCTCGAAGGAAGACTTCTTCAACGCCGACCTGAAAGAACTTGGCTACCTGCCGAACCGTGTCGTGTCTCAACAATCGCCCTTAGAGCTGAAGCGAGGTTCGGTCATTCCGGCGACACTGATCACCGGGATCAACTCCGATCTTCCCGGCCGGATCACGGCACAGGTGAGCCAGAATGTCTACGACAGCGCCACAGGATATCGGTTGTTAATTCCGCAAGGTACGAAGCTCTTCGGTCGGTATGACAGCAAGGTGTCCTTCGGACAGAAACGTGTTCTCGTTGTCTGGACAGACATCATCTTCCCGAATGGCTCGACTTTGCAGATCGGCGGGATGTCGGGTACCGATGCGGAAGGCTATGGCGGTTTCAACGACAAAGTGAACAACCATTATCTGAAAACCTTTGGCTCGGCCGCGCTGATCGCGCTGGTCGGGACGGGTATAGACATGGCCGTGCCGCAGAGCTCGACGCTCGCGACCCAGGACACTGCCTCCGACGCTACGCGGCGGAATTTCGCCGAGACGTTCGGCCGGGTAGCAGACCGGACCATACAACGGAACATGGATGTTCAACCGACCCTCGAAATTCGCCCGGGCTACAAGTTCAATGTCCTTGTGGATCAGGACATTATTTTTCCGGTCGCATACAGAGGCTGACCGCGGGTAGCAGCCGAAACAATTCTCGTAGGAGACGCAGGTTCGAGTTGGTTCAAGCGCAAATGAGAATTTGCATCTGGAAGAATTGATATATTCAGAGAGGTTGGGAGGCTTTCGTCAAGCCTACCTTCGCCGCGAGCTGGGCTTCCACGAAATCCGCGAGCATGCGGGCCTTCATGCTTGTGCGTCTTCCCGTCGGGAAAACAGCCCAAAGATCGAGGGTTGGAAGCTGCCAGTCGGTGAGAGCGGGTCGTACTGCACCACTCTTCAACTCCGGCGCAAACATCCATTCCGAACTGACGGTTAGGCCCAACCCAGCAAGGACAGCCTCTCTAACACCTTCCCCGGCCGTGACCCGAACGCGGCTGCCAACCGTGACGGCTATCTCTGTACTTCCCTGTCGAAACTTCCAGAGGACGCCAAGATTGGGTTGCGTCAGGGATGTGGCCTGATGGCGCGTGAGATCTTTCGGTTCCTGAGGTTCGCCCCACCGTTCAAAGTAGGCCGGAGTCCCCATGGCAAGGCGCTGACACTCGCCGATCTTTCGGGCAGTCAGCGTGGAATCTCTCATGGACCCCATTCGTATCGCGACGTCGATTCCTTCCTCGACCAAATCGACACTGCGATCATCCATGATGATCTCGATTTCCAGTGCAGGATGGTGTTCGAGAAATTCAGGAAGGATCGGAATCACATGCAATCGACCAAAGGTGACGGCGACGCACACGCGGAGGCGGCCGGTCAGGGCTGCGCCGGCGCCGCGGGCCGCAAGGTCTGCTTCATCGGCTTCCTCGATCGCACGGCGTGCCCGGTCGTAGAAATTCTGGCCCGCCTCGGTCGGTGTCAGCCCTTTGTTGGAGCGAAGAACCAGCTTGACCCCAAGTCGATCTTCCAGCTGGGCAATGGTTTTGGAAATTGCGGGCTGCCCGATGTGGAGCTGGCGCGCCGCAGCCGAGAAAGAGCCCGTATCGATCACCCGGACAAACGCTTCCATTGCCGTCAATCGATCCGTGGCCATTCTCCTAGGGAATGATCACTATCACCGCGGACGGCCTACCGCAACGTGGAGGGAATGGCTCTTCTCTGGATCGTTATGCCGGATGGCAACCCCCAAATGTATCGAGAAGAAGATCATGATCGAAGTTTACGCATTCGCCACACCCAATAGCGTTCGAGTGCCAATCGCACTCGAAGAGCTTGGTTTGGAATATATCCTAAATCCCGTCAACGTCCGAAAGGGTGAACAACGAAGCGACAATTTCCTGGCGATTAATCCGAACGCGAAAGTGCCTGTGCTCATCGATTCGGACGGCCCTAACGGCGAACGTATCGTTCTGACTGAGTCGGCGGCGATCTTGATCTACCTCGCGGAGAAAACGGACCGCCTGCTGCCCAGGGCCGGCGTCAACCGCTTCCGAGTGTTTGAACAGCTATTCTTTCACACGACCTGTGTCGGTCCGGCCTTTGGTCAGGCGGGCTTCTTTCAGCGGCAAGCGCCTGAACAAGTCCCCTTCGCGATCGAGCGTTTCCGCAATGAAGCAATGCGCGTACTGAAAGTGTTGGACGGCATTCTGGCCAGATCGGCTTTCGTCGCTGGCGATGACTACACGATCGCCGATATTACGCATTTCGGCTGGCTGTGGCGGCGCGAGTTCGCCATGATCGAACTGGCCGATTTCTCGAACATCCAACAATGTATGAGGAAATATCGGTCCGCCCGGCCGTTGTTGCAGCAATCGAGAAGGTGAATACCCTCATTTCAAAGGAATGACGACGAGCAGAACAGGAGGGAAACGTGCCGGACTACCAGCGCATTTTTTTTCGTCTGTAAGCCAAATAAGCGCGCTTTGCCCGCCGCTAGCGCGGCGGGCAGGAGTTTGTTTGGGTCCGGATCAGGCGTTCCAACCGCCATCGACGGTGAGGTTTTCGCCGTTGGTGAAGGCGGCATCCGGATGGGCCAGATAGGCGACGGCGGCGGCAATTTCGGTTGCTTTGCCGAAACGACCAACGCTGGTGAGTTTAACCATGGTATCGTAAGCCGGATCGCCCGGGTTCGGGCTAAGCTCGGTGTCGATTGGGCCAGGCTGGACACCATTAACGGTGATACCCAGCGGGCCGAGTTCGCGTGACAAGCCCCGGGTAAAGCCGTGCAACGCAAACTTTGTCGCGATATAAAGCGTGACGCCAGGCAGCGGCGCGGCTTCACCGAAGGCCGATGCCACGTTAATGATGCGACCCCAACCGGTTTTTGCCATGCGCTTTCCAGCATCCTTGGCAAGTGCGATCGGAGCGCGGATGTTGACGTTAAAGTGGTTGTCGTACGACTGGTCAGAGGACTCCAAGAATGGGCCGTATTCGACAGTGCCTGCGTTGTTAACGAGGATGTCGAGACGACCAGAAAACTTTCCGCCAAAAGCCTGGTCGATGGACGCGATCAAACTCTGGGTGCCTTCGATCGTGCTGAGGTTTGCGCCAACGGCTTCAGCCTCGCCGCCAGCCTCACGGATTTCCTTCACGACGTCCTCGGCTCGGCCGGCATTGTTGGCATAGTGGACGATGACCGATGCGCCATCGGCAGCGAGACGCGCCGCAACGGCAGCTCCAATACCGCGCGAGGAACCGGTGACGAGGGCAAGCTTGTTTGCAAGAGGTTTAGACATGGGATGATGTTTCCTGAATGATATTTATCGTTTGGAGTCAGTGAAAGGTGGCGGGAATCAAGCAGCTTTTGCAGCGAGCTTGGCCACTCGGCGCCCGCCATGAAAGCGTCGATCGTCGTGGGGATGGTGAGCTTAGGTCACGCGAGAACTCCGTGAGTTAACTGGTCACGGAGTTAAAAATGATGCTGTGGATCGCGTGCCTGTAGGTCGGTCGTACGACTACAGATTATTCCGAAGAGGAATGGCGGCCGGGAAGACTGACGCCTGGGGATACGACTTCATCATATATCGTGTCAGTATATGACGTTTTCCGGCGACCCTGTCCTGCAGGATGGACCATGCGATCCGACGGCAATGGCAAGTGTGCCGACTGCGCGTTCTGCGAGATTGGCGTTATTCGTTGTCAGGTGGACTACACTCAAGCACCGCCTGATCCCTCTTCAGTCCTGCGATTCGCTCGGGTGTGCAGCGAAGATAATGGCGGCCATAAGACCTGGAAACTTTGTCTCAAGATCGTCCAGACGAAGTGAAATCAGTCTCTGCGTCCCTTCGACCCTCGTCGACGTAATCCCGGCTTCGCGCAATCGACCGTAATGATAAGTCAGATTGGTCTTTGAACCTAAATCCAAGAAAGCCGAACAATTCTCTTCGCCCAACGCAGCAAGTCGCAGCACGATATCGCGTCGTGTCGGGTCGCTCATTGCGTCCAGCACTGCCGAAAGGTCGATCTGCTCGATGGTGGGGTGATAGATTTCCTTGGCCATGCCTCATATTAAAGACCTTCGCCATCTAATTCAATAGTTGTTGGACTACTTGACAGCGAGCCGTCACCAGGCGCATATGTTCAATAGTCCTTGAACATTGGAATAATCTTGTCATGTACCGCAATTTGATATGGTTGGCGCTTGGAGCATTCGCGATCGGCACCGAAGGCTTTATGATCTCGGGTATTCTTCCAGGGATGGCGCTCGATCTGGGCGTGTCGATTGCCGCGGCCGGGCAATTGGTTACGATTTTCGCATTTGCCTATGCGGTCGGATCGCCACTGATTGCGGTTGCGACCGCCAACGTTCCGCGAAAAGCGCTTCTGATCGGCGCTATGACGGTGTTTACTTTGTCCAACTTGGCGGCCGCACTTGCTCCCGGTTATACTGCGCTTGCCATTGCTCGCGTCCTGCTTGCGGTTTCCGCGGGAACATTCATGCCAGCCTCGGCCGGTTACGCGTCTATGACGATCGCGCCGGATCGGCGGGGCCGCGCGCTATCCTTTATCTATAGCGGCATGACCATTGCGCTTGTGCTGGGAGTCCCCATGGGGACCTTGATCGCGGCTCGGTTCGACTGGCGTGCGACGTTCATCGGCGTGGCCGCTCTTGGGGCGGTCGCTTTGGTCGGCACCATCGCCAGGTTGCCGCGCTCGCCCAGCCCTCCGGCCATCAGCCTCAGCCGGAGACTGGCCGTCGCCCGGCGGCCCGAAGTTCTGTCGGTGCTGCTGTTGACGGTCCTCGTCCTGATCGGTGCGTTTACGGTCAACACCTATTTCGGCGCCTACCTTGAAACCGTGTTCAGGATATCGCCGCAGGGCGTGGCGTTCACGCTTTTTGTCATCGGAGTCGCAGCAGCGATCGGCAATAACATTGGCGGACATGTTGCCGACCGTTGGGACAAGCGTCAATTTCTAATCTTGGCGACAGGGATGATGGTCTTATCGTTTGCGACGCTATCCTTGCTTGCCGCCTTCGCTCCTGCAGTTTGGGCATTCTCGGGCGTCGTGGGCGCTATCACGATCTGGGCGCTTTTCGGTTGGTCGCTGCCGGCGGTGCAACAGGTCAGACTTCTAGTGATCGATCCCCACCTGGCGCCGGTGACGTTGTCGCTGCACTCCTCGGCCGTTTATTTAGGAGCGGCAATCGGCGCGGTAATGGGGGCGGCGACGGTCCAATGGACCTCGTTGGCGATGATTGGCATGGTGGGTGCAATCTTTGAACTGTTTGCTCTCGGGTTTCTTCTGCTCGGGGACGCTCGGAGCACGTGACCGTGTCAACATAACAGGCGATTTCGCATGCGCCCGGCGATGGCCGAAACGCTGAAGATCGCCAGTTGCCAGAAGATTGCTTATGATTCCAGAAGTCGAAAACGGGTTTGACGATGAATTCGTAAACCAAGGTCACTCTCGATCTACCAGAAACCCTTCGGCCATTAGCCGGAACGCCTCGATAGCCTTGGGCAAGACGATCTGCGGCTCGTCGCTGGCGGCAACCCATAGGGCGGCATTGAAAGCCGCGCCGCTTAAAAGACGTGACGCGGCCTCGATATCGACTGGCTTCATCACACCTCCGGCGATCAAATCGGCGACCGCCTGCTTTGTGATGTTCAAGCAGGCATTCTGGCTGGGCCACCTTGAGGGGTCGCCCAGAAAGGCAGGCCCGTCCAACAATACGATTCGTCGGACTTCCGGGTCCAACGCCATCTCGATATATGCATCGCCTTCAGCCAGCAGCCTTTCCCACGGGGTTGCTGCTGCTGCCGCCATCTCTTGCGCGCGCACGGCCATCTCGCCATCGACTTGGGCAACGACAGCAGCCAGCAGTCCTTTCTTGTCGCCAAAGCCATGGTAGAGGGCGCCACGGGTAAGGCCAACTTGTGCAGTGAGTTCGTCCATCGATGCTTCAGCAAAACCCAAGGCTGCAAACGCTTTTCGCGCCGCGCCGATCAACTTGGCGCGGTTTTCCTTCGTTGTCTCGGTGCGACGTTTAACCGCCAGAATAACCTCCCATTTCGCATACGTTTCGTATATCAACTTGACGCTCAGTTCAATCTGTGCTTTCACATACGTAGCGTATGTTGCTATGCCGGCTGAGCTGGAATGTCCAGCAAAGCTTGTGGGATGCGCTCGCCTCTACATGAAAGGACGATGCTATGGCCCAGAGCGAAACAGTGTTTCCCACCAACCCGGATGCCCTATACGAAAAGTACAGATATTCTCCCGCAGTCCGATCGGGCGACCTATTGTTCGTGTCGGGTCAGGTCGGCAGCCGCCCCGATGGTTCGCCCGAACCCGATTTCGAAGCTCAGGTTCGCCGAGCCTTCGCCAATCTGGAAGCCACCCTCGCGGCAGCAGGATGCACATTAGCCGACATAGTTGACCTGACGACGTTTCATACGGATCCGGAAAAGCAAATGAGCGTGGTCATACCGGTGAGAGACGAAAAGTTCCCGCAAGCCCCGTATCCGAACTGGACCTCTATTGGAGTCAGCCGACTTGCGGGCTTCGACTTCGAAATCAAGGTGATCGCACGCATTCCGTGTCAGGCATCAGCGTCAGTGAGCCGCCGCAACCCTTCGACGATGTGGAACATGGCCTCGCACGGGTTCTCGCATATCAGCATCGCGGAACCAGGCCGCCTCGCTTTCCTATCCGGCCAGGTCGCAGCGACACTTGCCAGTGACCAAGTACCCGACGACCTCGCTGGCCAAGCGAGGCTTGCGACTGCCAACCTCGCCGCCGCCCTCAAGGACCTGGACGCGACCGCGCAAGACATTGTCATGTTGCGCGTTTATGTTGTGAATGCGACCAGCGAAGCGTTCGGGCAGGCCGTCACTCCACTACGTGAACTGGTCGGCGACGAGATGCCCAGCATCACGACGATTGGCGTCCAGGCACTCTACAGGCCGGAAATCAAGGTCGAGATTGAAATGGTCGTGCGCGTCCCTTGAACAGAGAAACACCGGTCGCGGCCATCGAGCTTCTGCGCGTGTCGGCAGCTTGCAGCTGCGATCGTCGGCGACCGTTGCCGGTTTCCCGCTCCGGGTGTGGGGTTGGTCGAACAAGTCGAGCCGCAGCCTCGCCGAAAGTGGCTTGCTCCAGCCTTCACAATTCGGCATCAATGGCCTGGCGCCGCATTCCCTCCCCGTGGCAAGAGCACCAAGTCGGCCGCTTCCTCTGCGTCTTTGAGCAGCTCCCTGCGCGACGTGCCCATCTGCGCACGCATCGTCAGGCCGCGGCCAAGGTCAAGAACCTGGGACGCACGCGCGGCTACCGGAAAGTCAGACCGGACTTCTCCCGCATTGATCGCGTCGCAGAAACGGCGCTCCACCAGCGCCGCGGCGGCGGCTACGGCGTCCTGCACGAACTGCCGGACCTCGGTATCGTTCACGAGCGGCGCAACACAAATGAGAAGACACCCCGGGGCAGATCCTTCCTCCGTTGCAGTTTCAACGGCGTTCCTCAGGAAGCCGGCGATCGAGTCGCGAAGAACCGGCGGCGAGAAGAGCGCCTTTGCGGCGCCAGCGCCCTTTGTCTCTGCGTACGCCCGCAGGGCGCGCAAGAATAACGTCCGCTTGTCCCCGAAGATCGAATATAGACTTGGCCGTCCCACCCCCATGCCTTCGACAAGATCGTCGATCGTTACTCCGTCGTAGCCTTTCGACCGGAACACCTTAGTCGCCTTTTCCAGCGCCCCCCTCTCATCGAAGCTACGTGGACGTCCGCGGGGCTTCACCGCATTCTGAAACATTTAGTTCAAAACTCCTTGACCACAGTCTTCATACCAACATAATATAACTAAAACGTTCAAAAATGACAAGGGAGTGCCTATCCCGCGGGGCTCCTTCGACTTTTCCCTTTACCACGGAGCCATCCATGCAACATTCGATCGCTCTCGTCACCGGCGCCACCTCCGGGCTCGGTTATGCGGCGGCCCGTGCTCTCGCCGAAGAGGGCTGGGGCGAGATCATCCTCACCGGACGCAGTCTGGCTCGGGCCCAGGAAACGGCCACTCGGCTCGCGGCTGAGACCAAATCACAGATCTTCACGCCGCTGGAGCTGGATCTGGACACACCGTCCAGCGTTCAGTCCGCGCTCGCCCAGATCGTCAAGCGAGGTCGGCTGGTCAATTTCCTACTGCTCAATGCAGGTTGGATCGGCGGTAGGAAGCGCATGCTCACTGCGACGGGCGTCGAGACGACCCAGGCCCCTCTCATCGGCCACCATCAACTGACGGCCGGGTTGCTCCATGCCAAACTGCTGAGCTCCGACGCGCGGATCATTATTGCCGGCTCGGAAGCCGCCCGTGGGGACATCCCCATGTTCGGCTACACCGACGTGGCGGCTCTTGCGGCCAAACACCATCAGGGTGACCGAACCGCCGCGGTGAAGGCCTTGCTGTGCAGCGGACCGAACGTGAAGTACGAGCCCAACCGAGCGCACTCCGACGCGAAGCTCATCGTCGCCTGGTGGGCCGCGGTGCTGGCGCGCCGGCTCCCCCCGGGCATGGCCGTATACGCTGTCTCGCCTGGTAGCACGCCCGACACCATGGGGCTGCGAAACGCCGGCCTCGCTTTGAAGTGGCTGATGGTTCCGCTGATGAAGCTCATACCCGGCATGTCTCAGACGCCGGAGATTGCGGTTCGTCGCTATCTCCAGGCATTGGCGTTCGGAGCCGACGTCTCGGGGCAATTCTTTGCCTCCGCGCCCAAGAAGGTCACTGGCCCAATGGAGGCGATGCGCCAGCCACACTTTCACGATCGCGAAAACCAGGACGCCGCTTGGCAGGCTATCGGTGAGGTCTCAGGTGTCGTTTGGTCTGACCCTGCATCCTTGGGTGTGGTTTTCTGAAGGAAACCGGTCCTGGCAAACAGGGTGCAGTGATGAGCATCCGCATGCTATTTTGAAATTATATAGTTCAAAAATAGCTTGACCGCATCCACCGCACAAAATATCGTACTAAATAGTTCGAAAATATCAAATCTCACCAGGAGAATCCGTATGAATCGGCTCAACGGAAAAACAGCACTTATCACAGGCGGAACCACCGGCTTGGGCTTGGCGACTGCCAAATTATTCATCGAAGAAGGTGCGCGTGTGATCGTGACCGGTCGCAATCCGGAAACAATCAAGACGGCCCAGGCCGAACTTGGCGATTACGCTATCGTTGTTCCCAGCGACGCGACCTCTCTCCCCGATATGGATGCCTTAGCGGAGAAGGTTAAGGAGACGTTCGGCAAGCTTGATGTGCTGTTCGTCAACGCGGGATACGGTCATTTCATGCCATTTGAGGCGGTGACTGAGGCAGTTTACGACGAGATGCTCAATCTGAACGCCAAAGGACCGTATTTCATCGTCCAGAAGCTGGCGCCGCTCATGCCGACAGGCAGTTCGGTGGTATTTACGACTTCGATCGCAAACGTAAAGGCAGTGCCAACCTTGAGCGCCTATGGCGCCGCCAAGGCAGCGCTTCGCGCAATGACCCGGAGTATTGCTGCAGAGTTGTTGCCCCGTGGAATACGTGTGAATGCGGTGACCCCCGGTCCAATTGGATCCACGGACATCCTCCAAAAGGTAGGAATGCCGAAGGAAGCGGCAGATCAGGTCTACCTTCAGATGGCGGAAAGCGCGCCGATGAAGCGTCTCGGCCGGCCGGAAGAAATTGCCAAGGCAGTGGCATTCCTGGCGATTGATGCGACCTTTACGACGGGAGCAGAACTTCCAGTCGACGGAGGATGGTCGCAACTTTGAGCGGCCTTAGCGTCCAGGATCAGTTCGCAATCAGTAAAACGACCCGGACCTCGTAAGGCCGGACCTAGCGAGGAGACCGCATATGGATCGATATTCAGGTAAAAACGTTGTAGTCATCGGCGGCACGAGCGGCATAGGGCTCGCGACTGCGAAGATGCTCGTCGATGGGGGCGCCCACGTTCTGGTGACGGGTCGCTCGCAAGCCGGCTTGGAATCGGCGCAGAAAGAGCTGGGGAAGGGTGGTGTCGCGGTTTCGAGCGATGCCCGGTCGCTGACGGACATCGACGCTCTCGCCTCTCGGGTGAAGGCCGAATTCGACACCTTCGATCTGCTTTTCGTCAACGCCGGGTTCGGCCTCTTCGCGCCCATCGAGAGCACAACGGAGGCCATGTACGACGAGGTGTTCGCGGTGAACGTGAAGGGGCCGTTCTTCGCTATGAAGAAGCTCGCGCCGCTAATGAACCAGGGCGGCGCTGTCGTCTTCACGACCGCGGTCTCCAACGTCAAGGGAATGCCGATGCTCGCCGCAGCGGGAGCGACCAAGGCTGCGCTGCGATCCCTTGCTCGGGGATTCGCCGCTGAACTTCTTCCTCGGGGGATTCGCGTCAACGCGGTGTCGCCCGGACCCACCGATACGCCGAGCTGGGGCAAAGCGTTTCCCGATAAAGGCATGGCCGCCCAACTCACCGGGCAGATGAGCGAAGCCAATCCGATGAAGCGCTTGGGGACATCGGAAGAAGTCGCCAAGGCCGTTCTTTTCCTCGGGTTCGACGCGACTTTCACGACCGGCGCCGAATTACCGGTGGACGGGGGTCTGACGCAACTCTGACGCCCCGTGCCGCCATATGAGTAGACTCGCGTGTGGGCGAACCTTAGCGCAAATACGAACCCGTAGGCCGTTCAGTGGCGATTCAAGGACAGATCATGAAAGCGGTGCGGATATACGAGTATGGCGGTCCTGAAACTCTCAAGTATGAACTCGATGCACCTGATCCAACGATGGGCCCGGAGATGGTGCTGATCGAGCTCGTTGGCACAAGTGTCAATCCAATCGATTGGAAGGTTAGGTCAGGCGTCCGTCAGAAGGACTTTCCGCTGAATCTGCCGGCTATCCTTGGTAAGGACGTAAGCGGTGTGGTGCGAGCGGTCGGTAGCGAGGTCCATAATTTCAAGCCGCCGACCGGGTGATCGCCATGGCCGATGCCACCTACGCTCAGTATGTGGCGATGCCAGCTGCGCTGGTTACCCATCTTCCCGATGGCATTGATCCGATTGAAGCTGCAGCCATCCCGTGCGTCTCGCTTACCGGCGATTAACTCGTCCGCCTTTCAACGCACGCAGCAGCAGGTCAGACAATTCTGATCAGCGGTGCCCTCGGTAGCGTGGGCCGCGCGGCTGTGCACACAGCGAAGAAGCTTGGCGCGAAGTGATCGCGGGCGTTCGGTCACGTCAGCTTGCTGAAGTTGAAAGCTTGGGCGTCTTCCAAGCCGTCGCCTTGGGCGATGAGACTGCGATCGCTGGGTTTGATGCACTGGACGGAGCCGCCGACACAATCGGCGGCGAGATCGCTGCGAAGCTTATTGGAAAGGTTCGCGCCGGCGGCCGGTTTGCTTACGCGTCCATATTGTCCGATGATGCCTCAGCCAGAAATCCGACGGTTAAGACAAGCCGGGTCTTTGTACGCCCAGATCCAACCAAGATTCGCGAATTTGCAGATGACATTCGCGACGGGAAATTCATTTTGCCGACTAGCCAACGCTTACCTCTTCGCGAGGCGGCGGCTGCACAGGAACTAATGCAAAAGGGCAGAGCTGGAAAGATTGTCCTGCTTCCCTGATACCGATTGGACTGCCGGCCAGCGCGCCTTTTCGCCGGGTGGCCGCCATGATGAGCGGCACCACGCGGTCGGCAATCTGCGGAGCAAGTGGCGCGACGGGCACGTCTTTTCGCAAAGCAGCCCGCTGGGAAGCGAACGACCAGAACGAAATTGAAAAGCCTAGGAATTGTGAGACCCTAACGATGAAGCTGAGTGACGTGCCCTTCGCCGAGAAGAAATTTATGACCGTCAATGGGCAACGAGTGGCGTATATCGACGAGGGAGAAGGCGACGCTATCGTCTTTTCGCACGATAATCCGACTTCGTCCTATATCTGGCGCAACATCATGCCGGCCTCCAGAGGGCTAGGTCGGCTGATCGCGTGCGATCTGGTCGGTCAGGGAGACCCGGATAACCTTCCGAATTCAGGTCCCGGGGAATACGACTATTTCGAACAGCGCAGCTTCATGCACGCGCTTTGGGATCAGCTTGATCTCGGTGACAACGTGATTTTCGTTGTCCACGACTGGGGTTCGGCGCTCGCCTTCAACTATGCAAGCAAGCATGCCGATCGGGTGCAGGGCGTCGCCTACATGGAATCGATCGTGACGCCGTTCGAGTGGCGTGGCTTCAGCGAACTCTTGCGCCCCGCGTTCGAGGCGATGCGTTCGCCCGCCGGCGACGCGATGGTCATGCAGGAGAATTTCTTCGCTGAGCAGGTCCTCTTCGCAAGCGTTGCTCGCCCCCTCTCCGATGCCGTTAAAGCCGAACATCGCAGACCCTTCATGAACCCGGGGGAGGATCGTCGGCCGACCTTGAGCTGGCCGCGTCAGATCCCCATCGCGGGTGAACCCGCTGATGTGGTCGATGCGGTCAAGAGCTATTCGCAATGGTTGGCGACCAGCCCTGTGCCCAAGCTTTATTTCCATGCGACTCCGGGTGTCGTAGATAGCAGTCCGAACCAGGTCGCCTTCTGCCGGACCTTCTCCAATCAGGAAGAAATCCGGGTGGAAGGCGCCCATTATATTCCTGAGGAGTCTCCGGAGGTCGTCGCTCCGGGCGTAGCCGCATTTGTCCGCGGACTGCGCGGCATCGCCTAAACTTGGCCCGATCTGGAGGCTCAGCAAAGTCCGCTATCTGCTTATTGATGCGGCACGATTTAAATTTGATCGTCGACTTCGCGAAGTGATCCAACCGCAAAATCGAACATAAATCGTACCGGATCAATAGCTGCCCATAATCCGCCAACCCGGCCCACTGATTCGAAACAACCAGGAGGACGTTATGAGAGATTTCCCGTATCACTGCGCCTTAATCATCGGTGCTGGACCGGGCATCAGCGCTTCACTCGCGCGGCGCTTGCGTAAGATCGGTTTGCAGGTCGGTCTAGCCGCTCGCGATGTCGAAAAGCTCAAACCACTCGCGGAGGAGACTGCCGCCGCCGTCTTCGCCGTCGATGCCTCCCAGCCGGAGCAAATGGCGAAGCTATTCCTCGACATGGAACGCCAGGTCGCGGAACCCGATGTTGTGATTTACAACGCAAGCTCGCGCGTTCCGGGGCCGCTCTCGAGCGTCGATCCTACCGCAGTCGAGAAAGCAATTGCTATTACCACGTTCGGCGCGTTCTTGGCTGCCCAGCAGGCCGCCAAGCGAATGGAGCCAAAAGGGCATGGGGCGATCTTATTCACCGGCGCGAGTGCAGGCATGAAGGGTTTCGCCCAATCGGCGGCTTTCGCAATGGGCAAGTTCGGTCTGCGCGGGCTCGCTCAGAGTGCGGCAAGAGAGCTCGGTCCCAAGGGCATACATGTCGCGCACTTCAACATCGACGGAGGCGTCCGCTCAAAGACCCGACCGGACCCGGGCGGCGAGCCTGACAGCACGCTAGATCCCGACGCAATCGCCCAGACCTATATGGACGTCCTTGCGCAGCCGAGAAACGCCTGGTCGCACGAAATCGACCTTCGGCCGTGGACAGAGCGATTCTAGGCAAAGCTGAGTGAGGGCCCCGGTGACTGTTGGACTTCAGAACATGAACCGGGCAAATGCCGTTTGGCAATTTCGAAGTTTGCGGCAAGCCGCCGAGAAATTGAATTTGCAGCAACCAGCACCGAGCCGCCGCATGCGAGATCTTTAGCTGGAGGTCGATGCCACTCTCCTCGAACGCACGAACGGCGGCGCCTTGCCTCGGCCGACAAAGGCTGCCTCGCCTTAAACAGCTCACTTCCGAGTACCGCCGGTGATCCACTGCGGGAATGGATGGCTGAACTGCGCGTGCAGACGTGGAAGCGGTTTTGCAATCGATTCGCCGAAGCTGACGTTAACGAGAAGCTTCCGGCCGGGATGGACGCGGGTTCCCTCGCTCGCTTGGTCCTGGTGATTGCGCGGGGCATGGCCGTCGAAGCCCAATCCGGGGCCAGCCGCAAAGACTTGCGCCGAATGATCGCCCTCGCGCTGCCGGTGTGACCTGACGCAGAACATTCGAACGGCTAGTTCGCATCCGCTGCCCTGGAGGGCCATCGGCGGTCACCATCAAGCTCAAAAGGCGGCTTACGTTACTCGCCGACCCAAGTACCCAGATAGTGTTGCCTGCAAAATGGACCGCTGGTGGTTACCTTGTATCGCAGCGTTTGGCGCCCCGCTTTGCAACTTCGACCTGAGCGCGCTGGAAGCCCATTCAGATATCGAGTCGCTCGGTGCGAACCTGACGCAGTTCAACGGCGAGGATATCTGAATCCTGCCATGCCCGCTCGTTATGTCATAGCGCGGGTCGGCACGATCGCTTGCGCCGAGGTAAACGCCGACTATACATGGCGCCCCGAGCCTTCGGCGATCTTCCCCGTTCTAGAGCAACTAGCGCACCAGAAGGTCAGCCCGATTTTGTCCGCAGAGCCGGTTGGCGTTCCTCATCCCGTTAAGAACTGCATATGGCGAAAGCAGCCGCCGGCTTCCCGCGCCCTCTTAAATGAACGACTGGTCACTCCCGGCAATGTGATCGCTCTCGAAATTGCACATCGGCCACCGAGCGTTTAGCAAACTGAAGGAACAATCCTGGAGAGGACACCCATGGCTTCGCGTATATTCGCTGCTCTTATTTTCTTTGCCGCCGTCACGTCGGGTGTGTTCGCAGCTCCGGTGTGTGGAGGCGAGGTCGTTTGTTCGGTTCGAACAGGAGACTACCGGATCGAGCTGCCCAAGGATGGCGACCTTCGCGGCGTCTATGTCTTTTTTCATGGGTTCAAAAGCTCTGCCGAGTTACAGATGCGACAGCGGCCGCTGGTTGACGTGACGCTTGCCCATCATCTTGCGTATGTCGCAGTTGACGGTATCGACGGCAGCTGGTCCTTTCCAAACAGTGCCCGCTCGGGGCGCGATGAGAAGGCCTTCATCGCCGACGTCTTCCAAGACCTGAATAGTCGCTACGGCTTTAGTTCCGATAAGACGGTGATCGGCGGTTTTTCCATCGGAGCGTCGATGGCGTGGTACACCGCTTGCCAGCAAGGCGACAAGGCAAAAGCGATGGTGACGTTTTCGGGCGTGTTCTGGGATCCGCTGCCCAAACCAGCTGATTGCGTCACGGCCATTCCGCCCATTGTGCATTTTCATGGGACCGCGGACCGGACCTTTCCGCTTGCCGGACGCGCCATCGGTACGCAGTTTCATCAGGGCAATGCTTTTGAGAGCATAGCGATCATGCGGACGCGCGCCAAATGCGATGTCACGAATGCAAGGAAAGTCACTCTGGACGGCATTCAATGTCAAGATGTTCCCAGCTGCATTCGGGGCGAGAGCGTCATGTGCATTCACAATGGCGGCCATGAGGCTCGCGCCGACATGCTCGACGCCGGACTGACCGCTGTCGGTTTTCCTCGCTGATCTCCTCCCGAAGAATTTTGCACGTCCTTGTAACAAGCGCGCCGCGCTTTGCGAACTCATGGATAGCAAGGTGTTTTGCCTTGGTTTGCCTGGACCGACCAGTTCGGTCCAACCGTTACAAAGGAACGTCGTCATGCAGCATTCTGTCGTCTGTCCGAGCATCGGGCATTCAATCGTTCATCACTTCGGGGAAGGTGCTGCGGTCTGGGGTCAGGCGATCACCCCAAGCATCGCTCACCTGGTCCAGGTTCACCGCGAACTCGCGATCGACTATTCGCAGATTCGGCCGGGAATTGTTTTTGACACAGTGCCGAGCATCGCGATGCTTCCACATGTCATTGATACATCGACCTTCCGGCTTCATGCGGATGCTGCGGTCTTTCGCCATACGGCCGGCCGTTCCGGCACCGCGATGGAGGCCGTGCTTCGTTGCGATGCAGGTGGCGAATGCTCTCTGAAGCTTTGGGGTCGCGTGGTGGCAGAAGACGGTGTTCAGCAGCCGGATCAACTGTCCCCTACTGGTGGAGGCTCGACTCTCCCGGTGCTCTTTACCGTTGCGTTTTGGGAGATCTCGCGCGCAACCGACGCTCGAATGCAAAGCATGATCACGGAATCGGCGGAGAAAGATCGCAAGATCCGCGAGTTGGAGGCGACAATCGCGCTCGCAATGTGCTCGCAGTAAGCGGATAGCAGCCGGCACACGAAGTCGTGAACGCTGGAGGATGTAACAACCGTTCGCAACTGCCCGAACAGGGTATGTCAGTCTCAACCAGAGGAAAGACCATGACCCTAACATTACGGCATTTCCTGCCATTGGCAGCGGCGACGGCACTCGCAATATCGACAGCTTCGGTCGCGCTGGCCGATGAAATATATGCGACCAACGGCGTCGCCATAAACGGCTACGACGCCGTCGCCTACTTCACTGACCACAAGCCGGTCAAAGGCTCCGACAAATTTACCACCAACTACAAGGGTACAACGTTCTACTTTGCCTCTGCAGCGCATCGCGACGCCTTCGCGGGCAATCCCGAGCATTATGCACCGCAGTTTGGCGGTTATTGCGCATATGGGACGGCAGAGGGGCACAAGGCCCCGACCGAGCCGCAGGCTTTTACCGTCGTCGATGACAAGCTTTACCTCAACTACAACGACCATGTCATGCAGACGTGGAGGACGGATATTGGCGGCTATATCAAAAAGGCAAACGCCAACTGGGATACGGTGAAAGAACAGCCTGCTCCGTGACGGTCCGTCATCATGGTGAACTGCCTGCTCGCCGACATGCGGGCAGGCAGCGTCCTGATCAATCGACCGGAGGCAACCATCCGAGCCATGATTTTTGAACCCCATTTTCCTCAAGGTCACCCCAGCCGCGATCGCGATTGTCAGAGATCGGTCGTGACGGAGCTTAACGATCTGGTTGACTGGACAGCGACGGCCGGCTGGAGCCGCCGTGGGGTAATCGCGGCACTCGCCGACTTGCTGGATACCGAAACCGTTGATGCGAGCGACTTGCTGCAGATGATGGCGGCCAATCTCGGTCAGCCGGACGCAAAGCGCGCCAAGATGGCAATTGGACGGGGCGGCCTTAAACCTTACGCGGGGAAATCATGCGGTTGATCGCAATAGTATTTCTTTTCCTATTTGCCGCCGGCAACGCGATCGGCGCGGGCGTACCGCTTGCGATGAACGATGCCTTTCGGCTGACGTTGGACAAAATGCCGGGCGGGGCGATTCATCTGCACTGGGCAATGCCGCCGGGATATTATCTCTATCGGCAATATATCTCGGCAAAGGCCGCGGACGGTTCAGCAATCCCCCTTGCTATGGCAGCCGGAGTGGAGAAAGTTGACGAGAATTTCGGCAAGTTGGAAGTCTACTTCGAAAAAGCCGATGCTGAGCTCGACCCTGTTGGCGGGTCCTTCACGTTGAGCTATCAGGGGTGCCAGGAACACGGACTGTGTTATCCGCCTGCGCGACGCACGATCGACACGGCAACACTCGCGGTTTCGGAACAGCCGATCTTTTCGCCGCCAACCGGCAAGCAATCCGAATGGTCCGAACCAGCAGCTGGCCACGACGATCAGACAGTCAGTGGGACTGCTGCGGATGCAAGCAGACAACAGACAAATGGCGGCAACATCGTCGATCACTTCCTTGCCCGCGGCGGCGTTCCGCTCTTGCTTGCGGCGTTTCTCGGTTTTGGGATTCTGCTGGCTTTCACGCCATGCGTTTTCCCGCTCTATCCGATTGTAGCCGCGATGTTGTCGCGTCAAGGAGAACGACTTGATGCTCGGCGCGGTTTTCTGCTGTCGATAAGTTATGCCGTGGCGCTCGCTGGGGCTTTTGCCATCTTTGGTGGGGTCGCGGCGTGGACGGGGGGAAATCTGCAGATAGCCCTGCAATCGCCGTTCACGGTCGCAGTGGTGGCGTTGATATTTGTGTCACTCGCGCTTTCAATGTTTGGCCTTTTCGAACTGCAGCTACCTTCAGCTTTGACAACCAAATTCGGGCGTCATGGGGAAACAGCGAGCGGGTCTGTCGGATCGGCAGCAGCGCTCGGTTTTTCGTCAGCCTTCATCATTGGTCCCTGTGTTACGGCCCCGCTTGCCGGCGCGCTTCTTTACGTCGCGCGCACCGGCGACACGGCTCTTGGCGCAGCCTTGTTGTTTGCGCTCGGTCTCGGCAAGGGCATTCCCCTGGTCGTCTTTGGCACGATCGGCGCTCATGCGCTACCGCGCGCCGGGGCATGGATGAATTCGGTCAAGTATGTCTTCGGTTTCGTCTTTCTCGCCTCTGGCATCTGGATGGTGGAGCCCCTGCTGGCGGAATGGATGTCGATGCCACTTTGGGCCGTATGGGCGATGGCTGTGGCCATCTTTCTCGGTGCCTTCGATGTGACAAAGGCGCGCGCGACGCCGGCACGCATGGGCCTACAGGCTCTTGGCTTGCTCTCGGCGGTCTATGCTGTTTTGCTCATCGTCGGACTTGCTTCAGGTGCGACCGATCCATTGCGGCCACTTGGAGGTATTGGCGGTGGCCGAGTGGTCGCGCAGGGTGATCCGGCAAAAATGATGTTGTCCATCGGCTCGAAGGCAGAATTTGCCAGCCAACTCGAATCTGCCGGTGCAACGGGCCAGCCGAGCCTTGTTTATTTCACGGCTGATTGGTGTGTGAGCTGCCGCTTGATCGACCGGAATGTCTTTTCCAGGCCGGAAATTGCCCAGGCGTTGAGCCCCTTGAGGACGCTCAAGGTTGATCTGACCCATATCGACCCCGCTCAGCGCGCGCTAATGCGTGAGCTCGACGTCGTCGGGCCGCCGACAATGATCTTCTTCCGAGGCGACCGGCAAGAAGCAGCGAATGGTCGACTGGTCGGTGAGTTCGGGGCATCCGATGTGCTCCAAGCAGTTTCAGAAGCCAGAGATGGCAGTTGAACGACGGCGATTAACTTTCGAGGACAGGAACCATGACAATGATCAATCGCAGGCGCCTTCTTTCGGTCGGGGCAAGCAGCGCAATTCTAGCTGTTTTGGCACCACGAGCGGGTTCAGCTCAGCAGCTCACATTGGAAGACGTCTTCCGCGATCCCGATGCACCCACACTTGGCAATCCCAACGGCGATGTCACGGTGGTCGAGTTTTTCGACTATCAATGCCCCTATTGTAAAAAGAGCCACCCCGATGTGAAATCGGTCGTTGCTGAAGATGGGAATGTCCGCCTTGTCATGAAAGATTGGCCGGTGTTTGGCGACGCTTCCGTGTTTGCCGCGCAAGCCGTGCTCGGCGCGAACGAAATCGGCGGCTATGAAAGGGCCCTGGAGGTGCTAATGGCAACGCCAGCCTCGCTGAGTGAAGACGACGTCAAAAGACTGCTGACGTCCACAGGGCTCGACCTTAGCAAAATCGCAGCAGCAGTGCGTCAGAACGACAAGAAAATCTCCGATCTCCTGACGCGCAACTACAATCAGGCTCAGGCCTTTAATTTCGCCGGCACGCCATCCTTCGTCATCGGCAAAACGGCATACTCTGGGGTTCTCAGCCAAGATCAACTTCGTGACCTTATCAAGCATGCCCGGTCGGCATAGGAATTGATACTCTGCTCAACTTGACTGAGTTGGAAGCCCGGAAGAAAAATGCGTGGACCGGCCTCGCCGGCCGCTTTGCTGTCCATGATCAGAAAGCCTGCATTGGGTGATCCTGCCGCATCTCAGGTCACGTGTTGCGGTTTGAGCTGGCTTTACCCGCGATGCTCGAGCCGGCACAGCAAGTCGTTCGTTGGTGACCCATTTCACCGCATTATTCGATATGATGCGCATGAAGAGATCTTCTGGAGAATTGGATGTTACCAGTCTGCATAAATCACGAAAACGTGACTGACTGGTGAGTAACGAACATCCACGCGTTTGCGAACCCCTAATGCGCTCAACAAGAGCGTCTATCCGATATGGAGAACGCAATGTCCGTTAAAACTGCTATCAATTCCTTCGTCCTCGCCGGCGCCGTCACCACTGCCCTTGCTTCGATGGTCAGCGCTGCCCCATTGACCAAAGCCGAAGGCGCAGCCGCCGTTGCCGCTCACAAGGAAAAGTGCTTCGGCGTCGCGCTGAAGGGTCAGAATGATTGCGCTGCTGGCCCGGGCACGAGCTGCCAGGGGACCTCGACAGTCGATTTCCAAGGCAATTCCTGGAAGTTCGTCCAGGGCGGCACCTGCACATCGATCAAATTGCCGAACGGCCATCATGGCTCGCTGAAGGCAATCTAACTCCACGCGCGATAGCAACGACAATCGGGAGGCGGAGAGACGCCATGACCACAGATCTGATTTCAACGACCGCGTCTGCGGCAAACACTCTCCGCTTTCCGGCTCATTCTATTGCGGGGCTTGCGGGAACAAGCTTCAAGCACGAACATCTACCTGCGATTACGGCCGAAGGCCCGCAGCGCGGTTTCTTCGAAGTCCATGCCGAAAACTATATGGGTGCCGGCGGCCCGCCGCACCGGATCCTCGAACAGATCCGCCGCGACAACCCTGTGTCGCTGCATGGCGTCTGCATGTCGATCGGAGGCCCTCAGCCGCTCGATAAGGCGCATCTGGAACGCTTCCGCTCGCTGGTTGAGCGTTATGAGCCGGCGCTGGTGTCCGAGCATCTTGCCTGGTCGACACATCAGACAACCTACTTCAACGACCTGCTCCCCCTGCCTTACACGCAGGACAGCCTGGTAAGGGTCTGTGATCATATCGATGAAGTGCAGACAACCATCGGCCGGCCGATCCTTCTCGAAAATCCTTCCACCTATATCACATTCAGCGAGTCGGCGATGAGCGAGACCGATTTTATCCGGTCGATTGCCAGGCGTACCGGCTGCAGGCTTCTGCTCGATGTCAACAACGTCTTCGTCTCCGCGACAAATCACGGTTTTTCGGCGCTGGACTATCTTTCCGATTTTCCGCTTGCCTCAGTCGGCGAGATCCACCTTGCCGGCCACGCCGAGCAATCTGACGACGAGGGCGACCTGCTGCTGATCGACAGCCATGACGGGCCTGTCGCCGACGCCGTCTGGAAGCTCTACCAGATCGTCATTAGTCGCCGTGGCCCTATACCGACTCTTATCGAATGGGACAGCAGCATACCCGATTGGCCGATATTGCGTGCCGAGGCGAGCGCCGCCCAGGCGATCCTGGATCACTATGCTTCCATCGCGTTACCGGATCATAGCCATGCAGCTTGATCCCACATCCGAGCATACAAGACCGCTCACTTATGCGGCGGATTTTGCGCCGGCCCTGACCAATCCGGATGCCGAGACGCCCGTGGGCGTCATCGGCCCGAACGGCAAGGGGGCGATCAAACGCTACAATGTCTATCGCAACAACGTCACCGTTAGCCTGATCGATGCGCTTGCCGGAATTTTCCCGGCGGTGCAACGCCTTACCGGCGCCGAATTCTTCCGCGCCATGGCGCGCTTCCATTTACGCGACACTCCGCCGACGTCGCCGCTGCTCTTCGAATATGGCCGCGACTTTCCGGCTTTCATCGAAGAGTATGAATACGCCCAGTCTTTGCCCTGGCTTGCTGACGTCGCGAGGGTCGAGCGTGCCTGGCTGGACGCTTACCATGCGTCGGACGTTCAACCGCTTGCTGCCGATGCTCTCGCGTCCGTGCCGCCTGAGCATCTCGCCGGTCTGGTTTTCACGCCGCATCCGGCTAGTAGAATCGTTCGCTCGCACTATCCGGCATTGACGATCTTTGCCGCCAACCGCGGTGATGATCCCGTCGGTCCTATCGAGGCAATCGACCCGGAAGATGCGCTGATCACGCGGCCCGATATGGAGGTGGTCGTGCGGCACCTGCCGCCGGGCGGCGCGGAATTCCTGATCTTTCTTATTTCCGGCGAGCCTTTGGGTGTCGCCGCAGCCAGGGCTGTCGACGCCTACCCATCCTTCAACATCGCAGCCAGTGTCGCTGGCATGATCGAGGCCGGCGTGTTTTCGGCCATCACTCCTGGAGACGCATGATGACATCGACCACCACACAACAACCTTCGATCAAAGACAGGCTTCAGCCGATCGTGACACTCGTGGAGATGGCGCAGACCCTCGTGCGCGCAGTCGCGCAGCCGACGCTCGTCCAAGCCGTTATGCGCGTCGCCCTTGCCGTACCTTTCTGGAAATCCGGCATTCTGAAATGGGACGGTTTCCTGCAACTGAACGACACGGCTGTCACCCTCTTTACTGATGAGTTCATGCTGCATCTGCCGGGCGGGCCTTATCCCTATCCAGCGCCGGTGACCATGGCTTTTCTTTCCGGCTGCGCGGAGATCACGTTTCCGATCCTTCTGGTTCTTGGCCTTGCCACCCGGTTCGCCGCGACGGGCCTTCTGTTCATGACGCTGATCGTCGAATTGACAGTGCCGGACGGGTGGCCGATCCATATCACCTGGGCTGCGATGGCGCTGTCACTTATGGCATGGGGCCCCGGCAAGGTGTCGGTCGACTATCTGCTGGCAAGGATCTGGAAGAGCAGCGCTGCATGATCGTCCCTTCTATAACAAGTAATGCAAGCGGCTGCACCGCATCGGAGCAACGGGCGTCGCCGCGGGCAACCTGGCGCCGCCCATTCAAATGTGAAGCCTCGGCGTCGCCGTGATAGTTGCAGCCGCATCGATCAGCTGCGTCTCGCAAATGGCTGGCTACGGTATCCCAGGAGCCGCGTTAATATGAATTTCTTCGTGGTCAACAAGCTCCTTGAGAATATCGTCTCGATCCTGATTGAGATGCGGCGGAGCCCGGTCGAAACGCACCGGCGTTGCTGACATTTTGAGGGGATTCCCGAGAAGCCGCAAGGCCTTCCCATCCTGCGTTTGCATCTCCACCACCATCTCGCGAGCGAGCGTATGGGGATTGGAAACGACCTGATCGACGGTGGCAACCCGGCCGGCAGGAATTTCGGCAGCAATCAGGCGCTGCTCCCAGTTCTCGGCAGTATCGGCCTGCAATGCCTCGCCTATCAGTAGATCGAGGGCATCGATATTGACGACGCGGTCGCGGTTGCGCTGAAAGCGCGCGTCTACGCTCAGATGGGGCACCCCGATTGCCGCGCAGAACCGGGCAAACTGCTGATCGTTGCCGACCGCGATGGCGATATCGCCAGCGCCGGTGGCAAAGGTCTGGTAGGGGGCGATATTCGGGTGTCGGTTGCCGATGCGCCCCGGCACCTTTCCGGAAACCAAGTGGTTCGTCGCTGCGTTGATAAGCCAGGCGACTTGGGCATCGTAGAGCGCAAGGTCGATGTATTGACCTTCACCGGTACGGTCACGGTGCCGCAAGGCTGCAAGGATGCCGACGGTCGCGTACATGCCGCACATCACGTCGGCAATGCCGAGGCCCACCTTGACTGGTCGCCCGCCATTGGCATCATCTTCTCCGGTGATGCTCATGATCCCACCCATGGCCTGAACCAGGAAGTCATAGCCGGTTCGGTCGGCATAAGGGCCTGTCTGACCGAAACCAGAAATCGCGCACCAGACGATATCGGGCTTGATCTTACGGATATCCTCGTAACCGAGCCCTCGTCTGGATAGATCGCCCGGCTTGTAGTTTTCGATGACCACATCGGAAATTGCGGCCAACCGCTTCACCAGGGCAACGCCGTCCTCGCTGGCAAGATCGATGGCGATCGATCGCTTGTTGCGGTTGGCCGAGAGGAAGTAGGCGCTCAGATCGCTGTCTTTGCCTTCGGCTGTTGGCACAAAGGGCGGTCCCCAGCTTCGAGTGTCGTCGCCGACATCAGGACGCTCGACCTTGATGACATCGGCTCCGAGATCGGCGAGCAGCTGTGTGCATGTCGGTCCTGCCAGGATCCGCGAGAGGTCGAGGATGCGCAGGCCTTCAAGGCTGGCGGATTTATTGTATTCAGACATCGAAGCCTCACGATTTCCAGGGCGAACTCTTGAACCATCGAACGAGATAGGCGGTCGCGATCAGCACGCCGAAGCCAAAGAGATTTCCAATTGCTTCTGCGTCGGTGGTGCGCCCGGCATGATCGAGCGCAATACCGATCGGTTGAGCGATCACCATGCCGGTGATGAAGACGGCAAGCGACTGCTGGCCCACGACCGTCAACACCCGCACGACAGGGCCGCGCAGGCGCGAGCCTTTCTCGCCGACCAGATTCACAGCGATGTAGCATAGCGCCATGAAGTGAACGAAGCGCAGCGGGCCGAAATTCGTCTTGTCGGTCGATGGAGCAAGTCTCGTCGCCGCCATCTGGAAGAAGGGGTGGACCTCCTGAAACCGTACCCAGGCAAAGGGTATCGTCAGCACGACGACACCGACGGCAAGCGCCATCAGCCGGCGGTCAAATCGCGGTGCCGGCAAGCTGCCGCGCATCAGGAAGAAGCCGGTGAAAAACAGGAGTTGCCACCCGAACGGGTTGAAGAACCATGGGCGATCCGACCAGGGTTCGGCCGGCAGCCGTGTCAGGCCAAATTGAGTAGCAAGCCAAAGGCTGATCATCAATGCAAAGGGCAGGAAACGCTGGATCTTCAACGCAAGGATCATCACCGGCATCAGCGCCAGAATGACGATATACATCGGCAGGATGTCGAAATAGTTCGGCACGTAGGTGAGTGTCAGTAGGCCGACAAGAAGGTTGCCCGGATCCTTGATGAACGGCACGAGATTGAGGCTGTCGACATAGCTGACGCCGTCATAACGCGTTCCGGCGACGACCATGATGGCGGCGACGACGATAAAGACAACAATATGGGCCCAGAAGATCTGCCAGATGCGTTGGGCGATGCGCGCGATTAGCATAAGTGCGCCGCTGCGATCGAAGGTCGAGCCAAAGGCGATGGCGGAGGCCATTCCCGATTGGAAGACGAACATTTCCGTCGCATCGGAAAAGCCAAAACGCGCCGGGATCCACAACGCCCAGCCGTCGCTGGGGATGTGTGCCAGAAGGATGATTAGCATGCCAACGCCACGAAAAAAGTCGAGGCGCGGATCGCGCGGACGCTTGATCTTCTGAGGAGCCAGCGCCGTCGCGACAACCTCAGAAGGCGCCATCGTAGGCGCTTGCGTCGAACCGGCAAGCAATGAGGCTGAAGCCTCCGCGCTTGCCGGCGGCCTCAAGCTCGTGACTGAACTCATCGGAATTCTCCACATTGACGCCATAGCCGCCGAACCCTCGTGCGACTGCGGCGAAGTCAGTTTCTCCAAGCGTGACGCCGGTCGACGCAAGCCCGGCCGATGCTTGCTTCAAAGCGATGAGGGCGAGACTGCGATCCTGGAACAGAACGATGGTCACCGGCAGATTGAGATCGCGCAGCGTGGCGAGCTCGCCGATCCCCATCTCAAGGCCGCCATCACCCATCACGGCGAACACCCGCCGGGAAGGATCGGCGACTTTGGCGCCGATCGCCAAGGGTAGGGCGGCGTTCATGGTGCAGAATCCCGCGGACTGGAGCAGCGAAAAGGGCTTGGTTGCCACCCATTTTTGCGACAGCAGAATGCGATGGGCGCCGCTGTCGACCGTCACCAGACCCTCCGAGCCAGCCGTATCGTTCAGGCGATCGATGATCGCGTGCGGGCCCCACGCCGCCTTGGTCGCGAAGATTTGACCAAGCTCTTCCCTTGCGACGCCGGGCTCGCCCTTTGCCCAGACATTTCGCCCCGCTACCGAACCGTTGAGCGCCTGGACGATTGCCCTTGGCTCGGCGGTGATCCTTGTCCCCGCATGGTGCATCGCGTGATCGAGAGGTGCGTTGCTGATATCTACCAGCTTCGACCGATCCGCGACGAAGTCCAACCAGCCAAGGCGCATCTCGATCGGGTCATGGCCAATCATCAGCACGAGATCGGATTTTTCAAGCAACGCCAACAGAACCTTGTCAGCAAGCGGCGAGAGTCCGGCTCCGCCGAGAGATAGTGGATGATCCTCACGCAGGAGACCCTTAGCCTTGTAAGTTGTGATGACCGGCGCACCTATCGTCTCGGCAAGATGTTCGAGGGCCGGGCCAGCGTTGCAGCGAGTGGCCTCAAGTCCCGCCAGGATTATCGGGCGTTCAGCGACGCGGATTCGTTCGGACACATTTCTGATCGCAGGATCGGTAATCGAAGCAGATGTGCCAAACTGAGTTGGCGGCCTGATAATCGCGTTGTTAGGACTCACTAAAGCAGCAACAGTCGGTGAAAGATCGAGATGAACCGGTCCCATCGGCTGTGTCGTAGCGATCGCCAACGCGCGCGCCACGGTCGAAGCAGCACTTTCGGGCTCAATCTCGAAAGACGTCTTAACGATGGGCCGTAGAAGCTGTGCATGGTTGATGACCTGATGTGTGTAACGCGCGCGCGTGCTGCGGTCGACGATACCCGAGATAACAATCAGGGGAACACGCTCCTGGAGAGCATCGGCTATACCATTGACGGCATTCGCCAGACCCGGGCCGACAGTCGTCACCAGCAGCTCAGGCTTCCCGCTGATGGTGCTTGCGCCAGCCGCCATGATCGCTGCCGATGTTTCATGGCGGGCAAGACTGAAGGGAATACCCGCTTTCTCCAGGCCATCGATCAGCGTCACGACCTCGCCTCCCGGTACCCCGAAGGCATGGCGAATGCCATGGGCGTGAAGGGTCTTCGCGACAATATCTGCGACACGGTTCGTGTTGGTGGAAATCGTCATCGTTCCTGCTTCGCTTCAAGAGTTATCGAGCCCTGATGGCAGCCTGCCCGGGGATGGTGGAACCGGGCAGGCCGCCTCCACGGCACGTCTTAGTGTTCGGTCTGGCGGACGACGAACGCTACGACGGTGCCGAACAGGACATGACCAATGAGCGATGCCCAGGTCAAAGTGATAAAGCCAAGGAATGCCGGCAAGCCTGCAAAAAGATGCGCCATCACATAGAGTGCGAACACCCAAAGGCCGGTCCCGAAACCGATACCGGTCAAGAGCAGCGGCAGCTTCGGCACAATCAGCCTCTGCAGCGGCCGGGCGATGAAGAGATAACCGATCGGATAGAAAATAATCCCCACCACGGCATGGATACATTCCGCAAGCAGCAGATTATTGAAGCCGAAGACCGACTGTATCAAGGCAGCCGGTTCGAGTGGTCCTCCAACCCATAGCGGCGTGATCAAGCGCGCCCAAATCTCCCAGGTAATATCAGCTGCAATGCCCGCAGAGACGATTGTGCGGCCAAGGCTCGGCTGGATTTCCGGAAAGACGCTGGTCTTATTCATTTCCATCATCGACATTGGGATTTTCCTTCGTTGATAGGGATTGCTCAAACGGGCAATCGTGCGCTGACCGAGCGCTCAATGGACTTAAAGAGCTGGTCATCGGCCTTGAGGCGCTGTCGGATCTGGCCGATGCGCGAAACTGCAGCATTGTCGCCGCCCGCACCGACGGCTTTCGCAAGCGCAAGCACGAAAAAGTCTCGCTGCGCGTTGCTTCCGCCTATCTTTGTGAGGTTTGCGACCATTCGGTCGATCATCTGGCGATCGGCCGGGGCGTCGAGACCGGCAAGTACACGAGCCATCGGCACACCGATTTCCGCAGCAACACGCGCCTGATCATCCATGCCCAGCGCTTTTGCGTCGATCTGTGCCACGAGCTCGGCCACGCCGTCGCGCTCACCAACGGCAACCATTGCAGCCAGATTGTGGAGGGCCGCAAAAATGAGCGTCGTATCCGTCCGGCGACGATAGGCGATCTCAGACACGTCGTGCCAGCGGTCACCCACATGGACGCCAGACTGCTCCATGCGCCATAGCAGTGAAACGGCGTTGGCCATGTCACGGAAATCGTCGGTCTGCTGCGGACGAACCTCGTCGTCATAGATTTCCAGAACCCGATCGTGGTCGCCGCGCTCGAGATGCAACAGACCGAGATGCCAGGCCATATGAAACGAAAAATTGTTGCAGCGCGACCATGCCTTGCGGCCGCGCTCCAGCCAGTCGACACCTTGTTCGGTGTCGCCACGCATCTCAAAGACATGCGAAACGGCGTGCAGGCCCCAGGAATCGTCTGGTTGGAGCGCAACCGCGCGCAGGCCAGTCGCGAGCGCCTCAGAATAGCGCCCATGCTCCTCAAGCGCGAAAGCGTGACAGCCAAGCACGAAGCCTGCAGCAGCAGCCGACGAATCGAGGCCGATTACGGCACGCGTGCTTGCTTGCAACATCGCCGCCGTATCCCCGGCCATGAACCGTAGAGCGTGGGAGAGCTTGAACGGAAGAAGCGTCGCCGGCCGATCTTCGAAGCCGTGGTCGAGCACATCGGCAGCGCGAGAGAAGGATCCCTCCGAAGCGGCTTCTAGCGCCCTCACAAGGATGCGTTCGTCACTCGTCCCGCCGACTTTTCTCGCCAACGAAACATGTGCGTCTGCAAGTGCGGTCGTCGCGACCGGCTCAAGCTCGGACCGAGCGAGAATAAGGTTTGCGAAGCCCTTCAACACATGCCCAGCAACATGATCAGGATCCGCAGCAAGCGTTGCCTGCAGGGCCGCGCCAGTGCTCGGCCGATGAGATGCTATCCCGTAGACCGCACTCTCAAATGCTCGCTGCGCCTCATTGCTGGCGGTGCTCGTTGTCAGATCATAGGCATCGCGTTTCATTCGTTTACTCCTTGAGGAGGGACCGTTGCCTGAAACCTCTATGGTCCCAGGCGAGAGCGTCCGACAAAGACCATTACGGCTGCAGCTGTTCGTTCGTTACAGCGCGGCAGAATTATTTTCTCGCAGATGCAACACGCCTAGCAATCAAACCTATGGAACCGGAAATTTTTTGAAACATCTGTAACAAAACGATGCCCTACTGCGAAAAGGCACTTGGCGGCTGATAAATGAGAAGGTGGCAGGACAATGGAAACAAGACGAAAAGCGGAACCCGTGGTGATGGTTACCGGCGCTGCCGGAAACCTTGGCCGAGCTGTCGTGCATGAACTCGTCGCAAACCGATATCTCCTGGTTTGTGTCGAGCGTGGTTTTGAAGCGCTGGAACGATTGTCTGCAAATGTCGGCCAGCCGAGCGACATGGTCCACTTAAGCGGCATAGATCTGACAGATGCTGATGCCTGCAAAGGCGCGGTTGACAGAACCCTTGAGAAGTTCGGGCGGATCGATGCCCTCGTCAATACCGTCGGCGGCTTCGAGACCGGACCCGTGAGTGAAGCAGGAATAGATCAGTGGGATCGGCTGTTTCGGATGAATGCCCAGACAGCCTACACGATCAGCGCTGCGGTGCTTCAGCCGATGCAGCAGGCCGGCTACGGCCGCATTGTTCATATCTCTGCAGCACCTGGCCTAAAGGCAGGCGCTAATCAAGCCGCCTATGCCGCATCGAAGGGCGCTGTTATTCGACTGACGGAAGCGATCGCCGCTGAGAACCGCGACAACCGCATTTCGGCCAATTGCATTCTACCAGGGACGATCGATACGCCGCAGAACCGGGCCGCGATGCCCAATGCGAAAACCGATAGCTGGGTGCAGCCGGGTGATATCGCAAAGCTGATCGGCTTCCTCGTTTCGCCTGCTGGCGGCGTCGTCACCGGCGCTGCCATACCGGCGACCGGGCGCATCTGAGGAATGTCATGTTCGATATGTACGATCCAATCGCCGTCGGAGTGATGATATGGGCCGGGATTGGCCTTGTCGTAGCCACGGCGTTTCTGCTTTTCGGTTTTGATAGGATCGATCCCGGGGCCCATGAGGCTTACGCGGTTCGGCCGCTCCTTGTTCCTGGCCTCGTGCTCCTCTGGCCGCTTGTGATCTGGCGGTGGATTATACTTTCGAACGAGGAGCGATAACATGCAACGCCGCCATCGCCGCGCCCATACGGTGATCTGGACCGGCGTCGCCGTCGCCGTGCCGATTGCGCTCGCCGTGATTTTCGCAAGCGTCCCCAAGCTGGCGACAGATGCACCAGCCGTGCGCCTCGATGCCCCGACAGGGGGAGGAGGGCAACCGTGAGCGTATCCTACAAACCGGTGATCTGGAACCGGACCAAGATGATCTATGACGCGGTTCTGCTGGCCGGCATCGTGATCTACATCCTGATTTTCTTGAAGCTGGGTCCGATCCTGTCGCCTGCGCTACGCGACACCGATCTTCCGACGCAACGCATGCGCGCCTTTGGCTCGCTGGCGCTGCTCATGCTCACTATCATACTTTCGATCGGGCCGCTCGCGCGTCTCGATACCCGCTTCATGCCGCTTCTCTACAATCGCCGCCATTTCGGAGTGATGACGGCGATTGTCGCCGCGACCCACGCCTACTACGTGTTTGGCTGGTACTTCTCCTACAGTCCGACGCCGCCATTGACCGCGTTGTTCACCAGCAATACGAGCTTCACGAGCGTCGTCGGATTTCCCTTCGAGCTCTTCGGCATTGTCGCGCTCGTCATATTGGCAGTTCTTGCGGCGACAAGCCACGACTTCTGGCTTTCCTTCCTGACGCCTCCGCTGTGGAAGGCGATCCATATGAGCGTATACCTTGCCTATGCAGCGGTCATCCTGCACGTGGCGCTTGGCGCACTCATCGATCGTCGCGACCTTGCGCTCGGACTGCTGTCGATCGGCGGCTTGGCGCTGCTTTGCACCTTGCATTTGCTTGCAGGGCGCCGGGAAAGTGCGGCCGACGCTGCTGCATCTCCGAAGGCTCCCGACGCACCCTGGATTATCGTCGGTGATCTTGCTGAGATCGCCGAAGGAAGGGCGATCATCGGCGCGGCGCCAGGCGGCGAACGCATTGCCGTCTTCCGCTCAAAAGGCGGTCTCTCGGCGGTCTCGAATGTCTGCTCGCACCAGAACGGCCCCGTCGGCGAGGGCAAAGTGGTTTCGGGCTTAATCACCTGTCCGTGGCACGGCTATCAATATCGAGCCGAGGATGGCTGTTCACCGCCGCCATTCCGTGAACGCATCCGTAAGTATCGCGTTCAGTTGCAGGGATCGATCGTACTTGTCGATCCCAAACCGTTGCCGCTCGGCACCAAACTCGCAGCATTCCCGATCCCGGCCGAATTTCTCCCCGCCGCTCCGAAGAAAGAAGGAATAGCCTGATGCTCAAACCCGCTGAACGTGGCTTCTTTGTCGGTTATTTCAAAAAAGTCCCTGCCGACGTCAGGGCGCTTATGATCGGCTTCATCGTGTTTTTCATTGCAGGAATGGCCTCGGCCTCGGTGCTCATGTCGCTCAACACCGACAGCCCGGGCGCGGGGAGCTACGCCGACGAACTGCATGGCGAGCATCTCATCGGGATGATGGAACTGAAGCCCTATCCGATCCTCCGTGTGCCGGCTGAAGGCTCGGAACCGGCACGGGCGGTGATGTTGGCGGGCTCCGGCAAATTCGGCGTCGACGACAGAGCGTTGCCGCTTGCCGGCAAAACTGCGCAAGTCGGCGGCGTCTTTGTCAAACGCGGCGATCTCGAAATGTTGCTGATCGGCGGCGCCGACGATCTGAAGGCCGCCGATCTTCAGATCTCAGCCACATCAACAATCGCGGGCCCTCAAGACCTTGGTAGATGGCGCCTGACTGGTGAGATCTGTGATGGGAAATGCGGTGGTGGCGCGATGAAACCCGGCACTGGGCTTGCGCACAAGGCCTGTGCCAACCTCTGTCTGAACGGCGGCGTTCCGCCGGTGTTCGTCTCCACTGCTCCGGTCGACGGTCATATCTTCTTTCTGCTTTCATCAGAGGACGGTGGTCCAATGCCGGCCCCTCTGCTCGATAAAACCGGCGTCCCGGTGGTGCTTGAAGGCAGCGTCGAGCGGCGTGACGATCTGCTGATCTTCAAGGTTGACCGGCCGGTCAATGGAGCCCAGTCGTGAGTGAAAATGAAACGGCGACCCGGATCCGTCATGTCATCGGCCTTATCCTGACTATACTTGCGATCGGGCTCGTCGTCCTTGTCTGGAACTTTGGGCTCGATTATCTGAACGGTACGATATTCGAGGAGTTGCGATACGTCATTTTCGCCGTCCTTGTGATCGGCCTTCTTTCGGGATTGCAGAACCTTCTCTCCCGCTTCGGTCGCTAATCTGCGGCCGATCACGACGGCATATCGCGCTAGCATCAGCGCCGAATTGCGTCGGCATAATCAGGGCGATGTAACAACCAGGTCGATTCCAACGAACAGGACATGCGGACCACACAACTTTGTCCGCGCGCCGCCGAATTTCGTGGCGCAGCGTTAACGATCAGCACAGGAACAAGCTCATGGAAACGACGATCGAGCCCACAAACGAAGCAAACGAAGATCATATCCGTCATCGCGCCTATATGCTCTGGCTGGAAGAAGGGCAGCCGGATGGCCGGGCTGAAGAACATTGGCATCTGGCGCGGTCTGTTGCCGAGGCGAGAGAGGACATGCCGGATGCAGTGACAGTGTCGAAGGAAAAAGCAAAATAATGATTCTGGATTCAGGGCCGGATGGTGCCCTGATTTTTCCAATCTAACGGTATAACGAGCACATGAAGCCGCAATCGATCTTCGACACTGCTGAGGGGCGGCGTCTGCTTGCCGAGAGCGCGACCGGTTGGCGCCGATGGGGTCCGTATCTGGCGGAGCGGCAATGGGGCACCGTCCGCGAGGATTACAGTGCCGATGGCGACGCCTGGCGCGCGTTTTCATTCGACGATGCACGAAGTCGCGCCTATCGCTGGGGCGAAGACGGAATCGGCGGGTTCTGTGATGACAGCATGCGCTGGTGTCTGTCGCTTGCACTCTGGAACGGTAGGGATCGGATCCTCAAGGAGCGGCTGTTTGGCCTCAGCAACGAGCAAGGCAACCACGGTGAGGACGTCAAGGAGGTCTATCATTATTTGGATGCGACACCAACGCATTCCTATCAGAAGATGGCCTATCGCTATCCGCAATGTGCCTTTCCCTACGATGAACTGGTCCGCGTCAATGGCGAGCGCTCGCGTCTCGAGCGGGAATATGAGCTCGCCGACACCGGCATATTCGCCGACGGCCGATTTTTCGATGTAACGATCGAATATGCCAAGGCAGCGCCGGACGACATTCTCATGCGCATCATCATTAAAAACGCTGCCGTCGAGGCGGAGTGCATTCATGTGCTGCCGCAGCTATGGGCGAGGAACACCTGGTCATGGAGTGACGGTAGTGAGCGGCCCGTTCTTGAACACACCGCCAGTGGAGACGTCTTGGCGCGCCGGATTGGCAAAAGGACATGGCGGCTCAGCATTGATCAAGAAGCCGAACTGCTTTTCTGCGAGAACGAAACCAACGTACCGCTCCTGTTCAACTCGCGGGCAACGGGACCCTTCAAGGATGGCATCAACGACTACGTCGTTGATCGGAAGGCCGACGCCGTCGGCACAGACGGTCATGGCAGCAAGGTCGCGGCCTGCTGCGCACTCAAAGTTCCCGCTCTCGGGAGCCGCGAGATCCGGCTTCGATGGCGGCCGGATGGCATTGCAACGAAACCGTTCATCGATTTCGACGCAATTTTCCGAGAGCGTATTACCGAGGCGGACGAGTTCTACCGCGCCCTACAGCATGGCATCGACGACGAGGACACTCGAAAGGTGCAGCGGCAGGCGCTGGCTGGCCTGCTATGGTCGAAACAGGTCTACCGCTTTGATGTTCCGACCTGGCTGGACGGCGATCCGGCCCAGCCCAGGCCTCCGCAAGCACGGCGAAGGGGCCGCAACGCCGATTGGCGACATCTCAACAATGCCGATGTCATCTCCATGCCGGATACCTGGGAATATCCCTGGTATGCCGCATGGGACCTCGCTTTTCACTGCGTCTCGCTGGCGCTTGTCGACCCCGCCTTTGCCAAGGGCCAACTCGCTCTTTTTACGCGCGAATGGTTCATGCACCCCAATGGGCAGCTACCTGCCTATGAATGGGAGTTCGGCGACGTCAATCCGCCCGTTCACGCCTGGGCGACGCTGAAGGTCTACCAGATGGACCGTGCGCTGATCGGCACGGCCGACGTCGATTTTCTAAAAAGAATATTCCACAAGCTGATGCTGAACTTCACCTGGTGGGTGAATCGCAAGGACAGTGGCGGCCGCAATATTTTTCAGGGCGGTTTTCTCGGCCTGGATAATATCAGTCCCTTCAACCGATCGGAGGTTCTACCTGATGGGGCTTCGATCGATCAGGCCGACGGCACGGCCTGGATGGCCATGTATGCATTGAACCTGATGCGCATAGCGATCGAACTATCGATGACCGATCCGGTCTACGAGGATATCGCAACGAAATTCTTCGAGCATTTTCTGTCGATCGCCGGCGCCATGGCAGACGTTGCGGGCAGTGGTCAGGGGCTCTGGGATGACGTCGACGGCTTCTTCTATGACACTCTGCACACCAAAGAGGGACGCATTCACCCTGTCCCTGCAAGATCGATGGTCGGTTTGATCCCGATTTTCGCGGTCGAAGTGCTCGATCAGGCCGCTCTCGACAAAGTTCCAGAATTTTCCAAACGTCTGCAATGGTTTCTCAAGCATCGGCCACAACTGGCGAGTTTGGTCCCGAAGTGGACGGACCCCGGGGTTGGCGAACGAAGCCTTCTTTCGCTGTTGCATGGCGACCGACTGAGAGGCCTGCTACGAAGGATGCTCGACCCGGGCGAATTTCTTTCCGAATTTGGCATAAGGTCGATGTCCAAGGCACATCTCGATGCACCATGCAGCGTAAGTTTCGCTGGAATGCAGCTCGACGCCAGCTATACGCCGGCAGAGGCGGTCACCGGCCTGTTCGGAGGCAATTCGAATTGGCGCGGGCCGATATGGATGCCGGTCAACTTTCTCCTTATCGATTCGTTGCGGAAATTCCATGCTTACTTCGGCGACGACTTTAAGGTCGAATGCCCGGTTGGATCAGGTCACATGCTCCATCTGGAAGAAGTGGCGGATGAGTTAAGCCGGCGGTTGCAGAAGCTTTTCGCAAGCGACGCGGGCGGGCGACGGTCGTCCGTGAGATCAGACGCGACGATCGATGACAATTTGTTGTTCCACGAGTATTTTCACGGTGACACCGGCGAGGGACTTGGTGCTTCGCACCAGACGGGGTGGACGGCTCTTATTGCCAATCTTCTCCACGATCGGGGCATAACAACGCGCCGCTAGCACTGCAATGGCCGATTCACAAGTCAAATGAACCGACCAACTCCGTAGCTGCGAGGCTCTGACCTTATCCCCCGTACCGAACTGCGGGCGAGAACCATGGTATGATTATTTTCCGCCTGCTGTAACGAACCACTCGCTCTGTGCGTAACGGTCATGAAAAATTAACTGTGTGACACGGGGATGTTTGATGACGGTAGACGGTGAGGCTTTCGCGCTCGCTCAGGTTCGCGACTCTCTAGATAAGGCAATGAAGTTTCACACTGCCGGCGAAATCGACCGCGCCGAGGAACACTATCGCGAGGTGCTCAGACATCGTTACCGCGTTCCTGACATTCTTCCGCTGCTGGCAGGAATTGCGGCGTTGAAAGGAGATACCGAAATGGCGATCGGTTATTGGAACGATATGCTTGCGATCAAACCGGACCATCTCGTGGCTCTCCTGGAAAAGGGCGCGCTCGTGCTCAAACGTGGAGAAACGGACGAGGCGATCCGGTGTTTTGAGGCTGCGGCAATCGTTTCTCCCGATAATCCGTTGGCCTTGAACAACCTGGCCGTCGCCCTTGTACAGGCCAGCCGCCATCATGAGGCCCTCGACCACTTCCGCAGGCTGGCAGGTCTGCAGCCGGAGAACATCATGCTGCAACATCAGGTTCGTCGCCAGACATCGAGGGTCGTTCCTTTCTGGCATATTCCGATGTTGAACGATGTGCATCGCAATGCGGCCTTTGAAGAAGCAATCAAAAAGGTGGTTGCTGCGCGCGGAACGTCGGTGCAGATTCTCGATATTGGTGCCGGTAGTGGATTGCTGTCGATGATGGCGGCGAGGGCGGGAGCGACAAACATCGTGACCTGCGAAGCCGTTCCGGTGATCGCCGAAATTGCCAAGCGGATCGTCGCGCAGAATGGGTTCTCCGACCGGATTGCCGTTGTCGACAAGATATCCACGGATCTCGTTATCGGTCGGGACATGGGTGCTCGCGCCGACATCCTGGTGTCGGAAATCCTGTCGAGCGATCTTCTTGCCGAAGATGTTCTCAACACTTTTGAGGACGCTCATGCACGTCTGACCAACGAGGGCGCGACCATCATTCCGCGGGCAGCGACAGCCGTTGGTTGCCTGGTTGAGAGCAATGTCCTTAACCAGTACGCATTTGTGGAGGAGGTGTCGGGCTTCGACGTTTCTGAATTCACGCAACTTGCTGCCAATCGACTGCCGGTCCACGGCACGATGACGGAATGGAAGAGACTTTCGCCTGATGTTGATCTGCAGAAGATCGATCTGACTCAGTCAAAGTATGCCGAAGAGATGCGCATTGTCGAGATTCCGGTGATTTCGGACGGTATTGCGACCGGGATCGTTCAATGGATAAAGATAGATCTCGCGGAGGGCGTCGAGTTTGTCAATCATCCTGACAACTATTCAGACGGCGGCTGGCTGCAGATCCTGCATCCGTTTCCAAGGCCAATACAGGTTGAGAGCGGCACCGCTCTGCAAATCATTGCGGGCCACGATCGCAGCAGCCTGATATTGATGCCACTGTCTTCGGCTAGGAACTGAGACCACGAGCTACGGCAGAGCATGCGCAAAAGAGGTCGGAATGGGCCAGACAATCAAAGCATTCGTATTTGACGCCTATGGCACGCTTTACGACGTGCGGTCGGTTGAGAACGCTGTGGAGCTTGCGTTTCCGGGCCGCGGTCGGTTGATCACGCATGTCTGGCGGATGAAACAGCTCGAATATTCGTGGCTTGCGACGCTCATGAGCCGATACGAGGATTTTTGGTGCCTGACGCTACGCTCTCTGGAATATACGCTCCATTCCCTCAACCTCAGCTTTAATGAGCAGCTGCTTCAGGACATAGCCTCGAGCTATCTCAACCTCACGCCCTTTGACGATGCGCGGCCTTGCCTGGAGCGGCTCGCACCCTTGACGCGCGCCATACTGTCGAATGGAAGCCGCTCGATGTTGTCGAGCCTTGCTGTAAATTCCAAGCTCGATCGTCTTTTCGATCATATTGTCAGCGTCGATGCAAACCGTGCCTTCAAACCCGCTCCGCAGGCCTATGCGCTCATCGAGGCAGTGCTTGGCGTTGGGCGTGACGAGGTTGCGTTCGTATCGTCCAATGGCTTCGATATCTGCGGTGCAAAGAGTTTCGGTTTCACCGTCGTCCGCGTCGCGCGGACCGATACCGCCAATATTGCCGGAAGCCTGGCGGAGATGATCGTTGACGACCTCTTTGTTTTCAATCTGATGCGCGCAAATGCTGAGGCGTTGAACTATGCAGCGGATCTCACGGTGGGGTCGCTGGCTGATATTCCCGACCTGTTTGAAGATCGTGGGTTCGCCGGCTGATGTACCTGTACGTCAAAGCGCTTCATATCGTGGCTGTCGTTACCCTGATTTCTGGCATGCTGGCGATGGCGCTTGCGCTACGGATTGTCATATCCGGACCGCTTGAACGGGATGGCCGCAGGTTCGCCGAAGCCATACTGCGTTGGGACGGGTTCGTGACAACGCCCGCCCTTGCCGTTGTGTGGATGGCTGGCTTTACGATGGCGTTTGGCGCCGGCTGGGACACATCACCCTGGCTTTTGCTGAAGATGGTACCGGCCATCTTTTTAAGCGGCCTGCACGGTCTTCAGGGAACGACCTTGAGACGTCTTTTGCAAGACGGCAGGCCTGCCAATGGTCTGTTCAGGGCCGCTCCGATCGCGATATTCGTTGCCTTCATTGCCATCGCCTGGCTTGCGGTCGTCAAGCCCTTCTGACCAGGATCGAGGATGTCGTGGCCTGACCTCATCTCGCTGACGATATTTTGATTGAACTGACGGTTGAATTATAGAACGATCGAATTAAAACTAGGCCGTTGAGTTCCAAAAATCACAGAAATGGTCGGGGTGTTACTCAAATGGAACTGGAGCAGGAGCTTGCAGCTTTCAAGGCTGAATTTGCACGCAGTGCACCAGCGGGTCGAGCTGCTCTGTATGACGCAAAAATCGAAGAGCTACGAGCGAATTTTCCCTTAGCCACTGTTCTCCAAGTCGGTAGCCTCGCTCCAGATTTCGAACTACCCGATGTTTATGGAACACACGTCAGCCTTCGTCGATCGTTGCAATCTGGTCCTGTGGTTTTAGCGTTCTACCGCGGGGGCTGGTGCCCTTACTGCAATATTCAGTTGCGAGCCTATCAACAATCAATGCAACAGATCTCAGCAGCAGGTGGACGGCTTATCGCAATATCCCCGCAGCTTCCGGACCAGTCCTTTAGCACTGCGGAAAAGAATGAATTGTCGTTTAGCGTCTTAAGTGATGTCGGGAACGTTGTGGCACGAAGCTTTGGTCTCGTGTTCAGCTTGCCTCTGGAATTGCGCGCGGCGCTGACAGCCAACAACAAGGCACTCCCCGACATCAACGGTGACGAAAGCTGGGAGCTTCCCGTACCAGCGACATTCGTCGTTGCATCCGGTGGCGCGGTGACTTTAGCCCATTTCGATGTCGACTATAGGCAACGACTCGACCCAGGCACGATCCTTGATGCGCTGAAATCCCTGACAGCGCAATAATGCGGTCGGCGGACTTCTATTTCAGCCTGCAAGTTTGCCAGCGCATCCGCAATTGCGAAATGGAGATCTCAAATGATCCGGTTTTATTTCCACCCGACGCCGAACCCGGCTAAAGTTGCGCTTTTTCTTGAAGAAGCCGAGCTCGCTTATGAGCTGTTTCCTGTTGACACAAGTAAGGGCGAGCAACACCAGGCTTCGTTTCGGGCGATAAACCCGAACGGCAAGGTTCCGGCGATTGTCGATACTGAAGGTCCAACAGGAAAAGAGGTACGGGTATTCGATTCGACGGCAATTCTTCTCTATCTTTCGGAAAAGACCGGCAAGTTCCTCGGCCCCGTTGTGGATCGACCCGAGCTGCTTTCCTGGCTTCTGTTTCTTGCGTCGGGCCTCGGTCCGTTTTCGGGGCAGGCGGTGCACTTTCAGCATTCTGCGCCAGAGGCGCTGGATTACGCGATCAACCGCTATCGCCGCGAGGCCGAACGCCACTACCAAGTCCTAAACGATCACCTCAAGGGACGGTCCTATATTTTGGGTGACACCTATACGATCGCCGATATGTCGGCCTGGGGTTGGCTCGATCGGGCATCCCGCGTGCTAAAGGGCGCTGACGATCCATTCGCGCTATACCCTAACCTGAAACGATTCTTTGATAATGTTGACACCCGACCGGCGGTAGCCCGCGCGCGGAACGTTGGCAAAGATCATGTTTTCAAACGCGTCAACGACGAGGAGACAAAGCGCGCGCTTTTCCCCTCGAACTATCCATTGATCGCCTAAGCCCACCTAATTATTTGTGGAGATTACCCTTGAACGGAAGCCGGTCGCCAGCGCTTGGGTAAGACGAAGGTGAAAGCCATCAGAAATTCGCCCTCAGATCCACGCCAGCATAGAGGCTGGCGACCTGATTGCCATAGCCGTTGAAACGCAGAGTCGGGTGACGACTGGCACTGAAGAAACCGTCTTCGCCGGTTGGCCGCTTGGTGGCTTGGCTCAAGCGTGGATGATCGACGGTCGGATTGACGTTAGCATAGAAGCCGTATTCCTGGCTGTTGGTCACTGAGCGCAATGCGCACGATCGACTTGATACCCTTGCCGCCGTATTTCCACGGTACGACGACGCGGATCGGCGCGCCGTTCTGGTTCGGCGGCGCCTCGTCCAGCCGCAGGCTTTCGACATAGGGCCAGTCCAGCGATTCGAGGAGGCTCAACTGCCCGGGGATCTCAGTCGGCCGTAAGACAGTCTCGAAGGCGACGAATTTTGCGCTGCCGAGCCGAGCGGCTCTACCTTGTCGAGCAGGGCCGAGAGTGGAAAACCGCCCCAGGGAATGACCATCGACCACGACTCGACGCAGCGCATCGATGGAGCGGCGTGAATAAAATTCGAAATTCGCCGATATCGGCGCCACCGACAGCAGGCGCCGCGCTCTTCAAATTCACTCTGCGCTCGCACCTGAGGGAGTAATCAGTCAGTGATGGCCGACAGGATCGCGCCGCCGTTGGGTCGCTGGACAAGCACCGCGGTCTTCAAGCCCGGTTGCTGACCTGGGAGTGTAAAAGAAGTCATCTCTCCGCTCCAATGACCCAATCTCTCAAGACGACGAACAACGTGAGCATGTTGCAAAGTGCTTCCCGTGTTCTCGCCCCGCGCAACGGGCACTGCCTCGATCTGTGGGTCGTAACGGACCAGCCAGACGTCAGCGCCGCCAGTTTCAGGGCCTGCCCCAACCTCGATGCGATCCCGGCTTAAGGCGAGCGCAGGCCCATTGAGAGGAGGCGTTTCAGAGATGAGCTGCTGGATCTCCGGTAGGCTGTTTCCCACGGCCGTCGCCGACCCGTTCACGACCATTTGCGGTGTGTAGGGTCCCGCCTGGTGCAGGGAAGGTTCGTAAGTGACTTGACGTTGAGTGAACTCCGGCTTTCCGTAAGTGTCCTTCCATCCGAGATAATCCCAGTAGGTTACTGAGAAGCTCAGGGCCAAAACGTCGGACCGATTGCTAAGCTTGATAAGGTTGACGTTAGCGGGTGGGCATGACGAGCAGCCCTGACTTGTGAATAGTTCTACAACGGTTGGCGTCCGCTCTGCTGCAACTGCGGGCAGTGCCGCAGCAACGGTCAGCGAAGACAAGAGTGTCGTTTTGATGATGCCACGATATTTCATGGTGAAGCTCCCAGGCTATGTCCTCGCGCCAGGAAATCTGGACGATCAACCAGGTATTCGCCGCACAGACGACCATTGTTACGTCCTCACATCTTAGTGATGGCGCAGACAACGCTGTAACGATCGACGACCACTCTGCGTAACGGAGACATCATCACCATATCACGGGGAAAATAACATGTTTCAGCTGCGATCCACTGTAGTAGCCGCCGCAGTCGGTGTTCTGTCGGCGTTTTCGCAACCGGCACTTGCCGAACCAGTCTCTTTCAGTACCAAGGATGGAGTACGGATATACGGCGACTTCCGTAAAGCGGATGGGCAGGCCCGGGGCACGATCCTGCTCTTTCATATGGCTGGCTCGAACAAAAGTGAGTACGCGCCTCTTTCGCCCCTCCTCAACAAGGCGGGCTTTGCAACGCTAGCAGTAGATCTCCGCTCAGGCGGCAACCTGTGGAATGGCATAAACGAGACCGTGGCGCACGCGAAAGCCAATTATGACTACGCCGACGCCATTCCCGATCTTGATGCCTCGATCGCCTACGCGGAGGCCAAGCACGCCGGACCCATTGCTATTTGGGGATCAAGTTACTCGTCAGCGTTGGTCTTCATTGTTGCGGCATCACATCCAGAGGTCAAAGCTCTGCTCGCGTTTTCGCCGGCCGAATATATCACCGGCCACTCAATCAAAAACGCTGCTGCAAAGCTGTCTATTCCCGTTTTTATAACCTCGTCGCCTGACAGCGGCGAAGTATCGGCTGGTCTCGCGCTGGCAGATGCCGTGCAACATCAACAGGCTGTCCAGTACATTCCCACTCACGGTGTTCACGGATCATCTACCCTTCGTCGTGACGAGGATCCTGCAGGCGCTGACGAAAATTGGAAACACGTAATGGCGTTTCTGGATAACGCCTTTCCACGCTGACGATGTCGTCAAGAGCATGAATAACGCTCCGAGCCGGCGAACGAGTGCCGGCTCGGAAGCTGGCAAAATTAGCGGAGGACACGATCCGCCAGAACGTCGGGCTGCTTGATTTCGAGCGGTCCGTCGAACAGTTCCTCATATTTTGCCATCAGAGCAGCGGCGATCGACCCACCAAGGTGCGCCTGGCGACCTTCGACGCTGTCGAAAGCATCGAAGATGCCGAAGGTCAATTGATCGAACCGGACGGCAAACCAGGCGACGGTCAGCGGCTCTTGCTCCAACAAGGCAGCCGCTCCCTTCAGGAAAGCCGCAACCTCTTCCTCTTTTCCAGCCTTTGCCTTCAGTTGAACGAATAGTGCGAGCTTGGTCATGTTCATTTCCTCTATCAAAGTGCCGAATGGCCGCTCACGGCTTCTTCGAGCGCAGGTTTCATGGTCAGGAAACGTTCGTCGATCGCTGCAGGATCGTCACGGTTGGTCGCGATCATTTTAGCGCGGGTCTCTCCGCCGCGGATCACTTCGAGCGCACCTTCCTCGATTCCGCCAATTAAAGCGTCAGCGACCGCTTCTGCTGGCTCCCGAGTGAAGCCAAGCTCAGGACCGGCCTTGGATGATTGCATCATTGGCGTATCCGTCGCGCCGGGGTAGAGCGTCAGAACGTGGACGCCTTCTCCCTTCAACTCGCGGCGCAGAGCTTCGCTGAAGCGGGCAAGCCCTGCCTTGACGCCTGCATATGTCGCGTAGAAAGGCGCCCCGATCAGCGCGATGCCCGAGGCAACGTTGACGATCAGCCCGTCGCCGGAATCACGCAGATGAGGAAGCGCCGCCTGCGCGAGCAAGATCGGGGCAACGAGGTCTACCTCAACCATTGCCCTTATCTCCTCCTCGGTCGTTTTTTCGAGGCGGCCGGCTCGAACTCCGCCAGCGTTGTTGACTAGGACGTCGAGCCCACCAAGCACGCGGATGGCCTTCTCAAGTGACCGGGCACGGCCTTCGGCTGTCGCAACGTCCGCCTGTACCACCGCAACGGGAGATCCGTTTGCCTCAAGCTCCTTTGCCGCTTGCGTCAGGCGTTTCCCATTTCGGCCGGAGATGACGACACGAGCACCTTTGGAAATCATGACGCGTGCGATAGCGAGTCCGATGCCACTCGATCCACCTGTGATCAGAACGCGTTTTCCGTTAAGCTCCATTTGTTTACCTCGTTCTCGTTGAAACTCGCATCGGACGCCTCAGGCAGGCGCTTTTTCCCTCAAAGCGTCAACTATGGCCTCGGAAGACAAGCGCTTGCGATAGTCTGCTTCCGCATGGGACAGGACGACGCGGCCATTGCGACCGATGACAAAAGTTGCGGGGATCGGGAGTTCCCAGCTGTTGTCGCCGTTGATTGCAGCCAAATCGATCCCAAGGGAGGCATGAGCGCCCTTCAGATCCTCGGGCATTCGGCAAACCAGACCAAACTTCCGCGCGACGACGTTGCCGATATCGCTGAGCACATCGAAGGTGAGGTTGTTTTTTTCAGTTATTGACAAGGAGCCGTCTGGTCTCTGGGGCGAAATGGCGAGGAGACATCCACCTGCTTCTGCGATCTCCGGCAGAGCACGTTCGTAAGCTGCCAGCTGGATATTGCAGTAGGGGCACCAGGCGCCTCGATAGAAAGTAAGAACGACCGGACCGCCTGAAAGTGTCTCCAGCAGTGATATGGCCTCGCCTCCGGCGCCCGGCAGCGTAAATTCCGGAGCCAGGTCGCCAGGCTTGGGTACCCGGTCAAAGGGAAAACTGGCGGTCAGTTCCTTGACCTTGGCATTGAGAAATGCCGCCGCGCCTGGAGCGGCGCTTGCCTCGAACCTTGCGTTGTAGTCGGCAAGTTCCTGCTCAAGATCCATCTGATCGTTCCCCTCCCTGTGCGGAAAACAGCGTGATCGAAAATGTACACCAACGTGAACGGCGCGCGATTGCGTTTTAAATCATTTGTTATAAAAAGTATCCAGCCAAGTTTCCCGGCTATGCTTGGAAGACCGATCAACTTTCCGCGAGACAGGCATATGGCCCGGCCAAGAGAATTCGACGAAAACAAGGTGCTGCAGCTAGCGGTAGAGCAATTCTGGGAGCGAGGATATGAAGCAACCTCAATTCGCGATCTCGCTCAGGCGATGGGTCTGACGACTGCGAGCATCTACAACGCGTTCGGAGACAAGCGAGCTGTCTATCGACGAGCCTTGGATTTCTACGTCGAGCAGAGTTTCGGGGATCGGGTCGGACGTTTCGAGAAAAGGCTGCCCCGCGATGCGATACAGGCCTTCTTCCACGAAATTATCGACCGGTCACTCAGCGATACGAAACGAAAAGGCTGCATGCTGGTCAACTCTGCCCTTGAAGTGGCTCCGCATGACGAGGAATTCCAACGAGTGGTCAGCGGGGTGCTTTCCCAGGTCGAGGCGTTTTTCCGACGCTGCATTGAGGCCGGCCAGAACGACGGTTCAATTGACCGACGCCAGTCCGCAACCGATATGGCCGGTACCCTGCTCGGAACACTTTTGGGCATCCGGGTGCTTGCCCGAACGCGCCCTGAAAAAAACCTGCTTGAGGGGCTGATCAGGCCGGTTTTTGCGATGCTCGAACCAGAATCAAAACAGCAGTTGGACCAGTCATTTGCCTGAACAATCTCTCGACGACCGTGGGCTTCGTCTCTCCACGTGCAAGCCACAAAAAAAACCACGCGGCGCATGTAACAATTACGCGCAACTCGGCGAAAAAGGATGTGTCGGATGATAAACCCGGCGCGTGAACAGGAATGGGCTTCGTGGATGCAGTCCGCAATTGCGGGTGACAGCCGGGCCTATCACAAGCTGCTGACTGCGATCACTCCGCATGTGCGGGTTATGGCTCGAAGACGCTGTGACCAATTCGGCGCGCCCACAAGCGAGGTCGAGGACGTGGTCCAGGAAGTACTGTTGGCAATTCATCTCAAACGAGGAACCTGGGACCCGGCCCGGCCGCTGGGACCGTGGATTTCAGTGCTGGTGCGCAACAAACTTATCGACAGCCTTAGGCGACGCGGGCGGCAGATCAGCATCCCGTTAGAAGATGTCGAGGCGACGCTGGCGAGCGATGAACGGCTGAGCGCCTCCGATCGGATGGATGTGGAGCAAATACTGGCCAAACTGAGGGATCCGCAAAGAACGATCGTCCATGCGATCTCGATCGAAGGAACGAGCGTCCGGGAAACGGCCAATCGCCTCAATATGACAGAGGTGGCGGTTCGGGTGTCTTTGCATCGCGCGTTGAAGGCGTTGGCTGCATTGTATTCGGAGCGGGCAATATGAAGACCAACGACCTCATTGCGCTTCTTGCCCACGATGCCCCTGTTCGTATCAACCTTAGTCAGGCGCTTTTTCATGCGGCGATAGCAGCGACCATTATCGCCGGCGCTGCGTTCTTTGGATTTATCGGATTTCGCGTCGATATCGACACGGCGGTCGAAAGCGTGCGTTTTCTGTTCAAGTTCGTGATCACCCTCGCGTTGGCAATTACCGCTGGCTCGTTGCTGCTCCAGATTGGCAGACCTGGGACATCTCTTGGCCCGTGGGCCTGGTGGCTGTGCCTACCTGTTGCCTTGGTCGCAAGTGCGGTTGCCCTTGAACTCCTCGTCATGCCTAGCTCAACGTGGGAAGCGCGAATGATTGGGCACAATGCCAGGCTGTGTCTGACGATTATTCCATCACTGTCGGCGTTCCCATTGGCGTGTTTTCTTTATGCGATGAGGCATGGCGCGCCAGAGCGACCGGGGGTTGCCGGAGCGGTCGCCGGGCTGGTTTCGGCCGGCATCGCGGCAACGTTCTATGCGGCCAACTGCAATGACGACAGCCCGCTTTTCGTCATGTTCTGGTATCCAATGGCGATCGCCGTGGTTTGCGCCGTAGGTGCGCTGTTCGGGCAAAAGATGCTGAAATGGTGACCTCCACCTCGTGCATTGCGAGCGACGAAGACCAATGGCCAGCCATGGCACGACCGCTCAATGCAGGCCGCGATTTTGTCGAGTCGTTTGATTTTCTGACTTGGCCTGATTTTTCGGAGGAGAGCGCTCCCCAGTTCGACGAGTTGCTGATGCGTTTTCCGGTGACTGAGGAATGCAGATACTTCGAGCGGAAAGCTGAGGCACGCCTGAGGCGGGCTTCATCGAGACAGCGGCATGCCAATTGGGAGACATCATGACAGTAACATCGCGTGGCTCGAACGAGCCGAGCCTCGACAATTTCTGGATGCCGTTTACGGCCAACAGACAGTTCAAGGCCGCGCCGCGAATGCTCGCCTCCGCTAAGGGCATGTATTTCGAGGATACCGACGGCCGCAAAATACTGGACGGTACGGCCGGACTCTGGTGCGTCAATGCCGGCCATGGAAGGGAGCGCATAGCAGATGCGGTCCACCGTCAGTTGAGCGATCTCGATTTCGCTCCGTCGTTTCAGATGGGGCACCCGATCGCATTCGAGTTTGCGAGGCGTTTGGGAGACATTGCTCCGGCGGGTCTGGATCGGGTGTTCTTTACGAGTTCCGGATCCGAATCGGTCGAAACGGCGTTGAAAATTGCGATCGCCTATCAGCGCGCAATAGGGCAGGGAACCCGCACGCGTCTTATCGGTCGGGAGCGTGGTTATCATGGTGTCGGATTCGGCGGCCTGTCGGTCGGTGGGATACTCAACAACCGGCGGGTCTATCCGTTGCTGCCAGGCGCAGATCATCTGCGTCACACGCACGATCTTGATCGAAACGCGTTTTCAAAGGGACAACCGGAGCACGGTGTTGAACTGGCAGATGATCTCGAGGGCCTTGTCGCGCTGCATGGAGCAGAGACCATCGCCGCAGTGATCGTCGAGCCCGTCGCTGGATCGACCGGTGTATTGGTGCCGCCGCGCGGGTACCTCGAGCGACTGCAGTCCATCGCGCGCAAACACGGCATTCTGCTGATCTTTGATGAGGTGATCACCGGCTTCGGTCGGCTTGGTACGCCGTTTGCCACCGAATATTTCGGTGTCGAACCCGATCTCGTCAGCACCGCGAAGGGCCTGACCAATGGTGCCGTGCCGATGGGAGCCGTCTTTGCAAGCCGCAAGATCCACGATGCGCTGATGACAGGTCCTGACCATGTCATCGAATTGTTCCACGGATACACCTATTCCGGCCATCCGGTCGCGTGCGCTGCGGGCCTCGCAACGCTCGATATCTACCAGGAAGAGGGTTTGCTGCGGCGTGCTGGACATCTCGCCACAGAATGGCGCGAAGCCATTCACGGCCTGCGCGACCTTCCCCATGTCATCGATATCAGGACCGTCGGGCTCATCGCCGGCATCGAATTACAGTCACGAGCTGACGCGATCGGCACACGAGCGTATGAGGTGTTCGTCAGGGCCTTCGACAAGGGCGTGCTCACGCGCGTGACTGGGGATATCATCGCGCTTTCGCCGCCACTTATTATCGAGACAGGCCAGATAGACCAGATCGTTTCGACGTTACACGATGTCCTAATTGAAATTCTCTAAGTCTGGCGGCTAAATGGCGCAGCCGAGTGATTGATCGACCGGACCGGCGACGCCATATAAGCAACTGGCTGGTCTAACATTTGAAGTTAGGAGTGTGTTGGTGTGAAGACGGAAGACCTGATAAATCTGATATCGGAAGATACCCGTCGTCCCGTTAACATCTCCAGGGCGTTGTTCATCGCAACCACCGGCGGCGCCTTTCTCGCAGCGATCGCATTTTTCTCGACGTTGGGGTTTAGACATGACATTGGACACGCCGTCGAGACCGTCAGATTTATTTTTAAGTTTTTCGTGACCCTGTCTCTATTCGGAGCCGCGGTTTCGCTCATTGGAGCGACGATACGGCCAGGAAGTAATCCAGGTGGCCGGCGCTGGTTTCTGTTGGTTGCGCCTGCACTACTTCTCGGCGCGGTGGCGGTTGAGCTCTACGTGACCCCCGCTTCAGATTGGACTGAAAAATTGATCGGCCACAATGCGCTGCATTGTATAACGATTATTCCTGCCCTGTCGCTTTTTCCGGCCGTTCCCCTTTTTCTTGCGATGCGAAATGGCGCTCCCGAAAGCCCCGGTATTGCCGGCGCCGTTGCCGGTTTGGCATCGGCGGGCATTGCTGCCACCCTCTATGCTTCGAATTGCTTCGACGACAGTCCTTTGTTCGTCGCTGCCTGGTATCCACTTGCTATAATGCTGGTTGCAACCATTGGATTTTTTTCCGGGCATCGGTGGCTACACTGGTAGCTTGCCACCGACTAACTGATCACAAACCTCCACTCCTAGTTGGATTTGAGGCGGTGGCGTCGCCTTAACCGATCGCCGACGTCTTGAGTGCTTGTCAGGCGCATTTCATAGGACAGTCGACAATGCGATTTCACGCCAAGTGGTGATGGCGGTGGCGCGGAGCTGGCGGTGGTCTGCGGCAGAGAGATGTTTCCGGTGAAGCTGAAAGAGGTTGGCGACATGGCCATGGACCGAGATGAAACGTTGACATTGCCGCGCTGACTTAAAGCGCATCATTCGCCGCTCTCGGCGCCGTAGCGGCAAATGAGAATTTTCGGCACGGTTGTTCAATCACTTGTGCGAGCGATGCTCTACGCCCGGCATCAACTCGGCCTTTGCCGCCGAATAGGAACGCAGCTTGTCAGTCACCAGCACCCGCGGGGTGGTACTTTGGCTCTTGAGCAGCTTGCGCATCAGACGTAGCGCTGCTGCCTTGTTCCTTCGGCTTTGAAGCAGGGCATCGAGGACGTAACCGTTTGCATCGACGGCGCGCCACAGCCAGTACCTCTCTCCCTTGATCGTCACCACCATCTCATCGAGTTGCCACTTGTCGGCAAAGTGGCCTCGTGTGCGGCGCCGGAGCTGATGAGCGAACTTCAAGCCGAATTTCGCCGCCCATTCCGCGACGGTCTGAAACGTGACGGAGATGCCGCGCTCAGCCAACAGATCTTCGACGTCGCGAAGGCTCAGCGGGAACCGATAATAGAGCCATACCGCATGGGCAATGATCTCAGCAGGAAACCGGTGGCGTCTGAAGTGGGTATGCGGGGCTTCGGTCATGAAAACCCCAATATCAAGTCAGCTCCAACCAGCCGGTTAAGGCGACGCCACCCGTCCGCATCTGCTTAAGACCAAAAGCAGGTGTCTCACTCGCTTCTAAATCGTTCTCACGTTCCTCATCATGATCCGCATTGCGCGAATAGCTGCTTCGAGGTCTTGCGGGTCAACGCCTTTTATCAGCGCGTCTTCTCGCGCCAGGGCAATGCGGATGACCGTTGCGTGGAGTTCGTAGCCTTTATCGTTAAGCCACCAGATCCGCTTACGAGGGTCCTTTTCCGACGTGACCGAACCGAGCAAGCCCATTTCATCGAGCGTCGCCAAAGCACGACTGGCTGCAGCTTTGTCCAGATTCACGACCTCACAGATCCTTGCGGCCGTGATTTCGGGTTCTACGGCAAGCATCGCGATCGTCCGCCACTCCGTAATGCCAATGCCAAATCGTTCACGATATATAGCCGACGCACCACGCGAGAGCGCATTGTTGATGCTCGAGAGAAAGAACGGGATGTAGTTGGTGATGTCGAGAATCTCGACCCCGTCTCGTAGCGTTGTCGGGTGGGAGATCCGGGCCTCAGGGCAAATCGCATCGGGTTCGGCACCTTGAAGCTTCTCGCGCATCTCATTTCGATCCATCAGGCAGTTTCTTTCAGCGCCTTTGCTAGGCCGACAATGTCGAAGTCCCGAGCTGCGAGCGCGTCCAGCGACACACCATTCGGATGTCGAAGAAGCTGTCTTGCGGCCATATGTTCGCCCGCGGCATTGATTGTCTCAAGGCACACTAATTTGCCCATCTTGAACCGAAAAACAAGCTGTCGCCCACCTGGCCGTTCCACCGAGACGTCATCGTCCGCCGACTGACCGAGACCTGCAATCTGGAGCTTCAGGCTTCCTTGGTCGCTCCAGAACCAAGGCAAGGCGTTGTACGCCATGCTCTTGCCGGTAATCCGCATGGCGATGGTACGGGCGTGATCGGTTGCTGCCTGTACCGATTCAAGCCTTATGAGGGTCCCTGAAGTGGGGCAGGGAAAGGCTGCACAATCGCCCAAAGCCGAAATTGATGCGTCCGCCGTCATCAGTGCTCTGTCGACCACGATCCCGTTGTTAACCTGAAGACCTGCAGTTTCGGCGAGCTCAGTGTTGGGACGGACGCCTGCGGCAAGCAGGATCATGTCGCCTTTGATACTGCGACTGTCGGAAAGCCGGACGCCGCATGCCAGACCATTGTGACCTGTTTCGACTTCGACCACGGAGGCACCCAAGATGAGTTCGGTGCCGATTTGCTCATGATATCTGCGAAATGTCTCAGACATTGCTTCCGAAACCGCTCGCGCCATAAGCCTTGATGCCGCTTCAACCACTGTGACGTGGTGACCGGCAGCGACAGCGACCGCAGCAAATTCGAGGCCGATGAAGCCCCCACCGATGACGATCACCTTCCGTGGTACGGTGAGAGCATCGCGGAGCCGGTCCGCGTCCCCTGTCGTTTTGAGACTGTAGACATTACCGGCGTCCAACGCCGGTATGGGAGGTACAAAGTTGCGCGCACCGGTGGCAAGGATCAAATCTTGATAAGGCACAGTCCTGCCTGTCGAAGTCTCAACTGTTTGGGACGATCTGTTGATGCCGATCACCCGCTCTGGCGCTATCAGCTCGATCTCGCTTCGCTCAAAGAAGCTCGCCGGTCGTAGTTGTACGAGCTCGGCACGCCCGTCCTTCAGATATGACTTGGAAAGAGGTGGTCGCTGGTAGGGGAGGGCTTCCTCATCGCCGATCATGGTGATCGGCAATCTATATCCTTCCTGCCGCAAGCTGGAAGCCAATTGGAAGCCGCCCTGGCCGGTTCCGATGATGACGACCCCATGGCTCATGTCTGGCTCTCCGGCAGGTGAATGATGAGACCATCAAGCTCCGGCCGTAGGCGGATCTGACAGGAAAGGCGGCTTGTCTGCTTCACTTCGCAGGCAGCGCTCTCCAACATATCCTCTTCACCATCGGCACGATCGCCGACTGCCTCCAACCATGCTTCATCAACATAGCAATGGCAGGTGGCGCACATCATTGATCCGCCGCATTCGGCGACGATGCCATCTACGTCATTGGCAAGTGCCGCCCGCATGACATTGTCTCCGTCGGCGGCGTCCACGGCAGTTTCCCTGCCGTCGTGGGAGATAAACAAAATCTTAGTCATGGCAGCCCTATCTAGCAATGAAACGAAGCGGCATGCGGTCGAGCGCGTGGATGGCATTGTTGGGGCGCCATACGGCCTCGCCGGCGAACTCCACGCGTGCGACCTTCTCGACGAGAACAGTGAGAACAGTTTCCAGTTCAAGACGCGCCAAGTTCTGGCCAACGCAGCCATGAATGCCTGCTCCGAAAGCCATGTGACCTACGGGCTTTCGATCGATCCGGAAGACTTCCGGATCGCCCCATTTCTGTGGGTCCAGATTTGCGGACGCTAAGACACACAGGATCTTGGTTCCCTCGCCAACAAAGTGACCCGCGACCTCGGTATCCTGATTGGCCGTGCGAGCAAACGTATGGACGGGCGACGTAAAGCGAAGAACCTCTTCGAAGCATGCACGCGCCAGAGAGTGATCTGCTTTCAGCTTTTCGTATTCGTCAAGATTGGATGCCAGACACCACAAGGCGTTGCCGATCCCCGTGACGGTGGTATCCACGCCGGCGGAGAGGAATGAGCGAACAAGCATGGCTGCTTCGTCTTCCGTCACCTCGCCATCGTCCGCTGCGCTGTAGATCAATGCGCCCAGTCCATTCTTGGTCAGGCGGTCGCGAGCGCAGGCGGCCGAAATCCACGGCACGATGTCCGGAGCCATTGCCATCGCGTTGCGCCTGAACTTGTTATCGGGACCCAGCGCGTTGAATACCATGGCCCCGTAATCGACGAGCTTACGCCGATCACTGTCCAGCATGCCGACAGCTTTCGGGAATACCGCGACGGGGAAGGCTTCGGCCAAATCGGCGACAGCCTCGAAGCTATCGCGCTCGATCAAACCGTCGATGATCATCTCGGCATTCTGACGAAACTCATCCTTCAATCCGGCGATTGCCTTTGGCGACAACGCACGCGCCATGACTTTGCGCGTCTTCGTATGATCCGGCGGATCGACTTCCAATATGATCGATGGTGGTCGCCAGGGCTTGCCACACTTGAAGTCGTTAAGACCGACGCCGCGGGACGAGACAAAACGTGTGTGATCGGAGAAGATCTCGCGCGTCTCCTCGTAACGCCCCGTTGCGAGGACCGACCACTTCGAGATGTAAACGAGCGGTCCCCGCGCACGCAACTCCGCAAAGTAGGCTGCGGGATCGAGGAGCACATCTTCAGCGTATGGATCCACGTCCCATACCGGGATGCCAGAGGATGGCTCGAACGTCATATGGCCTTCAATCATGTTCATGAGTTTACCTCCTCCGCAGGTCAGGCGTAAGCGACGCCGATGTGGCGTCCCAGTAGTTTCGATCGTCTTTTGAGCGCGTCGGCTCCCCGTCGCTGTGATGACGATGGCGAGGCTTGCGATCACAACGCCGCCGCGGCGTGTTGCTCGACACCACGGTTCGTCTTCCATCCGCCGCCAGCGCTTGGAAACTTGCATCGATCGATCGCGGATGATCCCAAGCGCCTCGAGTGACTCGTCGAGAAGCACGACTTCCGGTGCCATCATCAGCGTCCGCGCAATGCCAGCATCTGCTGCTCGCTCCTTGAAAGCTGCGTGCCCCAATCTTTCGGCGATCTTTCAGTTTCGGAAAGGCTTCAACGAGCGACGTGATTCCGTGTAGGACTGAGGGGATATTTTCCTCCGCCGCGAGTGACGGAAAAATGTCGCGTATTTGGCGTACCTGGCCTAACCCAGATGGTCGGTCTCTTCCCGGATCAGCAGTTGCTGGTTCTCAAGGCCAAGATTGGGGCCGCCGACGTCCTTGTAGGTGATTCGGTCTTGTGCTCGCCAGCCTGCTTTCCATGCCTAGCGAGATAGGTCTCGACGGCTTCCCCGTAATGGTTGCCTTACATGGCGAGGTGGCCTGAGAATTACGCAATGGCGCCAACCCCGACTGTGTCGACCGAACTAACGCTGGAACAAACCGCGGCAATAGCAGCCGCCAAGGCTGCACGCGTGAAGATTTGCATGTGATCCTCCCAAATCCATGTCTATGCGAGCACTCCTCAGGTCGCACGAGTTGTGTTCGCAACTCATCGCCAATAAAGCTTAAGCTAGTTGAGTTGTCAACTGACATAATCATTGAGAAGCCGAAACAGCAAACGCAGGAGCATAGATTTCAAGGATCGGGTCGTTATCTCAGCCTTCCCGATCAAGCTCATCTGAAGACCCTTCTGGCCCAATACTGTGGGATCGTCTGTGGGATCGAGAACAAGGAACCGGATCTTCTCCCGAGCGCTTGACTATCGCAACCTCCAATCGCTCCCGGACGAACTGGGCTTCCTCGATATCGCCGATATTGATTGGCGCCACAAAACTCCCACGTTGCGGCAAGATGTCGATAAGTCCTGGCAAGACGGATCAATGCTTTGCGCACAGGTGTCCGGCTGACGCCCAATTGGCTTGGCTCAGTTAGCCGTTTGCGCGTTTTGACAGCATAGCGTCGAGACTTGCTGGGCCGCCGCCCGAAGTAGCAAAGTAAAGAAAAACAAAGCTCCAACTGGCGGCGGTGTAACCGCCGTTTTCCGTGGGAAAAAAACTGACAGGAAGGTGCGCGGTGAAGTATGCGGCCGCCATGAGGCCGGAAAGAATGAAGGCGGATAGTCGGGTGAAGACCCCGATCAGGAAGCAAAGCCCAACGGTAAGTTCGATTAGGCCCGCAACCCATTCCGGTGAACCGAAAGCAGGCATGAACTCGCCAGCATGAAAATGAAATATTTTTGCGGTCCCGAATGAGAAGACTATAAGTCCCATTACAATCCGAGTTATGCTTAATACTCCTGGTTGGAGGCCTGTGAGTTTTTTGATCATCAAATAAATTACCTGCTGGAAAAGCTTAGTGCTGCTGATCATCAATGATCAGTTACCTGCTAGATTCACAGTCCCTTTTCGGATGATTACGTTGCCGTAAAACAGCGTCTCACCGGTGGCAATAATGGCGAAGGCTTCTTTCGCCCGCTCATAGAATGCAAAGCGCTCAACGCGTGTAAGCTTGATGGCCGCGTCCGGAAGCGTGTCGAGCGCATTCTGGATTGCCTCATGGGCCGGGACGATAGCATCGGGCTCGCCGATCACCTCCATTCCGACAACTGGATCAGGTTCGGATTCGTCGACCGGCATGACAGAAAGCACGGCTTTGAGCATGCGAGGAAGGTCGGCGGCCTCCATGCAAATTAGGCGCTTGGCAAGGGTCTGGGCGGGAAAGCTTCCGTCAGCAATCACTATCTCGTCGCCGTGACCCATCGCGCGAAGCGCGTGGAGTATATCTGCATTCAGGATGGGGTCGATACCAATGAGCATGGTCAATCCTCAGGTCAGGTCGTGAAGGTCTTTGGTGATGGCCGGGCCGATCTCAAATTCCGAAAAGCGGATGTTTAGGCCGCTACGCTCTGGCGTGCAGGCGGTTGGGCCGACTTGGTAGGTATCCGCGATGGGGAAGGGAGCGAGACGAAGCAGCGGCCAGAAGCTGCCATCGCGCGATGCCTGGACGCGCATCGCGCCCTTGGCAAGCGTGATACGAATGTAGAAGTCCTCAAGCTCTTTGAAGGGCTGCGACACCGACCAGTCCGACTTGCCGTCGGTAATGACCGTGCTAAGGAACAGCTCGCCATCGGTGAATTCGACGCCGGTCTTGACCCAGCGCTTTTCGTCGATCCGGACCATCAGGCCAGCCTGGTCGTAAAGCGTCCGGAACTCGCCCTGGATGCGGATCTTTGCCGTGAAACCGTCCGCCGAAGGGAAGCCCAGGAAATGGCCGCTGTCGCGAGTGAAACCGTAATAGGTCTCGCGCCAGAAATCAGTCTTCTGGTCTGTTGTCATGGTCAGGCTAGTGTCAAGGGCCTCTGCGCTTGCAGGAGCGTTCAGCCATGTGCCGTTTCTGAAATCGATGGTCATTTCGTTCCGTCCATTGAAAGTTGATAAGCGTCGATTGCGTTGCGCTCGAAGAAGCGATCGGCGACGCCAGGCCCCGTCGATGACAGCCGGGAGGCAATGGCCTTGACCTCGGCATAGGAGGCGGCCAGCGTGGAAACCGGCCAGTCGGAGCCGAAGATCACTCGGTCGGGGCCGAAGCATTCGAGGGCGATCTTTATATAGGGGTCAAAATCTACGGGCGCCGCGCGATGGCAGTTGGCCTCTGTCACGAGGCCGGAAACCTTGCACCAGACGTTGCCGTGTTCGGACAACTCCTTAAAGGCGGCATGCCAGGAGGTCGAAAAGCCTGACGCGATAGGCGGCTTGGCCATGTGGTCGAGCACGAAACGTCCGTTCGGAAAATGACCCACGAGATCTATTGCAGCGGGCAGCTCACGCGTGCGCACCAGGAGATCGAAGGCGAGCCCTGCCTCGAAGACTGCGGCAATGCCTCGATGAACGGCAGGGCGGCGAAGCCAGTCCGCATCCGGTTCGTCATGGACATTATGACGGATACCGACGAGACGCTGTCCGCCCGGAAGCAACCGGCATGCCGTTAGCTGTTCAGCGATATCCTCGGCCTGCAGATCAACCCAGCCAACGACACCTGCGACAAAGCTGTACTTGTCGGCTATCGACAGGAAATCGCGCGTCTCTTCGAGATCGTGGCGGCATTGCACGAGAATGGTTGCATCGACGCCCGACGCGGCCATCAGCGGCATCAGCTCGGCGGGGCCGTAGTCGCGACGCAGCGGCTTCAACTCATCGCCTGCCATCCATGGATAGGTTCCCGTCGCGAGATTCCAGAAATGCTGGTGAGCGTCTATAACTCGGTTCGGCATCATCGGCTCACGCTGTCGGCGCTTCGGCGGCGATAAGGCACTCAGCCTTCAAGTCCTGCCAGAGCGCAGCTGGTATCGGCTGACGGAAATGGGTTGCGTTCTCCTCCATCTCCGTGGGGCTGCGGGCGCCTGTCAGGATGCTTGCAACGGCCGGATGGGCGAGCGGAAACTGGATCGCCGCCACCTTCAGCGGTACACCGTGGCTCAAGCAGACCGCCTCTAGCCGCAGCGCTCTGTCAATCAGCGATTGGTTCGCGTCCTGATAGTTGAACTTCGCGCCCGTTTTTGGATCAGCCAGCAATCCGCTGTTATAGACGCCGCCGATAACGACGGAGATGTTCTTCTCGACACAAAGCGGCAGGAAATCGGCAAGTGCTCCCTGTTCCAGCAGCGTGTAGCGGCCAGCAAGCAGGAAGCAGTCAAAATTGCCGTTGCGGGCGAATTCGGCAAGCATTTCGCTCTGATTCATGCCGGCGCCAACCGCGCCGATCGTGCCCTCGCTGCGCAATCTGTCGAGCGCCTTGTAGGCGCCGTCGATAGCCTGGGCGTAGTGATTATCCGGATCGTGAATATGAAGCACGTCAATGCGGTCGGCGCCGAGGCGCTTCAAGCTCTCTTCGATAGAGATCATCACGCCGTCATAGCTGAAATCGAAAACTGGGCGCTCCGGCGGCGTGCCCTTGTAATAAGCGTCTTCGCCCTCCGGTTTCTCGGGCAGGCGGAGCAGACGGCCGACCTTCGTGCAGAGCACATAGTCGTTGCGTGACTTGGTTTTGAGAAACGCGCCCAGGCGCTGTTCGGCCATACCATTTCCATATTGCGGCGCGCTGTCGAAAAAGCGAACGCCGAGTTGCCAAGCCGTTTCCATTGTCTGTTCAGCGGACTTTTCGCTAGTCGCGGAATAGAGGCCTCCGATTGCCGTCGTGCCGAGACCGAGCGTGGTCGCCTCCAGCTTCGTGGTGCCAAGGCGTCGTTTCTCAAATTTTTCTTTCATGAAAATTCCATCCGAAAAGCGCAGGAAATCCAGCTTGCTTTTAATTTTCATTCTCTTTCCGTTGTGTCAATAAATTTCTTTTGAGAAAATTAACTTGCATATGCGCAAAGATTTTGTCAGCTTCTGAACATCGGTTTCGAGCATAGAAGACCTCAACATGACTGCCGACTTCTCAAAAGGTGCTGCATTTTCTGACGGGAAATTCGTCCCGGCCGGTGAAGCTGCGATTTCTGTTCTCGACTGGGGCTTTACCCGCTCCGACGTGACCTATGACGTCGTCCATGTCCGCGACGGCGCTTTCTTTCGTCTGCAGGATCATCTCGACCGGTTCGAGCGCTCATTGAAGGGACTGCGCCTTTCGCCGCCTTCTTCTATGGCCGAGATCGGCGAGATTGCCATGCGGTGCGTCGCTTTGTCCGGCCTGCGTGACTCCTATGTCGCGATGATCTGCACACGTGGCAGGCCGCGGATTTTCGGATCCCGTCGCCCGCAGGATTGCGACAACAAGCTGATCGTCTACGCGATCCCGTGGATCGACGTGATCCCGCTCGATGTGCAGGAGAGAGGAGCACATCTGCATATTGCTTCCGTGCCGCGCATCGCGTCCGCATCGATCGATCCTACCATCAAGAACTACCATTGGGGCGATCTGACCCGCGGTCTCTTCGAAGCCCATGACGCCGGCGCGGACACGGCGGTGCTCCTGGATGCGGAAGGGTTCGTGACCGAGGGGCCGGGCTTCAACGTTTTCATCGTCAAGGACGGCGAAGTGCTGACGCCGGATCGCGGAGTGCTCGAAGGCATTACCCGCCGTTCCGTGCTGGAATTGTGCGGAATGCTCGGCATTCCAGCCCGCATCGCACCTCTGACCAGCGATGATCTGGCATCGGCGGACGAAATGTTCTGCACGACGACGGCGGGCGGCGTGATGCCCGTATCGAGGATCGGCGACCACATCATGGGCAACGGCAGACCGGGCGGGGTCAGCCTCAGGCTCAAGTCGTCCTACTGGAAACAGCATAAAGCTGGATGGCATCAGACACCGGTCGATTATTCAATCAAAACAACTTCGTTCGAAGGGGAACGCAAATGAAAAGACGTGAATTTCTGACCGCGTCCACTGCGGTGGCCGTCGGGGCTCTCGCTGCTCCGGCTTTAGTCCGGCCAGCACGTGCGGCCGGCAAGGAGCTGCGGATGCTCACCTGGGAAGGCTATGCAGACGATCAGTGGGTCAAGGCATTCGAGGCGCAGACCGGCGCCTCCGTCAGCGTCAGCTATACCGGCAGCGTCGACGAGATCTTCGCCAAGATGACGGCTTCGGAAGGCGCCGATTTCGATGTGATTGCGATAGAGACATCCTCCTACAAGCGCCTTACTCAGGAAAAGCTGATCCAGCCGCTCGACAGTTCGAAGCTGCCGAATGCCAAGAACCTTGCCGGCGCTTTCAAGAATGTCTCGGCGATCGTCTTCGACGGCAAGACCTATGCCGCGCCCTTCGCCTGGGGCTCCATCCCGCTCATCTATAATGCCGACACGTTCAATACGCCGCCGGTCAGCTGGGAAGTGCTCTGGGACGAAAAGTACAAGGGCCGCGTCATTGTCATGGACGACGCCAATAACGCCATCGTGACGGCGGCGCTGACGCTCGGCATCCGCGACCCGTTCAACCTTACCGATGAGCAGTTCGACCAGGTGAAGAAGAAACTGCTTGCCCAGAAGGCGAATGTCGCCAGCTATTATGCCGGCTTCGATGACGGAGTCAGCATCTTCGCGCAGGGCGGCATCGATCTGATGATGTCGATGGGCGAGCCGCAGGCACCGATGCTGAAGAAACAGGGTGCCAATGTCGGTCTCGTCATCCCGAAGGAAGGTGCGATCGGCTGGATCGACTGCTGGGCGATCAGCGCCAAGGCGCGCGATCTCGATCTCGCCCACGCATGGATCAATGCAATGCTGGATCCCGCGGTTGGCACCTACATCAGTACGAAAACCGGCTATGGCAACACGACAAACCAGGCCGTCAACATCGATGCAGGCCTCACCTATGCCGACAAGCTGATCTTCCTGCAGGCGCCCGAGGACTTTGCAAAACGTATCGAGGTCTGGAACGAGATCAAGGCGACACCGGTACAACCATGAGCGCACTGCTTTCCGATACTGCAGATCTGGCCGCCGGGAGACAGAACGTCATCCAGCTCGTCGGGGTAACCAAATCCTACAAAAGCATTGGCGTGCTGAGCCCCGTCGATCTGGATATTCGGGATGGTGAGTTTCTCACCATCCTTGGCCCTTCAGGCTCGGGCAAGACGACCATCCTTCGGATGATCGGCGGCTTCACGCGCCCAACCGCAGGCAAAATCCTCCTGCGCGGTACCGACATAGCGCAGGTGCCCATCCACAAACGGCCGTTTAACACAGTGTTTCAGGACTATGCGCTGTTCCCGCATATGACGGTGGCACGCAATGTCGGTTACGGCCTGCGTATCCGCAAGACGCCGGCTGGCGAGATCAAGCGGCGGGTCGAAGCGGTTCTCGGTACGGTCAACCTCGGCGATAAGGCAGGCCGATATCCGGCCGAACTTTCCGGCGGTCAGCGTCAACGCGTGGCGCTAGCGCGCGCAATCGTCTGTGAGCCGCAAGTAATCCTGCTCGATGAGCCCCTGGCTGCGCTCGACGCAGAACTCAGGCGCTCCATGCAGGAATTCCTCAAAGAGTTGCAGCGGCGCATCTGTACGACCTTCGTCTTCATTACGCACGACCAGGAAGAAGCTATCTCCATGTCGGACCGGATCGCCGTGATGGACCATGGCAATCTCGTTCAGGTCGGCACGCCGCAGGAGATCTACTACAATCCTAAGAGCGAATTCGTCGCTAAGTTCTTCGGCGAGAACAACATTCTGCCGGCGGTCGCCAGCGGACTGCCACCGGCACCAAGTATCGAAAGTCCGCTCGGCAGGCATGCCGCCACTGCGGGCCAGCACGGCGAATTGCTGCTGGCGATCCGGCCGGAAAGCCTCCGGCTTTGTGATGGCAGCGACCTTCGATCCGACGAGCGCATCGCGAGCGCGCGGCTTGAGTCCATTACTTTTCTGGGCGCGAGCACACAGCTTTCTCTATCCGTCGGTGCATCGGGCGAACATCGCGTCAAGGTAAGAGTACCGACGACGCTATCGACCCGAAGCCTTGCAGCGGGCAACGACGTCATGCTGCGTTGGTCGGAAGCCGATGTCAGCTTCCTGCCGAGAGGATGAGGTCATGAGCATCGCCACCTCCCCTTCCGCTATCGACATCGCGCAAGCTCCCTCCAAACCAACGCGGGGCCTTGGCAAGCCCATTGCCAGTCTGCTGGTGTACGGCCTGCCGACCGTCATGATCTTGCTTCCGCTTGTTTCGTTTCTTGCGTCGAGTTTCCTGGAGCAGGACAACGGCAGGCTGACGGGCGACTTGACCTTCGCCAACTACGCCGCTTTCTTCACCAGCGGCAGCTACCTCTATGTTTTCTACGGCACGCTGAAGCTCGCCTTCATCGTGGCGCTGATATCGCTCGTCTTTGGATACATCCTCTCCTATCTGATCTGGCGGCTGGAGGGCTCAGCGCGCTATCTCCTTCTGCTGCTGAGCGCGCTTCCGCTGGTGATGAACTATGTGGTGAAGATCTATGCGATGCGCAGTATCCTCGGCTTCAACGGCTTCCTGAACTCGACCCTGTTGACGCTCGGCGTTATCGACATGCCGAGCAGGCTTTTCATTTTCAACCAGACGGCGGTTATGTTGACGATGGCGGTGATCTACCTGCCATTTGGCATCCTCCCGATCTTCCTGGCGCTGGAACGCATTCCGTCGTCGCTGATCGCGGCGGCGGCCGATCTCGGGGCAAAGCCCGGGCAGATATTCCTGACTGTGGTCCTGCCACTCAGCCTGCCGGGCTCGATCGCTGCCGCGCTCTTCGTCATGGTGATTGCGCTTGGCGACTACCTAACGCCGCAGATGGTTGGCGGCAGCGAGGGCTTCACCTTCGGCCGCGCCGTCTGGAGCCAGTTCGGCATGGCCTTCAACTGGCCGTTCGGCGCAGCGCTTGCCGTCATGCTGCTTTTCGCAGTCGTGGCGTTGATTGCGCTTGCTTCTCTCATTTCGCGCACCGCGAGGATCAAATGACCTTGCTCGAACGCATCACCGTCACCCTGCTCTGGATCGTCGGTGGCATCACCTTTGCGGTGCTCTACGCGCCCGCCGTTATCGTCATCCTGCTCTCCTTCATCGGCATCAAGGACCGCAAGCTCGACTGGTCGGACTACAGCCTGCAGTGGTACGGCAAGGTCGCTAGCAATTCGCAGCTCATAGAGGCGCTCACCAACTCGCTGATGGTCGGTGTCTGTGCCGTGGTCATAGCAAGCGCGATTTCGCTTGGCCTCGCCTACTACATGAAAACCGGCGCGCGCCGCGGTCAGTCCTATGTCGAGTTCGTGATCTTCCTACCCTTCGTGCTGCCCGCGATCATCACCGGCATTTCTCTCCTGATCGCGTTCCGACAGATTGGGATCGACCGCAGCTTGATCACGGTCACCGCCGGTCATGTCGTATTGATTCTGGCCGTGATCTACCGGATGATTTCTATCAGACTCGATGCGCTCGAAGATTCGCAGATCGAAGCCTCGCGCGATCTCGGAGCAAATGGTTGGGAAACCTTTGTGTACGTTGTATTTCCGCAACTGCGCTCGGCGCTCGTTACAAGTTCCCTACTTGCATTTGCGCTCTCGTTCGACGAAACATTGGTAACGTTTTTTCTCGTCGGTGGGGAAACAACGCTTCCCATGCGGCTTTGGGCGATGATGCGGACCGGCTTCACTCCCGAAATCAACGCGCTCGTTTCGGTTGTGCTTTGTGTGACGTTTCTGTTCGCGACCCTCGGGGCTATGTCGCTGCGAAAGAGTATAGAGCGGAAATCATGACTTGGACGAAAGCCACCGGCCAGATTGGAAAACACGGCACGACATGAACGAGAAAGTTAAAAACCTCGGCAAGCTACTGAAGGACCGGCGCTCCTACCACGGATGGACGCTTGCGGAAGTCAGCTCAATGACCGGAATCGCGACCTCCACTCTTTCCAAAGTGGAGAACGGCCACATCTCGCCGAATTTTGATACAATCCTCAAGCTTTCGCACGGGCTCGGCGTCGAGATTGGCGACCTCCTGAACTCGTCGTCCAATGAGCCTACGCCGCCACTCGTCGTTGCGCGACGCAGCATCAGCCGCAAGCTTGAAGGGCAGCAACTCGACCGGCAATATTACCGCTACAGTTACCTCTCCTCCGACGTCGCCCACAAGCGCATCATCCCGATCCATATTGAGGTGCGTGCGTTAACGCCGGAGCAGATGGGGCCGCTGACGGCTCATGTCGGGGAGGAGTTTATTCTCGTCCTCAAAGGCAAGGTCAGGCTGTTCAGCGAGTATTACGAACCGACCGACCTGGACGAGGGCGATAGCATCTATCTCGATAGTACAATGAAGCACGGCTATATGTCGCTTGAGGCGCCAAGCAGCTCGATTGTGGTCTGCTGCTCCAGCGCCACGCCGAACCTTGCACAGACGCTACGCGAGGTGATCAAGGAACAGATCATCTCCGAGCAGCAGGTAAAGGGAAAGGCGTAACGAGCTTCTACGTCAATCGAGCACATAGGAAATCGGCGTCCCCTTCGAGGTGGCGAGATAGGCCTGCAGACGCTCCTTGGCTTTCGTGCTCGATGCTTGAAGGTGTGACGTCAATGCCTGCTCGGCGAGCGGATAGTTGCCGGCGGCGATCGCGTTCATGATGGCCAGATGCTCGTCCATGAATGCGTCGATGGGTCGCGTGCCGCGGACCGCGCGTTGGATGTGCTTGCCGGCGACAAGTACGCAACGCGTCCGCTTCAACGCTTCGAGGATCTCTCCATTGGCGCTGTACTGCAGTGTGGTGATGTGCAGATCTTCCTCGAGTGAGTCGAGTTCGGCACTTGCGATTTGCGGGAACCTATCTGAAACTTCGATCAGTCGCTGACGCATCGTTTCCAGCGTGTCAGCTGGAATGCGTTGCATAGCGCTCTTCAGCGCAGCAGGTTCCAGGAGCAGGCGCACCTCGTAGATGTTTCGGAAGCGCTCCTCGTCGAGCGGGTTGATCCACCAACGGGATTTTTCGTCACGTTCCACGATACCGCTCTCGGCGGCGTGGTTGAGAATGTCGCCGGCAACCGTGCGTCCAACATTGTAGTGGCGGGCAAGCGCCAGTTCGTTGATCCTGAAGCGGCCGAACACCGCGCGCAGGATAACGGTGTTTTCGAAGTCGTAGTAGAAGTTTTGCCACGCGAAGGTCTTGGGACTTGCCGATCCTTCGTCGTCCAGGCCCAGCATTTCGGACGTGATCCTTATGCGCAGAGGCCCGCCTTCTGCACCAGCCAGCACGCCGCGGCCATCAAAGCGGCGCACAAGCCCTTCGGCTTCGAGAGTAACCAAGGCTTTCTTGACCGGCGAGCGGCTGGAGTCGAAGAGTGCCCCGATCGGACCTTCGAGAAGGACCGTTCCGTCCGGAAGGCTTTTTGAAAGCACGGCCTTTCGCAGTTTATCGGCGATGACTTCATAGGCAAGAGTGCGATGCGTCATTCGATCCTTTCCCAGTCTCAGGTCACCGCCCCTATTTGCCAAGGCACGAATTCCAGGTCACCATAGTTGTAGCCCTCGCTCAGCGTCCGGTCGCCGGAAGCTATGGCAATGATCTTCTCGAATATGCGTTCGCCGGCAGCCTGGATGCTATCGCTACCGTCAATGATGCCACCGCAGTTGATATCCATATCCTCGCTCATATGCTCGTACATCTCGTTGTTGGTGGCAACCTTGATGCAGGGCGCCGGCTTGAAACCGGAGACGGAACCGCGGCCGGTCGTGAAGACGATCAAGTTGCAGCCGCCGGCAACCTGGCCCGTCACGGCGACCGGGTCGTAGCCTGGCGTATCCATGAAAACAAAACCGGGCTCGGTGATCGGCTCGGCATATTCATAGACCGCCATCAGTGGCATCGAGCCGCCCTTGGCAACGGCGCCAAGCGATTTTTCGAGGATGGTAGTCAGCCCACCTTCCTTGTTGCCATGCGAGGGGTTGTTGTTGAGCTCGGCGCCGTTTTTTTCCGTGTAGTTTCGCCACCAGTCGATGCGCGCCATCAGCTTTACGGCAATCTCGGGAGTGGCTGCCCTGCGCGTCAGGAGATGTTCGGCGCCGTAGATCTCGGGGGTTTCGCTGAGCACTGCCGTCCCGCCGTTCTTGACGAGCAGATCGGCGGCGTAGCCCAGCGCCGGGTTGGCGGTGATGCCCGAATAGCCATCGGATCCACCGCACTGCAAGGCAAGCTTGATCCCCGAAAGCGGCTGCTCGGTCCGGTTCGCCGCATCGATCTCGGGGAGGAGTTCCTGAATGATTCCGACAGCCTCCTCAATGGTTTTACGCGTGCCACCCAGCCCCTGGATAGTCATCGTGCGTAGGCGCGGGCCTTCTTCCAACTCGAAAGCCTTGACGAGATGGCTAATTTGATTCGTCTCGCAGCCGAGGCCGATCATCAGGATCGCCGCGAAATTCGGATTGCGAGCGTAACCGTTCAGCGTACGCCTGAGATAGGTGAAGCCTTCCGTATTGGTGGGGATGGCACAGCCTGTCCCGTGCGTCAGCGCTACAACGCCATCGACATTGGCGTAATTGCCGAAGCCGTTCGTCTTGAAATAGTCGGCAACCGCCTTGGCGACCGTCGCCGAACAGTTCACCGAGGTGATAATTCCGATATAGTTGCGTGTGCCGACAAGACCGGTGGAACGAAGGTAGCCTTTGAACGTACGGCGCTCACTTTCCGGCAGGAGCGGCGTTGGGCCGCCGTCGATTGCAAATTCGTGGGAAACGGCGCTGTCGAGCATGGCTAGATTTTGCAGGTGAACCTGCTCGCCCGCGGCGATGTCTCGGCTCGCATACCCGATGACCTGTCCGTATTTCAGAACCGCTTCGCTCTCCCGGATCGGGCGCATCGCAATCTTATGACCGCTCGGAATGACACTTAACGTTACAGCCTCACCGATATTCTCGCCCTCCGCAAGCCGGCGCGTCGCGACGACGACGTTGTCCGTATCATGCAGCCGGATGATCGAGGGGCCGGATTTATGCACAGGCATCGATATCTCCCAAATGAGTATTGCGTGCAAAAATCATTCGTGATAGACCTCCGGAAGTCAAGTAAAGACTTGAGCTACGAGAAAAATTTGCGGGGCATTTCCAAAAATGGCGAGTGATAGACACTATTCCGGGCTTTTCCCGGTGGCACCGACGCCTTTCACCGACGCGGGAGATATAGATCTCGGCGGTCAGCGCCGCGTACTCGATTGCATGATCGACCAGGGCGTCGATGGTATTTGCATTCTAGCCAATTATTCCGAGCAGTTCCTGTTGTCGGACGAGGAGCGCCTTCAGCTGACCGAGCTCAGCCTTGCCCATGTCGCAGGCCGCGTGCCCGTTATGGTCACTTGCAGTCACTTCAGCACCCGGATCGCTGCATCGCGCGCACGGCACGCGTCTGAGCGCGGTGCAAAATTGATCATGCTGATGCCACCCTACCATGGGGCAGGCATCAAGCTCGATGAGCCATCGATCCGCGAGCATTTCGCCCAAGTCGCGGATGCTGCGGGCATTCCGATCATGATCCAGGATGCACCGCTCAGCGGTGTTGGGCTGTCGACCGATTTCATGGCGCGTATCGCGCGCGATCTACCACTCGTTCGCTACTTCAAGATCGAGGTGGCCGGCACCGCAGCCAAGTTGCGCAAGCTCATCGAGCTTGGCGGCGAGACGATCGAAGGCCCGTTCGATGGCGAAGAGGCGATCACGCTGATGGCCGACCTCGATGCCGGCGCCACCGGTGTCATGTCGAGCGCCATGCTGCCGGATCTGATCCGCCCCGTCATCGAGCATCACAAGGCAGGCGATCGCCAGCAGGCGGCAAAGGCCTATGAGCATATCCTGCCGCTGATCAATTACGAGAACCGCCAATGCGGGCTCAGGGCCGCCAAGACGGTCATGATGGAAGGCGGCGTCATCAAGTCCGATCATGTCCGCCATCCGCTTGAGCCGCTGCACCCGGCAAGCCGGGCGGGGCTCCTGGAGCTTGCGCAGAATGTCAATCCGCTGGCACTCTCCTGGGGCAAGTGAGGACGCAACACTATGTCAATCATTGAAGACCCCAAGATCGTTGAAATTACCGGGCGCACCAGGGTCCTCGGGATTCTCGCGCATCCGACTGAACATGTGAAAGCCCCTCCCGGCATCAACCGGATTGCCATGATGCGCGGCAGGGATGCCGTGATGGTGCCGCTGAATGTGGCGCCCGCCGATCTCGAAAGCTTCGTTGCCAGCCTGCGTGTTCTGAAAAGCTTCGACGGCGCCATCGTTACCGTTCCGCACAAGCAGGCGATCATCCGGCTCTGCGACGAGGTGAGCCCGCAGGCGCTTGCCGTCGGCGCTGCCAATGTGCTGCGCCGCAAGCCTGATGGCCGCCTGATCGGCGACCAGCTTGACGGCATAGGTTTCGTCGAGGGCCTCGGCGATCAGGATATCGCGGTGAGCGGCCGCAGCGTCTATCTGGTCGGGGCAGGGGGAGCCGCCAACGCGATCGCTTTCGCCCTCGCAGAAGCAGGCATCACGAGATTGACGCTCGCCAACCGCACGGTGGAAAAGATCGAGACTCTTGCCGCAAAACTTAAGGGTGCCTATCCGGCACTCGATGTGGCGATCGGCACCGCCGATCCGCGCGGCCACGACCTCGTCATCAATGGCACTACGCTCGGCATGAATGCTACGGATCCGCTACCACTCGACGCATCGCTGCTCGAACAGGGCATGACGGTTGCCGAAGTCATTATGGAGCCGGAGATCACGCCGTTGCTGCAGGCTGCCCGCGAGACCGGATGCCGTATACATTTGGGCCGCCACATGCTCGACCACCAGCTTCAGCTGATGGCCAATTTTCTTGGTCTCTGACCACCTCGGCCGCTTCGCGCGGCCTCAATTCTTATTTTCGGAGAGATGACATGCAGGATCTGGCAATCAATGGCGGACCGCGCGCGATCGACGGCACGCTGCCGAGCTTCCGCGACACCTCGGGCCGCACCTTTGGCCAGGAGGAGATCGAAGCGCTGACAGAGGTCATCAAGTCGGGACGCCTCTCGTTCCTGACGGGGCCGAAGACAGCGGAGTTCGAGCAGGCCTTCGCAGCCAAGTATGGCGTCAAGCACGCCGTCGCCGTCGCCAACGGCACGGCGGCGCTGCACACTGCCGTCATCTATCTCAATCCGGAGCCCGGCGACGAGATCATCCTTTCGCCGGTAACGGACGTGGGAACGGCTATCCCTGTCATCGCGCAGCTGGCGATCCCCGTTTTTGCCGATGTGGATCCGGTCACGCAGAATATCGATCCGGCGTCGATCGAGGCCAACATCACGCCGCGCACCCGCGCGATCATGGTCACCCATGTCTACGGCCATCCGGCCGATATGGAGGCGATCATGGCGATTGCCAAAAAGCATAAGCTCGTCGTCATCGAGGACTGCGCCCAGGCCCATCTCGCCTATTACAAGGGCAAGCTCTGCGGCACGTTCGGCGATGTCGCCTGCTTTTCTTTCCAGCAGTCCAAGCACATGACGACGGGCGATGGCGGCATGGTCATCACCAATGAGGACGGCAAGTTTGGCCGCGGCCTTCGCCATTGCTCCGACAAGGGCTGGCCGCGCGAGCGCGGCGGGCGCAATCACCTTTTCCTGGCACCGAACTATCACATGACCGAATTGCAGGCGGCGGTCGGCCTGGAACAGCTGAAGAAGCTCGAACAGTTCGTCGGGGCGCGCGTTTCCTCCGCCGACCGGCTTACCGAGCTTCTGGCCGGCATCGATGTGCGGCCGGTTCTGCCGCTCGAAGGCACCGTCGGCGTCTATTTCTTCTACTCGTTCCGTCTCGATCCGACAAAGCTCTCCGCCCCCGTCACCGAGGTGATGAAGGCGCTCGCGGCCGAAGGTATCGACGGTTTCATCGGCTATCCCGGCCAGATCCCGCTCTACCGCTACCCCGTCATCCGCGAGCACAAGACCTTCGGCGACTCCGGCTGGCCATTCACGCTCAAAGGAGTGCGCAAGATCGATTACGACAGCAGTCTCTGCCCCGAGGCCGAGCTTGCCTGCAAGGAAACGATCTGCATGTGGTGGACCGATCGCTTGGAGGAGCGCCATCTCTTGCAAATCGCGTCGGCGATTGAAAAGGTAATCACCCACTATTCCGCACGGACGTACGGCCGTGGCTAATCCCTTGAACCTAACCTTCGCATTGATGATGGCTGGATTGGCGGGGTGTTCGACAACGTCGACAGGAAAGGACGTTGGTGCGCGTTTTGTTGGCATGACGAGCGCGCACGCCATAGCTACCTTCGGCGCACCTGACACTGTGATAAAAATCGGCGACAGGCAAACGTTGCGCTGGTTTATTCAAAAGAGGGAATTGTACGCCGGTCCGAGCAACAAGAAGGAAGTGTTCAAGGATCAGGATGGCGTCCATGTCAGCGAGACAATGGGAATGAAGCTGAAGACTCGGTTTAGCACTTGCATGCTCACCATGCATGCAAGGGGTCCAGAAATGGTCATTCAATCCGTTGAGACATCCGGCGATATTGGCGCTTGCGAGGAGAGATGGGGCCTAGACGGTCAGGCGTTCTTGACCGAAACCCCTCACGACCCCAGCATCTAGAGCGATTGCACTTAAACTGGCCGGGCACACGACGGAATTTAACCGCATTCTCTGACCAAAGAAAAATCACGTTCGTCCGAGAGATGTCCACACACAGTTTTTTATGGGGCAAATGGATGCCCGCGAACGATGGATGCATTTAAGAACGCATCGTGGCCTGCGCTCAGGCGATCGATCAAATTGGAGGAGATCTACCTCCACGCCAACAAAACCATGATCGAGGCACGCTCTGGCCTCCGCCGATACGTGACGTTTCGCAACAGCCGACGCCCGCATTCATTCCTGGGCAGCCAGACGCCGGATCAGGCCTACGTTAACGCGCTGGCACCAATGATGGTGGCTGCAGAATCGAGGCGGAAATCCACTTAGCAAAAAGCCCGAAACAGTTCAGACAAACGAGCCACCTCTCTCCGTGGAGCCGGTTTTGGTTAGGTGCGGAATAATTTGGTATAGTTTATTTTTCTGGTTTGTTAGGCACAGGCAAGATGACCCCGCAATCGACACCGATTTGGCGATAGGTGAATGTCGTCGATGGTAGCCGGGCGATAAGGGCGTTCCCTCCAACGTTTCCAACGCGAAATGCCACAGTTTGAAAGCCGGGAATAGTTGATTGGCGATCAATTCCAGCCGAATTTACATCGGTATCGAGACATATTATCTTTGATATCAGTCGGCTTTGTGCGCTTGACGCGAACGCGATGACCAGGTCGCAGTAATCTGTTTCGTTCGAGACGAAAATCGCTGCCGTTTTATCCAAATCAACATCAAGATAGGATCTGAGCTGCGTATTATGAAAATGGAAGTGGCGTAAACTCGGGTTAGCTTTCAGCAACCTATAACGGCGCACGGCGTGCTCGTTGTGCTCTTTGCCATTCAGAAAGTATACATTGCCTGGCAATGATTTTGAGAGCGATGTTGCCAGTGCATTTATCTGCATATCTGCTCTTTCATAAACCGAGCACGCATCCTCCAACTCGACGAGTCTTAACCCTTCCAATTCAACGATGGGAATGCCAAAGGATGAAAGTATCGCCACATCCTTCTTGCGCACTTCGATACTCTGGTCGATCAGCATAGCGATGCCATCGACCCGCTGGGATAGGGATGCGATAGCCGTCTCAATTGTGGTGTGCCGCCTGAAGATATGGCTTACGGTATATCCGTGCCCTGCGGTCGATTCTAAAAATCCGGCGATGATTGCTTGCGCTCGCCGGTTAGGACGCACGCCGTCTTCTCCTTGAAGAACCACCAGGCCAAGTGTGTTGGTTTTTCCGGTTCTCAGGGAGCGGCCTGCCATTTGGGGCTGATATTGGAGGCGTTTGATCTCCTTTTCTATCACTGCACGCGTCCGATCGCTCACAAGATCCCAGCGCTCGTTTACGACGTTTGAGACGCTCATCACGGAAACACCGGCCGCGGCCGCGACATCCTTCAGCGTTACTTCTTGCTTTTTGCGACGGGGCACTGCTGCATCCTGAATGAATTTCTACATTTATCTTTACACAAAAATCTGGCCGCGCTGCAATGCAGCACCTAGCACCTAGCACCTAGCACCTAGGAACCGTGCTCGAATTAACGCGCGAACAGATTGTAACGTTAAATGGCTTGCTTCGGTCCATGCAACCGTCTTGGCAGCTGAGTTTGATCTGAGGAATGATGTTATCTAATTGAAACGGAAGAATAATAAATTTCTTTGACAGATGCAGCCCGTGCCCCTTGACAGATTGCGTCGGTCGATCTTAATTTTAACGTTAAAGATAACTTAAGAAAGGGGAACGAGCATGAAAAATGAACTGAAGACCACTAGGCGTGGGTTTATGGGCGTTACTGCGGGCATTGCTGCTGTAACTGCATTTGGTGGCGCCGGCGTAGTTTTCGCCAAGGGGAGCGGGAACATCGGTTTTGCCATGGAGACATATACGGTTCCGCGGTGGAAGAATCTCGATCGCCCGAGCTTTGAAAAAGCGGTGTCGGCCGGTGGCTTCAAACCGATCACCAACCAGGCGGATTTTAAAGTCGAACAGCAGCTATCCGATGTTGAGAACCTTTTAACCGTGGGCGTAGACGCCCTTGCGATTGTTGCTGTCGTGGCTGAAGCGGGCGTCAACATGGCGCGCAAGGCAAAGCGCGCGGGCGTACCTGTGATCGCTTACAACACCGCGATTCCATCAAAGGATGTCGATGTCTATGTCGCGAGAAATAACCGTGGAGTGGGTCAAAAAGCTGCTAACGCCGCGTTGGCGGCCGGTGTGCTCAAGGGCAATTGGATTATTGTGTCCGGCCAGGCTGGCAACACGGTGGCAGAGGAAATCACCAAGGGATACTACGATATCCTGCAGCCCCTGATCGACAAGGGTCAATTGAAGATTGTCAGCCACCTTTTCCACGATGGGTGGGATCCAGATGCTGCGCGCCGTCAGGCGGAAGATTGTCTGACGTCGACGAATAACGATGTCGCAGGGTTCCTTTGCAACAATGACGGCATGGCTGGAGGTGTTATTGGTGCGCTGCAGAAGGCGGGATTAGCGGGGAAGGTCTTTGTGACTGGCCAAGATGCCACGGTCGAGGGTTGCCGACACATTCTGTTGGGTAACATGGCGCTATCAAGCTTTACTCTTTTCGACCAGATGGGAACGATCGCCGGCGAACTTGCCGTCAAACTAGCCAAGGGGCAAGATCTGGGTATTACGCAAACCTACGACGCCGGCAATGGGGTCACTATCCCTTATATGCCGGTCGAAGACCGCGACATCACCCGCGAAAATATGGTCGAATACTTGAAAAAGTACAGCCCGGTCTACGTCGACGCCAAGGCCGTCTTGGAAGGCGTTCCAAAGGAAAAATGGCCCAAAGGCGCAGAGGCCCTTCTTTAACGAAAACTGCCTCCCCAAAAAAGCCACCCGTTGAAAAACGGGTGGCTTTTTTGTGGTAGAGGATCGGTCAAAGACACGCACTTGTAACGTTAAAGCTTTTTGATCCGCTATAAATCGGGCGGTTAGAAAAAAACCGGGCGATTTACCTAAGTAACTGATTCATAAACAATATACCTAATGCGAATTGCCCCGCTGTGTATTGACAAGCTGCTGCATTGTCATTTACTTTAACGTTACAAAAAATAAAGGGAACGCGGCAGAAGCCGTTTCGACCTTCCGACTGGAAATCGCAATCAATCGTGCTGCCGCATAGCTTGCGCTCGCGGCGACGGCGGCTGTTTGCCCGTTTTGACCGGAGATAGAATAAAATGGGAACAAATTCTACTGCAGGCGTGGCAGAGCCTTCGTCAGCTCTACCCGAAGCACAAAAGCAATCCAGAGAGGCCGAGCGCGCCGAGTGGCGGCTTATCGTCCTTGTCGCTGCCACCGTGGCAATTTGGATTGGCTTCCACGCGTGGACCGGTGTCTTCATAAGCCCGCGTAACCTTTCTAATCTAGCCGTCCAGGCTACGATCACCGCTTTGATGGCCGCAGGACTGACATGGCTTCTCGTTGCGCGCGAGATTGATCTGTCCGTCGGATCATTGCTCGCTCTATGTGGTGTCTTGTCCATGCAGTTGATGCAGAAACATGGATTAGATGCGATCACAACCATCTTGCTGGTTATCGTTGTGGGTATCGCCATTGGCTTACTTCAGGGTTCCTTGCGCGTAAAACTCGGCATTCCGTCGTTCATTATCACGTTGGCCGGATTCTCCTGGCTAAGGGGATTGGCCTACGTTGTCTCAGGGGCGGAAACCCTGTCAGGCGCCGGCGACACCTTTTATCAAATCGGCAATGGGGAATTTCCCAGCTGGATCAGTCTGACCGCCATCTTGACACTTAGCGCGCTTTATGTGTTCACGTGGCTGCGGACATACACAGGTTTCCTCGGGCCGCAGAAGCGCACTTTGCGCCCAGTTAGCATCGCGGTTCTCGGCTTGACGCTTTTAGCGGCCGGCATGTCCATCTGGGTATTTGCTTGGACCCAAGGAATTCCCTATCCATTGGCACTACTGCTGATCATCGTCTTCTCTATGGAATATGCCGCGAAGAACACTCGCTTTGGCCGATATGTGTATGCCATTGGCGGAAACCCCGTGTCGGCAAAGCGCGCCGGTATCAAAGTGAATACCATGATTTTGGCGCTGTTTGGCCTGATGGGCGCACTGTCTGCGCTAGCGGCTATCGTCCAAACGTCCAGGCTGGATGCCGGCCCTCCCGGCGTCGGACTCTTCGTGAACATGAGCGCCATCAGTGCGGCGATCATCGGAGGCACGAGCTTGTTCGGCGGTGAAGGTCGCGTCGTTGGCGCAGTTCTGGGGGCCCTTCTGATGGCAAGCATCACAAATGGGCTTAGCCTGGCGGGCGTTGATACCTTCTACCAGATGATCATCACCGGCGCATTGCTCATCGTCGCGGTCACCGCCGACCATGCCGCACAACAAAAGGCGAAGTGAGATGATCCAGACAGCAAATAATCCCGCAGTTTTGGTAAGAGACCTGCGCAAAAACTACGACGCAGTCGAAGCCACCCGTGGGGTCAGTTTCGACATCATGCCAGGCGAAATCATCGGACTTGTCGGTGACAACGGCGCGGGCAAGTCAACATTGACGAAGATGATTGCGGGTGACGTCGCACCATCGTCCGGCGAAATCCGGATTGGGGGTTCCCAGGTACAGAGCTCTTCAACGACTTGGGCGCGCGATCACGGTGTCGAGATGGTTTACCAGGATCTCGCCCTTTGCGACAATCTTGATATCTGTGCCAATATTTTCCTTGGAAGGGAAATCGTCCAGCGATCGCCCTTGGGCTTTCGGCGCCTGGCGCACGACGAAATGCATCGAAAGGCGGAAAGCCTACTGACGATGCTCGACGTCAAGTTGCCGAACCTGAGGGAGCCTGTCACTGCGCTCTCAGGCGGGCAACGACAGATGGTCGCGATAGCTCGGTCCGTCGCTTACGACCCCAAGCTTGTGATCATGGACGAGCCGACCGCCGCACTTTCAGTTTCGGCGGGCCAGCCGGTCCTTGACCTTATCCGGCGCTTACCCAAGCAAGGTGTTGCTGTTCTCCTGATCAGTCACCGTCTGAGCGACGTGTTGACCACGGCCGACCGGATTCTTGTGCTTCGGCGCGGGAGGATCGTGGCCACAGTCAAGGCAAGCGACACCAGCGAGGGCGAACTTCTTCATCTCATGGCTGGGATCAACACTCCGAATGAGGACTGATCCAAACGCACCAGCGCGCAGGCTCGAGAGAGCATCGCCAAGAACTAGAAAGTGGGAAGAGCAATGACATATATCCTTGGAATTGACGTCGGTGGTACCTTCACTGACTTCGTAGCCTACAACGAGCAAAGTCGTGAAGTAACGGTGTGGAAAGACTTTTCTACGCCTGGTGACCCGTCTGACGGGATTCTCAACGGCCTAAAGCAGTTTCCAGCAGGTGAAGAGATCTCCGGGATCCGGCTTGGAACCACTATCGCGACCAACGCAATTCTTGAGCGAAATGGAGCGAAAGTTGCCTTCGTAACCACCCAAGGGTTTCGCGATGTGCCCTTCATCCAACGCGGCAATCGCCGCTTCCACTTCAATTCGCGCTGGGTCAAACCGCAGCCACTGATCGAGCGGTCGAATGCATTCGAAGTGCTTGAGCGCATTGATTGTGACGGTAATGTCATTACCCCTCTCGACATGGCCAGCGTCGCTAAAGTCGCCGATGCGATTGCAGCAAAACCGGAAATTAAAGCGATCTCCCTTTGCTTTCTTTTTTCATACATAAATCCGGAGCATGAAATCGCCGCGCGCGATTTTCTTGCGTCGCGTTTCCCTCATCTCCCCATCTCGATTTCTTATGACGTGCTCCCCAAATGGAAGGAGTACGAGCGTGCGTCGACAACGATTGCAGATGCGTACGTGAAGCCAATCGTGACTGAGCAGCTAGGTGAGCTTGAAAGCCGTATTTCGGATGCCGTTGGCGCCGCGCGCGTTGTTGTCACCAAATCAAATGGGGGGCAGACGACTGTAAAAGGAGCTTGTGACGCGCCAGTGCAGATGACTTTGTCCGGGCCGACAGGAGGTGTCGTTGCCGCCCAGTTCATCGGCAGCCTCATTGGTGAGAAGAACTTCGTTACTATTGATATGGGCGGCACATCTACCGATTGCTCACTGATTGTGAACGGATCTGCTTCCATCACGACAGATTTCGAAGTCGAATGGGGCATTCCAATCCAGGTGCCGATGCTTGATGTCCGCACGATCGGTGCAGGTGGCGGCTCGATCGCTTGGATCGACAAAGGTGGTCTCCTGCGTGTAGGGCCAGAGAGTGCGCGCTCGCGTCCTGGTCCCATATGCTACGGCCGTGGTGGCACTGAGCCGACTGTCACCGATGCCAACCTTGTGCTTGGCCGTATCAACCCGGACAATTTCCTCGGCGGCACGGTCAATCTTGACATGGAAGGTGCACGCGCAGGTATTGCCCGGCTTGCGGAGAAACTACGCATGACCGTCGATGAGGCGGCTTTGGCGGTGATCAAGATCGTTAACAACAATATGGTTGGCGCCGTTCGAAGCGTCTTGATCGAGAAGGGTGAATCTCCCGATAAGTTCTCACTGATGTTCTTCGGTGGGGCAGGTCCGGTCCATGCCTGTGACTTGTTGAAAGATCTGTCGATGTCCAGGGCGATTATTCCGGTCCATCCCGGCCAGTTCTCTGCATTCGGGTTCACTGCAACGGACGCGCGCGTGGATCGGCAACGTACGGTCCAAATGACATCGAACCGCATGGATTTCGCCCGTGCAACCCAACTGCTCAAGGAGCTTGAGGACGATTGCCTCGCGCAAATGCACGCTCAAGGCTTTACAGGCAGCATCGACATCGAACGTCGTGTGGAAATGCGGTATCACGGCCAGAACTATGAGCTCTCTCTTCCGCTGCGCTTTACATCGTTCGACGAGGCGACAGCAAAGGAGCTTTGGACAAGTTTTGACAAAGCCCACGAAGACCGCTTTGGTTTTAATATTCCCGGTGAGTTCATAGAGATCGTCAACTTCAATGTAACCGCATATGAGACGCTCGGGAAACCGCAGGTGCCGAAGCTCGCTCAAAGCACCAGTGCCCCAAAGCCGGTATCGATGCGTTCGGTTGGTTATGACGAGGGACGTCACGATACGCCAGTCTACCGACGGGAAGAACTTTTCGCCGGCGACGCTATTCAGGGACCGGCTGTCATTGAAGAAGCCGTCTCCGTTGTTGTGCTCCATCCAGATCAAGAAATGCACGTAGACGACTACGGCAATCTCCATGTTTCAGAAAGGCAAGCGCGATGAAATTCTCCGACAACGGTTATTATCTCGAAGAATACACCAAATGCGATAACTGCGGTGTTCTGCTCTATCGCTCCCCTATCCGTATTACCACCGACGGCGCGAACAAGCAGTATTGCTCCGACTGGTGCGTCGATTGGGACATGAAGCGGGAATCGGAAGTCGCGTCCCAAAGGCGCCTGGCAGAAACAGGGGGGAAGTAAATGGAAAAAATCGCTGCCAAGCATATGGTTCAAATGAGTATTCTGGACGGGCGTCTCGTCCAGATCGCGAAGGAAATGGGCATTACGTTGATGATGACATCGTATTCGACGATTTTCAACGAAGGCCTCGACTTCACCTGCGGTCTTGCTGATGCCAAGGGTAACCTGATTGGAACCGGCGACTTTCAGCCCTCCATGATCGGTGGATTACCTCTCGTTATTCAAACGATAACGCAGGAAATTCCGGTCGAGACCCTCGAGGAAGGCGACGTGATCGTGCATAACGACCCCTACCGCGGCGGCATGCATACCCCCGAGCACACCTTCATCCAGCCGGTTTTTGTCGACAAGGTCTTTGTCGGTTACTCCGTCGCGATCGGTCACGTTGCGGAAGTGGGAGGCATGGTTCCCGGTGCGTTTGCCGGCGAAGCTACAGAGATTTTCCACGAGGGTTTACGGGTACCGCCGATCAAAATTCGGCGCAAGGGCAAGGACGTAGAGGATGTGTGGCGCCTGATGCTCGCGAACTACCGGACTCCGCGCCAGAATTTCGGCGATTTCCGGGCGATGATCAGCGCCGTCGAACTTGGTGAACAGCGTCTGAGGGGCCTGATCGAAGAGTTTGGCCTCGAACGATTTACCGAACTGACCGACAGTCTTCTAGACTATTCGGAGGCCCGGATGCGCGCTGAACTACGTGAGTTTCCCAATGGCGTCTACAGCTTCGAAGACTATATGGAAGACGACGGGATCGAGAAGCGTCGTTACAAAATCGCGGTCGATGTCTTCGTCCAGGATGATGAAATCGTGGTGGACTTTCGTCGATCTGACAAGCAGGCGAAAGGGCCAATCAACGGCGTGCTGTCTGTTGCGCTATCGGCGTCCTATAACGCGATCTTACACCTAACGGATCCAAGCATCCCGAAAAATTCGGGCTGCTTCAGACCTATACGGGTCGTCGCTCCTCCTGGCCTCGTGGTCAATGCCAACTACCCGGCACCTGAAGTCGGAGGTAACACCGAGACGCATATCCGGATCTGCTACACTGTTATCGGTGCTTTGGCAGTAGCTGTTCCGGAACGGGCGTTTGCAACGGATGGCGGCACGCATTCAAACTTCCTGTTTGGGGGGCAAAACTCCCGGACGGATGAGTACGTCGTCTGCTATGATTTATCGACACCCGGCTGGGGAGGGCGTAGCCATGCGGACGGGAATAGTGCTTGCAACGCCATTAACGGCAACTCGCGCCTTAATCCCGTTGAGGTATTTGAAACCCGTTTTCCCTGGCGCATTGATGCGCATGAGTTTGTTCCGGACACGGGTGGTCCCGGCGAGTTTCGCGGCGGACTTGCCTTACGCAAGAAGATGACGTGCCTTGCTGATGAACTCAAACTGTCCTTCATGTCCGATCGACAGGAGCTTGCGCCGTGGGGTCTCTTCAAGGGCCAGTCCGGAGGTTGCGGTAGTCTGCATATTCGCCGCAAGGGCTCGGAGGCCTGGAAGGATTTTCAAGAAGACAGCGGTAAGGTCTCAGCATCGAAATTTTCGAATGCGGTAGTTTATGAAGGGGACCAAGTTATCGTCGTCGCCCCAGGTGGGGGGGGCTACGGTGATGCGCGCAAGCGCGACCGCCAAGCACTGGCAAAAGATATTGCCGCTGGTTGGGTCACAGAAAAAGGCGCTGCAGCCTATCGTTAGAAAACTGAACCGGCAGGCTCTGACGATGTCGCCAGAGCCTGCATAGCCCGGAAAATAAATCATGAATGGTCTATCATCTTCGACAGTTTTGGTTGTCGGGGCTTCCAGAGGTATTGGCTTAGCGCTGGTTCACGCACTCTCGACACAGGGTTACAACGTCATAGCAACGAGCCGCGATGGTTCCCAACGTAGCAGCGATGCCTTGTGGCTTCCGCTCGAGCTCAATGATCCTCAGTCGCGCCATTCACTCGTATCGAGCGCCCACTTAGCTGGCGTGGAAATTGTCGTCGTATCCGCCGGTGTGATGCCTAAAGATGTCGACGAGACGCTCAATAAGCAGACGATTGTTGATTTGTTTCTGACTAATAGTGTTTCGCCTGTTGCCTTGGGGCAGGAGCTGGCTAAGACGCATCAATATTCACTCAAGCATCTCATGTTTTTGGGGTCGGTCATGGGATCGGTCGAGCTAAACTCGGTTGGCGATCACTGGCTCTACCGGTCAAGCAAGGCAGCATTGACCTCGGCCGCTCGCAGCCTGTCCGTTCAAATCCCGAGCGTGAAAGTTACCGTTGCTCATCCAGGTTGGGTGAAGACAGATATGGGTGGGGAGGAGGCTGATATTGAGGTCGAGGTTTCCGCGGTAGGGTTGAGTGCGTTGATCTGTTCACCCGCAGATTCTTCCTTCACCTTCTGCAACTACCTGGGTGAGACAATTCCGTATTAGCAATTCGGGACCGCCTCGACAGCGTCGCCCGTCCTGCAAGCTTAACATTGTGAGCGGGCGCCAAGACTGCTTCGAGCTTCTGCAGATCAGATTGTTTTTCTTGCGGCAAACCGGAATAGTTGCAACGTGTACCTACGTCTGTTCAACGGGCACAAGCAGTCGTGGTTTGCGTTCCGCAATATCGGCCCGCGGAGAAAGAATGTATTCAAGAACGCTTCGTGAGCGTTCCCATTCACTTGCTGATGGCTTTCTTGGGAGACAAGGGGCGCGTCATATAAGACCGTCGCGACAGAGTTCAACGTCGTCGCTCGCACAGGAGCTTGCTTGATCGCCGGGACACCAGAGCATATCTATCCCAAATCGGTTCTACCCCTCGTCAATGGCCGAGCATCTTGAGTGCCGTCGCGATGACGGTCACCTGTAGTAAAAACCCTGGACCGTGGTCAGGGCATCTAGAACTACTTTGACTGCGGAAGCGTCGAGGGGTGCCTGCGGCGGTATCGGATCTCCGACGTCGTAGCGCTGTGCGCTGAGCGCTGCCTTCAAGCAGCTTGCCAACCGATATTGTGCGAAAACTTCGTTGAAAGGCCAGAGGCGCTTTTGCATTGTCATCGCATCGTTCCAATCTCCGCGCATACAAGCATCGTACAACTCGATGCTTTGCTCGGGCAGTACACAAGCCGGTCCAGCGAACCAACCTCTGCCTCCCATCATGAGTACTGTAGTCGCGATATGGGACGATGCTGAGTAAATAGCAAAATCGCTATCGCATCGGTTGAGGATGGACAGCAATCGACCGGTGTTCGTCGAGGCATCCTTTAGACCAACGATGTTTGGGTGTTTTGCAATCGCGCAGATTGTCTCGATTGACAGATCCGTGCGTTGGAAATTCGGATTTGTATAAACGATGATAGGGAGATCAACGTTATCTGCTACGTCCAAAAAATATTTTCTCGCTTCATTTTCCCTTAGAGGGAAATATGAATCGAGCACAACGACAATTCCGTCTACTCCTACGCCGCGATAAGCTTTGGCTTGATCTATTGCCGATTGAGTGGAAACGCTGGCGACGCCCGGTAGTACCGGCACCCGATGGCTCGCGGCCTCAACCACTACCTCAACGATGCGCATCTTTTGCGTCTCGGACAGATAGGCGTATTCTCCACTGCTTCCAAGCGGTGTTAAGCCGCTCACACGTTTTCGAATAAGGTCAGAGCAGAGATCACCCAATACTCGCTCCATGATACTCCCGTCAGAGTTTACTGGACTTACCAGGTAAGGGATCACGCCGGAAAAAAATGTCATTGTTCCAATCTCGGTCTTGGTGTTTCAAATCAGGTGTTCTTGCGTCTAGGGCATTGCTTCGGTCAGACGCGGTTATGAGATTGCCCCCGTGAAGGGGCATACTTGAGCTGGCAGAGCTGCTCAGTTCGCTTGCTCTGCATACTGGGAGCCTACGGCATCAAGAGAGGAGAACAATGGACATTTAGCCCGCGCGCATGCACTTTGTCGCAGTCACTACCGACAGCCGCCACGAAAATTGCTGAAAGGGCCGTTAAGGGACCGCGCGCAAGCCACCCCAAGACGCCGGGCATGGAGCCTTACGCATTCCACGTGACGAGATTCAAAGAGAATTTCGTTCGCCCGTCCAACCCGCCCATGCCGCGTTTGAAAATCAAGCGGGCCTTACAACTATCCCTGTGTTTGGGTTGCAATACGGCGAAACTCGATTGGTGACATCTCAGCATTTTTGGTGAAAAAGCGAGTGAAGTAGGCAGCGTCTTCGTAACCCAGTCGGTATGCAATTTCTTTAACGCTCAAGCTTGTGTTTGCAAGGTAAGCCCGAGCCTCTTCCATTATGCGAGCCCTGAGGTTGGCATGAACGCTTCCGCCCGTTGCTATGACAGACATTTTGTTAAGGTTGGAAGCGGAAACACCGAGCTGCGTAGCATAAAAATTGACGTTTTTGTGGGATTTGTAGTATTTATCAATCAGCCATGAAAGCTGCTTGATCCGACCCCCATCGGACAGATCTCTGTATTTTCCAGCGTCCAGTCCTTCTTTGAAGGCGTTCCGTTCATGCAGAAGGCGAAGAAATTCAACGATGAACGCCTGCACGGAAGCTTCCCTTGCCAAGACATGGGGGTAGCGGAACTCATGATGTTCTTGAATGACTTTCTCAATTGATTCGATCAGCGGGGCGTTGTTGATTGGATCTATGCCTTCGAAGATCATGATATTATCGAGCACGTCTGCGACGAGCAGCCCCCTTTGTGCCATGCGCCCAAAGAAAAAATCGCTGATCGTGATGACGTGGCCGCGGGTTTCGATCTCGGGATATGAATTGAAGCCATGCTCGAAATTCGGAGGGACCAACAACAGTGTCCGATCCCCAAAGTCTTTCCTACCCGCAGGTGTTACAAGGGTAGATTTTCCTATTGAAATATACACGAACTGGTAAAGGTCGCGATGCAAATGCATTTCGATATTGTTGGTCAGATTTTTACTTCTGACGAAGATCGACTCCGCATTCGAGTAGATCGACTGCCCCAGTTCCGGGCCTTCGCCATAGAGTGAATAAGCAGGCGTGGCAGCGCCGCCATAAGTGGGTTGGGCGACGTTTATTCGACTCGCGTTCGGCATCCAGTACCCCTTCACCGCGGGACGAAGCGTTGAGCAAAACGTCCAGCTATTTGTCAGTTTTTACCATTGTTCCCTTTGCGAGAAAATGGTTTTTTGAAATCAGACTTGACGGATTTTGTAGTCGGGCCGCTCTCGTTTTTAGATGTGCCGCGGTCGGGAACTGGCAATTATCCCACGAATTTTCGCTTGGGCGAGGCGCCGGAAATGGATCGTGCGGTGGCAGCCATCGTACGTCGGCCGGCGCAGATAATATCAATGCGAGGGACGCAGTATTATGCACATGCTAACAAAGAAGACATCGACTGAAATTCCACTCGAGGCAGTTGTGGTCCGGGCGGATGAGGGATCACCCGTAAGCCTTGGCTCAGAAGGCGGCGGGAGCGCTCTGGTCAAAGTGTCGCCAGTGAGCCATCAATTCTCGCACTTTGCCGTCGTGGGCATCGACCTTCCCAAAGGAGCTTACCTTCGCCCACATGCTTATGAACTTAACGAGCGGATGGTTCTGTGCTTCGGAGGCCGAGGTCATGTCATCGTAGACGGACAAAAGCATCCGGTGTCCAAGGGAACCTTCATGTTCTGGGGTCGGGGTGTTGGCGTTGAAGTCGTGCAGGATGGTGACGAGCCTCTTCGCCTGTCGGTTATCTCTTTTCCGCCGGCACCTGACTCGCGCTTCGATCTGTTTCCACTCGGCGGCGGCACCCCCGCCGATGGTGGCGCCTCGGTCGGAGTTCGTGCGGGGAACAATCTCGTGGAGCGTGATAACGGCCATTTCATTATCGTCCAAGATGATGAAGGCGAGGAGTATTGGCAGGCTGCACCCAGCCTGGGCTACGTGAGCATCATGATCGCTGCGCCTGTTTTGCCGGTAACCTACTTCTGTGCAGCGTCACAGCTGCTTGAACCAGGGGCCAATGTGCGCCATCACGGCCACGTGGCGTCCGAAGAGATAGTGATCGTTACCCACGGAAAAGGTATCGTGGTTCTGGGTGATGAACAGTTTCCGATTGCAGAAGGCGACGTCATTGTCCTTCCGCCGACGCTAATGCATCATTTCATCAATAACGGAACTGAGCCTCTCAAATACGGCGGCGTATTCCTTCCGCCTAGCGTGGAAGGCGCCTTACGAGAGACGGGCGTCAGGAAACTTCCGGGCGAACCCCGTCCGGCGTCAATTCCACGCAATCCGACGACGGAAAAGCTCCTCGTGGATAAATACGGTTTCATCATTCCCGGCATTTCGGATCAACGTACTGTAGGCGTCTAACAAACGTCTAAGAGGGAACTTCAATGACACTTCCACTGGAAGGAATTCGGATCTGTGATCTGTCGCAGATCATGTTCGGCCCGTGCGGTACTCAGGTTCTGGGTGACTATGGCGCGGATATCATCAAGATCGAAAAGCCCGGCATCGGAGACATCAGCCGGGCGATTGACCGCCATCGCCCTAACAAAGGCGACGAAAGCGCGAACTTCATGGCCATGAACCGTAACAAGCGGAGTCTGGCGTTGGATATCAAATCCCAGGAAGGCCGTGATATTGTCAAAAAGATTGCCAGGAACGCCGACGTGTTTGTGCACAACTTCCGGCCGGGTGTGGTCGAGCGTCTCGGCCTCGGCTACGAAGATATCAAAGCCATAAACGAAAAGGTCATCTATGTCGAGGGATCGGGCTTTGGGGCGACGGGTCCACTCGCGCACAAAGCCGGCATGGACTTCGTGGCACAGGCGATGGCGGGCGTTGCCTTTGGGAATAAGGATCCGGATGGTAAACCCCAATTGTTCCCGATCTCGACAGCGGATTTTTCGGCGGGCATGATCTTGGCTCAAGGGGTGCTCATGGCGCTTTACCACCGCGAGCGCACCGGTCAGGGACAGAAGCTTGAGATCAATCTTCTCGACGTTTTTTTGGTGATGCAGCAACAGGAAGTCACGCAAAAGCTTCGGACCGGTCACGACTTCAATCCTCTTGAGCAAGACCCAATGGACATCTTCACGACTTCAGATGGCAGCGTCGCTGTAATTGCGGTTTTGAGGCCAAATCCAGTGTCCGATATCTGTAACGCGCTTGAGATCCCCGATCTTACCAAGGATCCCGAGTTTTCTACGCTTTCCCAGCAAATGTCCAAACGCGGTGAATATCGCCGGCGGATGAGTGCCGGCTTTAGCAAGTTCACCACGGAAGAATGTGTGAGGCGGCTGGACAAGGCAGACATCTTGTGTTGCCCGGTACTCCCCTTGGGAGAGGTCCTGCAGCACCCGCAGATCGACGAGAACAAGATTATCGTCGAGATCAACCACCCAAAACACGGAAATTTCCGTACCGTCGGGAATGCGATAAAGTCTTCGGCCTTTCCCAACATTGCACTCAAAGCTCCTCCATTGCTGGGTCAACACTCCGAGGAAATCCTGACCGAGTACGGCTTCTCCCAAGACCAAATTGCCAAGCTTTTCGATAGCGACGTCATTGCTCGTTAGACGACCGAATACGGCTCAGCAAACTTGACATAGATGAAAAGGCGTCAACTCAATGACCTTACACTACAACATTCAGGGGAGCGGTGCGCGCACTGTTCTCCTTGTGACCGGGCTTGGTGGGCATGCAAACTTCTGGGATGCTCATCGTTCCTATCTCGCGGAAAAATACACCGTCATAAGCTTCGATCAAAGAGGGTGTGGCGCCAACCGCGATGTGGAGGGAGTTCACACCCTGCGTGAAATTGTGTCCGATGCGGTCGGCATCCTTGACGATGCTCAAGTGAAAAAGGCTACCGTGATCGGTCATTCCATGGGAGGCGTCATTACCCAGTGCTTGGTTCTCGACCATCGGCAAAGGGTCGAGGCAGCAGTGTTCAGCGGGACATTTTGCGCATTTGATCGCTATATGGAATTCATCAACAATCTACGCCAGCGCGTCCTTGATACGGCGGGGACGGAAACCTGCGGGCAGCTTTCGGCCATCCTCGCAATGCCAGGTGGGAATGTGCTCGATCCGAGCTATGACCTTATGAGCCGAATCAAGACGATCCGCCAGACCATGGCCGACGATGTCCTCGCAGCACGGATGAAAGCACCCTTCAACTTCGATCGCCGCGATGAGCTTCGGGCAATTGAAGGTTTGCCAAGCCTAGTTGTGGGAGCTTCGGATGACATGTTGGCAGCGGAATATCAATCCAGGGAAATTGCCAGTCTGGTGAGAGGTTCTCAGATTGAAATAATCGACGGAGGGCATTTCTTTCCCAATACTCGCGCTGCCCGCTATCGTGAACTGATTGGCTCCTTCCTTCAGTCCACAGACGCCCTTTAGCGCCTATTTCGTGGAGGGCGATAACTTGGGTTGTCGCTTGCCGCCGCTATGCCGAAAGTTAGAGCACACGATGTTCAGTAGATCAGTCAGGACGACTCCTCCGGGGCAAATGGAGGGCACAACAGACATCATTGTCGTTGGATCGGGAGCTGCGGCGCTCACGGCAGCGCTAACAGCCGCATCGGCTGGCAAGTCCGTTCGGGTCATCGAGAAAACCGACAAATTGGGTGGAACCAGCGCCATGTCAGGCGGAATGACCTGGCTGCCTGGCAATCACTACGCGCAGGCAGCTGGCGTTGAAGATTCATTCGAAGAGGCGTTAGCCTATATGCGAGCAGCGTCTCCAATAGGGTGGCGGGAGACAGAAGACGAGCTATGGAAGAGCCAGCTTAGGAACGGGCCAGAAATGCTCAAGTTGGTGGAGGCACTTAGCCCCCTTCGTTTTCGCCTCACGCCGGTTCCAGATCCGTTCCAAGAATGCGTGGGCGCAAAGTCAACCCGAATTCTCTCCGTCGAGCCACTGAGCAAGAAGATTCTCGGGCCTTTGCGTAAAAAGGTCAGGCGTTCGACGATACCGCAAAGGCTGACGTATCATGAAACCGTCGCTGCTAAGCTTGATCGTCAGCCCATAAGAGGTACATTGAAATTCCTTCCTACTCTAATCCGGCGCTGGCTCACGGATTCAATGGCACAGGGCAACGGCCTTATCACCGGTCTTCTGAAGGGCTGTATCGACGCCGGGTGCATGTTTGAATTATCAACAAGGGCGATCGCCTTGAAGGTCGATGCCGCGGGTGTGGTCAAAGGGGTAGAGGTGGAGCGCGATGGACGGCGCCACACCTACAAAGCGCGGAGCGGTGTCGTTCTTGCTACGGGGGGCTTCGAGTGGGATAGCAAAATGCTGGCCACGTATTTTCCAAGCGAGATCGACTTTAAGAGCTCTCCGAGCAGCAATGAGGGTGACGGCCACAAGATGGCACAGGCTATTGGCGCCACCTTCGCACATATGGACCAGGGTAATATCGTCATCCAGCCGCCCACAAAATACGAGGGCAAACTGCACGGCTTGCCGCTCAGGATCCATGCTGAGCCGGACGCGATCATTGTCGACCAGTCTGGTAACCGGTTCGCCAGCGAGTATGAGTTTTGGGTTTACGATCGCATCATGGATCGGGATGACGACGGAGGTCTCATTCATCAACCCGCTTGGGTGATCAGCCATTGGCCGATGATCAAACGTACTCCACTGATCTGGTGGTACCGTCGGTACCAACCCGGCTGGTTACTCAAAGCAGATTCCCTGGAAGAGCTGGCGGCAAAGACGGGCCTTCCATCCGGCGCTCTGCGCAAGACAGTCGAACGCTTCAACGCCTTCGCTCGAACCGGGATCGACGAGGACTATCAGCGAGGATGCTCCTGCTTCTATGAAAAGAGCGTAGCATCGAGCGTCGGTCTTATGGCGGAGATCAAAAAGCCGCCGTATGTCGCCTATCGGTTCCGTCCGTCCCTTCTCGGAACCAAAGGCGGAGTGAGAACCAATGAGTATGGTCAAGCGCTTCGGGCGGACGGCAGCATAATTCCCGGCCTTTATTGCGCCGGCAATGTCATGGCCAGCCCCACGGGAGCACGTACGCCAAGCCAGGTTGGTACGACAATCGGACCATATATGACATGGGGTTACATTTGCGCTCGTTCAATTTTGAAGGACAACCGCCTCTAGCCTCGCGGGACGGCGGTCATTGCTTGATTGGCACGAAAAGACGCGACCCTTGGGGCAGCAAATGGCTGCATGCGTAGCAACTGGAGATAACATGAACCCGACCGAGAATTACGCCGACAAAGTCGTCCTGGAACGACCGGCAGATGGCGTTGCCCTTATTCGCTTCGACCGCCCGGATAAAAAAAATGCGTTGCACAGCTCGATGATCATTGAGCTGGGACGCTTGCTTAGCGAGCTTGATGAAGACAATGGCGTGCGTTGCGTAATTCTCGCGGGGACGGAGGCGTTTTTCGCAGCCGGGGCGGACATCAAGGAAATGGTGGCCTTAGGTCCTGTTGAAGTGTCAAACAGCCCATCCCGTGTCGCCGCTTGGGCGGCGATCGAGTCCTTTGAAAAGCCGTTGATTGCTGCCGTCAACGGCCTCGCCTTCGGGGCAGGCTGTGAACTCGCCCTGGTATGCGACTTCGTCGTCGCAGGCTCGAATGCCCAGTTTGGCCAGCCGGAGATCCGTCTAGGCGGCGTGCCAGGCGACGGTGGAACGCAGCGATTGCCGCGCAAACTTTCGCCGAACCTGGCGAACTATATGCTGATGACTGGAGAAGCCATCGGTGCGGAGCGAGCGCTTCAGTTCGGCTTCGCCGTCGAGGTTTGTGATCCACCTGCTACCGTGACACGCACTATCGAGATCGCCCGCGCAATAGCGGCGCGGGCTCCGGCCGCAGTGAGGTCGGCGAAAGCTTGCGTGCGCAATGCTGTCGGTGCCACGTTAGAAAATGGCTTAGCGTTCGAACGCTTTAGCGTTAATTGCCTAGCAATGACTGAAGACGCAAAGGAAGGCATGCTTGCTTTTACCGAAAAACGTCCTCCTGTCTTCACGGGACGATGAGCGATTGTAAAACGCACCGATCTGCACGAGACGGAAGGGCAAGGCTGACACAACAACCTGTCGCTCGAACGGTTAGATCAGCGACGACGTTGCGCCCCACAATGAGCATCTGCTCGCAAACTCGTGCCTCTGGCGACGGACTTGTAAATGATCATCGGAATCAGCATCGTCGAACTACTTCGGGCCCAGCCTCGAAGGATGAGCTTGTCGGTTTTGACCGGGTAATTTGAAGATATGCGATATTTGCCTTTCCTGATGCCCTGAACCATCGGCTCGGGCCACAATCCCGTTCATGCGGACAAGAGCGCCGCACAGTCTTCCTTGATCATTGATGCTTGGTGCACACCGTCGGTTGGCCGATTGTGCAGTGTGGTCGCAAGCGAGCTATAGTTACGGCCGTGCGTAGTGCGACAACCAACATGAGACGTGATCTCATCCCGATTGTCGCTCGACAGTCGTGGCTTAACGAAGCCTCGCGCGCAAAGGGAGGCCGCGCTTTAGACTCCCGCTTTCCGAAGGCTTGCTGATGGTTAGGCGACCTGCTTGGCCGCGATCTTGGCGACGTGAGCGCCCTGATAACGCGCACCGTCCAGTTCTACGGATGAAGGCTGACGCGAACCGTCAGCCCCGGTGATTGTTGTCGCACCATACGGCGTTCCACCTTTAACCTCTTCCAACCCGAGCTGTCCCTGGAAGGAATAGGGAAGACCGGCCACGATCATTCCGTGATGAAGCAGTGTCGGGAGGAAGCCCAGGATGGTTGATTCCTGACCGCCATGCTGCGTCGCGGAAGCTGTAAACACCGCGCCTATTTTACCAGCGAGCTTCGAAGCGGCCCAAAGTCCCCCGGTTTGATCCCAGAAATTGCGCATCTGCGATGCCACAGTGCCAAATCGTGTTCCTGCTCCCACGATGATCGCGTCATATTGATCCAGTTCGTTCGGGTCGGCGATTGGAGCTTCCTGGTCCATCTTAAAGAACGAAGCTCTGGCAACCTCGTCGGGCACCAACTCGGGGACCCGCTTGATAACAACTTCGGCGCCAGTGGAACGTGCGCCATCTGCAACCGCCTTGGCCATCGTTTCAATATGGCCATAAGCAGAATGGTAGAGAACGAGAACTTTAGTCATCTGATATAATTACCTTGTTGTGTGTTGGAGCGAGCTCATCAATTGTTGCCATTCAGCGTCATCGTCAGGAGGCGGCGCGCCCTACTGAAATCGACAATTCCCCGATGGCTTCTATCTGCACGTCGATAGTATCGCCCGGCTGAACAGGTCCCACTCCCTGAGGGGTTCCAGTCATTATGATGTCTCCCGGAAAGAGGGTGTAGAAGCTCGAGGCATACTCGATAAGGCGTGCAACGCTGAAGATGAGTTGCGACGTATTCGCTCTCTGTTTCTCAATTCCGTTCACGCTGAGACGAAGCTCCAGAGCATCGGGAGAGGGGATTTCGTCGAAGGTTACAAGCCATGGCCCGAGGACGGTATAGGTGTCTGGGGACTTTCGAAACGATGGAAATTCCTTTCCTCTAACGGTCATGTCCAGACCGATTGTGAAGCCTAGGATATGCTCGAAAGCCCGATCCTTTTTCACAAAGCTGGCCTCTTTGCCGATAATGACCGCGAGTTCTACTTCGTGATCTGTCCGACGCTCGCTGAAGCGGGGCATGACAGTTTCGGAAGGTCCTATCAACGAACTTCCCGCCTTCAAGAACAGGCCGAACTCGTCGATATTTGTATAGGTCGTGCCGTTGTTGATCTCACTGTCGGCATTCGCTTCATCAATGTGAGCGCGATAATTGATTGGCGCGCCAATTATCTTGCCTGGATTTGCGATGGGCGATGCCAAGGAGACTTCGTGTAGCGCCAGTCGCGACGAACTTTTGGAAACAGCCGCGCGCATCTTGGGGAGATCCAGCAGCTGCCGGGCAAGCCAGTCGCCGGGCGGCAAGGGCCATGCTGGATTCAGGTCAAAGGCCGAAGTGATGTCTATGACCGTATCCCCCACTACCACGCCGATCCGGTTGTGATTGAACCTGCAAATCTTCATGGCATCTCCCTCCGGCTAAATTACTGCATTTGCATTTATTGCATATGCAGTATATCGCTATGCCTTGTCTGTCAACGATGATCACCATCCAGTGCAAGGAGAACTGTTAGATGACTACGGAATCCAACACGCCAAACACTATCGAGCGATCGGCCTACTACGCTGAGCTCAGCGCTCTTCAGCTGGCGCCTCTATGGGAACGCCTGAAGGGGCTTGTCCCAACCGACCCTCGCCCGAACGCGGTCCCCTATCACTGGGCATGGAATTTGGTTCGCCCTCAGTTGTTGACCGCAGGTCGCGCGATTACCGCAGAGGAGGCGGAACGTCGTGTTCTGGTTCTGGAGAACCCAGGGCTTGAGGGGAAATCTCAGATCACCGATACGCTTTACGCTGGACTGCAGTTGATCATGCCGGGTGAGGTCGCCCCAGCTCACCGGCATACTCAATCGGCGTTGAGGTTCATGCTCGAAGGCGTGGGCGGCTTTACTGCAGTATCGGGTGAGAAGACAACGATGCATCGTGGAGACCTGGTCCTCACGCCTTACTGGACTTGGCATGATCACGGGCATGACGGCGACGAGCCGGTCATATGGTTGGACGGGCTCGACGTGCCATTGGTCAATTTTCTAAAGGCAGGGTTTCGCGAAGAACATCAAGCCAACCGGCAGGTGTTGAGCAAACCGGAGGGCGACTCTCTCGCTCGCTTCGGAAGCGGCCTGCTTCCGGTGGTCATGCCCAGCATGTCCGGCACGTCGCCGGTGTTTAACTATCCCTACGCCAGAACCCGTGAGGCGCTTGACGTTTTACAGCGGTCCACTGACATCGACAAGCACCTCGGCATTTGCATGCGTTATGTGAACCCTGTGAACGGGGATTGGGCAATCCCAACGCTTGGCACGACGATCCGACTGCTCCCTAAAGGTTTTAACTCGACATTCTACCGGTCGACCGAAAGCGCTGTATTCGTGGTCATCGAAGGGGAGCCGACCGTGATTGTGGAGGGATCGGCGCCAGTCGTATTGGGCCCGAACGACGTGTTCGCTGTTCCCGGTTGGTTGCGCCATCGATTTGAAAGCTCCAGTTCGGATTCCATTCTCTTCTCATTTTCCGATCGGCCGGTGCATGAAAAGTTGGGCCTCCTGCGCGAGGAACGCAGCTGACCCTTTTACTGTAGCGGGCGGCGGCCAGTAGGCCGCCGCTCCGAAATCATATTTATCCACTTTTGACCGAGACGCGCCTCAATCTCGGTTATCTCGATCTTTTTTCGGATCGGATTCCAAACAGGTTTGTGGTATTCGACCTCGCTGCACGATGAACTTCGACAAAAGTGAAGAGACGCATGGGTGAAGAAAACTACAAGCTCGAGGACCGTCTCTCTTTTCTCACGAACCGGGTTGCCTCTGCAATAAACGAGCGGTTCGTTTTGAAGCTGCAGATCCACTCGTTAACGATACCGATGTGGCGCGTTCTCGTTGTGCTTCATGATTTCGGAGAGTCAAAACTGGTTGATCTCTCCTCGCTGACATCAATCGATGCTTCAACGCTGTCGCGGCTCACCGAGGGGATGCATGAACGCAAACTTATCCGGAAAGTCCGCTCGACAAAGAGCAAGAGAGAGATCGTTGTATCGTTGCGATCTGAAGGCAAGGGGTTGGTGGACGCCTTGATTCCGCAGGCGATCGAACTCGATACATTTATGCTGGCTGGCCTCAGCGAGAGCGACATGGCCGTGACACGGCGCGCATTGCGAAGTATGTACGAACAATTGACCGCAGCCGGGCAGACTGTTGTGCCATCTGCTGGCGCTGCCACGAAGGACGCTCGGAAGGAAAAGTACTATGTCCAATCCAAATCCGACCGAGTTGAGTGAGCTTGGGATTAGACATCGTAGACGTGAGTGCGATGGATCGGCTTGACGCGACGGGCTAGAAGCAAGGTTCCACGTCAGCAAGTCCCTCCAATCCCTCCAGGCAACGGCGCCAAAGTCGCGTGAATTGCCACGCTGCCCCGTTTCATAAATCTTGCTGTCGGCAGGCGCGATCGTCTAAGATCATTGACACTCGAGCATGGGCGTTGGCCGTCGGCTTGAGAGCCCTGCTTCATCATCGGTGCTAAGGTATAATGCGGCCATGCAGGCAGTCCGGGATTGATCCTGATCAACCCACGAACGAAGTCCTTATTTCATTTCCAGTCAAATTGGCTCAGTGTGTCGAGCATCAAGAATTCTCGGCCATAGTGAGATAGGACCCCGCTGCGGGGAACAGCTTGGGGCGTAGTTCCCAGTCCGTCTTCGTGAGCTGCGGACAAAGAAGATCTGAACCTGCGAAACCGAGGAGCGACGGCTCCTGCGTGTAGAGGACCGTCCGGTGCTAGTCTCGGCTGGGTTACACGGGTCGCGCTCGTCGTTGCCGCCTCGACTTGATGCGGTACCTACAGACCTCGGCCGGCTATAAGATGCCGAACATGCAGGGCAGTCACCGTGGAATTGAGCAATTTGTCCAATATTTTGGGGTACTTTACCATTGTCCCTGAAGCCGCCACATGGTTACTGGACTCCAAGCTTCGGCGACCTTTCAGGTTAGCCATAACAGGAGCATGGGAACCGCCGTATCAGCGGCTCCGAAGTTCAAGTGGAAGCCGCGGAAGACGGACCCTCTTAGCTGACAACGCAACGTTGCCAAGTCGTAAACCATACGGGAACAATGGTGGAGGCCTACATGACCATAGTAAAAAATCATCGTGAAATGAGCCGCAGAATGGCATTGAAAGCAGCAGCGGCGTTGCTTGCTGCCTACAACCTTCGTTCAACGCGTGCACTTGCCGCCGGTGAAAGTCTTAACATTCTGAATATGAACCTCCTATTCGGCGAAACGCTGGGTAACCAAATTTCGAAATCCTATACCGCTGCCGAAATCAGCGCTGACCCCGTTCCGCAAAATGAGCATTACGAAAAGCTCCTTGTAGAAATGTCTCAAGGATCTTCCACTTATGACCTTTTGACCTTGGACGCATTGTTCATCAATCAGGTTTTAGGCAATCAGTGGGTGAAGGCCGTGGAGGATATCCAGGCTGAGGATGCATCGCTGCAGCCTTTGCAATATCAGAATGTAATTCCGGAATCCCTGAAATTTGTGCAGCGCGACGGGAAGCATTACGGAATACCGCTGACGCTCGCCACCCCTATTTTTGTTTACCGAAAGGATCTGTTCGAAGCAAAGGGTCTTTCGGTGCCCACGAACTGGGACGATTATCGGAAGTGTGCCGAAGCGCTTCATACAAATGAGGTGGCTGGCAACATCCTGCTACTAGGTGGTCAGGATGCTCACATGTCAGGCGACTGGGCTACCCGGTTAATGAGCATGACAAAGTTGGGGCCCACCGACGATGGCGTGTTGGATGGCTCAAATCAGCCTGCCTTCAATACTGAGGGACAGGGTGTGAAGGCGATTGAACGGATCAAGGAGGTGCTTCCTTTTGCACCCAAGGGCGCTGAAGGTCTCGACTATCCAGACGGTCTGTCCCTTTTCTCCCAAGGAAAAGCCGCGATGTTTATCAGTTGGTCGGATGTGTTTTCCGGCCTGGAGAATGGACCACTGAAGGGCAAGTTCGGCTATGCCGCCGTTCCAAGCGAAAAATATCAGCAGCAAATGACCGGTGGCTTTTCAATCGGCGTCAGCGCTTTTTCACAAAAGTCAATCGAAAGCTATAAATTCCTCGATTGGATGCTTAAGGGAGAGGGGTACAAGCTGTTTCTCGATAACGGCGAAATGAATCTGGTGTTCAAATCGCAGCTAGAAGATCCGGCGGTGCAAGCAAGAATCCCCTCGCTGGCCGTCTATCAGGATTTCAAGAAGCGGGGAACCACCACGATCGCACTACCCCCTTACCGCGTTCCGAACTCGGTGGAAGTGCAACGGGTCCTATATGAGGAAATTCTGGCCGCCGTTCTCGGCAGAAAATCGCCTGACCTAGCGATGAAAGACGCCGAAACGCGCGTCAAAGCCATCATTCGTTAAGGCCGCTTGAACTGACGTGAAGGAACGGCCCGCGGCCGTTCCTATCATGCAATGGGAAATTACTATGGCTATGACGCGTTCAATCTCTACGCCAGTTGTCACTGGCACCCATAAAGCGGAACGGGCGGGAGAGCGCCGGACAGGCGTACTTCTCCTCACACCGGCGTTTGTCCTTATGAACCTCGTCGGCTTTTTTCCGATGATCTATTCTCTTTACATCTCGTTGACGAACTACAACCCGACCCATGGCGGAGCCTCTCAATTCATCGGTTTGAAAAACTATGCCAACGCCCTTTTAGATCCACAATTTTGGCATGCCATTGGCCTCACCTGTGTTTTTGTAACCTTAAGTGTGACGTCGTCATTGGTTCTTGCAGTACTTTTGTCGCTTCTGTTCAACTTGCGGTACCCTGGATTTTTCCTGTTGCGGACGATCATCCTGGTGCCAATGTTGGTTACGCCGATCGCTGTTGGCATCGTGTGGCGGGTCATGATGATGCCCGACCTCGGCGTCCTCAATTACCTCCTGACCGTGTTAGGCTTTCAACCCCAGCTCTGGACATCATCGGCAAGCACCGCGCTGCTATCGATTGTACTTGTCGACATTTGGCAGTGGACTCCCTTCATGTTTCTTATTGTCTTCGCGGGCATTTCATCGCTCCCACGCAGCCCATTCGAAGCCGCTGCCATTGACGGGGCCGGGCCGATACGTGTGTTTTTCTCCGTCACTTTGCCGCTACTTCGGCCGGTCATCGTTATCGCCACGCTACTGCGCATCGTAGATGCCTTCCGAACCTATGACACGGCGTTCATCATGACGCGAGGTGGGCCAGATTTTTCCACTGATCTCGTCAGCGTCTACCTGCAGAGGATAAATTTCCGCTTTTTTGATCTCGGCTACGGATCGGCATTGTCGTGGATTACCCTACTAATCGTGACGGCTATAATTTTGATATTCACCAAGCTCTCTGGCTTTGCGCGAATTATTTCTGAAAAAGAAAGCCGATAGGAGCCCAGCATGTCTATGAAAAGGCCCGCTATTCGCCGATATTCTCAAATCTTGCTGGCGTACTTTTTTGCACTCTTTGCGACAGCGTTTTTCGCCTTTCCAATATTTTGGATGGTCACAGCATCTTTGAAGAGCGACCAGGCAATTACAGCATTCCCACCTGTATGGGTTTTCACCCCGAGCTTGCAAAACTACGCCAAGCTCATCACGGACATTGGCATCGCCAAGATGTTTATCAACAGTGTCGTCATCGTCGGATTGTCCACGAGCCTGGCGATGGTTTGCGGAACTTTGGGCGCCTACGCGCTGGCTCGGTTCGATATAAAAGGCAAGCAGATGATTGCCTTCGAGATTTTATCAATCCGTATGCTGCCACCGATCGTCAGTGTCGTTCCAATGTTTATCCTCGCGAGGTGGCTGGGTATCTTCGATACCTACTGGTTGCTGACTGCGGCGTACGCTCTTTCCGGTCTACCATTTGTTGTCTGGGTAATGCGCGTCTTTATTCAGGATATCCCGCAGTCAATTGAGGAAGCCGCACTGATTGACGGATGTTCACGACTTGAAACTTTTTGGCGGGTGACGCTCCCGCTCTTGTTGCCCGGCCTGGCAGCGACAATGGTCATCGTGTTCATGTTTGCCTGGAACGAATTTCTCCTGGCTTCCATGTTGACGTCGAACGCTGCGAAAACGCTACCGGTCATCGCTGCAAATACTCTGAGCGCAAAGTCAATTGCCTGGGGTCTGGCTTCAGCCGCAGGAGTCGTCATGTCGCTGCCTGTCGTCATCCTCGTTCTACTTATGCAACGCTATCTTGTTCGCGGCCTGACATTGGGCGCAGTAAAAGGCTAAGGAGGCTATCGTGGGCATTCAAATTAGAAACGTGCAAAAGCGTTTTGGCGAGATAACTGTTGTTAACGGCGTGTCAGTTGACATAGCCGAAGGCGAGTTTTTCGTCATGCTGGGGGAATCTGGCTGCGGAAAGACGACAACACTCCGTATGGTCGCAGGGCTCGAATTACCAACCTCGGGATCCGTGCACATCAACGGCAGGGACGTGACCTTCGCAGAGCCGCGCCATCGCGATATCGCCATGGCGTTCCAAGACTATGGGCTCTATCCCAACATGACAGTCTTTGAAAACATTGCCTTTCCGCTCAAGATCAGAAAGGTGCCTCAGTCGGATCGCAAGAGGAAGGTTGAGGAAACAGCCGGCAAGCTCGGTATCGCGGACTATCTTGGCCGTAAGCCGTTTCAACTGTCCGGCGGTCAGCGGCAGCGAGTTTCGCTAGCGCGCGCCTTAGTACGAAACCCTAAAGTCTTCCTGATGGACGAACCGCTTTCGAACCTTGACGCGAAGCTTCGTGCCGTCATGAGGACCGAAATCAAAAAGCTCGTGTCCGAACTGGGAATCACCACGATTTATGTCACGCACGACCAGATCGAGGCTATGTCTATGGCAGACCGAATTGCCGTCATGCGTCGGGGCGACATGGTTCAGATCGGGTCGCCCATGGAAATCTATGACCGGCCCCTGACGCGCTTTGTCGCTGATTTCATGGGATCACCGCCCATGAACCTGTTCCCGGCTGTCATGAAGACGCCGGGTCAGCCGACCTGTCAGATCCAGGAGTTTGTTGATACGCTTCCAATTACCGAGCGCGAGTTGATTGCCGCGAGACTGGATCCAGCACACCAATTTACACTCGGTATTCGGCCTGAACACCTGAAGCTCGTCCAACCTGGTTCGCCTGGATCGGCGCGTGCAGTTGTCGACTTCGTCGAACCATTGGGCCAGACCACCAATGTCTATCTCGCAATCGGGGACACGCGGCTGATTGCGGTTACCGATCGATGCGCCAGCCAAGTAGGTGATGTCGTTGGGGTGTACGCGCCCCCGGAGAGTGTGCGTGTCGTTGCAAATTGAGACCGTTTCGACGTCCCCGCTAAAGAGAGCCGCGTCGTCGACACACGTACCGGCATTTTGACCCCTAGTAAAATTTTTGTTGATGGAGGCTCACTTGTTGCAAGCGCACCCCGCTCTCTCGCACCGTACTTACGGCCATTTTATCGACGGGGTCTTGTGTGATCCTTCGGTCACGTTGATCGACCGCCACTCACCCGCCGACGGCACGTTACTCGCGCGCTTTTCAGCAGGTACGTCGGAAGACGTCGATGCTGCTGTAGCGGCGGCGTTAAAGGCATTTAACCAGGAAAATTGGCGGGATCTGAGCGGCTCGGGCCGCGCTGGGCTGCTTAATAGATTTGCTGACTTGATTGCAGACAACGCGGACTATCTTGTTCGACTTGAAGCGGAGGAATCCGCCAAAGCGACGAAGATGTCTGTATACGAGCTTGCAATGGTTGTCGAAATGACGCGCTTTGCAGCATCACTTGCGGTGACCGAAAAAGGAGAAACCCATACACAGCTCGGGCCTCTGTCGCTGGGGCTTGTAACGAAAGAACCATGTGGGGTCGTCGGCATGATCGTGCCGTGGAATTTCCCTTTGATCTGCCTTTTTCAGAAGCTCCCGTATGCGCTCGCGGCTGGATGCACGGTAGTGATCAAACCCTCCGAGCTAACGTCCAGTACCGCCATTGAGATTGCGAGGTTGGCGAGCAAAGCGGGCTTTCCTCAAGGTGTTATTAATGTCGTGACTGGCACAGGGACTGCCGTGGGCGAGGCTCTGACCAGTCACCCCGATGTATCACTGATATCCTTCACGGGCTCCACTGGTGTTGGTCGGCACATCGCTGGAAAATGTGGGGAGGCCGTTAAGCGCGTAGCATTGGAACTCGGAGGTAAAGGCGCCAACATCGTTTTTGCCGACGCGGACCTTGATGCCGCATTGGATGGCGTTCTCTTTGGGTTCGTTTTCAATCAGGGCGAAGTTTGCGCGGCCGGATCGCGCCTGCTGATCGAAGAGAGTGTTGCCGACGCATTTGTGTCAAAACTTGCCGAACGCGCAAAGCGGATCGTTGTTGGCCACCCCATGGACAAAAATGCGGATATGAGTGCGCTGATCCATGAGGGGCACATGAACAAGGTCCTCGGGTACGTCGCCGACGGACAGAAAGAAGGTGCCATCCTCACGTGTGGCGGAGAGCGTCTCCAGGGCCAAGCTTACGATAATGGCTTTTTCGTGGGTCCGACGATCCTTACTGAAGTTACCTCTAGCATGCGCGTTTTCCGGGAGGAAATATTCGGGCCTGTTCTTTGTGTGACAAAATTCAAAACACAGGAAGAAGCAATACATTTGGCTAATAGTACCGATTTCGGTCTTGCAAACGGGGTGTGGAGCAAAGACATCGACAAAATCTTTACGGTTGCCCGCCAGTTGAAGTCTGGAACCGTATTTGCGAACACGTTTCTGGAGGCGGCGCCGCAGCTTCCCCAAGGTGGTGTCAAGAAAAGTGGCTTTGGTCGTGAAAACGGTTTGGATGCACTTAATGAGTATCTGGATACCAAGCAGACCTACGTGAAGTTGGGTGCCCGTCAGCCGATTCTTGCTCATACAATCAGCTAAATCAAAGGAAGGGAGTTTGCTTTGGCAGACGAGAGCAAGCGCATTGCGTTGATTGGATATGGTGCGATGGCCCGCAGCTTGCAGGCTTCGCTTCTTCGGTCCGAAGCCGGTGTGGCCGTGGCAGCGGTACTCGTACCAGCTGAGTTCGCGCCGCCGGCGAGTGAAATTGCTGGTTTAGAGCTATTTCACGATGTTGCGGATCTTGTCGCCTGGCGTCCTTCACTGGTCGTTGAGTGCGCAAGCCACGATGCTGTGCGCGATTTTGTTCCGACTTTGCTGCGGAACGGGATCGACACAATCATTGTCTCAACCGGGAGCTTGGCTGACAAATCGTTGTTCGATGATCTTGAGGTTGCCGCAAAAGTCGGACGCTGCCGTCTAACGGTCGTGTCAGGCGCTATTGGAGGACTTGATGTTTTGAGATCGGCGAGAAGCGCAGGCTTGAGTAAAGTAGCCTATACTGGCATCAAGCCACCAATCGCTTGGGCGGGCACTCCGGCTGCGGATAGGATGGACTTGACGGCGCTTCTTGAGCCGACGGTCATCTTCGAAGGCAACGCACGACAAGCCGCGCAGCTTTATCCAAAAAACGCAAATGTAACCGCCGCGGTGGCGCTCGCAGGTGTCGGGTTTGACGCAACCAGCGTAGCACTTTTGGCAGACCCCGGGACAGCGACGAACGGACATCGCGTGGAGGCGACGGGAGCCTTTGGCAGTTTTTCAATCGAGCTACAAAACCAACCTTTACCGGACAACCCGAAAACATCTTGGTTGGCCGCTTTGAGTATCCAAGAGGCGATTGTACGGCACTTCAGCTCCGTCGTCGTTTGAAAGTGCGCGTTAGTTCGGCTTGGACCGCGTCCAATCGGCAGATTTGAATACATAGGTGTAGGTAAGAGCGCATGAAAATTCTCGTCCCAGTGAAGCGGGTGGTTGATTACAACGTGAAGATCCGTGTCAAGCCGGATGGATCGGGCGTCGACCTTGCCAACGTCAAGATGTCGATGAACCCGTTCGACGAGATTTCGGTTGAGGAGGCCCTTCGCCTAAAGGAAGCCGGCAAGGCCGAGGAAGTGGTCGTCGTCTCGATCGGCCCGGCCAAGGCCGAGGAAACTTTGCGAACCGCGCTCGCCATGGGCGCCGACCGCGCCATCCTCGTTGAAACCGATGACGCCGTCGAGCCACTCGCAGTCGCAAAGATCCTCAAGGGTGTTGCCGACGCTGAAAAGCCAGGCCTCATCATTGTCGGCAAGCAGGCGATCGACGACGATTCCAACCAGACCGGCCAGATGCTTGCAGCCCTTCTCGGCTCCGCCCAGGCAACCTTCGCCTCTAAGGTCGAAATCGCCGGCGACAGCGCCGCTGTCACCCGTGAGATCGATGGCGGCCTGCAGACCATCAAGGTCAAGCTTCCGGCTGTCGTCACCACCGACCTTCGCCTCAACGAGCCGCGCTATGCTTCGCTGCCGAACATCATGAAGGCAAAGAAGAAGCCGCTTGACAAAAAGAGCCCGGCTGATTTCGGCGTCTCCACCGCGCCGCGCCTCAAGGTGCTGAAGACGGAAGAACCATCCGGCCGCAAGGCAGGCGTGAAGGTGAAATCGGTCGCCGAGCTTGTCGACAAGCTCAAGAACGAAGCCGGCGTACTCTGAGATCTGGAAAGGGAGAACACGATAATGGCCATTCTTCTTCTGGCTGACCACGACAATGCGACCCTTTCCGACCAGACCGGCAAGGCACTCACGGCTGCTTCCAAGATTGGCGGCGACGTTCATGTGCTGGTCGCAGGCAAAGGCGTCAAGCCTGCTGCCGATGCCGCCGCAAAGCTCTTGGGCGTCTCCAAGGTCCTGCTCGTCGAAAGCGACGAGCTCGCCAACGATCTGGCAGAGCCGCTGGCCGACCTGATTGTCTCGCTGGCAGCGAGCTACGACACCATCATCTCGGCCGCCACCTCGGTCGGCAAGAACGTCCTGCCGCGCGTCGCAGCCCTTCTCGACGTCGCCCAGATCTCGGAAATCATCGAAGTCGTCTCGGCCGACACCTTCAAGCGGCCGATCTATGCCGGCAACGCCATTCAGACGGTGCAGTCGACCGACGCCAAGAAGGTGATCACGGTGCGCACTGCATCCTTCGGTTCTGCCGCAGAAGGCGGATCGGCTTCGGTCGAGGCGATCCCCGCCGTGTCCGATCCGGGTCTGTCGACCTTCGTCAACGATGCGGTGTCGACCTCCGACCGTCCGGAACTGACATCCGCCAAGATCATCATCTCCGGTGGCCGTGCGCTCGGTTCAGCCGAAAAGTTTAAGGAAGTCATCCTGCCGGTCGCCGATAAGCTCGGTGCTGCCGTCGGCGCATCGCGCGCTGCCGTCGATGCAGGTTACGCTCCGAACGACTGGCAGGTCGGACAGACCGGCAAGGTCGTCGCTCCGCAGCTCTACATCGCCTGCGGCATTTCGGGTGCGATCCAGCATCTCGCCGGCATGAAAGACTCGAAGGTCATCGTCGCCATCAACAAGGACGAGGAAGCGCCGATCTTCCAGGTCGCCGACTATGGCCTCGTGGCAGATCTCTTCGAGGTGCTGCCTGAGCTACAAAAGGCCATCTAACGCGATAGCCGAATTTTTACGCGCCGGGAATTGGGATTCAGATCCTTATCGAAGCGGCGGGAAACGATAGCGATATACAGAGGGATGGATGACGGATATGAATGAAATGACAGGGCAAGAAGATATCTACGATGCCGTAATTATCGGCTCAGGACCATCGGGGGCCATAACCGCTCACACCCTCGCGCTTGCAGGACTCCGTGTCGTATGTTTGGAACAGGGCGACTACGCGCTCCCTTCCGATTATGCCGCGAACTTCGATATGTGGGAGCTCGTGGCCCGGGGGCATTGGCAAGCAGAACCCAATCGTCGGCGCAATCCCGCAGATTATCCCTTGGATGTTTCCGACACAGACTTGGCGCCTTCGATGTACAGCGCGGTTGGAGGATCGACCATCCACTTCAGCGCTTTGTGGTCTCGCCTAGCACCTTCCGACTTCCGTGTACGCACAACGGATGGCGTGGCTGACGATTGGCCTATCAGCTACGCCGAATTGGCCCCCTTCTATGATGAAGTCGACGACTTCATCGGAGTTTCCGGGCTTGAGGGAGATCCTGCCTATCCCGAGGGTTATGCTCCAAAAATGCCGCCGATGCCCCTTGGCAAACATGGCATGAAGGCCGCGCAATCGATGAACGCTCTTGGCTGGCACTGGTGGCCCCATTCAAATGCGATACCAAGCCAGAAGATAGGGTCCCTTGCAGCATGCGCACGATGGGCCACATGTACGCAGGGCTGTCCAGAGGGAGCCAAAGCTTCTTTTGACCTAGCCTATTGGCCCGCGGCGATTAAAGCCGGAGCGAAATTGATTACCGGCGCAAGGGTGTCGAAAATAACGACGGACGAGAACGGCCGGGCCTCGGGTGCAAGCTGGATCTCGAATGGCACTAGCTATCACACATCAGCGAAAACAGTCGTTGTTTGCGCGAATGGTATTGGCACCCCCCGGCTTCTTCTGCTTTCGCCAGGCGACAGACATCCCTTGGGGCTGGCCAATTCCTCTGGTTTAGTGGGTAAGAACCTGATGCTGCACCCCAATTGCGCGGTCATCGGCTATTATGACGATGAACTGGAGTCCTGGCGCGGTCCGGCCGGATCCGCGGCAAGTTCGATGCAGTTTTACGAAACCGATCTCTCGCGGGGGTTTGTTCGCGGTTCGAAATTGCACGCCTGTCCCACGCCGGGCCTACTATTCAACGGCGTAGACCCACACAGGTTGTTAGCGTTTGATGAGCTCTGGGGCAAGAGTTTCCATCGCGTCATCAGGGATGCACGCAACGCGATATTCTGGGCAGCCAACATTGACGACCTGCCCGAAGAAACGAACACCGTGACGCTTGATCCTATTTTGACAGATGGCGATGGCATCCCGGCACCGAAGATCAGTTATCGCTACAGTGAGAATACGCTGAAGATCAGGGACTTCACGGTTAAAAGGCTCAGTGAAATCCATGCGGCAGCTGGCGCGAAGAAGACAATCGAGATCGCCGATCTCCAGGGCGAGCCGGGGCACCTGCTTGGAACAGCAAGAATGGGAAAAGACCCAAAATCGTCTGTTGTAGACGAATACGGTCGCAGCCACGACGTTCCGAACTTGGTCATTTCCGATGGGAGCATTTTTGTCACCGGCGGAGCCGCGAACCCAACCAGTACAATAGCCGCGCTTGCACTCCGGAATGCCAAAGAACTCGTTCGCAACCTCAAAGGTGGTGCTTCACAATGACGAACAGCGGTAAGTTGAACAGCGACAAGCGCCTGTCTGTTTCCAGGCCCGCCTCCGCTCCGCCACGAGCGTTCACGCAACGGGAACTGCAGACGTTGCGCATCATCGCGGATACCTTAATTCCACAAGAAGGTGATTTTCGCTCTGGCAGTTCCGTTGCCGAATTCAACGAACTCGTGACGAAGGCCGCTGCGATACTCGACAAACACTTCGAAATGCTGACAGCTCTTCTAGAGGTGTTGGGCTTCACGCCTGCGACAGAGATGTGGGCCAGGCTGAGAAGGCTGGCGGACGAGGACGGAGATGGATTTTATATTCTCTCCACCTTGATCGTCGGTGCGTACATCTATTCCGATGAAATGAAGGCAGAACTGAATTATCCGGTTCCTCATCGCAATCCACCAGGTTTATTTGATGCCGCAGACGAACTCTCAAATGGAATTCTCGATCCAGTCATAGAGCGCGGCCCGATCTATAGAATGGTTAAATGATCACTATGACTGAAGCGGCTTGCCCGGCTTAAACCGGCACCTGTGCTCCATAATGAACGTTGAGTAAAGCAGTGCGCGAAAGCATGGAATTCGACGTCGTAATCGTCGGCGGTGGACCTGCCGGTCTGTCTGCGGCGATCCGCCTGAAGCAGGTCAATCCGGAACTATCGGTCGTCGTGTTGGAGAAGGGTTCCGAAGTCGGCGCCCATATCCTCTCTGGCGCGGTGGTCGATCCGATCGGTATCAACCGCCTGCTGCCCGGCTGGCGCGCGGAGGCTGACCACCCCTTCAAGACCGAGGTCAATGCCGATCACTTCCTGCTGCTCGGCCCCGCCGGCTCGCTGCGTCTGCCGAACTTCATAATGCCGCCGCTCATGAACAATCACGGCAACTACATCGTCTCGCTCGGCAACGTCTGTCGCTGGCTGGCCGAGAAGGCGGAAGCGCTCGGCGTCGAGATCTATCCCGGCTTTGCCGCAACCGAAGTGCTCTATAATGACAAAGGCGCCGTCATCGGTGTGGCCACCGGCGACATGGGGATCGAGAAGAACGGCGAGCCCGGCCCGAACTATACGCGCGGCATGGAACTGCTCGGCAAATATGTGCTGATCGGCGAGGGCGTGCGCGGCTCGCTCGCCAAGGAGCTCATTGCCAAATTCGACCTCTCGAAAGATCGCGAGCCGCAGAAATTCGGCATCGGCATCAAGGAGCTCTGGCAGGTCAAGCCGGAGAACCACAAAAGGGGTCTGGTGCAGCACTCCTTCGGCTGGCCGCTCGGCTTCAAGACCGGTGGAGGCTCATTCCTTTATCATCTGGAAGACAATCTGGTCGCCGTCGGCTTCGTGGTGCACCTCAACTACAAGAACCCCTATCTCTATCCCTTCGAGGAATTCCAGCGCTTCAAGACGCATCCGGCGATCCGCGGCACCTTCGAGGGCGGCAAGCGCATCTCTTACGGTGCACGCGCCATCACCGAGGGTGGATATCAGTCGGTGCCGAAGCTGACCTTCCCGGGCGGCGCGCTGATCGGCTGTTCGGCCGGTTTCGTCAACGTACCCCGCATCAAGGGCAGCCACAATGCGGTGCTGTCGGGCATGCTGGCAGCCGACAAGATCGCCGCGGCGGTCGCCGCGGGCCGCGCCAATGACGAAGTGATCGAGATCGAGACCGAATGGCGCCAGACGGATATCGGCAAGGACCTGAAGCGGGTGCGCAATGTCAAGCCGCTGTGGTCCAAGTTCGGCACGCTCATCGGTATCGGCCTTGGCGGCCTGGACATGTGGACGAACCAGCTGTTCGGTTTCTCCATTTTCGGCACGCTGAAGCACGGCAAGACGGATGCCCAATCTCTCGAGCCCGCGTCCAAGCACGAGAAGATTAACTATCCGAAGCCGGATGGCGTCCTGACCTTCGATCGGCTGTCCTCGGTGTTCCTGTCGAACACCAACCACGAGGAAGACCAGCCGGTGCATCTCAAGGTCAAGGACATGGCGTTGCAGATATCGTCGGAGCACGACATTTTTGCCGGCCCCTCGACGCGCTACTGTCCGGCAGGCGTCTATGAATGGGTGGAGAAGGATGGCAAGGAGACCTATGTCATCAACGCCCAGAACTGCGTCCACTGCAAGACCTGCGACATCAAGGACCCCAACCAGAACATCAACTGGGTGCCTCCACAGGGTGGCGAAGGGCCTGTCTATCCGAATATGTGAGGTGCTGCGCGGACTTCCCTGGCAGATTTGCTGATGTAAAAATTTCCACTAACCCACTGACGCAAGAGATCAAGCACGTACTTATTGAGACTGCCTTTCTGCCGAAGGCAAAGCGGCAAACCTCGATGGGAGTGTTGCCAGTCGAAAATGCGAGGCGTCGCGACGGACGCCTCTTCGCAATTACCGGGGCCACGAATGCAGCAACTACTTCGCAGCGTCCGAAAGCCATTCAAGAGCACCGGCTTCTGCAGGGAATAGCCAACCGATCACCAAAATAATCCAAAACTTCCGTGTTTCTGTCCATTGCTTCGACATCGCGATCCTTTCAACCTGCTTGCAGATAAATCGAAGGTGGAGAGCCATGATGAGCACGCTGATCTACATGACGGATATCTCGAATATCGTTTTATCCCTTGGAGAGAGTGTACGGAGCTATTTGTATCAACTAGGAAGAGACAGCAAGCGCAACGGTTGAGCACTGTTTCTCGACGTGGCCTGCTGCAGGCGACGCATGAGGCCGCGGCTTTCGCCGGCTGTATACACAGCCATACTGGCTTGACCCTGCGCGAACACCCGATCGCTTTCTTGCGCAAGGATCTCGCCGCTCGAAGCCTCGTCACCTGCGGTGAAGCCATGTCTGCCCGCGATGGCCGGTGGTTGATGACCGGGGGCCTCGTTCGGGTCCGTCAAATGCCAGGATCGGCAAAAGGCGTGATGTTCCTGACGATCGAGGACGAGACCGGTCCGGCAAACGTCGTCGTCTGGCCGAAGCTGCGCGCGACGCCGACGCGTTGTGCTCGGATCAAGCATGATGGCGATCAACGGCCGCATCCAGCGGGAAGGGGACGTCGTGCACCTCATCGCCCAGCAACTGTTCGATCTCTCGGGCGACCTATCCGCCTTGGCGGATCGTGATGGGAGTTCAAACTGCCGACGGGCCGGGGCGACGAGTTCGCCCACGGATCGCCGGGAAGTCCGGATTCGCGGTATCGAGCGCCGGCGGTCCAGCCAAGGGATATTTTCGTTCCCGCCCTTTCTATCGATATGCTGAAGGTGAAGATTCGGAATTTTCACTGATGATTTCAGAATGATTGCTTGTTCAAAGGACGCACTCCTTGACCGGAATCGGACCGCGGCACCCCTCATCCTACAAAGGCAGTGATTTAAAGAAGTTCCATAATTACTATTACGTGCGATTCACTAAGTCATTAAAATATAAGACATTTATCCGTACTGCTGGTGCTGTTTGCTACCCACATCTCGGCAAAACTTGGTGCACTTGGACTAGGTTCTCCAAAAACCTTACTCAGCGAGCGGAAGCACGTATCTGGTCACCACAGCCGCACCATCCTCAAGAGATATTTCAATGACCTCATTGACCAGATTGTCCGTGGCCGCCAGTTCATCGACTATAGCGCTGAACAGCTCGCGCTGCCTTGCAGGAAGGACCTGCGGCACGATTATGACAAGGCCGGCGTGCAATTCTTCCTTCGCGTAGAGCTTCCGAAAATCCCGTGCGTTATTGGTCACAAACGTGAAATCGCCCTCAACGATGCGAGGCATAAGATCCCAGTCAGTTTCGCCGCTCAGTCCCAGCCAGTTCACATGGGAACACTCGTGGCCAAGATCTTGCGCGACGGCCACGAGTGAGGTGTGAAGGCATTCATCAATCAAGAATTTCAAGAAGAGACGCCCGACGATTTTGGCTTCGGATCCCCTTTGAGCGAAAGGCGCTTCGTCGATTTTACTGTCAGTCCCTGGTCCGAAAGTTTCTTGGGCCGCCCACGTGAAGGATGGGCGGCGGTCCAAATCTCGGCGAGTTCCACCATATGTGAGGTAATGGAAGGATAGCCCTCAAGGATCTCCTCGGTCGTAGCCCCTTGCTCTTTCATCGAGGCAATCATGCGGACCGGTACGCGCGTTCCTGTGAATACGGGATCACCGCCGACTATACCTTTGACGCTCTGGATGATGGTTTCGGCTTCCCTAAGGGCGTCCGCGCGAGCGGAAAGCTGCTCCCTCGCCCTTGCGACGTCGACGATCAGATAATCGTCCGCTCTCACGGTCGGCGCCATCGGATTGTCCTTGATGGCTTGGAACAGTCGCTTGCGGCGTTCGGCGCTAAGGATTGAGCCAACTCCATACCACAACTTCAGACGAAGAAGATCATCATCGGTCAGCGCACGCCCACGATGGCTCGCAAGCCCGGTATCTATAATTCGCTTATCGATAGCGTTATGCACCGATTTGAGCCCGACCTGACTCACCGCAGCCGCCTCGGCAGGCGTATATTCTCGAAGGGTGGCACTCATAATCATTCTCCTTGTGGAGAACATATAATGTGCTTAGGCATGATTGTAAAGATTATAGTGATCCCTCTGCCTCGCCGTCCTCACCTAGGGCACGCAGAGAGGCGAGGCACCCGGTCGGACTTTTGGATAAGTTTCACGATATTCTCCTTCTGTGGATGATCCTCTACACGGGCTTTTCGCAAACTTTTTTGATGCCCCCATAACGTAGAAATTTCCTCCTACGGGTTTTGAATTTGACGGATGTTTTCGGAAATGGAGGCGCCCTCGGCGCACGAATGACCGGTCAGCAGCGTTGGTGCATCGGTCGCTGAAAGAACGATTTCTGTCTTTGATGCTCTGGCTACGCGGTGACGGTTTTATAGCGGACGGATTTCGGGCGTGCGCATGCCAGCATTCGATTGAGGACGGCACAGCCTATGGAGACTTTGCTGCGCTCCGAATGAGCGCGCCCGCAACCTGTATCCGATGATCGATTTGTAGCGACCGATTGCGGTCTCGACCAGAGATCGTTTCCCGTAGCCGGTCGCAGCCTGCCACTTCATCCGGCCATCGGTGTTGATCGCCGCGATGTGGCGGTCTCGTTGGCTCAAGGGATCGGCATCTGGCCCTTTCACCGCGTTTGCGCGTGGCGGAATGACCACCATAGCACCGGCACTATGCCAGGTCACGGCGTCATAAGTTGGACTGCCGTCATAGGCGCCGTCGGCCGTGAACTGTCCGGTCGGCGCATCGATCTGGTCAAGCAGCGCCTCCACCTGCGAGGCGTCGCCGGCATCTTGGTCGGTCATGACGTGGGCGATGATGTCGCCGCTGCCGGCATCCAGAGCCAGGTGCAATTTTCGCCAGTTCCGACGTGATTTGGCACCGTGTTTCTCCTCCAGCCATTTGCCCGCACCGTAGATTTCCAACCCTGTGCTGTCGATGAGGACGTGGACATGTCCCTTTCCCCGAGCTTGGTGCTGTCGCCGCCCGTCCGGCAATCGCCGTTTGCTTGCCCGACGGCTCAGGGTCGTATGATCGGGAACGGCGAGATCCAGTCCCATCAGGGTCAGCACTGAAGTCAAAAAGCCCTCCGTCTGGCGCAGCCGCAGGCCGAACACCAGTCCCAGCGTCAGGGCAGTTTCAATCGCCAGATCGGAATAACGCGGCTGTCCACCGCGCGTTGTCCGCTTCGGCGCCTGCCAGGACGACAGCGCCTCCGGCGTCATCCAAAGCATCAGGCTGCCACGTCGGCGAAGACCAGCCTCATACTCTGCCCAGTTCGTGACCTGGAACTTCATCTTGCCAATACGATGGCGGCGGGAGGCGTCGTGCTTGAAAGGCATCGTGGCGGAGACCGGTTATTGAGCTGGCCACCGCACCTAACCCACCGCGATTAACGATCCGCGCACCAACGTCCCTCGGCTACAAAACGCCAGCCGAAGTGTTCATGGCGCATTTGCACGAAGAGGGCTGATCCCCTACCCTAAACGCCGGCATGATGCACTTGGGTGAGCTTCTCCATTTGGTTTGCAATAACAAAGTCTAGTGGTGCACAATGACCTGTCCCAACTGACCACCGAAGGGAGTGACCAAATGCAGCATTGGTTGGACAGACTGACTGATCTCTCGGCGATCAGGGGTGACGAGAAAATCCTCAAGCAAGCCTTGGCACACCTTACGAAACAAGCCGGCTTCCAAGGCTACGCCTATCTACACATCCAGCCCGGTCACACGATTGCTGCGTCCAACTATCATCCCGAATGGCGAGAGACTTATTTCCAACGGAATTTAGCGGCCATCGATCCGGTCGTTAGACGCGCCAAGTCCTTCAAACAGCTCTTCACCTGGAGCGGCGAACAGAACAGACACCGCCTGTCCAAAGCTGAGCGGGCGTTTTACGCCGAGGCCGCCGACTTCGGCATTCGCTCCGGCATCACCATTCCCGTCAAGGCAGCAAACGGATCTACGTCAATGTTCACGCTTGCCTCCGAAAAAACCATGATCGAGCTTGAACGTGATATCGATGCTGTGGCCGCCGCCGCAGCTGTGGGGCAACTCCATGCCCGTATGTCTTTCCTGCCCTTGACGCCGAGTGAACAGCACCCAGCCTGGCTGGATCCCAAGGAAGCCGCCTATCTCCATTGGATTTCCGTCGGTAAAACGATGGACGAAGCCGCCGATCTGGAGGGTGTCAAATACAACTCCGTCAAAAGCAAGCTCGAAGAAGCCAGGAAGCGGTTTCAGATTCACACCATGCCGCACCTGGTTGCACTGGCCATTCGGGCAGGGCTCATCTGAGCGAACGCATCAATTGACGGATACGTTTGGGATATAACCCAGAACTCCAACCAGCGTATTCAGCGCGTTCATCTGCGCGTGCATCGCGATCATAGCCTCCACGTATTCGAGGTGCTGCTCGCCTCCAACAGCTTTTCCCGTTTTATGGTCTGCTGGCAATGCCTGGAATAACTGATCAGCCTTGTCCACGAGTAGCCTGTGGAGCCGGACGGCATTGATCGTTAAAGTCTCGATATCTGCGGTATCCAGGCCCCGGGTAAGCCCGATCACCGGGCGCAGTTCACTGCTATCCGACACTGTCGCGTCACTCAAATTCATTACCAATCCTCCCGACGTTTCGTCTGCGGTCCGCCCCGCAAATGTCTGTCCATGATCCCCAACCGGGGTTGAAACCTCCACCCGGAGCCCTGTAACCTTTGGCACCGAAGCGCCCGGACATACATCAAATCAAAACGATGTGACATCTCTCACAGATGCCCCTCACCTATCCACTCATTCTTGTGAAGCAAACACCTGGCTCAGATAAATTCCATTCTGCCACATGAGCATACGGGGCTCGCTAGCTCATGAATCATGCTTTGACGTCCGGGGATCACTGCCCCCTTCCGCAGCAAGAGTGGAGAGCATGAGAGCGGTCTCGTAGGACTTTTCGAACGCGGGAACCGGTAGGAATTCAAAGCGCGAATGGAAATTATAGGCGCCAGTAAAGAAATTCGGGGTCGGTAGACCTCGGGCAGACAGGGCGGCCCCGTCGGTTCCGCCACGCATCGGAGTGAGCTTTTTTTCGATCCCAAGCCGACCCAGGGCGTTGAACAGCAGCTCGGCCGAGCGGTTGTCCTTCTGAAGGTAGTCGCCGATATTATGATAGGTGTCGGTCACGCTGTACTGCACCGATCCTGAACGGTATTGCGAGGCGATCCGTTCCACGACATCACCGATACGCTGTTTCCGCTGCTCGAATTTGACCTTGTCGAAGTCACGGATCATGACCTTGAGCCGGGCCTCGCTGTCGTTCGCAACAAGGTCCTTGAACCAGAAATAGCCTTCGCGTTTCTCCGTGCGTTCCGGTGTTTCGTTGCGGTCAAAATGGGAAATGAAGTCGAGCGCCATCAGCAGCGGGTTGACCAGCACGCCCTTTGCCGACATCGGATGAGCACTGACGCCGGTAAAGACGATCTCACCGGATGCGGCGTTGAAATTCTCCACGACGACCTCGCCAAGCTCACAGCAGTCGACGGTATAGGCGAAGTCGCACGGGAAGCGGCTCAGATCGAGCGCCTTGGCGCCGCGTAGTCCGATTTCCTCGTCCGGAACGAAGGCGACGAAAATGTCGCCGTGAGGCCGCGACGGCTCAAGCCTGGTAAGGAGTGTCATGATGACCGCGATGGCTGCCTTGTTGTCTGCTCCGAGCACGCTCGTTCCGTCGCCGACAATAATGTCCTCGCCCCGCCAGCCGTGGATTTCCGGATGGTCTGAGATCCGCAACCATATGTCTTTCTCCGGATTGAGGCACAGATCCAGCCCCTCGAAGCGTTTGATTTGAGGCCGGATTACCGGAGAGAGGCCGACATCGACCGTATCGAGATGCGCGATGAAACCGATGCGCGGGGCGCCCGGGCTATTGCCGCGCTTTACGCCCGTCACGATCGCATGCTCGTCGACCACGACGTCATCAACGCCGAGACCACGCATCTCCTCCGCCAGCAGCCTGGCGAGTTCAACCTGCCCCGGAGAAGATGGCAAATGCGTGGAAGCGGCATTACTCTGGCTTTCTATGGCAACGTAGCGGAAAAATCGGCCGATAAGCTCGTCGCGAACGCCCATCGTTTCTTGTTCAGTCGAATACATTCAATTCCCTCATAGGCGATGAATGATTATGCTCTTGGGTGGCGATGCCCGGTAAGTATCCGATGGCTGTCATCCGTCCCCTCACCTCCAGATCACAGGAGCGTCCAAAGCCCGGAACCACATACCGATCAGGCCGAAAAATTAGATGCGAAGAATACCTATCCCGCCTTCCAATTCGATCTGTACGCCCAGACTTGCCGATTGCTCCTTGAATCGTCGCAGGATTCTTTCGGCGCTGCCTCCCGTCGCGAGGTGTGGAACCAATCGGCTTTCGAGCAAGCGATCCTTCAATCCGTATTCTCCGCCGATCACGATAGGATAGAAGCTGATGTCGATCAGATCGTTATCCTGCCCGTAAGAGCACACACCGACAACGCTCTCCCAGACCTCAGGCGCTCGCCATGACGATTTTTCCGACCTGACATGGAAGATGAAGTTGCCGAGGCTGTAAAAAATCGGACGGCGACGATAGATTTCCATGGGCTGTAGGACCGGAGCGCCGTGGCTGACGAACATCGCCGCACCTGCGTCGATGCATTGTCTTGCAACGCCGCCGACCCACTCCGGTACCTCGTACCAGTCAGATGCCCAGTGGTGATGGTGCAGATAGGCTATGACGAGGCAGCCATCCCTGGCAGAGGAAGCAATTGCCTCGAGGTTCCGAGTAATATCGTACTCGTCAATTTTGACGCTCCTGCCGAATATCTCCGATCGTTTGAAGATTGTGCGAGCGATACCAATCTCCTCATGCGGATCAACATACGAAGGGTCGTCGGGCTGGCTGTCATTGGTGAGGTCAATCGCGGTGTAGCCAACACTCTCCCGAATGGAGCGAAGCTGCCCGAAGGCTGCGTCATCAACCTTGATGACCTGCGAAAGACGCAGCCGGTTCACGCCGGGGCGCGCAGGGCGGCCTATGTCTGCATTCGCTGCATACATGAAGTCGGGACCCGGCCCCCCGTCCATCGCAACGATGGCGACACGTCGTCCGCCGATTGTTCCGGTGCCTGCCTGCGAAGCCTCGAATTGGTTGCGGCCGAGGCCGGCATGGAGGAAACCTCGCTTCTCGACCTCTTCCAGGGTCGAGAGCACACCGGACGGGCCAAGATCAAACGCATGATTGTTCGAGAGCGAAAGTGCCCGAAACCCGGTCGCCTGAAGCGCATCCAGGACGACAGGATCGCTACAGCCGAAGAATGATCCCTTGAGCGGCCATCCACCATGGCTTCCAAGGATCGTTCCCTCAAAATTGGTGAACGAAAGATCCGCGCGGTTAAGCAGGGTCTGTACCTCCTGAAACGCCGGAGCACGGATAGCACGGATGTCGTATTTTATAAGGGATTGGCCCGTGACGGCCAATGTGAACCTGTCATTCATATGTCACCTTTTGTGGCTGCAAGACACCACCAATGTCTGAGAAACGGATGTGGAACACCGGGCCGCTGGCGCGGGGCTGCGGCCCGGCAGCACTCAGCACGTGAACCGGAGGGGCCGGGCGTCGATGAGGGTGCGCGTGTATGGATTTTGCGATTGCGAGAAGATGAAGTCGGAGGACCCGAAATCCTCGACCCGGCCGTCCTTCAAAATATATACGAAACTGCAGAGCTGCTGCACGACGGCAAGGTCATGGGAGATGAAGATCATCGTCATATCCCTCTCGGCGATGCTGTCTTTGAGAAGCGTGACGATTTCGGCCTGTACGGACACATCGAGCGCGGAGGTCGGCTCGTCGGCGACTATTATCTCAGGCCTCGCGAGCAGCGCCCGTGCGATGCAAACGCGCTGCTTCTGGCCGCCCGACAGTTGGTGTGGATAACGGGCGAGCAAGTTCCGGGAGAGACCAAGCTGATCCGTCATCGTCCCGACGTCCGCGGGTTCTTCACCAGAACACATATCCACGCCAAAGCGGATGCTTTCATGCAATGTCTCGCCGACGGTCATCCTGGGATCGAGCGAAACAGAGGGATCCTGAAAAACCATCTGCACACGGCCCAGTAGACCATTGCTACGGCCACTCTTTGAAACATCGAACTCGTTTCCGCCAATCGTCACCCGTCCCACTGAGGCCATGTCCAGTCCGGCGATGATCCGGCCGAACGTCGTCTTTCCGCTTCCACTCTCTCCGACAATGCCGGTGATCTCGCCGCGCGGCAGCCGTATGCTTGCGTCCCGCAACGCAAACTTTGCCGCGTTCCGGCCAAGGCTCCATGAGAACCCTTGTGGGGAGAAAGTTTTCGAAACACCCTCTGCGACGAGAAGAACCTTGGCGCCCTCTCCGCAATCGGAGGACATGGTCCGGCTGCCATTGGTTCCTGGCTCTACTGCAGCCGCCGATATCCGCAGCCGCGGAACTGCGGCAAGCAGGCTGCGGGTGTAGTCGTTTTCGGGCGCATCGAGAATGATCGCGGTGCGGTCCTGTTCCACCACCTGGCCCTTTCGCATGACGAGAACCCGATCGGTTATCTCGGACACCACACCCATGTCGTGGGTGACCAACATAATGGAGACGCCCGTCTCGTCGACGAGGGTTCGAAGGAGCTTGAGGATCTGCTTTTGGACCGTAGCATCCAGCGCTGAGGTCGGCTCGTCAGCGATGATGATGTCGGGAGATCCCGCCAGCGCGATCGCGATGACCACCCGTTGCCGTTGCCCTCCAGAGAATTGGTGAGGATAATTACTGTATCGCTGCCGCGGCTCCGGAATTCCGACGCGATCAAGGAGGTCAAGAGCACGTAGACGGGCGGTACGCCTCGAAAGTGAGCCGTCGAACGCCAGAATTGTCTCCTCTACCTGTGCGCCGACGCTCATCAAGGGATCGAGCGAGGCGGTATGGTCCTGGAAGATGGCGGATATCCGGCGTCCTCGGATGGCGCCCTCCCCCTTTTTCCTGCCGTCGATCGGTTTGCCGTCAAATTCGATCGTACCCGACATCACCTCAAACTCAGGCGCAAGCAAGCCGAGGACGGCATTGCCCAATGTTGACTTTCCGGCCCCCGATTCACCGATGACGCCGAGGATCTCGCCGCGTCCGAGCTCGAAACTCACGTCGGTGAGGATCGTCAACGGTCCGGACGCCGAACGATGGCGAAGGCTAAAGTTCTTCACCTGAAGCAGAGGCGTTCTTCCAGTGTTTTGAGTCATACCGGACGGCTCCTTGGATCGAGACGGCGTCGGACATCTTCACCGACGAGATTGATGCTTGCGATCAGCCCAAAGAGAGCCAAGCCAGGAAAAAGGCTGATCCAGTATTGGCCGGTCAGAAGGTACTGGAACCCGTTTGCGACTGTGGAGCCCAGTGACGGCTTGTCGATCGGAACGCCGAGGCCAAGAAAGGACAGGGTCGCTTCGAGTGCAACGGCATGGCCGACCTCGATCGGGATCAAGGTCACGGCCGGCGCGATGCTGTTAGGAAGCAGGTGGCGAAAGATGATCCTGGAGGTCGGCAACCGCATGAGCCGGGCCGCATCCATGTAGGATTTGTTCGTCTCACTGAGTGCCACGCTGCGCGCCAACCGGGCATAACTTGCCCACTGGGCGATAATCAGCGCCAGAATGATCCGGTCAATTCCAGGCCCGAGGGTGACGATCGCGATCAAGGCGATCAGGATCGTCGGCAGGCTGAGCTGTAGGTCGACGAGCCGCATGATCACGATGTCGGCCCACCTGCCGAAATAGGCAGCGCTAACACCCGCCGTTAGCCCGATCAGGGCGGCGACCGCTGCGCTTGTGACTGACACCACGAGGCTGATGCGCAAGCCGTAGAGGATACAGCTGACGATATCCCTGCCGAGCCCGTCCGTTCCGAACAGGTAAAGATAGCCGCCGCTGCCCCACGTACCCGGAGGAGAGGATGCCTCCCACCCGTAGATTTGCAGGGGGTCGTATGGGTTTTGCGGCGCGATCGCCGGTGCGGCAAGGGCAAGCAGGATGTAGGCCACAAGCAGGATTTTGGACGGGGTCAGCGTTTGCCATTGAGGACGCCGGTTCAACGCCCGGAGAATGTGAGCTTTCATGGCAGTTCCCTTTATGAAGACAGGCGCACGCGCGGGTCGAGCACGGCATGGAAGAGATCGACAAAGGCATTGAGGGCGACGACGGCGACCGAGATGAAGGTCAGTGTCGCCATCACCACCGGCCGGTCGAGGAGCTGGATGGAGTCGATCAGGAGCTTGCCGACGCCCGGCCACGAGAAAATCGATTCCACCACCACCGCAAAGGCGAGCATGCCGCCGAATTGCAGGCCGATGATCGTCATGATCGGCACGCTGATGTTCGGTAGAGTGTGGCGAAGCAGGATCCTTCGTGGGGAAAGCCCTTTCGCGCGGCAAAACCTCGTAAAGTCCAGGCTCTCGACTTCGATCGTGCCGGATCGCGAAAGCCGCGCGATCAGCGCGATGTTCGGTATTGCCAGCGCAAGCGCCGGAAGAACCGTGTGCCAGAGGCCGTCCCGGGTCAGGACGCTCCACTCCTGGCCCATGAAGCTCGCCGTCGCGCCCCTGCCCCCGGATGGAAACCAGCCTGTTAGGACGGCGCCGATGAGAATCAGCATCATGCTCAGCCAGAATGACGGGACGCTGAGTGCGAACACGCTCGATCTGAGCACGCTCCGGTCGAGCAGTGTTCCCCTCCTCCGGCCGGCCAGGAGCCCCACTCCTGTTCCGGCCGGAGCCGCGATGAGCATCGCGATACATGCGAGTTCAAGCGTCGCGGGAAGCTTGCTCATCACCAGCTCCAGAGCCGGCAGATGATAGATGTATGAGGTTCCGAAGTTTCCATGGACGACGTTGTCGATGAAAAGGAAGTACTGGCGCCAGATCGGTTGATCCAGTCCCAGCGCGACCGTCGCGCGCTGGATATCCTCAGGCGTGGCGGTTTCGATGTTGACGATGTTGAAGACCGGATTGCCGATGCTGTGAATGCCGATAAAACCGATCAACGACATGGCAAGGAGGAGAAGGAAGGCTTGGCCCAGTCTTCCGAATGCTGCTGAAATCAAGGCCATGGTTCTCACTCCGTCGTTGGAAGCGTCTGCATCGCGGTCGTCCAGCCGCGGGGATGCATCACATAGGAGCCAATCCGCGGGCCGAAGCCGACGATGTGATGGAAGTGATAGAGGGGAATGATCGGCTGGTCGGCCATCACGAAATCCGTCGCTTCGGCAAGCGCCTTGTTCCGCTCCGGGCCTTCCTGGATGCTTTCCGCCTTTGCAAGCATCGCGTCGAAGGCCTGGTTCCGATAATGCCCGAAGTTCAAGGCTCCGGTTCCCCGTTCGGGATTTGGCGAGGCCAGGAGAGCATGGAGAATGATGTCGACCGTCTCGCCGGATGTGCCGCCGTACCAGGCGGCAAAGTCGCCGCTAGCGCGCTTGGTGTTGAAGACCGAGAACGGAAAGGCGGTGGGCTGGACGGCGACCCCGATGCGCGCCCAGCTTTGCGCGATCGCCTGGAGGCTCTCACCGTCGCCGGGATAGCGACCGGAGGGTCCGGCGAGAACCACGTTGAAGCCGTTCGGAAAGCCTGCCTTTGTGAGGAGCGCCTTCGCTTCGTCGTAATTCGGATCCTCCGGCTTCAGATTGGACGAAGCGCCCGGCAGACCGCCCGGGAAAACCTGTATCGCGGCCGTACCGTAACCGGCAAGGATCTTGTCGACCATAATTCCGCGATCCGTCGCCATCGCAAGCGCACGCCGCACTAAGGGGTTCTTGAAGGGGTTGGGGATCTGCTCGCCGGATTTGCTCGTCACGCCGGGAAGTGTCTCTCTTTCCACGTCGAACTGCAGGAAATTGACACGCGCCGCAGTGACGCTCTCGATCCTCGCGCCCCGCTGTTTGAGCGAGGCCACGTCGCGTGCCGGAATGGCGTCCGCAACGTCGACATCCCCGGTGGCCAAAGCCGCCACCCGCGCCGCAGGATTCTCGATGATCCGGAACGTCACCTCGGACCAAGCGGGTCTGCCGCCCCAATAGTCGTCGTTCCTCGTAAGCTTCAGCATCTCACCGGAACTCCAGCTCTCGAACTTATAAGGCCCGGTGCCGACGGGAGGGCTTCCGGCATTGAGCTCCTCCGTGGCTTGGAACCCCTGCCCCGGTCGATGCATCACGAAGATCGAGGAAAAGGCCAGCGGCAGGTTGGGGACATTGCCGTTCGTATCGATGACAACGGTGAGAGGATCGGGCGCCGAGACCGCCTTGATCTCGCTTACATAGGAACGAAAGCCACCGCTTGGCGAGTTCAGGAAATCCCTGATGCGCGCGATCGTGTAGGCGACATCGTCTGCGGTGAAGGGCGAGCCGTCATGAAAGCGGACGTTTTCCCGCAGCTTGAATTGCCATTGCGTGCCGGATGTCGCGCGCCAGGAGACGGCAAGGCCCGGCTTCAGATCGAGACGCTCATCCTGATAGACGAGCCGCTCGTAGATGTGGGAGAGCAGCGAGGTGTTTTCGTTGAGATTGGCGTAATGCGGGTCGAGCGTCATCAGCTTGTAGGAGGTCGCGATGCGAAGCTCCTGTGCCTGGGCCGGCCCCGAAAGAATGCTCCAGAACGCAAGCGAGATCAGCAAGGCCGACAGAAGAAGCGGACGAAATGAATTTTCTTGTTTCATTATCGAGTTCCCAATTTTTTTGATTTTTGGCACAGCCAGCACCGCCGCGGCGGAAGGCGTTCCACCACGCGTTCATCACTGGAGCGAAGTCCTCAGAAATCCGGCATCGCGGATGCCAGTTGACCCAAGCGCAACTCGGACTGAAAGCTGGTGTTGATCGCTCCTACGTCGCTGCGCCGGACTGCGAGAAGGACATTTCCACATCGATCTTCAGCAGATCGGCTATGACGGAACGGATTTGCGGCCAAGGATACTCATCGCTGATGAGCGAGGGTTGCCACTTTGTGACGACGGCATGGAGTTTCGCGGTTGCGCCGGTGATCGATTCCGCCGGCGTATCCCACAGGGTTTCCGCCATCTCTCCCTCGAGGGCAAATGCATGGCGCTCTTCTTGGAGAGCCTCGCTGTATCCGACTTCGTCGGCAGCCTTTCCGGCTTCGGAAGCTTGCAGCGGTGAGCCCACAATCGAAAGGAGCTTGGTTTCCAGGCCCTGCTGTCGCAAGCATGATTCGATCACGTGTTGCCGGGCCGCACACCATTCATGCCATATCGTGAACGCGAGATCGCCTTTGCAAGCCTCCAGCGGCCCGGTGAGTGAGGCTGCAAGCTCCGGATATGTGGGTAAAGACGCCGCCACGAAGGAATGGAATTCTCCCCGGGTGACCGGAGGCAAAGTTCTGCTATTGTCGGAATCAGTCATGATCCGAGCTCCCGTAAGCTTGGTTGTGGCTAGATCGGGTAGGTGTTCGCGCACCTACTCGATCGTTGAGTTGCAGTTTTTCCTACAAAATGATAGAAGTCAATCAGAAAGTTTGCCTTGAGTAACAACCTTCTCACAGTGGAGCAATGCCGTGGAGCACGAGCTATGTTGGGCTGGAGCCAAGCAGAGCTTGCGAAGGCAGCTAATGTCTCTCGCCAAACTATTGCTGATTTTGAACGTGGGGCACATCTGCCCATAAGCAACAATCTCGCGAGTATCATTGTAGCCTTTCAAGAGGCCGGGATCGAATTCATCCGGGAAAATGGAAGTGGCGTCGGCGTTCGCTTCATGAAGCCGATGTCGTGAGTCACCGGAAGGCGGTGATGCCATCAGGCGGAAGCATATGAAAACTGCCCTATTGGAAAGTAAATACCACAGGCTGTAGCGACAACTTCACGCTCTTTCCGTCATGGCGGATGAAGCTGGAAACACATGGCAGCTCTGGTAAGGAAATTTGTATTCGCCGACTTGCAAATCAACGTTTTGTCGGTGTTCTACTTAACATTTCGCCCGCATGCTAGTTGACGTTCGGCCAGACCTCAATCAGCGTTCAGCCAGTGCCTTAATCAGCATTTTGCCCATGCCAATTTCAAACCGTATAAAGTCCAGCAAAAGGCTCACAAGGTCGCCTCGGGAATTGGAAGGTGACTATCGGAATAGATTATTGATCCATTTTACTGGGTTGATTTCTTCGCAAAGAAGCATTAATTGAACCATTAAAAGGGTCATGCGATGCGATTAACGCTTCAAATCCATTTTAGTGGTGAGTGGCATCAAGCTGCTACACTCGAGATACGCGACGACGATACTGGCTATCAAGGCGCGTCGATCGTTGACTATGACCTCGACTATTTCATTGCGGCGGCGTCCCAAGAATTCGCGCTAGGCAAGGCGGTCTGCGACTTTCGCGCGCTGTCCGTCCGGTACCCGGTGGACCTCGAAAACCGATATGGCCGTCATTGGCCTCCCTTCCTTCTGGACCTGATGCCGCAGGGACACGCACGGCGGAAGCTCGCCGAACATCTTGGTCTCATCGAAGCGTCCCGGGCATCCGATCTTCCCCTGCTCCTTCGATCGGCGGCGGGCGGAATAGGCAATCTTCGAATCAGGGAAGCGGCGGAAGCGGAAGCGGAGCGTTTGCAAGGCGTGCAGCGCCAAGGCGTTACCGAGACGGATATTCTGGCGCGCTCGGACCGCTTCATGGAAGTCGCCGATCGTTTTGGAATGCTTGCCTCCGGTTCAAGCGGCCTGCAGGGCGAGTGGCCGAAAGTGTCGATGACCCAAGCAAGCGACGGACTATACTACCCTGACAGCTTCGTCGACGACGACGAGGCAATGCGTCATGTCATCGTCAAACTGGTTCGTAGCACCGAGCCAGTAGATCGCCTGATTCTCGAAGGCGAAGCACTGTATTCCCGTATTGCTGTTGAAATCGGCCTGAATGTCAGCGAAGTCTCAACGTATGCGGAAGGCGTGCTGATTATTCCTCGTTTCGATCGGCAGAAGGGGAAGAATGGCCAGACGATACACCTTGGGCAGGAAAGCCTGGTCTCTGCCATTGGCGTTGCCGATTTCGGCCATATCGGATCGCACGAAATCTATATCGACGTTCTGAAGCGATATTCGTCCGATCCGTTCGCTGACATAGTCGAATACCTGAAGCGCGACATTGCCAACCTGGCGCTCGGCAATCCCGACAATCATGGCCGGAACTCGGCATTGAGCAAGCTTCCCGAGGGGCGGATCCGGCTGTCGCCGCTATTCGATTTCGCACCCATGCGACTGGCCAAGGAAGGAATTATTCGTTCCACGCGCTGGGCTTCCATGCGCGATGCAGGGCGCGATCACCTTCCGGATTGGAAACTGATCTGCGCCGAGCTTATGCCCGATCCGGATGAACAGGCGCGCCTCATAACCGCGCTCGGCCAATTTGGCGAACGCTTGAGGCAGGCGCCGCAAATTGCCGAAGACATCGGCGCGCCGCTCGAAATTCTCGATCGGGCGATGAGCCGCTGCATTGAGATCGCGGACAGCGTTTCAGTGGCCTGCGCGTGACATCAGAAAGGAGCTGATCAAATGGCCCGCTGGAAAAAACCCACGAAAGAAGAAATTCTGGAGCACCGTCGGAATCTGGCCGAGCAGGCGCGCCAGGGTGCCCTGCGTCTGCCGGGCGCAGTGGTGGAGATCCGCAAGAGCTTTGGGATGACACAAGAGGAGTTCTCCAAAACCCTCGGTCTTACGCGGCGGCAAGTCGCAGAAATCGAAGCTGGCACCGCAAACCCGACACTTGAAACACTGGACAAGATCGGCCGCCTGTTCGGATTTGCTGTCGGTTTTGTGCCAAGAACGCCGCGTGAGGACGCCGCGAAATCGCCCTTCAACTGACAACATGCACCGTTTCGTCGCCCACGGCGGCAAACGCAGGGCCGAGTACCCAATCGCCGAGTCTTTAACCAAGGCGGTTGCGGATGACAGCCGCTACCAAATTCCAAACCCGATAGAAGCGCGGTAAATGCTCATCCGCTCAGTCGCCGCACCATGATGACGTCCACGATTTCCCTGTCACCGTCCAGCAGCCCACAGGGGATCCGGCCAACCTCGATAAATCCATGGCGCCGGTAGAAGCGCAACGCCGCGGGATTTTCGGCGTTGACGGCGAGTTCCAGCTGCAAAACTCCCTCGCCTCTTGCAAAGTCGATCACAGCATCCAGAAGATCTTTGGCAAGACCGGTGCTGCGAAAACATTCACGCAGATAAACCATCACAAGGGTGGCGCGATGGGCCATCTTTCTCGGTCGAAAACGCAACAATCCCATAATGCCGATGGGCTCGCTTTTGCTGAACGCGACAAATACGGGATCATTCAGCCTTTGACGCCATGCTTCATCAGGGAGCATGACCCAATCCTCAAATCTGCTTGCGAACGACGCCGGCTCGCAACGAAGGGCTTCCAGCCGAATGCGCCGGAAAACGTCGATCTCGTCAGGAACAATTCGCCTGATCAATACTCGCTCTACTCCCATGACGGACTCCAGAAACGTGAACCGAGTTCCGACCGTGGAGAGTTTCGAGCCCAATCGACCACTTGCCGCATGGAGGGGCTTTTTCTTCCCAAATCTCCCAGGCGGCAGCTCCCCAGAAAGCCGCAAGAATTATGCCCACTGCCACTCTGCGGACGCAGGATGAATTGCTTCAGCCCTGATATGCGCCGACAGTTCCGCCCAAATCGGATCGCTGGTGAAACTCGCAAGGTCGCCGGCGGCATCCTTAAGCGAATGGGCGCCATATCTGTCAGCCACCTCCATCGCCACCCCGCTCTCTTCGATCTCCATGAACGGAGACCCGTCCTTTTGGCGCAAGACGCGGTGTCCCCACATCCCGGGCTGCTCGTCGGCATGTAGCGCATCCAGAAGCTCCCGATCCCTTGCGACATCGAGTGCGGTTGCGATAAGGTACCGCATGAGGGGATAGTAGACGGTCTGCCGACATCCGCCGAGAACACGAATGCCGGGCAGGATCGACGTCACCAGAAACGTCAGCAGCAGACTAGGCACCAATTTGCGCTGGCGCAGCGGGGCCGCGATGCTTTCAGGATCGAACCCCACCTCACGGAACGAAGGGGATCCGCCTGAAAGAACGCCGTCCTGCAAACGCAAGGGGAATATCCGGCCGCCCTCCAATCCCCAGAAAAAATCGGTTGATTGGCGAACCCATCCTGCCCACGGACCGCTATTCAGCCGGTCCAGCGCCCGCAACATGTTTTCCGCGAACTCGCCACCGCCGGCAAAGCGAGATGACAGCCACGAAGTCGGATCCTCAAAATGTTCCGCGACGAGATCGGCAACATCGATATCGTCAAATTGCAGCAGCCGTAGAGACGACGGAAATGATCTTCGCCATAGGACCTGATTGGCGGCTCTGATCGCCTCGGCTGCCGACGGAAAGTCACTGTCCGGCAAAATAGCCTTGAGCTGGGCAGCGGCGGGATTGGCGGCTCCGCCGGCATTTCGCTCCGTCAGCGTGAACCGATAAGGTCCGTTGAAGCCACAGATACTGTAAGGATCCATCCGGCTTCGAGACAGGCCGAACACGTTCACAACCTCGCCGCCCAGCGAAAGCCATCCGGGGCCTTTTTTCGACTTCTCTGTGAACTTCACCGTCGAGGAATTGTAGCAGATGTGCCAACGATGGGCATGGGCGGTGAGACCGAGTGCGCTGAACAGGTGCGTGTAGAAAGCATCGGGCTCGATCAGCAAATGACAATGTGGGCCGGTTTGGATAACTGGCGAAGCCGAAATTTGCCGGCCTGCATCCTCTGCATCGTCCTGACTGGCCCCTGACCTCAATGCGATACGCGTGACAAACGCCCGCAACCGGATCATCGCGTCATCGCGAATCGAACATCGGCCGCGGCGGCCTTCTGCGTAAACTGCAGATGCGTAGTCCTTGAGCGGAAGCGCCCAGAACCGGGCAAGGTCGGGCATCAGAAAAGACAACGCCTGTCTTACATCCTCCGCAGCACTTTGACCGCTCATGGCACTCGACAGCTCTTTGCTCATTTTTGCTATTCTCGCATGATCAACCGACCGTTCAGGTTTCGCTGTCGATCGACTGCGGCGGTCGCCACGCCCAGTCTAACGGTATCGGATTTTTCTCATCATTCACGAGGATGTGCGGCACCTGCTCGTAGCAAAACCCTGACGGTATCGCCGGTCTCACCATCGAAGTGATAAAGTCTCGCAGCGAATTCAAGGAATTGGAGGAGACGATCGTATAGAAATTCCCGCTATTCCAGGTGACGACCACATATCGGAAGTATGATCGCAGAGCCGATTGCGATGCCTCCAGATCGACCTGGAAGTCGAACATCGTATCCAGAACACCGCGCTTCTTCTCAACAATCTGCGTCTTCGTGAAAAACCTCGACTTGAACACCTCGTCCTTTTGGCGCTCTCGTTCAAGGTAGGCCTCAGTGTTTCCGTGGGCGAGCTTTTGCACCTGAACCAATACGCCGTTGGAACGGACACGGGGCGCGATGAAGCCGGTTTGATTGTCCCTGTCACGCCCGTACATCTGGAACGTAGTGTCTTCGAGAAGGACATCATATCCGTCCCGAAAAGGCTGAAGGGCTTCATCCGTCGCGTACCGCTCATCGTCCAGTTCGAAGAATGGCCCGTGGTAAAACTGCGCGTTGTCGCTGCCTCTCCGGGCGAAAAAGGAGATACGGTTGCCGTCCGTGGGACTGCAATTGAGAGTTCTCAGGCGCCCGTCACCCAGCTTTGCCAGTGTCCTCGCAAGGGTGCCGGCGCCCGCCCCCAGGGTGTAGATCGTCGCAGGGCGTCCGTGGCGCGCCCACGTCTTCTGCGCAAACGAGAAGATAGCGGCGCCCAGGCGACACTCCTCCTCCAACCGATAGGGAATGCTTGCAAAATAGTGGCTATCGAAATGTCCCCACAAACGTCGGTGCGTATCCCAGAATGTCATGCAAGCGAGATCGAACGACAGAAGACCCATCTCAGGTTCGGGCCTGTCCAGATCGGGCGCCCCTCCCAGTCCGCTGGCCGTTTGCTCAAAGAAGGTTGCAAACGAATTGAGGCGCGGAGCCTTCCGCCAGGCATCTATTGTCTTGCTGTCCACCATGGTGCGATCCTCGTTTCGAGCCAAACGACAGGTGCCGCCTTGATCCGATTTTCGGATCAGGGCTCACAGCTCCGCCGATCGTCCCTGCCAAGGGCGTTTTTCGCGACTAACCGTGATTGCGTAGAGTTGATTGCCCGGGAGACTCGATGCAATCTACCGATATCGAGAGATTGACTCGCAACTTTGACTTGCTCAAAGACGTCGTCAAAACGCCGAAAAGGCGTATTTGCGCGGTGTCAGGTCTCGATTATTTCAAGGAAGCTTGCCCTTGCGATAGCCTGATACATCGTCCTGGCATCGAGTTTGCGTTTGGCTAACGTGAGGTAGAGGCGCACGGCATTCTCCGAAATTTGCAGTCTCGCGGCGATGCGCTTCGAAACGAGGCCCCGCGCCAGGAGTTGAAGACATTCCTGTTCTCGCCGGGATAGTTTCCGGTAGCCACCACTTTGGCGTAGGCCCGACACGGACAGCACTTTCTCGTGCAGATAATGGGATAGAATCTGCAGGTCGTGGTTCCTCGATATGCGTAGTTTCCGCCACTCAGGGCTCGGCAGGTTCGACGTCACCGAAAACAGACTGCGTTCGCCGCCCGGGCCTCTGATCGGGACTGTCAGACCGTGCCGGCCAATGTCGAATGACGCCGCCTCCTTGAAAAAGTAGCGCGTCCCAGGGGATCTCTGATCGAGGCTTGACCAATCGACGGGCAGGAAGCCATTGCGGCTGAGTTCGATGACAGGGTCGATCTCGAAATAGTTTTTTCGAAGATAAAGGGATGTCCATTCCTCTGGATATGTCGTGCAATAGAAGGGATAGGCGTCTGCCCGATTTGCTGGCCGGACCACCAAAAAGACCAGATGAGCAAAATGGTATCGCTCTCGAATATCAGCGATAGCGACATTCAAATCCGCTCTGCTGCCTACCCTTCGCAATATCGCCAGCGACCATGACAATGGCGACGGTTGTCGATTTTCCATTGGTTTCCTTTCGAGAAGCGCGACGCGTTTACTGTCTCCGCATATCGGGCGATCTGCCATCCCGCTTGGTGTGGGCGTATTCGGCGTTGAATCATCAACGTTTCATTTGTGACGCGGCGGAAATCGGCTTATCTCGAGCCGCCGATCCCGGAGAGATCGATGCGCATCCCTGCTCTGTTGGGATCGCTTGCACCGTCGGCCTTCGGACCATCCTGGCCATCTTGGTCCTGCGGCTTTGCACTTGCGTTTGCATCCGGCTCGATGACAGGGTCGCCTTCCTTCGGCTCCGCGAGTTTTACCTCGCCAGGATCGGCCGCAGTAAACACCGCCTTTCCCTCGAAATAGCCGCTCCGCCAGGAGATGATGGCGTCCTCAAACGCCTCGTCGACGGCGTTGCCGTACCATGTCGTGACGATACGGTAGACCTTTCCGAACAGCGCCGTGCCCATGCTAATGTTTTGGCAAGAATCGACCAGGTCCGGTTTCAGCTGCGAGACATCCTTGATCCCGAGACCGGCCGGATACTGCGTGATCCCCACGCGGACAACGGCCTGTCCGACATACTGCCCAATCAGTGCCATCGCCTCCTCGGGCGTTTTTGCCTGCGGTACCAGAATAACGCTGTTTCCGGAGCGAACCGAGACGGAGAGCGGATCGGGCGACCCGGCCTGCGCGATGAACTTTTCGACGATGGCAGGTTTCAAGGTCGGATCGGCGCATTGCCGGATAAGAGCGGCATCGACCATAGTTGCTATTCCTCTGCTTGGGAGTTGAAGGCGGTGACGAGGGGCAAGTCGAACAGCCGGGCCCAGGCGGTGGTGCTGGCGTTCTGGATCGCGATGATCGATGTGCCGGATGTCCACCAGCCGTTGCCGGCAGCGACAATAATCTCTGGCCTGTGCAGCATCGACTGCAGCACAGGCCAGACGATGAGCTGCTCGTAGCAGATCAGCGGCGCGATCCTCTGGCCACCGAGCTCGACGACGGGGTTGGTGAAAAAGCCAGCCCGGGCGCCGCCACCCCGTCCACTCCAGGCAAGCCACGGCTGCCACATCGACGCGGGGACGGGCATCCGCTCGTGATAAAGGATGCGTGCCCCTTCGCTGGAGATCGCCACCAAGACATTGTCGTAGCCGGCGCGCTCGATGACTGTAGCGCCGGCGATCACGATGACGCGGCTGTCCGCCAGCTCTCCCTGCCAGTACCGCTCGACAGTCGGTGTCCAGAAGCCAAGGGCGCCTTCGGGAAGCACGACGACGCGCGCGCCATTGTCTGCGACCTGTCTGACCGTTGCGATGAGGCCACGGTGATGCTCGAGAGATGCGTCACGGCCGAGGTTTTTCCCGAGCTCAAGATCGACCCCCGCCCAAGCGTTTGGTACGTTGGATGGCGTCCAGGTCGTGGCGGACCAGACGTAAAGTCCCCCCAGGACTGCGACCGCGATTTGCCACCTTCGACCGGTCATGATGACCAATAGAATCGCGGTCGCGCCGAGGCCGAACCACCCCCATCCCGGAAACAGCACGCCAGCGGCAGTAATCGGATGCGCCCAGCCTGCTATACCGAAAGGAGGAACTGCCATCAGGACGGCAGCCGCCACATAGCGCAGCGCCCTTCCCTTGCCCGGACGATCTGTCCAGAGCGTCGTGTGGACGACCACAAAGGCAAGCGAGGCGACGATCCAGAGCAAGAGCCCCGGCCACAGATCGGACGCATAGAAATTTGCAACGCCCTGCGGCAGCCCACGCGAGGCCGCCAGAAAATACCCACCCGAGACTACAGCAGCGACGACACGCGTCGGCGATTTCGCCCAGAGCAATGGAAAAAACATGGCGACCGGAAGGGCCAGCATGTTTCCGCTCCAGCCGACGGTACCCACCGCGATCGACAGCGCGATCAGGATCGGTCCGTGCAAACGGTCAGGGATCGAAGGTGAGGATCGGCTTGGCGAGGCCGAGGAGGCCGCTGATCGAGATAGGGCCAAAATATCGGGAATCATAGGAGCTCGCAAAGCAAGAGTGGAGAAACAGGTGACCCGACGGCACGATGCCACCAGCAAAATGGAGGAGCGGACGACCCGCACCGTCGCTTGAACGAACAGCGGAGTTGGGCAGAGGAAGCCGATCAATGACCACATTGGAGCCGACCTCCACATGCTGGCCGGGAAGCGCCACGACGGTCTTGATGAGGGGAGCAAAGCCGCCGGGGCATAGCCCACGTCGGAGATAACCGCGCTGCCAGGCCTCCTCAAACTGCGGCGTGGGCGGAGGGCAGATGAACACAAGGTTGCCAACGAGGGGGTCTCGACCAAAAGGCTCGATGCGCCAGAGACCAAGTGGTTCGCTCGGCGTCAGGTTCAGCCTGACGCCGCCTACAAACGCGATCCCTGCGAGAGCCACCATGACGCTCGCACTGGCAGTGACGAACACAATCACCCCTCGCCTGCTCATTGCTTCATCACCGGCGCCTGACGCTGAGCGAGCTTCAGGTCCTCGGTCTGCTTCAGCGTTGCCACTGCGCGCTCATGGGCCGATAGCTGCTGAACTGTGCGCATCACCGGCCAGGCTTCTTTCAGCCGCTCCTTCTCCTCAGGTGCCAGCCCCTCTGAGAGCCTGTCGAACAGCTGACCTTGCGGATTGCGCGCGGCGTTGGTCAGCAGGGTCCGCTCACCGAACCGTTCGGATACCGCCTTGTTGAGGCCGTCGATTTCGGCCTTGGTTTCGCGTATGCTGAGCGCGTATGCCATCGCGGCGGGAAGATCGTGGCGGTCGATCGCGTCGCGCACTCGTTCCAGCACGCTTAGCGCTGCCGGCGACAGCGCCGGGATGTCGATCGAGACGCGCTGGCGTTGCGCCTTCTCCTCACTCTCGAGCCGCTGCACGGCGACCTCGCGGATGCGAAGGTAGGTTTCGACGTCGCGCTTCAGCGCGGGCACGTTGACCTCGGCGACGCGGCGGGCCTCGCGGTCAGACTTGCTGGAGAGAACCCCGGTCTTGCCCTTGAGCGGGCCGATCGACGACGGATCCGCGGCAAGCTTGTTCAGCGTCTGCGACGCAACTTGGCTGTCGGCAAGGACCGCGTCGAAATTCATGGTACGGAAGGCGGGCTCCGGATCGGCGAACACATAGCGAAAACGTGTCGAGACCTCGTCCCATTGCTTCTTCACGGCGGGATCGTCCGCAACCTTCCGATCGACGGCGTCGCTCAACGGTACTGGGAACAGTTTTACGCCTGACACCATCGGGCGGATCTCCTTTGTCGTTTGAGTTTTTAGGGTTTGCGTCAAGCCGAGACGTGTCCCCGCTGCTCGAAGGCGAACAGCAAGATCAGCAAGTTTCGAGCCCTGGCGCAGCGTCCAGTCGAGCCGATCACGCAGCAGGGTTCGAGCGACCTGGACGATTTGCAGGCCGCGGTTCTCCGCAAAGGCGAGCGCCGGGCGATAAAGCTCGCCGCGCTCGTAGTCGAGCGTGGTCTCCTTGGCATTCCTGCGCGACAGGATCTCTTTCAGACCGCCTGCCTTGGCAAAGGAACGACGGCCATAATAGAGTGCCAAGTCCTCGCGATGGCGGGTCATCGCGACATAGGTCAGATGGCGATCCAGCGAGAGGGACGCGAGTACCTTCACCCTGTCGACGGTGGCGCCCTGGCTTTTGTGGACCGTGGTCGCATAGCCATAATCGAGGTTGTTGTAGAAGCGCTGCTCGACCGACACCTGGCGACGCTGATCGCCCTCGCCGATCACGACAGAAATGCGGTTCGGCGCTGCCTCGACGACACGGCCGATCATACCGTTCTTAACGCCGAGCGAACCTTCGTTCTTGAGGAAGACGATCTGGTCGCCAGCGTCGAAATGGCGGATACCGTCGGCAGTCCTGAAGGAATGCCCCTCACTGAGAATGCCTCGCTCGACCAGCTTCTCGCGCGCCATCACGTTGAGCATTCGGACGTCGCGTCGGAGATGCGCCAGCATCAGTATGGACTTTGCCGGATCGTAGTCACGGTTCCAGTCGGCGATGAGGTGTTCCACAGCCTGAGCTTTCAGCTCCGCGCCAACCACCCTGCCCTCGGAACGATAGGCGGCGAGCGCTTCGCCAACGCGGCCGCGTGCCAGATCGAGCGACGCCTTTCGCATCCAGTCCTCTCGCTGGCGATAGATGGTTTCGAGTTCGGCGTAGCCAACACGGTCCGCGATGGCGCGAAACGCGGCGCCCGCTTCGATCGGCTGGAGCTGCTCGGGATCGCCGACAAGTATGAGCTTGGCACCGGACTTGACGACCGCTTCGACAAAGCCGGCCATCTGCCTGGACGCCAGCATGCCGGCCTCGTCCATGACAAATACCGTCCGGGCATCGAGTGCGTCGCGTCCCTTTTTCCAGCGCAGCTCCCATGACGCGAGCGTGCGGCTTTGGATCCCTGCTTCCTTTTCCAGACCCTCTGCCGCCTTGCCGGCAAGCGCGCCACCGACGACACGGTATCCGGCAAGTTCCCAAGCCTCACGGGCTGCCTTCATCATCGTGGTCTTGCCCGCACCGGCCCGACCGACGACAGCGGCGATGCGCGCCGGACCTGCGACATGTTCGATCGCTACTCGCTGTTCAGTTGACAGGCGGGCATGGCGCCCGAACGTCGCTTCCAGCACCGACTCAGATACACCATGTGTTTTCCGCTCGGAGAGCCAGAGCGAGCGCCGTGCCATCTCCGCTTCCAGCCGGATCAGCTCTCGCGTCGTGTATCGCGCCGGCAGCCTCTGGCCGGTCGCGAACTCGATCGTGTCCCGCTGCAGACGCAGGATTTCTAGGCTCTGCAGAATACGTGCTAGAAGCTGCTGGAAAGTGCCGGGATCATCGATATAGCGATGCAGCACCTTGGCCACGTCGCGTTCATCGAAGACGCTCTTCTCACGAGAGACGAGATCGACCACGATCTCCGGGCGCGCCTGAATGCGCCGCAGGTTGTCGGCCTTGCGTGCCTCCTGCAGGTCGAGCCGCTCAAGCGAAGGCCGCTCCCCTTCCACCATCGCTTTCCGCTCGATCGCCTTGGCGCCAACGCCGAGATGGATGGTCGGCCGGAGCTCGATACCCTGCTTCTCATAGGACCGGCCGTCGACGTGCAGCGCGACCCCATTCAGCGCCAGATGATGGTTCTGACGTTCGAACCAGGCGTCGCGAAACGCATTGAAGTCCTTGTTGTCGCCAGCCCATAGTTCGTAGACGATTTTGCCGGCGGCGTTTCGAAGCGGCTGCCCGTCCTCGCCGATGACCGCAACCTTCTTTGGCCCAAAGCCGCCCTCGGCCAGCGGCCGCAGCGTCGTCATCAGATGGATGTGCGGATTGCCTGGATTGTCGTGGTAGACCCAGTCGGCCACCATGCCTTTCGACAGGATGTGCTTTTCCACGAAGTCCCGGACGAGCGCGACGTTCTGCTTGGGCGTGAGTTCAAGTGGCAGAGCAATGGTTACGTCCTTGGCAAGCTGGGCATCTATCCGTTTCTCGAAGGCCTCGACCCTGTTCCAGAACGCCTCCGAAGCTCCGGACACCGAACGGTCGGCGATCAGCTTCCGTGCCCATTGCGGCGCATTCGCAGGAAGCACGAACTCCTCGTGCAGCAAGCCCTCCTTCCGGGTGTAATCGATTGTGCGAGCCTCACGCTCGTAGTCCATTCGGGCGCAGTGCCGGTAAGCCGCCGACAGCACCGCGCTGCGGCCGTCGCCGCGGCTGACGATGCTAACTGAGAAGTGGGCGATGGCCACAGCGGTGAAACTCCCCGATATGAACCTTGTTCGTTGGGAGCGGCGGGCCATCTGAGGCCTCTGAGCACGCGTCGCATCAGCGACGTATAATTGCGCCCTTGGAACCGCTCCTTCGGAACGGCGGGATCATCCACAAAAGCATCGCCGTTGGCGATCTGCAGATCTGCAGATTTCAATTCAGGCTCATCCGGGAGAGTTTGGCGTCGCAACAGCAACGCCAAGGACCTCAAGGAGATCGTCCGGAATGAAGAAGCCATCATCCAAGATCAGGGAAGAAATCGCCAGATTGCTGGATCAGTTGAGAGCCGCCGAGACGCGCGAGGCTGAACGCATCGGCCGGATTGCGCTGAAGGCCGGTATTGGTGAGATCGAGATCGAGGAGGCAGAGCTTCAGGCGGCATTCGAAGAGATTGCAGGACAGTTTCGCGGAGGTAGTGCGGCGGCAACGCCGAGAAAAAAACCCAGCGGCGGCAGGATCGGTAGCGAGACCACCTCGACGCTCGCGTCTGGCTCGGGTGCGGGCGGGCCTGGTGAGGCTTGAGCGGATGGCGAAGGGAATGTCGACGGAAGCGCGCAGGAAGGACACTCGCGAGAAGATCGAGCTCGGTGGCCTGATCGTGAAGGCGGGCTTGCGCTACGAGAAGCGAGCACTGCTCCTCGGCCTGCTGATCGAGGCCCGAAAGCGGATTAAAGGCAATGAGGCCGAGCGCTTGCGCCTGACGGCTCTCGGCGCGGAGGCGTTTGGCGATGACAGCGAATAGACTGCTTCTCGGGATCCTTCCGGCGGTCATCATGTTAGCCGCAATGGTTGGGACAACAGGCTTGGAGCACCGGCTGGCGGCATTGGGGACCAGCCCGCAGGCAAAGCTTTTCCTCGGGCGGGCCGGTCTCGCCCTGCCCTACATCGCCGCCGCCGCAATCGGCGTGATCGTGCTGTTCGCCTCGAACGGATCGGTAAATATCAAGGCTGCCGCGCTGAGTGTGCTTGCCGGAAACGGCGCGGTCATCATCAGCGCAGTCGCCGGGGAAGCAATCCGACTTGCCGGCATCGCCAGCAGCGTGCCGGCGGGGAGATCGGTTCTCGCCTATGCCGATCCCGCGACAGGGGTCGGCACAAGCGCTGCATTGATTGGCGGGGTGTTTGCGGCGCGCGTTGCGATCAAAGGCAATGCCGCGTTTGCTCGAGGACGGCCAACGCGGATCGGCGGCAAGCGGGCCGTGCATGGTGATGCCGACTGGATGAGCATGCAGGAGGCCGGGAAACTCTTCTCCGGCGCCGGCGGCATCGTCATCGGCGAGCGCTACCGCGTCGACCGCGACAGTGTGTCGGCGATATCGTTTAGCGCCGATGCGAAGCACACATGGGGCGCGGGCGGCAAATCTCCGCTTCTGTGCTTCGATGGTTCGTTCGGCTCATCGCACGGCATCGTCTTTGCCGGCTCCGGTGGCTTCAAGACGACGTCGGTGACAATTCCAACCGCGCTCAAATGGGGCGGCGGGCTCGTCGTGCTCGATCCGTCCAGCGAGGTCGCGCCGATGGTTGTGGGGCATCGACGAATGGCCGGCCGCAAGGTCATCGTGCTCGACCCCACAAACCCCGCCATCGGCTTCAACGCGCTCGACTGGATCGGCCGCTTCGGCGCCACGAAAGAGGAGGACATCGTCGCGGTCGCGACATGGATCATGACCGACAACGCTCGCGCCGCGTCGGCGCGCGACGACTTCTTCCGGGCTTCCGCCATGCAGTTGCTGACCGCGCTGATCGCCGACGTTTGCCTGTCGGGGCATACGGACGCAAAGGATCAGACGCTGCGCCGTGTCCGGGCCAATCTCTCTGAGCCTGAGCCAAAACTTCGCGAGCGGCTGACACGGATCTACGAGCAGTCGGAATCCACCTTCGTGCGCGAGAACGTTGCCGTCTTCGTCAACATGACGCCTGAGACATTCAGCGGCGTTTACGCCAATGCGGTGAAAGAGACGCACTGGCTTTCCTACACGAACTATGCCGCCCTCGTCTCAGGCGACAGTTTCTCGACCGACGAACTGGCAACCGGCGTCACGGACATCTTCATCGCTCTCGACCTGAAGGTGCTGGAAGCGCATCCGGGACTGGCGCGGGTGGTGATCGGCTCCTTCCTCAACGCGATCTATAATCGCAATGGCGAGGTTGCTGGGCGAACGCTGTTCCTGCTCGATGAGGTGGCGCGTCTCGGCTATCTGCGCATCCTCGAAACGGCCCGTGACGCAGGACGCAAGTATGGGATCAGCCTGGCGCTGATCTTCCAGTCGATCGGTCAGATGCGTGAGGCCTATGGTGGCCGTGACGCCAGCTCCAAATGGTTCGAATCCGCGTCATGGATCTCGTTTGCTGCGATCAACGACCCGGAAACGGCCGAGTACATTTCGAAGCGCTGCGGTGACACAACGGTCGAGGTCGACCAGACAAACCGCTCTTCCGGAATGAAAGGATCATCGCGCTCGCGGTCAAAGCAACTCACGCGCCGTCCGCTGATCCTGCCGCATGAGGTGATGCGCATGCGTGGCGATGAGCAGATCGTCTTTACGGCTGGCAATGCTCCGCTGCGCTGCGGTCGCGCTATCTGGTTCCGGCGCGAGGACATGAAGGCCTGTGTCGGGCAGAACAGATTTCACAAGGTCGGTAAGACGTCTGAAGCCCGCTGATCGAGCGGAGCGCAACGGGTCCGCCAGCGTAAGACGCTCTACGTGCCAGATCACTCGGAATAAAGCCATGACGGTTTGTCATTTCGGAAGAAAGTGCCAGCTCTCATCACATCGAAATATCGCGAGGTATCGACGCTCATGGAATTGCTTTTTACATTCGCCGGATTGGTTGCAATCGCCGTGGCGCTTTACATTTTACTGTCGCAGAGAGGAAAGGGGCTTTCCTTCAAGGTCACGTGCTTGATCTTCAGTGCGTTGGTGTTTTGCCTGGCAGCATTGTGGTGCATTGTTTACGGGCCGGAGCTGTGGATCCTGATACAGGCGGGCGCCATTATCGCCGTCGCAACGCTTGCCGGCCTTTTGGCCTCTCGCAAATCCTGATGTTCGCGATCTGCGATCCCGACGAGATCAAGTGAGAATTTGCCCCGCACCGGAGACCGTGCGAGACAGCAGCCACGGTAGGGCCATGTGCCGGAAGCAGCTGCCCGCGATCGGCGTTCGGTCGGTGGTATCCTCATCGGCGAAAGGCTGGCCCAGAAGTGGCAAGGATCGCGCCGGGGTTAGTGTGAATGATCCGAGCACGGACGGATCACTGTTGTGAATCGATGATACCTATCCGATTCAAAACTCTCATTGGACGGCGGAATCCAAACGCGCGATTCTGCTGTCATGATCGTTCAGCCCTACCACCTCTATGTCGAGCGTATCGAGCCTGAGAAGAACATGGCACGGTTCTGCGTACTCGCAGTCCAGCCGACACTGTTCGGGGAAGTGTCGCTGGTGCGTCGCTGGGGAAGGATTGGCACACACGGCCAGCAGAAGGTTCACATCTTCAATGAAGAGAAACAGGCCATCGGTCTGTTCCTCGAACTCCTACGCGAAAGGCGAAAAAGGGGTTATAGACCGAAACCACCTGTGGAAATCCGGACTATCCGGCATTTGTCATCGCAGCGCGTCAATGACAAACTCATCGCAAGCTGAGAGGGATTCCATCTTCATAAATGAAGCGAGGGACTTCCATGACCACCACCAATGAAATTGCCGACAAGATCGCAGCAGACAACAGCCTGACGAAGGTGCAGGCCAAAGGCATCGTCGAAGCCGTGTTCAAGGCGATCGCAGACGCTGCCGGCTCCGACGCTGAAACCTCCATCCCGGGCTTCGGAAAATTCAAGGTGAAGGCATCGCCGGAGCGCGAAGGTCGTAATCCTTCGACTGGCGCGACCGTGAAAATAGCGGCTTCGAAGAAGCTGACCTTTGCGCCTGCCAAGGCGCTCAAGGATGCACTGAACAAGTGATCCCCAAAAGGGAGAGCCCCGCCTTTCGGCGGGGCCGTCGTTGCTATCAGTCCCGGTTCGGCCGGGACCAGATGAGCGAGAAGCCTTCCTCGCCTTCGACCTCGATCAGGGTTGCGTAGATCGGGGCCGGGAGGCTCGGGTCGTCGAGCTTGACCGAGAGGTAGTCGCGGCCTTCGTTCGAGGTCTTCTTCCAGGCTGCGCCGAACTCGACATTGCCGGCGAGGATGCGGAAGTCGGGACCCTTTTCGGTGGCGCGCTCGACTGCACGGATGGTTGCCTTGACGTTGAGGTTGAGGGTCTTGATGGTGCCGTTGAAGCCGTTGCCGGAAGCGGTGAAAGAGCCGATGGTTGCCATTGTCGTATTCCTTTTCGGTTGTTCGGATCGCGCCCACCGCGATCTCGATGGCTGTCGACAAGACCGAAGGCGATCGGCCTGCACCTGAAGGGCCGCAACGCAGTGAAGGACGGCCAAAGGAGAGGCTTTCTTGGTCACCGCGAGGAATGGGCGCTTCCGCGCACAGGGGAAGAAAACGATCCGGCCGTTGCGGATGCCGATCGAGCCGAGCATCGCGACGCGGTCTTCGGTCAGACATGCCCCATCGAGACCGCAGTGGACGCGCCAGCTGTCAGATAAAGGGGTACGGCAATGGCCTCATCGAGTGGTGACCAATGGAAATGGGTGCACAACGCCCACAAGCACCGACCGAGTGATCGAAGCCAACGCCGCATGTGGGAGGTTGCCGGAAACGGTGCGTTGCTTCCTCGCGTAGCTGGTTGTGATGCCACGCCTGAATGACAGGACTGAGGAGCGATCACTCCCCCACTCGCAGCTTCAGACGGACCACGCCCCGGCCGGAAGACCAATCAGAGCTTCAAGCCGCGCGATGTTTTCCGCCGGTCAACCCATTCCTTGAAACCACGAACGGCGGGGTCGCGAGGAGCAACCTGGCCGCCAATCGACTTCACCAAATTTAGTGCTAGCTTTGCGTGACATCCGCAAGCGGGGCCGCTTTACCCTTGAGCGCGAGGCAGCCGCCGGGCCATGCACCTTCATCTGCTCCCAGCACTGTCTGAAGCCAGGCGAGCGTCAGACGCCTCAAAGCTTCCAGAACGTCAGGCGCCTCGGTCTCGGTCTCCTTTGCGTCAAGCCCGGCGATCCCGCCCAGCCCGTGACCGACGCCGTGCAACATCAACAGCGCTTCTGCGCCCGGCGCATCGTGAAACACATCCGCATGCCAGTCCGGCCCCCGGGTGGTGAAATGCGGATCGTCCGCATCACCGCAAACGACAAGGCTGCGTATCGTCAGCGTCGAGAATTCAACGTCGAAGAACGGAAACCGTGCGGCGTTCTCATCAGTCATGTCCTTTCCGCCGCGTCCGGGAGCAGCCAGCAGGATACCCGCCGAGATGCGTGGATCGGAGAAATCCTCACCATTCAGCAGCGCGCCTAGCAGGAGGCCAACGGTATGCCCGCCGAAGGAATGACCGGCCGCGGCGATGCGCGAGTGATCCGTCCGGCCAGCAATGGCGGGCGCCTGCCGCTCCACCTCCGGCAACTGGTCGAGAATAGCCTTTATCTCCTCGACGCGCTCGCGCCAGAAGAACGGCGCGCCGGGTGAATCTGAAGGCAAGCCACCAACGCGCGAACTCGCATGCGTCGGCTGGATCACCACGAAACCCCGTTCCGCCCAAAACTGCGCAAGTGGGGCGTAACCGTCTTTCGACGGGATATAGTTGGACGGGCCGAACCCGTGCGACAGCAGTACGATGGGAAGGTTGCCGCCGGTCGCCGGTGCGGTCAGACGCAGTTCCAGCGGTTGGCGGCCGGGCATCGGCAAACGGATTGGGGTATGGGCCACGGTGAGAGTGGCCTCAGGCGCAGGAATATGTTCGGCGAGACCGATCAGATTGTTCATGGTCGGGATCCGTAAGCATTGATTTCCGGGTAAGCGTCTTCAGGCCACCGAGTGGCCTGCCTCGCGGAACCAGGTTTGCGCATCCGCGCCGGCGGGAGTTTTCATCGGCGCTTCCCGTTCCGTGACAGCACGCCAGACGGCCTCTGCCACGTCTTCCGGCGTCGTGAATTCTGTGCCGGAACGCAGCGTTGTCAGGTAGTCGTGGACGAATGCGCTATACGGCTCGGGGACATCCATTCCCATACGGGCGACGGCATTTTTGCCGAACCCTGTGGTCGGCGCCGAACCCGGGAGAACAAGTTTCGCACGCACTCCGAATAGAGCGGCTTCAAGAGCGAGACTTTCGGTGAAAGCGTTTAGCGCTGCCTTGCTGGCGCTGTAGACGGAGAGTGCGGGCAGCGGCTTGATGGTGACGCTGGAGCTGACGTTGACGATGACGCCTGAGCGACGGATACGCATGTGCGGAAGAACGGCTTTGGTCATCGCCATCGCGCCGAACACGTTCGTTTCGAACAGTTCGCGGATTTTCGACATTTCGGCGCCTTCCAGTACGTTGAGCATGCCGACGCCTGCATTGTTGACCAGAGCATCGATCGGCCCGGCCGCTTCGACCGCCTTCGTGATGCTATCCGCGTTGGACACGTCCAGTGCCAGGATCTTGAGCTTTTCGCTATGGGGTATCAGATCGGTCCGCGGAGTACGCATGGTGGCGACCACGTCCCATCCTGCCGTCACAAATGTTTGCGCGATGGCGAGACCGAAGTCGGATGAGCAACCGGTGATGAGGATGTTTGGCATGTTCTGTCTCCTGACGATTAACTTTCCAAGAGATGGACCAGTCGACTCGGACTTGCTATGTTTGATTGTTCGTAATGTTTTAGCGTAAGTCCGAAACCATGACCGATCCAGTTGCCGAAGTCGTTTCCCTACTCAAGCCAAGCCCGTCGATCTCAAAGCTGGTGACAGGCGGCGGTCAGTGGCTCGTCGAGCGCACGGAACTTGGAAGCCCCTTTTATTGCGCGGTGGTCGAAGGCCATTGCCGGATGACGATCACAGGTCGTGAGCCGATGCTTTTGACTGCCGGCGACTTCGTTCTGGTTCCGGAAATCTTCTCGTTCACGATGAGCAGCCTGGAACCGCCGCCGCGCGGAGCGCTTGCCCAGCGTCTTGAGACCAGCCCGGGTGTCTTCCGGCTCGGAGACCCAGAAGCGCCCGCCGAAATCAAGGCGATGGTTGGCCATTGTGCCTTTGGCTCGGATGACAAGGCTCTTCTTGTCTCGCTGCTACCGGAGGTCATCCATGTCCAAGGCGAAGAGCGACTGATGATGCTCGTGGGGATGATAAACGACGAAACGAGTGCCGACCGTACAGCGCGTGAGATGGTGCTTCACCGGTTGTTGGAGGTGCTGTTAATCGAAGCTTTGCGATCAACAGCAAGTGCGGCGGCCCCGCCCGGTCTTCTGCGCGGTATGGCCGATCCGCTACTGGCACCGACCTTGCGCCGGATTCACGCAGATCCAGGTCGCAGCATGACGGTGGAAACATTCGCGCGGGATGCCGCCATGTCCCGTTCGACCTTCTTCGATCGTTTCCGGAGGGAGGTTGGCGTGCCCCCGATGGAATACGCGACCGGCTGGCGTATGGCGCTGGCGAAGGAATTCCTCCGCGACGATGTCGCCACGGCGGAGATCGCGCAACGTGTCGGCTACGGTTCCGCAAGCGCCTTCAGCGTCGCGTTCAACCGCCATGTCGGAATGCCTCCCGGAGCCTATTCCAGGAAAGGCGCAGTTGCATAGAGCTGGCTCAGATAATACTACCTGCCAATATAAGCAGACAGTTCGTCCGGCGTTCCGTTGGGAAAAGCCTGCTTCAGGTAGTCCAGGAACGCCGACACGCGAGCGCTCAGCAGTCGCCGGGATGGGTAGAGTGCCCATAGCGCGACCTCCGATTCCTCAATATCTCCCCAATGTAGCAACGTGCCGTCAGCAAGATCGTGGCTCACCAGCGAGATCGGCAGGCGTGCAGCGCCGACACCTACCCGTACCGCATCCCGCACCATGATGATCGACGACAATGCAAGGACTGGCTCGATACTGAATGTCGCTGACCCTGCTGATGTCGTGCATTTCCAGGTCTGCCGATGACCTGCACCTCGCACTACGCCCGGCACTGGAGCGTCTCCAACCGGGCGGATAAGCTCGGGGCTTGCAACGACAACGAGCCGGTCGCGCAGGAAGACTCGGCCGACGAGGGCTTCGTCTGGTTCCGGGTTGACCCGGATGACCAGATCATAGCCTTCCTCGATCATGTCCACGGCTCTGTCGTCAGTGGTGATTTCCAGTCTCACATCTGGATGTTTCAACGCGAAACCTGCGGCGATCTTTCCCATGGCGGTCTGGGACAATAAGAGTGGCGCGCTGATCCGCAACCTGCCACGCGGCTTTTCCGCGCCGGAAGCGATACTGGCTGCCGTCTCATCAAGTTCCGTAAGGAGAGCGGCTGTCCGCACGTGCAGGGCACGTCCCTCCTCGGTGAGCTTTAGGTTGCGCAGGCCACGCTCGAACAGCCGAAGCTCAAGGGCAGCCTCAAGTTCTGTTACCCGTCGCGACAGGGTCGCCTTCGGACGGCCGGAGGCTCGCGCTGCTTTGCCAAAGCCACCATGGCGCGCAACGAGATTGAAATCGGCAAGAGCGAGGAGGTCCATGAATGTTCCACCTGTGAGACGGAGTGTCCAAATTAACGATCTATCGGGCCATCAATGAACCATCCATATTCCGGGTGTCAAGCGAAACCAACCAACCCGGAGATACTCCCATGACCATTCTCGTTACCGGCGCCACAGGCAATATCGGCGGCCAAGTTATTCAACATCTTGTCAACCGCGGAGCCGATGTCCGCGCTCTCGTCCGCGATCCCTCGAAGTCCAGTTTTCCGGCGGGTGTCTCCGTCGCAAAAGGCGACTTCCTGGACGTCGACTCCCTGCGCAGTGCCTTCGATGGCGTGTCCACACTGTTCTTGTTGAATGCGGTCGTACCCGACGAGTTCACCCAGGCTCTGATCGCGCTCAATGTCGCCCGCTCGGCCGGAATCGAACGGATCGTCTATCTCTCGGTCATCCACCCCGACGTCTACGTGAACGTGCCGCATTTCGCCGGGAAGTTCGGCGTCGAGCGGATGATCGAGCAGATGGGCTTGGCAGCGACGATATTGCGTCCCGCCTATTTCATCCAGAACGATCTGACGATCAAGGACGTGATCACTGGCTACGGCGTCTATCCGATGCCCGTCGGGACCAAGGGCCTCGCCATGATCGACGTGCGCGATATTGCGGAGATTGCCGCCATTGAGCTGCTGCGACGCGAACAGGCCGCACAGCCGCTCCCGTTCACTCGCATCAATTTGGTCGGTCCAGACACCCTCACCGGAGCGGACATCGCCGCCATCTGGTCGGACGTTCTCGCTCGCCAGATCAACTATGGCGGTGGCGATACTGCTGCGTTCGAGCAGAACCTCAAGCCATTCATGCCGGCCTGGATGGCCTACGACATGCGCCTGATGGGCGAGCGCTTCCTGACCGACGGAATGCTGCCCGAGGGCGGTGACGTCGAGCGACTGACGTCACTTCTTGGCCGTCCGCTCCGCTCCTATCGCAACTTCGCCTTGGAAACCGCTGCTTCTGCCTGAGGCAGGCGCCCACAATTTTAAACAAGGACCATCGTCATGATCTATTCGACCACAACCGTCACGGTGAATCCGGAAGGCGAAACAAAACTCACCCGGGAGCAGGTCTGGAAGGGCCTGGAACTGAAGGCGCGCGACGCGCGCCTCTTTCTCCCGCCCGGCCTCTGCACCCGCTGCGACGTCGTGGAGGAAGGCGCGACGCACTTCGTGCGCGAAGCCACCATCGCCGGCTCCGACATCAGGGAGATCATCACCCTCGAGCCGCAGAGCAAGGTCACCTTCTTCCAGGCCACCGGCCCACGCGAAGGCGCCATTATTAATGAGCTGTTCGAGGACGAAGCCGGCGCCCTGCAGCTGAAATTCTACTGCTACCTCGGCCTGCGCGGTAAGGAACCTGGCGGCCCAGAGGAACAGGCCGAGCAGACGCAGTTCGACAGCGACAAGGGCTACAGATCGGCCCTGCTGTCGACGCTGAAGCGGACCCGCGAACTTCTCGCAGAGGGCCGGCTCTGATTATCACCAGCATCCAACCCAACAGGGCGGCCTCCTGAGAGGCGCCTGCTTTCCAAGAGGAGCACAACAATGACCACGTTTACGACTGATACAACTCTGGCCGCTGCGCCGAAGATCCTGATCCTCGGCGCAACTGGGCCAACCGGCCGTCACATCGTCAACCAGGCCGTCAGCCGCGGCTACGATGTCACCCTCCTGGTGCGCTCGCCGGAAAAGGCCGCAGACATGAAGGGAGCGAAGATCGCCGTTGGAGACGCCCGTGACGAGAAGGTGTTGCGCCAGGCCGTCAAGGGTCGCGATGCCGTGATTAGCGCGCTCGGCACACCCGCAAGTCCGTTTCGCGAAGTCACGCTTCTTTCGACCGCGACCCGAGCGCTTGTCAGCGCCATGAAGGCAGAGCGCGTCGCGCGTCTCGTCGCCATCACCGGTATGGGCGCTGGCGACAGCGCAGGACACGGCGGTTTCCTCTTCGACAAGCTGATCTTCCCTCTGCTTCTGCGCAAGGTTTACGCCGACAAGGACCGTCAGGAGGCAATCATCAAGGGCAGCGATCTGGATTGGACCATCGTCCGTCCTTCAGTTCTCAACAACAAGCCTCGTCACAACACGATCCAGACGCTCACGGATTTGAACCAGTTCCGCGGAGGCTCCATTTCGCGCGAAGACGTTGCGACCTTCGTGCTGGATCAAGTCACCACGGATCGGTGGCTACATAGGTCACCCTTGATCACCTGGTAGGGTTGGCTGGAATGGCCTGTCGAAGCGAAAGATGCAGGCGGGAGGGATCGCGGTCACCCAAGCCGCGATCGCATAGCTGCACTGCACAAAAATTAGGTGCAGCATGATGAAAAATAGGGCATACAGACTTCAGCTGATGCACATGGCGGCTTCCTCCCAGTTCCGCCGCAGCAGCTGTTCCCCTCTGGAGGTCCATGACCTTCACACTTTATGGGCCGCGGTTTTCCGTCGGCCCTTTTTTCTTTTCAGAAGCAGGTCGCAACGGCGTTGCGGGCATTGGAGAAAAGCGGGGCCTGAGCCCCGCGGCTCGGCTACTCGAAGGCTGACATCTGGGCAGTCGCGGCTTGTCTGCCGACCGAGTTCGCGGGCTGTTCGACCGTGCGCTCGTAAGGCTTCCAGGTTTCGCCGGTGATGGTGATGGTGTAGCTTCCGGCCCACGACCGCACGTCTTCAGCTGATGGCGCAAGCAGCGCTGCCGGATGCACCAGTTTTCCCTCGGCAAAATGCTCGACCAGAGCCGCACGGGTATGTTTTAGGAGGACTACTCGTTCTGATCGGTCTGCTCTGGATGGGTCAGGGCAGCGGGTATTTGCCATATCCGGCCGAGAGCTTCATGATCGATCAGTCGCCCTGGATTTATCGGGGAGCTCTGGTCGGCGTTGTGGTGATCGTGCTGGCGCGATGCAAGCGGTCGCTCCCGTGATTGCCCCTGCCCAAAACGAAAAAGCCTGCCGCGGGAGGAGGAGTGGGCCGTCTGAAATCAAAGCTCTGCGGGAGGAGGTGCATCGCTTCGATGAAAACCAGAATACCCATTCCGTCCGCACATTAAATAGACTTTGCTGCAGTGCAGCCATGCGAAAAATACACGGCCTCAGATAGATCTCCAGCGCAGCGCCTCGCGGCGGCCAGACACAGAAACGCCCGCGTCATCAGCGGGCGTGTCGTCATTCAGCTTGGCTTGGAAACAGTCGCTTAGCGAGCAACCGATGCGCGGGCCACGCTATGAATGTCGGCGCGATCGATGCCGAGGTCCTGCAGCTCGCGCGAGCTCATGCGGCCAAGTTCGCTAACGGTCTGACGATACTTGCGCCAAGTGTTGAAAGAGCGTGCTACGTTCATGATGATCCCCTTTCGTGAGGTCTCTTGACGCCAGCAACCATGCTTGGTCCCAACGTCGTTTCGATGATTGGGATATTGGCCCCTGCCCGCCCGTCGATAAGGCACAAGGTCTCAGGTCGGCCATGTGCTCAAAGCATGGGTCCAATCAGAGAGGGGCTGAAGGGGTCATCAGGCCCGGAATCGGTCGAAGGCAGTGAGGCGTTTGATTGGAGGATCGGCGTCTGGATAACGGTAGATTTCGGCCCTGAGATAGCGGAGCTCATCATCGAGCGCCTCTTCTCCAACCTCGATCCACCAGGATTTGGGACGACCGTCACTTCCGTCGGACCAGCGATAGCCTCGCGCCTTCAGCTGGTCCTTCATGTCGAACGGGCTGTTCTCTGCAAAGATCCGGACACGCGATCTCTGGCTTGCTTCATAGAGCTCGGCAAAAGCGGTGGAAACCGATCCGTCCACTTCGCGGGCCAGAACCTCCAGAAGCGCAAAGCAATCGTCGACCGCGCGATGACCCTCATGAAAATATCCTGCTTGCCCGAGCAGATATCCGAGCTTGGTGCCTTCATATCCCCGCGACGACCAGTCGATCTCGGAGTTGGAGCAAGCCCAGGCCTTGCCGGAGAACAGGCGAGAAAAGGCCTCGCAGAATGGCCGGTCGAAACCGGCATTGTGGGCGATCAGCAGATCGGCAGCCCCAATCAGCGCCCGCAACGCCGCCATATCGATTGACTGCCCGGCGACCATATCGTCGGTAGTCCCGGTGAGCCTGGTGATCTCAGCGGGAATGGAAACGCTCGGCTGCCGTAATCCGCCATACATGCCGGTCACGTCACCGATACTTCCTGTTGCATCGAAGGTGAAAGCGATCACGCCGATCTCGATGATCTCATCCTTGCGAGCATTGAGGCCCGTGGTCTCGGTGTCGAGAATGATGCCCTTGAGCGGGTACCCTGGCCGGGGGACTGGCGCGATCGCGCGCGGCACGAGTTTCTGCAGGATCCGATATCGGCCTGTCTCCGACAGATGTCGGACCATGTCGTCCTCACTAAGGGGGATGGTATGCTTGTCGGGTTTGACGGATTTGGAGGAGCCACGCGTGACCGCATGGTCGCGCGGAGCCTGCTCCGAAAACATGTCAAACTGTTCTGCCATTCCTGTTGTCAAAGCCTCGCCGCTAATTTTCCACCTTCAAAACACGGCACGATCGGCAGATCAACCTTGTTGGTGGGGTGCGGGTTCAGCCAACCTGGGAGCAAGGTTTATAATCGCACGGTTTCACGCAGTGACAGCTCTTGGGTCGTTGGGCAGAAACGTCCAGAATATAAAGGGCACACCAGCTGTAGCGGGAACCGCGAAAGCCGTTCGCCTCCCACAAGACCGGTCAAAAGGGTTGCCGCAGGAGGGTTAGCATAGCGACGGCAACGCCGGAAACCGGGACCGACAGCCCCCGGCGCGCGGGTCCGCTCTTAAACCAGCGACCGCAGAAGTGCGCTTTTGGGCCGTCAAATGTGAACGCCTTGAATGGACTTGAACCCATAACCCCCGTTTGGCCGACATCTGAAATCTATAAGGTTTTGAACAAAGAGCTTTCAAGCGAACATCGACCAGAAACTGCGCCGGCTCCCATTCTAATGAATCTCGAGCTTCGCCGAACACAGGATGAACTCTGCCCGGATCCCCGATTATTCTAGGAAAGGTTCTGTCGGTAGAGAAGCAGGACAGTGACGAATGTGACAAACCCAATAACAGTCAGGCCGACGGCCCGCATCGAAGCTGCTCGGTCGCGATGAATTAACGCCGCCGAAAAAGTGCAAAGCGACCAACCGCCTGTGACTATGATCAGCAGCCAGGAATATAGGAACGGACCAAGATCGTAGCCACCACCGCCGATAGATGCTCCAGAATTCGTATCGATCTGAACTGCGATCAGCGAAACAACGGGTACGGCGAGTGTAGAGATCCATACCCAAAACGACCTATTTTTCATCAGAGGTTACCCAGTCCATAAACGCGGTTGTCCCGTCCGACGAGGAGATATGACTAAAGAGATAGGCCGCAGCAATCCATTTGAACCTGTCTGTTGATTTCCGCTTGGCATTCTCCGCAGACATCGACATTGCAAGAGATCAGCGCTCGAAACGTGCCAGCATCCTGTTCAACTGAGCGTTTTGCAGTCGGAGCTTGCCCGCCAACTGGGTCCGGAGCATGGCGATCTCTTCATCCAGGCTGACCATTTCGTCGGAAACAGAGGCAGCGACTGGAGAGACCTGTAACACGACCGCGGCCGCTTCAACCTTTGTGGCATGAGTTCTCCGCTCGCGGCGCGTGGCTTCGGCGGTGCCTTCGACCTCCTCAACGATCACGCCGACATCCGGCAAAACTGTGCCAGAAGCTGGCTCCAGCTTGGCGCTATCGTTTTCCAACACGCCTGCAGAATCGTTGCGGGTTTCATCGGATGGTTCAGGCGCGATGGCAACCGCATCAGATCGATCGATCGGCCGTAGTTGTTCTCTTGCCAGGTGATCGGCGCTATGCCGGCTCTCCTCGACTGTGGTTTCGGTCGGACCCGCTATCGCCAAAACGTTTGGCTTGACGCCTTCGATCGCGCTGTTGTCCTGATTTGGCTGGCGCCGCGGCGACACAAGTCTGGCAAGGAATTTCCAGGGAGACGCCATTAATTCGACCTCGCGGTTAATCCCGCATGCAGGCTGCGAGTTGATGGTTTGGCGGCGGCCGTGACCGCCCACCGGACTATTTGGCTCGTTGCATGCAAATGCGGCCGGCGATGGGCCGCCGGTTGCTTCTTAATCGAGCTCGAGGCGCTTGCGCAGATCGGCGTTTTCAGCACGGAGCTTTTCGGCCAACAGCTTGCGCAGCCTCTGGTTCTCTTCTTCCAACTGCAGCAGATCGGCCATCTCGTCACTCGCTTCTGCGGTAGCTGTCGGCAACGCAGGTGCCGTCGGTGCTGCGAGAGCCACCGGTACGGCCTTGGGAGCGCGTTTCACAGGTGCCTGCTTTGCGGTTCCGGCACCTTCGATCGACTTGGCCTTGCGTCCACGCTTCTGTTTCTCGGGCGTGCCCGCAGAAGTACCGGCTGGTTCCACCGCATCATCGACCGAGGCGACTTGAGGACTCACCTTTTTTGCGCGCGGTTGGCGCTGCTTTTTCGTCGCGATTGGCGTTTCCGCAACGGCCGACGCATCAGTCGTGGTCATCGTATCGATTTCGTCGGCCATGATCGTCTCCTCGGTCACTGTTGGTGTTGTGTGATGCCCAGTCGGCGGTGTCAACAATGGTTCCGCTGGCTCAGCTTTCGATACAGACACTCCGCTGGCGGAACTACCATCTGTTGGCCCACCCGGCAAAAATGACACCGCGTCGTCCTCGACATCGCGGGCAACGGACTTTAGATCGATCTTGCCCCAGATCGAGTTCGACTTCGGGTCGGGTTTCTGCCGACCGGATTTATATTCGACGACGAAACTGCGTTGGACTTTTTTCACCGGAAGACGCCTCGGGTATCACGGGATGATTCAGCGATACTCAACATCGCCACAGGCCGAGGAAATAGCGGTTATTCGCGTGCCAGTCCATGCTGTAACAGCACGAATTCGGATGGTGAATCAAAGGCGACGCTTGCGACTTTTGCATACTATATGTGGATGAATCTTGGTACTCGATCTGAGGTAGTACACGGAGGTCTTGATGGGATCCGAACCTTAATTCCCGCTGCTTGTCTCAGTGGCCCCAGAGACAAGATAGCGGTATCGCCGCAAGATTGTCACCAAACGGCAGAATCTTGTCGCCGTCGTACAGAACCCAGCCCGCCTTGAAGGCACGGCCTGTGGCTACGGCTAGTTTGCGTAAGCCTTTGAAATCTGAGGCGGTCACCGTTGCCGCAGCCTTGACTTCAAGTCCCACCATATTGCCAGCTTCATCTTCGAGAACGATATCGACTTCGTCCTGATCCTTATCCCGATAGTGATGGTAGGTTGATTGGATGTCGCTCCAGGTCGCAAGCCGGAGGATTTCGTCGGCGACAAACGTCTCCAGCAATGAGCCGAATAGTGAACGGTCCCGTGAAATTCGATCCATTGTCAGTCCGATAAGCGCAGCCAAAAGGCCGCTGTCGAGAAACAGGAGCTTTGGAGTCTTAACAAGGCGCTTCAACGGATTTCGAAACCAGGGCTCTATGCGACGAACTAGAAACAACTGTTCAAATAGCCCGATATAACGGCGAGCGGTCTTGTCATCGATACCGACTTGGCCGGCCAATTGGGTGAAATTGAGCAACTGTCCTGAATGATGCGCAAGTGCCCGAAGAAGCTGCGGCATCTGGTCCAGGCGTTCGACGTCGGCAATGTCGCGCACATCTCGTTCAACGATGGCGCGGATGTACTCCCTAGCCCATGCGGATCGGCGGCGGGGATCGCCCCGGCCCACCATCTCAGGATATCCGCCAATAAGCACCTGCTCAATCAAGGCGTTCCCGACTATTGGGCTGTGGGGAACTATAGCCTCTCCAGCAAAGGCAGAATCAAGGAAGTTCGACCGGTTACGTCGAATTTCGGATTGAGCTAGAGGCAACAAGGTGACGACCTCCATCCGCCCAGCCAAACTGTCGGAAATCGTCGGAAGTGCGAGAATGTTTGCTGAGCCCGTTAACAAAAATCGGCCAGGTCGCCGATCGTTGTCGACGGATTGTTTTATGGCACGTAGCAGCTCCGGCGCGCGCTGCACTTCGTCTAAGATGCCGGTATCAATCTGACGAATGAAGCCGACTGGGTCGGCCTTTGCTGACAGTAAGGTCGTTTCGTCATCTAGCGTAAAATACGGACGATCTGTCTGAAGCAAGGTTCGAGCCAACGTCGTCTTGCCACATTGACGTGGTCCGTTCACGAGTACAACTGGCGTATCTTCCAAGGCAATCCTAATTCTCTCGGCCACGCCTCTCGGATAAAGCAGGTCAAAGGGGCTTTCCGCTTTCAATTTGTTCTTCCTCCTGAGCGCTACAAAATTCTAGGATAGCCGGCGCGTTCGGCTCGGAAGCTACACGCGTCCAGTTCGGATTTCAACCTCGTCCAATCCGGAACTTATATTCGTCTGTTTCGGAGTTTACTTATGAGCGTGTGCCGACCGGCGAGAAGGCCAAGCGGTGGTCTGGTTAGAGCTGCTTTCAACCCCATGGTCTTGATGAGAATCAAACGGCAAACCTCAGCCGATTTTGGGAGCGATGTGAAATAGACATGCGATTTCAGATCGCTTGGATAGCTTGTCAGTGGTAATGCGAATTTTGGAACACCTAGGCGGTTTCCTGCCGCCCTATAGTCCCGACTTCAATCTCATCGAAAACGCATTCTCCAAACTGAACGCTATGCTGCGCGCTCGCGCGGAGCGGTAGCTCTGACGCGCTTCAGAGAGAGGTGTGCGTGACCCGACCGTCACAGATCGTCAAAGCGGCCTTGAGGCGGGAGACCTCCTCTGGGGCGGTCGCCTCGATATCACCGGACAGCACGACGACGTCGGCGAGATAGCCGGGCTTCAGCACACCTTTTCGGTCCTCCATGAACTCCACCCAGGCGCAGTTCTTTGTATAGCCCTCCAGTAGCTCCGTCAGCGAAAGCCGCTGATCCTTCAGGTCGTCGCGCCATGGCCTGCGCATCAGCGCGCCTTGGATGCAGGCGAGCGGGTCGATGGGCGTGACCGGCCAGTCGGTGCCAAGGACGAGGGTGACGCCGGAATCCTTTATGGTTCGCCATGCGAAGGCGAGCGGCCAGCGCTTTTCGCCGATACGACCGAGATAAGGCTGCAGCGGCAGGTCGCCCGTTCCCGGCGGATGGGTCGGCTGCATCGAGCCGACGACACCGAGCGCCGACAGACGCGGCACGTCATCCGGCTCGATGGTCTCGATATGTTCGATGCGGTGGCGGTTGTCGCGTGCACCATTGAGCGTGCGCGCATGCTCATAGCCGTCCAGCACCTCACGGACTGCGCCGCTGCCGATGGCGTGAACAGCCATCTGGAAGCCAAGGCGATCGGCCTCGACGGCGACCGCATTGAACTGTTCGACCGGGAACAGCAGATCGCCGTTTTCGTCGGGGCGGTCGCCGTAGCCGCCGACCATGACGGCCGTTCCGGACTCTATCACGCCGTCAGCGAACATCTTGACGAAGTCACAGCGCAAACGGTCCGTATTGTAGCGCTCGCGCCAGACGACGGCCTTTTCCTCGATGACGCTGAGCGGCATGAAATTCTTCATGTGGTATGGCATGCGAACACGGACCGGCAGGCCGTCCGTCTTCTCGATCTCGTCGAGAAGCTCAAGCTGGTAGAGGTTGCCATCCATGTTCTGAAACGAGGTGATGCCGAGCGAGGCGCAATAGGCGAGCCCCTTCTTGAGGAGGGCAATATCGCTGGCGCGTTGAGCGTCGGTGACCAAATCCGGGTTGCCGCCGGTGGCGATGCCGAAGCGTTCGCGCCCGCCGGTCGATCCGAGCTCCAGCACGGGTCCCATGGCTTCGCTCTCGCGCAGTTCGCCGGCGGCAAGGCCGTCCGCTCCCATGACGATCTCATTGCCGATGCTCAGTTTCGCACCTTCGAGAATACCGGCGGCCTTGAGTGCAGCGGTGTTGGCCCAGGCCGTATGATAGTCGGGGGAGATGAGCAGCAGCGGCCGGTCGGGCATGATCGCATCGAGCTTGCGGCGATCGGATGGCGTATCGCCGAAGATGAGATAGTCGGCGCCGTTGCCGACGAGAAGCGGCAGGTCCGGGTTTTGCGCAGCATAGGCCGCAATGGCGTTTGTGAGCGCCGCTTCGCCGCGAACGCCCATCAGCGGCAGTTGGATGAGGCTGAGGGAGCCGCCAAAAATATGCATGTGAGATTCGTTGAAACCGGGCACGATCGTCCCGCCGCCCGCATCGATCACGTGCGTGAATGGGCCTGCAAGCTCCATGGCTTCGGCATCCGAGCCGACCTTGACGATCCGGTTGCCGATAATGGCGACGGCTTGAGCGCGCGGCGCGGCATCGTCCATGGTGATGACCTTGCCGTTCCTGATGACGATGTTCGCAGACTGACCCATAGCGTTCTTCCCTTTTAGGTAAATTTGTTATGTAGCGCGCCGGTCTGGCCGGCGCGCTGATGTCCTTTGATGGCGGAATGGCTCCAGACCCAGCGCTACTTGCGCAGGTTGGTCCAGATCTTGTTGTAGAGCTCGATGACTTCGGGGCTGCAGGGCGGCGAGAAAGAGACCTTGAAATTTGCCGGGCGCTGGAGTTCCAGCGCGTTGCCCAGATCCTTATCGAGGAACTTCTCTGAGCCGACGATGCCGTTACTATAGGTCGCGAAGTTGGAAATCATCGCGGCGTTTTCCGGGTCCATGACGAAATTCTGGAAGAGCTTGGCGTTTTCCAGGTTCGTTGCGCCCTTCAGCACGGCAACGTTGTCGACGAAGCCCTCGACACCTTCCTTGGGGAAGCCGAATTGCAGCGTCGGCCGGCTTGCGCGGGCACGATAGGCGGCACCGTCCCAGATCATCGAGGCATCGACATCCTTGGACTGCAACAGCGTCGGGGCATCGTAGCTGAACGTGCGCCAGGAAGGCTTGGCGGCGAGCAGAAGTTCGTTGATCTGCTTTAGCTCAGACTTGTCGGAGGTGCAAAGCTTGAAGCCCTTGTAGTGCTCAGCCGCGTGGATGACGCTTATCATGTCGTCGAGGACGTTGATACGGCCTTTCAGCTCAGCCGGCGGATTGAAGAGAACGCCCCAGGTGTCGAGATCGCCCTTGTAAACAGCAGTGTCGGCTTGCAGGCTAGTGACGCCGATCTGCCACGGAACGGTGTAGTGGCGGCCTTCGTCGTAATAGAGGTTCACAATTTCCGGCTTAATGTTCTTGAAGTTTTCCATCTTGTCGGGCTCGGTAGCCTCAAGAAGTCCTTCCTTCTTCATGATGTCGACGGCGTAGTCGGACGGTATGACGATGTCGTAGCCGGAGCCGCCAGCCTTGACCTTCGCCATCATCGATTCGTTGGTGTCATAGGTGTCGAGCGTAACCTTTACGTCAAACTGCTTCTCGAACTTCTTGATCAGGTCGGCGCTGGTGTAGTTGCCGAAGTTATAGATGTGAAGTTCGCCGGCGGCGAAAGACGTGCTGGTTGTGAGCAGAAGACCCGCGATGGCAAGAGATGACAATTTCTTCATTTCTGTTGTACCCTTCTGGTTGGTTTTTAGTTTTGGTTCTGCTTCATCTTTGTCAGGAGGAAAGAGAGAACAATGAAAGCGATGGAGACGACGAGCAGCGCCGTGCACATGGCGTTGAGTTCGGGCGTCACGATGTTGCGGATGCGAGACCAGATAAAGAGTGGCAGCGTTGTCTCACCGGGACCGGCAATCAGCTGCGTGATCGTGAAATCGTCGAAGGAGACGATGAAGGCGAGCGCTGCGCCAGAAGAAATGCCCGGCAACAGCAGCGGCAGCGTGACATAACGAAACGTTTTCCAGCGATCAGCGTAGAGATCAGCCGCCGCATTTTCCAGCGTCACGTCCATGCCCTCGAGCCGCGCCTTAATCGGCAGGTATACGAAGGGGATGCAGAAGGACGTGTGCGCCAGAACGATCTTCAGAATGCCATAGCTGATGCCGAAGGTCTGCGCGATGAAGGAGAAGAAGGCGAGCAGCGACACGGCGCTGACGATTTCTGGGACGATCAGCGGCGAGGTGATTGCCAGAATGGTAGCAGACTGCCCCCGCCAGCGCTTGACCCGCGTGGTAGCCAGCGCCGCCATCGTGCCAATGATCGTCGACATGATCGTTGCCGCAATGGCGATCGCCACCGACAGGATGGCTGAGTTGAAGAACCCCTCGTTCCGCATCAGCGCCACGTACCAGCGCATGGAGAAGCCCTGCCAGGACGCGCCGATGCTCATGGCATTGTTGAATGAGAAGATGAGGACAACGAGGATCGGCAGATAAAGGCTGACCAGGCAGGTGACAGCGATGAAGCCGAACCCCGTTTGGCGCTTGATGTCGATCTTTCCTGTGGACGCGAAGCTAGCCATGTTTCACCTGTCCCGAGCGACGGATCTGAAAGAGAAGCGCAAGCAAAACGAAGACCATGAGCACGATCGAGAAGGCCGAGCCCAGCGGCCAGTTGCGCGACGAGCCGAATTGGAGCGCGATCAGGTCGCCGATCATCAGGTGGCTGCCGCCACCGAGCAGAAGCGGCGTGACATAGGCCCCGAAGGCGGGCACGAAGACGAGGATGCTGCCGGTAACGATGCCGGGCTTGGCCAGCGGTATGATGATCTGTGTCAGCACCTTGAAACGGCTCGCATAGAGATCGAAGCCCGCCTCGACGAGGCGAAAATCGAACTTTTCCAGCGAGGCATAAATCGGCAGCACCATGAAGGGCAGGAAGCTGTAGACCAGGCCGAGCAGGATGGCGAAGTTCGTGTAGAGCAGCGTGATCGGGCGATCGATGAGGCCGAGATGCATCAGCACCGTATTGATGAGCCCCTCGTCGCGGATAATGAACATGACCGCGATCGTGCGCACCAAGAGGTTCGACCAGAAGGGGATCGTCAGCAGTAAAACCCAGAGATTGCGCTGTTTCGCTGGGCGCGTCGCCATGAAATAGGCGGTTGGGAAGCCGATCAGCACGCAGAAGATCGTCGTCGCCACGCCAAAGACGGCGGTGCGAATGTAGATCTCTAGATAGGACGACGAGAACGTAAGGGTGTCATCGAACATGTCGCGCTGGAAAATCAGAGAGACGTAGGCCTCGAAAGAGAATTTTGGCACGACGCCGCCGTAGTCGCCAGGCGCCATGAAGGAGTATGCGACCACGATCATCAGGGGGATGAAGCCCAGAAGGATCATGATGACGATGGCCGGTGACGAGAGCAGCAGATGACGCCTGGCGTCCTGTTCGTCCTGAGCGGTGGCGATCTCCGACATGGCCTCAGTCCTTCAGGATCTGGGCGACGCGGGGCGGAATGGTTACCCCGATCGTCCGGCCGACGGCAATGCCTTCTTTCGGGCCAGGGCGGTTCTGCTGCCGAATGGTCAGCGCCGTACCGTCGCTCAGGCGGGCGTGGACATGCGTGTCCGTGCCGAAATAGACGATTTGTTCGACGGTCGCGTCCACCGCCTGCGGCGAGCCGGGCGCGACCAGTTCCAGATGCTCAGGGCGCACGACGATGGTGACGGCCCCCGAACTGGCTACCGACTTGGCGGTCAACGCCTCGACGACTGGACCGCAACGCAGCGCCACCGTGCCGACGCCGTCGGCGCTCGACATCAGGTCGCCCTCGAGGAAGTTCGTCTCCCCGATGAAGCCGGCGACAAAGCGGTCGGCGGGATGTTCGTAGATATCAGGCGCCGAGCCGATCTGCAGGACCTTGCCGCCATTCAGGACTGCGATGCGATCAGACATGGTCAGGGCTTCCTCTTGGTCGTGGGTAACGAAGATGAAGGTTATCTCGGTTTCCTGCTGCAGGCGCTTCAACTCGATCTGCATGGATTTGCGAAGCTTCAGGTCAAGGGCCGAAAGCGGCTCGTCGAGAAGCAAAAGCTTCGGTTTCGGGGCGAGCGCGCGGGCCAGCGCAATGCGCTGCTGTTGGCCGCCGGAAAGCTGAGTGACGGAGCGATTGCCGGCATTCTCCAACCGGACCAGACGAAGCATTTCCTCGACTGACGACGATATTTCGGCGGCACTCTTGCCGAGCATTTTGAGGCCAAAACCGATGTTTTCGGCGACCGTCATGTGCGGGAAGAGCGCGTAGTTCTGGAACACCGTGTTGATCGGGCGTTTGTTCGGCGGCAGCATCGAAATGTCTGTGCCGTCCAGCAGGATCTTGCCGTCGCTCGGCGCTTCAAAGCCAGCGAGCATTCGAAGCAGTGTGGTCTTGCCGCAGCCGGAAGGCCCCAGAAGGGTGAAGAACTCGTTCGGACGGATCTCTATGGACACGTCGTCGACGGCGCGGAAATTGCCGAAATCCTTCAGAACACTGAGGATCGAGACAGCACCGCCCTTGGCGGCCCTTAAAGGCGTAATACTGCTCATATTTTAAGAGCCACCCAGTTTGAACTCGGCCGAAAATCCATCGGTTCAGTCTCCCAGTTTCAAGTTTCCATGTTGGGGTCAGAGCGAAAATGATGCAGAAATCCAAAGCCGCGAAGAATATCTCCGCAGTCGACATCAGTCCAAATTGAATACATTGACTTCGCAGAGGACAATCGGCCTGAACGAGCTTCTCGTTAGCGTTCCTGTACGGAGTTATCTGCTGTATTCCGCAGACCGGAATGGCCCGCGAAATTTGTGTTGTTCCCACGCTTGTATTTTAATTAGTGGACGCCACCTACTTTATGGCGTCAACAATTTGTGTCAATAAAATGTTTTACGACGTAAAATATTTTATTGGGGAGGCAGCGAGACATTGGTTCAGAAAGCGACGGCAGGCCTGCGCGAGCGGCAAAAGCAGCAGCGCAGGGATGCAATCATGGAAAGCGCGCGCACTCTTTTTGAACGCCTTGGCATCGAGGAATGCTCGATGGCGATGATCGCCGCGGCGGCCGGCGTTTCGACGCCCACGGTCTTCAACTATTTCGGCAGCCGCGATGAATTGCTGCTGGCGATCATCTTCCAGGGGCACCAGAAAGCAATCGACCATTATCGCACGCACATCCAGCGCCAATCCGACAGCCTCGCGGACGATCTGTGCGAACTTCTGAGCGACCTGACCAAGCGCTCCCTGGAAATTTTCAGCAAATCCGTCTGGCTCTACGCGGAATCGACCGCGATCCGCTACCCTCAGTCCGAATTCGTGCAACGCTACAGCCAGATCGACGCGACACTGATCAGAACGATCAATGAGATGCTGGTCGCACATGCCTGCAGGACGCGGCGCGGCGGCCGTTTTGACGCCGATGCCCTCGCCTCCATCATCTACAACCACTGGCTCAGCCATTATCAGGCCTGCCTGAAGGACGAAACGATGACGCTGGAGACGCATCTGGCGCGGATTCTTCCGGAGATCAGGGGCCTTCTGGACCTGATCTTCGAAAACGCCTGACCGAACGCGTCCCGCCATTTCATTCGGCATATCCGTTGATGCCCTTGATCTCCAGGAAGTCGTCAAGACCAAATTCCCCGTATTCGCGTCCGTTTCCGGATTGTTTCATGCCGCCGAACGGGGCGTAGGTGTCCCAGGCGGGAGAGTTGATGTGGACATTGCCGGCGCGCAGCCTGCGGGCGACGCGTCTGGCACGGTCCCTGTCCGACGAGGATACATAGGCCGCAAGACCGTAGATGCTGTCGTTGGCAATGCGGATCGCGTCGTCCTCGTCCTTGTAGCCGATGAGCGAGAGCACCGGCCCAAAGATCTCCTCGCGCTCGATACGCATGCCGGGCTTGACATCGGCAAAGACGGTCGGGCGTACAAAATATCCGCGATTGAGGTCGTCCGGGCGGCCTTCGCCGCCAGCAACCAGCGTCGCGCCTTCAGCGATGCCTGCGGCAATCATGCCCTGAATCTTATCATACTGCGCCTGGCTCACGACGGGGCCGAGATCGACGCCTTCACGCTCCGCCGGACCGACGACCAGCGAACCGGCCGCTTCTGCAGCAATGGCTGCTGCCGACTGCATGCGTCCTTCCGGCACCAGCATGCGGGTCGGTGCGTTGCAGGACTGGCCCGAATTGTCGAAGCAGTCGAGCGTACCCTGGCGTACGGCCATCACGAAGTCGGCGTCCTCGAGGATGACGTTGGCGGATTTGCCGCCTAGCTCCTGGTGCACACGCTTGACGGTCGCGGCAGCGGCCTTCGCGACGGCGATACCGGCGCGGTTCGATCCCGTTATCGAGATCATGTGAACATCGGGATGCGCGGCCAGCGCCTCACCCGCCGTCGGGCCGTCGCCGTTGAGGAGGTTGAAAACGCCGGCGGGAGCGCCTGCCTCGTGCATGATTTCTGCGAAGACCAGCCCGCTGACCGGGGCGACCTCGGACGGTTTCAATACCATGGTGCAGCCGGCGCCGAGCGCGGGCGCGACCTTGCAGGTGATCTGGTTGAGCGGCCAATTCCACGGCGTGATCATCGCGACGACGCCGACCGCTTCCTTGGCCACCATCGTCTTGCCGACCATGCGCTCGAACCGGTAGTCCTTCATGACGTCAATCATGGTACGTATATGCGCGGCGCCGCTGCTGACCTGATTTTCGAGCGCCATTTTTTTCGGAGCACCCATTTCATGGGAAATTGCCCAGGCGAGATCTTGCGAACGCTTCCGATACACGGACAGAACCGATTTCAGCAGGTCCAGACGCTCTAATGGGCTCGTCAGATAGAAGCCCTCGAAGGCTCGCGAGGCAGCTGCAACGGCGCGATCGACATCGCCCCCGCCCGCCAGCGCAATCGTCGCAAAGGCCTCTTCGATGGAAGGGTCGATGACCTCGAGCAATCCCTGCGGGTCGATCGGATCGACCCAGGCGCCGTCAATGTAGAACTGGCCGAACTTTTTCATCTGGAACTCCTGCGGATATATGAAGTGTCGTTGGGATCGACGATATTCAGGATTTGATCACATTATTTGGTCTTGTTTCGAAGGTGCGCATTCATTGCCGCAGGGCGTCCCCTGAGGGCACCCGTCTCTCTTCAAAGGCCAAGTGCAACCCCGTCCTTGCGTGATTCCGACCCGCCCGTCAGCGTGCCATTTTCCCAGTCGATGCGGATCACCTGCGCGCCACCGATGGGGTCCTCAGTCGGTACGATCTCGAAGCCGCGCGCCTGAAGTTCTGCAATGGTCGCGGCCGGAACGGTCTGCTCCACCTCGATTTTCGGCGCGAGCCCGCTTGCCGGCACTAGGCGTGGCAGGTCGATGGCGTCCTGCATGTCCATGCCATAGTCGAGCACCTTGGAAATCAGATGCGCGTGACCCATGGCCTGGTAGTACCCGCCCATGACGCCGAATGATATTTCAGTCCGACCGTTGCGCGTCACCATGCCCGGGATAATCGTGTGCAGCGGACGCTTTTCCGGCGCCATCATGTTGAGGTGTCCGCGCTTCAACGAGAAACTCTGGCCACGGTTGTGCAGGATGACCCCCGATTTCGGTGCAACGATGCCCGTGCCAAAACTGTCGAAGATCGAGTTGATGAAACTCACCGAATTCCGCTCTGAATCGACCACGGAAATATAGACCGTGTCGCGATGGCGCGGCAGTTCGAACGGCGGCAGATCAGCAATCGCCTGCGTCAGGTCGATCATACTGGCGAGCCGGCCGGCGAACTCGTCGGACAGCATCTCCTCGACCGGTACATCGGACTTGGCGGGGTCCGCCAGCCAGGCATCGCGCGCAGCATAGGCAAGCCGCGTCGCCTCAATTTCGATATGAATGCGGTCGATCGCGTCCGGCGCGCCCGCAGCCTCGAAATGTGACAGGATGTTGAGGATCATCAGCGCGATGATGCCTTGCCCGTTAGGCGGGCATTCATGGATCGTGTAATCCCGGAACGTCGTGGTGACCGGCGTCACGTACTCGCCCCTGGCGGCGGCGAAGTCTTCGAGCGTATGAAGCCCCCCGAGCGCGCGCAGGCGCTCGACTATGTCTTCGGCAACCGGTCCGCGATAAAAGCCGTCGCGACCTTCGGTGGCGATCCTGTCGAAGGTCGCGGCCAACTCCGGCTGGCGATGTATCTCGCCGACGCGCGGCGCGCGGCCCTGCGGCAGGAAGATGCGCGCTGCTGCCTCGTCCGCAGCAAGCAGCCGCTCTTCCTTCACCCAGTCATGATGCACACGCGGCGAAATGGCATAGCCGGTCTCGGCAAAGGTGATGGCGGGCGCGAGAACCTTGGCAAAGGGAAGACGGCCATGATCCGCGTGAAGCCGCGTCCATGCGTCGATGGCCCCGGGGACGGTCACGGAGGAAGGCGACTGGCGTGGTACTTCGGTCAGGCCGCGCTCCTCGAACCAGTCCACCGTCAGGGCTGCCGGTGTACGGCCCGAACCATTATAGGCAATGACGTCGGCTCCGCCCCTCGGCGCGTAAAGCGCAAAGCAGTCGCCGCCAATGCCGGTCGATCCTGGCTCGACAACGCATTGGACGGCGCAGGCGGCAATGGCAGCGTCCATGGCGTTGCCGCCCGCCTGTAGGATGTTGATCGCCGTCAGCGTGGCGGACGGGTGCGATGTCGCAGCCATTGCCCGGGCGGACACAGCCACCGATCGCGTCGGCTTCTCGAAATTGCGCATTGCCTTTAAGTCTCCGTAGTATGCGGTCATGGCGGGTGGTTCAGGCGCGCACGCGGTAATGCGAAAGCCTTGCCTCGAGCAGCGAAAGCGCCCACACGATGAGGAAGTTGAGGGCGAGGTAGATTGCGCCGGCGGCGATGAACACCTCCATGGCGCGATAAGTCTGGGAAATCAGTTCCTGCGCTATGCCGGTCACTTCCGTCAGCGTGATGATGGAGGCAAGCGAGGTGCCCTTCACCATCAGAATAATCTCGTTACTGTAGGCAGGCAGCGCTTGGCGCAGCGCCAGCGGCAGTATCACCAGCCGCAAAGCCAACATGCGCGACAGACCCAACGCCGAGGCCGCTTCCGAAAGCCCACGCGGGACATTGCGGATAGCACCACGTAGGATCTCGCTGCCATAGGCCGCGGTGTTCAGCGTCAGCGCCAGGATTGCGCACCAATAGGGCTCGCGGAACAATGACCAGAGCCCGACCGATTGCAGGGTCGGGCGGAATTGGCCGAGCCCGTAATAAATGAGGAATATTTGCACCAGGAGCGGTGTACCGCGAAAGATTGCGACGAATGTCCGGATCGGCCAGACCACGACCGGCCATTTACCCTGCTGAGCCAGCGCGAGAAGAAGAGCGAGGACGAAGCCGAGGAGGACCGAGGAGCCGGCCAGTTCCAGCGTCAGCGGCAGGCCGGAAAGGAGGGTGGGGATGATTTCGAATAAGAAGCCGGGATCGATCATCAATGGATAACCCCGCGCGAGGCGTTGACCTCAGCCCGTCCGAAGATAAGGCCCGTGAGGCCGGCAATGGCGAAATAAAGCGCCGCGGCAGCGCAATAGAACAAGAAAGGCTCGCGGGTCGAGCCCGCGCCGATCTGCGACTGGCGCATCAGTTCGACAAGTCCGATGACGGAAATCAGAGCCGAATCCTTTAGGACAAGCTGCCAGACGTTACCAAGACCGGGAATTGCGTGGCGCAGCAGTTGCGGCAAGATCACGAGGCGGAGCATCTGGATGCGCGTCAGCGCAAGCGCCTTGGCGGCGTCGAACTGGCCGCGCTCGACCGCGAGATACGCGCCTCGATAGACCTCAGCCTGATAGGCACCCGAAATGAAGCCGATCGTCACGATCCCGGTGGCAAGCGCCGGCAGGCCAGTGAAGCCCTTCGCGCCGAAGAGACGGCCGAACGCCGTCAGCGCGACGCTGCCGCCATAGTAGAAGAGATAGATGGTCAGGAGATCCGGCACGCCGCGGAACACGATCCCGTAGGCAGACGCGATGCCCCGCGGAAAGCGCATGGTGGAGAGCCGGCCGGCTGCTGCCATCCCACCGAAGACGATCCCGAGCGCAAAACCTGCCGCGGAAAGGAGCAGGGTGATGGCGGCGGCCTCAAGCAGCGCCGCACCCCAGCCTCCGGTTCCAAGACCGAGCAGATTGAATTTATCGAACATGAGGGCTCAAAACCTGTAACTCGGCTGGGCACGACGGAGGCGCCGCGAGATCGCTTTGTGAAAGATGGGTGGGATCGAATGACCTCGGCCACCCGATCCCGCGCGGCTCACTTCACCGGCGTGACGTCGGTATGGACCCACTTTTCGGAGATGCGCTTGGTCGTGCCGTCGGCAATCGCGGCATCGATAGCCGTATTGAACATGTCCTTCAGCGCCTTGTCTTCCTTGCGCAGCCCTGCCCCGGTTCCAAGGCCGAAGATGCCGCCGACAAAGCCGGGACCGGCGATCGTGTAGTCGGCAAATTCCGGCTTGGCGAGCGTGGCGGCGAGCGCCGTCTGCTGAGCAAAAATAGCATCGACGCGGCCGGCAGCCAAATCGAGATCGTGCTGTTCCGTCGTCTTGTATTCGCGAATCTGGACGGTATCGCCGAAATACTTCTTCAGGAATTCGAGGTTAGTCGTGCCAGACTGCACGCCGACGACCTTGCCCTTGAGCAACGGCTTCAGCTTCTCAATCGCTGCCATTGCGGCGGCCTCGTCCTCCAGCTTGAACTTCTCTTTGGAGATGCCAAGCTTGCCGAGGTCGCTGTCCTTGGCGATTGCAAAGCCCGAAGGGTCCACCGCATAGGGCTGGGTGAAGTCAATGGTTTCCAGGCGCTTCGGCGTGATGAACATGCTTGCCATGATCACGTCGAACTTGCCCACCGTCAGCGAGGGGATGAGGCCGTCCCAGTTCTGCGCGATGATGGTACACTTGATCTTCATGCGAGCGCAGAGATCGTTGGCGAGGTCGATCTCAAGCCCGTCGAGCTTACCGTCGGCGGTGGTAAAGTTCCACGGCGCATAGGCACCTTCGGTGGCAATAGTAATGGCTTTCGGCGCATCCGCCGCCATTGAAAGCGGCGCGGATATGATTGTCATGAAGGCAGCCGCAATTGCGGCCATACGACGAAATGTCATGGCTTTTCCCTTTTTGTTATGCCGCATTAGCGGCGTTCCCCGTCCTTGCCGGATGTCCCTCCGGCTTCGGACAATTTGACCAACCGGCAATCAGCGCCGGCTGGGACTTGCGAAATCGGCAAGCAGCGGCGCCGTGAAGAGAACGTGTTCCTGCATAACCCTTTCGGCCTTGGCGCTATCGCCCGACTTCAGCGCATCGATGAGATTCTGATGCTCCTCGCGCGCCGAAAGCGGCTTGTCGATATAATCGAACCAGATACGCATGTAGGGCTCGATGGCAACGTGAAGCGCGGCAATCTGGCGGATGAGCTTCGGTCGCCCACTCATCCCATAGAGATAGGCGTGAAACTCCTGGTGGCGCAGCACCCAGTCGCTGCTTCCGGCCTCGCCCGCGCGTTCCATGCGCAGGAGGAGCCGGTCCAGATCCTCGAAGCTCTCCAGCGTCAGACGCGGCATGACGATGCGGACTGCAAGACCCTCAAGTACAGAGCGGATTTCGAAAGTCTCGTTGAGCTCGTCGAGCGTGAGTCCCGCCACCACACAGCCCCGATTGGGCCGCAGCGTCACGAGACCATCGGCAGCCAGGCGTCGAAAGGCTTCACGAACCGGCATGCGGCTCATTCCGATTTCGGTAGCGATCTCTTCGGGGATCAGGCGGTCCCCCGGCTTGTAGCGGCCGAAGCGCAGGGCCTGCTGGAGATACGCATAAGCCTCCTCCTCGGCCGTTGAGGCGACATGTGTGGTGGATGCAGATGAAATCGCCATTGTCGCTCGCTGGATTTTTGTATCCACTTATCCAAACACCGAGTTTGAAGGCCGTCAAGGGGTTTTTGGCTTCTCGCAAATTTTCTTTACCTACCATTTCCGACAAGGCTGCATAGGTACAACGTGATCACAATAATAAAAGGAGATTTTCTCACCACCAAACGCTTCACCAAGAAAAGTACGTATCATAACGCGATAATTTGCACCTTCGTGAATGTCTCATTGACACGATAGCGCCATCGCTTCTAGATGTGATCACAATGATCACTTCGAAAGGTTCTCACAAGTGCCGAGCATCTTACCTAGCGGACCACTAGACTCCGCTTCCCTTCTCACCGCTGCGAGGCGAATTCTTGCCGAAGAAACGTCGATCTTCGCGAGCCAGCGGTCGCGTAGCAAAGAGATTTTCGCCGCGGCATCGTCGGGATTTTTCAACCAAGTCCCGCAGTACTGGATGCGGGACTGGCCAATGCCGTTTCCAATTGTGATATCCAAGGCTGCCGGGAGCGAAGTTTGGGACATTGATGGCAATCGCGCGATTGATTTCTGCCTGGGAGACAGCGGTGCGATGTTCGGGCACGGACCGCAGCCGATTTTGAACGTGCTGGCAGGCGCTGGCGCCCTGGGTCTTACGACTATGTTGCCCTCCAGAGACTTGGATGCCGTTGGCCGCCTTTTGCGCAGCACATTCGGCATGTCAATGTGGCAGGTCACGACGACAGCAAGTGACGCCAACCGCTTTGCCTTTCGGGTGGCGCGTGCGGTGACTGGCAGGAAAAAGATCCTGGTATTCGATGGTTGCTATCATGGCGCGGCCGACGAAGCGCTGGTGGACCTCGTCGACGGGCAGACGGTCCCTCGCAATGGCCTACTTGGCCAGACGGTGAATCTCGCCGAAACGACTGTCTGTATTCCTTTCAACGATGTTCCCGCTCTCGAAGCAGCGTTGAAAGGTAGTGACATCGCTTGCGTCGTGGCGGAGCCCGTAATGACCAATTGCGGTATGATTCTCCCACTTCCCGGGTTTCATAAAGCCCTGCGGGATCTTACTCGCTCTACAGGGACGCTGCTGCAGATCGACGAAACGCATACGGTTTCGACCGGATTTGGCGGATACACGAAAGTGCATGGTCTCGAACCAGATATTTTTGTCGTCGGAAAGCCCGTCGGTGGCGGTATTCCCGTCGCGGTATGGGGCATGACGGACGATGTGGCGAGCCGGTTTGAAGCCGTACGCGCGGCGAGTACGGGCACGGGCCACTCAGGCATAGGCACGACGCTCTCGGGCAGCGCTTTGCAACTTGCCTGCCTCAGAGCTTGCCTCGAAGAGGTCATGACAGCCGAGGCTTACCACAGAATGAACCGCCTTGCTGATGCCGTCGAGCGAGGCTTCTCCGCGGCCATCAAACACTACGAATTACCGTGGCACGTCGGCCGCGTCGGCGCCCGGCTCGAAGTTGTGTTCGCGCCACATCCCCTGCAGAACGCCTGTGAAGCACGCGCCGCGGCCAATCCGGTGATCCAGAAGGCGTTGCATACGGCATTCCTCAATCTGGGATATTTGGTCACCCCCTTCCACAATATGGTTCTTGTGGCGCCGACGACCAGCGAAGAGCATGTCGCTGGCCTTGTCGCCAGCTTTGAGAAAGTTCTCGATCGTATGACAAAGGCTGTATGAAATGACCGGAACACGTCCACTCAATGCGGCACCTGTCGAGGAAGCCGAAGCGTTCCTGGAGCGACACCAAGACATCGCAGCCTTTGACCTCGTGCTCATTGATCCGAACGGGGTTGCGCGCGGCAAGATTATCCGCCGCCATGAACTCTTGCCACTGTTCCGTTCCGGCCGGCATCTGCCCGGCTCCATTTTGGGGCTGGATGTTACCGGCGCCGATGTCGATGAGACCGGTTTGACCTGGGACGATGGAGACGCCGACAGGATTGCATGGCCGATCGCCGGTTCACTTGTCACCTTGCCTTGGACGTCACCCGAACGCGGCGAAGTTCGTGTCATGCTGTATGAGCTGGACGGATCTGCGATGGGTGCCGATCCCCGGCAGGCTCTGGTGCGCCAGATCGAGCGGTTTGAGGCTAAAAATCTGTTCCCAGTGTTAGCCTTCGAACTGGAATTCTATCTTCTCGACGCCGAAAAAGATGCTCTTGGAAAACCTAAGGCAGCACGTCTGCCTCTCTCGGGAACAGCATCAAGTGGCAACCACGTCTACAGCGTTGCCGTGCTGGATCAGTTCGAGCCGTTTATCGATGCGCTTTACCGCGCCGCCGCCGTCCAAAACCTGCCTGTTGAAACAATCATCTCCGAATACGCTCCCGGCCAGTATGAGCTCACTCTGCGTCACCAGCCCCAAGGCCTGCGGGCGGCAGACGACCTCGTGATGCTCAAGCGCCTCGTTCGAGGTCTCGCGCTCCGACATGGCATGCGCGCCAACTTCATGGCCAAGCCCTTCGCGCATCGCTCCGGCTCCGGTATGCATCTTCACGCCAGTCTTGCGGACCCGTTGGGCAGCAATCTCTTCGCCGACGTGCAAGATGATCTCGCGCCGATGCTGCGCCACGCCATCGGTGGCTTGCAGCGGACCATGGCGGATTCGATGCTGATGTTTGCACCCAATCTGAATTCCTGGCGTCGCTTTTCGCGCAACAGCTATGCACCGACGTCGCCGACCTGGGGGCGCAACAACCGGAGCGTTGCCATCAGGGTGCCTGCGGGCAGCCCAGCCAACCGCCACCTTGAACATCGTTCCGCCGGCGTCGACGCCAACCCTTATTTGGTTGCTGCGACCGTGCTTGCCGGAATGTACGAGGGGATTGATAACCGGATCGAGCCAGACGCAGAATCGTCCACCTACAGCGACGACGCCGGAAAGTTGCTGCCATGCGACTGGCGCGAGGCGATCGACCAGGCTGCTGAATCCGAATTCCTGAAGGACGCTCTCGGCGAACGCATGGCCTCGGTCTTCATTGCGTTGAAGCGTGTGGAACACCGCTTCTTTTCCGCCGAGGTGACAGACGAAGAGTTTGCCTATTACGGCGACGTCATATGACGGCGAGCGAAGGCGACTTTCGCTCGGCTCTGGTGACCGGCGCGGGAGGGCCCCATGGCATAGGCTTTGCCATCGCCCGCAAGCTTGCACAGAAAGGTCTCGCCGTTTGCATCACCGGCGCCAGCGAACGAATTCATCTGCGGGCTGAGGAACTGCGGGCACAAGGCTTTGACGTCATAGCCCAAGTTGCAGATCTCACCAAGGCCGAGGAGGTCATGCGCCTGCGAAAACTGGTAGGGCCGGTTGACGTTCTGGTGAACAATGCCGGCATGGGATCCACGGCGGCGCCAGCCGTGCAACGCGAATTCCTGGCGCTGAGTGAGGCCGATTGGGACATCGGAATTGACGTCACCCTCAAGACCGCGTTTCTTGTCACGCGCGCCTTTCTGGAGGCAATGGTCGAAAGGCGGCGCGGACGTATCGTGAATATCGCCTCCGTGACTGGCCCGCTGGTTTCCAATCCGGGAGAGGCTGCCTATTCGGTGGCAAAGGCGGGGATGGTGGGGCTCACCCATGCCCTGGCGCTCGAAGTTGCCCCTTACGGAGTGACCGTGAATGCAGTCGCCCCCGGCTGGATCGAGACAGGTTCATCAACCGAGGAAGAGCAGGTCGCTGCCCGGTACACGCCTCTGGGACGCGCTGGAACCCCGGATGAAGTCGCTGCCGCCGCCGTCTTTCTTGCTTCTGGCGAAGCGAGCTACATCAACGGCGCGATGCTGGTTGTCGATGGCGGCAACATCCTGCAGGAGCGCAAGGTCCAACTGGCTTGAACCTCTTTCCAAGGCGGTGAGCGGAATTGCGGACTGAACACCCAGAACTAGATGGGTTTCGATTGGTCATTTGGCAATCCTTGCAAGGCAGTTGCAACGACGCACTGGTTGTCGCGCACTGGATTGTGCTATGGCGTCGCGTCTTACGCGGCAGATGGCCCTCCTGCCTCCAAGAGGAACGGCAAGGCTTGACCACATCGCAGCGGGGTCGTGCGGCGGCGGTATCAAGGCGTATGAAATAATGAGAGAACTATCGACCCAACAGCAACAGGTTTATCAGGCGCTTCGCGAGCAGCTTATTTCTGGCCGATTTTCTCCCGGCACGAGCGTCAGCCTACGGGGCCTAAGCAAGAGTATGGGTGTCGGGCTTATGCCTGTCCGTGAAGCGATTACCCGGCTCGGCGGCGAGCGCGCTCTGGAGGTGCGTCGTAACGGCCGGGTCTGCATTCCCGAGCTGACTCGCCGACGTTTCGAAGAGCTTATGCATGCCCGGCTGCAGCTGGAACCCCTTTGCGCACGTTTGGCGCTTCCCTATGTGACGCTCGAGACTATTGGGGTGATGGAGGCCTGCGATTCGCGCATGAACCAAAGCTATGGAGCCAAGGACGCAGACGCCTACATGCGCGAAAACTATCAATTTCACTTCGAATTGTACCGAGCTGGGGGGTCCGAAGTCATTGTCGCTCTGCTGGAAAGCATTTGGATGCAGTTTGGTCCGTTCATGCGCAGCGTTTATGAAATGAGCGAAACGACATCCATTGTCGATAAGCACCAGATGACGCTAGAAGCCATTCGCCGAAGGGATGCCGAAGCCCTGGGCGTGGCGATCAAAGCCGATATCCTTGACGCCATTCACCTGTTGAAGCAAACGCTTGGAAACGACACACTATAAGGTTAGCCGCGCAGCCGCACATTAGGATGTGAACCGCCATGCCCACAGCAAACACCTAAATGGGCCTGCCTCGGTAATCGAGCCGGATTGTGGTTCTCCCTCGGAATGAGGATGTTGAACAGGATGCGTGGGCTTTCTGCCGCGTCTTGCGTGGCGGGTCTCACCCGCCGGCGCATCGCGCCATTCGCCATCAATGAAGAGTTCGGCATCGGAGTGATAGTGCATGGGGACTCCTTATCTACGATAGGATCATGGATGACCAACCACACCGGAAGCGCGGCACGCTGGTCAAAGCAGGCAGTTGAAATCAACGCGATTTCACAAACGTAGCTATTTCCACACTTGTCCTTGCGCGCGCGATTTCTGCATCATCGGCATTGCTCGCCCCGCTCTTGATCCCATCTGGCAAACTCTGACCGCGCGTTGCGACAAGCGCGCGGATGAAGTCGGCGGTAAATTCGGGATTTGACTGCGAGGTGAGCGCCGCATCGCCGTAACGCAGCACGACATAGGGACAAGCGGCATCGTAAAGTTAACAGCCGAGTAGCAAGCGGATGATGGGTGGCGGCAGACATCGCTCATGCGTGAGCGATTTTCGTCCATAAGTTCATCGCCGCGGCACGCAGTTCGCGGTGATGGCTGGAGGGGATGTCGTGGCGCGGGATGTGGAACAGGTTGGCAATTGGATCATGGATGGAGACAAAGCGTTGCAGATGCCGCTTCGATTTGAAGCGCTTCATGATCCGCTCTCACCGCCGGACTGGTGGGTGGGAATTCTCCGCCCGATTGTTCAGGCCCTTGTGGAAGCGATGCTTGACACCGAGCATGATCTCCTGCTTTGCAGCGCCGTAGGATCGAAGCTTGTCCGTGATCATCACACGCGGCGCCCGGATGTGGCTCTTCAGGAGCTTGCGCAGCAGGCGCTTGGCCGCTTTGGCATTGCGGCAGCTTTGCACGAGAACGTCCAGGACGAAGCCGTCTTGATCCACGGCGCGCCACAGCCAGTGCTTCTTGCCCCGGATCTCGATGACTACCTCATCGAGGTGGCGCTTGTCGCCAAACTTGCCTGTTGAAGGCCGGCGGATCTCCTTGGCAAAAGTAGGGCCGAATTTTCCACCCACAATGAGACCGTCTGATGCGAGACAATGATCCCGCGAGCAGCCAGCATATCCTCGACCATCCGCAGGTTGAGAGGGGACCGGAAACAAAGCCACACCGTGTGGGCGATGATTTCCGCGGGAAAGCGATGACGGCGATAAAGCAGATCACCGTTCGTCATGACCTGTAATTGCACATCGAATTCCAAGTTCCGTTAACTTTACGATGCCGCCCCAGCCGTTCCGCGACGCTGGATTGGCTATAACTTCGGAATGCTTTCTTGGCAGCGGCCACCGCCAGATCGATATCTCTAGCATTTCGCTCTGCGTGGTGGGCTCGACTCATTTTCCGTCAATATAGAATTTCCATTTGTCGAGCATTCGATCCTCCAATCCCTGCCATTGCGGCCAGCAGCTCCAGCGAAGCGCTGGTTACCACCCGACTGCATCCCTTAACGAGTACCACCAAGAACCAATTGTAGAGTATTGGGCGCGAAGCAAGCGCCCGCCCGGGAACGGATACCAGGGCAGTTTCTCGAAGATGTCGAAGCGCGACGCATCACCGTCGATCGCCTCAGCGAGCGTGCGGCCGAAAAGATGCGACCCGGTGACGCCATGGCCACTGCAGCCATGGGCGAAGTAAGTGCTTGGACCGATGCGCCCCATCTGCGGCACGCGTGTGAAGGAGAGCGCGAAGTTGCCGCTCCAGGCGTAGTCGATCTTCACGCCTTTGAGCTGTGGAAAGACCTTTTCGAGGTTGGGCCGCAGCTTCGCTACAACGTCGGCGGGATCGGTGCCGCCATAGACGGTACCACCACCGAAAATCATCCGCTTGTCGGCGGAAAGACGAAAATAGTCGAGGATGTAGCGAACGTCTTCCACACACATGTCGCTTGGGATCAGCGAGTTGGCAAGTTGTTCGCCGAGCGGTGCCGTGCTTATCATCTGGGTGGAGACCGGCATGACGCGCGACACGAGTTTCGGCACCGCGTCGCCGAGATAGGCATTTCCGCAAAGGACGACGATGGGAGCCGAGACCTCGCCGCCTTCGGTGTAGACAGTCGGCCGCTCTGCAACGTGATCGACGCGTATAACCGGCGAACCTTCGTAGATCGTGCCACCAATGCTCTCGAAGGCGCGCGCCTCGCCGAGCACCAGATTGAGCGGATGCATGTGACCGCCAGTTGTGTCGAGCATACCGCCGCAATAGGCGTCCGAGTTGACGAGCTTGCGAAGCGCCCCCCTGTCAAGAAACTGGTGATCGTCCATGCCGTACTTGCGCCAGAGCGCCTGCTTGGCTTCAAGCTCCTTCATATGCGCTGACGTATAAGCAGCGTAGATGTTGCCCGGCTTCAGGTCGCACTCGATTTGGTACTCGCTGACGAGACGGCGTATGATTTTGCCGCCCTCCTGCACTAGGCCGCCGATGAAACGGGCTGTGTCCTCGCCGTAGCGGCACTGGATGGTCGCGAGACTGGCGTTGAGGCCGTTGACAATCTGACCACCGTTGCGGCCCGAGGCCCCCCAGCCAACCTGAGCACCTTCTATGACGACGACCTTGTAGCCCTTCTCTGCGAGATGGATTGCCGTCGACAGGCCGGAATAGCCCGCCCCGACGACGCAAACGTCGGTCTTTATCCGGCCTTGCAGCCGAACCGGCGTGCGGCTGATGTTGCGAGAGGCGGCATAGTAGCTGGTCGGATAGCTGCCGTCGCCAGCATAGGATTTGTGTTTCTTAAGCATTAGACGATTTCCAGATAGGCGCCAAATTCATAATCCGTAACCTGCTCGGCAAAGCCCGCGATCTCTTGACGTTTGCAGGCAATCAGCATGGAACGGAGCAGCGGGTCGAAGACCTCGGCGGCAATCGATCCTGCCTCAAAGGCATCGACCGCTTGCCCCCATTCGGCAGGGATTTTGGGGAGTTTATCCATGGAGTAAGTGTGGCCCTCAACTGGTTCGGGCGGCTGCCACTTGTTGCGAATCCCGACGAGTGCCGCGCCCAGAATCGCAGCAATGACAAGATAGGGATTTGAATCGGCGCCAGCGACGCGGTGCTCGATACGACGCGCCACTGGATTGCCCCCGGGTATGCGGATCGCCGACGTACGGTTCTCATAGCCCCACGATATTGCGGTCGGTGCTAGCGTATCCGGCCTCAGCCGACGATAGGAATTAAAATGCGGCGCAAAGACGAGCGTCGTCTCGGCCATACCACGCAGCAGGCCTGCCACAGCATGCTTCATGGTCGACGAGCCCTGCTCTGTACCGTCGTTGAAGATGTTGTTCCCTTTCTCATCGAGCAGACTGAAATGGACATGCATCCCGCTTCCCGAACGCGTGCCGTAGGGCTTTGCCATGAACGTTGCGGCAAGCCCGTGTTTGCGAGCCACACCCTTTACAATGCGCTTGAAGAACACCGCATCGTCGGCCGCCTTCAGCGGGTCGTCAGTGTGCAGCAGGTTGATCTCGAATTGACCGATCCCATTCTCGGCAATTGCCGCGTCCGCAGGCACGTTTTGTCGGGCGCATTCCTCGTAGACTGATGAAAAGAAGTCTCCAAAATCGTCGAGTTCATCGATTGACAGAATTGCATCTGAATCGAGCCGCTTACCTGTATATGGCGAGATTGGTGGAACAGCGCTGTCGGGTTCCGGATCGATAAGGTAAAACTCCATCTCCGTCGCCACCACTGGACGAAGATTCAGCTTCTGATATTCCCGCACGATTGCCGCCAGTGCTTGGCGCGGGTCGGCAAGGAACGGCTTACCGTCTTCTTGTTGCAGCCACAGCGGCACGAGTGCACTCGGCCGAGAAGTCCAGTTGACTGGCAGCACACCGCGTCCGGTGACGCCGCAGATACCATCGTGATCGCCGGTCGCGCGAACCTCCTCGTTACCGATTATGTCTTCGCCCCAAACATCGACGCCGACGATCGAAAGCGGCATGCGGATGCCACCGCCCAAAACCTTTGATGCTTGCTCAACCGGAAGCCTTTTGCCACGCATGATGCCGTTCAAGTCGCAGATGACGGCCTGAATGCTTTCGATCGGACCATTTTTCTCCAGCCATTCGTGAAACGCGGGCGGACTCGCCTCGTACGACGACATATATCAATTCCCTTATTGTGATCACATTTGCACTTACTTGACATCATTATGTCTGTTCCGTCAAGCTGAGCGCTCACAACAATTCAGGAATTTGCATATGCTCGCAGACGGTCCCGACCTCATCCTTATTCAGACAGGCACCCCTCCGGATGAAATCCGCATTCCGCTGGGCGACTTGCCCGACTGGTATTGCCATGCCCTCGGCAGAGCGACAGACAGCATTGAGGTCGTACGTGTATTCGACGGCGACGGGCTGCCGAAACCCGATCCAAGCCGGATTGCTGTCATTACGGGATCGTGGTCCATGGTGACCGACCGCGAACCCTGGAGTGAAGCTACAGCTGCATGGATCCGCGATGCGATGGCGCTAGAGATGCCGCTTTTTGGCGTATGCTACGGACATCAACTCATGGCGCATGCACTTGGCGGGCGAGTGGAATATCATCCTCAGGGCCGCGAAATCGGGTGCCATACAATACGCCTGCTGCCGGACGCGCCGGTGGACGTGCTGCTAAGCGGTTTGCCTCAGCAATTCCAGGCACATCTGACCCACATGCAGACGATCATCGATCTGCCCCCGGGTGCGTATTCTCTCGCGGCATCAGATCATGATCCCCACCAAATTGTTCGATTTGGCCCTCGAGCGATATCAGCCCAATTTCATCCGGAGTTCACGTCGGAAACTTCTTCGGCAATTATCAAGTTCAGGGCCGATGCTCTCCGCCAGGAAGGAAAAGACCCAGACGAACTGCTTGATGCCGTGCGAGAGGCACCCGAGGCAGCAGGACTACTTCGCAAGTTTGTCCAAACAAATTGTCTCCGCATCGCAAGCACAACCGCGCTGAGGTCTAGGTGACCGACTCATAAGATCGGAGCCAAATTCGAATTGAGGCTAGCTGGACGGATGCGAGGAAGTTGTCGTCGCGTTTGTCGTATCGGGTTGCGACTGCTCTGAAGTGTTTGAGTTTGTTGAAGAACCGCTCGACCGCGTTGCGCTGTTTGTAGAGCCATGGGCTGAAGACGGGAATATTGACCCTGTTTGGCATAGGGCGAATACATCCCCATGCGCCACGGGTTTTGAGGTTTTGGCGCAACGCGTCGCTGTCGTAGGCACGATCAGCCAGCAGGATATTTCCGGCCCGAACAGTCTCGAACATATCGGCAGCCGAACGTCCATCATGCGCTTGGCCTGGCGTCAGCTTCAGCAAGATTGGACGGCCATCAGCATCGACAAGTGCATGGATTTTGGTTGTCAGTCCGCCACGCGAGCGACCCATGCAACCGGATCGCTCTTCTTTTTTTGGCCGTTGGCAGCATGTTGATGTACGCGGATTGACGAGCTGTCGATCATCTGGATGTCGCCATCGTAAGCTTCTGATATTGCGTTGAGAATACGCTCCCAGTGCCCAGCATGGCGCCACCGGTTGAAGCGATTTACGCAGGTGGTATAGGGACCATATCGAGCCGGGATATCCGCCCAGGGCGCACCCGTTCTCAGTCGCCAGAAGATACCATTCAGCACCCGCCGATCATCAACCCTCGCCTTGCCGCGTACCTTCGTTGGAAGAAGCGGTTCAATCACCGACCATTCGAAATCCGTCAAATCAAAGCGAGCCATCACTGCCTCCAAATCAACGGAAGCAGTGAATCACAATCCATTAAAAACAAAAACTATTTTATGGGTATGTGACCTAGCATTACAGTTGCATATTTCTATAAACTCTGAATCTATGGGTCTCCATGATTCGGAGGTCATGGATGATGGGTGCATCAATCGAGACGACGCTGGAACTTTGGGCATCGTCGCTGCGTGACGTCAAGGCTCGTATGCGGCGACTGTTTACGCAGGAGCGAGTTGCAGCATCCGCGAACCTTTTCCTGGACGGCTTGCTGGGTGACGAGCGGCGAAAGACAGGTTGGATGCGCGCTGAGGCGGCCGGGGATCCCGGTCCGTGGCGGCAGCAAGCCATTTTGGGTCGCGGACGCTGGGACGCGGATGGACTTCGCGACATCGTGCGAGAGTATGTTGTGGAAAACCTCGCCGCCGATGATGCGGTCCTGGTCATCGATGAGACGGGCTTCCTCAAGCAGGGCAAGACATCGTGCGGTGTTTCGCGTCAATATACAGGTTCGGCAGGCAAGATAGCGAACTGCCAGATCGGTGTGTTCGCCGCCTATGTGTCCGTTCGCGGTCATGCCTTTATCGATCGAGCCCTGTACTTGCCCAAGAGCTGGACCGGTGATCCGGCAAGGCTTGCAGCCACCCATGTTCCTGAGGCTATAGCCTTCGCTACCAAGCCAGGCCTGGCTGTCGATATGATACGGCGTGCGCTGGCAGCCGATGTGCCGTTTTCATGGGTGGCTGCAGATGCGGTCTATGGCGTCGGGGACGTTGAAGGGACCCTGCGCGGAGCCTGCAAAGGCTACGTTCTTGGGGTTAAATCGGACCACCATTTCGGCTCCTGGTCGGGCAAGCCTCCGGTCGCCGGCACAGCTCAGGAGATCGCCCGTGACCTCGATCCAAAAGCATGGCAGCGTCTTTCCGCCGGTGATGGCACCAAAGGCGCGCGGCTTCATGACTGGGCCTACTGCGAACTCGCCGATCTCCATGCCGACGAATATAACGAGACGGAAACGGGCCTTTGGACCCGTGGCCTCCTGATCCGGCGCAATATCAGCGACGGCGATCTCGCATTCTTCACCACATGGTGCCCGGCCGGAACGGGCATCCAGACGCTCGTTTCCGTTGAAGGCCATCGCTGGGCCATCGAAGATAGCTTCGAGACCGCCAAGAACGAGCTCGGACTCGATCACAACGAAACCCGGTCATGGCATGGCTGGCATCGCCACGTCTCCCTGGTCATGCTCGCCTTCGCCATGATGGCGGTGATCCGGTATCGCGCCAATGACGTGACGCCCCAAAAAAGACCGCGGATGCCGCCCATCAGGATTTAATCCGCTGGTCTATCCAGGAAGTCCGGCGCATCGCCACAAGGCTTGCCCAGCGTCGCATAAAGCCCGCCTACGTCATCGCGTGGTCATGCTGGAGGCGCGCCCATCAGGCTGCCGCTCGACGAGCGCATTTGAAAGCAAAAATGCAACTGTAATGCTAGGGCACTGAGTCGTTCTTTATGATCGGTGGAATGGGATTCCGGCGGCGGGATTTTGTGGAGGTTCCAAGCGTTTTTCGACGCAATCAGACGGCCTCGACAACTCAACTTCAAAGAGTTATGCAACGAACAAATTGTGATCACATAACGTCAATGTCGATATGATTCCAATAGTGAAGTGAAGCTCCACTACCTGAAGTCAGCCCACCGAGCGAAGGAGTTGCTCCCGTTGAAACAACCAGACATGCCAGCCTTTGAAAGACCTGCGGGCATGACAACCCAAGAGTATGTTTTTGAGCGGCTCAGACAGGCTATCATGGTGGGAGCATTCAAACCAGGCACATCACTTACCATCCGCGGGCTAGCCGATATTTTAGACAGCAGCCCAACGCCGGTTAGGGAGGCACTGAGACAGTTAACTTCAGTTGGCGCTTTGCATCTTTTGGAAAACCGCCGGATCGTCGTCCCAAGAACGACGCCAGCGCGTTTCGAGGAACTCATTTCCCTGCGCATCGCGCTGGAAAGTCACGCAGCACGAAGAGCGGTCATGCACCTTTCGGAGCTGCAGATCGACCAGCTGGTTGTGTTGGATGATGCCATAGAGGCTGCAATTTCCGTCGGAGACAAGGCTGGAGCACTTATTGCCAACCAGGAGTTTCATCGACGCATTTATATGGCAAATCCTGCGCAACTCGCGATGCCGATGATAGAGAGCTTGTGGCTTCAGCTTGGACCTTTACTTGGAATAGCTATGGAGCATGTTGCAGAATTCTATCTTGTTGATCGCCATCAAGAGGCGATTGAGGCATTGCGACAACGTGACGAGGAGGCTGTCGCCCGGGCAATTGACGCTGATATTCGCGAAGGTGTCGGAGGGCTTGATGGCGGCGCAATCGAACGGCTTCTAAAGCTCACCGGATGAGCAATAAAAATACTATGAGCGTGCAACTCTGGCCAACGATCGCATAGCTTTGAAATCGGCGCCGATCCACAAATGAGAATCTCCAATCGGAAAATGAACTAGCAATCCGACAGAGCAGCGAGCCGCGCCGCCTCGTCCATTATGTCCATCAGACAAAAAGTACTTAGGTGGTCTTGACTGGAACCGAACTCACAGCCCCATAGTGGCTGCCATTGGTCAGCCGCAAATCTCTTGAAAATTCCCTGACTTCACCTTCATCTTATTAATCCGAAGATCCAGCAATTAGATCTCGTGGACCTTCACAGCCACCTGCTGTCTTGGATACGATGACTGGGGCAACGCGAAGAGCCCACACGCGATTTCATCACCGCCACCAATCCGCAGCCTGAAAGCTGCACGCTATCGGCAAGGCCGAACAGGTCGAGCTATCGATGTTCGACGGTAATGGCCGCCAAATCGACGGCCTAGGCGATTCCAACCGTCGATTTGCCGGTCCCCGGCACATCTCTCTTTCATTATTCTCCTGATGTCAGCGAAAGACAGGAGAAACGAATGCGCGGCGCGGATATTCTAGTAGATATGCTCATCGGATACGGCGTTGACACGATCTTTGGCGTGCCGGGGGATACCAACGTACCGCTCTATGAAGCACTCCAGCACCACGAAGACAAAATTCGCCATGTGATGGCCCGCGACGAGCGATCCGCAGGCTTCATGGCCGATGCTTATGGACGATTCACCAACAAGCCGGGCGTGTTCGAATGCCCGTCGGGCGCGGGCGCGATGTATTCATTGCCACCTGTGGCGGAATCGAACGGATCGTCGGTGCCCGTGATCCTGCTGACAATCGACATTCCATTGCCCGGCGAGGGGCGCGGCGTCCTGACGGAATTGGACTGCGCGAAACTGTTCGAGCCGGTCACGAAGCTCTCCTTGCAGGTAAAAACGCCGGAGAAGCTGCCCGAAAGGGGGCGTCGCCTTAAGCTGGGACAGGGTGCGCGTCTGGCATCGTGTCAGCCTTCACGCGTTGATTAACATAGTGATCTGCCGCCATGTTGCGTTGGCGTTGGAGCGAAGCTGGCGGTGATCTGCTGCGGTCAGGTGTTTGCGGTGAAGAAGAAAGAGATTGGCGATCTGGCCGTGGGTTGAAATGAAACGCTGGCATTGCCGCGCCGACTTGAAGCGCATCATGCGCCGTTCCCGTCGTCGCACGGGAAGATGTGAATTCTCGGCGCGGTTGTTGATGCCCTTATGTGACCGATGCTCGACGCCCGGCATCAATTCGGACTTGGCGGCAGAGTAGGACCGCAGCTTGTCGGTGATCATAACCCGTGGGGTGGTACCCTGACCCTTGAGCAGTTTGCGCATCAGCCGGAGGGCGGCTCGCTTGTTTCTCCGGCTTTGCAGCAGGGCGTCGAGGACGTAACCGTTTACATCGACTGCCCGCCACAGCCAGAATTTCTTCCCCTTGATCGTCACCACCATTTCGTCGAGCTGCCATTTATCAGCAAATTGACCGCGGGACCGTCGACGAAGCTGATGAGCGAATTTGAGGCCGAACTTCGCAGCCCATTCCGAGACGGTCTGAAACGAGACCTCAATGCCGCGCTCGGCCAGCAGATCTTCGACGTCTCGAAAGCTGAGTGGAAACCGGTAATAGAGCCAGACCGCATAGGCGATGATCTCGGCGGGAAAACGGTGGCGTCTGAAATGAGCAGGAGAGATTTCGGTCATTGCCACCAATACCAACCCGTTCACCACAGACACGTTAATCCGACGCTACCCGCAGACCAATTGCTGCACCCAGTCCCCAACGCGTCGAGGTTCGGCAGGCTCAGTGGACCGCTCCTACAATCTTCCGCGCGGCCCGCTGCGCAGGCCTCGGCGACATGAAAAAGCGTGTTAAAGCCCTCGTCGCCATATCGTGCCGCGTCAGGAGCGCCGCCGCAGCCGACGGAATCGAGAACGCAGAGGAAGACGCGTGCCATGGGCTCGATCTCACGAAAGCTGGAAGCGGCCAAGCGAACGACGGCGGATTAACTCAATGACTTCGTAAAAGGCCCAGCCGATCGCCGACAGCAGCATGACCATACCGATGACGGCCGCCGTGTCGCTGTTTTCCTGGCCCGAGGAAAGAAGGTAACCGATACCCTCGTTGGCACCGATCAGCTCGCCGATGACGGCGGCGGTCATGGCAAGCGTCGTGGCGACCGCCATGCCGGCAAGTACGGAAGGGAGCGCTGAGGGCAGCTCGATATGCCGAAAGCGTTGCCAGGGACCGAGCTTCAGCACCGAGGCGAGATCGCGGAAGCTCCCCTCCCCGTAGCGTAGCCCGGTGACCATCCCCGTCATGACGGGGAAGAAAGTGACGATCGCGATCAGCACAATTTTCGGCGCCGGGCCAATGCCGAGCCAAAGAAGAAGGAGTGGCGCGATCGCGATTTTCGGAGCGGTCTGCAGAAGCAGGATCAACGGTGTGGCAAAGCGTTCGACACGGGGCAGGCGTGAGAAAACGACGCCAGCAAAAATGCCGGCGACGGCTCCGATGATGAAACCCGCGACGATTTCCGACAGTGTTACCCAGATATGCCGGGCGAGCTTGGCGTTCTCGAACAGGAAGGCGACGCGTTCGAACACCTCGGCGGGTCCCGGCAAGAGAAAGGCTGGGACATTGAAGATAAAAACGATCGCCGTCCAAAGAACAAGGGTCACGATCAGACCCGCTATGCCGCGCAGAATCATGCTTATTGACCGATGGTTGAAGGATCGACGACGAAATCGGCGGCCTTCGGGGCGCTGTCGATCACCTTGTACTGCGCCAGTATGTCGGCGCTCTTCTGCCAGCCGCCCATATCGGCCGCACCGAGGCCTTTTTGCTGGGTGAGCGGGCTTTGCCAGACGGATGGGATGAAAGTTTGCTCGAAAGCGGTCGTCAGAATTCCCTTCTGGTCCTTCGGCCAGGTCGGCGTGTACTTGCTGAACGTGATGTCCAGCGCCTCCGAAGTGTGACCATCGATGACCCATTGATAGGACTGCGTGACCGCAGTGGTGAAGCGTTTCACGACGTCGGCGTTCTGCGCAAGCTTCTTGTCACTGGTAACGACCACGTTGCCGAAGGACGGCAGGAAGCCATTCGACAAGATCATGGTCACCTTGGTGCCGTCAGCTTCCAGATTGTACTTGCGCAGTTCCGAGAATACGATGGCATCGACTTGCTCAGCCTTTAGCGCCGGGATGATGGCACCAGTAGCGACGACTTCGACGGATACGTCATCGAGCTTCAGACCCGCTTGTTGCAGGCCGACCTGAAGTTGCAGGTAGTTCGGGCTGGCCAGGCTGGTGACGGCAATCTTCTTGCCCTTCAGGTCCTTGTAGGACTTGATCCCACTCGATTCTTTGGCGAGCAGAGCGCCAATGCCGCGCTGGTAAGTGGTGTGGACCACCTTGACCGGCAGACCGTTGGCGGCAGCGGCAATGACGGCGTCACCGTTCGGGAAGCCGAAATCGACGTTGCCGGCTGCGATATTGGTCAGGATGTCGGCGGCGGCGGCATAGATGAATTCGACCTCGATGCCGTTCTTTTCAAAAATGCCCTTCTCTACGCCAGCATAAAGCGGTGCGTAGAAGGGTGCTGCGGCACCGTCGATCTGCAGCACGACCTTGTCAGCTGCTTCGGCGGTGATAGCAAATAGGGGCGAGGCACTGAGGGCAATGAGACTTGCCACAGTCGTCGCGCGAAACTGGATCATTGTTGTTATCCCCTGAGTTCCCATTCTGTGGAGGAAAATAGCCTTCCTGCAATGCGCAGAAGGTTGCGCTGGGTTGCCTCATAGTCGTCGAGCCAGCTGTCGGTGGCACGATTCCCATGGACACCAAGTAGGCAGCCGGTTTCAAGGCCAATGGCTCCGCCGACGGTCATAGTGATCTCGCTCTCCATCTCGACGCCGATGGCACCCTCAGCCTGGAAGCGTCCAATGAAATTGGCGGACAGGTCCTGCCCGTCATCAACGGGGCGATAGCGGCGGTCCTGGCCGAAATAATAGCTGTCCGTGGACGCAACCACGCCCGGTCGACAGGTGAGGCCAAGTTCTGTTGCAGCACCGACAAGACCGGCGACGATACGAGAGGAAGCTTTCGCCTCACCACCCACCGCGCGGTATGTGCGGGCTGTGCCGGTATCGCCAAGGGCGCGATCTACCGCCACGAAAGAGCCGGGCGCATATTCCGCTACCAAGGAGGACATCCCGCCGATCCGTACAACACGCTTGGCGCCGAGCATGGCGAGTTCCACCAAAGCGATCTCGGTTGATGGGCCACCGATACCGGTTGAGCAGATCGTCAACCGCTGGCCCTCATAGATGCCGGTGATAACGGCGAATTCCCGCTTGCGGCCGAAATCCGTCACCTCTTCCAACATGTCGGCCAGCAGTCGCACGCGATCGGGATCACCGGGGGTGAGGACATTCTCGGCGATATCACCGGTACCGCATGGAAGATGCGGCGGCCGCCCATTCTCCCAAGGGAAGGCGGCGCTGGTCATGCTCATTTTTTCACGCCCTTCCAGTAGAGTAGTCGATTTTCGAGAATGCTCAATGCGACATGCATGAGTTGTCCGAGGAAAGTCGTCAACAGAACGGCCGCGAACAGCAGCGGCGTCTTGTAAGTCGCCCCGGCATAGGTCATCAGGTAGCCGAGGCCGAGTTTGCCGGACATCCACTCCGCAAGGACTGCGCCGACCAGAGCCTGCACCGCGCCGATCTTTAGGCCGACGAAGATTTCTGGCATTGCGGCAGGCAGCTCGATCTGGCGGAACCGCTGGAGGTTGCCGAGGCCCAACAGTTTGGCTAAATCCTTCATCTTCGGATCAAGCGCCCGGAAGCCGGCGCAAGCGCCGATGAAAACCGGAAAGAAGACCAGTGAGAAGATCAGGATGACCTTGGATAGGACACCGAATCCGAACCACACGACGAAGAGTGGCGCGAGCGCGATCTTCGGTGCCGTTTGGAGAATGACGAGCGGACCATCGAGCCAGACCGCCAGCTTCTGAAAGCGGGTCATCACATAAGCCAGCGCGATTCCCGCCACGGAGCCAAGTACAAGGCCGAGAATGATGTTCTGTAGCGTGAAACCGAGATGCAGCCAGAGCTCACCGGTCACCGCGATGCCCGCCAGCGCGTTCCAAGTGCGCAATGGTGACGGGAGGAGATAGGTCGGCATCGCCATCGGGCCAGTTGCGAACCACCAGGCAACCAGAAGCGCGACAAGTGCCAGCGAATAATCAATCCACGCGATAAGGCGCTTGACCATCAGCTCCTCTCCCCACCTGGCGTCCTTAGATCGCGGCGGAGCTGGGCGACGAGTGCGTGATAGGCCGGATCGAGCTTCGTCTCCTCACCGCGCGGACGGGCGAGAGTGACATCATGAACGCATTTCAGTTTGCCGGGGCGAGCGGTCATTACCATTACCCGGTCAGCGAGATAGGCGGCTTCCTCGACACTGTGGGTGACGAGCAGGATGGTCTTGCCGGTCGATTGCCAAATGCGCAACAATTCATCGTTCAGCGTGTCGCGGGTCAAAAGGTCGACGGCAGAAAACGGTTCGTCCATAAGAAGAATCTGTGGGTCGTCGGAAAGCGAACGGGCGATTGCAGTACGTTGGCGCATGCCCCCGGAGAGCTGGCGCGGCAGGGCATTTTCGAAGCCGGCCAGCCCAACCATCTTGATAAGGTCAAGCGCCTTCCTGTCAGCTTCGAGGCGGCTGACGTTGGCGGTATCGAGCGGAAAGCGAACGTTTTCGAGGGTCGTCTTCCACGGCAGCAAAACCGGCTCCTGGAAAACAAAGCCGACGGGACGCTTACGGCCGGCCGTATCAAGCGTGATCGTGCCACCACTCGACTGATCAAGGCCGGAGATGAGGCGCAGCAAGGTTGACTTTCCGCAGCCGGAGGGTCCGACGATTGCAATGAACTCGCCTTCCTTGATGGTAATGCTGAGCGGCTCCAGAGCCGTCACCGTCCCATGGTCCGCGACGAATGTCTTGTGAACACCCGCAATATCGATCATCCGCTCCGACTGCACCACCCGAAAACTCCATGTATCAGATACAGGAAAAGCCATAAGCCTTTCGACGATCAGCAGCCGCTCTGCCGCCTTCCCATCTAAGAAAGAGGCAAAGCTTTCACAAAACCTTCACCGACGCAACTTGAATCTCAAAGATGAGATTCGTATCATAATTGCTTCAATATATCCAACATGGAACCGGTTGAGGCCGCAGCCTGGGGCGAAGCGCTCTTAGGATCTCTTAGGATTAGGATAAAGTCTGCCGCACATCGCCCTTTAGGACGTGTCGTCAAAACTGGTCAGTCATGCCGTTGGAAACCTGCAGGGCTTCGCTCGAGAGCGGAAAGCCAAATCCTTCTTGGCCCGCTGTACAAACTGTCCGTCAACGGGCGCGACGTGCGTTTTCTGTCTAGGAGCAGCTTGGGCAGCCAGCGGGCTTTCCTTTGCTAACCGGCAGTCGCAAACTCGGCGATTCCACCATGAGCAGCTGACCATTTTGAGGGCTCATTCAAAAAGCTCTCAACTTCATCGAGAACGGCAGCCTTGAAATGCCCTGTCTCTTTAGCAGCGGCCAACACATCCCACCAGGTAGTAAGATAGTGCAGATTGATGTTCAATTCAGACATGAGCTCCCGGCTGTTCGGGAAGATGTCATAGTAGAAGAAGACAAAGCAATGATCGACTTGAACTCCTGCCTTCCTCAGGGCCTCGCAGAAATTGACTTTGCTCCGACCGTCCGTCGCGAGATCTTCAACCAAAAGCGTGCGAGCTCCAACGGCGATGTCACCTTCAATTTGAGCATTTCGTCCAAAGCCCTTTGCTTTCTTTCTTACATATTGCATCGGGAGCATCAGACGATCAGAGATCCAAGCGGCAAAAGGAATACCCGCCGTCTCTCCACCGGCGATAGTATCCAAGGATTCATAGCCGATATCACGGACTATTGTTGCTGCGGCAAAGTCCACTAGTGCCGATCGCAACCTCGGATAAGAGATGATCTTCCGGCAATCGATATAAACCGGACTCGCCCATCCCGAGGTGAAGAAGAACGGCTTTTCGTCGTAGAAGTGAATTGCCTTTATCTCGAGCAGCATTCTTGCAGCTTGTCTGGCGATATGTTGTCGATCGGCTATAGCGGATAAGCTCTGCATTGGGTGCTCCGTGCAATGATTGCCAGGTTTGCGCTGGTCGTCTAAAAAATGAAAAACAGTCTCTTTTTACATATTTTCTTGTAAAGTCAAGCGACCGGCTCAACACCCTTTCTCAAACGGCGAAACATAAGTGGGGATTCACTTATTTTATAGATTAATCCCAAAATTGAGATAATTGCTTGCAAGGGAGACGCTGAAATGTATAGTTAGGCATTCAGGCCAATGAACAAAAAAGGGAACGTCAATGGTCAGCGAGCAGATTGCCGTTACCGGGGAAATCGAACCGCCCTTTGCTGAGGTCACGTCTCAGGCAAAGAAAGCGCTCCTTGGCTCAGCACTGGGTTATGCCATGGATGGCTTTGATCTCTTGATCCTAGGCTTCATGCTCAAGAATATCTCCGCCGATCTGGCGCTCTCTCCGGTTCAAGCCGCCTCTCTTGTCACTGCCACGCTGATTGGCGCGGTGATCGGCGGCTTCATATTTGGCGTGCTCGCCGACAGGATTGGGCGTGTACGCGTGCTCACCTGGACAATCTTATTATTCGCGGTTTTCACAGGTCTTTGTGCCGTCTCTCAGGGCTATTGGGATCTGTTAGCCTACCGCACAATCGCCGGCCTCGGTCTGGGAGGCGAATTTGGTATTGGCATGGCGCTCGTCGCTGAAGCTTGGCCTGCGACGAAGCGAGCCCGTGCTTCTTCGTATGTGGGACTGGGTTGGCAACTGGGCGTCCTGGCCGCTGCGATCGTGACGCCGGCTTTACTGCCAATCGTTGGTTGGCGTGGGATGTTTTTGTTGGGAGTATTTCCGGCTGTCGCTGCTTATTTCATCAGACATTCACTTCATGAGCCTCAGATATTTGAATTGCGGAAAAGTGAGGCAAGTCCGTCTATTGGTCTGTTGGTGTGCGATGTGTCGGCGCTTAAGCGTAGCGCGGGAATGGTCGTGCTCTGTTCAGTTCAGAACTTCTGCTACTACGGCGTTATGATCTGGTTGCCAAATTATCTGGCTTCCCGGTTCGGATTTGCGCTTACTCAATCTGCCATCTGGACGTCCGTCACGATCGCAGGCATGGCGGTTGGAATCTTTTCATTTGGCCATATCGCAGATCGCATCGGGCGCAGGCCGACATTCCTGACCTATATGATCGGCGCATCGATTATGGTCGTGGTTTACTCTCAGCTTACCGATCCGATCGCCCTCCTCATCAACGGCGCGATCATGGGCTTCTTCGTCAATGGAATGATTGGCGGTTACGGCGCCCTGATCAGCGAACTGTATCCGACCCACGTCCGTGCAACCGCGCAAAACGTCCTATTCAATATCGGCCGCGGTGTCGGCGGCTTCGGGCCGCTCGTCGTTGGAGCATTGGCATCGGCCTATAGCTTCGAAACAGCGATAGCATTTCTAGCCGCCCTGTATCTTGTCGATATTGCAGCCTTGCTCGCGCTCATTCCCGAGCGTCGCGGCGCAGAACTGAACTGAATCCAGGCTTCAGCCGATGAACATTTGTCACCAATCCACCATTTCCGCCGATCAGGCCCCCTGGAATGCGACAGTCGCCAGGGATGTAACGGAAGTCGTATCGAACACCGCTGTCAACGCCGAGTACTGGCATCTGGTTGCGCTATGTGGGGAAATCACAGCTGGTGCCCGACCCGGGCAATTCTTTCAGCTGCTATGCCCACAGCCGCTGGACGAAAAACCGTTTCTACGTCGGCCAATGAGCCTTTATCATGCCGACCCGGAGCGCGGCCGTGTAGAATTCCTATATAAGGTTACCGGTGCAGGTACCCGCGGCTTGTCGATGTTGAAATCCGGGGACACACTCGACATTGTCGGTCCACTTGGAGTTGGCTTTACCATCGACAGTTCCTGGCGGAATATCGTGTTGGTTGGACGGGGTGCCGGGCTGGCAACGCTGGTACCTATCGCTTCGGTCGCGAGACGTCAGGGCACGAATGTTACAGCGCTCTTTAGCGCTCGCCACCCAGATCTTATCGTTTCCGAAGATGTTCTGCGAAACCTCGGCGCCAGTGTGATCACGGTAACGGACGCCCAATCGACAAGCGATCCGACAACCGTCGAAGAAATTTTGCGGGAGCTTATTCGCGGGCTTCGCTGTGACGCATTGTTTACCTGTGGCTCGGCACGTCTCATGCGGATACAGCAAGCCCTGTCAAGGGAGTTCGACATACCCGCGCAGGCAGCGCTGGAAGAGCAGATGGCATGCGGGTTGGGGCATTGCTATTGTTGCGTTCGCGATTTCAACGCCGAAAGCCAGATAGTCAGTCGCCGCATATGTACCGAAGGGCCGGTATTTGACCTGCAGGAGGTCATGCTGTGACAAGTCACTATGCAGTGGATCTAACCACCGAGATTGGCCGCCTGCGGTTGCGCACTCCGATCATGCCTGCGTCGGGTACCTTTGCCGATGGATTGGCGAAGGCCGTGGATTTCGATCGCCTCGGAGCGCTGGTTACCAAGACCATTACGCGCGAATTGAGAGCCGGCAATCCCCTGCCCAGAGTTGTCGAACGCCAAGGTGCAATGCTGAACGCCATTGGCATACCGTCCATGGGGGTGGAGCATTTTCTAAACGACGTGATACCGCTTTACCGGTGCTACGAGCCACCCCTTGTCGTCAGCATTTCTGCGCCGACTGCCGAAGGATTTGCAAGTCTTGCCGCAGAGCTCACGGTGCCGGGCGTTGCGGCGATTGAAGCGAACATATCCTGTCCGAATATCGAGGAAGACGGAAAGGCGTTTGCAATGGAGCCGACATCGACCTGGAAGGTCACGGATGCTCTTCGACAAGCGACCACCCTTCCCCTTTGGGTCAAGCTTACTCCCAACACTGGCGACATCCCGTCGGTTGCGCAGGCAGCCGAAGAGGCAGGAGCCGACGCCGTCGTTGTTGCGAACACGATCCTGTCGATGGCCATTGATGTGAAGAGCTTCAAGCCAAGCCTGGGCAACATCCTGGGAGGACTTTCTGGTCCTGCCGTAAAGCCAATCATCCTGCGACAGGTGTACCAATGCGCCAAGAAGGTACGAATCCCCGTGATCGGATGCGGAGGAGTTACCAGCGCCGAAGATGCCATCGAATATATCTTGGCGGGCGCTGCTGCCGTGCAAGTCGGAACGGCAACGTTTTTGCGACCCGATGCGATGACACAAATCTTGGATGACATGCAGGCGTTTTGCACCAGGCGCGGGATTGATCGTGTCGCAAGCCTGATAGGCGGTCTCGTCCTGGATGACAGCCAAACAAGTCAGACACGGCGGATGGATCCGCTATGAGCAAGAAAAGCGCCCTTGTCCCGAGCGATCCAAACACATTTGGAAGCATACATCAGATGGTGGAGGAACTTTTCGCCTCGCTTCGAGCCGCAACGGGGGATGGCGCCGGCATAACCCGGGAAGCTTACAGCGCGCAGGAAACGGCAGCGCTCGATATCATCGAAGCTGCGGCAATGAAGCACGGCCTTGCGAGCGAGCGGGATGCTGGAGCAAATCTTGTCGTGACATTGGAGGGGGCCCAACCGCAGCTCGGTTTCATGGCCTGCGGATCCCACATTGATTCGGTTCCACAAGGAGGAAACTTCGACGGCGCCGCAGGCGTGATTGCCGGCTTGGCCGCCTTGGTCAGCCTAAAACGCGAAGGATTTCTACCAAAACGGACTCTCAAGCTGTTTGCTCTTCGTGGAGAAGAGAGTGCCCGGTTCGGCAAAGCATATCTGGGGTCGAGCGCGTTGGTCGGCCAACTCAAGTCGATAGAGCTCGACACTCATGAAAGCAACGGAGCAAAGACGCTGGAGCAATGCATGCGCGATGTCGGCGCCGACGTGGCCCGCATTCGCTTAGGACAGCCACTGATCGAGCTGGCGCGCATGACCGGTTGGCTCGAGCTCCATATCGAGCAAGGTCCCGTGCTGGCGGCAAGAAATCTTCCTATCGGTATCGTGACCGGTATCCGCGGTAACATCCGCCATCGCGCCATCAGATGTATCGGCGAGGCCGGGCATTCAGGAACGGTTCCTCGCTGGCTGCGTCATGACGCCGTCTTCGCAACAGCCGAGCTCATCACACGTCTCGACCAGCATTGGCGCAAACTGCTCGAGGAAGGCCACGACATTGTCATCACGTCCGGCGTCTTCGGGACGGATCCACGCGAGCATGCCATAGCGCGCATACCAGGTGAGGTCAGCTTTTCATTTGAAGCGCGAAGCCAGAGTGAAGCCACACTCGGTGCCTTTTATCAGCTGTTCCTTGCCGAATGCAGCAATGTCGCGCGCGAGTGGGGCGTGCGCTTCGACCTTGATCGCAAGCTTGAAGTCGCATCCGCGGCAATGAGCGACGATTGGGTGGAACGGCTGAAACGCATTGCCGCAAAACTGGACATCGCTTGCATGGATATGGCAAGCGGCGCCGGTCACGATGCCGCAGTCTTTGCGAATGTCGGCATTCCCGCCGCCATGATCTTCGTGCGCAACGAGATGGGATCTCACAACCCCAGGGAAGCGATGGAGGTCGACGACCTCATGGTGGGGTGCGCGGTTATACGCGAAGCGCTGGTGGAGGTTTTATCGTAATCAATTCAAGACGGTGGAGGAAACACCCGTAATCGGGTCAGACCCGCATGCAGCTTTTTTCAAGAAGATCAAGGAGACCGATCATGCATGAACTACTGGAATGGCTGAAAGACCAAAAGGGTGGTGTCAGGACTTTCTCGGATTTTCGAAATATGTCTCTTTCAATCAGGTATGCGAGGCCGACCAATGCGGCGCTTGCACGTTTGTTGGGAGATTTGTCCGGTCGCTTTGCCGATGCATATGACGACCAGCCCTTAAGAGCTACGGTTGCCGATGAAGCGATGTCCCGCCTACTCAATTTTGTCGAGCGCGCCGTTGCGATCGAGGCCGCCACGCCCGAGGAGCGATTGCACCTCCTCAATGACATAGGCGTGTCTGAACTAGAAGATTGTAACTGAACCGCAGGCGCTCAAATCTCACGCTGCGGTCGCCGGCTCTGCCTTAGGCCTACGTGAGATTAAGGACAAGGCGCCCATATCGAGACGATTACGAAAACAGCTTGACGTAGTCGTCTCAATAGTTAGATTTTTCGCATAAAATTACACTTATCGACGAAATGAAACGACTGCACGACCTCTGGAAGGAGACCGAATTGCTTAAGAGAAATGACTTTTCCCGGCTCGGGAACCATTCGATTGACGATTGCCTCGATGAGGGCCAGCGGCGGCAGATGATTTCCGCTGCATCGGTGAAGATCGAGGAACTCTTCGACATCCTGCGCATCGATCATGTCAACGATCACAATACACGCGATACACCGATGCGATTTGCCAAGATGTTGGTGTGCGAAACGCTGGAGGGACGTTACTCGGAGCCTCCCAAGATCACCGAGTTCGAAAACATTGGAGCCTTCGACCAACTTATCGTCACGGGTCCAATCGAGCTGCGCTCGACCTGCGCACACCACCTTATGCCGATCCACGGCAGCGTCTTCATCGGGATTCTGCCGTCCAAGGACGGCAAGATCATTGGACTGTCCAAATACGATCGGATCGTGAACTATTTTGCGGCACGACTTCAGATCCAGGAAGAGCTCGTGAAGCAAATCGGCGACTTCATCTGCGAGAAGACGGACCCCCAGGGTCTCGCGGTTCGCATCAGCGCTGTTCACATGTGCAAGACCCACCGCGGCGTCAAAGCATCGCAGGCCAGTCGCATGGTCACGAACGCATTCTACGGAAGGCTGGAATCCGATGCTGCCAAGAAGTCCGAATTCTTGCAGGAATGCGCAGCACTCGAGAAGTTTTGAGGTGACCCATGACCAGCAGCATCACTATGCCCGACGACCGGGTGACGAGCACGCGCAAGCACATTGAAACATACAGATCTACGAAGAGCTACGATCACAATGAAGGCCTATCCTGTTGCTTTCGGCAATGGCGCGCCGATTCCCATTGCCAGCTGATCCACGGCTATGCATTGGCAGTCAAATTCGTCTTTGCCACCCATCATCTCGATGAACGAAACTGGTGTTTCGATTTTGGTGCACTGAAGGAAGTCAAAGCCTGGCTGCATTCCTTGTTGGATCACACGATGATCGTTGCCGCAGACGATCCTGAGCTACCACGCTTCCACAATCTTGCCGATGCAAAACTCGTCGATCTGCGAATTTTGCCAGGTGTTGGCTGCGAGGCGCTGGCACGATATGTCCATGATCATGTAGCGACCATCGCACGAGAAAAGACCAATGGGCGCGTATGGCTCGAGTCGGTTGAAATCCGTGAGCATGCCGGCAATTCGGCCATCTACGAACTCCACTCCCACACTCCGCATTGATTTAAAGGCTGGAGGACCGCCCGCAGCCTACGAGCTATTGGCAAACACCATATTTTTCGATCAGTTGCTCCAGAAAACGAGCTGCATCACTGCCCTTCAAAGACCGCTCCCACAATTGTTTGGCAATATCTTCGTGTAGGGTGATGGCTTCAGGCGATGACGTTATGAGGCCGACACCGACACGAATGTTCGGCTGTTCGCCCAAACGGAACGGGCTGATGGCCAGAACTGAACGCGACGTTTGGCGAAAGATCTGAAAGCTTGTCGCAGGTGGAGATTGGGGAACGATACACATCTGAACACCGATCGGCTGCGTTTTTAGCAAGTCTACGATATGCAGCGCTTCGCGCTTTGCCATAACGCGACGCTTTTCCTGTATGTCATCGGGCAAATCCGGTCGACCAACCAAGCCATGCAAAAGAAATCGCTCAAGATCGGAGGAGGCAATCAGATTGACCAGCAGCGGTCGGCGTCTGAGATACGCGTCCTTGCGCTGCTTGAGAACAACAAGCAACTGTTTGATGGCCGCAGCCGCAGCCGTGTTCTCTGAAGAGTCCTGAAATACTTCACTGAGCATGTCGTCATAGACTGGCGACGTCAGCAGATAGGATATTGGGCCAAAAAATCCTATGATCTGCTCGCTTTCTTCTTCAAGCTGTCGCATACGCTCGAAGAATGCGACAGCGGTGTCGACATATTCCATCCCAATGCCGAGCAGGCTCTGCAGAGAAACGCCAAGCACGTTGGTAATTCTGGTTAGCGTCTCAATCTTGAAGATCTCGCCCTTTTCGGCGCGATAAAGCGCCGCACGTGAGATTCCGAGCCGCTCAGCAAGCTCTTCTGGGGACATGCCACGTCCGATGCGATAGGCGTGCAATCTGGCGCCGATATCGCTGACACGGATCGAGTCGTTCGCTACTCGTTCGTTTTCCATCGTTTCTAACATTCTAACTCTACTTTAATGTTTTGTAATACTTTTTTGATCTTTGATGTCAACGTCTCATAAGTGGCGAATGAAGCTTATAATCCATCAAAAGTCTAGAAAATCGGACCCCGCGGCTACGAAGCGACCTATCATCACTTTAATCGACGGCACTTCGCCACACGATCGCGAACCAATCACGTTCCGTTGATCAGCATGATACCGAGCACCACGGCAACTATTCCTGCTATCTTCTCCAGCCTCAAAGCTTCGCCAAACACCAGCTTTCCCAATATTGCCGAGACCGGCAAGCTTGCCCGCCGCAGAATGGCGACGACCGAAGGCAAAGAGCCCGGCAGCGAAACGGCATAGAAGGAGAGCATCTCGCCCCCAGCAATCAACAGGGCCGCCACCGCCAACGCCCTTGAGACGTTCTTCGCGGATTGGCTCAAACGCCAGGAAAGCGGCGTGGCGGGTCGACCGGCAAAAAGGAGAATTACCAGAAGCAATCCCAGTCGATACAGATCTGACAGGGCTTGCAGAACGAAGCTGTCCGCATGGGCTATTGAAAGAAGGTTCTTGTCGTAGATAGGCATGATGGCGGAGCAAGTCGCAGCGCTGACCGCCAGGATGTAGCTCAGCGTGAGATGTCGTCGAGGGCAAGATGTGCCGGACGCAGACAAGGTGCGCCGATAGTCTGTCCGGGACACCGTAACCACCCCGAGCAGGATTGCGACGATCCCTAAGCACGCGGCGACTGAAGGCCGGTCGCCGTACATCAAAGTTCCCGCCGATAGCGCCAGAACGGGAGAAAGCGCACGCAGCGCCGAATAGGTGCTCAGCGGCAATGTCCGTAGTGCAAGGAATATCGGCGCGTAGGCGAAAAGCTGAAGCAGCGACCTGCCCAGCACCAGCAACTGGATATCGGTTGGCAGATAGACGGACTGCAGGAAAGCCTGCGACCTGCCGGTCAGGCTCAGAATCGGCACCCACACCAGCATCCCGAGAAAGTAGAGACCAAAGCAGGCGACACTTGGCTTGAGCCGCCTGGAAAGATATTTGAGAAACACATCGCCGCATCCAAGGACGGCGCCGGCTGAGGTCGCAAGAATTATCCACATGCGATCACTCCCACGGGCGCGCGGATGGCAGACGATGCATGCTCAATCAAAGCGGCGCGCGTTGCGATCAATGTGTGTCAAAAACCTCGCGATAGAGCCGAAGCCGCGCCTCGGTTACAGCCTTTTCCAAAGCGGTTGGCTGTCCTGGATCCTTGGCCGGCGGCAACATTCCAAACTTCATCAGACAAAGCATCAGCAAGAGGCGTGCTTTCGTTGCCGTCAGGTTTGAACCGCCGACGAAAAGCCCGCCCGACAATGCAAAACCTTCCGAGTTCCCGCGCCCAACGATGACGACCGGAACGCCGCAATAAAGCGCCCGCTCGAGCGCTACCGCTTTGGAGCTTGCCGCCGGCTTGCCGTATGGTGAAAGCCCTTCCAACACGAAACCTGACAACGGATGTAGTCGCAAATACTGATCCAGCGTCGCGTTGATCTCGACCTCCAGATCCGGCCTTGTTCCGTAGTCGTCTTCGGAATAGCTGTAATCCTTGACGATCGAAACCTTCGGAATGGCGTGCTCCAGCAGCTCGCCGCGGCCGTTCTTGATTGGAACGGTAACCCTCTCCAGCCGACCTTCGGAAAGAGAAATTCCCATTACCTCGTCTGGTAGACGAGTGATGTTGACTGCGGAGTCACGCGTATGTTTGGCACAGGGCAAGAACCGCAAGCTCGGACCGCCCTGTCCGGCCGAGCCGATGACACCACCATGCCCGCCACTTGCGATATAGCCGCCAGGGCGCGCGTCAACCTTGGCAACCTCGCGTGCCGCAAACACTCTCTGATCCTGCACAAGAACCGCTCCCGCCCGATTGTGGCCTTGCTCATCGGCCCAACAGCGCGACCGAATATAATGGACAGAGTCGATGAGGTTGCGGGGCCCATCATTGCTAGTCTCACCGTGATATCGTTGCGAAGCATTACCGCAAACCGGCGCCGTCACATCAAGCACAAGGTTCAGCCAATAGATCGTTTCCTCAATTCTCGGACTTCCCTGTGTCCAGATCGCGCCATCATAGTGCCCGCTGGAGAGGATCCGTTGCGCGGCGTTAGTGATCTGCGCAAGGCTTGCCCTGGGCGGCGACTTCGCAAGATGCACCGGTCGATAGGCAAAGAAGTCGCGTCCCTCGATTTCGGGAGCGGTCGACGCGCTGCCTTGGGCGCCCTGCCCTTCTGTAGCACTTCCCTTTGTGTATCCGCCTGAGGGAACGACGCGGAAGAAATCGACATCGGCGATGTTCGCAATCGAATTGCCAAGACCGAGTGGGTCCACCCCCAATCTGTCGATCTCGGCGAACATCCGCTCACCGTCAGGCATGAAAGGCTGCCTGCTGGCATCGCGCGGCGCCTTCGGCGAAATCCCATCCGCCTCCCAGGCACTTCCATCGCGTTGGCGCGCCATATATGGCAGCGGATAGTATCCATCCTCTGGTCGAAGTTCGACCTTCAACACCGCCACGTCCGTGGCCGATGATCGGGTGGGCGAGAACCGGCCCTGCGCGTCCAGATAGCCGTCGGGGTCGCAATAGAGCTCGGCTGCATCAGCCTCAAGCGGATGTGCAGAGAAATGCTCTATATAGACCCAGACCGGCAACGCCAGTCTTTGAGGTCTCAGAGGATCGTAGCGCGAGGGGTTGCCATCGACGTCACTCAACAGCGGCAGGCCATGCAGCCTGCGAGCCTTGTTGGAGGTTATCAGCGGTGGCGTGTTGTGGATGGTGGCATTTGGTCCGGCCAGATGCGCGATACGGACTTTGCGGCAGTCTGACCCTTCAGGCATGCGCACCGGCCTTGATAACGGATGCAGGCCCCTCGCCCAGGGAGACACCATAAGTTGCCAGGGACGATTTCAGCCGCGGATAGATCTCCTGCCCGAACGATCTCAGGTCTTCCACAAAGTCGATGAATGTCAGCTGCATGGCATCAAAGTCCGCGGTCACGATGATATCCGCCAGCTTTTCGGCGATCGTGATTGCCGAACCGATCAACGGCGCGCCGGTGCCAAATCCGACCATCCGCGGATTGCGCAAAAAAGATGTCCTGTCGGCCGACGAATCTCGTTGGTCGCGCTCGAACGATTCGATCAGATTGCTGAAGGCGGCCTCATCGCGGCCTGCGACGATGTGATTGAAGCGCTTAAGTGCCTGCTCATCGGTGTCTCCTTGCACAATGAGCATATTGCCGGAAGCCTTGACGGTTCGGCCCCGCGCAGCCGCCACAGCCTTGACCTCGAGAACCTTCTCGGGTCGGGCTCCGACGAACTGATAGTCCGAATGCCTGGCTGCAAATTGCAAGCCCTCGTCAGACAGGCCGGCAGAGACAATGGTTGGATAAGGCCTCTGGATCGGCTTGGGGTCGCAAACGCAATTGCTAAGCTGAAAGAACCGGCCTGAATGGTTGCAGCGTTCCTGCGACCACAATTGCTTGACGACCGTCAGCCATTCATCGGCATAGTCGTAACGGATCGTCCCATAATCCTGCGGAACAACGCCCATCTGTTCCAGTTCTTCCAACGTATTTCCGGTCACGATGTTGATGCCAAAGCGGCCGTTACTGATTTCGTCGGCTGTTGCAATCATTTTCGCGGCCACGACAGGATGGAGAAGCAGCGGATTGATCGTCGCGAACAGCTTGATACGACTGGTAATGCTGGCCAGAGCAGAGCTCATCACCACAGGTTCGATCGTCTTTTGCCAAAATCCACTCTCTCCGCCAAATCCCATCCATTTCCCCATCGAGAACAGAAAGTCGAAGCCGATCTCCTCAGCGAGCGTCGCAATCTTGCGCTGCAGCGCAAAACTGGGATGGTATTGCGGCGCGGTCGTCGACATTAGGAAGCCATTCGTGCCGACCGGCATGAAAACGCCAAGCTCTATCCTGCGCATTTGAGTTCCTTTCAAAACAGGGGGAGTAGCTGCCGCTGTTCACGTCAGTTACCTTCGTCATACAATCGGGTGACCGCAGACGTGGCCGGGTTCAACTTGAACAATCCGGCGCGGTCCGCCGCGGAGGCGCTTAACTGCCGTGCTTTGCGCTTGATTGCGTCTTCATCCAGTGTCGCAATCCGCCCGCTCGCATATAACGGCACGCCCGCAACCCAGGTCTGCGCGATCGAACTTGTGGTGGCAGAATAGACAAGGGCCTGCAAAGGATCGAGAAACGGCGTCCATTCGATGTGATCTGTGTCGAAGAGTACGAAGTCGGCCTGCTTTCCGACTTCGATAGAGCCGATCTCATCGTCCCAAAGCAATGCCTTGGCTGCGTCGACCGTCGCCATGCGCAATGCCTTTTGCGCTCCCACCGCCTCCGGATCGTTCCTCGCATCCTTGAAAAGGCCGGACACAATATGCATCTGGCGCATGAGGTTGAGATTGCCGGAGGCGGAAACGCCGTCCGTTCCCAGTCCAACAATGACGCCCCGGTCCATCATGTCGGGGTACCGGCCAATCCGGCTTGCGCCCTTGGCCAATTTCAGTGATGAACAGGGGCAGAAAGCAACCTTGACGCTGTGAGCCGAAAGAGCGTCCAGATCGGCGTCGTTGACCGCCACGCAATGGGCAATGACGAGATTAGAACCCAGGCCGCCGGCCGCAGCAATCCGTGAGACGGGCCAAGTGCCATAATTTCTCTCGCAAACCTGCGCCTCCTCCGCAGATGTTGCGAGATGATATGTCGTACCGACTCCCAGGCGCTCGGCGAGCGCTCTTGCCCCGACATGAAGCTCCAGTGTGCAGGGCTCCTTGCCTTCGATGTTGACCCAGCAGCGGATGCGGCCACCGGCTCGCCCATTGAAGCGACGCACACAGTCCTCCAAGGCGGCAAGCGCAGTCGCGGCGTCCGGGAAAAAATGATGATCCATCATTTCTGCCGACCAGCCCTCGGGAATGTCTTTTGGACGATTGTCGGCTGCATGCCTGCCGGTGATGCCGCGGATCCCTGACCGTTCGATGGCATCGACAACATGCTCGGGATCGTGCTGCGAACCCATGTCGAGAAAACACGTGGTTCCGCAACGCAGCATCTCGCAGATTCCCAAAAGCGCGCCGTAATATTCATCCTCCGTCGTCACGTGTGCATAAAATGGCTTCGCCCAATTAAAGACCCAGGCTCGCGTGTTGAGATTGTCGGGGAAAATTGCCCGAGACAGCGTCTCGGAAAGATGAACATGCGTATCAATGAAGCCAGGGCAAAGAGCATGCCCGCGACCGTCGACAACCTGATCATATGTCAGATCCCGGCAACGCTCTGCAATCTCTGCGGCCGGACCAACATCCACGATGCGGCCGCCGTTGAGGACGAGGCTCGCACCGCGAAGAACGGTATTGTTCGCATCCACCTGAAACAGGACATCCAGATTTTCGATCAATGTGCGCATGATGCCACTCAGTCAACCAGCGCCGGCGCTTTGAAGGTTCTTAGTCTGTGCCCTTCATTGTCGCATCGGATCTCGCCGACCGTGCCGCCATCGTAGCGGTCCATGACCTGCTTTATGTCTGCGGACACTTGCGATCGAAATGCGCGGTCTTCCATCTCCGGCCCCATCGCGAGGATCGAAGAGCCCCAACTGCTCATCGCCACTCCGCTGACGCCCATTTCGTGCAAGCGGCGCATCGTTGTCGAGACGACTTCCGACTGGCATTGGATTTGATGCGACTTCCAGCGGCACTTCTGCAATTCGTTGATGCCGCGTGCGAAGACAGCAGGGTCATCCTCAATGACGGAAGGCACGAGCATCATCATCGTTATATGGCACACGGCCCTCACATCCTCCTGCGGGATCGGGCAAACACTTGCGAAGAGCTCCTGCTCCAAGGCGCCATGGATCTTGCGTGCGATCGGCGTGACGAGCAGCATCGGCCAATCGGGCATTTTGTAGCGAGCCAGGAGCGGGCCAGGCGGAATATCCGTCGCCCATCCAGACGTCATGAAGGCGCCGGCCTTGACCTTGGCTGGATGGCCGCAATCAATGACAAAGCCCCCCTTGTCGAAACTGTTGGACCCGATGCCGGAGGTCCCGCCACGTCCGACAAAGCGCGCGAGTTCGCGTCCGGCAAAGTCATTGCCAAAAAGCGCCGTGTAAGCTCTGGCGACCCCAAGGAGCAATGCCGTCTTCGAGCCAAGCCCGGCGTGAGACGAAACCGGTGACTTTACGGTAATATCGACATGGGGCAGCCCGAGCTTCTTCTGCAGCCCAGCGAGCGTTGCCGCGATTGCCCCTTCCGCTTCGTGACGATCTTCCGGATCATCGATAAGGCAGGCGACCTGATCCGCTCCGCTTGCTGGCAATGCAACAATCTCAAATCTTGGATTCGACAGTGCGAATCCAACTCCACCATCCACGCGGCCCGAGAATGCACCATTCAAATCCGTCAGGGTCAAATGGAAGCGACTGGGCGCGCTTACGCTAACTCTCTGATATACCATGAATAACTTCCTCTAATTAACAATGGCTTTGCCGGCGGCGGCGAAGGAGAAGCCCTGTATCGGAGCTGGGTATCCCGACGAGCAGGTGACCGAATAATATTGACAATAAATCGCTTTGTCTACATAAATAGACAAAGTTGATATTTCGAGAACTTTCTCTAATTGGAGACGGCGATTGCCGTTGCGCTCATGATTGATCCGTCAAGCAGGCTGCAAAAGCGCCGGAGAGTAGGTGTCGATGGTCCATGAAACCTATTGGCAGCGGCTTGCGCATGTCATGACAATGGGCTCCAGGGACCCGTTTGCCCAAAACCTGCCGCCCAGTCACAGACTGCGCGTCGGTTTCAGCTGGAGCATCAAGCCCGAATACGCCTGTTTTTATTTCGCACAGCAGCACGGCTATTATTCGAGTGCGGGGCTGTCGATCGAGTTCCGCCCCGGCAACGGAGCGGAAAGCGCATTGCAGGTCTTGCGATCTGGCGGGATCGATCTTCTCGTTCTGCCCTGCCCATTTGCCGTTAGTGCCATCCAAGGCGGCGCACCGGTCAAGATCATGGCGCTTTATCAGCAGGTGGCGCCCGTCTGTCTTGTGTCGCATGACGACTGCCCGGTCCGTCACCCCCGTGATTTGGAAGGAAAGGCCGTGGCCATGTTGCTCGGGGAAACCGGTACCGCGTTCCTCGAACACTTCTGCCAGAAAAACGCGGTCGACTACGAGAAAGTCGGACGCCGAAACACCCGGCCGCAAGATAAGCTCGACGCTTTTCGACGCCGTGACGTCGATGTCATCAGCGTCTATCGAACGAATGAACTGCCAATTCTGAAGAGCTCGCTTGAAAACTCGCTCGCAGAGCTGGACCTTGCCGCGTTCGGTCTGAAGATCCCTGGAATGTGCATCGTCACGACAGATACCTTGCTTGACGAGCAACCTCAGATCTTGCGTCGGTTTCTGCAGGCCACCAGCAACGCGACAGCCGCCGCGCTCACAAAGAGACTTCAGCTGCAGACCGTCGCACAGGCGCTCTGCAATCATGACAACGAGGCCGATATTGTCCGCCAACAGCTCGATGCTTTTGTCGGTTCGCTATCGCGCGATACAACGGCGCCTTTCGGCTTTTGCGATGACCGAATGATCAACGCCTATCTGGCCGAGACCGGTGTCGCGCTCGCCGGCCGGCCCTGCCGCTATACCGCCCATCTTGAACCTGAGGATATCGATGGCCATGGAAGCGCATGCTGACAGCCAATTTGCACCAATTTCAAAAGAACGCTTTAAGGCGGCGATAGCACCGCTTGCCGGGACAGTGTGCGTCGTCACGACCGATGGCCCCGGCGGCAAGGCAGGGTTTACCGCATCCAGCGTTTGCGGCGTTTCCGATGACCCGCCAACCTTGCTCGTCTGCATCAATCGCCAGAGTTCGGTCCATAACGCGTTTGTCGCAAACCAGCTCTTCTGCGTGAATGTTCTTGCCGCAAGCCATCAGAGCCTATCTCGTGCATTCGCCGGAAAGACATCGACGGACGCAAGGTTTGCGATTGGTGATTGGACGGCCAGTGAAACCCCGCTTCCCGTGCTGCCAACAGCGGTCGTCTCACTGGAGTGCGAAGTCGTCCGCTCCATGGATATTGCCACTCACAAGATTATTTTTGGCAGGCCCTTCGCCATCCACGGCGAGGCAGGCGATCCGTGCCTGATTTACTTCAGGCGACAATACCATCTGCTTGGCATCGCTTCGTAGGAAGGCGGCCAGCGCCATCATCTCATGAACATCTCGGAAAGAACAATGGAAGCCTATCTTGTTGACGCAGTAACCGCAATCATTGACGAAGCCGCCGCCGCCGCAATACTCCCGCGTTTCAACCGGTTGCATACAACGGAAATCGAAGAGAAAACGCCAGGCGAAGTGGTAACGACGGCCGATCGCGACGCTGAGTGGATCATCTCTCGGCAATTGGCCGGCCTTGTTCCGGGTTCGCGCGTTGTCGGCGAGGAGGCGGCGGCTCAAAATCCCTCCGTGCTCGATCAGCTCGACGAGGGAGATGTCTGGCTCGTCGACCCCTTGGACGGTACAGCCAATTTTGTCGCAGGATCACCCGATTTTGCAGTCATGGTGGCGTTCCTGCGAAACGGACTGACGATGGCCTCATGGATGCTTGCGCCGCTTTCACACCGCCTCGCGATTGCAGTGCGCGGTCAAGGTGCGACGTTGAATGGCGATCGCGTCAAGGTGACAAGTGCCCCCCAGACACTCTCGAAGTGTCGAGGAGCGGTGCTCACACGGTTTCTTCCCGAGGAGATGAAGAACAGCCTGTTCGCCGGCAAGGACGAATTCGCCGAACTGCTTCCGGGGCGCAGATGCTCAGGCATAGATTATCCATCGCTTGTCGCAGGAGAACAGGACTTTTTGATGTTTTGGCGACTGCTACCTTGGGATCATGCCCCTGGAGTCCTTTTTGCCGAAGAGGCAGGCGGTGTCGTGGCGCGCCTCGATGGCTCTAAATATCTACCGGGCGATCAGCAGCCGGGCCTGCTCATCGCCCGGGATCCGGAGGTCTGGCGCTCGGTGCATCGGCTTCTCACCGGGCAAGCGTCACTGCGCTGAACAGCCCAAGATCCGCCGTGTCCATTGGAGAGCCCTCATGATCCGCACCAATCGGGCCGCCGTCATTCTGCTTATTGCATCGGGCGTCGCAGCCGGAATGCAATTTGCAAAAGTTGCCGTCATTTTCGATGAGATCCGCGCAGCCTATCATATGGGCACCGCCGCCACGGGCTTTTTGGTCTCCAGCCCTGGTCTCCTTGGAGTGGTTTTGGGTGCGACAGCAGGTCGTCTGTGTGGGCGTATCGGCTTCCGCCGAGCTTTATGTCTTTGTCTGATATTGGGCAGCTGTTGCTCCTTCTTCCAAGCTTTGATGCCGCCTTTGCTCCCACTTCTGCTGAGCCGGATCGTCGAGGGTCTGTCTCACCTAGGGATCATTGTCTGCGCTCCTGTCTTGCTCCTGTCGACAACCGCCGAGCGGTCTCAAGCTGTCGTCATGGGTGTTTGGGGAAGTTTTTTCGGAGTGGCATTCTTCATATTGGGATCGATTGGCGTGGCTTTCGCGCGATCCTTCGGAATTACCGACCTGTTCCTTCTGCACGGCGCGCTCATGCTTCTTCTGGCACTGGTGGTACCGATATTCCTCGACGCTGATCAGACACCCCCTCGCAACACCCAGTTCCCGGGTTTTGCAAGCCATATTCTGGGTGAGACGGTTGAGACCTACCGCAGCCCATCCACACGGCTGCCCGCATTCATCTTCCTGTTCTACACTTTTACCTATGTGGCCTTGGTCATCTTCGCACCGCATGTTTCTGGCGATGCAGATCAGATTGCGTTGCTGCGATCACTATTGCCATTGGCCGGAATAGCGGGATCGGTAACGAGTGGAGTGTCGGCCAAGCTCACGAAGGCGCCGACCACTTTGGCAATGACGGCTTATCTCGCCGTTTCCTTCATGGCGGTTCTGGTGTTCGTCCTCGGTATTGGCGACCTGACGCTGGCAGGCGCCCTTGGCATGATGTGGTGTCTCGGCATCGCGCAAGGGTCCGCATTTACAGCAATTCCATATCTGGCGGAAACCCGACAGCAACGCGGTCGTGCGGTCGGAGCGATCGCGCAGCTTGGAAATCTCGGCTCAACGATCGGTGCACCTTGTTTTGCCGCGATGTTCGGTGGTTTCGGGATACGCGGCGTCGGATCCTTGGTGGTGTTTACCTGCCTCGCAGGAGCCTTAGTTGCATGGAGCGGCACACGGTATCTTCGCCGCAGAACCCGGCGCCGGCCGCATACTCAACCGTTTTCAGCATCATAGAAGTCAGCCGATAATGTCCAGCTCCCTATAGTCAGGAAGCTTAGCATCAAGAAGGCAACCGTTGCGCACGACAAATCGGTCTGATTGCGGGCGGGCCAGGACCTCACTCCAGTTGCGACCGCCAAACACGACCATATCGGCCCCACCCCCGACGGCCAGTTTGCCCATGGAACGTGCACGGCAGATCCCAGCTGGCGTACTTGTCAGGAGCCGTGCGACATCGTCCAGCGGATGATCAAGATGCATGATGCGAATTGCCTCTCGCAAGACCTCCAGCGGATCGAGGTCACCGTAAGCGAAAAAGGGATCGCGGGTATTGTCCGAGGCTACGGCTGTATCGACACCCGCAGCCGCAAGCTCCTGCAACAATGTGACGCCTCGCCATCGCGGCGTCCGCCCGCGCACTCGGTCCTGTAGATAGAGATTACACATGGGCAAAGACACGATCGCGATCTTTGCTGCCGCGACCTCGCCGATCGTCCTCAGGGCCGTATCGGCATCCTGGAGCGCAAGAGAACAGCAATGCCCGGCAATGATCCTGCCTTCAAACGCCGTTTCTTTTGCCAACGAAGCAACGGTCGCCAAGGTGTTTGTCGTAGGATCGTTTGTTTCGTCGACATGCAGGTCAAGGTCATGTCCACCCTTCGAGGCCGCCTTGATCAGGGTTTTAAACCTTGTCTCTAGCGCAGGTCCCGGCTCGGTCACGCAACCAAGATGGATGCCATGGTGCTTGGCCAATCTCAATATCTCACCGAAGAATCGCTCGTCGTCGACAAGATCGAGTGGAAACATCGCGACCGCCTGCAGGGAAATCCGATCTCGCCAACGATTTCGGACCTCCGAAAATGCCGAGAGAACCGCATGATAGCTGGCCGGCCGACAATCGAGATGTGTGCGCAGCAGATGCGTTCCGTGCGCAAATGCGCACCGAAGCGCGAACTCCATCCGCATCATGACATCCTCAATCGACCAGAACGGTCGATCCCGTCTGACGGCCTCCAGAGCACCGCTGAACGTACCATCCAGATTGCTCGTTCGCGAACAGATGTGGCCTTTGTCGAGATGCGTATGCATATCCGTGAAGCATGGAAGAACGATCCCGGAATCGATGTCGGCGCCATACAATCCGTGCTGGACAATGCCGGCGGGGGTAATTGCGGCAATGGATGAACCGGCAACAACGATATCGACCTTGATTAGATCTTCGCCCGAGAACCGAAGATGGGCGTCAAGCACGCAGCGAGGGACCCTTGCATTGGCGAGGACGAAGGCTTCGCTCCGGGGAAAGTCGGCTCTGTCGAACAGCATGGCGGGGGCGCCCCTGTCAGAAACGCTGCATTTCGTGCTGCACCGCGGCGAGGAATCTCGTGCGCGCTACCGCAGTCGTGCGGTTCATCGAATATTGGCCGAGATATAAGACCTTGGCCATCGGATGGATCTGAGCCCTGATGACGCGCTTGACGATCCGCCTGGGCGGATCGCCGACAATGAGCGCCTTGGTGCGATCTGCCCCGTATGTTGTAATCGCCGCAAGCTTTGTGATGTGCTTCAAGGTGTACTGCATCCGTCCGCCCTCAAGTTTGAAGGACACGCCGGGCAGGAAGACTCGATCGAAAAATCCTTTGAGAATGGCCGGAAAGCCGAAGTGCCAGATCGGTGTGACCAATACTAGCGCCTGTGCGGCCTTCAGGCGGTGGACATAGCCTGCCACCGCCTCCTGGTTTACCGATTCATCGTGGTAGACGATACGTTCATGACGCGACAATACCGGGTCGAATTGCTCCGCATAAAGGTCGCAGTAATCAACCTCGTGTCCTGCTGCTTCAAGCCCTTGTCTTGCCTGTCGGCAGAGCGCCGCACCGTAACTTGATTCAACCGGATGGGAATGGAGAAGAAATACGCGCATCTGGCGCTCCTAGGAGTAGTGCAGTCGAAGCCGCTAGTTGTGTGAAATTGGCGAGCCGATAGCGTCCCCTTTGCGCAACTGTGTCTTTAGTCCGGGAAAGAGTGCCAACGCGTTCTCATTGGCAATCTTGCCGCGGTCGATGTCTGACAGTTGCGATGCCTGGAGAGTTGAAAGCGGGGCCATATCCGCTGGCGGAAACGAATAGTCTGTTCCAAGCACGATCCGGTCGGTGCTGACGGTTTCGGCAAGAAAGCGCAGCGTTCGCGGGGAGTGGACGATCGTATCGAAATAGAGGTTCTTCAGATAGAACGACGTTTCGTTCTCGGCGGCATAATGTTGCTGCTGCTTGTTCATCCGACTGTGAAGCCGATCAAAACGCCCGATCAGGAATGGCAATAGACCGCCCCCATGAGACAGAAGGACGTTTAGTCCGGCAAAACGGTCGAATACGCCTGAACCGATCAAGGAGCCGATCGCCAGCGTGGTATCGTATGGATACTGCACGACCTGCGTAAGCGCATACTTGTTCACACGCGAGCCAGGAACGGCCTGGACCGGATGGATCATCAAAGGTACGCCGAGTTCCTGGAGTTTCGACCACAGCGGATCAAGCGCAATGTCTCCCAGATTGACCTCGTCGACATTGGCTGCAACACAGATGCCGACAGCCCCCATGGCCTGCACCGCATGAGCCGCTTCTGCCGCCGCCAGTTCACCGCTGTTGAGCGGAACCGATGCCATGAAGGAAAAATGTTCCGGATAGGCCGCGCATAGCTTCTGATAGGCACTGTTCATGAGGCGGTGCCACGCGACGGCCTGGGATGGCGGCAACCCGTACCCAAAGATATCCGTCCATTGGCTGAGAACCTGATGTGTGACGCCCATCTCGGCCATGCCTGATAGGCGCTGCTCGACTGTTTCAATTAGCTTGGGGAAAAAGGGGCGTACCTTAAGCCCGTAATCGAAATGGAGAGCGGGAACAGCCTGCGGCGTCTCCCGATGCAGCGCGATGCCGAAATCCCGGGCACTCTCCTCAAGCGTATGCAGAACCTCAGCTGGAACGTAATGGGCGTGTGTATCGATAGCCATGCTTTCCCTTTCCGATGAAATATGCCGACTTTCGGTCGTGTCGGCGTCGAACTGCAACGCCTTGCCTTCTATGTCGCCGCGACGATCCCCTCGCCGTTTCTGAATGAGCGTGCTTGGGCGCTCTTCTCGTGCACGATTGCTCTTAGAACGTTGCCGCTGAAGCCTTCGCGCACGATCCCCCGCGCCATCGTCGGAACAAGCGTCCGTCTGGCATCGCAAAACGCAGCTTCGAGGTCGGCGAAAGTCGCACCCTGATGTCCGATGCCCGGCGCAAGAATGAGCCCATTGTCCATGCGCGCCACCATGTCGGCCAGGCGATCGCCGATTGTGGCTCCCAGCACACCGCCGATTACCTTCTGCTCTTTGCGAATGTTGAAGGCGGCGATCTGCTCGGCCAGAAAGCCGGCAACCGTCGTTTCCGCATCTTGAACCAGCGCAGTCTGTATGGGCGCGCCTTCCGGGTTCGACGACATCAGAACAACGAATATGCCTTTGCCGTATTCGGCCGCGACATCCAGAATCGGCAAAAGCGAGCCGAAGCCCATATAGGCGTTCACCGTCAGTGCATCCGCATTGAAGTAGCTTTTCGGCCCGAGATAGGCTTGCGCATAGGCCGCGCAGGTCGAATCGATATCGCCTCTCTTGGCGTCCATGATGACGAGCAGGCCTTTTTCGCGCGCCATGTCGACAAGACGCTTGAGTTCCAAGAGCCCGTCGGCGCCAAATCGCTCGAAATAGGCGATTTGCGGCTTTATGATGGAATTCAATCCATCGGATGCCTGAAGCAAGCGCTCGCAGAAAGATCGCACGCCTTGGCAATCGTCTGGCAGGCCGGCTGCATCCAACAGTGCTGTCGATGGATCTATGCCCAGGCAGAACGGTGATATGGTGTCAGCAACATTGTGAAAGCGAGTTGCAAAATCCATCTATAATAACCCTTGCTCAATCGCTGAGATTGTCGAGCTGACGGCGTCGGCGCTCGTTCGCTGTTTTAAGTTTGAACAAATACGGCGCGGTCATCGGTAGCCGATACGGCGTCAGCTGTGAGGAGAACGCATCTTCCACCGCAGCAGCCACTGCCGCACCGGCTGCGTTGATCCCGCCCTCGCCGGCCCCCTTCAGGCCGAGCGGATTTGTCGGGCTCGGCCAGTCTTCGAGCACCAACACGTCGAAAGCGGGTATGTCGGCCATTTTAGGAATGGCATAGGTGGAAAGCCCGGTGGTGTGCGGGTAACCGTCGTTGGAATATGTTATTTCCTCAAAAAGCGCGCCACCAATACCCTGAACAGCGCCCCCAACGAGCTGCCCTTTGACAAGGTCGGGATTGACGGCACGCCCGATGTCATAGGCAATGCAATATCGCTCGGCCCGAACCTGCAGCGTATCCGGATCGACGCTAACCTGCGCGATATGAACCCCATAGGGATAGCTGACATTTTCTGCGTCAAACGTCGTTTCAATTTTGAGGGCCGGCGCGTTGTCGCCGTTGCCCATATGCAACCGCGATAGGTCTACTGGCTGGCCGGCGATCTCCAACCGACCGTCTTGCAGATGAACGGCTTCGGGCGCCGCATCGAAAAGCTCTGCGGCACGTTTGATGATCGCCTGTCGAAACAATTGTCCAGCTGCATGAACGGCCGACCCCGCCATGATGGTGGCTCGCGAGCCAAACGTGCCGCCGCTTTGGGAAATGCGATCCGTCTGGCCGCGGACCACCTTGAAGTCACTCATGTCCAGACCAACGCTATCGGCAGCGATCTGGGAAAGAACCGTCTCGAGACCTTGCCCGAGAGAAGAGGCACCGGTGACGAGCTCGACAGAGCCGTCGGATGAAAGACAAAGGCTCGCCGTTTCGCGCAACGCGACACCAGATTTTTCAACGAACATTGCCAGGCCGACGCCGACGTGCTCGCCGGCCGCCCGACGATCAGCCGCCGATTTGCGCATTCCTTCAAAATCGAAAGCGCGCACAGCCTTGTCCAGCGTCAGGCCATAATCGCCGGAATCATAACGAACCTTCTTGCCGGCGGCAGTTAGGTCTCGATCAAACGGCATCTCTGAGGCAGGGATTAGATTCCTGCGGCGCACCTGGATCGGATCGATCTTGAGCACACGCGAGATGGTGTCCATCATGCGCTCCATCGCAAATGTCGCTTCAAAACGACCCGGCGCGCGATACGTGCCGCAAGGCGTTTTGTTGGTCAGCCGAACGCTGGCTTGGGCCCGATATGCGGGGATCCGATAAGGTCCGGGTAGAAAGGCGCAGGACAGATCGGCAACTTTGATCTCGTGCGTGCGCAAATACGCTCCCTGATCGGCAACGATATCGGCGGTCAATCCGAGGATTACTCCGTTGTGATCAACGGCAGCGTCCAGCATGACAACTTGGCCGCGCGAGTGATTGGTCGCAAGGAAATGCTCCCGCCGGTCTTCGATCCATCGTACCGCGCGCTGCAGCCGAAGTGCTGCAAAGGCAACAAGAACATCTTCAGGATAGAGCTCGCCACGGACACCAAAGCCACCGCCCACATGCCCCTCGCGCAGGACGACCCGGTTCGGATCCAGGCAGAGGATCCGGGCAAGCTCGGCGCGGTTTGCATGAACCACCTTTGCGGCGCCGTAAAAATCAAATCCGCTGGCGTCGCCATGAGGGACAGCCAGCGCACCTCGGGTCTCCATTGGAACCGCGGTCTGCCTGGCGATTTCGCAGGATATCGAAAACCGATGCGCTGCCGCTTCAAAGGCAGCGGCAATGTCGCCGTAGGACTTGTCAATGCCTGCAGCCTCTTGCACGTGAAGCCCAAGTCCGTCATCCGGGCCAGGCGCTACTGCATTGCTGACGGGAGGAAGACATTCTACATCGAGTGTAACAAGCTCTGCCGCATCTTCGGCGATGCGCGGATCGGTGGCAATGATGATTGCAACCGGCTCACCCACGTAGCGCAATCGATCAAGGGCCAGCACAGGTTGCTGATAAAGCGACAGCTCGGGTTCGACGACACGGCGAAATCCGATCGGGGCGAGCTCGCGTGTGTCGCTGCCGGTGAAAATGGCGACGACGCCGCTGACAGATTTTGCGCGATCCACTCCAATGGCGTTCAGGCAGGCATGCGGATGTGGCGAACGCACGACGTGCATATGCAGCATGTTGTCAAACGACAATGCGCCTACGAAACGCGTCCTGGCGCTGAGCAGGTCCTCATCTTCTACTCGTTCGACCGGTTTTCCGACAAAGCTCATTGCAACTCCCCGAGCTCATCACCGCGGGAGGAAAGCAGATCAGCCACGGCCGAGACGATCGGCTCGTAACCGGTGCATCTGCAGAGGTTCGACGACAGAACATGCCGTGCCTCGTCGAGCGGCAAAGCCCGGCGAAGGATGTAGTCGACCAGTACGAGAAAGCCCGGCGTGCAATAGCCGCATTGCAAGGCCTTATGCTTTTTGAAGGCTCTTTTTATCCTTGCAAGCATGTCCGGCGAAGAAAGGGCTTCCGCAGTCTGGACATGAGCTCCGTCTGCCTGAACCGCGAGAAGCAGGCACGCGCGTATCGGCATTCCATCCAGCAAGATTGTACAGGTTCCGCATTCGCCCTGAGCGCAACCAACGCGGACGCTCGCCATGCCGCATTGTTCGCGCAATTCGTCAGCAAGCGATGTCCTGGTATCAACGCTGACAATTTGCTCTCTACCGTTCAATTTGAATGAGATGTGGCCGGACATCTGCTCTGTTGTCATTGCATCATTGCCTGTTTCAATGCACGTGTTATCGCCGCAACCGCGATCTCCCGGGCATAGCGGCAATCGGTACCCTCGATCATCTGCAGGTGGCCAACCTCGCTGCGAATGATATCGGCAAGGGCGATATCTTCGCGCCAGGCCCTGCGGGAGTTCGCAAGCTCATTTTCCAGCGAATAGAGCCGCAAAGGACGCGGCGTGCAGGCTCCGATTGCTATCCGACAGTTCAAGATCCTGTCATCGTCGCGTTGCGTTGCTACGAGCGAAAAGGCCATCGCTGGCCTTCCCGCAGAGGGTGCAACCTGTGCGAATCCGAACACTTCATTCAAATTGGATAGGCGCATGTCCGCGCCTAAGACGACTTCATCCGGTCCAAGCCAGGTTTGAGCCGGCGGTCCTAGGACGTCAGCGTAACGTTGGCGACGAGTGCCACGGGTCGATGCAATCACCACATTCGCATCCAACAGCACCGAAAGCAGAGTCCATTGTGAAGCCGGGTTCGCCAGTGCAAGACTGCCACCAAAAGTGCCGCGATGTCGGATGGCAAGATTGCCGATCTGCGAACCGATCTGCTTTAGCACGCGCAGAAAGCAGATCGGCAGCCCCAACCGTTCGACTTCACCCTCGCAGAGCGATTGATGGCGCACCATTGCGCCGACCGAGAACACGCCATCGGAAAACGACATTCGAGAAAGTCCGGGAATGCGACCAATGTCGATGAGCGTGCCAGGCCTTACCTTGCGCAGGTTCATGAGCGGTATCAGGCTCTGACCTCCGGCGAGAATAGCGCTGTTGGGTGCGTACCGCACCAAAAGTAACAAGGCGTCCTGAAGCGTCATCGGCCTGTGATACCGAAATGGAGCAGGATACATGGCATGCCCTTACCGACCAAAAAGTGGACGTCAACTCATAAATAACCGTATGTCTCAATATTGATACTATGTCAACAAATAGAAATTTATCGGCAGCCTGCTATACAAAAGGAGGAGAATCCAATCAAATTATCAAATCTTACCGTGACCGTTCGCAAGTCTCGTCCCTTCCATCAGGCTCGCCGTATTGGTTTTGATTCAGTTAGGGAAAGCTATTTCGAAACAGAACTGTCGGGTTTCAGCTAGATTTGCGCCACTTTTTCATTTCGCATTGTACCACCTAGTTGCATTTAAGGTGTTGATCGAAAAGGCTTTGGTGCGCGGATCGTTGAAAGAACGGAATTCCGTCTTTGATGCTACGACTATGCGATAGCGAACTTGAGCCGGACGGATTTCGAGCGTGCGCATGCCAGCATTCGATTGAGCACTGCGCAGCTGAGGGCGACTTCCGTCTGCTGTGCTGCGAACGAGCGCGCTCTTAGCCGGCCGCCGATGATGGATTTGTAGCGACCGATCGCGGTCTCGACCAAGGATCGTTTGCCGTAGCCGGTCGCGGCCTGCCATTTCATCCGGCCATCAGCGTTGATCGTCGCGATATGTTGGTTTCGTTGATTGGTGGGATCGTCGTGCTGACGTTCTACCGCATTGGCACGCGGCGGGATAACTACCTCAGCATCGGCGGTGTGCCTGATGACGGCAGCGTAGGTCGGCTCACCGTCATAGGCTCCATCGGCCGTGAACTGCGCTATCGGCATGTCGATCTGGTCGAGTAGTGGCTCCACCTGCGAGGCGTCGCCGGCATCCCGGTCCGTCATAACGTGAGCGATGATGTCAGAGCTGTCGGCATCCAGCGCCAGATGCAGTTTCCGCCAAGCCCTACGGGATTTAACACCATGCTTTTCCTCCAGCCATTGGCCAGCGCCGTAGACCTGCAGCCCTGTGCTATCGATCAGGACGTGGACAGGCCCTTTCTCCGGGAAGCGATCAGAGTGCCGCTTGTTCGGCGCTCTCGGTTTATTTGCACGACGGCTCACGGTCGTGTGATCGGGAACGACGAGATCCAGCCCAATCAGCTTCAGTACCGAGGTCAAGAAGCCTTCGGTCTGCCGCAGCCGCAAGCCGAACACCAGTCCCAGCGTCAGGGCAGTCTCAATCGCCAGATCGGAATAGCGCGGCTGGCCGCCGCGCGTCGTTCGCTTCGGCGCTCGCCAGGACGACAGTGCCTCGGGCGTCACCCAAAGCGTCAGACTTCCGCGCCGACGAAGGCCTGTCTCGTACTCCCGCCAGTTCGTGACTTTGAACTTCATCTTGCCAATACGATGGCGGCGGTAGGCGTTGTGCTTGAAAGGCATCGTTGCAAAAGCCAGGTTATTGCGATCGCAGGTCACCTACGACAACGCAATTAACGATCCGCGCACCAAGGCTCATTTCGAGCCGTTCTACTATTGGTCCCCTCCTAGCGATATGCCTCCAGACCAGGCAGAACCGGAATTGATATCGGCAGTCGCGGATCGATCTGAAGTTCAATTCCACTCGGTCGGCATTTACCTCGCTCCTGACAGCATCCCAGTTGGTACGTTGGAAATCGCCGTTGACGATGAAACCGGCGAAGCATGCGGCATAGTCAGTACGAGGGGAATGACGAGCGCTGCGACATGGACGAAAGCTGGGGCGAGCCTGGACGAGACAATCAAGACCTTCGTCGAAGCGATATCGATCGACAAGGATGCCCTCGTTGCCGTCAAATTGACGATGCCACCCCAGGCCTAGACGATGCCGTCAGCAAGGCGCTGATTGACTAGGATGTTTCACCGTTTTGGCGGTGGTCACTTTCTTGCGCGGCTTCTTCGGGATCACCCGGGCGAGAGCGTCCGTGCAGCCCGGCTGGGTGAAGTGGCAACTGACCGACGCTGGCGAGTGCCCGCCACCGCCCAGGCATGTCGATTGAGATTTCGTAAAATAGGGCGTCCGGCGCCCAGTCAGTCTCGCTGTGCCGGTGCCGCACGGCTTGTAGAAGGTTCCGACTTGCGTCTTGAGCCCGTATTCCTTGTAATATGTGACTTCATAATCGCGGCCAGCGGCTGCTTGCGCCTCGGTACCGGCGACGATTCCCAACGTCGTTATGGCAAGAAAAAGACCGAATCTCATGGATACTCTCCCTTAGACAGGCGGCGATCGTGACAGGTTTGGATAGTTTTTGCACCATCTTTGAAATGTTTCATCGAGGCCATAGATCCTGTTAACGCATGTGAGGCAAAGCTGAGGTCTTGCAAGGAGCTTTGTAAATCACGCGACGCGGTCGTCTCTGGTTGCCTCTTCACTCAGACCATCGATCTCATGAATTTACAGCTCCCCGTCTCCGATTCCGTGCCGACTCTCGCCGCGTTAGTCATCAGGAACCAAGTCATTCCTATTGTTCACTCGACGCCGTACAAAGAGCAGCACAAATGCCAAACAGGCGGTAGCGTAGCCACTAACCAGATACGGTGCGGCCACCCCGGCAATCTCCGCTAGTCCGGCCCCAAGTGGCGGGGCAGCCATCATCGCCGCTGCGCTGAGCCCTTCGCCTACCGCCGCAACGCGCCCTAAAAGTTCAAGTGGTGTCTCCTTCTGTAGCACCACTCGATAGGGAACGAAGAAACCTGCGCTGGCCAAACCTGTGGCAAATAGAAGTAGACAGAAGGCCGCAGCAGGAATCACGATATCGCCGCGCCCAACATGTCCCATGAAGGCAATTAGCAGCCCTCCGACAAGGCCCGAAGCGATCATCAGCTGAGAAGGGTCACGTTGTCCAAAGAATTGTTCGAGAAGCAAAGCACCAATTACTCCGCCGGCGCCTGCGGATGCCACGGATGCTCCAAGTAAGGCGCTCGAAAATCCAATTTCTTTGACTAAGAGTGCAATGAGTCCGTCGTACAGGAATATTAGGAAATAGCCGAGGGCCATTGCCAGAATGGAGGTGGCAAGGATCCAAGTCCTTTTGGCCCTTTTTTCCGTTTATATCGGACCCGAGCCGATATGAGTAACGCAAAGCGCCGTAGGGGTCCCGACGACTTTGATGGATCACCGCGAAATGTGAAGAAGGGTGAAAATAACGTGGAACTCAACAATCGCCTGCTGTTCCGCAGCCAGACTCTTTCAATCTCTGCTCGGCACGCTCTTTTTTAGAATACCTCTAACTCAATCAAGGCCGCATGAAACCTTTGCCATCTCGGCACGTTCATGTGACGGACCTGCCGCGGCGCAGCTGGCCCATGCCCCATAAGCGCCCGCGTAGGGAATCCCATGCCTGAATCCGTCAAGCTTGTCTCCATCGGGACTGCCGTCCCTCCTCATGTCATCGATCAGCGTGACGCCGCGCTCGCATCCCACCAAGCATTTTCGTCACGCTTTCCAGACTTCGAACGCCTCGCAAAAGTCTTCGAAAGTTCCGGTATCAGGCGTCGGTATGGCGTTCGTCCGCTCGACTGGTATCTCAAGACGCTAGGCTGGCCGGACAGGAACGACGCCTTCATCGAGGGCGCGAGCGCCCTGTTCGTGTCTGCAGCGACTAAGGCGTTGCAATTAGCCAACCTTTTGGCGGCGGATGTTGATACGATAGTTACCATTTCATCCACGGGCATCGCCACGCCGAGCCTTGAGGCGCGGGTCATTGCACAGATGGGATTTCGCGCTGATGTCGAGCGCGTTCCCGTTTTCGGGCTCGGTTGCGCCGGTGGTGTTTCGGGCTTTTCCATTGCGTCGCGACTAGCTGCGTCCAGGCCAGGCTCGGTCGTTCTGCTTGTCGCGGTGGAAACATGCACCCTTGCCTTTCGCATCGATAAGCTGACAAAAGCCAACATCGTCGCAACCGCTCTTTTCGGTGACGGTGCGGCAGCCTGCATTCTTCGTGCGACGAATGACGGCATCGCCGAAGTCGAGATGAGTGGCCAGCATACCTGGCCCGACACGCTGGACATCATGGGCTGGAGCGTCGAACCTGAGGGTTTGGGCGTGATCTTCGATCGGGCTATACCGCCGTTTGCCGAGGCGAACATTCATCCTGCCGTCGCGTCCATTCTGGCGCGCTCCAACCTGAAGATTGATAACGTCGACCGGTTTGCCTGTCATCCCGGCGGCGCGAAGGTTATCGATGCGCTGGAATCGGCGCTTGACCTTGGGCAGGGAACATTGAACCACGAACGCGATGTCTTGTCGGACTATGGAAACATGTCATCGCCAACGGCTTTGTTCGTCTTGGAACGGCTGATCTCCACCGGATTGCCGCGACGCACGCTACTCACCGCCTTGGGACCAGGATTTACGCTGAATTGCGCCTCCTTGAAGGCTGCGGCATGATCTGGCCGATCCTGCTGCTGACGGCGGTGACCCTTGAAAGGCTGGGCGAACTCTGGCTTGCCAGAAGCAACACGCAGATACTGATGGCAAGGGGAGCTGTCGAAGTTGCAGCCTCGCACTATCCGGCGATCGTCACTCTGCATGCTGCATGGCTCCTCGGGCTCTGGCTTCTCGCGTGGAATGCACCACTTAATATGGCATGGCTCGCAGTCTTCGTAGGTCTTCAGGTCTTGCGGCTCTGGACCCTGTCCACGCTTGGTCGGCGATGGACGACACGGATCATCATTGTACCCGGAGAGACGCTTGTGGTCGAAGGGCCCTACCGGTTTGTGCGGCACCCGAATTATGCTGTGGTGATCGGCGAGATCGCAGCTCTTCCGATGTGCTTTGATATGCCGCTTTATACACTCCTGTTCTCGATCGCCAATGCTCTGATCCTTGCCATACGCATCAAGGCCGAGAATGCAGCCCTTTCAGGATTGTCCCATGCAAAACCGGCCTGATCTCCCGCGCTCTGCCATCAACCCTCAGCTGGTGTGGACGGGTTTCATAGCCATGTGCGTCGGGATGTTCATGGCGATCCTCGATGTGCAGGTCGTTGCGACGTCGCTGCCGACGATCCAGTCGGCGCTTGACATCGATCCGGATCAAATGAGCTGGATCCAGACCTCCTACCTGATTGCCGAAGTGGTCGCGATTCCGCTGACCGGCTTTCTGACCCGACTGCTTTCGATGCGTTGGCTCTTCGTGACCGCAATAGCCCTATTCGTCTTTGCATCCATCGGCTGTGCGACCAGTGGGAGCTTTGGCGAACTGGTGGCCTGGCGTGTTCTCCAGGGGTTTTCAGGCGGAACACTGATCCCCTCCGTCTTCTCCGCCGTCTTCATTCTGTTTCCCAATGAGCGGCAAGCGGTCGCCACCACGATAGCCGGCGTGCTTGCCGTGCTAGCGCCGACGGTCGGCCCCATTGTCGGCGGCTGGCTGACGGAGACCTATTCCTGGCATTGGCTGTTTTTGATCAATATAGTCCCGGGTATCGTCTCGGCTCTTGTCGCCGGTCGTTTCTTGCCGCGGCAGCGGATCGATTTCTCTGAACTGCGCCATCTCGACGGCTTGTCGCTTGTGATGATGGCAACGGCTCTTGCCAGCCTGGAGCTGAGCCTAAAGGAGGCGCCGACGAGCGGCTGGACATCGTTGTATGTCATGAGCCTGCTTGCCCTGTTCATTGCCTCGGGATGCTTCTTCGTCTGGCGTGGCCTGCGCCAGGCTCGTCCGGTCATTGATCTCCATAATTTTCAAGACCGGAACTTTCTCGTCGGGTCTGTGCTGAGTTTCGTCCTCGGAATTGGCCTCTTCGGTTCCGTCTACCTGATGCCGGTTTTCCCGGCTTTTATCAGGGGACACAACGCGCTTGAAATCGGAGCGACTATGCTTGTCACGGGTATCGCGCAGCTGGTGACCGCACCGATCGCCGTGGCGTTGGAGAAACGCGTGGATGCACGTCTCCTGTCTGTCGCGGGCTTTGCGCTGTTTGCCGTCGGCCTAGGCATGAGTGCGTTTCAGGACCCCCGTTCGGATTTCGGTGCGATGTTCTGGCCGCAGATCATCCGAGGCGTCGCGATCATGTTCTGCCTGCTGCCGCCGACGCGGCTCGCACTCGGAACCCTGTCGCCGGACCGCATTCCTGATGCAAGCGGCCTGTTCAACCTGATGCGAAACCTCGGCGGCGCAATCGGCATCGCGTTGATTGATACCATCATCTACACGCGATCGGAGCCGCTCGGGCAAAAGCTGTGGGAGCGGCTTCAGAGCGGCGATGCCGAGACCGCCGCGTTCATAGGCGCGCCGGCGCAGATAATGGCGGGACACATGGGAGCCTTCGACGCCAATGCCACGGCCGTGCTCGACCCACTGATCCAGACGGCCGCAAGCGTCGAGGCCATGAACGAAGCATGGCTGAGCATCGCTATTCTGACCGGCTGCGCCATACTCTTCCTGCCCCTTGCGAGAAAGATAGAACCTCCGCAATAAGAGTGGAACTGAAGTGTCGCCAGATCGGATGCCGAAGAAGATGTGACTGCTATGCTCCTTATCCCGGCGCGGCTTCTCTCATATCAAGAGAATCGTTCAGACAAACGCGGAGATTATCAATGAGACGAGCCTCTATTCTCATAGTAGCCCTTCTGCTGGTCGCTGGTGCGACTAGCGCTGCCGACGCTCTTGTCGGAAACTGGAAGACTGAAAACGGCGAAGCGTCGTCCATCACCCCTTGCGGTTCGGGCTACTGCATCACCATCAAGACTGGAAAGTATGCAGGTCGCAAGATAGGCACCTTCAGCGAAAAGGACGACAGCTATCGCGGCCAGCTCACGGATCCAGAGACCAACAAGATCTACAGCGGCACGCTAAAAATCACGGGTCGCAGCCTCAGAATGCAGGGTTGCGTTATGAACGTGCTGTGCAAATCCCAGACTTGGACGCGGCTATAGGATCGTCGCTGTATCAGCCAAACGATGTCATATTTCGAAAATGACACGATCCATCGCGGGTTTCGGCAAGACCTCATCGTCGGGCTCGGTTAGCAACGCCGCTTCGGGGCTATGGCCTGCCGGAATGCTTTGCCACGATCCGCCGCCTGCCGGAGGCCCGCGCGGGCAAACCAAGCAAGCGGGAGTTCTTGCAGGTCCTCAGACTGCCGTAGGTCTTCCGGATGGATCAGTTGTCGCCGGGACCACGGAGCTCTAGTGCAGCACGATCAACTCCGGCGCCGTCAAATCGCTAGTCCGGTGTCAATGCGAGCGGATTTGAGCTACCACCTCATCAATTCATTGAGCCGACGAGCTTTCCGATGAAAGCGTAACAGGCGGTCTTGAAGGGATCAGAACTTTCAACCCACTGATTTTTGTCAGGTAGCAGGCAGCGGATCAGTGCCTTCGTTTAGGATTGCGATATATCTGCGATAGCTGAAGACACGGCCACGTTTACGGCCTGTCACCTCCTCGACAATGCCCAAACGCTCCAAATCGGCGAGTGCCACGTTGACAGTGGGCGCAGACAGGCCGGTCATTTGAACAATCTGGTTTGCTGTATGAAAGGGATTTTGCTGAAAGAGCTCATGAATGCGAAGGGCCGATCCGGCTCTATCGCTCTCGGTTGTGATTTTCTCCCTGTCCTCCTTGAAAAGACCGACAATCCGAGTGGCAGCTTCAGATGCTTGGTTGGCGGTGTCGGCTACACCTGTCAGGAAGAAGTCTAGCCAAGCCTCCCAGTTTCCATGTTCACGGACCTCTTGTAGTAATCGATAATATTCCCTTCGATGGGCCTTGAGGTAAAGACTGAGGTATAGCAGTGGTTTGCGTAGAACGCCGTTCATGCAAAGGTACAAGGTCACAAGCAAGCGACCTATACGGCCATTGCCATCGAGAAATGGATGGATCGTTTCGAACTGGACATGTAGTAGGCCGGCTTTGATCAATGCCGGTAACCGGGATCGATCATCGTGCATAAAGCGCTCGAACGCATCCAGGCAGCTCGCCATTTCCGTCACGGGTGGCGGCACAAAGAGCGCATTACCGGGTCGTGTGCCTCCAATCCAATTCTGTGAGCGCCGAAATTCTCCGGGATCTTTGGTGCCCCCCCGCCCGCTTTGAAGCAGTCGTGCGTGCATCTCTCGGATCAGGCGCAATGACATTGGCAGCGTTTCCAAACGCTCCAAACCGTACATCATCGCATCAACGTAGTTGGAAACCTCACGAATATCATCGACCGGTTGCCCCGCTTGAGCTTCGGTTTCAAATCGCAAAAGATCCGAAAGCGTCGACTGTGTCCCCTCAATCTGCGAGGAAAGAACTGCTTCTTTTCTCACATACATGTAAAGGAACAGCTCCTGGCGCGGGAGCAGCATTGTGATACCATCCAGACGGCCGAGCGCACGCTCGGCCACACTGAGGCGCTCCAGTAGCGAAAGCACATCGATGGGTGGCTCGGGCGGCAATGGCGGAGGCACAAACGCCCGCACTGTCTCGCTTGCTGCTGATGTTTTGACAAAATGGCCGAGGCGCGGGTTAGGACTGGAAACAGACATATGCTTAGTATGATTTCCATCCACTATTTAAGCAAGTGGCACTTTTTTTAAATAACAAACGACCTTAGATAAGCGCCCTTAATTAGTGGAGATCGTCCTCTCGACCTCAAGAGCAGACGCCAGATTCCGTGCCCACCATGCAATCTTGCTGACGATCGATATAGCCAACGTTGAAATGCCGCCTTCGCCATGCATATTTTGTTAATAGTCCGCTCCAATTTCCGCTCGCCCTCGGCATTGGTGCCTGGTGATGGAAGTGTCGAAATCCAAGGCATGTTGGCCCCGGCACCAGAGAATTTGCCTTCGGCTTTGATATTTGAGCAAAGCTAATGCTTAGCGTCCTCGGTCCTAGGACAACGGACGGAGATAAACAGTCAAGATATACAACATATAGTTGTCAAAATGAAGCTGATCAGCCTGCAAGATCAAAAACTCGCAAAGGGGACAGTCAGTTATCTATGATGGCGGCAATTGCGGCTTCTTGATCCGGATTCCATAGCCATCGCCGTCTTCCAGAATGAATTCTATACCAGCATCTTCCAACACCTGCCTTATGCCGTCCACAGTGCCATTTCGTAATTGTTCTCCTCGTTCCAACCGACTTATTGTCTGGGTTGAAACATTTGCTGCCTGCGCAAGTTCTCGAACTCCCCAGCCTAATGCTATACGGGCTAGTTTGCACTGAATGGCGTTCATTTCACAACCCTGTTGTGATTTATCTTGCTCAGTTGCACCGGCAACTGTACCCTCCTAAGCTGCTGTCGGCTGGCCTTGGTGTTTGCACCACCTCGGCCAGCCTAACCACAATCTAGCTATCTGGAGCTTGGATCATGGCTGATTCTGAGAATAGCAGAACTTTGCCTGCAGTTGCCTGCGGAAAAATAAAGTCATCCACCGGACGGCGTGGAAACATCCCGTACACCATCGACCGAAGAAATCTCCTCTCCGTCGCTTCACGCTTACTGAACTCTCGCATCGAAGATCCTGACGGTCCGCGAACAGAGCCAGGCCCGACGCCCGTCAGAGAAATGTGGCCTCGCTGGTATGCGCGCCACCAGCAGCGCGTGAGAGCCACCCGTCTTAGAGAAAAACTGGAAAAGCAATTGCTCGAAGAGGCCGGTGGTCTCCCGGTCGCGATGCTGCGGAATGTCGGAAACGATGGCACCGTCGAGGTTCACTCTTTTGCCGACATCAATCGAATGGCCTCTCAGCTCGATGCCGAACACCTGTCTCAGGCCCGAGCCGAGCTTCGATGGCGCCGGAAACGATGGAAAGAAGCGGATCGGCGTTTGGGATACAGTGCCGCAGTCGCTCTGGAACGGGAGCTCGTGGAACAAGCCGGTATATCCGGACGTGTCATGTGGATCACACGGCCCTCGTCGCTGACCGAAGTCACCGCGAAGCTCCATTGCCTCATCGTCATGCACGATCCCAGCCTGAAGTTCGAAGATGCACCGTGGCCCGAGTTGCGGACGATGCTGAAGGATCTTATCCGCGTTGCGGAGAAGCACCGGCAGAAACCATGCAATGGACCTGCATATCCTGGTAAAGCAGCAGGCGTACGTGGCATTCTAAATTTGGCGATGCAGTACCAAGACGCAGCCAACAAGCTTGGCCAGGGCTCGTCCAAGCCCAACGAGGCACCACGGCGTCTTCTGGCGCTTCATGCGATGGAGCTTTATCTGAATGCATTCTTGCTCGCCAAAGGTGTGGACCCCGCAACGATCCGCGGTTTTCGGCACGACCTCGGCGAGCGGGCGCGTTTGGCGTCTGAAGCTGGCCTTGTCCTGCGCAAGCGTACGATGGCGCACCTGGCAACGCTCTCTGAAAGCACCGAGTATCACGTCATCAGCCATGTCCCAGAGCTCATGTCCACGCTGTCACAGGTGAACCGAATGATGGCGACTGTCGATGAGCTCTCACGGAAAGTGCGAAAGGCGTTGCGGGCATCGTCGTGATTACGCCTTACCCAGCCGGCGCTAGCTGGGTTTACCTCACGCCTGCAACATTTGGGTTGCTCTTGATGGGGATCGAACCAGCGTCGCTCCGACGGATAGAGTTGTTTCAATCACTTAGATGCCCGGCAAAGAGTTTGGCTATGAGAGCGATCTCCACCCGTGAACTCGCGGCGGCAAGCGTTCGGTGGCGCCATAAACGCTAGGCTCTTACGAAAGCGCCAATTCAAATCCGGCAAGACCGAGAGCCTCATCGGAGAACGATGGGCGTCCGCAGATGGTGTTAGCAACCTTGGTCCATGTACGAAGCTCGCCGTGGCAGGACGTTTGCCACGGTGAGTGAGGCGAGCACTCACTGCTGAATGCTTCTGATGGGATCTTTTGGGGCGGGATTGAAGCCGACCAGATCGGTGGTGAGCTTGGCATAGGTGCCATCCGCAATCATGTCGGCGAGAGCCTTGTTGACGGCCTTGACCAGCTCCGGCTTGCCCTTTTTGACCGCAAAGCCCTTCTGGATATGGCTGACGAATTGAGGAAGAACATGAAGCGGCATGTTCGCTGACTTGATCATGTAACCGGCACCGATCGCATCGGTGATTTCGGCATCGATATTGCCGTTGACTAGATCCTGGATACCATCCGTCTCGGCCTTGTAATCCTTCACATTGGCGCCCCTGTCCTGGGCGAGCTTGGTAAAGGTCGAGGAGGCCAGCGCGCCGACGGTCTTGCCCTTCAGATCGTCCGGGGTCTTGATGGAGGAGTTGTTCGGAACGACGACGACACCCCCGGATTCCAGCCAGCCGTCGGCAAAGACGACCTGTTTCTGACGCGCGGGCGTGATGTCCATGGCATCGCTTGTTATGTCGTATTGATCTGCCTGAAGCCCGATCAGCAGCGATTCCCATTTGATGATGACGGGTGTGTATTCGAGGCCGAGGCGTTTGGCGACTTCCTTCATCACGCGGATCTCAAGCCCGTCCAGGCTTCCATCGGCTGCGCGCATGCTGAAAGGCGGGAAGGTGCCTTCGGTTGCGACGAGCAGCTTGCCGGGCTGCAGCAGTTCGAGGCCGGCGGCGGAGGCCGGCGCCTGGCTGGTGGCAAAGGCAGCGGCGACGGCAAAAGCAAAGGCGATTATCTGACGTTTCATGTCTGTTCCCTTTTCATTTTTGTTCGAGATGCCCTGTCGCCGAAGCGGCAGGAGTTCAGTTTCTTCGGGCAGGACGCGCGAGGAATAGGGTCAATCGGTTCAGCTGTGCACCGCGTAGCGGCGCTCCAGCCAGGCTGCGAGCTGCGTGAAGATCGTCGTCAGGAGCAGATAGATCACGGCGACGGCGATATAGAAGTCGAACGGACGGAAGGTCATTGCGATCAGCGTCTGCGCATAAAGCGTCAGTTCGACGACGGTAATGGTCGACAAGAGCGAGGTGTTCTTCAGCGTCGAGATCGCCTCGTTCGTCAGCGACGGGAGCACGATGCGGAACACCTGCGGCAGGATGATGCTGCGCATCGTGGCTGCGTGGCTGAAGCCGATCGCAAGGGCCGATTCCATCTGCCCGCGCGGGATCGCCGACAGGCCGCTGCGGATGATTTCCGCGACATAGGCGCCGCTGTTGATGCCGAGCGCCAGAACGCCTGCCGTAAACGGCGAAAGCCTGATGCCAATCTGCGGAAAGCCGAAATAGACGATGAAGACCTGGATGATCGTCGGCGTGCCCCGAATGAACCAGATGTAGAAGGCAGCGACAGCGCGGACCCCGCGCCAACTAGACCTTTGGCCGAGGGCCGCAAGGAGGCCCGAAATCCAGCTGACGACGATGGTGAGGATCGTCAGCCAGAGCACGGTCCAGGACGCCACCAAGAAGCCGGGGCCGTACAGGCTGACATCCGTCAGAAAATTCGTCGGCATGATCATGCTCCCTAGGCAGTCTTGGCTGCCGCGGCGCCATAGGCCAGCCCGTCGTGCAGAATACGGTGGAGGAATTGCCGCAACCGGTCGCTCTGGGGGTTGCGTAAGATCTCGGGCGCGCCAGATTCGGCCATCACGCCCTTGTCGAAGAACAGAACGCGTGAAGATACGTCGCGGGCAAAAGCAATCTCGTGCGTCACCAGCAACATGGTCATGCCTTCCGATGCGAGCGAGGCCATCAGAACCAGCACTTCATGGACGAGCTCGGGATCGAGCGCCGAGGTCACCTCATCGAACAGCATCAGCCGGGGCTTCATGGCAAGCGCCCGTACGATCGCCACGCGCTGCTGTTGTCCGCCGGAAAGCCGGGTCGGATAACTGTCGCGCTTTTCATAGAGGCCGATGCGCGACAGAAGCGCCCCGGCCTCTTCGATCGCCTGCGCCTTCGGCAGCTTCAGCAGTTTCATGGGCGCATGGATGACATTCTCCAGAACCGTCATGTGCGGCCAGAGGTTATAGCTCTGGAAGACCATACCGACCCGCTTCCGAAGCGACTGCATCTGCGCCGGCGTCGGCAGAAAGCGGGATTCCGCGTGAAAATCGAAGGACAGCTCCTCGAATTTCAGGAAGCCGGACTGCGGCATTTCGAGGCCGTTGATTGAGCGCAGGAAGGTACTCTTGCCGGAACCGCTGGCGCCGATGATCGACACCACCTCGCCGGGCTGGACTTCAAGCGAGACACCCTTCAGGACTTCGTTTTCGCCAAAACTCTTCCTGATGTCCTTGAGAGCCAGAAGCGGCGGGGTCATGCGGAGACCTCCGGATAATCCGTGACAAACCGGATTGTCACGTCCTGCGGCGTGCGGTCATCGCCGTTAATCACGGTGATATCCTGCGGGCAGGCCGACAGCACCAGAACCAGGTCCATCTCAGCACGAAGCGCCACGAAATCGCCTGCCTTCGATGCCGGCGCGTGGCGCTCCAGGCTCCCGTCGGCATGAACCGGGACGTTCATGAAGAGATTGAGCGAGGCGGGCGTGAACGGCAGATCCTCAGCCTTTTCCGAGAGCGCCTCGTGAAAATTGTCGGAGCAGCTACGGTGATAGCCATCGCAGCCGAGCTGTTGATAGAGTTCCGCATTGCAGGGGCAGAGCAAGGTGTCGTGACGCAGCGAAGCGCTGTCGTCGATCAGCGTCATCATCGGCCGCCGGCGATTACTGACGACAGCCATCCCCTTTTCGAAATAGATGCTGCTGTTCACCGAGCGGGTGTGATCCATGGAGGTGAACTCGCCGGCGTCGGCGACTCCCAAGGCCCAGGTGTCCACCACCTGATTTCCATAGAGGTTGGTGATGACGGCCACCTGCCCCGCTTTCATCTGATACCCGCGGCCGTGGCTCGCGGGCACCGTGTCTGAACTTACAGTCATTCTTTCCGTATCCGTTGATGCCCAAGCCAGTCGATGCCTTGGCGCCCAGACGAGTTTTCGGCCTCGAGTGCCGCGTTCATCAAAAAATCCTATTCAGTATACCACTGGAATTCAAGCTTTAATTTCAGTTATTTATGGCAATATAATAATCAATATCGGCTGCAATTTCTCAGCAGATGATGATTTTTTAATCAGAATCACTTTTGTGAGCAGGCGCAGATGCATCTACGTTGACCTCGGAACACGATTGGTGTACCGAAATTTTCGTCCAATACGGGAACCCGAAATGACCGATCCGCCGACCCCGTGACGATCCATCTTCCCTCTCGGATGCGGCAATTGTTTCCGCTTCGATCGAGGCCTTCAGGAGACGAGAATGACCCGCTATTTTCCGCAGGAAGAATATGAGAACCGCTGGGAAAAGGTTCTCCAGGAAATGCGGTTGCGCGGGTTTGAGACCGCCGTCGTTTTCGGCCGCGGCGGCGGCACCACGGACAATTGCGGCGACGTCCTTTATCTCTCTAACCATTATGCCATCAGCGGCGGCCTGGACTCGCTGATCTGGTCGGCACGCTCCTTCTCGGGAATCATCTTCCAGCAGGGCAGAGAGCCGCAGCTTCACATCGATGAGCCCGAGGTCCGCACCGATCTCGTTTTTATTTCCGATGCGCGCTGTTCCAATCATCCGTTCCGCAGCGTCGCAAAGGCGCTGAACGAAAGGGGAATCACCGGGCGCGTGGCGCTGGTCGGCACGCAATTCATTCCCGTGAAGTTCTACCAGCAGCTTCTTGAGGAAGCACCGGATATTCAATGGATCCCGGCCGACGACCTCGTCCGGTCGGTGCGGCGGATCAAGAGCCCCCGCGAGCAGGATTGCTACCGCATCGGCGGTGAAACCGCGACGGTCGGCCTGAACCGCCTGATGGAAGGGCTGATCAGCGGCCTTTCCGAGCGGGAAGCCGCCGGCGAGGCCGCCCGGGAAGTGGTACGGCGTGGCGGAAGGCTGCAGATGATAGGCACCAATCATGGGGAAACGCTCGGCTTCGACCAGCGCTTTCCGCTGACGGGATACAGCGCCGATAAGCCGAAGCCCGGCGATATCGTCACCGGAACGCTCCACGGGGCGTTCTACCAGGGCTACTATCTCGATCCCGGCCGGACTGGCGTTCGGGGCAAGCCGACGGCCGACCAGAAGCGGCTGATCGAAGCGGCCGCCGACATCGTGCATCGGCTTTCCGATATGGTGCGCCCCGGAGCGAAGCTTCTGGACGTTGCCGCAGAGGGGGATCGGCTGACGGCGGCCTTCGGAGGTTCGGTATCGCCGATCATGAAGAACTTTCCCTTCTACGGCCACGGCATCGGGCTTGGCTTCGAGCAGCCGCGCATTTCCACCGTGATGTCGCTTCCGGAAGATACCGTCGAAGAGAACATGGTGTTCGGCGTCGAAGCCTTCCTCTCCCTCGATGGCGTGGGAGCGGCCTTCTACGAAGATATTCTCATCATCGGCAAGGATGGCAACGAGCTTCTGACACGCTCCCCCAGCCAGTGGTGGTGAATTGCGGGCGAATGCCTGCGTGAAATCGCAATAGTAGAAAGCCGGCGGCCGACAGCCGCCGGTTTTCAGTTAGTGCGCGAAGACGCCGTCGAAATCCTTGAAGCCCTTGACCTCGATCGGATTGCCGCTCGGGTCGAAGAAGAACATCGTGCGCTGCTCGCCCGGCTCGCCCTCGAACCGCACGACCGGCGGAATGTCGAACGCGATGCCTGCGTCCTGCAGACGCTTCGACAGGGCAAACCAGTCGTCCAGCGGCAGGACGACGCCGAGATGCGGCATCATTACCATATGATCGCCGACCTTGCCGGTGCGGGCGACTTCGAAAGGCTTGCCGAGATGCAGCGAGATCTGGTGGCCGAAGAAATCGAAGTCCACCCAGGTATCGGTCGACCGTCCCTCTTCACAACCGAGAACGCCGCCATAAAACTGACGGGACTGGTCAAGATCGGTCACATGATAGGCGAGATGGAAAAGCGAACGCATGTTAGTCCTTTGCGATATCAGGTTTGAGAGATTGGAAACAGATTTCATCGGACGATCAGATCACGAGGCAGGTCGGATAGCAGTTCGGTGCCATTCTCGGTTACGATGACCGTCTCGGAAGCGCCGACGGTCCAGACGCCGTAGCTGCGCAGGGTCGCCGGCAAATGGAACACCATCCCGGGCTCGATGATGCGCTCGACCCCGGAAAATAGGCTGAGTATGCCGCCCTCGCCCCAATCCGGCGCAAAGGCGATGCCCATGGAATAGCCGATGCGCTTGCGGAAGGCCGCCGTGTAGCCCGCCGCATCGATCACTCGCTGGGCGGCCTCGTGCGGCACAGAGCAGGGAATGCCCGGCCTGATCTCGCGGAGAGCCGTGTCGAGCGCCATAAGCGAACAATCCATCATCCGCCGGGCTTCGACCGCCGGCTCACCTATCCAGACCGTGCGCATCAGCGCGGCATGATAGCGGGCATGGCTTCCAGCCAGTTCGAGAAAGACGGGGTCGCCGTCTTCGAGCCGACGACGGCGCCATGTCATGTGGGGCAGACCGCTGCGCGGCCCCGAGGATACCAGCGGTTCCATCGCCATCACCTCGGACCCGGCCTTTGTCGCAGCATCCAGCATGGCGGCAGCGATGGCGTTCTCATCCGTGCCGGCCCGGCAAGCTGAAATGCCGGCGATAAGCCCTTTCTGAGCATAGCTGGCGGCCAGTCTGATGGCCGCAAGTTCGGCAGGCGACTTCACCACTCTGAGCGGAGGAAGAATGGCGGAGCCATCAGGCATGGCTTCGACGCCGGTCTGCGCAGCGATCCGTTGTGCAAGCATCGGCGAAAGGAACCAGCCTGCAAGCTCGATTGCGGGCCGCGCGATCCCCCGTTCCTGCAAAAGCTGTGCGAGGGCGGAGGCCGGATCCTCTCCATCCTGGTATGCAACAATGTCGTCAATCCAGGTGTTGGCGATCGATCCGGCCAGTTCCAACTGCCGGACCAGCATCGTCAGCTCGCCCTCCACCGGCATGATCAGCGCCTGAAAGGCAAAATAACCCGCTGTCTGACGGCCGGTCAGCCAATAAATATTTTCAGGGATGGTGACGATGAGCGCTTCGTATCCGGCCAGCCCGATGGCTGCGCGGGCACGGTTCTGCCGCTGCTTGAACTCGTCCTCAGGGAAAGCCGCCTCGTAGCCTTTGAATTCGGCAAACTCATGCATCTGGCATTACTCAACTTCGGCATTAGCGTCTCATGATCGAGACGAAAACGGACAACCGTCCGGAATGGATAAATGCGAAAAGCGGTGCCTCCATCGGGAAAGCGCATCGCAGTTTCGCAACGAACGCTCTAGGGCCGGGCGAGCCACCCCAGAAACCGGCTGCGTACGCTGTCGAAATGCGCTTCCATCGCAGCGACGGCGGCGGCGGGATCTCGCGCTTCGATGGCGTCGATCACCGCGATATGTTCAGCGGCCTGCTCTGCAAAGCGATCATGGGTGCGGGTGATAGTGCATCGGCGGGCGATGCTGCGCATCTCCCTCAGCATGGCGGGCAGAAGATGCAGATCCGCCGCTTCAGCAACGGCTTCGTGGAAAGCGTCGTCGTCCATCCAGAAACTATCGAAAGCCACATCTTTTCCTTCGACATAGGCCTGCATGATCTGCCGAGATTGATTGAGCGCGGTCGTCATCGGCCGTTCCGCCGCTCGGGCGGCAGCGGCCCCTTCCATCAGCCGGCGGACCTGGACGATCTCCAGCAGTTGCTCCACGGTCACGGGCAGGACCATCAACGTGCCGTTGGTGAGCCGCGAGACGACGCCCTCTTTCTGAAGCCGCGAAATGGCGGCGCGAAGCGGTGTGCGGGAAATGCCGGATTCGATTGCGAGCGTCCGCTCGGTCAGTAGATCGCCGGTCTTGATCGTGCCTTCCAGAATGCGCTGCTTTAGGTCCTTATAGGCCTGCTGGGCCAAGGTCTCGCTCATGTTACCACCTTCACCTTCTCGACCACGTGCGATGGAGGACCCGCACGGCCTGCACGAGATCAGCCGGGCTCATCGCCTCGTCCGGATTATGGCTTCCGTTCCAGTTGCGCAGAAACACCATGACCGATTCCCAGCCAGCCTGAGCGAAGGCGGCAGCGTCGTGCCCCCCGCCCGACAGCATGAATCGCGGCTTCAGATCGAAGGCGGCCGCGGTAGCGGCTATGTCGTGGCCAAGCTTGGAGGACAACCGTGTCGGCTGGCTGCGCGACTGCGCGCCGGTGACAACACGCACGCCCCTCGCCTTCTCGACTTTCGCAATCTCGTCCCGGAACATTCCGTCGACGCGTTCGAGAATGGCCATATCGTCGCTGCGGATATCGATGCAGAAATCGACACGGCCCGGAACCTTGGCAAAGGCATGTTCGGCTGTCGCCGCATCGACGCGGCCGAAGGTGACCGCAAGGTCATGCCCCTCGTCTAGAACTGCACCCCAGGCCTTGTCCATAGCGACGATGAGATCGGCTAAGGCAAAGACGGCATCCGATCTGGCGGCGCGTGGCGCTCCGCCGGAATGGGCCCATATACCCTCGATACGCGCATCCCGATAACGCAAGCCACCGCGCACGCCATGAACAATCCCGAAGGCTTCGCCCGCTTTGTCGAGCACCGGCCCCTGTTCGATGTGCAGCTCGACGAAGCGGGCAGCCGCAAGTCCTGGATTGCGCAGCACGGCATCGGGATCGCCGCCCAGTTCGAGCATGTGATCGGCAAGAGTGCGGCCGCTGTCGGCGCGCTTGGCCTGCATTTCCGGTGCCGTCAGGCGACCGAGCGCTGCCCGTGAGCCGACATAGGAGACGGGAAACCACACGCTTTCCTCGGCCCTGGTCACGGTCACGACGATATCGGTCGGCGGCGCTTCGCCGCTCTTTACGAAGGCGGTTGCCAAGGCCATGGCGCCGACCACACCGGCCGCTCCGTCGTAGGCGCCGCCCATCGGAACCGTATCCAGATGCGAGCCGATGTGAAGCGCAGGCGCGTTCCGATCCAGACCCGGCAGGCGGGCAAAGAGATTGAGCGCCGCGTCGCGTGTGATCTCAAGGCCCAGCGCCTCGGCCTCTTCGATAATAACGCGATGCGCATCGCTTTCTAAACTGCTGTAGGACGGTCGAGTATATCCGGGACCCGGGGCGGAAATGGCATTGATCTTTTCCAGCAACCGCTCGACGGTTTCCCTGATCAGCGTCTCGGTCATGCGGCTATCTCTGCGGGGTTGTTAAGTGCGGTGGCCGGGCGCTCGCCGGATAGAGCAGTCAGCACGTTTCTGGCCGAGCCAACCGCGACGCGGCGCAAGGCCTCTTCGGTCGCGCCGCCGAGATGCGGCGTGAAAATCACCCGATCGGACGCGGCCAGCGGTCCTCGCGGGGCGTCGTCGCTGTAAACATCGAGACCTGCCGCGGAAATCCGGCCGACCTCGATGGCGGCGGCAAGCGCCGCTTCGTCGACCAGGCCTGCGCGCGCGGTGTTGACGAGGATCGCTCCGTGCTTAACAACGGAAAGCGCCTCTTCGCCGATCAGGTGCCGGGTCTCAGGACGCAGCGGCGTATGCAGCGAGACTAGATCGGCCCGCGACAGGCCGGCGCCGAGGCTGCCGGCCCGTTCGAAGCCTTGAAGGTCGGATATGCGCGGCGAATACACGAGTACTCGCATATTGAGCGCGGCCTTGAGCATATGCGCAAGGCCGGCGCCCGTGGCGCCGAAGCCGATGATGAGGGCGGTCTTGCCCGAAAGCTCGGAGAAGGTCTCGCGTTCGCGAAGGCCGTGAAGGCCGGCACGCTCGCTGCGATCGGCGGCGGAAATACGACGGGCAGCAGCAAGCGCCAGTGCCAGCGCCAGCTCAGAGACGGAGCGTGCATTGGCGCCCGGCGTATTGCAGACGAGGACACCTTTCCTCGATGCCGCATCCTTGTCAACGGCATCGTGGCCGGCGCCATGCACGACGATGACACGAAGGCAATCGCTGGCCTCAATTGCCGCGCCGGACAAGCCAGCATCGCGAGTGATCGCGGCATCGCAGCCAACGATCATCCGCGCAACGATCTCCGTATCCGGCTTCGGGCACAGGACCGGCTCGACGCCGGCTTGGCTGAGCAGGTCCAGCCCGTCGGCATGAACCGGCTGAACGATGAGGCATCTCATTCGGCCGTCCTTTCGGGAGATAGCGCCAACCTTTCCAGAATGGCATCGCGCGCACGGGTGATGTGTTCGGCCATCAGGATACCAGCTCTCCCCGCATCGCCGGCTCGTACGGCGTCGAGCATTTCCAGATGTTCCTCGCAGCTTTTCAGAAAGCGATGCGGCAGGTTGCTGTGGTCGAACATGCAGGTGCGGCGGCGTAGATCGGCGATGGTGCTGACCATCACCTCGCTGCGGCTCGAAAGCGCAAACGTTCGATGCAGGTCGTCGTCCACCCGGCGCTGCTCGTCCTCTTCGCCCGGACCGTGGCGCTGCAGATGGCGAACCCGTTTCTCCAGCTCATCGAGCAAGGTAACGGGAACCGACGTCGCCTGCCTGATGCAGTAGGATTCCAGCACACCGCGCAGAAAAAAGATTTCCTCTACCTCGGCGGCAGTCAGCGTCCGCACCTTCAGAAAGCGGCCATCCTGTTCGGCAAGGCCCTCGGCCTCGATCCGCTTGATCGCCTCGCGCACCGGTGTGCGCGACATGTCCAGGGTCTCGCCCAGCTTTGCTTCCTGCAGCGCATCGCCGGGCATCAAGGTGCCGGACAGGATCATCTCGATGATCTTTCCATAGGCCTGTTGAGCAAGCGGCTGGTTCAATGCAGTATCTCTCCCCGTTGATTGTCGTTTCTCGGCTTTGCCACCAGGTTTGCAAGGATACCCCGTAAAGCTTGCCGTTCGCCGATCAGCAGTTCCTCAGCCCGTTCCTGTGAAACCCGGGCAAAGCGGATCGCCCGTCCGCTCACCACTTGCGCCAATCGAGGCAGGTCGACGGACGCTACTGTGGCGATCTTCGGATAGCCGCCGGCGGTCTGCCGCTCTGCCATCAGAACAAGCAGCCGTCCTGAGGCCGGCACCTGAATGGAGCCGGGGCGGGTGCCATCAGAAACGATGTCGTGTCCGGCGACTGCCCGGATCGGCGACCCGTCGAGCATCTGCGCCATCCGGTCGCGGCGAGCAGAAACGGTGAAAGGCGTCCCCAGAAGCGTCTCCTTGACGTCCGCGGAGAAATAATCGTCTTGAGGACCGTAAATGACCTGAATGGGTCGCGCGCTTCGTCGCCATGGCTGCCGCAGGGCGAGATTAGCCGATGCGGTTGCCTCGCCGAGCGGCAGGTGGTCGCCGGCCTGCAGTCGACGTCCCTCGTGACCACCGAGCCCCGTGCCGAGATGCGTGGAGCGCGAACCCAACACCGGCGTCACATCCACGCCACCCGAGAGCGCGAGATATCCCCAGACACAGTCCCGCAAGGCGCCGATCGCCAGCGTCATCCCCGGCAATAGATCGTAACTCTCCCAAGGATAGACTTTCGTTCCATCGAGCCGTATGTCGACGTCACCGCCGGTCACGGCAAAGCGTACCGGTTGAGTGACCGTAAAACTTCCGCCAACGCCTGCAAATTCCAGCGCCGCAGACATCGGCTCGTTGCCGACAAGAGCGTTGGCAATCCGGAAAGACGGCATATCCATCGGGCCCGAACCGGATACGCCGGCATGCTGAAGGCCCCTTCGGCCCAGATCCTGAACCGTTGCCATCGCCCCTATCTGCTGGATATTCAGGAAGATCATTTCAACACCGCCTCCCGGTCCATCTCTCCGGCGCCCATCGAACGGGCAACGATCGCGGCCTCGTCTTCGCTGACGGGGCGGAAACTTACCCTGTCGCCGGCCCGAAGCAGGAACGGCTTGGGCCGCGCCGGATCGAAAAGCCGCAGCGGCGTCCGGCCGATGAACCGCCAGCCGCTTGGGCCCGGAACGGAATTGATGCTTGCCTGCTTGCCGCCGATACCGATCGCGCTCGCCTCGATTCTCTGCCGGGGCGCAGCAAGACGCGGCGTGTGCAGTATCTCCGGCAGCCCGCCGAGATAGGCAAAGCCGGGTGCAAACCCGATCATATAAACTCGATATTCCACCGACGAATGAAGCTCGATCAACTGAGAGGTCGTCAGATCTTTCATGGCCGCGAGCGCTTCCAGATCCATCCCGACCGCTCCGCCATAAACGACCGGGATGTCGAAATGTCTCGAATGGCTGTCGCCGACTGCGAGGTCCTCCAGCCGGTGCTGCAGGCTGATTGCAAGATTGCGCCCGCGAATGATCTCCGGATCATAGACGACCATCAGCGAGCGGTAGGTCGGCACAAGCTCTTCGACGCCGTCGATGGGCGTATCCGTCAGGCTCTGCGCCAGCGCGATGACCTGCCCACTGATCACCTCGTCGATAATGTCTGAAAGCTCGACGCACAAGGCGCTGTCGCCGCAAGCAAGAATGCGCGGAAACATTTTGGCCATTGCGCGTCGATCCCTTTCATCCGTTACAAGCGGGTGCGATTCTCACCTGGTTTTGGCTATTGCTATTTCAGTATACCAACTGTATGTCAACTAAAACTGCTGTCAACTTGACGCTGCGGGACGGCACAGAAATTGTCTTATTGCCGGAAAGCAAGCTTACCCCGCAAGGAGTTCTTTCGGATGGTAACCATCGATCTCAATTGCGACATGGGGGAAAGCTTCGGCGCCTATACAATCGGCGACGACGAGGCGATGCTGGAGCTGATCTCTACCGCGAATATTGCCTGCGGTTTCCACGCAGGCGACCCCGTGGTGATGCGCAATACGATCCTGGCCGCCAAGGCCAAAGGCGTGGCGATCGGCGCACATCCGTCGTTCATGGATCTCTATGGTTTTGGCCGCCGGCGCATTTCCGGCGAGCGCCCGGAAGACCTGGAAGCACAGATCATCTATCAGATCGCAGCTATGCAAGGCATGGCGTCGGCTCTTTCCTGGCCAATGACTCATGTCAAGACCCATGGATCGCTCGGCAATATGGCGGCTGTCGATCCCGAGCTGGCCGCGGTCTGCGTTCGCGCCATCAAGACGGTCGATCCGACGCTTGTGTTCATCACCCTACCCTATTCGGAAACGATGAAGGCTGCCGAAAGGGCCGGCCTTCGCGTTGCCTGCGAAGTCTATGCCGACCGGACCTACGACGACAATGGCATGCTGACCTCTCGCCAGATGGAGGGATCGGTCATTCACGATCCACAGCAGAGCGTCGATCAGACCTTGTCGATGATCCGGGAGGGCTTCATCCCGACCGTAGGTGGAAGTAAGCTGCCAGTCGATGCGGCAACGATCTGCGTCCATGGAGACAACCCCGCCTCCGTTGCGACGGCACGCGCCTTGCGCACGGCGCTCGCCGCACACGGCATCGCCGTCGCTCCCTTTGCAAAGCCTGTTTCTGACTGAGGACAACCTATTGACCCGCACAGTTTATCTGAATGGCGCCTGGCTTCCCGAAACCGAAGCGAAAGTTTCCGTTTTTGACCGTGGCTTCCTGTTCGCCGATGCAATCTATGAAGTGACGGCGGTGATCGGCGGTAAACTGATAGATTACTATGGGCACGCGGCTCGACTACAGCGGTCGCTGTCGGAACTCGGCATTGCCTGCCCGCTTTCCGAAGAGGCGCTGCTCGACGTCCACCGGGACATCGTCCTCCGCAACCATCTGGACGAGGGCCTGATCTACCTGCAGATCAGCCGCGGCGCCGACGATCGTGATTTTGCATATCCGGTGAAGGCAGAGCCGACGCTGGTGCTGTTTACCCAGGCGAAGCCGGTGCTGAACAATCCTCGCAGCCAAACCGGCCTGTCGATCGCCACCGTACCGGACTGGCGCTGGGAGCGCCGGGACATCAAGACAGTCCAGTTGCTCTATCCGTCGATGGCGAAAATGGAAGCCATAAGGCGCGGTGCAGACGATGCATGGCTCGTTGAGGACGGGTTCATCACCGAAGGCAGCGCAGCGACCGCCCATATCGTGAAGGCGGATGGCACCCTGGTGACGCGCGGCCTGTCCAATGCACTGCTGCACGGAATCACTCGGGCAAGCATTATCGATCTCGCTCGTGGTGCCGGAATGACCGTCGAGGAACGTCCATTCTCTGTCGAGGAAGCCCAGGAGGCTGCGGAAGCCTTCATCACCTCCGCCACCAATTTCGCAACTTCAGTGATCAAGATCGATGATGTCGTCATCGGCGACGGTAAACCGGGACCCATCGCCGGGAAATTGCGAAGGCTTTACAGCGAGACACGGCTTGCCTCGGCGATCTGAAAGATCAAAGCGATCATGCAACAATTAATGGCTACGTTCAAATCTCTGTTTGCGTGCGTGTTTTTGCTGCACAGGGACTGCCACCCATAATTGTATTCAGTCCTGCAGCTATGTACGAGATATCTGTGAGGTCATACCGTCAGAGATATTTCGTAATGGTTTTGAATTCGCCGATCGACTGCCGCTTGTCCCGCGAAAGTGGCCCCACGGTCTCCTCGAGACAATGATCAAGATGATCCTGGATGAGCGTCCGTTTTGCGTTGACGATCGCTTTCTCAACAGCCGATAGCTGCCCGAGGGGTCTACCAGGCAAAACCTATCCATGTATTTGATCTTGAAGATATTCAGGCAGCACACGTGCTAATGGAAACAAATGAGGCGGGCGGAAAGGTCGTCGTGCGCATTTGAAGTTGAACAATAGCGCGTTTGACGATGCATCAGATCGTCCTTGCTTATGCGCGCGAGCCTCAAAGCCCGCGCGAAACGGGCTGAGCGTTCGATTTGGCGATGTTTTGCCTCCGGATAGCTTGACCTAGGTCTCAGGTCCGCTGCACGAAATCCGCAATCAGGCGCGAGATCATCTCCGGCGCATCTTCGAAGCAGTAATGGCCAACGCCTGGGAGACGCTCGATGGGTGCTGACGGGAACAGCGCGGAGAAGAGCGGCAGGAAATGCTCCGCATGCAGTGTTCTGTCCGCTTCGCCCCATATGGCGAGAGCTGGTTTGCCACGGATGATGCGCTCGGCGGCCGGATCGGGTATCTCGAATTGGTGGGAGCCGGTCGCAAAGCCCTTGGCCCAGCCAAGTGCGCCAAGACACTCGGCCGCCGTGGCAAAGGGGGCAATATAGGCATTGAGCCAGGAGTCGGTGATGACGGTATTGTTTTCGAAGCCGTTGAGCTTGAGCGTGCTGAGGATGTTATAGCCGAGATTGTTGAGTACCGGCTCCAGCGTGCCGTAGGCCTCGGCCTTGATGATCCATTGAAACCATGGGGACAAGGCGGCGTTTGCCATCACCTGATCGCCAAGATCCGGCTGACCAAACGGTGTCGGGCCGTTTGCCGAGATGATGCGGCGGATGCGGTGTGGATGACGAGCCGCAAAGCCCATGCCGACCGGGCCGCCGAAATCGTGCATGACGAGTGTGATGTCGGTGAGACCGAGCGCGAGCACGAAGGTCTCCAGATTGGCGATGTGGTCCTGCAGCCAATAGCTGCGTCCTTCAGGCGTCTCGCTTTTGCCAAAACCCATGTGGTCGGGAACAACGACGCGGTGCGTCTGGTTCAGCGTCGAGATCAGATGGCGAAAGAGATAGCCCCAGGTCGGCTCTCCATGCAGGCAGAGGATAACCTCGCCGCCGCGTGGTCCCTCGTCCACGTAATGCATGCGAAAACCCGGAGCATCGGTGAAATGCGGAGCGAAGGGGAATGTGCCGGCGAAGGTTGCGTCAGAGGGAATCACGCTGCTCTCCTATTGTGGTTGCAGTTTAAAACCACAAGATAGATATCTCTTGTGGTTTTAGTTTGCAACCGTTATATGGAACGGATGCCCAGGATGCCCGTTTGCGCTCTCGAAACGGCATCGCCAGAGATGCGAAAGCAATTAAGGAAGGATCGGATGGCTAAGAGAATAAGCCACAAGGGTTCCTTGTGCGGGGTCGCGCGGCCGCTGGATGCGATCGGCGACTGGTGGTCGCTGCTGATCATCCGTGACGCCTTCGATGGGCTACGCCGGTTCGGCGAATTTCAGAAGAGTCTCGGCCTTGCCAAGAACATCCTGTCCGCCCGGCTGCGCAGTCTCGTCGCCCACGGCATTCTCGACACCGTGCCCGCCTCCGATGGCAGTCCCTATCAGGAATATGTGCTGACACAGAAGGGGCGCGGCCTGTTTCCCCTCTTGGTCGCGCTTCGCCAATGGGGCGAGGATTTCTTTTTCGGGCCTAATGAGCCGCACGTGATGCTGGTCGACAAGGCAAAACATCTGCCGGTACGGCGGCTGGAGCTGCGGGCACAAGATGGGCGCATGCTTATGGCGGAGGATACGGAGGTCATTCCGCCAGCGCAGGTGGACTAGCATCTTTTTGATTTGCTTCAAGCGTCGGGAAGGCAAAGGTCGCACAAAGTGGGCGGAGGGTGGCGTCGCCTGTCCGATATGATTCACGACCAGGGACCCGATTTTGTGCTGGAACAGCGCGTCGCTGTGCGTCCAGCATCGCTACATCGGAAGGATTGAAGCATGGCAAGCGGACATCCTGCTAGGCCACTATACCCTATTCGCCCGCTCCAGCCTATCGATACCCGAGCGAGCCCAAGATATTGCATTGTCACTATGAACTTTCTCACCTGATTGTGGATCAACAAGCAAACCGCCTGTTAAGGACGCAAGCGTGCCGGCTGCAGCAAAGGCGGCGATCAACTCCCTGAACTGATTACGAAGCGCGCAAAAAAGGACTGATTGATCCGCTTTCCCATTCTCACCGACTTCAGCTAACTCTTCCTGTGAGGCCGAGGTATAATAATACTCAAAGCCAGCTGTGAATCCGTCCACTTTAACCGGGAGAAAGCCAGTCATTGCGCGAGGATCGAAATCTTGGGAAAGCTCGATTGGAAATGAAAATGACGCTTGGGCTATGCGCGTTTGCCACGCTGAGGGTGTCGGCATTTCAATGTCACGTAGATACACAATAAGATCGTAACTCATCGTCGCCTCAACGAAGCCAAAACGGCTTACCTTCCAGCGTATCATACTCCGCCAGCGGCTTATTTTGATCGCGAGCGAGGCCCGGTAGATCTGCGATCACGATGCGAACGGGCTCGTATGAGTAGTTTGGGTAATTCTTGAATGCCTCGTAGTTCAATCGCGATGATTGAACGCAGTATGTGAAGTGTTCGAAATATTTCTCGAATAGATCCGCTAAAGTCGGTAGCTTCGGATTTAAGAAAGTCTTTTCTCGATTGCCAACAAGGTCGGGATCCCACGCTATTCCAGATGCTGTCGGCACTGCTGCAAAGATCGATTGAACTTGCTTCATAAGCGCGCTGGCTTGATCCAAATCCTCAAGACGAAGATAACGGCGATACAAGCGATCCGTCAACAACGCCCAATCTTGCTCTGGATGGGCGGCCTCGACATGAATCCTCAAACAATCAAAGAACAAAGAGACATCCGATATCGGGCCGAGCTCCCGTATAGAGCTTCCGCCTGCTAAGCCAATCGTTCTCATTTCGTTTTAAACCTAATTGCGTTTGGACTGATTATACCATTCGTTCTTTCAACTATAGCCTGTCTAATTGCAAGCTCCTGTTCCGGCGTTACGGTTTGACCACGGGTATCGATGACGAGCTGCTGCTGCATCCCCTGGGGTAGGTTGACCGAACGTTGAACTGCCTGCTTTGCAACATTGTTGATAAGGCCATCCGAATTTGTTGTGATATTGAAGTTCTTCACTTCAAACGCAGCGCTGCCATCGTCGGCGATGAAGTCCGGCCGAACGCTACCGGACGTTCCGTAAGGAACTTGCTGACCATTGATATAGCTAACCTGTGGCGTATAGCCCTCTCCTAGATCATCACCAACATCAAGTTCCGACTGGCGCGGTGTTGGCCGAATTGTTGGGCCGCCCTTGAGGTTGCCGTAAGGACCTACGTCGTCCGCGAGAGAGCCTTGTATCCCCTTTCCAATTGGTCCGTACATTTGCAGAATGCGGTCTGCCTCACTTTCGGATTCCTCCTCCTCGCCCGCTGCCTGCCCCATCTGAATGACAAGGACCTTGTCTTCCTCACTGGTAACAATGAGCTTGGATCCGGGGCCGACAATGCCAAGAATCTTTTGTGCAAGATCGGACGAAACTGCGCCGTATGCTGCGTCGACACCCGAGCAAGCGGTGCCGGCGCCTTGCTGCGCGCAGCTGATCAACGCCGCGCGTAGCTGAGGGTCCTTGAGGTTTAACAGGATGTTGCGCGCCGTCTGGCCGTCACCCGACGACATCTGTCGATCGGCGACCATCTTGTCGAGTGCGTCACCAATCGCCTGCAGGACGGTCTTGCCGGCGCTAACAGCTGCGCTGAGGCTTTGTACCGAGACGTAAGGCTCGAGATCGATATGCTTGTCTTTGGTGATCACGTTCTGCTTGGTGGGATCGGTGTTGATCTCAGTCACCGGCCGGGTCTGACCGCGCTGCTCGAGCGAAGCCTGTTGGTCGGGATTGCGAACGGTAATATTGCCGGCCGCGCCACCGCTCGAGATCGTCGCCTTGACGGACTGCTCGACGTCATCGAGCTGGTATTTGCCGCTGGCGCTCGAATTGTTCCGCGTCTTGCCGTTGGCGTCCGCGCCGGAATAAAGGTCGATGTTGGCATTGACCTCATAGCCCTGATATTTCTGCGTGCCGACGAAATCGGACCAGGTCAGCGTGCCGGTGTCGAGATTGACCTGGCCGTCAGTCGAGATCAGGCCGGATGCGGCAAGATTGGTGTTGCCGCCGACGGTGATATTCTGATCGCCCGTGGAGTAGAGGCCGGCAGGCGTATCGATCCAGTTGGTCGAGCCCTTGCCTGAGCCGAAGCCCGGCTGCACACCGCCGAGCGTCAGCCCTCCAAGTGCCGTACCGACATTGCCGGCTGTCAGCAGATCCTGTCCGGCAGTGCTGCCGACCGTCGGCCCGGTAAACGAGAAGCCGAGCGAGGACGAACTGTTTGACTGGCTGCCGGTATTCGGCGTCGAGACGATATTGAGATTGCCGCCAACCTTGCCGTTGATCGTGTCGGCGGAAAAGACGGTGTTGTTGAGGGTCGTGTCGCCCTTCGAGATGAAGGTGATGTTGTCCGTGGCGCTTACGGTCGAGATCACCTGTGTCGTCGACGAACTAGAAGACTTCGATTGGCCGGCCGAGACACTGGCCGTCGGCGTGATGCCGGTGGCCCCGCCCATACCGACGCCGACCGACACGCCGATGCTGGCGCCCGCAGACTGGCTGCTGGACGAAGCATTGGATGTCGCCTGGGCACCGGCCATGTCGATATTGTTCGCGGAGATCAGCACGCTGCCGTTCATCGGATCGTCGGCATGGTCCGGATTGGCAGTTGCGGAGATTTGTAGGCCTCGGCTGGTGAAGTCTCCATTTGTCGAGATATCAACCGAGCTGCCCGAGATCGTCGGCAGCACTGGTGTCGAGGTCGAAACCGAGGTCTCGTTCTTGGAATAGCTGAAGCCGGCGGTCAAAGAGACCGAAGCGAGATTGCCAGCATTGATGCCATTCTTGAGGCTGGAGAGCGCATCGTAGGCCTGCATGCCGGCAAAGGCGACATTGGCCGCCGAATAGCCGTCCGTGACTTTGCCGAGTTTGGAGGCGAGGTTCTCTATACTCTGGCCAGCGCCGACGAAGCTTGAGGAAACACCGACACTGACGCCAGCAAAGAAGCTGGTGGCGACCTCATCAAAATTGGTAATGTCATTGCCGGAGAGAATGTTGACGCCGTTCTGCCCGAAGATGGTGACGCCACCGCCTGCGGTGATCTGACCGGCCTGGTCGTTGAAGGTGTTGCCGGCGGTCAGGTTGATGTCTCCACCCGCCTTGATCGTCGACACCGCATTGGTGTCGGCGCTTTGATTGACCTGATCGGTGAAGCGCCCTACCCCGATGCCGATCGAGGCACCGCCACCGTTGGTCGAGACCTGGATACCGAAGCCGGAGCGCTTGTCGCTCTTCGAGGTGTCGTCGCTCTCATGGCCTGGCAGGATGTTGATATCGCCGGTTGCCTTGCCCGTGACATCACCGTTTGTCGCCGAGATCGAGGACCCAATGATGTTGAGATCGCCCTTGGTGGCATTGAGCGTAATGTTGCCGTTGGCGGCAGAAAGCGTCGAGCCGATATTGTCGCTCGAACTTTCGCTGATCGTCTTGTCATGGCTGCCATAGATCGAGATGAACCCACCGCCGGAACCGACGCCGATGCCCGACTTCTTTGTCTGCTTATCGCTCTCGTGTTCTTCCTCGGCCCCCATGACGGTGACGGTTGAGCCGGAAAGGCTGAGACCATTGCCCGCTGCTATTTCCGAACCCGAGACCACAGCCTCGCCACCGGCGTTGACAGTGATATTGCCGGACGCGGAAATCGAGGAGCCGACCGTATCTTCGTCGTAGGTGTGCGTGTGGGTCTTCGAAGGGCACTGTAAACTTAGCGCCGCGAAGACAAGAATTGGGAATACGGCTTTGGTTCAGGCGGCGTGAAGGCGTGCGATTTGGCACCATGCTTCCAAGGCTGCGGCTCGCAGTTCACGATGGTGGTTGGATGGAATATCGTGACGGGGAATGTGAAAGAGGTTGGCGATCGGGTCGTGGATGGAGACAAAGCGTTGAAGGTGCCTCGCTGACTTGAAGCGTTTCATGATCTTCTCACGCCTTCGGAGAGGCTGATGGGAGTTCTCCGCCCGATTGTTCAGGCCTTTGTGCGAGCGATGTTCGACGCCGGGCATGTTCTCCCGCTTCGCCGCACCGTATGATCGAAGCTTGTCGGTGATCATCAGACGTGGCGAACGGCCTTGTCCCTTCAGGAGCTTTCTCATCAAACGCTTTGCAGCCTTGGTATTGCGGCGGCTCTGGACCAGAACATCAAGGACGAACCCATCCTGATCGACGGCGCGCCAAAGCCAGTGTTTCTTGCCGGCGCTCGTGATGACAACCTCATCGAGGTGCCATTTGTCGCCGAGCTTGCCGGCCGAACGCCTGCGGATATCATTGGCGAAATGCCGGCCGAACTTCTCCGCCCAGAACCTCACGGTCTGGTGAGAGACGATGATGCCACGCACTGCCAGCATATCCTCGACCATTCGCAGACTGAGCGGAAACCGAAAATAGAGCCACACCGCATGGGCGATTACGTCCGCTGGAAATCGGTGACGGCGATAAAGAGGATCACGGGGAAATCTGGTCATACCGCCAGATCCCACATTTTGTTCGCTGCTCGGTTAACGTTACGGTGCCTCGGCGCGTGCGAACGACGGCTTTAGGACGGTTCGGGAACCGCATGAACGACCGATTTGAGGGCGCAAAGCCGTCGTCCGCACTTGGCTGCGACGCCACTTTTAAAGATCACGACCCACAGTCAACAAAATCGGATCCGTTGATGTGAGGGATATGAACCTACGACCACTCCGTCGCCAACTATCTGAAATCCCGTGTTTTCACCTTGATTGCATCAAGATGGAGGTTGGGATCTTATACCGAGCCGTAGGCTATGCCGATAAGGCTTCCTAAGCCACTGAACTTTCGAAAAAGGCGGCCGCGCACCGTCGTTGATCCTGATCTTGCCCCCGTTGAAATAATCCCTTATGCCGAGACTGGCATAAGGGATTAGCGATAGTGCGCGGCCTGGGCGCCTTCGGCAGGCCACGCCGATCCGGTGTCAGCGACCCAATGGAAAAATTCATCCCATCCTCCAGATGTCAAACCTTGCCTCTAATTGGTCGGCGTGGATTGAACATGGCCGGCAGTTGGTGACTTAAATGCACCAATTACCGAGGCATTGTCGCGAGAAAATCATAGATCTCTTGGTCGAGAACTTCGGTCGGCTCGTTGTTCGACCAAGCCACGGGATCTTCGCCACCGAGAATTTGAGCGTCGCGTAAGCGCAGCATTTTCTTTATGATTTCATCATCGAGAAAGATAAGTAGCTTGCCAGTTTCACGCATTGCGCCCTGTGCAGCGATCTTCGCGTGCTTGTGTGCCGTTGTGCGGCTAAGCACGAAACAGATCGGCCGAAGTGCTACCACGCTCATATAACGTTCGGTGGTGAAAACCTGCATTGGTCCAATCGGGCCATCATAGTTTTTGCATTCGAAAACGATAACACGTGCTCGAAAATCACGCGTCAGCGCTGACCAAAACGGACTATGCGATTTCACTCTGTAGACGATGTCTAGGATACTTAGCTTATCGTCCAAGCGGGCTTGCTTGCGCGGGTCCGCAAGAGCATCGCCGAAGAGATAGTCGACAATTTCCTCGCACAGATTTTCATAATCCTTTGCGCCGTCATCGCCCTTTTGAATGTCATCAAGCCGCTCTATCAGCAGCTCGCCCCGGACTTGTTTTGGCAAGTCGTCCGCCCCCCCTTCGTCTTGGGTGGCTTCAACGCTGTTCGCAGCAGCGATTACACCATTGCCTTCCGACAGTGCGAATGGCCAGTGCTCTGCTTCTTCGAACAAGCGTTCGAGCAACATCTGCAGGGGGGTGCCATGCGCAGCCTCCAAAATGTCAGCTCGATCCCAAATTTTGATACCGAATTCGTTCTCCGCCCAGTCGCGTCGACTCTGATCTATATTGCCGGAAGCGACCAGCAGTGCTTGGACATCTTCGGTCTTAAGGCGCGCCACATCGGGCGCCCATTGCCTAAGAACCCGTAGGTAAACATCCGACCGATGCGTCCACTTCACTTCGATCGCTTTGACAATCTCAGTGTCTTTTCGGGCTATAATATCGGCAGTCCGAATGTCATTACCCGGCACTGAAGCCTCGCGCTCGACACCGTATCCCAAAATCTTGAAGAGCTCTGCAACCAAGTCTTCAAATCTAAATCCAAATCTACTGGACACCCCTGCCACTGTCCTGCCTTTCAATCGTTTGTTGAGCCTTTTTTGATCGCTTAAACTTTGAGCATGTATACTGCGTAAATATCTTACCTAAAATCCCGCGCCTTCACCTTGATCGCGTCGAGGTGCAGATTAGGATCGACGATAACTTCGAAATGCAAACAGGGGGAAATTGCGGGGAATCGACACCACCAGTTTAGGCCGAGCAATCGTACAGACTACCCGTTTGGGCGGCTGCATAAACCCAAGGTAGTCGCTAGTATAATTACCACCGGATTGGACGCCACCCCCGATCTGGCAACTGCAGCGTCCGACGGAGCGACACGCCACGTTCGTTTCGTCGGACACCCTGCGACCCGCCCATGGGCCACATCATCCCCTTTAACACGCAAATCCCAACGCCAACATCAGCCGCCTATGCAGATGATTGAAACTACGGCTACCGGGTCAACTGGATGCATCGCGCTTGTTTGGCTCACCTGATGAAGACATGTCGCATGTCTACGCATGATGTTCCCATGAAATATGGTTCGAAACCTAAGCTATCTCCCTGGAAAGAAGCGCTCTCCCGCCAATTCCTGGCACGCGGAAAGAAGCATGAAGTAAACGCGCCGAAAATCCGATTCCTCGCCCTCGTAAGGATCAGGTATTGAAATATCTTGATTGAAGACGAGCTTGTAAACCAGCTCAATTCTCGCAGTCGATTCGACGGGCTTCCTTTTTTTAACTGCGTCCAAATTTCTATGGTCCATGCACAGAATCAGATCGAAGCGAGTGAAGTCTGCGGGTGAAATCTGCCGCGAGCGGTGATTGGAAATGTCTAGACCAAATTTAAGAGCGAAGGTGCGGGCACGCAGATCCGCACATTCGCCCTGGTGACGCCCGCTCGTTCCCGCAGATTCAACCCGCACCTGGCTGTTTTTTTGCATCGCTTGGCAAGTAACTTTGAATATGCCTTCGGCAAGCGGTGATCTGCATATGTTGCCCAGGCACACGAAGAGCACTGAGCGAAAGGATTGCCCCGAAACACTCGAGCCTTCTGCCGGCAATTCTGGCAAATTACCCTCAATGTGCAACGAAGTGGCTCCAATGTCTGTACCATTGGACATACATGAGAACCGGCCACAATCTCCAATGTTCGTCGGAATGCCTTGAGGAGTGCGCCAACCATAGCGCTCTTACGGACTGCGATTTGAGATACGGGACATTTTCCAGGCTTTGAACAGAGATTAGATCTTCCGCCCACTCCCTCAACGATGTCCTCAACCATTCATCGATGGGGAACCCAAATCCCATTTTAGGATAGTCGAGAAGCTGTCGGGGTATGTAGTCGTATGAAAGCGTCTTCTGGAGATCTCTTTGACTCTGCCCGGCATACTTCGCCCATTCGGGAAGACCAAAGGCGTAATCAACCACCTGCTCAGATAGCAGTGGCACCCTGACCTCAAGACCGACACTCATGCTGGCTCTGTCGACCTTCGTGAGAATTCCATCCCCCATGTACCGCCGCATATCCTGCAGCTGCATGCGATCGGTCAGCGTTAGAAATTCGTCTGAATCATTCCAAAATAAATCATCGCCCTGAAAACGAATTCCGTCGCCGTCGAATAATGACCCGGGGCCAGTCGTAGTTACTCGGCTATAGAGATCCCTGAACGTCGCGACGGGGTATCCAAAAGGAAGATGCTTGGAGACCTCGAATAGCGTATGATTCATCTGAGCTGCGGATGATCGGATGCTTACGCGGTTGCATTCCAGGAATTTAAGGGCTTTTTCGCGTAGGTCTGGCTCCAAACTGGATAGCAATTCCCAAAACTGTTGGCACCAGCCATATCGATCATATCCGCCGAATAGCTCGTCCCCTCCGTCTCCCGACAAGCTGACGGTCACTTGTTCGCGTGCCAGGCGCGAGACGGCCAATGTGGGAAGCTGCGAAAAATCTGCAAAGGGCTCGTCATAGTATTTTGGAATGTCCTCGACGATTTCCAATGCACCCTGTGCGTCAAGAATGATCTCATGATGGTCCGACCCAAGATACTTGGCGACGCGCCTTGCCTTCCAACTCTCGTCCCACTGCCTCTCGGCAAAGCCGACGGCGAAAGTTTTGATGGGTCGAGCCGAATGACGGCACGCTATCGCAGCCACCAATGACGAATCGAAGCCCCCCGACAAGAAGCACCCAGTGGGCACATCAGCTTGCATATACTGCTTAATGGTATCGTTTAAGATCTCATCAAGCTCCCGCCGCAGTTGGACTTCGGGTCTATAGGCGCGCCCTTTCGCTTGCTGCTGCTTTGCACTTCGAAGGCTCCAGAAAAACTGCAAATTCGGCTCCTCACCAATTTTCAGTGAAAGGACCTGACCTGGTTCAAGCTGCTTGATCCTCAAAAAGATGGATCGTGGTGACATGATAAATCCGCGATCGACCAAAGATGCCACCGAATCTTGGTCGAGCTGCAACGGTTGTCCTGACCACTCCAAGAGCGACTTTATTTGCGATCCGAAGACGAGTGCGTTGTCATGCCACATCCAATAGCACGGCTTGATTCCGAATCTATCCCGACATAGCCAAAGCTTTCGGTCGACGACATCCCATGCGGCAAAGGCGAACATTCCCTCTAGAACGACGAGCGTTCGTTCTATGCCCCACGCGTTGATCGCTTCAACGAGAGCCTCAGTGTCGGAAGTGGTAGAAAATCGCACGCCTTCGGACGCCAGCAATGAACGAAACTGCAAATGATTGTAGATCTCACCGTTAAAGGTAATGACAAATCGACCGTTGCTGGAAGTCATTGGTTGATGCGACCGGCTCTTCGGATCCATCACGGAAAGTCTGGTATGCCCCAAAGCCACGGAATGCGTTTCCAACTCAGTCCATGTGGCGAGGTGGTCAGGCCCACGGTGGTTAAGGGTCTGAGCCATCGCCAATATCTTCTCGCCAGCCTTTCGGATACCCGCAGCGGCGGCAAATCCCGTTATACCGCACATGGCGTACCTCGATCGCTTGGGATGGTCTGGCGGCGCTGAGTGTGCCGCACCCTGAATATGCGAAACATCGACGTAGACCGTGCGTCTGTCAGATCGGAATCTTGTTGGGAAAATACCGCCGTATCAGCGATCCGTAGTCTTTGAGGCGCTTCTTCGGAAGATTGTAGATTGATTTAGTACCCAGATCATGTTTGCGAAATATCCCGAGATACTTTTCATAATAGAGCCTGTCTCGGTCATCCATAAATTCGCGAGACATATCAAATCGCAGGCTATGGAATCTGGTCAACCAAGCGACATGGTCGGGAACATGATCCTTGAGTTTCTGATAAGCGAATTCATCATGATTCCATGTTGTTACTATGTTGTCGAGACCTACCCCCGGCCTGTTCTTGCCGATAGGTTCATTCGGGCCGTTGATAAACTCCGGATTTTCTCCGACCAACTCGGTAACCTTACCCAAATCGTGTATCAGAGCAGATAAGATCAATGTCTCGTCATCAACTCCATCTCTTTCCATGCCCTCGGCCACTTGAAGCGTATGTACCAATTGATCGACACAGTATAGCTCTGTATCTGTCGGATCAATACATTCCGCCAACTTTAGTAGTATATCGAAGACATATACATCGCCGAAGATTGGCTTGTCATATTTCCTGCGAAGAGCCAGTGAAATCTCAGTCGTTTGACGAAAATGCCCTCTATAGAGCCTTTTCGCTTCGTCCTCGTATTTGTCCCGCCAGTATGCCTGTTCTTCCGCTGTCATATACTCACCCGGCTCCTTACGGAACAGCGGATCTGATGACCCGAATACATTCTTCGTTAGTTGCGACGAAGCTCTGCGCTTTCTAGTAGGCAAATTCATAGCTCTTTACCTCTTCCAGGCGATTCTGATCGATTAGTTCAGCGGCATTCGTGATCCATGTACCCATCTGTAGATTGGCCTTTACCTCGAAATCATTTTTCATCTCATCATAGAAAGACGCGGCCTGCCTCATGATGCGAGCGCACTTGTCGTGCATTCCCTTCCGCGCGTTCAAATCCGTTAGCACTATGTGTGCATTTAGACATTCAACTGGAAAATCCCGAGAGAGCGAATTGCAGGTATCTCTTAGCAATGGCACCGCACGCTCAAAGTCACCTGCCTTGAAATATGTATACCCAAGAAACCATTGATATCGCCACCAAGTGGGATCGTGACGACTATGTCGCTCCAGCCTCTCGGAGCGGGCTGAGCGAAAGCCGTTGGTGCCATCAAGGGAATGATTGATTACTACATCCGGCACTAGGGTGGCATTAATACCAAGTCGTCTTGCCGATCGTGTCGGATTACAATGAACCATTCCTTCGTAATGAAGTCCGAGGTCTCGCCTAAACATAGCGAACTTATAGTCGTCAAAAAATGTACCATTGCGCGCGTTCCGCCAGGTCAGAAAGTAGGCCTGATCGTCACCTCGCATTAGTGCTTTGATTTTTCCAATTGCACTTGTCGAGATCTGCTCATCTGCATCAAGGACCAACACCCAGTCACAGGGATTGTTGGCCAAACTCAAATTGCGCGCCTCAGTAATGACGTGTGGATCCTCAGCTGGAGGAGCCACATTGACGACTTTCGCCCCCAATTGGCTTCGAAGATATTCGTCGGTGCCGTCGGTTGAGCCGGTATCAACGATAATGATTTCATCCACGGCAACGCGGATGCTCGAGAGGCATCGATCGATATTTTTCATCTCATTCTTGACGACCATGCTAATACCGACACTCATTGGGTTTTGCCTCCTCACTTTGGTGATATCCAACAAATTCAAGGCATTGCCGACGCATTCGCGGCCGCCAGTCCCCCCACCACTCCGCAATCGAAGTGCACTTTTTGGTGGTGGTATAAATTTCTTAGCCTCTATGGTTGTCGAGATAGTTAGCATCGAGTCATCGAGATTACAACTAATAAATGCGTAAAGTTTCAATTACCTCTTTTACGTGTTTACGGCCTATCCAGCAGCGTCCACTTGGATGTCGGTTTCACCGCCTCTCTGTCTCGCAGCATCAGTCTTCATCGAAGGGAACACGTGCGGTTGGGGCAATTACTGCCAGGGAACGATCTTCCCCTCCGACGAATGCCATCGCCAAGGCCAGTCGGAATACACGTTTAGAGATAATTCCATTTCGCTATTGCATCTTGGCGAGACACATGCAATGGTAGTCTTAATATAAAACACAACCTAAAGAATGTGCTGCTTTGGAAATTGACCCGTATGGATATTGATATTCATGCAAGGGAAATTTTTGAGCCCGGAGCGCGGTGCGCTTCCGGGTTGGCTGCAGCCTCCCACAATCAAGGACGAGCTTTGGTCATTGAACGTTCGTTCTCAGGAATCAGTTTGATGATCAGCCCTAAATTCGCGGCTCTGGCCGGCGCACCTGGACCGGAACCCCGACGCTTCGTTGATGAATTCACTGAAATCGCCGCGACATACGCGAACGAAGTCGCGGTTGAATCCGGCGATACCACTCTGACATACAGGGCACTCGACGAGCTTTCGACCGTCATCGCAATAAACCTCGCCAGCCGTGGAATTGTCGCCAATCAGGCGGTTGGTGTCTGGACCGGTGAATCCGGCGCGCTCATCGCGACCATTGTCGCAATCTTTAAAATCAACGCCGTCTATGTGCCAATTGATCGAACACTTCCCGATAGTCGAGCAATTGAAATTCTTACAGACGGCCAAGCTAAAATTGTGGTCCTCGATCACCATCAGCCATTCGGCAGTCTTCCCTGTCCCTCTGTCTATCTTTCCGAGCTAATTGAGCCAAATCCAAACCCGGTATCGCGCTCCTGGGAAGTACTCGCGACATCACGTATATGCTACCAGACCTATACTTCGGGTTCGACTGGACGGCCAAAATCGATAAGGATATCCGAGCAATCGATGATGGGTTATCTCGGCGGCATCATAGAGCGCTATGAACTCCCGCTGCGTTCGTCGCTCATTACCACCGCGTCGCTGTCCTTCGATGCTTCTATTCGGGAGATATTCTGCGCGCTCCTTACCGGAAGCACGCTCTACCTCATTCAGCGAGGCAAGGGATTCGATGCTGATGGCTATGTCAGAGTGCTGCAGGAAAAGGGCATAACAGCAGTTTTGTCGATGACGCCGAGTATTCTCAAGGTCATCGCCGTAGCAGCATCCAGCAATCGAATTGAAGCGCTTCCGGCACTAAGGCTTCTGTGTGTTGGAGGCGAGGTGTTCGACCAGCGAATCGCAGACGTCGGCCGCCGGCTTTTCCCGAATGCCGTTCTCATCAATCATTACGGTCCGTCAGAATGCACGATGACATCCACCGCCTGGATCGTGCCCGCTGGCGATAAATTGCTTGATCGATTGCCGGTCGGAACCCCCAATCGTGACACGAGTATCCTCATAATAGACGCTGAGTCAGGTGAGGTATGCGAGGTCTCACAGGATGGTGAAGTATGGATCGTCGGTCGCGGCGTTTGTGCTGACTATAGCACGCCGCTCCCCTGTATTGATGATCAGCACTTGAAGTCGCTAAATGGATGGCCGGCTTACAGAACCGGTGATATCGGCCATATAGCCGAGGATGAAAATCTATACATACTCGGCCGTTCGGACGAGCAGATCAAGATTAGAGGCATTCGAGTAGAGCCAACCCAGGTATCGCGAATTCTCACGGGAATAGATGGAATTGATGATGCCGTCACCGTGTCGGTTCTCGATGACCGCTTAGGCTATCAACTCCATAGCTATGTCGTCCTCAACGAGGGCAGCGCGCTTACAAGCGATGTCGTCAAGGAGAAACTTCGGCAAGAACTTCCCGCCTATTTGCTTCCAGCAAGCATCACTTTTATCAGCTCTTTTCCCGTAAACAGGCACGGCAAGCTGGACAAAGGAGCGCTCCCCAAGCCGCACCGGGCGACCGCTACCACAGAAGCGCCGCAGACGCGACTGGAGGCGGATATTTGCAGGACCTTCGCTGAGATCCTTGGGACAGCTACCGTTGATCCAAACGCCTCGTTTTTTGAACTTGGCGGCCACTCACTTTTGGCAACCTACCTTGTTCTGGCGATCAACGAACGCGAAGGCTGTAGCCTGCCCCTTGAAAACATATTTGCAAATCCAACCCCTCGCTTGCTCGCGCGCAACATTGAAGCCGGGAATTAGAGGGAGATCCGTGTCAGACACAGCGACCGATGAGTGGAGACCCATGATAGATAGATACGCCCCCATATCGATCGGTGGATCCGGAAACCCACCGGTCTTTTGCCTCGCTCCCGTACACGGCAGCCCCTCGATCTATCGCCATTTGGTACCGGAACTGGGTCGCAAGGTAAGTTTTGTCGGCCTTTCAAGCTTGGGAGTTTTTCTGGATGTCCCAGCCCCTCCCACGCTTGAAGAGCAGGCCGCTTCAGCGCTCGACCGTATCTTGAAATTCGACGATGTCTCTTCAGGTGGATTTGGAATCTTGGGTTACTCGATGGGCGGAAAGCTCGCCTATGAGGTCTCGATCCGTTTGTCGGCTCTCGGTCTTGTGCCGAAAGATATCGTCATCATAGATTCACATTTTGAGGGGGATCGACGCCTGGTCGGTCCAGAAGCTCAAACACACATAGACTGGGTGTGGGATTTATTCTTTACCGTGTATTTTGGTCTTGATCGGCAGAGCGTCATGCACGGTGAGATTTTTCGACAATTCCTGGGCTCCTGCCTTGCAGATCAGCTCGGCACCGTGCGGCGCTATATATCTATCCACCGGCCGACAGGCCACCTCGATAATATCTCCAACAATGACCTACGAAAGCTTTTTCTCTTCCATTATTCGCAATGCAAGTCAGTCGCCAATTATACGCCACCACCCTCGGATCTTTCGATCGTGTATCTGGAAGCCAAACACTCGGAAAACCTTGGCCAAGCGCAGCTGTGGCGCGAAGTCGCCGCCGGCGGATGCTCGATTTTCCAGATAGATGGCACCCATACGTCCATCTTTTACGATCGCGAACGTCAAAACGAACTCGCTCGATGCCTGCGCGACAACGTCGCCTTGTTCCGGGAGAACGACTTATGAGCCAAGAAATTGAGCCTGCCGGAGTCATTATCGCCGTGACGGAAAGCGACGTCCACGTGGTCGGCAACAGGGTTCTGGAATTGGCATTGGCGACAGAAGGCTTTCGCGTTGTCAATTTGGGGGTATGCACGTCTGCTCGAGACATAGCCGAGGCCTATCAGGCGAACAACGATATCATTGCCATCGCGATAGGGAGCATCAACGGCCACGGCGGTACCGATCTCCGCGATTTCGGATCGATCCGGCGCGACTATCAGTTGGGTTGCAGGATTTTCTTCGGCGGATACCTTGAGGTCGGACGGCGCGCGAGAATGATGGACTACACGCCGGAAGCGCTCGCGGCCCTGGGACTAGACGAAATCCTCGACGACATTCCACAATTAATTGGGAGGCTTATTAGTCTTCGCCTCGCATGGAGAGAGCGGCGCCGTGGACAGTTTTGAACATGAAACCATGTCCGTTTCCAAACAGGCTCGAGACTTTTTGCGTTCACGGCAATCTCGATCCGTTGCCTCCACGATGGAAAAGGCAAGAGCAAGTGGTCGCATTTTGCTTCAACCAAGGTGCGGTGTCGGCTCGCATGAGCAACAATTGGCTCTACTGAAGAAGTTATCCGAGGATGCGAATCCGGATGTTGCGACCATTACTATAGATTCCTATACGAGACTCGGCGCATTCGACAAAGCCCATGAACTGGCCCGCACAAACCCTGCAATGCTCAATGGGTATCCGTTGGTGGCTCACGGAGCGGAGAGACTTCGCGAAATGGTATTGGCCATCGAGGCTCCGATACAAATCCGCCACGGGTCACCGGATCCGCGGCGTCTTTTCTCAACCTCTCTTGAAGGCGGCGCGGATGGGTTTGAAGGCGGGCCCCTTTCCTACACTCTGCCCTATTCAAAGGACTTCCCTCTCGAACGATCCCTTCGCGCCTGGGACATCGTCGATGAGGTCTGTGGAGAACTCGCCGAAGACGGAATCAATATCGATAGAGAATTTTTTGGCAGCCTTTCTGGTACGCTTGTACATCCGGTCATCTCGCTCAGCGTTACGTTCATCGAAGCAATGAAGGCGTTCAGCAAGGGGGCAAACAAAGTGGGAATCGCAATATCTCAAAGCGGCTGCCCATATCAGGATATCGCGGGCTTGCGGGCGATCGAGCTCCTCGCGACATCCTTATGTCCGGGCAAGACTGTCTTTCCAATCCTGCATCATTTCATGGGTGTTTTTCCGCGTGACCCGACCAAGGCTTTGGCCCTCATTGCACAGGGGTCCGTCACCGCGCGCCTTGGCAAGGCGACAAAGGTTGTCGTGAAGACGCAGGTTGAGGCACTTGGGATACCGAGCGCCGACGCAAACGCAAGGGCGATCAACTTTTCAAGGATTTTCTTTTCCTCGATTTTTGATGGGTTCCTACCAGACAACGGCAAAATCGATGAAGAAGCCCAACAGATTTATTGCGAGGTTAAGTCGCTCGTTTCAATGACGTTCGAACATGGCGATTCAAACGGTACCATAGCCAATCTTTTCGCAGAGGGTCGTCTGGACGTCCCCTTTTGCCCGAGCCGTTATTGCAAGGGGCTTTGCGTTCCGCGAAGAGCAGACGATGGGGCCATCCGCATAGTTGATCCAGGTTTGATGAGCTTTTCCCGACCGTTTCTAGACAGAGAAATGCGGATGGCCGGGCTGAACGCCGACCCAATGCAAATATCCGCGATGATCCGGGATATTCAGTATTTTTCAGGAGAAGATGATGCTGATTCACAATGAACATGCCCGCATATTTTCTCAGTCAGACGGGTTGGGGCCAGACGATAAGCTAGCGAGCCTTATGGCGGAACTTGGCGTCACGCCCATCATAAATGCATCCGCGCCGAAGTCGAACCTATCTGGTCCCGCCTTATCTCATGACATAGCCTCTATCGTTGGTGAAGCGCAGAAGTGGTGTTTTGATCTGGCCGATCTCAATCGCCGCGCCGGCGCCTATTGCGCTGCGCAGTTAGGGGCTGGGAGTGGTGCCCTCACGGGTGGGACGAGTGCCGGCATACTCCTCGCGCTCGAAGTAGCAAAGAAGATGAACAAGATAGACTCCACGCCGGAGGTAATTATCCGGCGCGGCGATTTCGGTCACTATGCCTATTTGTTTCAGCAGGCGGGGTGCGTGCTTCATGAGGTCGGCAATATCGTCGGCTGTTCAAGTGAAGAACTGACGGACGCATTTAATGAGCGAACCGTTGCCTTGGCGGTGGTGATAAGCCCAAGGCTTCCGCCGGCAGATTTGAGCCTGGCGGAACTGGTGAAACTCGCGGACGATCATAATATCCCCGTCATTGCAGATTGTGCAGCGATCTTCCCGTCTCGTGAACGGCTGTCGGAAATCCTTGGCACGGGATGCCATGCCGTTCTCCTTTCCGGGGGGAAGGTGTTCGGAGGGCCTCAGGCGTCGGGACTACTCCTTGGTGATCAATCGTTTGTCGAGTTTGCGCATCTTATGTCCTTTCCAAGCGACGGCCCGCTGCGCGCCGTAAAGCTGGACCGCGGTCAAATGTTGGGTCTGGCGGCAGCGATTGTCAAATTTCTCGCCAAGCCGTCCAGTACATTCCAGGCGGAATATCGGCAACGCTGTGAGGCCGGTGTCAGTGAGCTCGGACAGCTGCGCGGTGCCGCCGTATCGATATTGCCGGAGATACTAATCGAAAAAATACCGATGATAGCTGTCGAAGATACGAGCGGCCTCGGCCACGAGTTTTTCAAGACTTTGACCAATCGACTGCTAAACGGCCCGGCACCGATCGGTGTCCACTACATTCGAGCCAAGCGTATCATTTGCCTTAGCCCTATCGGATTGACGGATCAACAACTGGCATCAGTTTGTCGGCTATTCCGCAAAGCATGGATGGAGCTTGCCGATGACGTCGCCGAACGAAATTAACACAAATGGCTATCGGAGCGCCCTCAGGCAAATCCTGTCTATGGGTTCACAACAATATTTTCTAGACGTCTTTGACGAACCGGACATATCGATTGACGATTTTCTGAATGAGAATATCGCTCAGAGTCCAACGTTGTCAGCAAGCGCACTCCACTCTCGCGATCTACTTGCGGAAATCATTGCGCAACGGACGTTGGCGCCAGTAAGAGAGATTTTGGGGGGTCTTCTGGTATGCCCTGCGATTTTTACCGGTCCCCATTGTTCCCTTTTCGTCTCTCTTCCCACTTTCGTGTCCCGGTGCCTTGCCATCAGGGCCGCCGCGAAGCGAGCTAGCCCATTCGCATTGACATATGAATGCAGCACGGTTTCACTCCAATCCAAGAATGGCGTTGGGCCAGGATGGATGGAGTTTAAAGGAACGCGACATAATGTCTTTGGCGTTCCACGGCAGATTAGGGATAGCACCGCTGTTTGCGCGAGACACGGAATTTGGAGATTCAATAGCCTCCTGGGTTCCCCGCACGGTGAAGTGAGAGACATGGCGGCGAGAATCGCGAGCGTGCAGACAACCTCTCCGGAAGAGGCTATTCAGCAAGCTAACGACATTCTCTGCGGCACAGAAACCGCGGGCGGACAGCCGGGGCTGTTATCGCTCGCCGACAACCAAACGGCAGGATTGGTCGCCCGTCATCTCACGGTGGGCAGTGTGCTATCAGCGTGCGTTCTGGATCAAAACCTTCGTGAATGTCTTCTGGAAGAACTTGAAACCCATCGCGCGCGCTTTCCACAACTCCTTCCGAGCTCGACTGAACTATTCTGGATTATCTCAGAGGGTAGACGTCATCCGGCTAAGGTAGCTGATGGCAGGCTTCAGAACTCCCATATGAACTTTTCGCTGACACTGCAACGTGACGAACTGGTTGCCAACTTGAGAGCGGGTCGCATCGTCCCCAACCTTCTACTAACGTTTATGGCGCTGTGTATACTTCCCGACCTTGCCTGTTTCGGGGGGCACCGCCAAATGATCTACATCGAATTGTTCAAGGCTGCTCTCGGGGCCGCCTTGAAGCGTACCCGCCGTTTCCAGGAGACTGTCGGAGGAAAGAGTGTATGGCTACCGGACGGTCTCCAGCCATCGTGCCATCCACTCTCGCTACTGGTTGCAGCGCCCTCGCCACTTGCTTTAAGCATCAACCTTCTCGGCACGAAATTTCCAAGGGACCTTTTGCCAAGAACCCGATTGGATTATATCGACCCTCACTGGTACGCCGCGGTCACAAGCAACGCCAGCCAGCAATAAAATCCAAACGTCCGACCATGCCTCTCAATTTTCTGTTGAGATGGAGAACGTGTGCCCCCCGATCGATGAACCCATAAGTTTTGAATTTGCCTATTTTGACCCCAACTGATATGTCGTGGATCGAATTGGTTAGGCGAACGCTCTGGTTACCAGGATATAGTTGATGAAAACTGCTATCGTTTTCGACTGCGAATTCCTTTGCCTCGAAGGATCGCAACGCAGATTTTGGTGTGCGGCTCATGACCCCGATCCAGTCATAGCCCAAATCGGAGCTGTAAAGCTTGGGCTCGAGGACGACTACCCGCTCCTAGACATGCATAAGGCGTATGTTCGCCCAATCGATCGCTTCGGCAACCGGTATCAACTGGATACCTATTTCACCGAGTTAACTGGAGTGACAGAGGCAGACATCGAGAACCATGGCATCACCTTGGAAAAGGCTCTCCACGAAGTAGATCGGTTCTCGGAGGGGGCGACGTTGTGGTCTTGGGGCAAAGATGAGCTCAACATGGTTGCGATCAGCTGTTATGTAGCCGGTGTGCCCCCTGTCATTCCAGCACATCGGTTCGATAACGCGGTGAAGCTTCTCCTTGCTGCAGGTATGCCGATTGAAGATCTGGCGAGGACGCCGAGCAACAAGCTCGCGGATTACTACGGTGTTGACCATCCTCCATTCAAGGCGCATGACGCGCCTGATGATGCACTCTCGATTGCTTATACGCTGCAACATTTGCTGCGCAATGGGAGTCTAAGCCCGGAGGCATTTCATCGTCCGTAGGACTTCATAATTTCACGCGGCGAAATGGGAGCGCAGCCTTCACCTTAACGGGGCAATACGCTAAACTCGTATATCGATAGAATATCGTCAGCGGATATGTCTCCGTAGAAATTCTGCATTGTCTCCAGCAGCTCGACCAGGTTCGCCCGCCCGTCGTTTCTGACATCCTCCTCTGTCAGATCGACCACTCGCTTGTAGACGACGCGTGAGATCCTCAGGTCAGCCACCCATATTGCATCGTCATGCAGATTTGAAATCCGGACCTCAAACAGCGGTAATGATGCGGCACCAGGAAAGTCTAACCCTCCCCGCACGAACCTGACTGTGGTGACCTTAACGCCAGCGAGAACCTTGGCCGCCAGCTCATTCATCATCACAAACCGCCCGCGCTCAGCAAGTTTAAGAGCGGGAAAAAACTTCGCAAGTTCCACAGCAATCAAACGTGGCGCGACGGCCTGAAGCTCAACCGTGCCACCATGATAAATGACTACATCAATCTCATTTGGATCTGCCATACTTCCTGCTCTATCGCTTTCTCATCATCGAACGAAATCGGCCGCCACCTTAGGTAAGCCCATTTAGATTATTGAATTGGCTCGCCATGCGATCACGAAATTGATGTGAAAATCGATCGTGGCGACAGTGAACATTACAGATATGCGGCGTTAGACCGGCCTTCACAAAATCCCGCGAGATATCTTCAATCTGCCTGACGAATGAAAGGATTAAAGCCCGAACTTTTTCCGACTGAAATGTCCAATCAAAACGAGGCGTTAGCATTTCAGCAAAGCCGTTGAAGCGCCGAAGCTGCTGGCCTTTAAATATCTCTGTGGTTGCCACCGGTAAGGTCAAAGTTGTCCCACCGAAATCTGACTCTCCCTCACGGTAGCGCACCGTGTAAGGTCTCCCGGCCAAATCGAACCGTCTCACTGACCTTCCATGAAGGCAGGTGTTCCAGTGCAGCGTGGTGGACCGGTGTTCCCCATCTCCGAATTCAAGTATGTTTCGAAGTCCATCCTCAGTGCAAATCGTCAAGGACACGCCGAAGCCGTCCCTTGAATTGAACAGCTTATAATTCATGAGGTCTGTTGGCCTGTTGGTTTCCACGCAGAACTGAGCCGGTTAGGCGCATAATTTCCATTGAGAATTGAGCCATGTGAACCTTCCCCCCAAAGCGGTGAGCGACGGGGGCAACGGAGTGATCCACATGGGACTTTTAAACATCATCCGTCGGATGGCGCTTCGCGAGAAGCAGTCAATCCGCGAGATCAGTCGGCGCACTGGGCTGTCACGCAACACGATTGCGAAGTATTTGAGTGCCGGTACGATCGAGCCGACGTTCACGGTACCGGAACGACCGAGCAAGCTTGATCCTTTTGCCGACAAACTTTCTGGCTGGCTGAAGACCGAGGCCGGGAGGTCGCGCAAGCAGCGCCGAACGTTGAAGCAGCTTCATGCCGATCTGATGGCTCTCGGATTTACCGGCTCCTATGGTCGGGTCGCCGCGTTCGCCCGTAATTGGCGGGTTGAGCAGCAGACAGCGGGCCGCGGCATATTCGTTCCTCTGTCTTTCCGCCCAGGCGAAGCGTTCCAATTCGATTGGAGTGAAGATTATGCCGTGATAGGCGGCGAGCGCACGAAGCTTCAGGTCGCCCATATCAAACTATCACACAGCCGGGCGTTTCTGGTCAGGGCCTACCTACTGCAAACGCACGAGATGCTCTTCGACGCCCACTGGCACGGGTTCCGCGTGTTTGGCGGAGTACCTGGTCGCGGCATTTACGACAACATGAAGACCGCGGTTGATCGTGTCGGTCGTGGCAAAGAACGGCAGGTCAATATCCGTTTCCTCGCGATGACGAACCACTACGTCTTTGCGCCTGAGTTTTGCAATCCCGCCGCGGGTTGGGAGAAGGGTCAGGTCGAGAAGAATGTCCAGGATGCCCGACCGCGACTGTGGCAACAGATGCCTGACTTTCCGGATCTGGCGGCATTGAATGCCTGGCTGGAACAGCATTGCCAGGACCTGTGGCGCGACACAGCACACGGCACCTTGCCCGGCACGATCGCGGACGTCTGGTCGGCAGAACGCCCGGCATTGATGGCGCTCCCTGCCGCGTTTGACGGCTTCGTCGAGCAGAGCAAGCGCGTCTCGCCCACCTGCCTGATCACTTTTGAGCGGAACCGCTACAGCGTGCCTGCATCGTTTGCCAACCGGCCTGTCAGCCTGCGGATCTATCCCGAGCGACTGGTCGTTGCGGCAGAAGGCAATATCCTATGCGAGCATGAGCGGGTCATTGAACGTAGCCACGACAAGCCGCCACGTACGATTTATGACTGGCGGCATTATCTTGCGGTCATCCAGCGCAAGCCCGGTGCCCTGCGTAATGGTGCGCCTTTCCTGGAATTACCGTTGGCCTTTCGGCAACTTCAGGACCAGATGCTCCGCCGCTCCGGCGGTGATCGTGAGATGGCCGATATCCTTGCTCTTGTACTTCACCACGACGAACAAGTTGTTGTCAGGGCTGTGGAATTGGCCCTGGATGCAGGCGTGGCGACCAAGACGCATGTCTTGAACCTGCTGCATCGGCTGATCGATGGCAAGACAATCGATGGTCCCGACGTTGATACGCCACAGGCGCTCACGCTGTTGCGTGAACCCAAGGCTGATGTTGAACGCTACGATGGTTTGCGCCTGCGGACCGCAGGAGGCCGTCATGCGTCATGATCCTGCCAGCGCAGCCGTCGTCATCATGCTGCGCAGCCTGAAGATGTATGGCATGGCCCAAGCCGTCATCGACCTGATCGAGCAAGGGGCTCCAGCCTTCGATGCGGCCGTGCCGATCTTGTCCCAGTTGCTGAAAGCCGAAATGGCCGAGCGCGAGGTTCGCTCGATCGCCTACCACATGAAGGCAGCTCGCTTCCCGGCCTACAAGGACATCTCCGGGTTCGACTTCGCAGCCAGCGAGATCAACGAGGCGACGGTGCGCCAACTGCACCGATGCGAGTTCATGGACGGAGCGCAGAATATCGTGCTCGTCGGCGGGCCGGGCACAGGAAAAACACATGTCGCGACCGCCCTTGGTGTCCAGGCGATCGAGCATCATCGCCGAAAGGTCCGCTTCTTCTCGACCATCGAATTGGTCAATGCGCTCGAACAGGAGAAGGCCAAAGGCAAGGCAGGCCAGATTGCTGAGACGCTGGTTCGCCTCGATCTGCTGATCCTCGATGAGCTCGGATACCTTCCGTTCAGTGCCTCAGGCGGTGCGCTGCTCTTCCATCTGCTGAGCAAGCTCTATGAGCGCACCAGCGTCATCATCACTACCAACCTCAGCTTCAGCGAATGGGCGACCGTCTTCGGTGATGCCAAGATGACCACGGCTCTGCTCGACCGCCTGACCCATCGTTGCCATATCCTGGAAACCGGGAACGATAGCTTCCGCTTCAAAGCCAGCTCGGCTGCAGCAGCCCAAAAGAGAGGAGAAAAAGCTAATCCCTTGACCAAATCCTGATCAGAAAACCATACTCAGAGGTGGCTCACTTCTCGGTGGAAAAACCGGCTCAGTTCCGCGTGGAAACCAACACTGCCGATCATGTTGCACGACACGTCTGGTCCACGGACGATCCGCTTCAGCGGTCAGATGTGGCCATGGAAGACCTAAAGAACCGCGTGATCGTATCCACTCGCATCACCGTCTTCGAACGGCGGACAAGTCGGCGCTCGGCGAAGCTGTTGGCCATATTGCCAAATACTGGGATGGACTCTGCGCGCCCCTGACTGGCGGCCGCATAGAGATCGGTAACGGCACCGCTGAAAGGACCATCAGATCGATAGCGCTGGACCGCAAGAATGCTCACTTCGCCGGCCACGACGCCCGAGTCAAGAACTGGCCAACCATCGTCTCGCTAATCAATCAGCGTCAGGATTCTTTCAAAGGAATTAAAGGACTTGGAGGGCTGGGGAGTGATCGCCAGACACGACTAAGCAACATTCCCGCCGAAGACGGAGTATAGTCTGACAAATCTCGGGAACACTCTTCATCCGGGGATGGAGGCAATGGCAACCTGCGGAGATCAGACCCGTGAGTCGCCTATTACAACGTTTCGGAATTTGACTTCGGAGGTGTGAGCGAGACACCGCTTACACTGTATCTGCGGATTCTTGTCAGTTCAACGAAACGGCCGATGCGATGGCTGGCATAAAGATGGAAAGCCGAAACAAAACACTCCGCTTGGAACCTTTCATGGCGCTTCAGCCAAGGCCGTGACTTATGCAAATTTTTGCTTTCGACCAGACCCAACGTAACATGGGGGCGGTAGGAGCGCCCTTTGAGATCGGCTTCGGTCCGGGCGAGCACCGCAACGCACTGACATTGCAATGACATCAGCTCGGCGGTCTTTTCAACTCGCGCGCACAACGCCGAATATCCGTTGCCGAGATCATAGGTTTCAACACCCAACAAGCTAGCCGTGAAAGGTTCTACGGCGATGGCTTCAAAAAGCCGGGCAGTCTGTCGCACAGGCTGAGGGGGGTCGCCGATGAATGCGAGCGTCAGGTGGAGGTTTTCGGGAGCGGTCCAATCCACATTGGGCGCCCCACACGCGATACGTTTCAAGGCATCCGCCACCTGGGAATCTGAAATATCGATTGCGACAAATAATCGTTCCATTCTCTTGCCGCTCCCGCTGCGACTTTTAATGAGCTGTCTCCTCCTGTTGTCGTGCCTTAGGCCACCTGCCGCGGCGACGAGACGACCGGATGAAATTGCCTGGATGAGCGATAGGAATTGATGCGTTCTTCTATCTCGTGGCGAAAGTGACGCACTAAGCCTTGGATCGGCCACGCCGCGAAGTCGCCAAGGCCACAGATTGTGTGCCCCTCAACCCTGCCCGCGACGTCCAACAACAGGTCGATCTCGCGATAATCCGCACTGCCGGCCGCCATGCGCTGCATGACGCGCCACAACCAACCAGTTCCCTCACGGCATGGCGTACATTGTCCGCAACTCTCATGCATGTAGAACCTGGAAAGTCTCGCGATAGCCTTTACGATGTCGATTATCGCACGAATTTGACCCACTTTTTCGTTTCAGACGGATCCGTCCACACTGCGAGAAAATGTTTTCGATCAACACCATAAATGCAACTAGGTGGTACACCGCGAAATGAAAAAGTGGCGCAAATCTAGCTGAAACTCAACACTTGAACTTCATCTTGCCAATGCGATGGCGGCGGGAGGCATTGTGCTTGAAAGGCATCGTGACGAAGACCGGCTATTGCGATTGCCGATCACCCACGACAACGCCATTAACGATCCGCGCACCAACGCCCAACAGAGCCATCGCATCAGATAGGGTCAATCCCGCCCGGCGCCTAATGCGCCTTGTTCATTCCAACCGTCAGGGCGCCCACGACGGTCTGAGTTGCATTCCCATAGTCTGTGTTTGCAGCACCGCCAGGTGCATCTCGAACATAATTGGTTCCGTTATATGACACCGAGACAATCGCGCCGGAATAGCTATAGCCGGAGCCCGTGGGGCTTGAAACCTTGGCATAGCCGCTAACCTCGTTGTTGGAAATGAGCAAACCGGCCGCTGATGCGTTAGCCGAATAGCCGATGCCTAAAGGTGTTCCCTTGATTAGATTTCCAGAGACGACAAGATCGTTCGCGGCGTCGTTAGTTCCTACGATAATGCCGCCGTTAGAGGCTGTATCAATAATATTACCGATCGCGTTCACACTTCCCTCAATCGTGATCCCACACCCATCCGTGTTTTTCCCTTCATTGGGGATGTAGACGCTCGTTATCCCCGATATTTGATTTCCGATGAGAGTGACCCGGCGACTTACGCCATCACTGTACAATCCAGAATTTGCAACAGCGATGCCGGCGCCTGCGGACTCGATGATGTTATTTGCGCATATGCCCCCAGTCAGCGAAGTCCCTGAACCTGGCGCTTCGAACCAGATCGCTGTCTCACCGCTTGTCGCGCAATAATTACCGGAGACGACGCTGTCTCCCCCGGCGTTTATTCGGATAGCCGAATAAGCACAATTATATATATTGTTATCCGCCACCCGGACACCGGTCGCCCGGTATATATTAATGCCATTGCCATACTGACCGGTTCCGCCGGCGGAACTTGATATGTTATGTATATAGTTATTAATAATAATAGAAGTATTTCCCACCTGCGTGCTTGTCCAAAGCATTATTCCGTTGTTGTTGCAGTATCCAACATTATTTCTTTCAATATTCACGCCTGCATCCTGGCAAAAGACACCTCTGTCGCAATTATAAATTGTGTTTCTCAGTATCTCCCCGGAGCAATTCGAGAAGCAGGAGATTGCAGCTTGGGTTGTGTTATATATAACGCAATCTTGGATGAGAAACTTGTTGATTCCAGACCCCTGGAATTTAATTAGCCCAGCGGTAGCTGACGTGTCGGTCAAGGCAATATTATTTCCATCGAATACAATATTTTCGATAACGACGTTATTCACGCCGTTCACATTGAATAAATAGGGCGCGCTTCCGCTGAGCTGAATTGTGACCTGCCCGAGAACGCCGCCTATCGTCAGCGGGTTTCCCGAGGCGACGTCAATCTGCGACGAAGGATAGGTTCCCGGCAGCAAGAACAATGGCAAATTGGCTGCTTGCGCGTTCCCGACCAGAGTTGGAAAGGAGCCAACGGAGGTCCAGCCGCTTCCAGGCGAGGAGCTCGCATATGTTCCAACAATACGATCCGGGAGCGCTGTTTGATAAAAGTTCATATTGAAAACCTCGAATAGAGAATACGTCCGCAACAACTTTATTGCCTACCCAAAGAAATGAAAGTGACAATTGAATGAAATTTCATATGAACGCATCCTATACGTGCCGTTTACCATTAACGAATAACGGAACTCGGAATACTGGACTTTCCTACGGCGGCAAGCTTATCAATAGAACAAATATAAAAGGTCAAAGTCATGGAAACCCTTGGAAGCCGTTTAGATCTGCGACGGGGCGTGGCCGAGGGTTTTGACTTTTTGCGTCTTTTTCTCGCGGTAAGTGTTGTCGCTTGGCATTCGTTCGACGTCGTCGCCGGGCTGAGGCTGGACGACACCCCCATCGTTTGGGTTTTCGGCTACTCGATTCTAAGCGCTTTTTTCGCCCTCAGCGGGTTTCTGATCTGCGGCAGCGCCTTACGCTTGTCGCTCGGCGATTTTCTGATCAATCGAGGACTTCGGATCGTCCCAGCGCTGGCGCTGGAAATTGTCCTAAGTGCTCTGGTCTTGGGACCGATCTTCACGACCCTACCTTTAACGGACTATTTCCGAAGCGCTGAAACATGGCACTATTTCACCAATATCGTCGGCCTCATCAACTATACCCTTCCAGGTGTCTTTCAAAGTCATCCTGAGCAGACCGTAAATACCTCGCTTTGGACCGTACCGCATGAAATCATGTGTTACGTTCTGATGTCGATCCTCATCTTCGGGAAGTTTCTTAAGCGGCCCACAATCATCGTTTTGATCGCCGCCGCGTTCTTGAGCTTCGGGCTTTTGCTCTCGTTTTCTGGTCTCACTGACCAGGCCGGCGGAATCGGTAAGATCCTATACCATCTGTATGTAGGGCCGGCGGCGCGCTTGTATATGTTCTTCCTGGCGGGAATCCTATTCTATCTCTATCGAGGAAAGATTCCTTATTCTTGGCCGATCTTTCTTGGCTGTACGCTGTTCTTGCTCGTATGTGGCTTTCTTCCGTTCAGCCCTCGTACTGATGTGCCGTTTGCGACTCTATTCCTTGCGCTGCCGTTGACCTACATGACGATTTTCATCGGGGTCACAAACATCTGGATCCCGACCTTCTGCCGCAAGGGCGACTATTCATACGGAATCTATCTTTACGGATGGCCATTGCAGCAGGTCGTTGTATCCATGTTGCCGTCTATTCATTCTGTTATGATCCAATTCCTCGTCTCAATCCCGCTAGTATTTTGCTTCTCGATGATATCCTGGCATCTCGTCGAGCGGCCCATCCTTCAATTGCGCAAGAAATTTTCCTTTGTCGCCCGCGTGCGGCTCGGCGAAGCGCCGCAGGATGGTGATGTCACATTGCCTTTACGCGGTACCGAGGAGAGCGCACCGGCGATAAGACCCCATCCGGTTTCCGGTTAAGGCCCTACGGCATCCGTCGATCGGTGTCCCAAGAGTAAATGCCGGTGGGATTTATGTACTCCCAACAGAGCGGCGAGATGTGCCTCAGCAACTCGTTGGAAATATTCCGGCAAGGCGGGCTCAGATGGGCGGTGGCACGTCTGAGATAGACTGTATTACGATGTCCGATGACGCTGCCTGTTGAGTTTCGGCTAGATTTGCGCCTATGATGGCGATCCGACCTATGACACCATGCTTTTCCTCCAGCCATTGGCCAGCGTCGTAGACCTTAAGCCCTGTGCTATCGATCAGGACGTGGACGGGCCCTTTCTGAGGGAAGCGATCAGAGTGCCGCTTGTTCGGCGCTCTCGGTTTATTTGCACGACGGCTCAGGGTCGTGTGATCGGGAACGACGAGATCCAGCCCAATCAACTTCAGCACCGAGGTAACGACACCTTCCGTCTGACGCAGCCGAAGGTCGAACACCAGCCCCAGCGTCAGGGCAGTCTCGATCGCCAGATCGGAGTAGCGCGGCTGGCCACCGCGGGTCGTGCGCTTCGGCGCCTGCCAGGACGAGAGTGCCTCCGGCGTCACCCACAGCGTCAGACTTCCGCGCCGACGAAGGCCTGTCTCGTACTCCCGCCAGTTCGTGACCTTGAATTTCATCTTGCCGATACGATGACGGCGGCAGGCGTTGTGTTTGAAAGGCATGTTCAGTCAGCCGCGTTGTTTCCACCCGAGCCAACTACGTCACCGCCGATGAAGGATCCGGGCACCAACGCTGCCAAGACCGCCACGGCGGGATAGATAAGTACCTCATCATCTGCACTGATCTTGTTATATTGCTCAGTACGGAGGATTTGGCATGGTGGCGAAGTTGAACGTTTCGACCATTGTTTTAACGGGATCTGGGAAATACCAATAGGTTGCCGAGAGCTCGCCGTTCTCGAGCACCTGGTTTTCGTTCACATCCCCCATGACGATAAGTGCAACTGTTAGCCTTGGGGTTCCAAGCACCTTGAAATCGACCATTTTATGCTCATGCGAGTGGGTGCAATCGCCTTTCGGCTCACAGATTTCGGCGATCAGCCTGAGCTGCGCGATCGGCTCAAACCCTGGCATGCCAGGTCCGCCCATGAACTGAATTGTGCCTTTCAAGCTCTCCCAATCTGTTCCTGCAGTCGCCCTTTCATAGATGTTCGCGGCATTCCTGAAGGCAAAATCCTTAGCCGCAAGTGGGAAGCCCGGTATCGCTGTGATCAAGAAGGTGACTTTTTTTTGCTGAAGAACACAGTCAATCCAGGTCGGCGCATTATTTGTAGAAGCGCTGCCGCCATCCCTCACGGTGCAGCCGGGATCCATCGCCATGCTCGTGCCGCTAGGTCCTCGCATCAAAGACATTTCAGCTGTCGACGAGCATGTGAACCCAATCATAGCGATCGCGGCAAATGTCATTACCTTCAGCATTGAGCCCCACCCTCAATATATTCAATATTCACGAAGGAAGCTAGGTTGCCGATGCTAAGTCGTCATTAAAAAATTCATGACAATTTGCGGATTCATCACCAGCGTGCCGAATCGTGACCGTGTATGTGGCGGACAGAGGTGAATAGCCCCTAGTTTTCTAGACGCCTTCCGCTTTCAAAGTCTGCTGCCGTTCGGCGCTTCAGGCTGGGCATTGCTCTTCCACCTGTTGAGCAAGCTTTACGAGCACACCAGCGTCATCATAACGACTAACCTGAGCTTCAGCGAATGGGAACTTGCATGCCAGCGGACTTGAGGATCAAACCATCTATTCGTCCCGCGACTACTTCAACGGCATCGTTGTTCTCGATGATCTCCCCCAGGAAAGGCAAATTGCGTTGTAAAGCTTGGTATGTTTGCAGAACTCGGTCACCAAGTCGTTCTCTGCCGGGACGGCTCGCTTCGCGGGCGACGACAGTGTCCAGGGGTGCCCATATGGTGAAAAGGTGGATTGGGGTCGTTGTGGGTAGAAGGCTACAAAACCATTCGAATGAGTCATGCGTTTCGAAAATATAGTCGAGCAAAACTCGTCTTGCGCCCATCTCCAAATAACTGGAAATCAATGCTGCACTCGCCCGGTAAGTCGATCTGGGTCCAAGCCAATCCTTCGCATCGATGGGACTGAAGTCGCGCACCGCGTCTCCTGAAATATTGACCGTGCCCGGAAACGAGTTTGCTAAATGTTTACAGAGCGTGGTCTTCCCAACCCCTGCTGGTCCATTGATCACAATTATATGCGCCATAGATTGCCTCGCGAAATCGATAGTCACCCTTTGGGGCCTAACCGAAAGGAGACGTGATTGTCAGCGTCCCATTGTCTGCATCCAAGGATGCTTCGGTGCCAACTGGAACGGCCAGGGCATTTGCACCGTGCCCCAACGGCAAGCCGCCCAATATCGGAACTCCGAGAACACCCAGTCGATCCCGCAGAACGTCAATCACGGTCCAACCTTTGGATGGGGCAAAGTTGGTAAATTGTCCGACCGCCACTCCTTTGATGCCTGCGAGGAAACCACCTTTTATCAGCCGTGTCAGATTGCGGTCGATATGACCGAGGCCCTTCTCCACATCCTCGATCAGCAATATTGCGCCGTCTAGGCTGGGAAGCGCCCAACCCGCCGCTGTTGCAATCATATCCAGATGGCCGCCCAAAAGCGTGCCGCTGACCTTCCCGGATGTGGTGAGGTCAGCGGTCGACTCGGCTTCATCTGAACGAACGACGATTGCCTCTGTTGACGAGATGACACGCTCGAAGGATGTGGAGGAAATCGCGCCCCATTGCATGGGGTTCCAAGCGGCCCCGTGTATTCCCGGCACGGTACACTGTTGCCAGATAGAAAGCTGAAGGATTGAGATCTCGCTAAATCCAACTAGAATCTTGGGGTCAGCACGCATCGCAACGAAATCCACCCCATCTGCGATCCTATAGGCACCCTTCCCGCCTTGAGTTGCGATGATGGCGCGGACAGTTGGGTCTCTGATCGCGTCGTTTAGGTCCGCAATCCGGTCGTCGTCGCTGCCCGCAAGATAGCCGAGACGGTCGAGGGCGTGCGGGGCCAATTCGGCTCTAAGCCCCAACCCCTCCAAAAATGCGACGCACTTCTCCACATTGCCCTTATCTGGCGTGCTTGCGGGCGAGACCAGGCGGACAGTATCTCCGGAACGCAATCCTGCCAGCTTCGGTTTCCCTGAGCGTGGGCTTAGAAGATTTGGCATAGCTGCGCTGCTCTGATCAGAACCCATCTCGGCGAATCCCCGTGTGATGTGCCGATGATCACTGCCCGCCGCATCGGCGTCAATGACCTCCGACCAACCAAGACGCATCTAAAGCAACAGACGGGTGTTTTTGCGTCTAGCTACAGGACCCTTCCTGTTACAAATATTCCAAACCTGTATGGCCTCGGGTTCGGTCGAAGATAAAGGCTTCAAATCCCTAACCGAACAAAGTCGAAAGTGGGTAAGGGAGTGCAAGGGGCGGCATATCGTTCATCGCGAAATATCGAAGCGATCTCGTCTCGCTATCCGTCCAGGGAACCTGCCCTGTATGCACTTGGCATTTGAAAAGAGTGACGACGTATTCGACATGGTGACCATTCGGGTATGTGTACCTGAACTCATTTCCGCCAAAGACACCTAGAATGCTCGTCGAGGACACTGTGTAACCAGCCTCCTCCATCACCTCCCGCATAACAGCTTCCTGCGGCGTCTCTCCCGGCTCGATTCCACCGGCTGGCAGGCCCCATCCCTCCCCAGAGGCCTTCTCTTGCAGGAGGAGATTGCCCGCGTGGTCATGAATAACGGCGGCAACGGAGGGCAGCAGAAGTAAACGGTTCCCGATCAAACCGCGAAGCTCCATTATGTATGACGCCATTCGATTACTTTCTTGAGGTAGGGAGGCCATCTTGCTGGCCGAGGAAGATTTGCGCGAGTACGCGCCAAGAACTCGTTCACATCGCAGTCTTATTTATCATTTGGAGGATTATAGAGTTTAGCGCCTCTGGTCGTTCCATCGGCACGTAGTGCCCACAGTTGGGGATGACATGCAGGCAGCCATTTGGGGCTAAATCGGCTTGCTTGGAGCTGGTAGCCAGTCCAGGCAGGAGGTCGTCTGTGCCCGTGACTACGTGCACCGGTCCTGAGAATGTTGAAAGGACATCATCTCGGCTTTGGCGGGTGTGAAACGCCTGAACACCTCGCGTCACATCGTCAAGCGGTTGGCGCATGAGGATGCGCTTCGCTTCAGCGATGATTGCCGGTGAAGTCACTGTCGAAAAGGCAGGCTCCCACCATTCGCGCCAAGCAGCCTCCAACCCTTGCTCCCGAAGGGTTTTGATAGCTGTTGCGTGAAACTCCGGGTCCTGCCGTCGCGCAGCCTTTGTCCCGATAAGGACTAGTCCCACAACACGCCCCGGGGCGAGCGCGGCAACCTCCAAAGCACATGAGCCACCAATTGAGCAACCTACGACGATGACTCGGTTACCTCTGGGGAGTTTTAGTGCTTCGGCGGCAAAATCCTCTACACGATCACCGAGACCATAAAGCGTCGGCGCATATGTAGCCCCTGGCAAGAGGTCGAGTTGGGCGGCCCACATTGATCCATCCAAAGGCAGCGCATGGAGTAGTAGAAGTTCCAGATTCTTTCTACACATCACAGAGAAATCCTATGCAGCCGTCGAAGTGGACAAGAGGCTGAGAGCTTCGTTTGTCGGCCGCACATCGCCAAAGCTCCGATAGATATTGTGGAGTGCCGCGTTGTGATCCTGATCGCGCCTGGCAGCCGTCCCGTCAGCTATGAAGATTACCCGGAAGCCGCTGGCATAAGCATCTCGGGCCGAGGACTCACAGCAGATGTTCGTCAACGTTCCGGTGATGAAGACCGTGTCAATTCCGCGAGCGCGAAGAACAGCGGGCAAGTCTGAAGAGCCCGGGAAAAACGCGCTATAGGCGGACTTCTCGAAATACACGTCTTCTGTCTGCGGAGATAAGCCAGCCCACACTCTCTCCGATATCGGGCCAGCCCCGCCTGACGTTCTGAAAACTTCCGCTACCTCTTCGCCGAAGAATTCCCGTGTAAGGTCCGGGTGAGGTTGATCAGCGCCCGGAACAACCCACGCTACAGTACCGCCTGTGGTGCGAAGCACGTCCCCAAGGCGAATGATGTTGGGCAGTATCCCTCTGCAGTAGCCGCTTTCCTCGACGAAAAACGGAACCATATCGATCACGATTAGAGCCGTTCGGCGCGGATCGACAGATTCATACGCATGGCGTCGCCCGCGCCTCTGCTCCTGCCGGTCGTACTCGCGCTGCTCAATCAGCCAGTTGTGAAGTTTGGGGCGTGGGCCAGTAACGTTAGTTGCGATTATGCTGCGCTGATCAGAATCCATCTTGGCGAATCCCCGTGCGATGCTACGATGATCACTGGCCATTGGGTCATCGTCAATGACCTCGCGCAAGCGTTGGTGCATCGGTCGCTGAAAGAACGGATTTCTGTCTTTGATGCTCTCGCTACGCGGTGACGGTTTTGCAGCGGACGGATTTCGGGCGTGCGCATGCCAGCATTCGATTGAGGACGGCACAGCCTATGGAGACTTCCGTCTGCTGCGCTCCGAATGAGCGCGCCCGCAACCTGTATCCGATGATCGATTTGTAGCGACCGATTGCGGTCTCGACCAGAGATCGTTTCCCGTAGCCGGTCGCAGCCTGCCACTTCATCCGGCCATCGGTGTTGATCGCCGCGATGTGGCGGTCTCGTTGGCTCAAGGGATCGGCATCTGGCCCTTTCACCGCGTTTGCGCGTGGCGGAATGACCACCATAGCACCGGCACTATGCCAGGTCACGGCGTCATAAGTTGGACTGCCGTCATAGGCGCCGTCGGCCGTGAACTGTCCGGTCGGCGCATCGATCTGGTCAAGCAGCGCCTCCACCTGCGAGGCGTCGCCGGCATCTTGGTCGGTCATGACGTGGGCGATGATGTCGCCGCTGCCGGCATCCAGAGCCAGGTGCAATTTTCGCCAGTTCCGACGTGATTTGGCACCGTGTTTCTCCTCCAGCCATTTGCCCGCACCGTAGATTTCCAACCCTGTGCTGTCGATGAGGACGTGGACATGTCCCTTTCCCCGAGCTTGGTGCTGTCGCCGCCCGTCCGGCAATCGTCGTTTGCTTGCCCGACGGCTCCGGGTCGTATGATCGGGAACGGCGAGATCCAGTCCCATCAGGGTCAGCACCGAAGTCAAAAAGCCCTCCGTCTGGCGCAGCCGCAGGCCGAACACCAGTCCCAGCGTCAGGGCAGTTTCAATCGCCAGATCGGAATAACGCGGCTGTCCACCGCGCGTTGTCCGCTTCGGCGCCTGCCAGGACGACAGCGCCTCCGGCGTCATCCAAAGCATCAGGCTGCCACGTCGGCGAAGACCAGCCTCATACTCCGCCCAGTTCGTGACCTGGAACTTCATCTTGCCAATACGATGGCGGCGGGAGGCGTTGTGCTTGAAAGGCATCGTGGCGGAGACCGGTTATTGAGCTGGCCACCGCACCTAACCCACCGCGATTAACGATCCGCGCACCAACGTCAACGGGAGCCTCACATCTCGGTAGCGGTGAGACTTATATTCTCGATGGTTGCCGTTCCGCCGCCTATGGCTGCCAGACCAAGATCGAACCAATAAGATGTACCGACAGTGAGCTTTGGGACCATTGCCTGAAGCGCAAACGGGATTTGTTGTGGCGATGACACAATTGCCGTTATCCCGTTCACAGCTCCGCCGAGAGCGGTACCGGTGGCGGACACGCCGTTTGCGGGCGCCGCTCCTGGCCCGTAGCGAAGCTGCACGACAAAGCCCTGTCCCACCGCATTCGTGTTGAACCCATCGCCGGACGCCATGAAGAGCACTCTTCCTGAAGCATTCGGTGTTATCGTGCCGGCGAGGCCTTGCATCACTTGTGTTCCGACACTTGTCGTGCCGGCCGGATTTGTTGGTACCGACTGAGAAGCATTCGCGTTGGAGGTCAGGACACCACTACTGGACAAAGTCGCAGCACCAGTGACCTTTACGGCAGTGGGAGTTGATTCCTGGGCCCAGGGGCTGAACCCGCTAGGTGGCACCGTCAACCAGGACGAGGCGGTCATGGCGACGTTCGCAGCTCCCGCGTTCTCGCGCCAGATGACGGCCGGAAATATGGTTGCACTTGAAAACGTGCTTATCGAGAACCCGCCAACGCCGGTTACTGGGTTCGCGCTGGCCGAATTGTTCCAGTTGCTCGATCCGGTTCTGAACCAGATCAAACGGCTGGTGATGTCGACCGCGATGCCAACCGTACTGCCGGTGGGAACGGAGGCAATCGTTCCAATCTGGACAGCATTGAACCAAACCTGTCCGTTCGGCTCGACGGCGATGCCTTGAGTATTCTTGCCGAGGTAGTTGTTGAAATCGACAGTCGCCGTGGCGACACCGACGCCACTATTGGCGTCTGTAATTGTGACGTTCTGAAATTCGAAGTAATATTTGCCGCTCGATTGGGAATTCGACGCAAGCACCGCAGCATAGGACGCGTTTGTCGATGTGGCTGTCAGATTGCTGTTGCTGAGCTGCACGTTTGCCGACTTTGCCGTCGAGCTGAATGTGGCCCCGGAGCCAACAACGATCATGCCGTCGGTCAAGAGAACTCCACCGAAGCTTCCCGCCCTGTTGAACTGAATCGCGCCGGGTGTACCGCCAGGTGCACCGGATGACGACAGCGTAACAGCGCCTGCGCTATTTGTAATCGTAACACCTGGACCGGCTGTCAAGGTTGCAGCTTGTGGGGCGTTTCCCGTCGAACCGATAAGCAGCTGTCCGTTGGTCAATGGACCAACCGCTGCAAACCCACCATTACCGGCGTTCACCTGCACCGTATTTTGAGAACCCGCTGGCGCCGCATCCTCGATACAGTTTGCAAGTGCGTTGACGTCGCCCATAACCTGCGTTGCGTCGGCGACCTGACCATTGTTCAACTGATAGGGAACGGTGCATTGAGCGAATGCAGTTCCGGCGAATGCGACAGCGCCCAGAAATATGATGATGCCACGGCCAAGACTCATGTCCAATGTCTCCTTCTGGCTTTAAAGACTTACGACTTTCCAAGAGAGCACCTGGAACGCCGCCGGCCATGTTTGCCTGATGTTCGGTGGGAATATGACAGCTGGTCCTATCTTGCTCAGATTGGTCAGGTCAGCGGTTGCCGAAACCGAGTAGGCGGGGATGAAGAATTCGCCGTCGCGTGAGAACGACCAAATCAGATTGGTGCCATCGTAGGTCAATCGCTGCCATATGGCCTGTGCTGGTTGAGGGAAGCCAACATCCTGGCTCATTGTGTCATTGACCCGACCGTTAAGGCCGATGCCACCCGATGTGATAAAATAGTCGAAACGATAGTCCCCTGCGCCATTGGCGCTGACCCCAAACTCGATTGCCTTGTTGTTGACGGCGTCTCGCACCGCGATTGAGGGCATGGAGTAGTCGGAAAGGCCGCCGGTGTAGACCCCCAGCATGGTCGCCTGCCAATGGCCGGAGGGGACATTCATTTCAGCCATCATCGCCGTGCCGTTAACAGCAGCCGACGTTGATAAGACGACTCCTCGACTGGAACTCGTGATCGCAGCACCTGTCGGCGGCGTTGTGGATGTCTGCAACACAAAGCTCGCAGCGGTCGGCTTGACAACGGCAGTCCCGTTCAACCAATCGGCGCCCCCACCACCCAGAACGCCGGTCGTAGCAATCGATATGCTGCCCGGAGAGTTCGCGATGGCGATACCGGTGCCGGCGGTCAAGGTTGTCGCGTTCGGTGACGCTCCTGTCGAGCCGATCAGCAATTGCCCGTCGGTTAAGGGACCCACGGCACTAAATCCGCCGCTGCCATTATCGAGCTGGATACTGTTTTGCGTGCCCGCCGGAGCGGTTCCGCTGAGACATGTCGCAACGGCATTGAAGTCGCCCATGACCGGGGTGCTATCGACCACACCGCCATTGACGATCTGACTGGGGACGGTGCATGCGGCCGCTGCCGCGTCGACCATACCGAGGAGGAAAGCGAGTGATATCAGATAACGCTTCTTATCCATGACAGGACTCCGGCTTTCGTGGTGATCAGAGCGAGGCGAGGTTCCAGGACAGAATATGGTATCCGCTGTTCCAGGTCGGGTGACTTGGCTGGTAAAAGAGGACAGCAGGGCCGATCGTGCTCAGCTGGCTCAGCCAATCGGTCGCGGATACTGAATATGCATTCGTAAAGTTCTCGCCATCGCGCGAAAACGACCAGACAAGGGTCGTGCCGTTATAGGTCAGCCGCGACCATATCGGCTCGCTGGGTGAGGAGAAACCAGTATCCTGAAACGATGAATCACCGGCATTGGCGTCGAGGCCCACGCCGCCGGACGTCTTGATATAGTCAAATCTATAAGTGCTGGCGCCGTTACCACCTTGCGAAAACGATACTGCGCGGTTGGACGTGGAATCGCGAACGGTAATGGAAGGCTGGACGTAGTTGGAAAGCGGACCGCTATAAACACCGAGCATGGTCGCCTGCCAGTTCCCGGTCGGAAGCGCGGTCTCGGCCATCACAACACGGCTATCGGCACTGGACGTAACAGATAGCAGCATCCCTCGCGTGGTCGCCGATAGCGCCGCACCAGTTGGTGCGGTCGTGCTCGTGCGCATGGTGAACGCGGATGGCACGGGCTTAACCACGGCGGCCTTATTGAGCCAATCGACCGCGGCGCCTGTTCCGCTTCCGGTCGCCGAAATCGTGATCGATGCCGGACCCCCGGTGATAGCAATGCCGGATCCTGCTGAAAGAGCACCGGCTTGTGGAGGATTGCCTGTCGAACCGATGAGAACCTGACCGTCCGCAAGCGGTGTAGCGCCCGCGAGCGATCCGCTTCCTGAATTGTATATGATGGAATTTGCGCTGCCGCTCGGCGTTTGATCGTCCGCACAATTGGCGAGAGCGGTGAAGTTTGCTGCGACCTTTGAAGCATCCGCCACATCACCGCTTTGAAGCTGGTTGGGCAGAGTGCACTGCGCAAAGGCAGTACCGGCAGCCGTCATGAAGGCTGCGGCAAGGATCGGCGTGAGGAACGAAGCTCTGGGCATGAGAGACCTCAATGCTGGAATAGCGAAAATCGTGTCACAGACTGGCGAGCTGCCACGAAAGGATGTGATAGGCCGAGGGCCATGTCGGATGCGTTGGCTGCTGAAAGAAAGCGACCGGCCCTACACGATCGACATTGGATAGGTTGTCGGCGGCAAGGACCGTGAGCACGGTGGAGAAGACTTCCCCATCCCGCGAGAACGACCAGGAAAGGTTTGTGCCATCATAGGTGACTCGAGACCAAATGGGCTGTGACGGCGGTGGCAAGCCTATGTCGGCCGCCGCCGTCTGCCCGAGGATGGTGTCAAGGCCAAGCCCTCCAACGGTCCTGACGTATGCCGCCTGATAAGACGTCGTTCCAGAGCTGCCAATACCAAACTCCACGGCACGATGGCTGATCGAGTCACGGACGGCAATGGCTGGGAAGCTGGCCGGCGCAAGCGGCCCGGAATAGACCGCTAGCATGGTAGCCTGCCAAGAACCGCTTGGGGTAGTCGTTTCGGCCATGACTGCGGTGTCGTCAGCGACCGATGTGGTCGTGAGCGCCATGCCGCGAACAGTTGGCACAAGGGAGGCACCGGCAGGCGCCGTCGTCGATGTCACCAGGGAAAAATTCGTGGCGATCGGTCTGATGACCGCTGCCTCGTTCAGCCAATCGACGGCATTTGCTGAGCCGCTGCTCGTTGCTGAGATCGAAATGCTTCCGGGGGCATTCATGATGGCGATGCCTGGCCCTGCGGTCAGGGTTTTTGCTTGCGGCGCACTGCCAGTCGTTCCGAGGACAACCTGTCCAGAGGACAGAGCAACACCGCTAAGGCTGCCGCTCGATGTCTCGAACTGGACAGAGTTTTGACCGCCTGACGGCGCCGTCGCGTCTGCGCAGCCTGCGACGGCCGAAAAATTCTGCATGACCTGTGTCGCATCGGCCGTTTGACCATTGGACAGGACATTGGGCACCGTGCAAGCGGCCATCGCCGGCGACGACACCAGTAAGAGAAGTGCACAGGGAAATAAATACGCAGAAAGGTTGCTTTTCGATCGCATCGGTCGTCCTCGTGGGAGCTGGTAAAAGCAATGTTTTTTTGCAAATCGAGGTGCGTCTTATGTGCACAATGAAGGTATTTCCGTCAATCGTTAAAATATAAATCGTATGAAAATGTGAATATCTTTAATTACACCTAGATATCTATAAATATAGAGCTCCGAAAAACATAAGTTTTTCAGATTTAAACTGAAAGCAATGCTTCGATTCCCGGTTTTTACGGGATTGTATTTCTGATTATTGTATGAGAAGTCTATTTATGCGCTGGGGGCTTCGCTGAACGCCATCGCAGACGGCTGGGGATTAACCCGAAATGCGCTGCAATTCATGCGAAAGCTATCTATCAAAAGATAAACGCACAAGATGTAGATCGTGCAACAGTAAACAAATTTCCAAAGGGATGCCTCGATGATTGCAAGGCTCGGCTTCCAGATAATTGTTTCGATTGTACTTTTGGCGAGCGCCGTTCCGGTGTTTGCAGACACCAAATCGAGCCAGGCGGGCTACGATGCCAATGGCCGACTGACGACAGGCTTCTACGACAGCTCGAAGTGCATCGTTTACGGCTATGACCCGAACGGCAATCGGACGTCTCAGCAGACCGCGACCAAGGATGCCTCGCCACCAATCTGGGGGCAGGTCAACTGGGGCGGCGCCAACTGGACTAACGGGGTCGCCGACGCGATCTGGGGTTCGGGATCCTGGGGATGCATCCTGTGGACGCAACCGTGACGAAGGTCGGCTGACGACCTTCGACGCAATGCCTTTCCAAAAATTGACGAGAGATCTCGATGATGTCTGCCTTCAAATCCGGAACAGCAGCGGTATTACTTCTCGTATTGATGTCCACCGCGCCGGCCGCGGCTGCACCGCCGACGACCGTGACAATTTCCGCCCCCAATATGGCCGGCTTTGCCGAACCTCTGGTCAGGACAAAAGCGACAGTAGCGATCGAGGACGAAGATCTTTCTGCCGCGGTCGATGGCTTCGCTCATCGGCAGGATCCGTCCGATCTCTCCAGCTTGACGACGTTTCTGGCAAAGCATCCCCATAGCGGTTGGTCGACGGCGCTTTGGACCAATGTCGGTCTGTCTTACCTGCATGACGGCTATTTCTCCCGCGCCCTCGATGCATGGCAGAATGCCTGGACGGAGGGTCGCGACGCTTCCACTCCAGAGGCGCGAGCACTGACCGATCGGGCTGTGGGCGAGCTTGCGAGCCTGAACGCCAGTATGGGACGCAGCGACGATCTGGCGGTCCTGTTTGGCCAGCTCGGCCAGCGCAAGGTTTCCGGCCCCGCGACGGAGACCATCCAATCCGCTCGTGATATGCTGACGCTGGTCAAGACGGATCCCCGGCATCTGTTCAATTGTGGACCGTTAGCTTTGCGCGCCCTTCTGCTGAGCCAGGGCGTCAATGCGGACAAGCTCAATTTCCTGCAATTCTACAATGCCGGAACGGAAGGTACGACGCTTGCTGAGCTGGGCCGCCTGGCGGGTCAGGCGAAGCTCGATTATCGCCTCATCCGTAGATCCGTCGACGAGAGCGTCCCCGTTCCGTCCGTGGTCCACTGGAAGGTGGGGCATTTCGCCGCGATCGTCGGCAAGGCGAATGGCCGCTATCATGTCCAGGATGCGGTCTTTCCCAATGCCGATATCTGGGTCACGCCGGATGCGCTTAATGCGGAGGCCAGCGGTTATTTCCTTGTGCCCGCAAGTGAGGTTGCTAGTGCAGGCTGGCAGGCAGTCCCGCTGATTGAAGCCGCCGTGGTTCGGGGCAAGGGACCGACCAATAATACGCGCAAGGGCGACGCTGGTGATGGTTCTGTGGGAGGCGGCGGTGCTGGTGGTGGTGGCGGCGGCGCTGGAGGAGGTGGTGCAGGAGGCGGAGGCACCGGCGGCGGCGGTGTTGGAGGCGGCGGCGCAGGCGGTGGTGGATGCCCACTTTGCTTCGTGAGTATCAAAGAGTCCAGCGTAAGCGTGGCGCTGTCGGACACGCCGGTCGGCTATGTCCCCCCGATCGGTCCATCGATGAAGATTGGCATCAGCTACAATCAACGTGAGGACAGCCAGCCAGCCAATTTCGACTATTTCAACATCAGCCAGAAATGGTCATTGAGCTGGTCGAGCTACATTATCGACGATCCGACCAATCCTGGCGCGAACGTGTCTCGTATCATGGGCGAAGGCGGAGCGTTCTACTATATCGGCTATGATCCCGTCCGCAAAACCTTCGCTGGGCAAGATACTGACGGCTCGATCTTGTCGCTCGCCTCGCCATCGCCCGTCAGCTATCGGCGACAGTTGCGCGATGGTGGGATGGAGATTTACGAGCAGGCCGACGGCAGCACTGCTTATCCGCGCAAGATATTTCTCAGCAAGGTTATCGATCCTCAGGGCAACGCGGCCACGTTGCACTATGACAGCCAAAAGCGGCTAACTTCAATCACCGATGCCGTCGGGCGCGATACGACCTTCAGCTACGATGTCCCCGGCAGGCCGCTGCTCGTCAGCAAGATCACCGATCCGTTCGGGCGCAGTGCGACGCTCGGCTATGACGACCAAGGACGCCTCGTCTCGATCACCGATATCATCGGACTAACGTCAAGCTTCACCTATGACGCCAATTCGCTGATCAGCAGCCTTACGACGCCCTATGGGACGACACGTTTCAGCTATACGGCACCTGGAACGACAAGTCCGCCGCGTTTCGTGCAGGTTACAGATCCGCTCGGCAATAAGGAGCGGGTGGAGTGGCTGGAGCCGGCGCCGATTCCTGACAGCGATCCGGCGGCCACGGTTCCAGTCGGCATGCCGCTGCCGCTGACGAACGGCTATCTGACCTACCGCAACAGTTTTTATTGGGACAAGAGCGCCTACATTGCCGCCGGTTGCACCGACACGGGCGGCTGCGACTATAACAAGGCCAGGATTCGTCACTTTGTGCACATGCCGGGTTCATCCATCAAAGGGACCGCCATTGAGAGCGAGAAAAATCCGCTGGAAAATCGGGTCTGGTATACTTATCCCGGTCAGACCGGATCGACCGGCACGCTCTATGGCGGAACCTATAACCGACCGACTGCCATCGGCCGCGTGTTGGACGACGGCACGTCCCAGATCAGCACCTACGCCTATGACAGTAATGGAAACCTGACCCAGGCGACCGATCCATCCGGGCGGATCACCTACTATGCCTATACGGATGGCATCAACCTCGCCGCCGTCAGTCAGGCGAGCGAATTTGGGACGCGATCGACACTTGCTCAATATATTTACAACAAACAGCGTCGGCCGATTTTCTATACCGATGCTGCCGGTCGCACGAGCACGATCGAATATAACGCTGCTGCTCAGATGACCTCGTTCACCAATGCGCTCGGTGAGAAGACGACCTATCAGTATGATACGAATGCAAATCTGTCGTCCGTCATTAATGCGAACAACGCCACCGCTGCCAGCTATACCTATGACGGCTTTGCCCGCGTACGTACCTATACCGACTCCGAAGGCTGGACCGTCACCTACGATTACGACGCCGCCGATCGCGTTACCAAGATCACTTATCCTGACGGCACTTCGCAGCGCTACACCTATCAGAGGTTGGACCTCGTATCCTACAAGGATCGCGAGGGGCGGCTCTGGCAATATCAGTACGACGCCAATCGACGCCTGATCGGCATTGTCGATCCGCTTCGGCAGACGACAACTCGCGGCTACGATCCGGCGGGGAACCTCGTTTCTCTTACCGATTGGAAAGGGAATACAACATCCTGGACCTACGACGTTCAGGACCGGCAAACCTCGAAGACTTATGCCGACAACAGCCGCGTTACCAACACCTACGAAAACACGACCAGCCGACTGAAGAGCGTTCTCGACGCCTTGGGACAGACAAAGCAATATGGCTATGCGATCGACAATAATCGGATAAGCCTGACCTATCTCAACGCGATCAATCCGACTCCGAACGTGTCGTTTGCCTATGATCCCTATTTCGTTCGCTTGGCCTCGATGACCGACGGTGTGGGAACGACGACTTACGGCTACAACCCGTCCTATGTCGACGGCGCCCAACAACTGGCCCTGGAGTGCTTTACGGCAACGAGCTCAACAAGCTGCTCACATACAATTGCTTACGAATATGATGCTCTCGGGCGGCCGGCAAGTCGGCAGATTTCCGGCAGTGGTGCGGAAACGCTCCAATACGATGCCATTGGCCGCGTGAGCAATCACTCCAGCGACCTCGGTGCCTTCCAGATTAGCTATCTTGGCCAAACTCCACAGATCGCTGTCAGGCAATTGTCGCCGGCAACTTCCAGTTTGAAAACGACCTGGAGTTACCTCGATAACGCTCACGACCGTCGTCTGTCTGGCATCGCCAACACCGGCCTCACGACTAGTCGGTATACTAACTTCACGTTCCAGACATCGCCTGAGAATTTTATCACCGGTATCACACAAGATAGCGATACAAGCGTCGCAGTACCCAATCCAGCCGCGCAGATCGTATCGTTCAACAATATCAACGAGATCATACAGGTATCCGGCCAAGCCTATAGCTATGATGCCAACGGAAATCTCCTCTCGGATGGTTCCCGAAGCTATTCGTGGGATGCGGAAAATCGGTTGGTCGGCATCGCCTATCCCGCCCAACCTGGCAAGCAGACCAAGTTTGTATACGACGGGCTTGGACGTCGCAATGAAATCGACGACACGCCGGCTGGTGGTGGGAGTGCAGTTAAGCAAAAATATGTTTGGTGCGGCGACGGGCTCTGCCAAGCACGTGATGGAAATTATGCCGTAGCTCGGACCTATTTGAATGAGGGTGAATACAAGGTTGGTGCCGCAAATCCGTCCCTCTTTTACGGCGTTGATCAAATTGGGTCCGTACGACGAGTGTTTGAAAGTGCGACGAAAGCTTCTGCCTATGACTACGATGCATGGGGCGTGGCACTAGGGCAGACAGCGGCTCTGACCGATCTCGGATTTGCACGCATGATGGGTAGCCACGACAGCGAGCTGAGTCTGACCTGGTTTCGAGGATACGGCGCAGACACCGGGCGATGGATATCGCGGGATCCCCTAGAATCATTGTCATCCCTAGCGAATCTGTACTCGTATGCTGACGCCGATCCAATCTGGACAGTTGATCCTCTTGGGTTAGAGCCAATACCGGACCCTAACGGCGTAGTACCTGGAGGACCTTGGACGCCAGCTGGATCAGGACAGAGGCCAGGATCCTTTTATGGTCCTCCCCAACCCTCGGGTGGCCGGGATATTTGCACATGGGTGCCTCCAGAGGGGCAAGGTGGACCGCCGGGCTCGCAGGGCTACTGGAAAGCAAAGGGACCTAATAGCTCTTGGCAGCGTTACAATCAAAGTGGAACTGGGATATCGCCTGACGAGGCTCACCCTGGAAATTCGGGCGGCGGATCTCCATTTCCGTACATGAGGTATTCTACGCCGGCGGGTGCTTTTTTCGGAACTCTTTTGTACAGTTCACCAGCGTATTGAGGACAAATACACCAGCTAGGACTCGGCGCAGAAGTTTGGAGTGAAATATCTATGATGCGATCACATGCTATCGACGAAGTCGAAACGCAGAGGAGACTCCGGAAAATTGGGCTCGAACTGGGCGCATGGCACAAGATGGGATACCTCCGTCAACCCGACAATTACGCTTGGCAAAGTACCGTCGCTCCTCGAGACGCAAACGTGCTTTTGTCATTTTCTCAACGAGCATTAGAATGGTTGCCTATGGCCGACCAATATGTTGCAGCGTTTGATGATTCCGCAGTCATTACGAATGAGCAGATGCTAATTCTGGAGGATATCGCAGGTCAGCCTGTAAGAGTTGCCGCGAAGTCAGGAGCTTCGCTAATTCTCGCCGCGAATACCCCGCTCGACCTTAGGATGAACCTTTCGTATTTTGTGTATTTTTGTCTGCTGTTTGGATTGCATCTCTACATCACGGCAACCGATATCGATGAGGGGCCGATACTTGGCCTCGTAGACGAGGCAGCTTATTTTATATCACGACGCCCAGATCACAGGCAGAAATTGTTCTCCAACATCACAGAGGATGCTAAACACGGATCACCTGCTTGGGTAGCAGAATACGAGTACATGCCTTTTACTTAGAGTCAGCGAAATCTATCACTGGCCCTAGGAGCACAGATACTAGGTGGGCAGCGGCAACTGGCTCTGTTGCAAAATTTCCGCTGATGCCCGAAAGAGCGCTGTCAATTTGCAGCGGGACTTTTGATGGGTGATTTCAAGTGGCGTCATTTTCAGGGTGAGATTATCCTTTGGGCGGTCCGCTGGTACTGCCGCTACTGGTCAATCTGGTCAACAATCTCGACCAGCTGGCCGAAGGCCGCGAACAGGTGCTAGCCCGCGTGAGAGAACGTGCCCTACAAGGCAATCGCACAGCCCTCAGCCGTGCCGCCAAGGAATACGGCGTGGTGCGCACGCGGAAATTCTTCAACGCCCTCGCAGCGGACGCACATGCCAGCTGATTTCCTACATTGGCATAGGGATTTTGCATCCCTCTTGCGAATCGGCGCTGACCAGATGAAGGTGCAGCCGATGCTGGTCGACGGAATGGCAAGTTTGGAGCCGTGAGGGGACAGTCCGATGTTGGGGTGCGGAAGCGCGAGGGTGGACATCCAAACATCTGACGATGTGGTCCCAGCTCGGCCAACTGCGGACATATTAGATCTGTCTCTAAGGTAGGCAAAGCCTCAGGGCGCAAGCGCCTCCAGCCGGCCGCGGGAAGGGATGTAACGAGAACCGCCATCGTTCGACGCGGCTTCCTAAGTCGAGCTTGGCATTCGTCGCCTCACTCCCGCCCGGACAGCTGTTTCAAAGCGTCGATGCCAACCGGGGGAACAGCCTGGAATGGCAGAATATAGGCTCGTTTCGCCAATTTGCGTGTAATCCGGTCGATCTGCACCCGTTCTCCCGCAAGGCGCGACTGCAAAAGCGGGTCATGCGTGCCACTCGCCGCCATGGTCCTATTGACCACCCAACCGTAAGGCTCAATCTTCGCTCGGCGCAAATCTTCCTGCAGCATCGCCGCTTCGGAGACCGGCGTCGTTTCAGGAAGGGAAACGAGGATGACGCGCGTATATTCCGGGTCCTGCAGGCGCATCAGTGGCGTGACTATCCGGCCAGGGCCGACCGTCTCCATCTGTCGCGTCATTTGACGATGATAGGCGCCCGTCGCATCCAGTAGGAGAAGCGTGTGTCCCGTCGGAGCGGTGTCGATGACCACAAAGGCGTCGCGGGCCTCTGCTACGATCCGTGAGAAGGCGTGGAAGACAGCGACTTCCTCCGTGCAGGGAGATTCAAGATCTTCCCGGAGAAGCGCCTTGCCTTCCTCGTCGAGATCGCGTCCGCGTGAGGACATGACTTTCTCGATGTAACGTTTGGTTTCGGCAGCCGGATCAATCCTGTCAACCGTCAGACCGGGCATACTTCCCTCGACGACAAACGACAGGTGAGCCGCCGGATCAGTGGTCGTTAAATGCACGGCATGGCCGCGTTCGACCAGGCCGATCGCAAGGGCCGCAGCGACCGTCGTCTTTCCGACGCCGCCCTTTCCCATCACCATCACCAGGCCTTTGCGGCCACCGGCGATCTCGTCAATCAATTTCGCAAGCGACGGCAGGGTGGTCTGGGCGGCTGCCACCGGTTCCTGGATGGTCGACGCCTGCGACTGAGGTGCGAACAAGGCCCTCAGTGCATCAAGACCAACCAAGTCGAAGGGAAGCATCGGAAACTCGTCGCTCGGCAGCCGGGACAGTTCAACCGGCATCGTCGAGAGCGCGACATCCTGTGATCGCTCAATTCCGACTGCAATCGGATCATCGCGCTTAGTCGCACGAAACCGCCCATTGATCGCGAGCAGTTGATTCTTTAGCCCGAGGGCCGCCAGTTCGCCCGACGTGCGTGAGCCCTCGCGAAGAGCACTCGAGTCCGGACGGGCGACCAGGACGATCCGGGTGCGCTTCTCATCTCCCAGGCATGCAAGCGCCTTCCGGAACCGCGCCTCCTGCATCTTCAGGCCCGAGTGCGGACCCAGGCACGATGCGCCCCTGTCATTACCCTCAAGAAAACCGGTCCATGCCTTTGGGAGACTGAGAAGCCGTAATGTGTGACCTGTGGGTGCGGTGTCGAAAATGATATGGTCGAACGTCGACATGTCGTCTGCAAGGAGTCCGACAAAGGCATCAAACGCTGCAATCTCTGTCGTGCAGGCTCCGGAAAGCTGTTCCCGAACCGTGTTCCGTTCGCTCTCGGAAGTGTTGGCTGCCATCTGTGCCAATACACGTTCGCGATAGTCGTCGGCGGCCGCTTCCGGATTGATGTTCATGGCGTAGAGGCCGGGTACGGATGGGACTGGGGTGGGGATATCCCGGAGCGGCGTCGCCAGCATTTCGTCCAGATTGGAGGCGGGGTCAGTGCTGACCAGCAGCACCTGCTTTCCGCCGTCGCAGAGCGTGATCGCGCTCGCACAGCTTAGGGACGTCTTGCCGACCCCGCCCTTGCCCGTGAAGAACAGGTACCGCGTCGGGTTGGTCAATATTTGCTGCGTCTCGGCCATGACGATCTCACTTTCAGAAAAGCTTAGATGATCGAGACCGAACCATCCTTGATCGACCTCAATCTATATCGAATGAGGCGTAACTTTTCTGCGCAGCATTCTCTGCGCGATGGAATGAGAGCGTGTCCGCAACATGCATGATCGCGGTGGCGTCGTGTCTGGATGGCGCCCGCTTGGCAAGGTGATTTCGGCGATGTTTGAGCGTTGCGGGTCGGGTGCAGTCGATTGTTGCTTCCGGCAGGGCCATCCTCGAAGACAGCAGCCTTCCCGAGGGAAGCCGATTCTCAAAGCCCTACAGCGATCATGCCATCGTAGATGCGATTGCCGACATGCTGTCGAATGGAGGCAGCTTTGCCGCAGCTTAGCGCCATGCGATCTAGCCGCCCCTTCAGAGGGAGTCCCGGACTAAAAAGCCGGAATCAAGGGCGGATTTTAGAGCCAATTATTCCGCCGCCCGGAACCGCGAAGTAGCGGACGCATCATGAGCCTGCTCCCAACTCATCATGTAGTCTCGGGTAAATGGAACTGCATCCGCCCGCTTGGCGAGTTGAATCTGAAACACCATCATCGAACGAAAACGAAACCCGATCTCGCACAGAACAAGATAGAATTCCCACATGCGGCAAAACCGTTCGTCATAAAGAGCCGCAACGCGCTGACGGTTGGCCATGAAGCGTTCCCTCCAATGGCGGAGAGTTTCGGCGTAATGCATACGCAGGATTTCGACATCGGTGACAACGAGGCCGGAGCGTTCCGCGGATGCGAAGACCTCCGAAAGCGACGGGACATCCGCTCCCGGGAAGATGTACTTGCGAATGAACGGATTGATCGGTGCTGGTGTATCGGAATATCCGATCGAATGCACGAGCGCGACACCGTCGGCGGTCAGCAAATCGCCGAGTTTGTTGAAGAACTCGTCATAATTCTTCTTTCCCACATGTTCGAACATGCCGACAGACACGATCCGATCAAACTGACCACCCTCTTCCCGGTAGTCGCGCAGATGGAAGCGGGCCCGACCAGCAAGGCCCGCAGCGGCCGCACGCTCTTCTGATACCTTGTGCTGCTCGACGCTGAGCGTGACGCCGGTAACGTCAGCGCCGATCTCCTTGGCCAGATATAAACCAAGGCCTCCCCAGCCGGAGCCGATATCGAGTATTTTAAGGTCTGGGCGATCGAGCAGCAGCTTTGAGGCGATATGGCGCTTCTTGCGCGCTTGCGCGGTCTCGAGATCATCATTCTTGCATGCAAAATAGGCGCAGGAATACTGGCGATCCTTGTCGAGGAAGAGATTATAGAGCTCTCCCGATAGGTCATAGTGATGGGCGACATTGCGACGCGCGCGCGTGATTGGGTTATATTGCTTTACCCGACCCATGATGCGGGACAACAGCGAGAACCACGCCGTCTGTTCAAAATTGTCATAGTTTCTGGCGATGATTTCGAGAGCGTCTAAAAGGCTTCCATCCTCGATAGTCAGTAGGCCGTTCATGTAGGCTTCCCCAATCGATAATTCCGGGTTGAGAGCCAACGTGTAGTCAAGATGGCGAGCGCCGAGCCGGATCGTACAGCGCGGTGGAGTGCCGTCCCCACAATCATGAACCGTCCCGCTTCCATCGATCAGCCGCAGGCTGCCTGTTCGCACGATTGACTTTAAGACGGCCGGAAACAGCATGGGGCAAGTCCTCAGTTCTGATCGTCAGCCAGATGGCTGCGCTTGGCGTCTTCCGCTAGCAGCGAACGCTTTGTGGACAATAGATGATAGCGAGAGCGTCGTGTAGCGAATGTAACAATGCCCGATCATCCTCCGAAAGACCGCAATTTTCAATACTGAGGATCTGCGAGTTTTGCACCTGTGGAATTTGCGTGAAAGAAACGGTGGCGTCGCCTTAACCGCCTAGTTGGAATTGACTTGGTATTCGGATTGTCATGACCGAAGCTGCTCATGTTCACTTCAGACGCCACCGCTTTCCCGCTGAGATCATTGCCCATGCCGTATGGCTCTATTATCGGTTCCCGCTCAGCTTTCGCGACGTCGAGGATCTGTTGGCTGAGCGCGGCATCAACGTTTCATTCCAGACGGTCTCGGAATGGGCGGCGAAATTCGGCCTGAAGTTTGCTCATCAGCTCAGACGGCGCTCACGCGGCCAATTTGCCGACAAGTGGCAGCTCGATGAGATGGTGGTGACCATTAAGGGAAAGAAATACTGGCTGTGGCGTGCCGTCGATGCAAACGGTTACGTCCTCGACGCCCTGCTGCAAAGCCGAAGGAACAAGGCAGCCGCACTGCGTTTGATGCGCAAACTGCTCAAGAGGCAGGTTACCGCCCCACGCGTGATGGTCACTGACAAGCTGCGTTCCTATTCGGCCGCAAAGGCGGAGTTGATGCCGGGCGTCGAGCACCGATCGCACAAGGGATTGAACAACCGAGCTGAGAATTCTCATCTTGCTGTGCGACGACGAGAGCGGCGAGAGCGACGTATGATGCGGTTCAAGTCCGCACGACAGTGCCAGCATTTCGTCTCAACTCACGGCCAGATCGCCAATCTCTTTCTTCTTCACAGGAAATGCTTGTCCGCCACCGACCATCACCAGCTTCGTACTCACGCCATCTCGATCTGGCGTGAAACCGCTGGCGCGATTGCTACCTGAAACACGGCGCACGTCCTCAACGCTGGTTCCCTACAGTTAAGATGGGGTGGTTGCCGTCCTCCCCTAACGACATCTTGATGTGCCAAGATGTGGTCTGGGCATGCCACGAAACGGAGAGGATGGCAGATGAAGGATACGATGATTGGAGTGGATCTGGCAAAGAATGTTATCCAGCTTCACGGGGCATTGATGACGGGTCGGGTGCTGTATCGCAAGAAGGTGTCGCGAAGGCAGTTTCTGCGCTTCATGGAGAGCCAGCCTGCCGCTGTTGTTGTGATGGAAGCCTGCGGTAGCGCTCACTATTGGGCGCGCAAACTGGTCAAGCTCGGCCATGAGGTCAAGCTGATTGCACCGCAGTATGTGCGCCCTTTCGTCAAGCGCCAAAAGAACGATGCGGCTGATGCCGAAGCGATTGTCACCGCAGCGCAGCGCCCCGAAATGCGGTTCGTAGAACCCAAAACCTTGGATCAGCAAGCGAAGGGGGTTCTCTTCCGGGCACGGGAACGCATCGTCCATCAGCGTACAGAACTGGTGAATGCGCTGCGTGCGGTGCTCTACGAGTATGGACACGTTGCCCCGCTCGGGATCGGCCACATCAAACGCCTCGAGACGATTATCGAAGACATGGATCTCGATCTGCCTGAACTTGTGAGGGATGAGTGTCGCGATCTACTGGCGCACATTGGCGAAAAGACTGCCCGGATCGAGCAGAAGACCAAGTAGCTCTCGAACCTTTCCAAGGAAAGTGACACCGCGCGGCGGCTTCAGACGATGCCAGGTGTGGGACCGATGACAGCAATGGCAATCGAGGCTTTTGCGCCCGACATGGACACTTTCCGGGGCGGCCGTGATTTTGCTGCCCGGCTCGGACTTGTTCCACGGCAGTTTTCATCCGGCGGCAAGGAACGGTTAGGCCGAGTATCAAAGGCGGGGCAGGCTGACATTCGCAGGCTGCTCATCATTGGCGCGATGGCCTGCGTGAACTGGGCCAGCCGAAAGCCTCCGTTGCAGGGGGGCGTGGCTGGCACGAATGCTGGCGAAGAAGCCACGAATGTTGGTCGCGATCGCTCTGGCGAACAAGATGGCCCGGAAAATCTGGGCCATGCTCACGAAGCAGGAAGATTATAGAGATCCGGCAATGGCCGTGGCGGCGTGATTTGACGCTGATCACCTGAGGCTATCGCCGGTAAAGAGGGGTGTGAGAAGTCGATGACCTGAATGGGCGTATGATCGAACCGATCCGGGTAGGGAAAACCAGCCGTCGCCTTTGAGCATCAAAGCTCGGAGTTAAGATTTGGACCCAATCCGCAGATCACCACACCGGCCAGCGGCTTTTGAAAGCACCGCAATCAAAGGCCTGACAGAAGACCGCACTCGATCACATGTTCAAAAGCTCAGAAACTTCTTGCAAAACGGGCGGCAACCACAGAAGGCGACGCCACCTTTTCGATCAATGTGGCCGTCGTTAGCACCACAGACGGAATAGCAAGGATGCCCACGAATTCGCTCGAGTTCTTTGCGCTATATGACGTCAAGATGCCTTTGGTGAATTCGACGGAGACCGTCTTGCTGGTTGACATCGCCATCACGAACGATAAATACTTCGCTACATGGCGAAGCATCAAACATCATCCATGGACCGCACGTTTTGGGCTCTGTCCGATCCAACCCGGCGTGGCGTCCTGCAGCGCTTGATGGATCAGCCCGGACTTTCGGTCAGTGAGCTCGCCCAATCATTTTCGCTGAAGCTACCCGGCATGACGAAGCATTTGGACGTGATGTCCGATGCTGGATTGATCACACGGACCAAGACCGGCCGCACCGTCGCTGTAAATCTCTCGGCCGCGCCGATGCAAGAAGCCATGGCCTGGCTCAACCGCTATGAGCGCTTCTGGACCGTTAGCCTTGATCGACTCACCACGCTCTTGGAAGAGGATGATACGAAATGACCGACCGCCTTCCGAGCGTGACGATCGTGCGTCGAATCAAGGCCCACCCCGCAAAGGTCTGGGCGGCCATTACACAGCCTGAACTGATGATACAGTGGTGGGGTCCTGATGCGGGACCGACCCTTAGCGTGGTCGCCGACGTCCGTCCGGGTGGCCGCTTCAGCGTCGTGTTCCGGCTGCTCAACGGCGGCGAACACAACCCGACCGGAATCTATCAAGAAGTCATTCCCGAGAAACTGCTCGTCTTCACCTGGGACTTGCCCGGAACCTCCGATCCGAAATCGCTGGTGACATTCCGGCTTGAACCGTTCGACGCAGGAACCGTGCTGACCCTCACCCATGAGCATCTGCCCGACGAAGAAGCCCGCACAAGTCACGAAAACGGCTGGTGTGGCCTTCTCGACAAGCTTCCCGTCTTCCTTGGAGTTGATCAATGACCGACCTGATACTGACAACATACGACTGGGTTCCCAAACTGCCGCGCGGCCTCGTGCGCGACCTGCGGGTAAGATGGGCGCTGGAAGAGGCTAGGTTACCCTATCGGGTGGAGAGCACGCCGTTTCGAGACCGTGGCCCTGCCCATTTCGCAGCACAACCGTTCGGCCAGATCCCGTGGCTGACCGACGGAGACCTTACTATTTTCGAAAGCGGTGCGATCCTGCTGCACCTCGCCGAGAAGAGTCCGGCGCTCATGCCCACCGATCCTCGCGGACGAGCCGAGGTTTTGGAGTGGGTTATCGCCGCGCTCAACTCGGTCGACCTGCCGAGCCAGCCGTGGGCGCTGTTCCGGTTCATGGGCTTTCCCGGCGAAGCGCCCGAGGCGAAGTTCGTCGACGACTTCCTAAAGTCGAGACTCGATCGAATGGAAACAGTACTGGCCGGGCGCGAATGGCTGGTCGGTGACCGATTTTCTGTGGCCGACCTGCTAATGGCAGATGTGATGCGACAGGTCGAGCGGTTCGACGGGCTCGCAAATCATCTGGCTTGCCGCGGTTACGTCAAGCGCCTGGTGGCCAGACCGGCCTTTGTGAAAGCATACAACGACCAGATGGCTCATTTCGCTGCAGCAGACGCCGCCTGAATCAGGCGCTGCCCAATGACTCGTGGCTTTCTGCTATCCCGGGCTTCGAGGGTAGATCACATCACCTGCACATCTTTAATTTATGGTCTTGAACAGGTTCGACCCGGAGACCCTGTCATTGCAAGAGGTCCTCCGCCTCAATTTTTCCGATAGCATACATCAGCTTGACCTCAGTGAAATGACCGATTTGGGATCGGAAGCGGTATGCCGACTTTTGATTGCCGCGCCTTAAAGCCGACGCTTAGAATCCACAGAGCGCGTAATTGGGGTAACTTGACGCGTCAGTGTGTAAATCATCACGGGTCTCGGCGCCGAGATCTACAATAACTCTTTGTAATTCCAGTTGTTAACGGGGTCACTTGTCGATGCAAAATCACACAGCTGCCGAACGGTGATTGACGCGAACCTGCCTTTCGAAGACTTTCCATGGATCGACGATGTTTTCTCTAGTGGGACGCAAAGACCCTGCTTGCTCATACACGATTTCGGTATCGGAGGCGCTCTTGTTTAAACTTTTCATCATAAGCGGCTGCTTGCTTTCTCTGCTCTTTGTTCCCGCCCATGCGACTGAAATCTCCCCCACTTATTTGTTTGACAGCGATCCGAGCACCAACCGAAGCGGTCCGATCGACGCTGCTATTCAATTTGGCTTCTATGCTGCAAACCTGATCCTGGTCCAAAGATGTGACATCCAACGTCATCGCCCTCGCCGCCAATGGGAAAATCGCATCGGGGTCGGGGTTCTGAATTACGGCTCGCGCTATCGACTGTCAGGCGAGATGCGAACCGCGGCAGAAGCAGAAGCGCGAAAGCAGTTGGACGTTATTCTGCAACGGGGAAAAATCCCGCTCGATATGTGCAAGAACGCTGACGCTATGTTCACCAAGGCGCTTACTACGAACATGGAGCCGCCGATCGGAACACTAGCATCAAGCGACGCCGAGATGGAAAACGAGAGGCTTGTCGATCAGCTCAAAGATGGCTTTTCGGGCTCAGTTCGATTGAGAAAGAAGATCCTCTCATTCAACGTCGATCATTTCACGCGCACGGATCATCATAATTTCGAAGCCGTTATCCACTGGAAAGGCTCAGGAGCAGCCAACGTGGTCAAAGGGCATGTCAGTGGTTACGAGCAATTGCTCTGGAAAGAGACCGCATCATTGGGCGGGAAGAGGTCACGGGAATACGTTTATGTCCTCAATCGTCGTAGTCCGACGGAGATGGCAGGAAGCTGGGGTGATCGCAGCCGCGGCGGATTTGTCGAGATCACGTTGCCAGCATCAGAGCCTGAATGGGGGGCGTCGCCTTAAGCTGGGACAGGGTGCGCGTCTGGCATCGTGTCAGCCTTCACGCGTTGATTAACATAGTGATCTGCCGCCATGTTGCGTTGGCGTTGGAGCGAAGCTGGCGGTGATCTGCTGCGGTCAGGTGTTTGCGGTGAAGAAGAAAGAGATTGGCGATCTGGCCGTGGGTTGAAATGAAACGCTGGCATTGCCGCGCCGACTTGAAGCGCATCATGCGCCGTTCCCGTCGTCGCACGGGAAGATGTGAATTCTCGGCGCGGTTGTTGATGCCCTTATGTGACCGATGCTCGACGCCCGGCATCAATTCGGACTTGGCGGCAGAGTAGGACCGCAGCTTGTCGGTGATCATAACCCGTGGGGTGGTACCCTGACCCTTGAGCAGTTTGCGCATCAGCCGGAGGGCGGCTCGCTTGTTTCTCCGGCTTTGCAGCAGGGCGTCGAGGACGTAACCGTTTGCATCGACTGCCCGCCACAGCCAGAATTTCTTCCCCTTGATCGTCACCACCATTTCGTCGAGCTGCCATTTATCAGCAAATTGACCGCGGGACCGTCGACGAAGCTGATGAGCGAATTTGAGGCCGAACTTCGCAGCCCACTCCGAGACGGTCTGAAACGAGACCTCAATGCCGCGCTCGGCCAGCAGATCTTCGACGTCTCGAAAGCTGAGTGGAAACCGGTAATAGAGCCAGACCGCATAGGCGATGATCTCGGCGGGAAAACGGTGGCGTCTGAAATGAGCAGGAGAGATTTCGGTCATTGCCACCAATAACAACCCGTTCACCACAGAGACGTTAATCCGACGCTACCGCTCTGAAAGATGCGCTCAACAAGTGACGTGGGATAGCCTTGCCGGAAAGCCTTCTTGTGTCGGCCGGACGTTCTGATGGCGGTGCGATTTGCTGTCTGTCGCGCGGATCCAAGAGAAGGATGATGTCTTCTGAGCAAGGGCTGAATAGTCACCGGTAGATATCCCTTTTTGTCAATCGGATATCCGCACCTTCATTATTCAATTCCAAAGCCTTGCAATTCTCGAGGTCGGCGTTGGTGCCGACCTCGGCTTGATGGTTGCCGGGCGGGTATGGATCGCGCTGCGCCTCATTGCGGCAAACGGGCTGGAATTGCGGATGTAGTAGTGAATGAGCCGATATTATAAGTTCTTTGTCCAGAGCCCTTGCAAAAAAGCTTGGGCTTTATGCTATTTAGCCGAACGCAGGTTTTCAGAAATGATCATAAATATATTATAAATCAATATGTTAGCAAAAAGCAGATAATGCGATTTATGGAACTCACGGGCGGTTGAAAGCGCTTTGTTGTACGGTTCCTCGTTCAAGAAGGACTTCGATCCGGTCGTGAGGGAAGCGGAAATAAAGCCACACGGCGTGGGCAATGATCTCAGCGGGAAAGCAATGGCAGCGGTACAGTGGGTCAGGGTATGTCGCGGCCTGTCATCACACAGCGAGTTCCACGTTCCGTTAAGTTGACTGCACCCGACCCGCAAAGCTCAGCATCTTCCAAAAGCACATTGCCAAGCGAGCACTATCCAGACACGACGATGCCAGTGGAACTGTTTCTGCACCGGCCTCTTCAATTCTCGTTCTGCCTAGCTACGCCAAATGAGATATTCGGGATCTTATTTTCAGGAAGTCTTGAAATTATTGTTTAAGTCAGAGATAAATTGACCAATGCTGGGATGGTGAGCAGCCTATTTTAGCGAAGAATCTGAAATGGACGTGCCGTTTTCGCAACACGCTTGATCGCATCTAATATGCTTCCTCATCTCCGGTGGGTAGTTGGAATCGCCTACGATGGGCGTACCGGTTTTACCGCCAAGTTTGTTGATGCCAACGGGTGCCGAAATCAAGGACTATCCAGAAGTTTGGTATCGCAGTGGCAACAGCCGTGTCACGATCCGAGATTTCATATGACCGGCCCAGGTAATCTTGGGAATTCTCCATCTCAATCAGAATGCGGTTTCGCCCTGATAGTAGTTCTGTGGGTAATTGGTTTAATTTCCCTGTTGACATTCAGCGTGGTCTGGACGACGCGGCTTAAAGTTCAGACCGTCAGCAATATTGTGGACAATACCAAGGCCGAGGGGCTGGCGGATGCGACGGTTGCCTTGGTCAAGCTGGCTATGCTCCCGACACCGCGTGGTGGCACGCAAAGCGCGAATGGCGCACCCAGGAATGAAGCAGCAATTCTGTGTTCGATATCGAACGAAGCCTTAGTTGCGGTTGCCGTTGAAAACGAAACAGGCAAAGTTGATCTAAATGCCGCCACGCCCGAGACCCTCACAAAGCTACTTCGCGGAATTGGCGCCTCCAACCAGGAGGCGGAGGAAATTTCGGGCGCGATCGGTCAATTCGCCCGTATCCGCATTGGCTCGATCGATGAGCAACTGTTGGAAGATGGAGGCGCTGGCGTGGTGCCGCCGAAGCATGCGCCTTTCGAATCGATATTGGAACTGGATCAGGTCCGGGGAATGAAACGCGATTTGTTTGAAGCAATGCTGCCTTATGTGACGATTTATTCTCATCGCCCCGACGTCGATCCTGCCTTTGCCTCTACTGCATTGATGACGATGCTTTCGGATGCACCGACTTTAAGAGGGCCATATATCGCATCTGAAGGCGCCACCTCGAAGCCAGCACCTGGCACGATTTGGCCACGCCTGGATACCGGCCCCGGCATGGTAGGCGGCAGCTACCTCATTCATGCGGAAACCCTTATGCGGGATGGCGGTTATTTTGTTCGGGAGGCGAATATAGATATCGTTGGTGGGGCCAACCCCATAAGAACAGCCGAGTGGCGTCGCGGACGCAGCCGTTATCGCGACGTGTTGTCTGCTGCCATGCACGCGACGTCTCGAGGAGGGGAGACAATGCGTCTTTATCCGGAATGCGCAGGCCAATCGCTATGACATTCAGCACAAAAAACACAGCGCGCCCTAATAACGTTTCAGGGCAAAGCCTCACCGACGGTACGCACCGGATCGTTCAGCGTGTCGGTGAGTGGTGGTTGGGAGAGGCACGCAAGCTACTTGCCGGTCGCTGGGCGCAATGGCTTCTTGGCGGTGGCGAGAGATGGCTTTTGATCGGGACGTCAGAGACAGGCGACGACATTGAACTGCGGATCGTCACTCGCTTGGGACAGGTTGTGCATAGCAACCGTACACCTCAGACGGATCATACAATCGAGCCTGCAAAGGCCGCGCTGGCTGGAGCTGGATTTGACATCGACAAAATGCCGATTGGGATCGTCATGCCAGACGGTGCTGTTTTCGAGCGATCGATTGAAATCCCGAGAGAAGCGATCGCCAATCTGCGGATCATCACCGCTCAGGAAATGGCCCGCCGAACGCCGTTCAGACCTGAGCAGATTTATATGAGAATGATACTTTCGGCCCATCCTGGCGATCGGACGAAGCGGCTTGTGCGCCAACGCATCATCCGGCGCGATCTTGCTGCCGAACGATGCCGGCAACTTGGTCTGGATCTGGATAAGGTTCAGTTCGTGACGACACCCGACGCAGTTTCAGGCGATGCTGTCATTCATCTTGCAGAGGCGCGCTCCCAACAAGGATATGGATGGCGAAGACTTATGGTCCTGCTGGTCATCCTCGGTTTCGGATTCGCCGCAATTGACGCTGGTATCGTTTGGTGGCGGCAGCAGGCAGCCCTAGATGAAATCGAGAGCGAATTACCGCGGGCGCGGGCGAAGGCATTGGCCGTGCGCAAAATGCTGGACGAAATCGCATCCACCCAGGCTGCGGTTCAAACGATGTTTGATCGCAGATCGGCGCCGAGCGCGTTGGAGGTGTGGGAAGAGGCTAGCCGAATACTGCCCGACAGTAGTTGGCTGACCGAATTCAGTGTGCGGGATGGCCATGTCTCCATGGCGGGTTATTCGGACAATGCCGCGGCATTGATCCCGCTGATCGGCCGGTCAACGCGTCTTGCCGATGTGACGTTAAGCTCACCGATCGTAGCGCAGGGCGGGACCCAACTCGAGCGGTTTGCGATCAGCGCGCGCATTTCCGGCGACTTCAAAAAAGCCGGGAGTGTCAAATGAACGTGGCTTGGATAAGAAATCACGCTGGATCTGCTCTATTCCTGGCCTTCAATGTCTTCATGCTGCTCTGTATTTATATGATCGTCGTGCAGCCGATCGGTACGATTTTGACTGAACAGGCCACGCGACTGAGCGACCGCTCCGGTGAACTGGCGCGATATCAGGCGATGGCCGGCGAGGAATCCGCGGTTCGTGCTTTGTTTGGCCGAGCGCGCGATGAACGTAATGCCTCGATCTTCTTGAGTGGAGAGAACGAAGGAGCGGCAAGCGCTGCTCTACAGGCGCGCCTCAAGCAAGTCGGAGAGAACTCCGGACTACAGATCCGTTCGATCGCCGCACTTGAACCACGCACGGAGAACGCGGTTCGATATCTTGGTGCGCAGATGGATGTCAGCGGGGCCATCGCTTCCATCCATCAGACACTCGATAGCCTGCAACGAGGCATTGCGCCGGTGCTGTTCGTGAAAAGCCTGACGATCCGAGCGCCTGCTTCGGCCGCTGGTGATGCAGCTGAGCAGCAACCAATTCTCAATGTTCAAATCGAAGTCCTAGGAGCGGTGCAAAATGTCGATGCCACGCGCTAGGCCGGCGCCGATCCTTGTCATTGGGACGGGGCTGCTTCTCCTGGTAAATGGCTTGCTCGCGTTTACCGGTTGGCGGCAGGCAACAATGCCGATGATGATTGCGCCATCTCAACGAGATCTGCCGCGGCTGTTTCCAAATACCATCCCTCGAGATGCACCGACTGCTATCCCGCCAGAACAGAGGGAGAGTGAAGCCCTTACGCGGCCGCTCTTTTCCTCGTCTCGGCGTCCGTATCAGCCACCGGCCGCAGCTCCCATTGCTCCTATCGAGGCTCCAACAGTGCCCGATCTGACGCCCCCGGATTATGTCTTAGCGGGCATATTCATCGATGATGGACACCACCGCGCCCTACTTCGCCGTCGCACTGAGACGAATGCCCTTTGGTTCAATGAAGGGGACATGATTGATGGTTGGCGACTTGCGTCCGTCGAAAGCGGCAAGATCGCCCTGGAAGCAAATGACAGGCGCGTCGAACTAGAGCTTTATCCGACACAGACTCCGGCCGCGCAATAGATGAAGCGGAGACGGCTCTATTCAAAGAGACGCTGCGCCGTTTGTCCAATCGGAGCATCCCTTCTCACTCTGCCCATCGGACGGCCGGTACCAAAGCCAAGCCGGTTTCTATACTCCTGGGTAGCGTCCTGTGCATCGCGCGCATCGTAAACAACACGCGGCGTGAGAAGAACGATCAGCTCGGTCCTGCCGATCGAATTTCCCTTGGATTTGAAAGCATTGCCGATCAGCGGGATGTCGCCCAGGATAGGTACTTTGGTCGAATCCCTGCTGTTCTGGTTCTGGATGATACCGCCCAGCGTCAGGACCTGGCCGTCGGAAACCATAACCGTCGTTTTGACCTTGCGCTGTTTGATCGTCGGCGAGTCAATGCCGGAGGACGTCGTGCCGGAGACACTGGAAACTTCCTGAGAAATATCGAGCAACACACGACCGCTGTCGTTGATGCGCGGCGTGATCTGCATGATAACGCCGGTGTCGCGATAATTGACCGAGTTGACGATCGGTGCGCCCGGATCCTGCACGCTTGTGGCCGACTGCGTCACGATCGGAACTTGATCGCCCACCTGCAGCGTTGCGGTCTTGTTGTCGAGCACCATCAGCGACGGTGCCGAAACGATGTTTACATGACTGACCTTGTTCAAGGCATCCAGCGTCACTTGCGTGTTGGCCAATCCTAGCGCGTAAGAAAAACCTGGGAACGTGGAATCGAAGGCTTTCGAGGCTTGATCCGTGAACATATAGCCGGCGTTCTTGTGCTGCAGATACCAGCGAACGCCGAATTTCAGATCGTCTGTCAGGGAAACCTCGGCAATCGTCGCCTCGATCAACACCTGGCGCGGGCTGACATCGAGGTTTTGAATGATCGAAAGTACCCGCTGGTAATCTGAAGATGCGGCAAGAACCAGAAGAGAATTGTTGCCCTCATCCGCCGCAACACGGACGCGTTCGGAGCCACCACTTACTTGCGCATCTCTTGCGCTGCCGCTGCCAGCACCTGGTTCGAAAGTCACGCTATCCTCCGGAATTTGCCCGGTTGGATCGCTCACCGGCACCCCTTGTTGCGTCCCTCCCCCGCCATTGCCAGCGGCACTCGCCGACTGCACGGACGTGTCCTGATAACGCGGAGCTACGTTTCGCTGCGGCTGATCCGCACTTTGCTTTCCATTGGAGAACATGTCGTTGACGATGGTCACAAGTTCCTTGGCGGAGCGGTTCTGGACCTTATAGGTGTAGAGCTGCTTTTCTTGTCCCTGCGCTCGCGAGTCTAGACGGCGGACCCACATTTCAGCACGCGTCAGGTACTCGCGTTGCGGGGAAGCGATCAGGATCGAACGCAATCTGTTATTTGGTAGGAAGCGAATCATGCCCTTGGTGCCACCGGTGCCGAAGACGTTACGCAATTCGTCGGCAATAGCATCGGGCTGAGCAGAGCGCACCGGAATGACCGCGAAAGACATGCCCTTCATCACGTCGACGTCGAAGACGGAGATCGTGTCGAGGACGCTCGAGATTTCCTGGCTGGTGCCTGACAGCGTCAGCGTGTTGCGGGTATCGTCGGCGCCGACGACCACGGTCCTGCCAACCATTGGCTCAAGAATACGCTGCATTTCTGAAGCGGAGACATAACGAAGAGGCACGATCCGCACACCGGCACCGATACGGTCGCTCCCAGTTCCTGCTCCCCCCACTTCGATACCCGAGACAGCATTGCGAGCCTGCTGCGCGTTATCAATGCGATAGACCTGCCCGGTTTTAATGATGGCGGCGCCATTAGCCTGCAACGCATCCTGAAACAGCCGGATCAACTCTCCACGGGAGACCGGCCGCGAGGTTTGGATTGTCACTGTTCCGGGCAGATTGGGGGCAACGGAATAGTTCAGTTTGAGAATATCGCCCATCACAGCGCGGGCGGCCGCCTCTATGGAAGCGTTGGCAAGATTGAGCGTCACCGGCGCACCGGATGCGAGTGCCGGATCAAGTGCGGATGTTGTCCCTCGCCCGACCATCTGCCCAGAACCGGGGTAATAGAGCGATTGGTCATTATTTGGCGCGGAGTAGGCTGCGAGCGTGGTGCGTTGCGAAAAAGGTTGTGTCCGCGTTGATCTTGCGCCCCCACCATTCCCTTGCCATTCCGTCAAAGGCCCGTCATCGGAGTTTGAGGTACAGCCTGAGGCGAGAAAGCAAAGAGCAATTCCGGCCATCATCCGCGAGAAAAGACGAGAATTTCGACGGCATCCGGCCATCCACGAGACTACAAGATACATAAACGCCCCGATACATATCCGCGAACGAACGACAGCCGCCCCACAGTTTCAGGCATACATTATGTCATTGACAGTTTTTTTGAGCCAGGAACGTGGCTAGAAATAAATCAATGAGTATAGCAGTTACCCAGGGTTTATGAGAACTTCTCACGCTGGGACTTGTCCCTACGTGGTAGATTGGCTTTCCGACGACCAAGGCATGCATACTCATCACACTCAATCACCTATGATTCTGCCACTACCGATCAGCTTGCTACCTTCGTAGAAGCTGACCGCGTCGCCAACCTCAAATGCATCAGGGTATTGGTCTGGAAACATCAGTTTCAACAAAACGCGGTGCTCCATTTCAAAAGAAAAAACCTCTTCATTATCAACGCTCTCGACCATGCATGATCTATGAACTCCCCCAAGATCAACCTGAGGGCGGAAGCCCGAGCTAGGTGGGCTAAAACGCCCGCCTTTCTCTGCTCCCCAAAAAGTGACCATAGCAATAGACAAAGCTCACTCTCCTGGACGCATACTTCAAACCAACGGCTCCGCTGAAATTCAATGACGACGACACTCCGTTCCATCCCGCCTCACAGTCCCATACTCCACCAATGAGGCTCGTTAACGTATCTACTCAAGAATAGTTTTTTATCAATTCAGTCAAGAAGTTACGGCCAAATCCATCAACTAAATCAATATCCCGCTGGGTTTCGCCAGAGAGCCAGAGCGCAATATCCTGATGACGGACAAAATAGTCATTAGTAATTGTAGAGATTGGTCGCAAATCTTGATCACCATCAAAGGCGAAGACACCCATATCGACTGGCCGCTTTTGATACAAAGCCCATCTTTTTTGCGCTTCTACAAGAATTAGACCACCGTGATACCCCGAGGCGTTCATTTCCTCACTCATTTTTTTTATTTCTGCCGGCAAGTCGCAGGTTAAATTCAAACAACCCAATAGTTGACGATTTGCGCTGTTAAATACCTTAACTGTGGACTGTAGCCCATTACTTACTTTCGCCACTGCCTGAACAGCGGAGATCAAGGGGGCCGATGTACAAATATCCGCGTCAAAAAACAGAAAACCCTTAAACCTGCGGGAAAATATATATTGCGGTAGATCTATACCGGCAACAACTAGCTCCAGGACTTCGGCTTCTGACGCAATTTCTCTCTCTGCTGGCACATCACTCTCCTGTGAAGCGTAGCTTGGTAATGATGTCACGTCCAATCGAGACAGACGCAGAAGGAATGCCGGTTGGCGCACCCGCGACACCTCCACCCGTGGACTGAGCATAAAATCTATAAACTTTATCTCCACTACTCATGATAGTGACAGTTCCATCTTTTGAAAGGGCCTTAGCAAACCCGTTTGCCGCCAAATTTTCAATGGCCTGAGATTGAGTCAAGCTGACGTTAATCTGACCCGCACTACCTCTGGTCATTTTGGCGCCAAACATTATTTCCGTGGTGGCCCCTTCTGCAGCCATCAGTGCTCGTCCCTCCGTGCTTGCAACACCAAGGAAGCTTGTTGAGAGTGAGGCCATCGAGGGATTGGGATAGCCGAGCACCGCATTAACGGCGGTGCCGACAGGATCTTTCGCTATTGCCTTTGCTGCACTTGCAAGGCCATCGTAGCTCTCGGACCCATATTTCCCCCAATTTCCTGTCGGGTCAGTTGCATTGACGGGATCATTGGCGGTGTATGCATAGAGGTTGATATTGTCCTTCGTGCCGATGGGATCGGTCTGAAGGAAGCGTCCGAGGGTGGGCGAATAATAGCGGGCACGATTGTAATAGAGCCCGGTCTCAGGGTCGAGCCGCCGTCCTGCAAATCGATAAGATGCGGTGTTGGTGCCGGTAATCTTATCGACACCATAGGCGGTATAGGCATGCTTTTCGGTCACCTGGCCGGAGGCATTGGTCAGCGCAATTACCGAACCCAACGCGTCAGCGAAGTTGTAGGTTGCAACATTGGCTGGATCAAAGCTGGCAATGGGTTCATCGATGCCCGTGCCGTAGACGAAGCGCTTCTGCACAAAGATGGTGCCGACGCCTGCAAACTCCGCCATCTCCTGATCGCCCACCGACAGCCAGCCGGTGGTCGTCGTGGTCGAGCCGACTGTTACCTGCTTAAGCAACCGCCGACCGATGGCATCATAGGTGAAGGAGATGCTCTGGCCGCTTGCTGCCACCGAGATCAGTTGATTCTCGGTATTGTAGCCGTAGGTCCAGATGCCATCCGACGTCAGGTTGCCGCGTTTGTCGTAGGTGTGCGCGGTGCCGGAGATTGCCGAATACTGGTTGAGCACATTGCTGGTATAGGCTTTCGTGCTGGCAGCAAGGCCGGTCGGCAGGAAGCTGTTATCAGTGGCCGTCGTGCTCTTGCGCTGCTGATCGGCATTATAGGCATAGGTCAGGCCCAGCGTGGCGCCGTTCCAGCTATGAGTGATAGAGGCCGGCAGGCTGGCATTGGTATAGGTCGTTGTCGTCGAGGCGACCGGCGCCGTGCTTGGCCCGTAGGATGCCGCCGAGCGTCTGGCGACGACATCATAGGTGAAACCAGTGATGCGATTGGCGGCTGCGAGTGTGCCGTTATAAACGTTGCCCAGCCGGTTGAGGCTGTCATAGTCATAGGACAGCAGATTGGCTGTTCCGACCGCGGACGGCAAGGTGAGGCTGGTGCGATTGCCGTTAGCGTCGAGAGTATAGCTGCTAGTGCCGAACAGGCCGCTGGCTTCCGCATTCATGCGGCCTGCCGTGTCATAGCCATAGGCAACCGAGGCAATCGTAGTCGACGCGTTGGTCGCATTCAGGAGCCGACCGGAATAGTCGTAGCCATAGGAGATCGTCGCCTGGCCGGTCGGCGCTTTGCTGGTGACGCGGTTGAGCGCATCATAAGTCGACCAGATCTGCGAGCCGTCCCTGCGCTGGAACACCAGCTGGTTGCCGGCTTTGTCGAAGCCGAAGAGGTCGTAGTCCGGCGCAGATGCGGTATGATCGGGATAGACGATCTGCTTCTGACGCTCGAAGCCGTCATAATAATAGGTAAGTGTATTATTCTTTCCGTCGGCCAGTGTCGCCAGCAGGCCGCCCGGATAATAGGTGCGGGTCTCGCGAACGACACTCCCTAGGTTCGAGGTAATGGAAGCATCAAGAATGCCGAACACCTTATCAGTGATCTGCGTAATGCGAGATGCTGCATCGTAGGTCGTCAAAACCTGGCGGCCGGAGGACGATGTCACCGTCGACACCCGATTGAGAACATCGTAGGCGTTCGTCGTCGTGGTACCGTCCGGCTTGGTGACGACAGTCGGCTTGTTGGCCGCATTATAGCCGATGGTCGTCGTCAACCAGGGGGTGGCGGTGACGCCGGTCGCCTGCTTGACCGCAGTCCGGTTGCCGTTGAGGTCGTAGGTATATTGCGTCACGCTGGCAGCAAAGGGCGCCGGCGGTGTGATCTGGATCAGACGCCGTTCGGCATCATAGGCGTTGGTGGTGATATTGTTCTTCGCATCCTTGACCGTCAGCTGATTCCCGACAGCGTCATAGGTATAGGTGGTGGTCAAGTTGAGGCGTCCGCTGCCGGAGTCTTCCACCTTGGTCAGGAGGTCGAAGGTCGTGGCATCATAGCTGAACGCAGTTACCCGGTTTTCAGGATCCTTGATTGTCAGCGGCAAGCCGCGTGCATTGTAGGAGATTGTGGTCACGGGCTGAACCGTTCCCGTCACGCCCGGCTTGGCAACCGCCGGCTGCGTCACCGTCAACACGTTGCCATTGGTATCGTAGCTATAGGAGGTGACGCCACCGAGCGGATCGGTATGGGTGGCCGGCTTCGAGAGCGCCGAATAGGTCCAGCTTTCGGTGATCGGCGCTGCGGCGGTGCCGGTCAGCGGGTCGATCGCTCCTGCAATCGGCGTCGTCGTCTGGGTTAGGACGTTCGACTTGGCATCGTAGACATAGGACGTGTAGTCGCCGAGCGGTTTAACCGCCTGGATCCGCCGGCCGACGCCATCATACGCATAGATGGATTGGCCGCCTGTCTGATCTATGTCATTGGTTAGATTGCCGGTGCGGTCGTAATACAGCACCCGTGTGTTGCCCAGAGGATCGACCTCCTGGCTGCGCCAGCCGTTCGCGAACATGTAATACCAGAGGTTGCCAAAAGGATCGGCCTGAATCGTGACCTTGCCGAAGGCGTTATAGGTATTCGTCATGAAACCGCGCGACGAACCGTCCGACGGGAAGGCCGGGTCATATGCCCTGATCAGCAGACCGGGGGTTGCATACGTGTAGGTCGTCGTTGCCGTCATCGCGTCCTTGAAGCTGGCAAGATTACCGGCGGCGTCAAAGGTGTAGTTGACGGTGCGGGTGCCATCAGACACACCCGTCAGCTGGTTGGAAGCGTTGTAGGCAAGGGTTAGGGTTCGGCCCATGCCGTTGCTGACGGTGGCAAGCGTTTTGGCCGCACCGGTCCCCGAATAAGTAAAGCTGATAGTATTGTTGTTCTTGTCCTTCCAGGACGCGATATTCCCGTCGGCATCGAAGCTTGTGACGATGCCGGTCTTGTCGGTGATGACGGCGGCATTGCCGGTCGCGGGCAGTGTCAACGTCGAACCATCACCCGGAGGCGGGACATAAGTGGATCCACCAGCCGCCGTTGGGATACGAGCGAACTTCTTGGTTCCTTCGTTCGTCTCCACAGTCACTGCGTTGCCGACGAGCTGATCCATCAACCAGCTGGCGCTCAGCGAAGCAGCAACAGTGTTGATGATCGCCGGTGACGTGCTGGATGTTTCCAGATCCTTCATGACATAGGCGGCAGTGATCGAGGTGACGGCGGCTAGCGGGTTGTGATCGCCGAAAGCCTCATAGGCATCGCTGTCACGGAATGCCGACAGCATGAAGTTATGGCGCCAGCCGTAGCCAAGGGCAGTCTTCGTCGAGCGATTGCCCGAATTGTAGCTGCGCTGCAGCGTCAGGCCGAAGGGGAAATTCGCTGAGCCAACTCTGATGTCATCATGGTCGTACAGAAAATTGCCGCTTCGAAGATCAATCGGATCAATGCTCTGAACCGCTTGATATGCACTTCCCGCTGTCGAAACGAACGAAGTCCCATAATTGCGCAATGTGGTGAAAGCCGACGCATATCCGCCCTTGTATCCGCCGGTAATTCTGGACGCGAGGACGAGGCTGATGTCACCAGCTGACTGCGTCTGCTGCAGATAGTAGCCATTGCCGGTCCATTGATCGACGGCACGCGCGCCGTTTTGCGGGATGATCGCCTGACGACCCGTAGCGCCGGCGGCCGTCAGGAAACTCTCCATATCGTTGAGGTCGGCGGTAGCCCAATTGGTCAGCAGCGGCTTGACGGTCGCCCAGTTGGCGGTCGTCGCCTGGATGAAGCCGATGCTACTGGCGTTGGAATAATCAAACATACGCGGCGTCGACACTGCCTCGACCGTCTGCATCTGTTTGACAACGGTTGATTCCAGCGTTGCATTGCGAATCTGCCGGCCGAAGAACGCGCCTATTTGATCCCCAGCAGTCACGGACGCCGTCTTCGTGGAGAAGCCGTAAAGCAGGGCTGGAAAATCGACATAGGCAGCGCCATTGTAGCCTACGACACCCATCACCGCATGCCGTGCATCGATGATGTTCATAAGGTTGGCTGCGACGCGATCACCTTCGCTGACCTGACTGAGATAGCCGAAGGCTACCACAGCAAGATTTCCTCCGATGACACGCTCATCCGAGGCCGCGGCGCCCGAGGCGATGGCCTCGGCCAGTTGCTGTTGTTGACGGGTCAGAGCACCGCGGCCGGTCTCGCCTGCGGCCATGACGATTGAGTAGGTTCCGCCGACTTTTACGTTCGATTGAACGGTATATGTATTATAGAGCGTGCTGTAGGGAGCCGACATCGTCATGGTAACGACTTGCGTCGGCGATGTTGTGCTCGATCCGTTCGAAATGGAGTTGCCGTTGAGCGTCAACGTGGCTTGCGCAGTGGAAGAATAATTCAAAGTGATGCGCTTGCCGGCGATCTGATCCGCAAAATACGTCGCCGATACTTTTGAAACTGATGATCCCGTATCGACGACATTGACGGTGAAGACCGTGCGCAAGGCATTGGCAGTCGTCGTGCAGCTCCCGATTTCGCTGCAAACGGTGCCGGCTGCCGGCATAACCGTCCCATAGGCGGTATTGGTGATCGTACGCCCGCCAAAAAGCTGCGCCATCGAGCTCGAGGCATAGTTCGTGCGTATGTAGTTGGCCAGCGTCTCGGAATAGGTGTTGAGCTTCGTGACGATATTGGCCTTGCTCAAACCCTGAATCGATGTGACGCCCGCCGGAAGCCCGCTGATCGCCGCCGAGCCGGTCGAGGCTGCGCTCAGAAATGCCGTCCTGTCGTAACCCATAGCAGACGCGACATTGATCGGGGCGTAGTTTTGATAGGACTTAAAGGATGGATCGAGCTCATATGTGGTAGTCCCAACAGTCGCTTCGGTCCAGAGCATCTGAACATCGATGGTCGCCGGAGCGGCACCTGTCGTCACGCAAGCGCCGCCCGTCGTCATCCGGATGCAGGCCGGGATTGCGCCGTTACCGAGCGTGCGGCTGATCAGAGCAGCATCATTATCGACACCGAGCAGATTGGCGATCGCTGTTGCGGGGAAGGTGATGACCCCATAGCGATAGTTAGCGGTGATGCAGGACTGCCTGAGCAGAGTGACCAACAACATGTTCTGGTCGGCATTGTTGCCGCGGCCATCGAGATAGGTGCCAAGCGGCCCCTTCTTCAGGCCGAAGGTCGGCGAGAAGTCGATGTTGTAATACACGTACTCATAGATTTGCGAGATATTATAATTGAGCGCCCTAGCAAGTTCGGCGATTTCGGGATCGGCGGCTGGCGGCGTGCAAGTAAGCGACGTGACGCCTGGTGCAGCGTGTACAGGAGTTGACGCCGACATCATTGCGCCAGCGAAGGAGACCATCGTCAGGAATAGTGCAAGCGAAGTTCTGGCGAGGAAGGAGACGCAGGTTCGCATCGGAAAGGCTCCAACGTAAAAAGGATAACGGTTTGGGAGAATAGAAAGACGGACGCGGAAAATGTCCGAAGCGGCGCGCCGGTGGCGCGGCGGCAATGGCAATCGAATTAGGGAGACCCGATCAACGGCGGCTGTTCCTGAATAACGGCGGCCGGCGGCCGCGAACCAACCGCCACACCGGATCCAAGCGCCTGCTTGCGAAGCTTGTCAGCTGCGTCGGCAGCGCCCGGCTTGGCTGTAGCGAAGTCGGCGCGCTTGAAGCCGTAAGGGGTGGTATCGCCTTGCGGCAGGTCGTGGCCTAGAACAGGTTCGACATTCACCTTCACTAGCGACTGGTTGCTCATCATTGTTCGGTCTACCGGCGGCGGCACAGCGTCAGATTTCGGCATTTGGCGCGCGTTGAGATATTGCTCGGCTTGCTCGGGCGTCACCGACGGCATTTCAAGGTTAGCGACTGGTGGCGTGTAAGGCGCCTTGGAAGTGGCCTGCTGCGCAAAGAGGTTGGCATCAAACCCAACCAATGTAAGTGCGGCCAGCGCCCAAAGGACGCGGTAAACGTGAAACATCCAAACATCCCCACCTGCTGAACAAGCACGTATATAAGCTGGACCGACTTCGCATGTTTTGTCAATCGGCAGTTGAGATAAAAGACAGCTTCCATTGCCGCAGAAATATTTCCAAATCGCACGCGTCTGACGCATGCTGCAATTATTGTAGTCATATTAGACAGATAGGTCCCGCGCTAGAGCGAAATAGTTTCTGCCCAGTTTTAAAAGTTGTAGATCAGAAATCATATCAACTTAAAAATTAACAAGCATGGATTGAAATAATTTTGGGTCTGTTTTATCTCTCTTCGCTGCATGCACGCCATTCCCCTTTTCTTATCTCTCCCAGGGAGTCCGCCATGACTGACATGAACCGAAAACTGCGCAGGCCGCTCATGCTCGCTTCGGGATCGATCGCGTTGGCAGTGGCGATCGGAAGCTATCTGTTCCTGCCACCAGCGACGCCGGCCGAAGCTGCGACGCCAGGCACTATCACTTACACCTATGACAGTCTCGGTCGTATCAAGGGTGACGCCAACTCCGCCGGCAATTCCGGCGCCTACACCTATGACAATGCAGGCAATCGTACTGCGGCTACTCTGAACTGAGGTAACCGAGCAAAGCTTGCGAGATCGTCTGAAATTCGAGGGAGCCCGTTCTATAGCGGCGTGCGTGGGGACCGATGTTGGAATGAATAGACGACGAAAATCTGGGTTAGTAGATCACCCATCCCGAAACGGCGAAAAGGGATTTACCCTGATTGAAGTACTCGTCGTTTTGGCGATTATCGGCCTCATTATGGGTCTAGCTGCTCCACGTGTACTGAGTTACCTTTCCTCATCCAAGGAAAAGGCCGCTCACTTGCAGATCCAATCGCTTTCTGCGGCGTTGGAACTCTACTATCTCGACATGGGTCGCTATCCTAACAGTGATGAAGGTCTACAGGCATTGATGGTAAAGCCGGCAACACAGGCCGCATCCTGGAATGGGCCTTACCTCAAGGGCCAGACCCTTCCTAGCGACCCTTGGGGTCACCCCTACATCTACCGTTATCCCGGCCAACATGACGCCTACGATATCGTATCGGTCGGTCCAAGCGGACAAGAGGGAAGCACGGACAGTGTCACTAGCTGGCAGAAATGACGCGGCAAAAGACATTGGCGGCATCTCTCCTGGAAGGATGTTGCGTGAGCCCGATCTGTCATCGTTCATTCCGGATCCCGTGAATTTTTTCGATGGATTTGGAACAAGCCTCGTCGATGCGGGAATCCTCGACGAGGCAAGTCTCGTAAGAGCTCAGCGTGCGGCCGCTAAAACCAACGAGCGGCTGGATCAGGTTCTCCTCAAACTTGGCCTCATTCCCGAAACGCGTTTGTGTTCAGAAATCGCCGCAGCCTTAGGCATCCTCGTGGTTGGGCTCGATGATATTCCGATTGCACCGATTTCTGCCGAACTGATCGATGCTGGCTTCGTGCGCAGCCGCCGCGTTTTGCCATTGCAGGTGGATGAAGAAAGCATTGTGCTTGCCGAAGTCGACCCATTTGACGGAGAACCCCGAGAAGCGCTTTCCTACCTAACGGGTCTTCCGATACGCACGCGCCTCATCGAGGCAACGCTGTTTCAGCGGGCGGTACAAAGCCTCTATGACGAAACGTCACAGCCGCATGAGCAAAATGCAGATCCGCGTTTCGATGGCGTTAGCGAGGACGATGTCGAACGTCTGCGTGACATTGCCGGTGAAGCGCCCGTCATTCGGCTCGTGAATGAGATTATCGCTGAAGCGGTGGATGCCAGGGCATCGGATATACATATCGAGCCGATGCAGGACGGCCTGGATGTGCGTTACCGCATCGATGGACATTTGCATCGCATGCGAACGCTCGCCCATGGTCTGCAGGCCGCCGTCAGCTCTCGTATCAAGATCATGGCAAGGCTGGACATCGCCGAACGACGCATGCCGCAGGATGGGCGCATCAAAGCCCCGGTGCGGGGTGTCGACATCGATCTGCGTGTTTCTACCATTCCGACCGCGTTCGGCGAAAGCATCGTGCTACGCATTCTCGATCGTTCACGTGTCGAGTTGAACTTTTCCACACTGGGCTTTTCCAAGGGCGAAATCGCAGATCTCTCGCGGCTTACGGGTCAACCCAACGGGATATTTCTGGTGACCGGGCCAACGGGTTCGGGAAAGACGACGACGCTCTACACGGCGCTTGCAAGCATCAACCGTCCGAGCGCCAAGATATTCACTGTCGAGGATCCCATCGAGTATCAGCTTGCCGGCATCAATCAGGTCCAGGTCCAACCGTCCATTGGTCTGGATTTTCCGCACGCGCTGCGCTCTATCCTCCGCCAAGACCCCGATGTAATCATGATTGGCGAAATTCGCGACCTGGAGACCGCAAAGATTGCGATCCAGGCGTCATTGACCGGCCATCTCGTACTATCGACACTTCACACCAACAGTGCTGCAGCCACGGTGACGCGCCTGATCGACATGGGCCTGGAACACTTTCTGCTCGCTTCGACCCTCAACGGGGTCTTGGCGCAACGATTGGTTCGACGCTTGTGTCCTCATTGTTCCGAGCCTCACGCCGATGCGTTGCTATGGGCCGAGCGCATCACCCATGATCTTGGAAGAAAACTACCCTCTTCGCTGCCCCGCGTGATGAGCGCGAAAGGCTGCCCTTCATGCCGGAATACCGGCTTTTCCGGGCGGCTCGCCATTGCCGAACTGATGACGATCGGCGAGCGGCAACGCGCACAGATCCTGGCGCATTCGTCCGAAGTCGATTTGGAGGCTTCTGCACGCGCGGACGGCATGAACGCGCTTTATGAAAGCGGCCTTAGCAAGGTCTGGTCGGGAATGACGACGATTGAGGATGTTCTCAGCATCACGAAGGTCGCGCCATGAATCCGGCATGGCGGCGCTTTCGTTATCGGGCGTTTACCGGTCAAGGCGATATCGTTGAGGGCCAGTTCGAGGCAAGCTCGCAGCAAGCCGCAACGGAGCTTCTCTGGTCTCGTGGTCTTACCCCACTTGAGACCGAGCTTGCCGATCTTACCGACACGACACCATGGTGGCGTCGTGACATTTCCTGGTCCGATGCGCCATCGACCAAAGCGGTAGCGTCCTTCACACGCGAATTCGCCATTCTGAGCGGTGCTGGCCTACCGCTCGACAGCACGCTTAGACTCCTTACCGAGCAGACGGCCTCAAAGCCGATGAAAGCGATCAGCAATCAGATGATTGCCTCCATTCTGTCCGGTTCCGCGGTTTCCGAAGCGCTACGCCAGTATCCAAAGACATTCGGGCCGGATTATTTGAGCGTTTTACGCGCCGGAGAGCGCAGCGGTAGACTCGCTCAAGCGCTCAATGAAATTGCCGAGCTTTTGGAACAACGCGTCACTATTCGCGACAAGATCAGGTCCGCGCTGATCTATCCCTGCATTCTGACCGTGATGGCGCTTGCTTCCGTCTCGGTGATCATGGGAGCGCTCATCCCGTCGATCGCGCCGATCTTCGCCCAAAACGGCAAGGAACCGCCGATGATCATCAGCGCGCTGCTGTGGCTGCAAGCGCATTGGCAACGGGTCGGTGTTCTAGCCGCTGGCATTTCTCTCGCAATCATCATGCTCGGTATTCTTCTTGTCAAGAATGCACGCAGCCGGTTGATGTTCGATCGAGTGCTGCTCGCAACGCCAATTGTCGGAACCTTGGCGCTCAATCATAATACGGAACGCTTCTCCCGAACATTGGCCGCGCTCCTGAGGGCTGGCGTTCCGATTCTTGCAGCGTTTACCGGAGCGCAGGACGTGCCACAAAATCGCGTTTTACGGATGGAGCTCGGCAAGGCATTCAGCGCCTTACAAGATGGCACCAATTTGGCCGATGCTCTTGGTACGCATACGCATCTGCCGAAAATTGCTATCCAGATGATAGCAATCGGCGAAGCGTCCGGTAAGCTGGAACAGATGCTACAGAGATTGGCGACCAACACCGGCCATCAGGTCCAGCAACGCATCGATCGACTCATGACTTTGCTGACTCCGGCGCTGACGGTCGCTATCGCGGCCCTGATTGGTGGTCTCGTCCTGACGACGATGAACGCCATATTGTCCATCAACGAACTGGCACTGCAATGAGGCATGCTGCGCAGGTGAAAGGCCGATCGCGAAAATGCCCAGAAGGCTTTTGCTCGTCGCTCACCTGTCAGGAAGGCTTCACCTTGATCGAAGTCCTGGCGGTTGTCGCCATTATGACCCTAGTCGCGAGCATCGCCCTTCCCGTTTTGAAGCGGCCGCCCGACCGGGTAGCGGTCGAAGCGACAGCGCGCCGTGTTGCAGCCGTCATGCGGCTTGCTCATGCTCAGGCCATTTCCAGCAACAAGGAGACCTTGGTTGAAATCGACGTCGAAAGCCGGAGGGTCTCGCCGCCATCCGGATCACAAATCCCACTGCCGGCGGACATGTCGATGACGGTTGTTGCTGCCAGACCTGAGCGCATCAGTGGTTCTGCCCTAGGCCTTAGATTTTTCCCGGACGGAACATCGACCGGCGGCGATGTTGTTCTGGCCTTGCGTGACCGCCGGGCAAAGATCAGCGTGAACTGGCTAACTGGAGAGGCCACCCTCGATATGCTGTCGGATGAAGGGCGCTAGGTGACGACTGCGGCCCAACAAAACGATTGTGATGGCTTCACACTGCTGGAGGTGCTGGTCGCCTTTGTCATATTGACGTTGTTTCTCAGCGTCGCTTTCGCTGGCTTCTCGACGTCCTTGCGCGCCGAGCGTCGCGCCGAAATCGCGCAACAGGCCATGCAACTGGCCCAGGCAAAAATGGATGCCATCGGCATCACCGAGCCAATACCAGCAGCGAAAACAACCGGTTCGTTCGGTAGCGACTTCTCATGGACGGCATCCGTGCAGGCTCTGAGACCTCAAGCGGCGTCAGGTCTCAGGGGCTATTGGATCGAAATAGCCGTTATTCCGACCGTTGCCTCCAATGCACAGCGCTCCGCCCCAATTGTCCTAAAGACGGTAAAACTCGTGGCTGGCGATGTTCATGAGTGACGGTTCACAAGAGGGCTTCACTCTGGTCGAATTGCTGGTCTCGTTGGCGGTCACCGCGATGATCGCGACCGTTGCGATCGGCGGCCTGATGCTAGCCTTGCGCAGCTATGCCGCCGCGGGAAAGAATGACATTCACATGGCTTCGAGTGCCGGCATCACTCGTCTAAGCTCATTGATTTCTGGAGCCGTTCCGGCAACCACCCTGGATCCGGAGGCAGGCTTGGTGCGACTTTTGTTCGACGGGCAGGAACAGCAACTCGATTTTGTAACACTCAGCGAAGGCTTTGCTATGGAGGGCGGCTTAGTGCGAGCTCGACTGACGCTCAATTGCGGCGAGCTTTTGGTTGATCGTTGCCATCTAGAGCTTCGGACGTCGGTCTATCGTTCCGACCCAAATGTGATTGGCATCGGAGAGCCCGTGACTTTAGCCCGTAATGTAAAGCGTTTCAGCTTACGATATTTCGGAGCAAATAAATCTAATGCGCCCCTGGACTGGCACACAGAATGGTTGCAGCACGACCAGCTCCCTCTTGCCGCGGAACTCAACGTGGAAATCGAGGAGGACCGCTCACTGCATTCCGTATTCCTGGCGGTTCCTCTGCGTCATGCTGCACTCTGAATGCGGGAACCGGCACAAGTCATGTCAATTCCAGCCGTTCAATGCTTCGCGCTCGTAGTCCTATTGGCACTGTGCTCTTCCGTTTCCATCACCGACTGGAGACGGATGATCATCCCCGACAAGCAAAATCTGCTACTTGCGATTAGCGGCCTTATTGTTTCCAGCCTATTACCTTTTCCAGGCATGCTGGATGCAAGTGCGGGTCTTTTAGCAGGCGGATTAATCTCCTGGACTATTCGCTCACTTCATCGGGAAGTCCGAAAGGTCGAAGGTCTCGGTCTCGGGGACGTAAAATTTATCGCAGCAGCTGGCAGCTGGGTTGGGGGCCTGGGACTTGCACCGATGCTCCTGTTTGCCTCTTTAACGGCCCTTGCGTACGCGGGACTTTCCCGGGGTCGTAACATATCGGCTGTTCAGAATCCTCACCTTCCGTTCGGACCCTTTCTTTGCGTCGGCCTTGTAGTAGTTGCTGGTTCCCAAATCATTTCAGGCCAATCTATTTATGCTCTGCTAGACTAGACGAGCCGTTGTTTTACCTGAAGCTTTCCAATTTCGGTCTGGAAAGCCATCAAGACGACGCAACCGCCAACCGCCGTCGTCCTCGCATTTACGAAAGGCATTGGCTCGTTTCGAGCCCACCGTTGTCATGGAGATGGCAAGAATGCACTAACCGGGAGCTTTTCAAAAATTTTGGATTGTGCTTAGCAGTTACTGCATTTAGTCGAATTTGACTGGGCGATCAAAATGGAAACCATCACCCTCTGGAGACCCGTAGGTCCAGCTGAACTCGACTTGATAAAGCAGAGTGGGATGAAGGCATTTCCACCTCGTCTACCAGATCAGCCTATCTTCTATCCGGTCCTTTCCGAAGATTACGCCATTCGAATTGCTAGAGATTGGAACGTCAATCGGGACGGTGCTGGTTACGTCACTCGCTTTCAGGTTGTGACGAATTTCCTCGCCGCCTATACTCCGCACGAAGCAGGTGGCCAAGCGCTGAAAGAATACTGGATACCTGCCGAAGACCTCGAAAAATTCAACGGGGCAATTGTGGGCGAAATCGTAGTAACGAGGGCGTTCGAGCGAGATCAATAGTTGGGCTTAGTCCTGATGGTGGACTATGGCTCTTCCGTGGGGTTCGCTCTCCGCCTTCTCAGCGATCGACTCGGTGCGATCGGAGCGTCACTCCGGCTTGGGCAGTCGTGGTAGTGGCCGCTCGATGCTGAACGGCACTTGCCCGCCAGGCTACGGAGATAGGTGACGAGTTCGCGTGCCGTTCGCAACGCGAATTCGCTCCCGATCATAGCAAAAGCGAGGTCAATCCAGGCAGCACCTCCGGCAGACGTCGAAATTTGCCAATCTGATGAATATTGGATCTCGTGCAACCTAAATGCCGGGGTATGCTACATGGCCGTTCATCCCCTTACTCTTGATACGATACGAACCCGCGATCCTTTAAAAAGCTCGCAAGGTATTACAGGCTAAATCAGCCTGAATGGCGAGAGGTGGGGGTCGTGCCGGCCTCGCGAATGGACGCTCCAACCTCTCCGGACGGGATCTCGGCCTATCTATCTGGTTTGTCAGGCGTCTTGCCCCAACAAAGATGATCTCGCATCTGGCTCTTGTTTCAAATATCAGTCGCTAACAGGCGGAAGCAAGCTGCCGCGGAGTTTTGGCTCAAGCCGGCTAGACGGACGCGCCCCAGCCGGCTTGAGTCTGGACTGGAACTTTACTTACCCATCATCTGCTTCGCGTTATCGGGCGTAATGGCGGTGGTGTCGACCGTTACCGTTGCCGGCACCGACGATGCGCAGTCCAGCAATATCGACTTTGCCATGTCGACCGCCTCTTTCGCTCCTGTCGGATATGTGAAGGTCGCAGACCAGTCGCCCTTTGCGACCGCCTCGATTCCGCCTGCCGGACCCGGCAAACCGTCCGTGCCGATGATCTTCACGCTCTTACCGGCACCCTTTGCAGCAAGCAGCGCCCCCGCCGCCATCATATCGTTGCTGGCATAGACCATCTTGATATCGGGATGGGCCTGCAGCATGGCGGCGAACGCCGTCTGCGCTTTGTCCGGCAACCAATCAGCCGCTTGTTCTGCCACGATCTGGATCTTGGAATTGGCCTTCACACCATCTTTGAAGCCATTGAGCCGTTCGACGGCCGGAGTCGAACTCGGCAGCCCTTCCAGCACGGCAGCCTCGCCGCCATCCGGCAGAAGCGTCTTGCTCGTATATTCGCCGGCCGCCAAAGCGATCTTGTAGTTATCTCCTCCGATAAAAGCTGTGTAGTCCTTGCCAGCTTCGCCGTTCGTCTTGCGATCAAGTTCGACGACCGGGATACCCGCGTCCATTGCCCGCTTGACGGCCGGTGTTAGCGGAGCCGCCTCGAAAGGCGAGATCAACAGAAGGTCAACCTTTTGGGTGATGAAATTGTCGACCTGCGAAGTCTGCGTGTTGACGTTACCCGCCCCGTCGGCAATCTGTAGCGTAAACTGCGGGACTGATTTGGCGGCTGCCAGTAGTTCATCATTGACATGCTGGCGGTACGGTTCCGCGTTATTTGCCTGCGAAAAACCGATGACGAATTCACCATTCTTGGCGCAAGCCTTCACAAGCGGGTCCGCCGCCTGAGCCACGCCGGCAAGGCCAAGACACGAGCCAGCCAGAAGTATCGCGCACCAAGCGTTCGACAATCGAAGTGCATTCTGTGTCATTATGTTCTCCTCCACATTGATCCCGGAACCTCCCTCCGAGAAATGACGCCACACTACCTGCCCAATCCTTCGCGGCGACGAACGAGGGATTGAAGGACCGCCGCCAAAACGATGATCGCCGCAGTTGCAAGCAACTGCATGGCTGGCGTAATGTTGTTGAGCTGAAGAATATTGGCCAAAGCGCCCAGCATGATCGTCCCGGCGATCGTTCCGACCATTGAACCGGAACCGCCAAAAAGGCTGGTTCCTCCAATGACGACAGCCGCGATGGCCGTCAGTTCGTATCCGGTCCCATCATTGGCGCTTCCGAAATTGAACTGCCCGGCATGAACGATGCCAGCCAGCGCGGATGCAAAGCCTGTAATGGCGTAAACGGCGATCTTGATTGCCGAGACCGGAACGCCTGAGATGCGAGCAGCGCGCTCGTTTCCGCCGACGGCATAGACGTAACGGCCGAACCTGGTTGTGTTCAGCACAAGCGTGGCGACACAGGCAAAGATCAGAAAGACGATCGTGGCCACCGGAACGACATTGCCGAATAGTCGACCGCCCAGAATGGCAAAGATGGGTGGCGCGAGACCAGGACCATCGCCATAGGAGATATTGATATATTGATTGCCCGATACGACGAGTGCAAGCCCGCGAGCCGCCTGTAAACCGGCAAGGGTCACGATAAATGCCTCAAGCCGAAACTTGCTTGAAATCGCTCCCTGGACCAACCCGAAACACGTACCCATCAGCAGCACTGCGAGCACCGTTGTAATCAGCCCGAAACCGCCTGAGACCATCAACGTTGCTGTCACGACGCTCGCAAGACCAAGTGTCGCTCCGACCGAGAGGTCAATCCCGGCGGTGATGATCACGAACGTCATTCCGATCGCGATGATGCCAGTTTCGGACACTGCGCGGACGATATTGGCGATGTTGTCGGGTTGAAGAAACAGGATGACACCATGTCGACGCGGCGAGAAAATGATGCCGCCCGCGAAGACAAGGATAAGGCCGATCAAGCTTTGGAAGCGGACCATCACCGCGAGCGGATCAATGCGCTTGGCGGGCTCGATCGCTGGACTGGACGTGATTTGCTGTTCGGACATCAGGCCTCTCTCCCGTTGGCAGCCGCCAGGACTTCATGTTCGCTGACGCCACCAGAAAACTCAGCAACGCTGCAGCCGCTGCGCAAAACCACTATTCGATCGCACAGGCCGATCAGCTCGGGCATCTCGCTCGAAGCGACAAGAATCCCCAATCCCTCGGAAGCAAGCTTGCGCAAGCGGGTGTAGATTTCTCCCTTTGCGCCGACGTCAACGCCGCGCGTCGGCTCGTCGAGAAGCAATAGACGCGGATTGCCCTGCACTTCCTTTGCGAGAACGACCTTCTGCTGATTGCCCCCTGAGAGAGCGCCGACCGCGATACCGGGATTCTTCGGACGGATGTCGAATTGGCCGAAAGAACTCTTGATCGCATCCTCTTGGCGTCGCGCAGACAGCAAGCCGTTTGGTGATATCCGGCGGATGATCGACATGACCAGATTGAGACCTACCGACATACGCAGCATGAGGCCGGCCCCACGCCGGTCGTCGGTTACGAATGCCAACCCTACCCTACGCGCAGCCGCGATCGATTTGAGCCTGGCCGGCCTGCCCTCAATCGCAATCTCGCCCTGCCAATGGCCCGGCACGCCTGCTCCATAGAGAGCGCTCAAAAGCTCGGTTCGACCCGCCCCCATAACGCCAGCGAGCCCGACGATTTCGCCACGCCGAACATCCAGATCGACTTTGACCGGAGCCTGCCAACCGGGAGACGTGCGATGTGGATGGAAGGAAGCTTGCCGCATCCGCAAGAGCACGTCACCAACACCATCTGCGCGGCGCGGATAAAGCTCGTTCAAGGGACGTCCGACGAGAAGCTGCACCAGTTCGGCCTGCGGCGCGTCCGGTTCGGTGACACCTGCCACCTTGCCGTCGCGCATGACCGTTACCCGGTGAGCGATCTGGGGAACCTCCTCAAGACGGTGCGAGATATAGACGATGCCAACGCCAGAGGACGCCAGGCCACGCATGATGTCGAACAATCGATCCACTTCGCCCACGGTCAAGGCGGCCGTTGGCTCATCCATAATGAGGGCTTTCGATGCGTAGGAAAGTGCCTTGACGATGGCGACGACCTGGCGCTGGCCGATGGAAAGCTCACTCACGAGCTGGCTCGGATCGATCGATCGATCGATCGCCTCCAGCCTTTTGCGCGCCTCCTGCAGCATTGCCTTGCCGTCGAGCATGCCGTGCGGATGAACAAGCTCGTGCCCGAGAAAGAGATTGGCAGCCACGTTCAGGCTCGGAACGAGGTCCAGCTCCTGGAAGATAGTTGCGATACCCGCCGCTTGTGCATCGCGCGGGCCGTGAAATCGAGCGGGATTACCGTCGATGAAGATCTCTCCCTCGTCCAGCGTATGCACACCGGACAACAGGTTCATCAACGTAGATTTTCCGGCACCGTTTTCACCAAGCAGTGCGTGGATTTCGCCAACCTTTAGTTCGAAATCCACCCCGCGCAGCGCCTGAACCCCGCCGAAGCGCTTGACGACACCTTTTGCTGAAAGAACAACCTCGCTCATGCTGCCTCTCCACACGATTCACGCAGTCGCAAAACCGGTGACAGTCGAACGGTTTGGCAGGGGCGACGCTTGTTGCCTATCCGCTCGATCAGCAAGTCCGCGGCCTTCCGACCGATCTCATCGCAAGGCTGGGCCATCAGCGTCAGGCGCGGTTCGAAATAATCTGCCCATTCGAAATCATCGATCCCGAGCACGGAAATATTCGCGGGGACGCGAAGTCCCCGCTCCCGGATAGCCCTCATAACTCCGATCATCGCCAGATTGTTCGATGCAAGAATCGCTGTCGGCGGCTCCTTCAGTTCCAACAAGCGGTGTGTCGAAGCAGTGGCGTCAGCGGTGCTGCGATTGCCGTCGCTGATTAAATTGTCCGGTACCTCTATTCCCTTCTCCGTCATCGCGGCGCGAAACGCCTTTGCGCGCTCCACAGTCGTCGCAAAGCCGGGCTGACCCAGGATGATACCAACTCGTCTATGATGGAGCATCACAAGATGATCGACGAGCGTGCGAATTGCAGCGACGTTTTCGGTCCCTACCTGGTCGAAACGATCATCCGACAGCCTGTCAACGAGCACACAGGGAAGGTCGGATTCGATGAGGTAATCCAGCGATTTCTTAGCATCTCCCGAAGGAGCAAGAATAATGCCGTCAACCCGACGCTGATGCAGATGCTGGACCAGCTCCAGCTCTCGATCCGGATCATCCTGCGTGTCACACAGGAACACGATCAAGCCTCGCTTGGAACATTCGGCTTCAATCGCACAGATAATGTCACTGAAGTAAGGGTTCGAAATCGCTGATATTGCGAGGCCGATGGTGCCCGTGGAGGAAAGCTTGAGCGAGCGAGCGAGAGCATTGGGTATGTATCCGATCGCCTCCACTGTATCCATCACGAGCTTCACCTTCTCGGGCGAGACGTAGCGCGTCTTGTTGAGAACGTGCGAAACCGTGGAGACCGAAACCCCAGCCGCCTTTGCCACTGCGGAAATAGTCGTCATGAGCGCACTCCAGCTCTCGCCAGCAGCGCAACAAACAGGCTTTTCAAAGTATCCTCCCAAGCGGAATTCCAACCTCCAAGAGGCCTCCCGGGATCCGCTAATGTGGCAACGCTAGCGTCATCGAAACGTTTGCGCAATCGTTTTTTTTCTGATTATCGTTCTTGTCGGAGATGATCTCCTGGGAGGGAATTATCATGCTGAAGGGTGTTCCGCCGTTCATTACGGCCGACATATTGTGGATCATGGCCTCCATGGGTCATGGCGACGAACTGGCGTGTGTAGATCGAAATTTCTCGGGCTTTCGCGTGTCGGCCCAGACCACCAGCGGAAAGCTTCTCCTCTTGGAAGGTATCGATGCGCCGACTGCGGTTCGCAGGATACTGCAGATGATGCCTTTGGATACCTTCGTTGAAGCGCCACTCATGCATATGGAGGCCACCGATGCACCAGGTGAGTTGCTGGAAGTGCACAGAGACGTTATCGCCGAGTGCAGTCAGGCAGAAGGGCGTTTGATCGTGAGCCAGCCTGTCGAAAGGTTCGCCTATTATCCCATCGCGATGCGAGCGTTTGCAGTTATCCAGACGGCGGAATCGCGCCCCTATGGGAACTTCATCCTTAAGAAGGGCGTGGTCTAACTGCCATCCGTCGAAAATGGGAGGGCTGAATCAGCGCCCTTCCCTGCCCGATATAAACTGAACGGGAGGCTCGCGTGCGGAATTGTCAGGAACTGTATACTCTTGAAGGGATAAGAACTTGCGGCCTGCTATGTCGTCGATGATCAACGCTCACAATGTAAATAAATCAATTGCCTAGAATTCGGCTGCCTCAGAAAGCGCTGTGAAATAACTTGAAATGCCCTTCGAGAGGGCGCTGGTGCATCGATCGTAGTGCGAGCGGAATTCGGTCTTTGATGCTGCGATTATGCGGTAGCTTTTGCGCACCGGACGGATTTCGGGCGGGCACATGCCAGCATTCGATTGAGGACGGTGCAGCCGATGGCAACTTCCGTCTGCTGTGCTGCGAATGAGCGTGCTCGCAGTCGGCGGCCAATGATCAACTTGTAACGACCGATCGCGGTCTCGACCAGCGATCGTTTCCCGTAGCCGGTCTCGACCTGCCAGCCCATCCGGCCGTCGGCGTTGATCGCCGCAATGTGTCGGTCTCGCTGAGTTGGGCAATCACTGTTTGGTCGTTCCAGTGCATTGGCGCGGGGTGGAATGATCACCACCGCTTCGGGACTGTGCCTGGTGACGGCGTCGTAGGTCGGGTTGCCGTCATAGGCTCCATCGGCAGTGAACTGTCCGATCGGCGCATCGATCTGGTCAAGCAACGCCTCCACCTGCGAGGCGTGAATTAGCCCCCGAAAGGCCCGGACATGCTCCCCCACTTAGCTAAGTGGGTAGGAGTAATGTTGGTAATATGACTAGTAGCAACTTTAAGATGGAAGTCCTTTCGGGCCCCGAGCGCCGCCGTCGCTGGAGCACGTCGGAGAAGCTGGCGATCATTCAGGAAACCTACGAGGCGGATGCGACGGTGAGCATCGTCGCTCGTCGGCACGGCATCCAGCCAAACCAGTTGTTCGCCTGGCGCAAACTGGCGTCCCAAGGGGCGCTGACGGCGACGGCCGCCGAAGAGGAGGTCGTTCCGGCTTCCGAATATCGGGCACTTCAGGCCCAGGTGAAAGAGCTGCAGCGCCTGTTGGGCAAGAAGACGATGGAGAGCGAAATCCTCAAGGAAGCTCTCGAGATCGCCGGTGGCCCAAAAAAACATCTGTTGCGCTCGCTCTCTCTTCCGAGGGGGATTTTGGAATGAAGACCGTCTGTCAAACTCTGGGTGTCGCCCGCTCGAATATCGCCGCCCGTGCCACAGGCGGCTCTGTTGCAAAAATTCTGTTTAATTGGGAGATCCCGTGTTCTCCGCTGTCAAGCGGCCTGGCCCTCAAGCTGCTGGGCCAGCAACGCTACCGCTTCCGTCAACGCGCTGGGTCCAATGCCGAAGGCGCGTTCAACGATGCGGGCTTCACCACGGACGTCGCCCGTCAGGTTGAAAATGGCCGCCTGGCCCTTGCGTAAAGCGCGCATGACCTCGAAGCCCTTGATCGTCGCATAGGCTGTTTTCAGCGTCTTGAACCCTCTCACCGGTCTGATCAACTGTTTGAGCTTGCCGTGATCGGCTTCGACGACATTGTTGAGATATTTGACCTGCCGATGCGCAAGCTCACCGGGGCATTTGCCTTCGGCTTTCAATTCTGCAATCGCGATGCCGTAAGTTGGAGCCTTGTCGGTGTTGATCGTGGTTGGCTTTTCGCAGTCCTTCAGGCCGTTCAAGGCCTTGCCCAGAAAACGCTTGGCCGCTTTGGCATTGCGGGTCGGAGATAGCTAGAAATCGATCGTGTTGCCGAATTTATCGACGGCCCGGTAAAGGTAAGTCCATTGCCCACGAACCTTCACATAGGTTTCGTCGACACGCCAGCTTGTTGACTGCGGCCGGCGCCAGTGCCAACGCAGCCGCTTCTCGATCTCGGGCGCGTATTTCTGGACCCACCGATAGATGGTGGAATGATCGACCGGCACACCTCGCTCGCCCATCATTTGCTCAAGGTCGCGGTAGCTGACTCCATAGCGGCAATACCAGCGGACCGCCCAAAGGATAATCTCGCCCTGAAAATGGCGCCACTTGAAATCGCTCAGCAAAAGTCTCGCTGAAAATTGCCAGCGCTTTTTCGGACAGCATAGGAATTTTTGCAACAGAGCCCTTGTGTTCGCCTTCTGCCATGCCCTCGGCTTCGCGTTTGTGCCGCGCATCCCCGATCTCGACGGGCGATGCCTTTATGGTTTCGGACCGGCCAAGCAATACGGAATTCTTCAGAACGTCATGGGTGACCGGATCGACCCCGATCTGATCCGGGCGCATTGGGACGATATCTTGCGTCTGATGACCTCGCTGCGCACCCGCACAGTCAGCGCCTCACTCATGCTGAAGCGGCTTTCGGCGACAACGAGGCAGAGCGGTCTGGCCCAGGCGTTGCGCCAGATGGGCCGGATCGAGCGAACCCTCTTCACTCTCGACTGGATCAACGATGAGCAACTACGCAAGACCACGACGGCCGAATTGAACAAAGGCGAAAGCCGGAACAGCCTCGTGCGGGCCGTGAATCTTCATCGTCTCGGCCGTTTCCGCGATCGTAGTCAGGAAAATCTTTCGATCCGGGCATCCGCGCTCAACCTGGTTGTCACCGCCATCATTCATTGGAACACAATCTACACCGGTCGCGTCGTCGATGCTTTGCGCAATGCGGGACAGGCCATCCCGGACCATCTCCTCTCCAGCCTGTCGCCGCTCACATGGGAGCATGTGAACCTGACCGGCGATTACCTGTGGTAAGAAAAACCGGATTTCGATAAAAACGGGTTCCGCGCAATCCCGTTCATTCCATGATCCGCCTACCGTATATCTATGCCCCTTTAATGTTCAGGGGCCGTTCCGTTCAGAACCGTGCGATAAAGCGCAGGTTGAAGCGGTTCTGGCTATCCATGTTGGTGGCCTCGCCACGGGCATATTCGAGGCTGAGCGTTGCTGAATGCGGGCTTGCCTTCTCGGAAAGACCAAAGCGGATACCGGCGCCGAAGGAGTTCGCGCGGGTGATACCCACTTCCGCCACCGTCGGTCGCTCCAGCTTGGCAATGCCGGCTGCCCCGAAGACATAGGGTGCGACCGCGCCACCGAAGGCATCTCTTGACGCTGCGCCAAGTCCCAGACCCTGCGGCAGCGTCAGGGGGAAGGAAAGCTCGACGCGCGCAGCAGCTCCGATGTCGCCCTGGATCTTGCCGCCGTCGAAGGCGGACAGCCAGTCGAAGCCGCCGAGCCCGAACTGCTCCGACGATACGAGCACATCGCCGAACGAGGTCTGCGCCTTGCCGGACACCGACAGGTGGATCTTCTCCTCCAGGAAGGATTGGCCGTAGCTGGCCGACACTTCAAGCTTCTGGAAATCCGGCTCTGCCCCATCACGCGACAGCGGCAGATCGGTGGTCGCGCTGCGCGCGCCAAGCGCATCAAGTCCAAAGGAGAGTGTCATGCTGCCGCTCAGTTGCGCGCCGCTGGCGAAGATGGCGTCCGCTGTCTGCGTCAGGCGCAGCACTCGCAGCTGGTCTTCCGTGAATGGTGTGTTCTCGCCGTTGAGGTTCAGCTTCTGCTTCTCTTCCGTCACATCGAAGGAGAGAACGGAGCTGGTATTGAGTTCCCGGGCGCGGATCCAGCTATAGCCAAGCTTGGTGGAAAACCGCTGGTAATGATCCTCCATCGTATAGGAGAGATCGGAGGTGGGATGGGTGCGGCTGTCGACGCCTTCCATGTTCAGCCAGAAGCCGTCCGTGCCGAGCGGCAGGGTGAAGCCGGCGATGATCTGGCGGTTGCGCGGGTCGTCGCTCAAAATGCTGTCTTTGAAACCGGGATAGCCGTTGAGGCGCAGATAGCCGACTTCGCCGAAACCCAGCAGGCTGTTGAAGTCCGCACCCAGCCCGACCGTATAGCGGCCGAGATTTTTGGCCAGGCTGTTGTCCATAGTGAGCGTTGCCGTGGTGGCGTCATAGCGGCCATCGACAACGATGACCGTGCTGCCGGGTTTGGAGCCGGCCTTCAGGGTGGATTTGAGCATGACGCCCGGGGTATCGCCGGCCAGCAGCAGGCGGCGTTCCAGTTCCGCCTTCGTCAGGCCGGTCTTGCCAACAAGTGGCGCCAGCACCTCGTCGATGCGGCCACGCACACGCTCCGGCAGGGCGGTGGCATCGATGGCTTCCACCCGGCCGTCCGTCACTTCAAGCCGCAGCGGCTTGCCGTTCTTGACCGTCTGCGGCGGCAGGCTGACACGCACCAACAGATAGCCGGCCTTGGCATAGGCCTCTTCCAACCGTCTTGCTGCGGCAAACAGATCCGCCCCCGTCACGCGCTTGCCCTTCAGTGACGCTTCTACCGCCGCCGTCTCGGGGGCAAGCTCCGGCCTGCCACCCTCGACGACGAGGCCGGACGGCGTCACGCTGAGCTTCTCGGCCCCCTTCGGTGCATCAAGGCCCGTCGCACCGCCCAGGGACATCCCGCCTTCGACCGGTCGTACCACGGGCGGCGCATAGCTCGGCGACACCACTTGGCTTGCCGTCTGCGCATGCGCTGCCGTCACCGCCATACCTGCCACAAGGCTAGCGAGTGCTGTCGATAATTGCGCCGCGAAAACAATGTTCTTCAATCAATCGCTCTCCACTGTATCACGCAGGGCATTACTCAACAGGCCACGCTAAAGTTGGGGGCGACTTTACATACCGCACCAACGAGCTTTGGATCTTGCGTGAGGAGGAGATTGACTGCTGGGTCCCAACCGTTGACGGTGACCGTGCCAGGAACCCATCCTTGCGGATTTATGATGGAGACGGCGGTCAGCTGGCCCGGTGATTGATCGAACGAGGCTGGAGATGTTGTAACAGGATTTACGACGCTGGGTGCCGCGAGCACGCTGAAGCGGCCATCGATATAGGCAAGGACGTAGTTGCCTGATGCCGGCCCGGAAAGCACCCCACCCGAAACGACGCTTTTGTAACCGGTGCCATATGGCGAATTGCGTGTCGCATCGGTGGAAACGGTCACGCCGATCAGCAGATCATTCTTTTGCCCATTCTTCCAGCCGGAAACGCTGTATCCGAGCTGTGGAAGCTCTGTGTATCGCAACATGCTGCCGTTATCGGCGGTGACCGTGAGTGTCGCTGGCGCAACGGTCAGCTGGCCTGGCACGTAGGTGAGGGCGTAATTGCTCGATGCTGCAAGGGACCCTTGCTCGATGGCATAGCTGCCGATGTTCGAGCTTGAGGTCACGGCTGCCGAGAGCGCCCCGGACAAGACGTCGCCATTGGCGAGACCTGAACCGCCGATGCTGTAGGTGAGGTTCGGCACGCCATCGCCGTAGATCATGGACTTCGTGTCTGCGGTAATGGTGATCGGACGCGGCGTGACTGTCAGCTGGCCGGGCATATAGGTGGCAGCATAATTGCTCGACGCTGCAAGGGACCCTTGCTCGATGGCATAGCTGCCGATGTTCGAGCTTGAGGTCACGGCTGCCGAGAGCGCCCCGGACAAGACGTCGCCATTGGCGAGGCCTGAACCGCCGATGCTGTAGGTGAGGTTCGGCACGCCATCACCGTAGATCATGGACTTCGTGTCTGCGGTGATGGTGATCAGACGCGGCGTGACTGTCAGCTGGCCGGGCATATAGGTGGCAGCATAATTGCTCGATGCTGCAAGGGACCCTTGCTCGATGGCATAGCTGCCGATGTTCGAGCTTGAGGTCACGGCTGCCGAGAGCGCCCCGGACAAGACGTCGCCATTGGCGAGACCTGAACCGCCGATGCTGTAGGTGAGGTTCGGCACGCCATCGCCGTAGATCATGGACTTCGTGTCTGCGGTAATGGTGATCGGACGCGGCGTGACTGTCAGCTGGCCGGGCATATAGGTGGCAGCATAATTGCTCGACGCTGCAAGGGACCCTTGCTCGATGGCATAGCTGCCGATGTTCGAGCTTGAGGTCACGGCTGCCGAGAGCGCCCCGGACAAGACGTCGCCATTGGCGAGGCCTGAACCGCCGATGCTGTAGGTGAGGTTCGGCACGCCATCACCGTAGATCATGGACTTCGTGTCTGCGGTGATGGTGATCGGACGCGGCGTGACTGTCAGCTGGCCATTGATGTAAGCGAGAATGTAATTTCCCTCGGCGGAACCGGAAAGCGTGCCGCCAGATGCGAATGTTGAATGATTGCCCACATTCGAGGCTGACGTCACATCGCTCGTGACACTCACGCCATTCAGCAAGCTGTTGCCCTGGCCATTCTTCCAGCCGGAGACGGTATAGGAGAGATCCGGCACGGCATCGCCATAGATTATTGTGCCGCTGCCAGATGTGACGGTCAGGGTTGCCGGTGTCACCGTCAGCTGGCCGGGCACGTAGGTGACGGCGTAATTGCCCGATGCTGACAGCGTACCTTGTCCGATTGCGTAACTTCCGACAGCAGACGTCGAGGATGCTGCGGTCACCAGCGCTCCCGTCAGGCTATCGCCGTTGACGAGGCCCGAGCCGCCGACCGAGTAAGTAAGCGCCGGAATACTGTCACCATAGCTCATCGCCTTGGCGTCAGCGGCAATGGTGATCGGACGGGGCCTAACGGTAAGGCTCCCTGTACCGTAGTCGATGTAAGCTGTGCGCCCTGGCTGATCGTTCACGGTCAGGACGTTGCCACTTGAATGACTGTAAACGCCGACGTCGGTTTGAGCCCAGTTGAGCGTGACGTTGGAGGTTCCAATGCCCGTGACCGTCAATCCTGAGAGGACCGGGTTGGCATCGCCATAGGTTTTCGAGGTGTCACCGGAAAGCGCGATGTAGTCGTCATAGAGCCCGGTCGATAACGAACGCAGCATCATGTTTCCATCGTTGGCGGCGGTCGTAGACTTTCCCCATATGCTGGTGAAATCCCAGCCAGCGTTGATAAAGGAAAATGGGTCCTGCATCTGCGCCGTCGACAAGTAGGTCATGCCGAGAGATGTACCGTTCCCTTGTCCACTCGTTTGGTCCCTCGGACTGTTGAAAAACGAAGTTGTGATGGTCCCTTGGTTCAGCCCGATAAGTTGGCCGACATAGAAATTGCCGGTTCCCTGGCCGTACACCGCGCCGTTAGCATAGGCGTTACTGATGGTGCCGCTGTTTTCCCCGACGAGACCACCCACTTTGTCATATCCGGAGATAGAAGCTGTGGCATACACGTTACTGACCGTACCACCGGCATTCTTTCCCACTAGCCCACCGACGTCGTAGGTGCCCGAGACGGCGCCCGTAGCATAGGCGTTGCTAATCGTTCCGAGATCGACGTATCCCACCAGTCCGCCGACATAGAACCTACTGCCGCCGCCGGTTACGGCACCATCGGCAAAAGAATTGCTGATTGATCCAGCTTTCAAGTACCCGACCAGCCCGCCGACATAATCCGCACCGCGGACAGTGCCCGTCGCATAGGAGTCGGAGATCGAACCGCTGGAATTGTATCCGACCAGCCCGCCAGCGTAGGATGAGCGGCTTTCAACGTTACCAGTTGCATAGGAACGACTGATAGAGATGTCCCCGTAGTTTGCAATGTACCCCACCAGTCCGCCGACGCCGTTATAGCCAGTAACCGTGCCAGTAGCATAGGAGTTACTGACAAGTCCGCTATTCCAAATCGATCCAACTAGCCCGCCGATACGGACGGAATCGCCGCCCCTATCCGTGACTGCACCAGTGGCATAGGAATTGTTAATTGTATCAGAGTTCGAACCGACCAGTCCCCCTACATCACTGATGCCTGTCACGTTACCTGTTGCATAAGATCCGCCTATACCGCCTAATTCATTGGACCCCACCAGCCCGCCAATGAAGCTCCCGCCGCGAACTGATCCGTCGGCCGAGGACGCATCGATTGTGCTGACGGTCATATTCCAACCCATCCGCGAGTGTCCCACCAGCCCGCCCACGTCGCTTGTGCCCGTCACGGCCTGGGCGGTATGAGAGTTGCGGATACTGCTATCATAATCGGCGAAGCCAACTAGTCCTCCGACATAGTTCCGACCCGTCACGCTACCTCCGATCACATTGAGGTTGCGTATTGCGCCGTCGCTGCTGCCGAAGAGGCCGACATAATCCGTGCTTGGCCGGTTGATGATCAAACCTGTAATTGTATGTGACAAGCCGTCGAATTGACCATTGAACTCTGCGTTGAGACCGGTTGTTTCTACTTTACCGCTTCCGACAGGATTAAACCCTGCGCCACCGTTCCAAGTCGCCGTTCCGCTCGCATCGATGTCGTTGCCCATGGCATAAATGCCGGACAGGTTGTTCTGGATGTTCTGCAGGTCGTACACGGTGTTGATCAGCATTGAGGCGGTGATGCCCGTGCCGACGCCTGTGTTGGCAGCGTAGTTATTGGGCGACGTGTAACTAGTGCCGTTGACGCTGGTATTATCATTGCCGGTCGGATTGTAATAGATCGACACGCCGCTTGATGCCGTAGCCTTGACGCCCGTTCCGAACGTCACAGTCCCAATGCCCGTGCCCGAATTGTCGGCGCGCAACACGATCGAGGAGCCTGAGCCGCCCGTCAGGTTCGCATTGACGGCGATAGTGCCATAGGCTGACATCGTCAGCGTCGAACCGCTTGTCCAGCTCACGGCGTCAGCCACGGTGATGTTGCCCGCCTGAGAGCCTGCGGAATCTGCGGCGCCCGTCGTGACCGTGACATTGGCGGCCGAAAGCGCCGTGGCCAGCGTGGTGACATTGATGACGCTGTCATTGCCGGTGGCACTGGTGCCGGAGGAATTGGAAGCCGTACTATTCGAGATCGTGATGTTGTAGGGGTCGAGCAGCAGCGTGCCGAAGCCACCAGAGCCGGAGAGGTTGGTGAAGCCGGTGTAGTCGATCAGCGTTTTGCCCGATACCTCCGCATCGCCACCGGTTCCGCTGTCAGCCCCCATCGCCGTGATCAGTCCAGAGAAGCTGGTGAGATTATCCGACCAGACGACGACCGACCCGCCATTGCCACTCTCGGTGGCGTCGGCCTTGATGGTGCTATTGGCATCGATGCTGGTCGTTTCGGCGCGCTGCGTTGAACCCTTGCCCTGCCTGTCGCCGCCGATCCTGACGGTTCCGCCTCCCTTGGCGCCGGAGACGTCCAAGGTCGCACCCTTCAGCGCGATCGACTTGCCGGTGACCGTCACCTTGCCACCCTTGCCGGTCGCGGAGGTCGCCCTCACCTTGCCGGAAACCGTAACCCTTCCGCCTTGGCCACCGCCGATCGTGATCGACCCATTGCTACCAGACACGCTTTTGGCTTCCACCACGCCTGACAGGTTGATCGCATGCCGCGCCGCATTGCGCGCCGTGGCTGCCCGCATGACGACCGTGCCACCATCGGCCGAGATCGCACCGCCGTTTTCCACCAGCGCACCCTTGCCTTCCGCACCGTCCCTGGTGGGAACCGCAACCTGCAGAAAACCGTCGCCCGACAGATCGAGCGTCGCCTGCTCACCAGAACCCAGGCCCACCTTGCCCATCGGCACGGCGATCAGGCCGTCATTCTTCACCGTGCCGCCGATCAGCGCGGCATAGCCACCGCGGCCGACGGTGATCACGCCTTCGTTCGAGACAGAGCTAGAGGCAGCATTGCCGTTGAAACGATACTGGCCCTTGAGGAAATCGTCGTTGGAGATATCCAGCGTGGATGCCACGAACCCGCCACCGACCTTGACCGAACCGGTCGGAGTGATGGCAATGCCATTCGGATTGATCAGGAAGACCTGGCCATTACCCGTCAACGATCCCGCGATCGTCGAAGTGGTGTTACCGGTGACACGGTTGAGAATCGCGGACGAGGAATTTGGCTGCATGAAGTTGACGCTATTGCCCTGCCCGATGGAAAAATCGCTCCAGTTGACGATCGCCCTGTCGGAATTTTGGGTAATGGTCATCGATGTATCTGAGGTCGCAATCGCAGCTGATCCAAACACCACCTGACCACCCGTCGGCAGCAAGTCACCGGCAAGGGCAGGCGAGCCTAGCACAGCAAAGGCAAGACCAAGTGCCGTAGAAGAAGACAAATGCCTGTGCAAAATAGATCCGGGTCTCAACAGTATTTCACCCCTCATGCCACAGCCACGCCTTTCGTGGTTTGAAGCGGCATCGGATTGTGACGATGTATCCGCTTTTCCCCAAAGGCCATCCGTGCCTATGTCGGGCTTCGGTGTAAAGTCCAAACTCTGCATCCAAATTTTGTTGGATCACCAATGCCTTCGGCGAATTAGCAACGGCCCGTGGCTGCCCCCAGAAGCGTTTCTATCTCGGCGAGAGACAAAGAAGCGCTCGGCTCGAGCACTTGTTCAGCCAAGAGGCTGTAATGCGCCATCTGGCCGAGGGCGAAGGTATTGAACTCGCAAATCAGATCGGGACTGATCGAGAGGATGGAGCCTGCCCGAACGGTAAAAAATCGCTCTGCCTCACCAAAGAGATTGCCGATATGCTGGCGGGAGACCTGAAACTGTTTGGCCAGCCCATCATAGGTGAGAGCGAAAGGTGGCTCGCGTCCCTGCGCTCCCATATATGCTGCCGCGATGACGGCCGTCAGTATCACATACCCCGCATCTCGTTCGCTGAACCGGACAATCGTCGGAAATGGGCTGAATAGCACATCCTGTGCCTGATAAGCGCGGACCGAGCGCCCCATCCATCGCATCATCAGCTCCGGCGCCATCAGCAATGATGTGTATGTTCCTGGAGGACAAAAGCCTAGCTCTTCAGCACTTTTCAAGAAGGCCAGCGGTGATTTGGCCACCTCAAGTAGGAGCGAAAGCGTTGGTATCAAGTGAAGGGACCGCCGATCCCTGGGGTCGGGAATGGCTTCCACATAACCGCCAGCGCGCAGGTTCTTGACGAGTTCGGCCACCTGGCGCGGACTTGCTGTGAGCTTGGCCTGAAGCGCTGTCAGCGTCGGTGGCAAAAACGGGTCGTCGAGAAACTGAATATAGTTGCCGATGAGTGTGTATGAGGTGATGTAGCGAAGCTTCTGGCCGAACACTTTGTTCGTCGGCCAGCTGGAGCTGGCCGGTGCACCCATTACCAAACAATAGTCGATCAGCGCATCGATAAGGCCTTGATGGGAAAGTCCGCTGACAGCCTTCTTCCAGACAGGAAGGTGGGAAAAGGCGAAGATGCCTTCATAAAGCTCGCAAGCTCGCATTACTGCCCTCGGTATCATTGCATCAGCGCCTTCAAGCTAATCGAAGAAGGGCAATAGGAGCAAGTATAGCCTTGGTGCGCGGATCGTTAATTGCGTTGTCGTAGGTGACCTGCGATCGCAATAACCTGGCTTTTGCAACGATGCCTTTCAAGCACAACGCCTACCGCCGCCATCGTATTGGCAAGATGAAGTTCAAAGTCACGAACTGGCGGGAGTACGAGACAGGCCTTCGTCGGCGCGGAAGTCTGACGCTTTGGGTGACGCCCGAGGCACTGTCGTCCTGGCGAGCGCCGAAGCGAACGACGCGCGGCGGCCAGCCGCGCTATTCCGATCTGGCGATTGAGACTGCCCTGACGCTGGGACTGGTGTTCGGCTTGCGGCTGCGGCAGACCGAAGGCTTCTTGACCTCGGTACTGAAGCTGATTGGGCTGGATCTCGTCGTTCCCGATCACACGACCGTGAGCCGTCGTGCAAATAAACCGAGAGCGCCGAACAAGCGGCACTCTGATCGCTTCCCGGAGAAAGGGCCTGTCCACGTCCTGATCGATAGCACAGGGCTGCAGGTCTACGGCGCTGGCCAATGGCTGGAGGAAAAGCATGGTGTTAAATCCCGTAGGGCTTGGCGGAAACTGCATCTGGCGCTGGATGCCGACAGCTCTGACATCATCGCTCACGTTATGACGGACCGGGATGCCGGCGACGCCTCGCAGGTGGAGCCACTACTCGACCAGATCGACATGCCGATAGCGCAGTTCACGGCCGATGGAGCCTATGACGGTGAGCCGACCTACGCTGCCGTCATCAGGCACACCGCCGATGCTGAGGTAGTTATCCCGCCGCGTGCCAATGCGGTAGAACGTCAGCACGACGATCCCACCAATCAACGAAACCAACATATCGCGACGATCAACGCTGATGGCCGGATGAAATGGCAGGCCGCGACCGGCTACGGCAAACGATCCTTGGTCGAGACCGCGATCGGTCGCTACAAATCCATCATCGGCGGCCGGCTAAGAGCGCGCTCGTTCGCAGCACAGCAGACGGAAGTCGCCCTCAGCTGCGCAGTGCTCAATCGAATGCTGGCATGCGCACGCCCGAAATCCGTCCGGCTCAAGTTCGCTATCGCATAGTCGTAGCATCAAAGACGGAATTCCGTTCTTTCAACGATCCGCGCACCAAAGCCGAAGATCGACGTTTTATCGACTTCTGAACCTCCAAAATGGAGCACCTTCATCCCGGTTTTATCCCTCGTCGCAGTCATTCGTAGACAAAATATTCGAGCCCGCAGCTGGTTCGGGCCATCTCGCCCCCATGCTTGCACTAACGAAATCAGAGGAGGAGAAGCTCACAGATTATATTCGGGGCGTTGAAGGAGACGCCTCAAGCTTCAGCGGGCAGTTCTGGAGAATGACGTATTTCAGCGCAGTTGCTATTACCACGCTTGGCCTCGGAGACATTGTCCCAATAAGCCCGATGTCTCGCGCGTTAGTGGCAGCGGAAGCTGTAGCAGGTATCGTGCTAGCTGGGCTCTTCTTGAATGCACTCGCGTATCAAGTTGCGAGGCGTGAAGGCAACTGACTGTAAATCCAAGCCTTCTCCCCCGGAATGGGAGGGTACGTTTGAGGATTGGATCAATTTGCAAGATCACCGCAACGGCCTGCATCACAAAAGTGCAAGGAACCCCACTGTGATGATCACACAATTCTGGTCTGCCGACCAATCGACGCCTCTCGAAGAGACGAAAGCGGATTGAATGGCCGCCTTGAAAAGATACGAACCTACAACCTGCCGAAAGATCGTTCGCAATTTCAGTAACTAGCTACGACGCAGAACCATGCCCAATCAAGAGGCGAGCCCGTGTTCTTATCGTTCTGTAGTTGCCGCACAAAGCGCAAGCACTCGCGCCATAGAGCGAACCGCCTTCACGGCAATATGGCGCTGCGATATGTGTTCGATCAGCTCAAGAGGACGGGCCTCTATGAGGAACTCAATCGGACAATGGCATCCTTTGGGATCACAACAGTGGAACAGGCAACGCGGGACATACTGTGGCGCCCGCCCCAGGCCGATGAGCGGCACAGCGTGGAGTGAGAGCCCGCTGCGCCGTACGTCAGCTGTTGAAGCGTGAGACGAACTGGTCGAACCGATCGTTTACCCCACCGCCGAAGAGCTGTTGGGGTGACCCCGTTGCGGCTATCCTGCCCTGATCGAGGAACACGATGCGATTGGAAACATCGCGGGCAAATCCCATCTCGTGCGTCACCACGAGCATTGTGAGCCCTTCGGCCGCGAGATCCCGCATCACCCTCAGCACTTCACCGACCAGTTCCGGGTCAAGGGCACTTGTCGGCTCATCGAAAAGAAGCGCCTTTGGCCGCATCACCAACGCCCTTGCGATTGCAGCCCGCTGCTGCTGACCACCCGACAGCTGCGCGGGGTAAAAATCAGCACGCTCTATGAGACCAACGCGCTCAAGCATTGCTTCAGCCTCGTCCCTGACCTCACGCTTTGCGCGGCGCTGTACGTGGACAGGTGCTTCCATCAGATTTTCAAGCACCGTCATGTGTTGCCAGAGGCAGAAGTTCTGGAACACCATGGCGACCTGCGTGCGGAGCCGGTCGACCTGCCTCTGGTCACGGATTGCAAGATTGCCGCTCGTCTTCTTCAACCCGACCTGCTCACCGAAGATGCAAAGCCTGCCTGCCGAGGGCATCTCAAGCAGGTTCAGACAGCGGAGAAACGTAGACTTCCCCGAGCCGGAAGACCCCAGAATGGAAACAACCTCACCGTCGTACGCCTGGAAATCGATCCCTTTCAGAACTTCGTGCGCACCGAAGTGTTTGTGCAGACCATCGACTGAGATTGCGGGCACCTTCGCTGCCTGACTGCTTGCGGTTTGTGGTGGTAAAGTTGTCATGTGCTGTGTCCTTCGGCTCAAGCGCGGCGATCGGCCAGATGGCCGTTCAGAAATCTCTCCAGAATGGCAAACGCCATGCTCACCACGAAATTCAACGCCAGATAGATCGCACCTGCGACCGTGAAGATCTCGATGACCCGATAGGTGTCGGAGGCGAGCCTGTAGGTAATCCCTGTGATTTCATTCAAGGTGATGATGCTCGCAAGCGAGGTGGCCTTGATCATCTGAATGACTTCACTGCTGTAGACTGGAAGACCGTGCCGTACCGCAATCGGCCAGATAATCCTCCTGCGAAGCAGAAGCCCTGACATGCCGCAGGACCGGGCGGCCTCGATCTCTCCGGGTGGAACTGCCTGAACCGCACCGCGAATGATCTCCGCCGTGTAGGCTGACGTATTCAGCGACAAGGCAAGGACAGCGCACCAGTAGGGCTCTCGCAGGAACGGCCAGATGAAGGACTGCCGCAACAGACCGATCTGGCCGAGGCCGTAATAGATAAGAAAGATCTGCAGGAGGAGCGGCGTCCCCCTGAAGAGTTCCACATAAGCGGTGGCAGGCCCGCGGACCAGGCCATGGCGGCTGGTGACCGCAGCCTGTACCAGACAGGCCAGGACAAATCCCGCCAACAGAGAAATGGCCGTCAACTGGAGCGTCAGAGGGATCCCGAGAAGCATCTGATGGAAAATGTCTTTTATGAACAACCAGTCCATCGTCATCGCCTCCACGGCTTGTTCATGTGGTCTTCGACCTTTCGGAGAAGCCGCCCGCTGAGCCGCCCGATCAGGAAAAAGGCGGCCGCCGCGACGCTGAAGAAAAGCAGAGGCTGGTGCGTGGATCCTGCCGCTATACCTGTCTGGCGCAGCAGTTCGGTCAGCCCGATGACCGAGAGCAACGAGGTTTCCTTCAGGGCTGATTGCCAGATATTGCCAAGCGCCGGCAGGGCGAAGTGCAGTGTCTGTGGAACGATGATCCGCCTCAAGAGAAGCGGTCGCGACATGCCGCAGGAAACGCCAGCCTCAATCTGCCCTCGATCAAGCCGCAGAAAAGCCGCGCGGAACGCTTCAGTCTGATAGGCACCGGAAACGACGCCGACAGCGATGACGCCTGTCGCAAAGCCCGGCAGCGAATAGAACCCGTCATAACCGCTGATGTTCATGATCTTCGTCAGCCACAGGCTCCCGCCGAAGTAGAACAGATAGATGATGAGGATCTCGGGAATGCCGCGAAGCACCGTGGTGTAGAACTGCCCGATCAAACGAAGCATTATATGCCGCGACAGTTTCAGATAGGCGCCCGTGACACCCAGCACGCTTCCGAGCGCAAATCCGAAAATAGCTGCGAGAACGGTCACACCTGCGGCGCTGAGCAGGGGAAATCCCCAGCCGCCAGGCCCGAAGCCGAGAAGTCTAAGCGTTTCAAGCTGCATCGTTACGCCCCCGCTGAGCCGGTTTCCCCGCTTGGAAACGATCGACGGCGAACGGCTGAAGGCGCGCGTCGATGTTTCCGGAAAGAAGCGAGGCGGCCACGGTTTCGCCCACCGCAGGCGAGAGCTGGAAGCCGTGGCCGCAGAAGCCGAACACATGCCAGAGGCCCGGGTGTCTGGCGCTTGGCCCGATATAGGGTATGCCATCAGGCGTCACACCTTCGAGGCCGCTCCAGGTGCGAAGGACAGGAATATCGGAGAGGCAGGGAAAGGCATCGACGGTCGCCCGGGCACTCGACACCATTCGGTCCATGACCGTGAAGGAAGTACCCTCCTCCAGACACGGCTTTCCGGCAATGCCACCGCCGATGACAAGCGAACCGACCGCGCTTTGCTTGAAGGAGAGCGGCCTGTCGATCCCGATTACGACCGGCGCGACGAAGGGCTCGACCCGCGCCGTTACCATCATGCTCAAGGCCATGGACCTGAGCTCGAGATTTTCGTCCACGAGGCCCGCGAGGCCCGCGCCCCAGGCACCTGCGCAATTGACGACGATTTCCGCTTCCGCTGTTCCGCGGTCGGTCGTGACGCGCCAGGAACCAGAGCCATTAAGATCAATTCCAACAACACAGCAGCGCTCCTCGAAATGGGCTCCGCCGGCGGCGGCGGCCATGCGGAAGGCTCGGGCAGCATTCGCGGGATTGGCATGCCCATCGGGCCGCGACACGAGCCCACCGAGGACCTGGCTGGAAATACCGGGAAGCAGACGCCTTATGTCCGCGCCGTCCAGCAGTTGCTCGTTTGGGATACCGCGCCGCTTCATGTCGCGCTCGCGCTCCCCCGCCCAGGCCATTTCGTCTTCATCCATGGCAATTGCTATCTGCGACGTCTGCAACTGCACTTCGGATGCCTCGGCCGCCGCCTGACCGACGAACTGGTCAAGGTGTGCCCAGATGTCCATGGCTCTGACCGCGATGGGATATTCGCGGTGATCTCGCAGAAGCAGCCTCAGTCCGCCGGCATTCACGCCGGAGGCATGGCGGCCGGCAACCGTTTTGTCGATGACCGTAACCTTGCTGCCCGCCTTCGCGAGAAAAAGAGCGATGGCGCATCCCTGCAGTCCGCCGCCGATGATCACGACATCATTCTTTCGATCAAACATCGATCCCACCCCTGCTGGAGGCGTCGGGCTTGTCATCCAGCGCCTCGGAACGGGAAAGGTCCGGGTCGAGCGACTGAAGCTGTGCCAGCACGCCGAGCGGAACGGGCCGCACGGGCGGACGGCCCCTGAAGGGCATGGGGAGCGGTGAATCAAACTCGCGAGATAGCAGTCGAGCGATCGCGGTGGCGCAACTGCGTCCCTGGCAGGGTCCCATGCCACAGCGCAGAAGCCCTCGAAGTTGATCCATGTCGGTCACCCCCTGTTGGGCGCAACTCCGAATCTGGGCTGCGGTGATCTCTTCGCAACGGCAGATGATCGTGGCGTCACCGAGCTCGACTGACCATCGTCCAGGTGGAAAGGCGGCGTCGATGAAGGGCCGCGCCGCCATGGCTTGCGCATAGCGTTTTGCGGGACTTGAGTGTGAGGCATGCCGGGATTTCACTGCCCCCAGGCTCGCCGCAATTGTCTGCCCCACGTGCATGCCGTGAGCTGCTGCCGCATCCGCCCCGCCGATCGTGCGGGCGTCACCGGTTAGCCACACGCAGTTGGGACCAGGAGAAAGGCTCGGTCCACTGACCGGTTTGGCAAGACCGTGGGCATCGGTAACAGGCCTCCAGCTGGCATCGTCGGGACGCCACTCCATCGCAATGCCCGCCCCCTGAGCGAGATCGATGGACGGAATGATCCCGTCATGTACGATCAACAAGTCACACGGCAGGCGCATCGTCTTGCCTGCTGCCTTGATCACAACCTCCCGCAGCCTCTCATTACCAACAGCTTCGAGATGGGTAAGACTGGTCACGGTCCTGACACCGACCCGACGCAGGTTGGCCATCCAGCCGGCTCCCTTTGCCAGCGCCGGAAGCGCTGCCGGGCGAAGCCGTGGTAGGGCAGCGAGCTTGTCGCCCAAACCATCCGTTCTCGCGATAAGTGCGGGTCTGACGGCGAGTTTAAGGAGTTGATCGGCGAGGAGGAAGAGCAGCGGTCCGGTTCCGGCCAGAACGACCCGACCGGAGGGTTTGAGCCGGCTCGCCTTGATCAGTGTCTGCACAGCGCCCGCGGTCATTACGCCGGGAAGCGTCCAACCCGGAAATGGCATCGGGCGCTCCATCGCACCGTTGGCCAGCACGACATGGCGCGCCCGAAGATAACCGCCGCGGCCAGCCTGCTGCCATCCCACGGTTCCATCGGTTCTCAGTTCCCACACCACTGTATTCGGGCGATAGTCGATGTTCGACTGCACTCGGAACTGCGCAACCAGCGGCTGGCCGGCCGAATAGGCCGCGCCGAGCGCATTGGCGAGGCCATGACTTGCCCCCTCGTTGAGGTTTGCCTCGACGGCCCGATAGATCTGGCCGCCGGGGGAGGCGTTCATGTCGAGCACGATGACGCTGAGACCCGCGGCGGAGAGTTCCACGGCGGCCGACATGCCGGCCGGGCCTGCGCCGATAACGATGACATCGGCATCCCTTGGCATGGCGCCCGTGCCGGCAGCCGAAGGGTCGGGCCTCGGTTCAGCGGTCATAGTTGGCTCCCCGGTAAATGGTGGCGGGACCTGCCTGTGTGGCGACCTGCATTCCCTCCCGCACCACCGTCAGGCACGCCTGCCGGCTTCCGAGACCCTCGATTTCGACCAGGCACTCAAAGCAATGCCCGATCATGCAGAACGGCATGCGCGCGGCGCCCGAAACCGGCGTCGTGCGAAAGCGCGTCACTCCGTTACGCAAAAGACAGGATGCCACCGTCTCACCGGGCAAGGCTGTGACCGGCAGGTTATCGAAGTAAACAGTCAGCATGGCCTCGGGAGACCCGATCGGCTGAAACATGAAAACACCTTGTGTGGAGAAGAGAGGCGACCGTGAACTGGCGCCCCCTCAGCATGAGAGGGCGCGTCCCGGCATTATTCGTGGATCGAAATGTCGATCCCGAACCACTTCTTGGTCAGGGCCGCATTGCTGCCGTCCTTGTTGACAGCCGTGACGGCATCATCGAAGGCATTGCGAAGCGCCTCGTCCTTGGGGCGCAGTGCCACATTTGTGGTGCCGAGGCCGAGGATACCGCCTGAGAAACTCGGTCCCGCGAGGACGAGGGTGCCATTGCTGCCGTCAATGGCGGCCTTGAAGACCGTCACGTTGGCAACCGCAAGATCGATCCTCCCAGCATTCAGTTCAAGCGTCAGTTGGTCGAAGGTGGGATATTCGCGGATGTCGGCGCCGGCCAGATATTTGTGAGCGAATGTCGCCGCCGTCGAACCGGTCTGGACGCCCACGACCTTGCCCTTGATCTTCTCATTGAGAACGGTCAGCGCAGCTTCCGCCTTTTCCGGAGATTGTGCCAGATCGAAGGACACTCCCGCATCCGGAAGGCTCTTCATGTCGTTCGAGCTCGTGGTCAGAAAGCCATTCGGCGCTCTCGCATAGGGTTTGGAGAAAGCAACGACCTTCTTGCGTTCCTCAGTCACGCCCATTGACGCAATGATGGCATCGTATTTGCCGACGTTGAGTCCGGGGATAATGCCGTTCCACTCCTGAGGAATGACGTTGCACTGCACCTTCATCTTCTCGCACAGGAGCTTGGCAAGTTCAATTTCGTAACCGCCGAGTGTCCCGTCGGGATTGGTAAAATTCCAGGGGGCATATGCTCCCTCGGTGGCGATCGTGATCTTTGGTGGCAGATCCGCGGCTAGGCCTGTCGAGGTAAGGACGGGCAGTGCAGCGAGTGCAAGGAGCAGTCGGCGTGTAATCATCTGGTTTGTTCCCTCTGTTTTTGACAGGCATGAGCCCGCTCAAGCTTTATGGCACCTGCGGCGGCATCAGGGGATACAGTATCTATTTGACCTGAGCATAAGCACAGCTTACGCTCAGCCATGAACAATACTTCCATTCCCTCGCTCAACTGGTTGCGCGTCTTCGAAGCTGCCGCACGGCACCAGAGTTTTGCCAGGGCCGGCAAAGAGCTGAACATGTCCGCTGCTGCAGTCAGTCAGCAGGTCCTGGCGCTCGAAACACATCTGGGTCGCCCGTTATTCCAGCGGACAGCAAACAAGGTGATACTGACACCGGACGCGAGTGACTTCCTGCCAACTGTCCAGGTGTCCCTGAGCACGATCGAAAGCAAGGCTGCGGCACTCTTCGGAAGACAGAGGATCGAGCAGGTGACATTGCTTGCCAGTCAACTCATGGCAATGAGTTGGCTGCCCCGTGTAATCGCTGACTTCGAAGCCGAAAATCCAGCGGTCCGCGTGTCCCTGATCATGGAGGGTTCGCATCGCAATGCGGACGTCGATCTGCAGATCTGTTTCGGCGAGGAGCCGCATCTGGTCAGGCACCCCTCCTGGCTCATGGGCCTGTCCCACGTCGTGATGGGCCGAAAGGAGGACGTTGAAAGCATCAACACGCTGGAAGATATACTGAGTTTTCGTCTTTTCGACGTGGCATCACACGCCATGGGATGGACGGCGCTGCTCAATCACAATTTCGGTCCGTTGAAGGGTTTCAGTCTGAAACTCGAAGTGGTCGACACGACCCCGCTGGCCCTGATGATGGTGAGCCAGGGGCTCGGACTTGCCATCGGCCACCTTCCGGTTTGTGGACCCCTGGCGGCATCCTTGGGTCTCGAAGTTTGTTCCATCGTTCCAAGGACGAGAGGATCCGGAAATTACTATCTGGAGCGGATTGCCGGGCGGCCGCCGAAGGCTTCGATACCCGCCCTCGAACAAGCGCTGCAGAGTGCAGCGCAAGCCGCGATGCGCTCCGGATTGCCGACGACGTCGGGCGGCGTTTCGAAAGACGCTCAATAAACCAGTGCCCGCTCTGATCAGGATTAGATTTCGAGCCAGAACGAAAATGGGCATACCAGCTGCAGCGGGAACCGCGGAGGCAGTTCGCCTCCCGTAAGACCGGTTCAACAGGGTTGCCGCAGGAGGTTTAGCAAAGCGCCGGCATCAGCCGGAAACCGGGACCGACAGCCCCCGGCGCGCGGGTCCGCTCTCTGTCTCTTGCTCTCCGTGGGATCACAGCCGGCGCCACGAATTTTGATCTCGCAAGTCGGAAAATCTGAGCCCCTGGAGGATCTGTCCGGCGCGGCTGGAGTGCGATTAAACTTGGAACTTTGCCGACCCGGAAACGACCAGCACCCAAGCCGGCAATGTTTTCAAGGAAGATCGACCAGACTCACACGGAGGTCATTGATGACCGCAGCGAGCCCTGGGGCGCCAATCAGCGGCATGACCCGGACCGGCGCCAGCTTGGAGACGGCACGCCCAAAGACAGCGACATTCGTGTGGCCGTTCAGGCGAGATGGATAGATGATGCCATCAGGAAGCGATTGGTGCTCGTGGAAAGCCAACGCCCAGGAGCGCGCCAGACTCTGGCGCGAGGGTGATGTCAGGTTAACTGCGGCTGAAAGATTTGCGGGTATGTCGCCGTCATGAGCCACAATCCTGTCAGCTACAAGCGCCATCGTTTCCCATCAATCGTGATCGCCCATGCGGTGTGGCTGTATTTCCGATTTCCATTGAGCCTGCGCCTGGTCGAAGAGATGCTGCTGGAGCGCGGCATCGTCGTTTCCTATGAAACGATCCGTTGTTGGGCGAAGAAGTTCGGCCCAATCTACGCCGGCCGGTTACGTCGGAAGGTGCCCAGCGCAAGTGACATCTGGTATCTGGACGAGGTGGTCGTGACGATCGGTGGGAAGAAACATTGGCTCTGGCGTGCTGTCGACCAGGATGGCTATGTGCTCGACGAAATCGTCCAGGCTCGCCGCAACACCAAGGCTGCCAGGCGACTTCTGATCCGGCTGATGAAGAGGCAGGGATGCCTGCCCAAGCGCATCGTCACCGACAAGCTTCGCTCATACGGCGCGGCGCATCGTCAGATCATGCCGACGGTCGAGCATCGATCGCACAAGGGCTTGAACAACCGCGCTGAAAACTCGCACCTGCCGCTGCGAAAACGGGAGGGGGTGATGCAGCGGTTCCGCTCGCCAGGTGCGTTGCAACGTTTCGTCAGCGTCTTCTCCGCAGTCCGAAATCTCTTCGTCCCAACCCACCTGAAAAAGACAGCCATCGCCGTCCACCTGCATCGCCTCGGGGCGCTCGCACATTGGAGGAGCATGGCCGGAATTGCCGCGTGATCACTCCGACCCTGCCATCGCGCACTTGTCCCAGTTAACCTGACATCACCAGTCAGCAAGTTCCCACGGATCCCTGCATCTATCGGTTTTATGAAATAATCGGTGTTTACGGCGAGACGCTCAAGGCGCTGATTCAGGAAAAGGGTGGCGACGGCATCATGAGTGCCATCGACTTCGAAATGGGCGTCGAGAAGGTTCCCAACCACAAAGGAGACCGGATCGAAATCAGGATGAGCGGGAAATTTCTTCCTTATAATCGCTGGTAACGTCGAAAACCTCCAGCGGGCCCGCGCTGCAGGCCCAAAGGACCCGGCAGATGATCATGAAATTCGTAATTGTCGTAACACCAAAGAACACGGATCGCCGTTGGCGTTTCCAAGACGCGGTAGCCCATCAAGTTTTCCGAGCACAACCACCTGCCCTTTCGGCTAAATTGCCGGTTGGCAGTTTCCGTGCGAGAGCGAGGAGCGCCAAGCGAAGCTGGAAGCAGAAATAGTCTATCATAAGAGGGGCTCGCCACGGCCCTGGGGGTATGTCCGCTGCGAGCCCCGGGCCGGTCATCATGTCCAGCCGGAATCATTGCGACAGACACGCTACCAAATTTCAAATTACATTCCGGTAATGTATCGACCGCGTTGCCCGGCTGGAGCCGTATCGCTCTCGAATCGTGAAGTATGGTGTCGCGGAGGTTACGCCGCGCGACCAGCGTCCGAAACTGGGGTCCCTCCCACACACATCGTTGGCTTCAATTTGACGTGATTGCGCAACAACGGCGTTTGTACGGGGTTGTAGTCGTAGCGCTTGGTCTTGCCGCGACCCTCCTACGATTGGAGTTTCCAATGTCCATCGAGTTCTTATGCAACCTCCACGCCGATGGCGCGGAGTTTCCACATTTTTGGGAACACACAGTGGGCAGCGGTCACGCGATACTTGCGCTGCGGGCCGACTGGCAGGCGCAGCTTCGCCGGGCTCGCGAAGAGCTAGGTTTTCGGCATGTCCGTTTTCACGGTATCCTGGATGATGACATGGGAACGATGGTCGCTCAGAATGAGCAACCCCTCTACTCGTTCTTTAACACCGATCAGATTTTCGATTTTCTTCGTTCGATCGGCATGCGGCCCTTCGTCGAACTGAGCTTTATGCCGTCGATGTTGGCATCAAGCAGCCAAACAATCTTTCGATATCGCGCCAACGTCAGTTCGCCGAAGGATTACGATCTTTGGGCAGCGCTAATTCAAAAGCTTGTCGGACACTGGGTCGACCGATACGGTCTCGAGGAAGTGCGGGAATGGTTCTTTGAGGTCTGGAACGAGCCCAACCTCACGGCCTTTGGAGATGCCAATCAGGAAGAATACTTCAAGCTTTATGCGGTGAGCGCCAACGCCATAAAATCGGTAGATGTGGAGCTCAAAGTCGGCGGCCCAGCCACCGCTGCAAATGCCTGGATAGCCGATTTAGTTCGCTTTTCTATCGAACACAGCCAACCGCTCGATTTCATTAGCACGCACCACTATCCCACGGATTCATTCGGCAAGCCAGGCGATGATACCGAAACCCAGCTAGCGATGAGTAAGAGGAGCGCGTTGCGTAAGGAGGCAGGAATTGCACGGAAAGAGGCAGGTGACCGCCCCTTGTACTACACCGAGTGGTGTACGTCGTCCAATCCCCGTGATGCAATGCACGACGAACCCTATGCTGCAGCCTTCATTGTTAAGACAGTGATGGAGGCACGCGGCCTCGTACAAGGCTATAGCTACTGGACTTTCTCCGATATCTTCGAGGAGAACTACTTCCCATCGATACCGTTTCACGGCGGTTTCGGCCTCATGAACATCCATGGTATTCCCAAGCCCGCATATCGCGCGTTCGAATTGCTGCACGCCCTTGGGAACGAAATTCTCGTGGTCGACGGTAAACACCAAACGGTCGACGTCTGGGTAGTCCGTAGTGGCTCCTCGGTCACCGTGCTCATCTCGAATTTTTCGCTACCGCACCATTCAATCAATGATGAGGAAGTACGGCTGACAATGACGACGCCAAATCCCGCCGTTCGAGCAAGTGCCAAAACTATCGATGTGGATCGAGGTAATCCTAAGGCACATTGGGTGGAGCTTGGATCGCCGGAATATCTGAGTAAAGAGAATGTCGACCTGCTGATGCAGTTTTCCACACTGCGCGAAGACCCTGTCGACGTAAGCAATACCATGGGGACCATCAATTTATTCGTCGTTGTGAAGCCCCTAAGCGTCACCGCGGTGACATTGTTCTTTTAGACCGAGATCTGTTGATGGCAGCCGAACCAGCGACATCGTGATTGTTATGCAGTCGGGGTGAGACTCCATGGGATAAGGAACTGAGTTGCTTCAACGAGACATTGAGATCTTGTTTCGCGCAGCACCAGCGGAAACGCAGGTTTCCACTGAGTGGCCCTACGCTGGAGATCGGCGCATGCAAGACAGCGGCCTTTTAACGTCGCTTTCAAACGCGGCGATCAACTTCGTGATTAGACCCGGCGGCTCTGCCGTGGTTGGCTGCGCCAAGATAGAAATACCAACCGTCCGGCCAACGAACCCATTCAGGAAGAAGGTGAAGCTTCCATGATCCGCTTCTATTTCCACCCGACACCGAATCCGGCAAAAGTTGCCCTCTTTCTCGAAGAAGCCGGCTTGCCCTATGAATTGATCCCAGTGGACACCAGCAAGGGCGAGCAGCATTCGCTGGACTTTCGCGCTATCAATCCGAACGGCAAGGTGCCCGCCATCGTCGATACGGACGGACCGAGCGGGTTGGAAACGCGGGTTTTCGATTCGACGGCGATCCTGTTTTACCTGGCCGAGAAGACCGGGAAATTCCAGGGATCGCCCGTTGACCGTCCCGAACTTCTTTCATGGATGCTTTTTGTAGCGACAGGTCTTGGTCCATTCTCGGGGCAGGCAGTTCATTTTCAGTTCGCTGCCGCCGACAAGTCACCGTACGCGACGTCCAGATACCGCAAGGAGGCTGAGCGGCACTATGGTGTCCTCGAGGCCCATCTTGAGGGGCGTGAGTATCTTGTCGGCAACGACTATACGATTGCAGATATGTCGGCCTGGGGATGGCTCGACCGTGCATCGCGAGTGCTGAAGGGACAAGACGACCCGCTAGGCAATTATCCAAATATAAAGCGATGGTTTGCCGCCATAAACGCCCGTCCTGCGGCAGCAAGGGCACGGCTTGTTGGAACGGACCATAGCTTCAAACGGGAAAATGACGACGAAACCAAACGCGCGCTTTTTCCGTCCAACTATCAGGATCTTATCGGCTGACCTGCGGGCGGGGACAGCCCGTTGAGATGACTGAACGCGATCTTTCAACCTGGCCCAACATCTGAGGAAGAGAACATGACTAAAGTTGCTTTGTATGTGGAATTGAAGGCTAAGGCAGGTAGAGAAGAAGAGGTTGCTGCCTTCCTCAAGAGCGCGGAATCTCTTATCGACCAGGAGGTGCTGACGGTGGCTTGGTTTGCCGTGCGGTTTGACCAGAGTACTTTCGCCATCTTCGATGCTTTTGACGCCGAGGCCGGACGTCAGGCACATCTGAGCGGTCAGGTGGCAGCAGCGTTGATGGCGCATGCCGGCGAATTGCTGGAGACACCGCCGCAGATCAGAAGTCCCGAAGTGCTGGCGGACAAACTTCCAGGATAATTGGGCTGATCAGGAGTAGTGGCCGATAAGTCCTGATGTCCTTCGTCGCGGCTGAGGTGGCTCGCCCTACACTGGTCTTGCGAGAGTTGCTCGGATGGCCGAGCCGATCCTCACGACAGGATGGAGCGCCGTTGCGGTCTATAGAGAATTTTGTCGGAATCGATGTTGCTAAGCTGAAGAATGCGATTGCTGAAGTTGGCCGGAACGGAGAGATCCGTTATGCTGGCGGGATCGCGTGCATCCCTACTACAAAGCGAGGCCCACCGGTTACGGCCTCCAGCGGCTCACCAAATTCCTTGGCCATGACTACATCGAGTCGCTCCGTCGCTGATCCCGAGAACGCCTGGCGACCGGGTGCGCAGAGAGCTGAGAGGTAGGTTATGGTTGGTGGTCTTGAAAGGATGTGAACAACCGACGCGGTAGTTATTGCTCAATACCGAAATATTCAGGCCGGCTTCAGCACCCTAATCTTAATCTAGCCGCAATGGCTGGACTGAGTCAAAAGTGACGGCCCGGACGAACGCGTGGATAGCGGGCTTTTGAAAGTAAAAATGTCCGCTACCTCCCGGCTGTGTTTGCACCCATCGACGAGAGCGCTACCACTCGCGGCAGCGCTGCGTTCCATTGGTGATCGCAGGACATAGTCCGCAGTCACGCCCTTTGTTTCTTTGTATTCTGGCGAAGGCGCCCAGACAGAAGGCAGCATCACAAACACCTTCAAGTCTTCCGCCTTGATATGAGGCGCCAGAATCAAGCTTGCAAAAGCAAGCATCAATCCTGAGTGCCCGCCGTAACTCATTGCAAGTTCAAGTTCGCATAAGATTAGGGCGCGACTTTAAGTGTAAGGCATATCGGCGACGTGCTTTGGCCGAGCCACCATGGCGAGGTGGCTACCGTTGCCGCGATGCCCTTTAAATGACGCCAAACGCTCTTCGACCACCGTCCCAGTTCGTTGTCCTGAGGAATTGCTCCCAGCTCAGGCTCGCTGGATTGATCCGTCGGCTCCATCCGAGGTCCCGGTCTTCGCGGAAATAACCGTACTCTACAGCATATTCCACCATGCCAATATTCTCCCGTACGAGCTCCTCGTTCTCTGCGAATTCAGGAAAGTGCCTGACCAGCTGCTCGGACGTATAGGCCGAGGCATATTCGGCCTTCAGCCCGGTAATGCGCGTGAACGTCTCGATCATTTCAGCCGGAGAAATGATGTCCCCGACGACCGGCAAAGTATGACCGACATAGGCTTCCGGGTGTTCGAAGATCTCCAGAACGGCAGGTCCCGTTGCCGTCAGCGGATCCACGAAGGGAGCTCGAAAATGCTCTGGCAGATACACGGGGAAAATCAGCGTGTCGCCATCCCGATGGGGGACGTAGTATTCTAGAAGGTTGGTATAGAAAAACGCGAGCTCGATGAAGGTACTACGGATCGGGAGCTCGCGGATGTATGCCTCAACCCTCGCCTTGTCCGTGAAGTGCGGAGCGAACTTGTTTCCTCCCGTGATGTTGTCGACATTCTCCAGGGAGCTGAAGACGACGTGACCAACGCCTGCCTCGACGCAGGCGTCGGCGAGTTCCTTCCCGATGTCGAACTCGTAAGCTGCCGGCGGGACGACACCCGGCGTCATGAGGAAGGCGCCATGCGCCCCGTCAAACGCTCTGACGAAATCCTGTTGGCGATTAATCGCCAGCGGCACTTCGAAAAGCTCAGCGCCTTGTTCCACCAGCCGAAGAGCCTCGGACGACTGTGTTCGGCTCGTCATAGCTCGGACACGGTACCGCCCGCTCGCCAACAAGGACTGAGCTACGCTGCGACCCTGCTTGCTTAGACCGCCAGCCACGACGATGAGGGGTTTGCTATCATACTGCATTCGGATCTCCATCACCTGTTGAAGCGGCCTCGGTGGACGCTCCTTATAAATCGGATATGGCAGCCACTGATCTATCTGTTAAATCGATTCTTTTTAGTGTTACAATCCATTCCATGGATACTACGCGAATGGATCTCAATCTTCTCGTCAGCCTCGATGTGTTATTGGCGGAGCGGAACGTCACCAAGGCTGCAGCCCGGCTCGGCCTAAGCCAGCCTGCGCTGAGCGCGCAATTGAACCGTCTCCGGGACCTGTTCGAGGACCCGCTGCTGGTTCCAGCACATCGGGGTATGATACCGACGGCAAAGGCGATCGAGTTATTGGGACCACTCCGGGCCTCGCTCGACCAGCTTCGCAGCACGCTGCAAAGTCACGACAGTTTCGTACCCCGAACTGCGGGACTGACGGTGGCGCTCGCCTGTACGGACTATGTCGAGGCGACGGTCGTGACCCCATTGATCCTGGCACTACGGGAGCAAGCTCCCAAGGTCCGGCTCGCCGTCCATCGCCTGAACCCGACGAGATTGGCAGGGCAACTCGCAGATGGCGACGTCGATCTTGCGATCGCCACTCCGGATCCAAGTCAGCCCAACCTTCGGACTCGGCATCTGTTTGATGAGACGTACGTTTTGATAGGGCGAGACGGGCACCCGCGGATTAGGGATGGGGAAACGCCGGAGGGCTTTGCCGGTTTGGAACAGGTGATGGTTTCCCCTTCGGGCGGCAGCTTTCTGACCTCGGTTGACGCCTTACTGGAAGCTCTTGGTTTCCAGCGCAAGGTGGTGGCTTCGGCAGCCTCATTTCTGGTCATTCCCGGAATTGTGGCGACGAGTGATCTCGTGGCCCTGGCCCCGCGGCGGCTGTTGCAGACAAGGCTGCCTCCGCTTGACGTCGTAGAAGTTGCTTGGCTTTCGGAACAGTTCGAGGTGGCAATGTTATGGCATGAGCGTTGCCACCAACATCAAGGCCATCGCTGGATTCGTGACCTCGTCCATAATCTGACGGCTCATTAGGAAAGCCGGCAGGGGGATAGCTTGTGGAGTCGAGAAAAGGTGTCGGGTGGTGGGCTGATCCCACCTGGAACCGGGAGAGAGCTTCTTACGCCTTGATGGGAGTCGAACCGGCGCCCCTTGTGCTGCACTGCCAAACGATTCAGTGCTGTGAGCCGGTGCGGTGTCAGAGCTTCTGTTGTTCGATCGCCGTGAAGCGCAGCGCCCTTCCGTCAGCCGCAACCAAGCTGTCCATTTCCCTTTCGAGCTCATCGCGATCATCGACGCCACGCAGAAGACGACCGGCAAGCACGTCGAAACGTCCTGCGGCGATATCCGCAATCAGAAGCGCAGCGCGTGAGGGGTCGACGTCAACGCCATCGTCGAAAAGCTGCTGGATGCCCGGCAGATAGGTTTTCCCGGCCTCTGATGATAGCTGCATTTCGGTCATCGCGCTTCGCACGAGCCCTGGATCGACTGCGAAGGCGCGCACGCTGTGAGCGATCGTCGTATCATTGAAGCACTCCGTCAGGCGCATAATGGCTGCTTTGCTCGAGGCGTAACCAGAGCCATGGGGAAAGCTGTTGCCGGTTCCGCCGCCCACAAGGTTGACGATCCGGCCCTTGCCCCGCGCCAACATTCTCGGCGATGCCGCGCGACATGTGTGGAAAGTTCCGCGCAGATTGATCTCCACGTCTCGCCACCAGACAAGAGGGTCACACTCCCATATCGGGCCGAAAGCCTGGAAAGAGCCGTGGTTATTGACCAACAGATTGACGGGACCCAATTCGGACGCGATCCGCGCAAAAGCCCTTTCGACGGCGCCATAGTCGATGACGTCTGTGGTCACAGCGATCGCTCGCCCACCCTCCCCCTCAATCAGCGAGACGGTTTCCTCGATTTCCGTCCGTGTGCGCGCAAGAACAGCAATTTTGGCGCCCTCCCGCGCCTGTTGGAGGGCGATCTCCCGGCCAATTCCCCTGCCGCCACCGGTAATAACCGCTACAGTGTCCGTAAGCCGAGCCATCTTACTCCCCTCGAATCGCAGAAGATTTTCGTCGTTCTCGCGAATACTATGTAGACGGTGGTGCAAGATGATCAATGCTGCGCCTCGGCTTCGTATGGAAGCGCGTATGTCAGCCTATCCAGCACCTTCAGCGGCGAGTCTTTGGGTCGTTGAAAGCGAGCCGATGACCAGGGTAGATTTCTGGGAGCTGTTCGACAATTGGACGACGCTTGCCATGAACGGTGAATAGCCCTTGATCGATGGTCTCCTTCCCCCCTTGCTCAGAAGACGAAACAGAATAACTGCCTTGTTGCGGAAGTTCTGATATAGCGATCTCACGCTCATCCAGCCCCGTAAACGCTCATTCGGAGAAAGGGATAGAAGATGCCCAAGTTAATCCCCAAGCCGAAGTTCATTACCTTCGACTGCTACGGCACCTTGGTGCAATGGCACTCGGCTTTGTTGACAGGAGTCCGCGCGGTCCTCGCGAAACACGTTGAGGTCATCGGGATGGAGGAGGCCCAGGTGACCGAAACGGTGGAGGCGCTCCGCACATTGTCGATGGAGCAACAGCAGCGTCCGCCCTACCGCCATTACAAGACTATCCTGCAATCCAGCTTGGCCGAGGTAATGGCCGGGAAGAAACTATCACCGCAACCGAGTGACGGAGAAACGCTGCTGTCATACCTGCGCACCATTTCGCCTCATCCAGAAGTGCCGGCCGTGCTGCAGCGTTTGCGAACCCAGTTTCGCCTTGCGATCATCAGCAACACCGACGACGACCTGATCGCAGGAACCGTTGCCGCGATCGGCGTTCCGATCGACTACGTGATTACTGCTCAGCACGCGCAGGCCTACAAGCCCGATCACCGGCTATTTCTTTATGCACATTCCGTCATGGGCGTAGCTCCAGAGGAGACCGTTCACGTTGGCATGGGACAGGTCACCGACCTGAAGGTCTGCCATGAACTAGGGATACGCGCCGTGTGGATCGACAGGTTCGGAGAAACGCTCAATCCCGACTGGACGCCAGAGGCTGTTTTGCCCGACCTGAGTGGTTTGCCTGAGCTCCTCGCCTGACCATTTGGCCTGAGCGCCGACCTCTGTTTTAGCGCGCCGATTGCGTACCTGTTGGTTATGGGATGGCCCGCCCTTTATCGGAGCGAAATAGCATGCCGAGTCTGCGTGACGGGCAGTTTCGACGCAAGCTTCAGTTGGTTCGATGAAGCACTTTGAGCCGCCGCGAGTGTCGGTGATTGTGCGACCCCCGTCATCAAGGGAACTTCCGTGCTGGCCGGCCTGTAGCGAAGCCAGACTGATTGTCTAAAGGTGAATCGCGGTCTACGCATAGAACTGCCTTTGCAACGCAACATTTCCTGTCGCATAATTTCGCTCGTTATCGGAGGAAGCCATGGGAGACGGAGATGCCCGGCGCGATCGCACAAGAGGAAAGCTATTGGCGATCGCTGTCGAAGTTGAAGACGTGCCCGATGGGGCCACGCGGCAGCTTATGGATCAGGGACTAGACGAATACAACGACAGTAAAGCTGGCGGTGACAACTCCCAAGACCTTTGGGTCATCGCACGCGATTCCGCAGGGACAGTGCAGGGTGGCGTGAAGGCGAAAACCTTTTACTCGTGGATGTTTATAGATTGGCTTTGGGTATCAAAATCAGCCCAGGGCGTTGGCATTGGTAGTCTGCTAATGGAAAAGGCGGAAGCAGTCGCTCGCGAGCGCGGATGTATAGGCGCTTATGTCGATACATTCAGTTTCCATGCTCCCGACTTCTACCGATCCAGCGGTTATGAAGAGTTTGGTCGGATAGAGGAACTGCCACCAGGCCACGCCTGCATCTGGCTGCGAAGGCATTTGCGAGGAAGTAGGCTACGGAAGCGACAAAACCGCCCCCGGATTCTAGAGATTTACCCTCCGTCCTTTTGGTTCAGCAGCCATTTATTGTGCCATGATCCCCATCAAATGAGACCGAAACGGAATATGGCTGCAAGCGAAGCGCCAAATCCGCAATGATTTCGACCGCCAGCGTTTTCGTTGCTGGAACGGGCGCTATCCGCTCATGATAGCTATCGGCGTCTAGCCGTTACCGCATAGGCATACATAGATGAACGGCGCACCGCCGGCGAATACTCACTTGTCGTTGTAGCGCTCGAGCATGCGACGCAACTGACTGTTCTGCTTGAGTAGTTTGGCAGAAAGCTGCGATCTAAGATCGTTAATCTCCTGGTCCAGTTCAATGGTTTCCTCGAGGACCGTCTTCTTCGTCACTTCCGGCCGCTGTGCCGCTTTTTTGACAACAGTCGGCTTGATGACGCCTTTTTGCGCCTGTACCGCGTTTGCGCGGTGCTCTTTCCGGTCTCCCGCCGATACGCTCGCACTTGGTTCCGGCACAATAGTCTGAACGACAGGCGCGGCCGGCAAACGCTGATCGTGCAGGTCCGGAGTCTCGTCTGATACATGCTCAGAAGACAAGGTATCCGTTTCAACTACCTCAGCTTCTTCAACTACCTCAGCTTCAGGAGGATTCGCCTGCTCGATCGATTGGTCATTGTCAGCGTGGAATGCGGAAATTGAATCAGGCGCTGTATTTGACCGAGCCTGCCGCAAGCGGTCCTGTGTGACCTCCTCCTTGCGTGGATCAGGTGTAGGCACGACCTCATCCACGAGCGCACTGGCTCTCTCGACCTTTCGGCGTGATGTAAAGCCTTTGATTAGCTGCCACGGTGATCTCATCACCCAACTCCCGACTCGCTTTCTTTGCTCTATAGTATCGAGCGGGAGACCAGGCTTGCAATGCAAGCCTGGTGTTTAGTCGTGAAGTGGCTCTAAATCGCCGCTCCTGCGGACATGTTTGCTATCAAGCCAGACCAAGCTTTTTGCGAAGATCTGCGTTTTCGGCGCGAAGCTTTTCCGACAGTGCCTTACGCAGTTTCTGGTTTTCGTCTTCGAGTTTAAGAAGATCCGCAAAACCATCCGTATCATGCGCAGCAGTCTTGACTTGCCGAGGGGCTCGCTTAGCGGTCTGAACCTTGGCAACAGGCGCTCTCTTAGCCGCCGGCGCAGCTACCTTAGCAACTGGTGCGGCCGCATCGGAGGCTGTCGTTTTCTTGCCCGGGCCACGCGTCTTCTTCACCGGAGCACTCACCGATGCATCTACAACTGCTTCCGCAGCGACTTTGGGCTTGCGCGGGGCGCGGGTCTTTTTCTCTTTTGGCTTCGAAGCTGCATCAGTGGACGCAATCTCGGCTGCAGGGGTCATGCTCGGGTCATCAGCCATGGTCAAATCCTCGGGGTGCGTAAATTTGTCGACTATACAAAGTCGTTGTCAATATGCTCGTAAGTCGTTTCGAACTTATTGACGCTGATTCGACATGCTTTTGCCAGGCGCCGATGTCTGTGCTGTGGGATGGTTCAAACCTACCACATCTTCAAGCTCAAACTGCGTACGAATAAGAGCGAGATGGGTGGGCTTCTCGGCCTTCGGTGTTTGCGCCGCGGTCGGCGGCTTCACGCCAACGCTCCCAACGATCGCTCGTCATTTTGCGTGGGAACAATTCCGCACCTATTGCTTTGATGAACCGACGGAACAGCCGAGCCCAAAAAAGCGCGCGGCCCTTTGGTGAAAGAGGATGATAATCTATCCGCACGATATCCGCGGCTTGATATTCGCCATCGTAATTTTGCTGGCTCCGGTAATAATCGGAGCGGCTTTTATTCTGCGCTGTCTCGGATGGATTCATTAGATTTTAAGCCTGACAATCGGCGTCCGGAAAAGCATCTCGTTGGGCTTCCCGGCATGCTCTCGTCGTTAGTGACGACCTTTCAGGTCATGTTCAGCTAAGCGGTGTAGCGCCGGGCCGTGACGAAACTGACGCCCCCAATCGAAGTTTCGCACACGGCGCCGTAATGGCGCTTGAGCTCTGCCTCGCATCAAGGGGCAGAGCTTTCCTTATTATCGGCTCGATCGATGAGTTTTGGCAGCAGCGTAAGGCACGCGATATCCGAGAATTGAGACGAATAAATTCGTCCCTGCAAGCAGCGGACGAGTGCATCCGGTCGCAGGATTATCTGTCGCTAAAATCAGTTGCTGGCCAACGAACCATGGACGGTCTCGCATGATGTCGGACATCGCCGTTAAGCACTTGCGGGCTTTTTGGAGAGCCGCAGCGAACTTTTCCTCGTCCGTTGGAACGCCTCTGTCAGGCTTCGACGTCCTTCGGCAGGTAAATAGGAAAGCACCAGGTATCGTCCTCCATGCGCTACCGAGTAGTCCGCCGACAGCGTGATGGTGAAAAACCCAGAGTGAGGGAACGGTGATCACCAGATAGAAGACACCGGCCAGCAGCGGCGGTGAGAGATTGCCCGTTGCGACGGCCTGGTCCTGGCCGACGCGAAAGATCTCGCGCTCGGTTGCCAATAGTCCGAGGAAGTAGGCTAGGCTCGAATCCTGACGTTGCCGATGAACTGGTTGACGAGGGCCGGAAGGACGCGCCGCACGCCCTGCTGAATGATGACCAACTGTATCCCCGACCGTAGCTCATGCTGAGCGCACGGCACGCCGGGATGATGACGATCCACCGATCGAAGAGTGCTGAGCCGTACGACACTACGACAGGTTTGAAGCGCTTCGAAGACAGACAGGCTGTTGTCGCCAGCCCACTGTCTTAATCACGACATCCTGTCCTTTTAAAATCTGGCGCAAAATGGAGCGCAGCTTGAGGTCAAGGAGGTTAAGCATGACGAGGACGCTATTCGATCAGCCCTTGTTTGCGCAAGGCCGGCATTTCATCGAAGAACTTCACGGGCTTGATGACACTTTCAATTTTCTGGAAAATTGGCCCGGCGAAAAAGGTGAATTAAAATATCAGACAATTCTGCGGGCATGTTCGGAGGCGGCATGCGGCCGTTTTCCGCTAGACGCGCTGCGCGAGAATCTCCGACGCTTTCTTGCCGGCGCCGGGTTGCTGGTGGGGATCGAGGATGTTTTGCAGTTCCAACATCTCACCGGAAATCAAGCCGTTGGCAACGACTTCCAAGAAAAATGAGCGCGTCTGCGTGGTTGGGCTCCTATGCTACTTCCGTCGTGCTTTCTTCATCGAATTTAAATGCCGATAGCTGTGACCATGTCGACCTGACGCATCGTTCGACACCTGAACCCAATAACTGCGGCCGCCTTAAGTGCCAATCTGCAGTCGTGGTTATTCCCTTTCGTCAGTCTAAGGCATCCGCGATCATTCCGGGTCTCCGCGTCATCGGGGGTACGAGGGGGTCGCAAAGTTGGCGTCTGACGGATCCGACTCGGACGCTATTTAACTTGTTTCGGTTGCAGTTGCGAGAAAGCGTCACTGTCAGACACCTGCGCCATCGCCCTCCACAAGGCGGCCGCGATCGGTCCTGGCCTTTTACCGGCCCTACGGGCGGCAACGATCTCTACAGAGCCGCCGCGGAAAACCCCGTTCGCAATGGATAGAAGGCGACCTTCCCGTATGTCCTTTGCGACCAGATAATCAGGCATATGCCCCCAGCCTAATCCTTGTCTGATTACTTCGCGCTTCATAATTTGATCAGTCACGGTACAGGTCCTTGCGCCGTCGAGTAGAAAGTACTCTCGCTCGGCCGGAAAGGCACCGCTGTCACGGATGACACATTGGGTGAAGTCGCGCATGCGCTCCACCGTCGCAGCTTCAACGGGGAATGCGAGGAAGCCTGGCGCCACCACCGGGATGAGTGTGACCGGCTGAAGCGGCAGCGTCTCGAAACGGGTGTCGCCGTGTTCGACATGATGAACAATCAGGCCGGCTTGGCCTTGCTCCAGCATGTTCCAAGGACTGGATAGTGTTTCAAACCTTAGATTCAGACGCGTCTGAGGGTGCTGCTTGAAGAAATCTTGCAATAAAGCGAGCGTAGGCGGCAAAGGTGTGAGATCCCCGATGACGATGGTGATTTCGATCTCGTCACCGGCCGCTACATGGTCAGCGTAAGCGTATAGATCGTTTATCTCCGAAAGCACGCGCCGTGCACGAGTTAGGAAAGCAGCACCTTTTTCTGTAAGGGCGAGCCGATAGCTGCTCCGGTCGAACAGGGCGAATCCGACCTGCTGTTCAATATTGCCTATCGCGGTGTGCAGGGTCGGATGTGTGCGGCCAATTCTCGCCGCAGCACCTTGAAGCGATCCTTCCGTCGCAACGGCATCCAGCATCCGAAGCTGAGTCAACGTCAAATCATGGGCCATGGCAAAATCTACAATGATTGGCGAAACTTTGTAAAATCCTTTCTGGGTGTCGACCTGTATTCCGGTGGATGTCGCACACAACGGAGATCAAGACATGCGTGCTATCGTCATCAAGCGAAGTGGAGGACCAGAGGTCCTGGCGATCGAAGAACGGCCCGACCCAGAGATGAAACCAGGCCATGTCCTGATTGAGGTCAAGGCCTTCGGCATTAATCAAGCAGAGATCTATTTTAGGCGTGGGGCTTGGGGGGAAGTTGCCGAGGTAAGCGGCATCGAGTGCGCCGGCGTCGTGAGGGCAGATGCATCCGGCTCATTGCGACCAGGCCAGGCCGTGATCGCAGTCGTCGGTGGCATGGGTCGAAGCTTGAACGGGAGTTACGCGGAGCTTGTCCTGGTACCTGCGACCCATGTCATGCCTGTCGACACCACACTCTCATGGCCGGAACTCGCAGCGCTTCCTGAGTCTTACGCGACCGCTTGGTCGGTGCTTGTTGGTATCCTGAACCTGCAGCGTGATCAAAAATTGGTTGTCCGCGGCGCGACCTCTGCTCTTGGCCAGGCGGCCTTGAACATCGCAGCTGATATGGGCGTACACGCTATCGGAACCACACGACGCCTCTCTCGCTCATACTTGATCGAGACAGCGGGCGCTCTTGAGGTCTTGACGGAGGCGTCAGACCTTTCATCAGCCGTTCGTCAGGAACACATCGATGGCGTCGACGCAGTCCTCGATATCATCGGTAATTCGACGGTGCTCGATTCACTGGCCACGCTCAAGCGCGGTGGCGAAACTTGCCTGGTGGGATTTCTGGGTGGCGGAGATGCACTTAACGTGCAGCCGGTGTTTCAGATCCCGAGCGGCCGGAGGCTTAGCGTCTTTGCAAGTGCCTTGGCGCTGGGTGGACTCGAGTTTCCCCTGTCGGAGGTTCCCTTTCAAATGTTCGCGGAAAAGGCGGCTTCAGGTGAATATCGGGCAAAGCCGGCTCACATGTTCGCGTTCGACGAGATTCGCGACGCCCATCGCCTGATGGAGTCAGGAGAAGCGAAAGGCAAAATTGTCGTGAGCCTGGTTTAAAGCCGTCGAGAGGAAGGTGTGCTCCGAAGATGCGAAAGGCGGTAAATCGATCCGCGGGTGAGCGCGTGATCAACGTCTGTCGACCGGATCGCGGTACACCTGTCACGTTGAAGTTTTATGATGTCGATGTAGCGCGCGGTCGCGGCCCTCCCAGCTCGAAAACACAAAATGGCCACCGTTGGTTCAGCGGGCATTCATGCGCGTTGTCCGAATATCGGATCCAGCACGCGCAAGGAGCAGGCAATGAAAACTCTGATTATCGCTTCAACATTTATCGTCGGCGGGCTATTCGGTTCGGTCGCCGAGGCAATGCCTTCTACATCCGTTCCGCTATCAGAACCTGTGGGTTTCGAGAATGTCGTCCGCGTGGACTATGCATGCGGTCGCGGATTTCACGAGAATCAGTGGGGCCATTGCCGCCCGAACGCCGATCGCGGTCCGCCCCGCGGTTATGCCGGAGAGAGATATGGATGGCATCGCCCGCCACCGCCACCTCCATGGGCCTATCGTCACCACCGCCACTACCACGACGACCGCTGGTAGACAAAAGCCGGTTCCGCGGAGTTCTTTCCGCTTCCCTACTGACAACGGTTAATCCAGGCGTCACCGAGTGTCGCGCGAGATAGGCAGGGCGTTTTCCCCGCGGTTGGCGCCTACCGTCGCGCGACTGCGGGGCGATAAATGAGCTGTCAACGCCGGCTGGCTGATCAATTCGCCAGCTTTCGCCAAAGGTTCGCGTCTTTGTGAATTTGATGGTTGATCGCTTAGCCTCTCAAGGCCGGCCTTGCGATCGACTGCGAGCTTGTCGCTATAACCAGAATTCCGCGGGCCTGCCGCGAAACCTCAGTGAGGCTTGAAGAGAATCGAAAACCGCAAAATAATTCATTCGGTTCTGGTATTTAGCGCCGCAAGAAGCCAGAATCCTCGCTTGCGGCGACTTGGACTAGCGCATCGATCATGACTCGGAGTTTTGGCTGATCGTCTTGACGATCTTCCCCCAACCCTGTTCATTCGTGCAATGTTCAAAGCCGCAAACGCTGTGCAGATCAGAGTTTCCATCGACGAGGTCGAGCCGGACGTCTGGCGCCGTCTGGTCCTGCCGGTCCATTGGAACCTGGAGCATCTTCATCTCGGTATTCAGGCCGCATTCAACTGGTGGAACTATCACCTCTATGAATTCCGCATCGGTGGTCTGCGGTATGGGGAAGTCGAAACCCTGACCGAGGACGCGACCGATGACGATCCTCGGGTCTTCGATCTGAGAGAGGTTCGCTTGCTGGACTTCGAGCAAGGTGCCGTCTTCAGCTACCACTATGATTTCGGGGATGGCTGGCGGCACACTGTCGCTGTGGAGGAGTTCTTGACGCTCGCATCTACGCCCAAACACGGGAGCTGCGTTGCCGGCGAAAGGGCGCGACCGCCTGAAGATGTTGGCGGCGTTTCGGGATATGAGCGGTTCCTGGACATCATCGCTGACCGGGAAGATCCCGAATATGCCGACACGATTCGGTGGTGCGGTGGCCACTTTGATCCCGAATGGTTCGACCTGTCGGCCACGGACAAAGATCTCCGCAATGCCCTACGTCCGAACGTCAAACGGCGTCTCTACCAACCGAAGCCGAAAGTTGCGCCGAAGAAATGAATTGGGCGAGCGTTTCAGCTGGAACGGCTTGAAAAGATGTGATTCGCCGCCCCTGTCACTGCGCAACTGGAGGTCTTGACGGGATCTGAACTCTCGACCAAAAAACACCAAGAGCGACGAGAGAGATCGGGAGATCGAAAGACGTCGCACTGGGGCATCACCGGACTATCACCCTTCTTCCGAAGCTGCGGTGCTTTCTGTCCGGCGGGAACAACGAGACCACGCCCGCGCGAAGCGTATGAACCGTACAGTTTCCAATTCGATGGGCTTGTCTCCCCGAGAAATCACCTACTGCATTGGAAGAGATTGGAAAGAGGTTTGGGACTGTTTATGGCACTTGAAATGGGGAACGCAGCCCTTACAAAATACAAGGAATTTGTCTTCGCCCTGACCAAGGATGTACTGGCAGGTAGCGTTGAGGCAAATCGAAGGTCGGAGCGCATAGTCGCCCGGCCTTTTTTATGATCTCAAGACCATTCGAGCGCTAAACACACTCCCACACCGCGCGTCTGTACTGGATCTGATAGCTCTACGGATCATGCCGGCTTTGGTTGAAGCAATGCGTCGACCAAGCCCGCAGTCAATTGCTGGCGGGCCTGACCGGCTTTCGCGTCGGCGGCAATCAGTGGCCCGAAATCAAGCGCAGTCAGACGGACGATGTCACTGATCGGCACATGCCATTCCTCTGCCCGATCAAGCTCCTTCAAGCTTTCCAGACTGCTCTGGATCTGGGAAACGAGATCTTTCTGCCATTGGAGGAACCCCATGGCGATCAGCGTACCCTGGTCGACATAGGCGATCACCTTCCAATAGGCGACCGGGCATTGCACGCCACGAAGGACAGGGTCGCGCGGATCCAGCACAGGACCGGTGATGACCGTGAACTTCAGACCGTGGTTCTGGGCCGCATCTAGAACGGCATCCTCCAGATGCGCCCAGGTCACCGTATTCAATCGATGCGCCTGCGGCGTGCAGTTTGTCATGTAGAAACTGTCGTCATTGGCGATACGAACCGTGCGGTCATCTCCCCACACCGGGTCCAGCCGTCGCGTCAGATGCCCGTAGTCGAAGTCGGTCCCGTCATAAATGATGGCGCCGACCTGTGCATCGGCTGATATTCGGCCATCGAACCACCAGACGTCGGCCGCCTCCAGATCGACAGGACGGGTTTTCACAGGTTCCGGCCGATCCGGATTGCGATCCGTGCGTGACAGTCGCTGAATGCCCGATCCATCTATGTTTACGGCCGAAAACCATGCCAGCCGTCGTGATGCCGACATCACGACGCTGTAATGCATATATTTCAGCTCTGGGGAGCCGTCCGCCAGCTTTGAAACATCGTTCGCCAACGCATCGGCGATTTTCGGCAACGGTATATCGAAGCCATCGCCAAGAAATTTCGAATTGTACCCGGCGCGGTGTGGTGTCTCGAACCAGGCTGACGGTCGAACCCGGATGACGGTCTTGCTTTCAAGAGGATCGGCAACCGGCGTCTGTGACGTGTTCACCATGACCAGCGGCGCCTGAGGGCGCCCACTTGCCTGTGTCGCCGGATCGGACAACAGGTCATAGAGCTTCGCCACATCGCCGGAGACACGGTCGGCATTCTGCAGAGCACTGAGGATGGCGCTGATCCTGACGCCCTCGTTGGCAGCAGTTTGAACGCCGCGCTTCTTGTCGCCGCTCGGGGCAGATGCGTGATGAAGCCCGACCGGCTGCCATTGACGATTGAGCGCCGGCGATCCGGACGACCCGATCTCGGTATCGGTCGTATAGTAGATGTATTGATCGACCCGATCGACCATCTCGCTGTGAAATAGGCACACTTGCTTCTCTCGGCCCTCAGGGTGTTGGATGATGACCACCGGCTCTCCCTAGAGGATTTTCTCGGCCGACGGGTTCAAGGGAAGCCACCCGAAACTGGAAAGAGGCTCGCCGGTCAAACCTTGTGGCTGGACCGCCACGAAGGTGAAGTCAAAAGCATCGACTTGCGATGTTACGAAGAGCTGCGACGGATCGAGCCTGAACCGCTTTGGAACCAACGGATTTTCGTTGGCATCGAGCTCGTAGTCGAACTGCGCGATAAAATCGGCCGCAGCGTCAGTGTCGGGTATCACGTGATGATTGGTCAACAGAACATTGGGAGCAACCAGAAAGCCTGTTCCAATTGGCTGCTGGCCATACAGCAAGCGGCAGACCGACTGGCCGGCGCGTATTCCATGCTCCAGAAAGTTGATCGGATCCGTGTCGTTGAAGCCGACAATCGACTCCAGCCTCCGGTCTGTGTCGACGGGCGTTTCGGGAGTCTCCACAGGCGCCGAACGGAATGCCGTCGCTGACACGGCCATCGGTCTTATTGCGGTGCGACCTTCGGCGACCGTCAACTGCATTGCACGCTGGACGGCGGACGCCAGGCCAGCGGCGGCGAGAATACCATTTTCCTCGATCGCGGTAGCTTTTGCATCGCGCTGATCTTTTCGCGCTGCAAACCGGTCTCCCGCGAGCCGATCGAGATCAGTCCGCATGCTTTTAACGGAATTGACGTCCATGGGTGTCCCCTCCTCGTCAACGATCCAAATTCCTACCTGGAGAAGCCTAGCATGTGCGCGTGACATCCAGGTTGCAGCCGCAACTTTAGGAATGTCCCCGCCCGTCATACAAGTTTGATCTCTGAGTGGTGAAATTATTAGGCGGTTGGTGGATCGTCGCAGTAAGCGCATCGCGGCCGCGTGTACCTGGATCTTCGGGAGGGTATGGACATGAAAATTGCTGCAATTTCTGCCGTGCTCCTGGTCACTTCCTTTGGCCAGGCCTTTGCATGGGGTCAGGAGGGCCATTCTATCATCGCAGAGATCGCCCAGCGGAGGCTCTCCGCCACGGCGCTAACTGAAGTTGAGCGCATTCTAGGTGGGCAAGTCTCGATGGCATCCGTTGCGAGCTGGGCCGACGATGTCAGATACGGCACGCATCCGGAGACCTACAACTGGCACTTCGTCGATATCCCGTTGGCCGATAATAGCTACGACCCGACCGCCCAATGCGCGGCCGATCCAAAGGGCGATTGCGCAATCGCGGAAATCGATCGTGCCGAGCACGAAATCACCTGCGCCGCGGATCCCGTGCAGCGTCGCGACAGTCTACGCTACCTGATCCACATCGTCGGCGATATCCACCAACCCTTCCATACGGTCGCCGACGGTGTTGGCGAAAACACCCTGAAGGTCGTGGTCAAGTTTGGCGGATTGATCAAATCGCCACCGAAGGTCCCGGACGACGATCTTCATGCCGTCTGGGACTCCACGCTCATCAAGCAGACGAACTACGCCTGGGGTTCTTATGTCGATCGTCTCGAAGGCGACTGGCTGCTTAAACATCCAGCGGCGTCACAGACGCTCGATCCTGTAGCCTGGACACTCGAAGCGCATAAACTTGCTGAAGACATGGCCCAGGGCATCGGTAATGGTGCGACGCTTGACGAAGCATACTACGATAAAGCCTTGCCAGTTGTTGATGAGCAGTTGGGACGCGCCGGACTTCGGCTGGCCGCCGTGTTGAACCGTTGGCTGGGCAGCGCGCCGGCATGTCCACTTCCCTGAACACGGTACTGCTGCTGGCGAAACAGCCGCAGCCTACAGGCACTCGCCGGATCTTGGGAAAGCAACCGGATCCCTCGCTATATCGGAACAAAATCGTCTGCGCGCGGTTTAATCGTCGCCAAATTTGGGAGGTGCAACATGTCCATGAATGAATCTAACCCGGACCTTGATACAGCCGCTTCAGTTAGCGAACCGGACAATTCAACGATCGACTATGGCCAGGACCTTCATACCCGCATAAAGGCTCGAGCCCATCAGTTGTGGGAGTCAGAGGGACGTCCTGATGGTCGGGAAGCCGAGCACTGGGACCAGGCGCAGCGAGAACTAGCGGACGAAGACGGATCTGGAGCCGACCCGTCACGCAAGGCCGAAATCGAGCATGCCGACGCGTTCAAGATTGCATTCGGCAGAGCCTGACGGCAGTTCCGTCGAGGCCGTACGGAGAGAACTCATTGAGACTGAGGAGCCTGGCTCTCGTCAGGCATTGTTACCTACGGCCAGGTCCTCGGCATAGCAATTTTGAAATCGTTCGAGAATAATCTTCAGGCCGGGTTGTGCTACAAGGTTGATCGCCCGTCCGATCGAAAACCACTGGGTCTTTGTCATGCCGCTCTCAGGGAAATCCTTCGCGCGGGAAACCAGGCGCAGGATGTGAACACTGACATGATACCGCAGACCGGTGCTGTCCTTGGAGTACGAGTAGGTCCCGAACACTTCCTTCGACAGTTCGCCCGACACGCCGGCCTCTTCGAAGGCTTCTCGTCCAGCGGCCGCAAATGACTGCTCGCCGGCCTCAAGGTGTCCCTTTGGCAGACCCCAGCGCCCGTTTCGCAGGCTACCGACAAGCATGACCTGCAATTTGCCGCGGCCTTTGATACGAAAGCAGATGACAGCGGCTTGCTGTACGTCCGGCGCTTCTTTGACGAATTCGGCCCTCATGGCATTCCCACGATTTCGACTGTCGGCACCAACGAGGCTATGCTTTTGGCTCCTATCGGTCAACCGAAGCGGCGTCGACGAACGACTGGCGTGAATTGCCGATCGACAAGATCAAAGACCCTTATGTGCAAAGATTGACCGGTCCGCTTCTGGTCGATTGCCGGCGTTACCGGAGACGCAACTTCCCTCATGATTCCAACCGCGCGCAGTACCGGCGGTGTGACAAGGCCCTTCATAGCTAGTAGGCCGGAGACTTTTGCCGCCGTTCCCGCCGTTCCCGCCCGGCCGCGCGTCGAAGCGAAGATTTCGCACCACCAAATCTAACTGAGGTTTTAGGACTGTCGGCTAAAATTTCGCGACACCCTTACGACAGCCGTCGACGCGAGAGCCAGACAGTGTGCCCGCTGCAGTCAGGGTCTTCCGCAACATGGGACACAACATCAAAGCCATTCCGGTCGAGCAGAATGCGGTATTCGTCAGCGTCGAGGCTCGCATGATAGAGGGGTTCTCCTTCCAGAGTGCCTATCACTTCGCCAAAGGCGGGACCGCTCGTGAATAGCAATGGAGCCGCCGGTTCGGCATGGTCTCGGAAGATGGGGAACATCAACCGCTGATCATGAGGCGCAAGGTGAAAGAAGCTGTCCCACGCAATCAGCCCGCCATATCTCCGATCCAATTTCAGCGAGCGCATATCCGCCACTTGGAATGTCGCGCCGGGCAGATTGGCCTGGAAGAGGGCGATCATTTCCGGCGAACCGTCCACACCGGTAACAGGATGGCCTCTGCCGGAAAAGTAACGCGCGATAGGCTCGCCTGATCCGCATCCAATATCGAGTACCGCCGTCCCGTGCCTCAGCATGTCGGCAAACCGCCCGATCCACGCGTGCTCCTGCAGCACCGCACCGCGCGCTGTTGTCCATGCGGCAGCATGGCGACGATAAAGATCTATGATGCAGGCGGAGGCGTCAATCATGGTCTACTTCGGGTCCCTGTCTCCAGCAGTTTTGAACGACATCAAATTAGCTGATGACCTGGGATAAGACAAAGTCTGTAACCGAAATCCGATGACGGTTTCCCCGCAAGCGGGCCCAGTGATGGACGTGGGGGCAGATGCATATATATATCGCCTTGATAGGAATCGAACCGAGGACCTCAGTCGATATTATGGCATCGATGTGAAATAGACGCGCATTTTCAGAGGCTTGGATAGCTTGTCATTGGTAAGCCTAATTATGGAACTATTTGTTGACCTTGCTGGGCGAGCTATCTGTCGACATTGCCTTTTGCCTCGCAAATTCGTCGGCTCCTCGTTTGTAGAACCCCACCAATTGCCGACAAATATCATCCACCGACCTATGTTGCTCGATAGCGATGTCTGCAATATTTTTCACCATACCTCGACCCGATATCACGCCAGCTCTTCCCGTGAACTCAGCTTCGTCTCCATTGGATGAACCTATCAGATCGTCGTATATGTTGGCTGACATCTGCAGAAATTCCAAAGCACCATCTTCGGAGATGCCTCGGTCCTTGCAGAATTCCAGCACTCCCAGCATGTTTCGGGTCTCTTTGTGCTTCACCTGCATTTCATCTGGCACTTGCCGTTGGGCGATAGCCGATGTCACGTTAATGCAACTGAATGCCACGGCGAGCATGACTTGCTTCATTGAAAATTCTCCATGCGAGGCCGCGAACGGCTAGCGCCTCTGACGCGCGGACACGGGTCAAATCACGGCAGATTTGCACAACTAAAGGAGGAGCGCGTGAATTGGGCTATCATTTCAGTTCTGGCATATTATCTTCGTGCACTAAATACTCTGCTCGTCCGTATGGTAGGTGCGCTGTCCTCCGACGGCAAATGCCTCTCGGAAACGGTCATAAGCCAAATTTCGTGAATCGTATCGAGGTATAAAGTTCAGGAAGAACTTCCTGCATAACCTCGCGCTCCGCGGCAGACGCCTCCGACGACACGACGGCGGGATTGCTGCGCCTCCCCGTCAACCGGATGTAGCCAGCATCGATAATCTGTCCCGCACCAACAATAATCGTGCTCGCGCCTCCGAGCGGGCTGACGTAGTTGAACAGGAAGTCCTGATCGCCGCCTGCCTCGAGCTTGGTAACCCCACCATACTGGCTCATGCCGTACTGACATTCTGCGTAGGTGATTGCATATCGACCTGGCGCAATGGGCCTGAAGGACCGGGCATAGGAGGTGGCGTTCGCGACCCGATAAAGAAAAGTCGCTTCCATATCCTTCGGCTTCTTTTCGTCGGGCAGCAGCCAGCGATCGGCCGAATAGATATCTTCGAACGCCGTGTTTTTGTCAGGCTTGCCGTTGTCGATCCTGCGCAGGCGAATATGCCCAGAGCAATAATGATCACCAGTCAGGTTTGCGTCGACCATCCGGATCAGCAGCAAGGCGCCTTTCTGGCTCTTCTTCGAGGCGATTTGACTGATGGCCGCACTATGGTCCGCAGCCGCCGTACCAGGGTCGCGGCTTCCGGCGCATCCCGCCAGGAGGCCAGTCATCAAGCCGAGTGCGACAGCGACAAAGAGTTTTGCGTTCATTTGAAATCCTAGACAAAGGTTATGTTGTTTTGATGCAGAGGCCGCGATCTGCATGATTTAGAGCAATGTTGCCGAATCCTCTTTGGGATTGGGTAATGCCATAATGGCTTCGTAGGTAACCATCGGTTCGGATCGCCATCTCCAGCACCGTGCACAGGCTGCATCAATTGACCGACCTCGCGAAAACGGGGTAGTTTAAATGCGCCCGGAAAACCTAAATCGCTCATGAGAGCGTAGGATTCCACGCCTGACCCGCACGACCCCATGGCCACCTACGATTTCTCATGGATATGGAAAGAACTCGGCGTCGAAGACCTCAGACAATAGCCTCCCAAAAACGCTTATGACCGGTTTTTACACGTATCCTGCGCCTACCCAACGCAGTTTAGTTTCGTTCGATACGAATACAATAATTGCATTTGCACCACGTGACATCGCGCCCTGCAACGCGCTGGCCAACTCAAAATGTTCTCATTTCCCCATATTGCGACCGATACTTTGCATATTCACCAAGGTATCGCTCAAGAGAAAATGCGGTTCCGAAAAAATGAACAACACCATCCTCAATATCAACAATAAATGGGGAATTTCCAAGTAGATTCGCCCTAAAATTTCCCGTCTCTACGTATTCTTTCGAATTGTAGAAGTAAACGTTGCCATATTCTGTTTCTCTAATGAGAGAAATTTTGAGTTCGAAACCAATCTCTTTCTCTTTTTTAACGAGAATAGATTTCGCGATATTTTCTGATTCCTCCATCGTGATCATCTAGTTTGTCCTTAATAATTGAAATGAAACGAACCCGTCGCTCAGATTTGCAGCCCCACCAGTTTGTCCATCCAAGAAGCGAACGGTACCATTTTGGTTCACGACATTAAATACATGTCCTGTGACGGCTCCTCTTGAGCCAAACACAATGCCCCGAGCACCATCGCCCGCGCTTTGTATCTGTTGCTCAATATTCTTGACACTCACGGGACCGCCAAATCGCGTCCCGTAGAAGTCTTCCAATACCGCAATTGGTTGAGCTGTCTTACTTGGAAGTGCTGTAGCTGGTCGCCCCGCTAACACGGCATCTGTCGCTATAACGCAATTGACACAGTTATCTGTTCTTCCTTCTAAATACGGGTAGCCCGGATTGACGCCTCGGATCGAGCCAGCCAGCGGATTTCCGCTATTGGCAAGCTCGTCTATTGCCGTGGCGGCGCGCGGCGAACTCAAAACGATTCCCGCTATAGCGTCCAGTATTTGCTTTGTGCCGGTGGGATCTCTCTGAAGGGACTGCAGCTCAGCGTAGTATCCCTCCAGTAGCTGCCGTTCTGTATCTGACAGGCCGAGTCCTTGTGCGCCGATCGATGAAATGGCAGCTCCGAGATCTCGCCGCGCGGAAATGCAATCGTCTGATCCGATATCAGCGCCGCAAGCGCTTGCCAGCGTCTGGGTGGTAAGTTGGTCGAGATCCTGCAGGTCTTTGACGATATCGCAAGCGCCACCAACACCGACCTTGCAGGCCATATCCATGCTCTTGAGCTGGAAGTACTGCTTATCGTTCAGATAGTTGAATTGGTAGTTTGCAGCTCCGTAGGCAGCACCTTCTCCTCCACCGGCGGCCCCTGCAACGGCGGCCAGGCTTTGTCCGAGCAGAAGGGAGAGCTGTTGACCTTCCTGCGTACCTTCGAACTTTGTGCCTTTGAGCAAGCCTGTGACGAGCTCATCGATCGCTGGGGCAAGGAGGGTCGATGTGGCGCCGCCAGCCGCTCCTTTAAGGGCACCTTCCCAACCATTAACGCCGCCGAGGACACCCGCGCCAATTGCATGCAACAATGCGCGACCCGCACCACCTTCGCCCCAGAAGGCAAGTTCGGCCGGAGTATCAGCCTGTTCGACAAACTGATTGGCAATCGTTGCTACCAGGCCTGCCATGGTCGCCTGAGCAGCCTGAATATCGGCCTGTGTCTTGTATTGATCGTGCAGGATGTTCTGCAGGTCCGGCAGACCAGGCAGCGAGGTATTTGTGTTGCTGGTATCGCGGCGGATCGAGCCGATATCCTGCAACTGGTGGGCAGGATCAGTGATGGTGATCGGGATATTGCCGCCGATGGCGGAGAGCGCCTCGCCGGTCTTGTTCTCACTCACCTTGACCGGCGGAGCGATCGAGAGGCCGCCCGTGCCAATCGAGCCGCCAAAGGTATCGGCCTTCCAGCTCGAATGGGTATCGATATCGGCGACCGTCAGGGTGCCGGTTTCAAAGTGGTTCTTGTCCGCGGTCGCATCGCTGGTGATCAGACCACCGACAAGGCTGGTCTGGCCGCTGACATTGATGTCGAGACCCCCTGCCCCGGCGTGAATGCCCGACTGCTCGGTGACAACGGCCGCATCGCCCTTGGCCTTCTGCGTGACGCCGGAAACACTGGTCGAACCGAAGCCGGTCGAAGCCGAGAGGTTGAGCTGATCGGCCTTTGCCTTGGCCGTATCCACCTGGCTTTCGATCGTCAGGTTCTTGACGTCGGCGGTGACCGAGTTGCCGGTGATGGTCGCGCCACGCAGCGTCAGATCGTTGGTGATGATGGTGATGTCACCGGTGCCGTTGACATGGGTGTTGGTGTGGCTGAGACCGCTCGTATCAGCGCTGCCCTTGCCATAGCCGGCATTGGCGACCAATCCCAGATCTCCCATGCCCTTGCCGCCACCGCCAAAGGTCGCGCCGACCCCGATGCCAGCACTCCAGGAGCTATTGGCGCTTGTCGAATCGGACGTGCCTGTGGCGGCATTCAGATTGATGTCGCCATTCTTAGCCGACAGGAAGATATCGCCGGTCAGCGGATCGCCGGAGACGGTCGGTATGCCGTTCTTGTCGTAACCAGCCAGGATCTGCGCACCATCACTGGTGATCGAGCCATTCTCGGCCGTCATGGAGATCGAGCGGCCAGCGCGGATGTCGGTGACGACGGGGCTCGAAGACGAGGAGGACCAGCTGTTCTCCTGATGGTTGGCGCCGACTGTCAGCGAGACATTGACGCCGATATCACCGGACTTCTGATACTGATCGTAGACACCCTGCAGGTCCTTGAAGCCTTGGTAGAAGCCAAGGCCGGCAATGGCCGTGTTGGTCACCGCATTGACACCGCCGCTATCCGACAGGCGCTCGGCCGAGTTCATAATGCTCTGGGCTGCCTTGCCAACCTGGCTCGAGACGGTGAGCGTTACACCGGCGAAGGTCTTCTCATGCGCTTCCTGATAATTGGTGACGTCATTGGCCGACAGGAGGTTGATGTCGTTGCCGGCGAAGAGGTTGACGTCACGCTCGGCCGAAGCGCTGGTCGCCTGCAGGTTGACGTCATGGCCGGCAGAGATATTGAGATCGCGGCCGGCGGTGAGTGCCGAGATGGCATTGGTATCGGACTGCTGCGCTGTACTGTCCTTGGTCGACTGCACGCCGATACCGATCGAGAAGCCGCCACCGCCCGCCGAGAAGGCGAGACCGAAGCCGGATTTCTTCTGCTGCTCCGCCTGGGATGAGCTCTCGGCACCTGGGGTCACATTGACGTCCCGTGCGGCCGACAGGTTGATGTCCCGATCGGCGGTGACCGACGAGCCCATGATGTTGAGGTCGGTCGCCCTTGCCGTCAGATTGACGTCCTCACCGGCAGTCAGCGTGGAGCCAACATTATCAGTCGAGGATTGCTGGCCCTGCTTTTCGTTTTTGCCGTAGAGCGAGATGAAGCCGCCGCCGGAGCCGACGAACAGGCCGGAGTCCTTGCGCTGGCTGTCGGACTGGTGGTTCTCCTGCGCGCCGATGATAGAGACGCTCTCGCCGGAGACATTCAGCGAACCATCGGCATTGACCTTCGAGCCGACGATGGCGGCGGCCTTGCCGGCATCAAGGTTTACGTCGCCGAAGGCCGAAAGCTGCGAGCCGACCGTCGTTTCGTTGTAGCCATCATAGCTGGCGCTGCCGCTGCGCAGGAAACCCTTGCGCTTGGCGCTGTCGTGTTCGGTCTCAGTGTCTTTGCCGGCGGTGACAATGAGATTGCCACCGGTCTGGATATTGATGTCAGCGCGACCGCCTGCGGTCGTCGCGCCGGACGTATGTGTGGCGTCGCCGGCCGTCACCTTGGACGCCGAGACGGTGGTGTCGCCGCCGGAGATAATGGTGGTGCCGCCCTTGCCGGAGAGTAACGAGCCAGCGGCCGTGGTATTCTCCAGATGGCCGGAGGCGTTCTCCTTCGTCGAGCCTAGGAAGCCGCTCTTCTTGCTCGAACTTTTGACATCGAGCGTATAGCCATCGGTCGCTTCGGCGATGGTGACGTTGTTCTTCGCCTGCAGACCGAGCTTGCCGTCGGCCGCCATACTCGAACCGATGACGTTGATGTCGCTGTTGGACTTCGCGACCAGATCGCCACCGGAAGTGATGGTGGAGCCGTTGTTGGTGATCGACGATGAAGAGCCCTTGCCGAAGACGGAGGCGCTCTGGCTCTGCGCGGTGGTAACGTTGATGTCACCGTTCGAGGTCAGGCCGAGATCGCCCTTAGCCGACAGATCGGAGCCAGAGATCAGGACGCCGGTATTGCCATTGACCTGCAGATTGCCACCGGCGGAAAGCTGCGAGGCCTGCTGGTCGGTGCCTTTGGTCTTGATATAACCGTCATCCGTCTTGCGAGCGACATCGGTCGAGACGATATTGACGGCGCCATTCGTGGCCTTGACACTGAGATCGCCGCCCGACTTGGCGGAAGAGCCGATGATATTGACGTCGTTGGTGCCGGCAATGTTCAGGCTTCCGCCCGCATTGACGCGTGCGCCTGTCGCATTCTGCTGACCCCCATTGTCAGCCTTAACCGCAGCGAGATTGACATTGTTGCCGGAGAGCTCAGCATTGCCGCCAGCCTTGACGGTGGCGCCGTTGAGATTGAGATCGCTGTTGTTGGCGGCCAGTTGGATGTTGCCGCCGGCCGACACGCCAGCATTGAGGTTGACCAGATTTTGACCGCCGATGGTCATCGTCTGGGCGGCAAGCGTGATGCCATTCGAGGCGGTGAGATTGGCGTTGCCGCCGGCATAAAAAGTACCAGTCGACTTGATCGAGCTTGCGGCAATGTTGAGGCCACCGGCGGCGGCGACCGCGCCGGAATTGTTCAGGTCGCCGACGTTCAGATTGACCGTGTTGCCGGCGATCATTGCGCCAGCGCCAGATCCCGCCTTAGCCCGGTCGGCCGCCGACAGGTAGACGACTGGAGCCAGCACCTGAACGCCATTGACGGTCTGCGCCTGGTAGATGACGATGGATTGCTGCAGATTAGCCGCCTGTTCAGCGGTCAATCCCTGGCCAAAAGCAAGACCATGGGCCTCGGCATAGGCAGCGCCATTGTCGAGCAGGGTCTTCATCTGCTCGATGGCGCTGTTGCCTGGAATGAAGGAGCCCTTTCCAAGGCCATCGCCGACCAGCTGGCGCAATTGCGTATCTATCAGCTGGTTGTCGAAATAGGCGTCGCCGAGGAACGGAATATTGGTCTCGGGGTCGTAGCCGGCGCGATTGATGAAGTAGCTCGAGCCATAGAACTTCGAGACGTCGAGGAAGGCCGCGCGGGTCTCAAAAATGAAGGCTTGTCCCGGGACCGTGCCGCCGACGCCACCGGATTGCGGCTTCGCCAGGGCGGCGAGCTGCGCAACGTTTGCAGCGGAGATCTGGGTGAGATTGCCGAGTGCGGCGGTCAGGCCGCCACCGGCGGTAGGCACACTATTGCCAGCGACATTGGACAGCGCGCTATTGACCGCAAACAGGGCGCCGCCTGCGGTCAGGCCGCTCAGGGCGGACAACGGATCGCTCGATGTCGAAGGCGCACTGACGGTCGCGCTGCCACCCGTTGAACCAAGGGACGTGTTGTTGACCGTGCCAAAGTTGAGGGTTAGCGCGCCGGCTGCCTTGAGGGTACCAGCCGCGCCGCCAATGACCTGCGAACCCGACACGATCGACGTTCCGTTGGCGATATCGCGCGACGGATCGGCCGTGCCATCGGCGTTGAAGGCGGTGCAAGCACTCTGGGCGCTGCAGGTCAGCGTCGTGGTGCGATTAAGGACGACGCCCTCGTTGGTGAGCGTAGACCCGCTGAGCGTCGCGTTGGCACCTGCCTCGATCCTGCTGTAGGAATTGGTGAGGTTAGTCGCATCGACAGTGAGATTGCCACCGGCATGGATCACCGCCTCGGGGCTGAGCGCGCTTGTGAACCGGTCCTCATAAACCGATTGGCTGAGATTGCTGGTCGGATCCCAGGTATAGGTCGTGCTGGCATCGGTGCCGTTTCTGACGACCTCATCGACGATAAAATACTTCGACGGATTGTTGGGATCGAGGACGGGATTGCCGTTGGCATCCTTCGGCACCCGCGCCTTGATCCAGTCGAAGATCGGTCCCACCAGAACCGGCCCGTTCGCGGAAGTCCAGGTCCAGGCATGATAGCTCGTGCCGTCGGCAAGGGTCGCCTGAGACCAGAGGAGCGGCTGATAGTCCTGCCACGCCGGCGGGTTAATGCCGGGATAGAGCTGGAAGATGTTCTGGTCGCTGGTTTCGAGATAGGCGAACGGCTGGCCTGCCACGGCGGGATTGAGCACGAAGGTGCCAACGACATTGCCCGACGAAATCAGTTGACCCGTTACCCAGGTCGGGGTTGTCGACCGCTTGTTGGTCAAATTGGACGTCAGGATGGAGATGTCGCCGCCAGCCTGGATGAGGCCGGAGATGTTGGTGGTCGCGCCGTTGCGCTGGCTGAGACTGCTGCCTGCAATCGTCAGGTCATTGCCGGCGAGAATGGCGCCCTGATTGTCGGTCAGCGTTCCCGCAACCAGAAGCGAAGCGTCATTGCCGGCGTAGAGAAGACCAGTCGATGTATTGGTGAGATCGCCGCTGGTATTGATCGTCAGGTTGTTGGCAGCTGCGATCTGTCCGCTGTTGGAGAGTGTCGGCAAGGTTAAGGTCAGATCATGAGCAGCCAGCAGTGTCGTGGTGTCGCTGAATGCGAGGCTGCCTGCGGTGATGGCAATATCGCCCGAGCCGCCGGCATTCGTGGCCGTCTTCACGTTTGCGCCGGTCAGATCGGCCTGGCCGCTGAGGTTGAGCGCCAGTCCGCCGAGGACAAGGCTGCCGCCGGTCAGGTTCGCGGATGTGGCCGTGACCGATAGCGTGCCGCCGACAGCGAGCTTGGCGCCGCGTGTTCCCGAGAGATCGATCGTGCCGGTGTCGATGGTCAGATTGCCGGTGACATTGGTGTTGTTTGTGTAGCTGATGGTACCCGGCGCGGTCAGCGAGGCGCTGGCAAGGCTCTGCAGTAATGCGTAGCTGATGCCGCCATTTGCTACGGCGCTCAGATTCCCACCGGACAGCAGCGCGTTGCTGGCGGTGATATCGCCATGGGTGGTGGTGAGTGTCATCGTGCCGGACTGAGCATTGCCCTGTGCCAGCATCAGCGCGCCGGTGCTGGAGGCACGCGTCGCCGCGAAATCCACGCCGGAAACCAGGCTTCCAGCTGATATCGACTGGCCCTCCAGGCTGACATTGCCTGCCGCCATAGACTGGCCGGTAAGGGCGATCGTGCCGCCGGCCGTCATGGTCAGGTTCTGGTGAGCAACCGCATTGGTGGCGACGCTATTGCCGATGCTGCCGCTTGCAGTGACGCTCGTCGTACCAGCCGAGAGCAGGTTAGCAGCGTTGATGTTGCCGGCTGTGGCCTTGAGCGTGAGGCCCCCCGTCGAACCAAGAACGACACTGCCGTCGGCAGACTGCCCGGTTGCCACGAAATCGACACCTGAGACAAGCGTGCCCGCGGTGATGCTGGCGCCGGTGATGCCGACATTACCCGCAGCCAGAAGCGTCCCGGTCAGATTTGTCGCAGCGTTCACCGTGACATTGCCATGACCCGTGACATTCGAGCCGGTGAACGAGCCGCCTGTCACGCTGAGATCACCGGCGACCAGCAGCGGTCCGGCCGTAGCGCTGGTGGCATTGATCGTAAGGTCGCCTGCCGAGCCGATGACGATAGCGCCGGTCGAGGATTGCGCCATGGCGGCGAAATCGACCCCGGTTACCACCTGGCCGGTCGAAACCGTACCGCCCGAGAGCGAAATGTTGTTGGCTCCGAGGATCTGGCCGGTCGCGGTGAGGCTGTTACTACCCGAAAGCGAGATATCGCGGTGACCCGTTACACTGCCGAGACCGAGATCTGCCGCCGTGGCGGTGATCGTGCCGGCTGAGAGCAAGGCATTGGCAGTCAGAGTGCCGGAGGCCTGTAGGGTCAGATCACCGGCAGCACCAAGCGTGATATTGCCGCCATTGGCTTCCGTTGCGACGAAATCGAGGCCGCTAACGATCTGGTTGGCTGAGACCATGCCGCCCGAGAGCGAAACATTGCCGGCACCGAGAACCTGGCCGGTGGTCGTCAGGCTGGAGCTGCCTGTGAGCGTGATGGTCTGGTGACCAGTGATGTTACCGACAGTCAGATCGGCGGATGTGGCGGAAATCATTCCCCCGGCAAGCAGCGTATTGGCTGACAGGCTGCCCGAGGACTGGAGCGTCATGTCGCCGGCGTTGCCAAGAACAAGATTGCCGTTGGCCGCCTGCGTGGCGGCGAAATCCACGCTGGAGACAATGGCACCGGCCTGGATGGCCGCCCCTGAGATGAGGATGTTGCTGCTCCCAAGAATTTGGCCACTCACATTTGTAGCGGCATTCACGGAGAGCAGCCCATGTGACGTGAGGCTACTTGATGTCAGCGACGCCGCAGTTACCGTCAGATCGGTGGTAGACTGAAGGCTGCCTGCGGTAATATTGCCGGTCGCCGTGGTATTCAGCGTACCGGCCGATAGCAGGTTGCCCGTCGCGATATTGCCACCACTGGCCGTGAGGCTGAGATTCCCGGCGGAGCCGAGAACCACATTCCCGCTCGGGTCGGCACTCGTGGCAGCGATATTGATGCCCGAGACGACCAGACCGGTGGACACCGAGCGACCGGTGGCGCTGACATTGCCTTGCGCCAGCACGTTACCTGCAACAACAATATCGACGCCGGCGTTCAAGGCGATCGTCTGGTTGCTTAGCAGCGAAGCTGCCGAGATCGAACCGGCCGTGGCGGTCAGATTGAGGTCGCCGGTGCTGTTGGCCGCGCCCGCTATCGCGAGATCGCCGGAGGTGGCGACAAGCGTCGCGACGCCATTGTCTGCCGTGACACTGCCGGCGGCAATGCCGCCGCCCGAGCTCATCTGCACTGTCGTGCCGCTGGTGATGTCGCCAGAGACACTGAGCAGGCCAGTACCGCTTGCAAGCACGATATCGCTATCGGCGGCGACCGACTGCAGCGTGATTCCCTGATCGGCCTGGACCGCCACCTTCTGCTTCGAGGTGATCTTGGCGGCGGAGACTTGTCTCTTGGAACTGATGGTGACACCATCCCTACCCGAGGCATTGCCGATCGAGATCTTGCCGTCGGCCGATAGCGACAGTTCGCCGGCGTTGGCCGCCATGTCGCCGCTCATCTTGACGCCGGCGCCCTTCTCGGTAACGACGACCTTGATGCGATCTGCCTGCATAGCACCGAGGGCTGAGCCGTCGATGGCATATTCCGGTGTGCCAGAGGTCGCGGTCAGCGCCGTCACCTCTCCGGTGGCATAGTTGTACTGGCTGGCGCCGCCCGTCAGCCGGATGGTTTTGCCGTAGACCGGGGCATTCACATGGATCTGGCGTGAAACGACGTCGAAGAGGTCGACAGCGCCAGGAGCGGTCGCAAGATTTGCCCCAGCGCCTTCAAAGGTGACGTCGCCACCATTGACGGTGAAGCCCGTCAGGCTTCCGTCGGTGCCGATGTTGGGCACACCGGTCGTCAACGTCGCATGCGGCGTGTTGATGAAGCCACAGCCGGCGCACGTGATGCCGTTAGGATTTGCGATGATGACATCAGCCCGACCACCAAAAACTTCGGTGGGACCATTCAGGGCGGAGCGATTACCGCTCGTCACTTCGTTGAGGATGACCGAGGCCGGACCGGAATTCCTCAGATTCGGATTGCCCGGAGTAACGCCGCCGAGGTTCGACGTGCCAACTTCACCGTTGAAATTATTGAGGATCAGGCCGGGAGTGCCAACATTAAAGTTGTCATACTTGTTGTGCGACAGACCCGCCCCGTTTGGAGTGACGATATCGATCAGCGGCACGCCATTCGGCGCAGCACCTACGCCTGGTTGGTTGGCTGCGGGTGCCGATCCGGCCGCAGAGACCGACTGAGCATTGGCGATTGCCGGCTGCAGGAAGAGAAGTGCGCTGAGGACGATGGCGAGCGACTTTTGAGCAAGGCCGATAAGATGGTGGACCAAGCGCTTGCGGTCCCGCGCTACGGTGACTTTTGCTTTGCTGGAAAGCCGTCCGATCTGCTTGCTCATCGCTCGATTCCGTCTCTTTGAACGCCAACTCGTCTCATGCACTGCGGGTCTAAGTGACAACGGCGGTGGACCGTCGTCCGCCGCCGCCTTAACGATCTTTCTTGGCGGGCGCCGTCTGCGCACCGCCATCGAGCTTCTTGTATAGGTCGCCGAGTTTCGACGCCGGCACTGGGCACTTACGTGAACGGGCGAAATCACTCAGCACCTGATTGCGATTGCGCAGCGCATCGATCTCGACTTTTTCCGGGGACTTGGGGTCCATGAAGAACAGGGCCGGGAAGAACAGAAGGACACCGGTGGCACCCAGGATGACATTCTTGCCTTGTGCTTGAGAACGCTCCTTGACCGTCGCAAGGATCTGGCGCTCATTGGCTTCGAACTCGCGGGAGATGCCGCCGCAATCCATCCCGCTATCACCGACATTGGTCGCCGCGATCGGATGCGCCTCGCGGCCACCGCAACCCGAAAGGGCGATCGCACAGCAGAGGAGCGCTGCAATCGGAAGCGTGTCCGATCGCACCATCTTGTTATTCCTTGGCCGAATTAACCCCATTTACTTCCCCTAAATTAGCCAATCACCACCGCACCGCCGCGCTCGCAAAGAGCAGGCCTGCATTCTTTTTATCGATCGTGCCGGCCAGCGCGTCCGAATAGCCGATATCGAAATTGACGTTTCCACCGGCAAATTTGGCCCCGACCGTCCAGCCAAACATGTCGCCACCATCAATCCGATAGCGCGCCTGTGAAGCAATCCGCCCATAATCGAGACCGACGTAGGGACGGAATTCACCGAACATTTTTGCGAGCTCCGCATTGCCGGCGAAGGGCTGCGTTCGCCAGACCAGATCGTTGCGGACGAAGAAGCCGTTATTGCCGTAAAGCATGGTCTCGCGCGTACCGCGGACGGTGGAATAACCGCCAAGCGAGAATTGCTCGGCCCCGAACAGATTGTCGGGGGAATATTGCCCCGTGACGATCGAATTGACTTCAAAGCGTTGGCTGGCAAGCTCGAACGGCCTCGTCATGGTGATCGTGCCGGTGAATTTGGAAAAACGAGGATCCGCGTCTCCAGCACCGACATCGCCGGGCGCGACTGCATCAAAGAGATTGAGGCCCTGGCTATAGGATAGGTCGAAAACCCAAAGCCCACCCAGCATGCGGCGCGAATGAGATATACCAAGATCGCCAACCGTATATTTGCGGCTGCCAACCTCGATTTTGTTACCGAGCAGGAAATTGTTGGTTTCCTTGTAGGTCAGGCCGCTGTTGAGGGTGGTGATCGAGTCCTTGTCGCGGAAAATCACGCGATCGGCACCCACGCCCAACTGCTTGCTGTCGCCGGATGTCTGGAGCGGCCCGAAGTTCCCCGGAACGGAACTGTCGTATTCGTACCAGGAGCCATTCGCCGAGAAGGTCCAGTAACCATAGGGCACGCTGACATTGCCTGAATAGCTGTTGCTCTTGCCCACGCCATCGTCGCGCCAGGGATAGTCCGGGCCGCTATGCTCGTATGAAAAGTTCCATTGATCGTTGATGCCGAACAGGTTGTCATAGCCGACGGACGCCGAGGACTTGGAATACCCCGTCTGTTCCTGCCCGAGATTACTGTTGCCGAAGGAGAGATGCCACGGGTGTTCCGGCTTGTTCTCGACATTGAGGATCGAGGTGCCGTCGGTCTTGCCCGGCAACATCGCGGTCTTGGCGTTGTTGGACGAGAGACGGTTGATCTGGTCGAGACCCTGCTCGATGTCGCGCAGATTGGTGATCTCACCCTTCATGCCGGGAAAGGCCGTTGCCAGCACGCCGGAGCCGGAGGCGGGTTTACCGTTGATATAGATGTCGGACAGCGTGCCTTCGACGGCGACCAGGCGCAGCACCTTGGTTTTAGCGATATCCTGGGCCGGCACGTAGACACGCGAACTCACAAAACCCTTATCAAGGTAGAGATGTGTCAGGTCGCGCAGCAGGCCATTGATCTCGCCGACACCGACGCAACGGTTCGCATAGGGTGCTGTGACCTTGTCGATGGCAGCGGCCGAAATCTGCCTGACGCCTTCGACCTCGATACGGGTGATGGCAAAGCATGGGCCAACCTTCTTTCCCCCAGCTGCCGCAGGCGCCTGAGCCTCGGCTTGCGCCGGCTTCGGCGTCATCCGACCCAATGTCTCCAGACGTTGCTGCTCGGCTTGCTGGGCCTGACGGCGCGCGAAGTCGTCGTTCGGGGTTTGGGCGGCCGCAGGCGATACGGCAAAAGTTGCCGCCAGCAGGGCGCTGGCGGTCAAAACCACATTTTGGCGAGGAGCAGCTGGGCGCCGGGCTGACGTCATAAGAGATGCCTGCCTTTGCGTCAGTTGGAAGCAGGCTTCTGCAGCGCATCCAGCGCCGCCGACAATCCCTTCAACGAGAACTTGATGTTGACCTTCTGGCCATTCATCAGCTGCACATGACCGGTGCCATCCGCTGCCTTGGACAATGCCGCGATCATCTTGGCATCCAGCTTCTGCTGCGACCAGCAGCCGGCCTGATTGCAATTGCGATAGGCGAGTTGAACCACCAGCTTGTCGCTTGCGTCGATGCTCAAGCCCGCCGGCAGATACATGTTGAGTGGCACGAGCGCCGTCAGGACCAGCTCGCTCGCCGGCTGCTTTGCCGATTTCTTGTTCGATGCGGCTGGCTCATCTGTCGCCTTGGCGATCGCCAGCGTCAGAACATTGACGTCCTGGTCGCCCTGCTTCACCGTCGCGATCTGCGCCACTTCGCAATGCGTAGCTGCAGAGCCGTCTGCGGCTCTGCTGTCGATGCAGCGATAATACCAGTCGTCGAACTTCTGCACCCGCGCCTGCGGCGCTGGTGGCTGCTGGCCGTTTACCGCCTCGGCTGGTTTCTGCTGGGCATCCGTGCCTGCAGGTGCGGCTGACGGCTGCTCCTGAGCAAGGGCGGATGACGCGTATAGTGCCGATGAAACGAGAATTACGGATGCGAGGGACTTGATGGCATATGTCATAGCCTGCGCCGAAAACGTCATGCGAACCTTCCTGAAAGCAAAGGGACTTCAAAGAGGACAAAGGGGCTTTGTCCTGCGATCAATCATCAAATTCATGGAACAGCACCAGTACGCGGTGCAACCTGTCATCGGCTAAGGCGCTACATAGCAGACTTCTAATCTATGCATCAAAAAGTAGCGGGTGCGGCGCACCAATTCGCGCTCGTTTTTGGAGAGACGTGTTGAATCCGCAACATCATAGTTGCTATTCGCCATATTCGCGCAGATCTAAGGTCAAAATTTGCAACTACGCCGTGACCTTTACCTGCATGGATGGGTACCTCGTGAAGACACACGTTGCTGTTTACGCCAAGATTCTAAGTTGTGGGAAATAATCTAGGCGGCGGGCCTGGAGCGAGCGGCAGCTTCACCATTCGCTCAGCACAAGGCTCATATACTGCCTGATCGTTAAATTGAGAGTTTCCCACGACAAGTTTTAGTGTGGGCCTCTACGATTTGCTGTAGTTCAGACGGGATCTTTGATATCAGGGCCGTACGTGTAAGTGCCGTCCCACTCGATGACGGCTTTCGGCCGAACCCGTTTGAAATGGGATTTCACCGGTAACCCCGTATCAACTGATATCCAAATCTTCCAGTAATCAACCTGTTGGTACGATAGGTGGTCGTAAGACCAAATTTCGGTCTGGACGCCATCTATCGTTTCGCTCCCGAGATGTTCGCAGTTTTCGAGATCATTGGTTTTTGAATATTGGCGTGGTTCTACATGCCACGGTTTGGAATCGCCATGCCACCACTGCTTAGTGTCAACATATAGGGTGGTAAAATGGATTGCCTCAAGAGAATTGGTGCCGACCAACCGAATTCGTGGTGTGGCATTGAATTTATCCGTCATGGCCCTGACAGACGCGCATGCGTCATCTGCGGCAAAAGCTGGTGTCATTTCGGCGATGTGGGTGCATATCGCAAGTGCCACCGTCAGAGCCATGGCGTGTTTTTGCATGAAAGTCTCTCCCGACCTGAGCATCAATCATGGAAATACCAGAGGTAGCAAAAGCTGTCACGTCGCTGAGGAGAGTTGAGGTTGCCCGCACCATTGCCGTGCGATCCACCAATTGCTGCCTTGATGGAGATAGATGTGAGTCAGCGCCGAACTGTAACCCCACCCATAGTTTCAGATAACTGTCTGATAAAAATAGACATTTTTGATTTGAGCGGGTCCCCGATCGGCGCCGATTGAGACCCCGGTGATTTCGAGATTCTCTTTTTATTTTCAATGATGTAGAAAATAACGCCATGGGTTCCCGCTTCGGTGCTGTTTTACAACAGTGGGAATTGTGGGAACGCATCCGCTGTTCGGACCCCAAAGTGCGCAGAACGGTATGCATAAGCTGCGGATCGCAATTTGTCCCGTTCGCGGGCCGCATTTGCGTGTCGCAGCGTTCTGCCGAAAGTGGGTCTGGAAGTCATTGTGACGGCTCCGGACGAACACGATCGCGATGCCGCCCAGGCCCAAGGACTAACGCATCTCATCGCGAACTTGCTTGTGAAAATGGATCTCAGGCAGACTCGAATGACGACCAGGAGCTTCGAGGCAATGATGTCCGCTGTGGAGATGGTCCGGCACGACGCGCCGGAAGTGCTTGAGGCAATCTTGGGGGCAAACCCATATGCAAGCGGTATCCTCAAACGCTTCAAGTCACTTGCTTCTGCGTTAGAGGAGCGCACATAACTATGGAGCCTTTCTTGAGGCTTGGCGAAAATAGCGATCCACCAGGATGACCGCTTTATGGCGCCTTGCGGACAGACTGCTCAAGCCGGAACCGGCCTGTCAACCTTGGGGTCGATAGCAGTCGGACCGCTATGAAATGAAAAGACACGGATAGCGGACTTTTCCTAAGCCGAAAAGTCCACTATCCGGAGATTCAGAAGATTGGGCGGGAGTAGACGCGCCTCGTGTTGACTTGAGCTGTTGAGTGCCTCCTGCGACGCGTCGGACGCAGAAGCGGGTAGTCTCCGTCATGCCTGATCCGTCCCCGGCTTACGCCTTGGCGGCGTTCTGTGCAGCCGCGAAGACATCGCGTGCGGACGTCGTACCCGCCACTTGCTCCGTACCCTCGGTTCCGAGGGCCATCCATCCTGCATTCACGGCCTCAAACATTTCTTCGGCAGGTCCGGTGCGGCCCTTCGGGATGCCGAACTGCTCGAACGCTTCCGCCCACCCTGCACGCGGGACTGCAAAGGCTTTCACGTCGAGATTCAGGACTTCACCCAATTGCGCCGCGACTTCATCCGCGCTGACCATCGAACCGAGCTCGATGACGCGCTGTCCTGACCAGGCTGGCCCGACCAAAAGGGTTGCGACCTCCGCGCCGATGTCGTTCGTCGCGACCATGGTCGATTTCCGGTCTGTCGGATTATAGTAGACCGGTAGCGTTCCACCCTGGGCGACCTGCAAGCCGTAGAGGAAATTTTCGAAGAATCCGCCTGCGCGCACAAAGGTGACCGGAGATGCCAGGTCGCGAAACCCCTGCTCCAGAAGCGACAGCGCCGTGATCATCCCCAGCCCGCTAGTTCTGTTCGCACCCATCGACGAAAGCGCGATCACCCGCGGCGGCGCTGCCTTGGTGAGCGCTGCAAGATAGTTCGCAATCACGCCTTTTGCTTCTTTGTAATCGGGCGAAGGCGCCCATACAGAAGGTAACATAACGAACGCACCTTCAACGCCTTTTAGCGCCTGCTCGATGGCTGCCGAGTCATTCCAATCGCCATCTACCAGCTCAACGCCTTGGGCCGCCCAACTAGCCGCCTTTTCGCGATTGCGGACGAGCGCGCGTACCTTCCTGCCTTGTGCCAACAGATGTTCTGCGGTTGCACCGCCTACTTTTCCGGTAATTCCCATTACTAAAAACATGCGTTTCTCCTGATTTTTAGGGACAGAAAAATGCCCCTGTTTGTTCAACGGACGAGCGGCAGAATGGCCCGGACACGGGGATCGCGCAGATAGAGCCCGCCCCATGTCATCGCGCCGAGAGCCAAGGAAATGATTTCCGGCGGCGACCCCAACTCACCGATACGGACATGGGCGCAGATCGCACCTCCCAGAAAGCCCGTCACCAGGATCGCACCGAGGACGGTGGTGGCCGGAATGGCGTAAAGGATGGCGCAGGCGAGTATGATCGGACCCACGACACGGGTCAGGTCCATCGCGAATCCTGTTTCCTGCAACATGCTCGCGATCTGCGCCGGCGCGAAAAGCTGAATAGTCCCATCTGCCGCCAGAGCGGTAACGACAAACGCGCTCATTATCCGGCCAGCCCACAAGGAGCGATGCAAGGTCTTAGTGTCAGGCATCGGAAGCCGGTTCATAGTTTCGGACACTTGTCATTCTCCGATGAGATCATCTGATTTCGAAGGCTACTGTGTCTCTTGGATATGATAAACACCCAGGAATGGAACCAACTGTTCTCTCTGCGGCGAACAATACCGAGGCTCGACAATGCAGAATCTCGAACCCATCCTGATTTTCATAACGGTCGCGGAAATGGGGAGCTTCACCCGAGCAGCCGATAGCCTGGGCATCCAAAAAGGGAGGGCATCAACGGCGGTCCGGAAGCTGGAAGAAGAAGTTGGTGTCAGGCTTCTGCACCGGACGACGCGCAGCGTGCAGTTGACGGAAGATGGACGCGCATTTCATGCCCGTGCCCGCGATCTGCTTGCCGAGGTCGATGACCTACACTCGATGTTCGCAGGCGATAGCGTGGCACTTCGCGGGCGTTTGCGGGTCGATCTTCCGACCGAGGTGGCGCGCACAACGATCGTGCCGGCGCTGCCGGACTTCATGGCGGCTCACCCCGAACTGGAGCTGGAGGTATCGAGTACGGATCGGCAAGTTGATCTGGTTCAAGAAGGGTTCGACTGTGTACTGCGCCTTGGTCCCATCAGGGACGAAACGCTGATTGCCCGCCCACTGGGCCTGTTGCGCATGGCCAACGCTGCCAGTCCCGCCTATCTGGCGCGCTATGGAGTTCCTCGATCGCTAGAAGATCTCCAGCGCCAGGGGCATCGGACAATTCATTTTTCGACGATGCTGGGCGCAAGACCCCATGGATGGGAATATCCGGACGGCGACGGTTATGCGACGCTTCAGTTGCCGGGTGCGCTACACGTCAACAGCGCGCAGACTTACGACGCCGCTGCCCTCGCCGGCCTTGGCCTGATTCAGGCGCCAGTCTTGGGAATCGGCCAATACTTCGAGAGTGGAGCGCTTGTGGAGATCATGCCCGATTTTCGTCGCCGGGCGATCCCGGTGTCCCTCGTCGTAGCACATAGGAGCAATCTGTCGCGCCGAGTCCGCACGTTCATGAAATGGATCGAAGATGTGCTGACGCCGTATCTGGAATAGATGGCCGCTTTCGGGACGACCCACTTTACCCGAGAACGGCGAGGATGCGGGCGCTTTGCCGACGGGCCGAACGACCCCATGGCAAGTGTTTAACGCAGACAGGCACGATCCTGAAAGCGGTCGTCACCTACTGCCCAGATCTAATCATCTCACGAATTTTAGTCGCCTTCTCGAAATGATCGAGAGCATGGGTTTTGATCCACCACTCGGCGGCTTCCATAAGGAGGTCGGGGTCGTCGTTCTTGTTTGCAAAGAATGCATAGAATGACAGGCCAACGCCTTCACCCTTTTTTGAGATTTTGTCGTCGCAGACTGAAATGGCTTTCGCCCTTAGGGTTAGTCTCATGGTGTGCCTCATACTTCGCAACTCATCTTCGAGCTACCATGCCTTACTCGCCACAGAAATACTGAGATCCGTGGACAGATCGAATTGTGTGAGCAATACCTGCTCTCGACTCCATTTCGGCCCGCGGTCACGAGCCGTTCGGCAATAGAAGACACAGGAATGAGCATGGAGGCTTGACGCGTACGAGCGCCGACGACCGCTTGATTTGCCCAAAACTGAGCGCTATGACGCCGCCATTGTTCAGGAGTAGATATGGCTGACCAGATCCGCATCTAGTTGACGCTACGAGCGTCTCTCTACTGGACCGCAGAGGCACAACGCGCGGCACGTTCATCTGGTAGCACTTCCATGAAACTCCATTTCGGCCTGACAGTGTTGATTTCCTAGAGGAAAGCCTACCCAGACTGACAACTCGCCGCACAATCCGCGCCAGTTCAATCTCTTGGTTTGGAAAAGCGGACGCCGACGCCGCCACCATTTTCAGGAATAAACTCGATGCCAGCAGCCTCGAACGCTACCTGTATCGCCTCCAACGTCGCGGCATACCCTGGACGACCGGCTTCGATCCGCGTCACGGTAGCCGCCGTAATGTTAGCGCGGCTTGCCAGATCGCGAACGCCCCACCTAAGGGCAGCTCGCGCCATTCGGATTTGATCGGCATTCAACATTATAACCTTGACATAATCTCTATATGATTCAAACTCTATGCGACGGTTCACAGCGGCCACGCAGGGTGCTTGCGACACTCTACGCGGCCTGACCGCAATTCAAGCTTTTAGGGAGCTCGGATCATGGCTGATTCTGAGAATAGCAGAACTACGCGTGGAAAAGAAAATCCGGAGCGCGGCACGTCGGAAAACCTGCCGCACCTCATCGACCGCCGAAACCTTCTTCCCGTCGCGGCACGCCTCTTGAGCACGCTTGTTGTAGAACCCGGCGATCACTGGAAATCTAGCAGCCCGACGCCCGTCAGAGACATGTGGCCTCGCTGGTATGCCTGCCACCAGCAGCGCGTGAGAGCCACCCGTCTTAGAGAAAAGCTGGAAAAACAATTGCTCGAAGAGGCCGGTGGTCTTCCGATCGCGACGCTACGCAATGTTGGAAAGAATGGCGCCGTCGAGGTTCACTCTTTTGCCGACATCAATCGAATGGCCGCTCAGCTCGATGCCGAACACCTGTCTCAGGCGCGAGCCGAGCTTCGAAGACATCGGAGACGATGGAAGGAAGCCGATCGGCGTTTGGGATTCAGTGCGGCGGTCGCTCAGGAACAAGAGCTCGCGGAACGAGCCGGGATATCCGGACGTGTCATGTGGATCACACGGCCCTCCTCGCTCATCGAAGACACCGCAAAGCTCCATTGCCTCATCGTCATGCACGATCCCAGCCTGACGCTCGAAGATACCCCTTGGCCCGAGCTGCGGACGATGCTGAAGGATCTTATCCGCGTTGCGGAGAAGCGCCGGCCGAAATCATGCAATGGACCTGCATATCCCGTCAACGCAGCAGGCGTACGAGGCATTCTAAATTTGGCGAAGCATTACCAAGACGCGGCCAGCAAGCTTGGCGAGGGCTCGTCCAAGCCCAACCAGGCACCGCAGCGTCTTCTGGCGCTCCATGCGATGGAGCTCTATCTGAATGCATTCTTGCTCGCCAAAGGCGTGGACCCCTCCGCGATCCGCGGTCTTCAGCACGACCTTGGCGAGCGGGCGCGTTTAGCGTCTGACGCTGGCCTTGTTCTACGCAAGCGTACGGTGGCGCACCTGGCAACGCTCTCCACAAGCAACGAGTATCACGTCATCAGATATGCCCCAGAGCTTACGTCTACGCTGTCACAGGTGAACCGAGTTATGGCGACGGTCGATGAGCTCTCGCGGAAGGTGCCAAAGGCGTTGCGGGTATCCTCTTGATGACATCTTACCCGAGCGGCTGGCCAGGCGTGTACCTCAAATCCGCACCTACCTGAAATCCCGCGTTTTCACCTTGGTCGGCTCGTTCCGTTTGCAGACGACAGGCTGATTTTTCTGCCTGAAGATCAGATTATAGGCTGATTAAAATGCATTGATAATCAGCTTGTATACTGATAAGGATTGGCTCGTGATCAGGTTGCAGTCTGAGGACCATAGATGAAGAGCGACAGTCGAAAAAGGGGGCGCCGCCGGCTCGATGAAAGACTTCGAGCGCTCCAACCGATTGACCGGTTCAGGGCGCCGCCGAAGGGATGGGTGCGCGCACTACGCGACGCGCTCGGGATGACGGGTGCGCAGCTCGGCAAACGCATTGGCGTGCGCCCTCAAACTGTTGAAGCCATCGAGAAGTCTGAAGCCGCAGGCACAATCCAACTCAATACATTACGGCGCGCTGCTGAGGCGCTGGATTGCACGCTCGTCTACGCCCTCGTTCCAAACAGTTCACTTGAGACTGTCATCGAGTCGCGCGCGAGGAAAATCGCAACTCGCGAGCTTCAGCGCGTCGCACATACAATGCGGCTCGAAGCTCAAGGCACAGACGAAGTGGACTTCGAATCCCGAGTGCAGGCTTACATTCGCGATAAGCTCTCCGAGCGCGACCTCTGGAACGAGGCATGACAGATCTTTTTCAGGAGCCAGAGGACGCCACACCCCTTGAACCGCATGAGCGAGAGGGATTGCTTCAGACATGGATAACCCACCGTCGTGACCTCAACGAGGCGGAGCAGGAAAACATTGTGGAAGGTGCGGCTTGGGCGCGCCGGCGCGCGTCGCTTAAGCGGATGCTCAGCGAAGACTTCATGCAAACACTGCACAAGCGGATGTTCGGAGACGTCTGGGAATGGGCCGGCACATTCCGAACGACGGAGCGCAACATCGGCGTTGAGGCTTACCGTATCGGCGTAGAGCTTGCCAGCTTATTGAGCGACATCCGCTATTGGATCGAGCACGAGACATTTCCGCCCGATGAGATTGCGATCAGATTCCACCATCGCGTGGTCGCGATTCACCCGTTTCCGAACGGAAATGGCCGCCACGCTCGCCTGGCGGCCGACCTTCTGATCGAACGCCTTGGCGGCGAGCGATTCAGTTGGGGCGGCGGCAGTCTGGCCGATGTTGGTAAACTGCGCGCTCGATACGTCACAGCCCTGCGCGCGGCAGACAATCATGATATTGCACCGCTGCTGGAATTCGCGCGTATCTGACGGCCGTCGACTGCGCATCGCTCGCCTTGAAGGGCTTCGAACCGACGACCCCTCGGTAAAATTTCAATGTTGAAACCAAATATAAGTGTGATATCAATATTTTGACTTGTTTTAGATCGGCAATGGCAATTATGGAACTCGCTTGGAGAGGTGGGTTAATGTGTGCCCCAAGCATTTTTCAATATAAACTGCTTCGGCCTCGATGCCTTGGACTAGGCGCTTCATGATTTACGGAACAAGCGCTGAGCCGCCACTTGAAAAATGCGGCCACTAAGCTAGCGACCGCACCTCATTTAGCCATTGAAAATTCTATCACGCTCCGACTTCATGAATGTCGGCGACATCGGAATGTGTGAACTTCTCGAATCTCAAAGGCGTCAAATCACTTGGCTGTCGCTGCCTCTTCGATGATCTTCGCAACCTTGTCGGGATGGGAAACCATGACGACGTGCGATGCGCCCTTCACAACGACGGTATCTTTGGACTTGGCGCGTTCCGCCATCCAAGCAATAGCTTTCGGCGGGATGTTTTTGTCGGCGTCGCCGTAGATGAACCAGGACGGGATATTTTTCCACGCGGCATTCACGGACTTCTCCCCCAGGGCAGCCGACGTGACAGGGCGCTGGGTTGCCGCCATCAACTTCGCGGCAGCTTCCGGAACATCGGCGGCAAACTGGCTGTGGAACTTGTCCTGCTGAATATACAGGTCCTCTCCTCCATCATTCAGCGCTACAGGTGCCGCAAGCGTGCCACCAAGGGTGCTCCCAGGAAACTTACCTGAGAGATCGATAGCGGATTCGCCAGTGTCTGGCGCGAATGCGGAGACAAAGACCAGCGACTTTACCTTGGACGGGTACGCGGCCTCGGAGATGACCGATCCGCCGTATGAGTGACCGACCAGAACCACCGGCGTCTTAAAGCTGGCGAGGAGATGGCGCACATAGTCGCCATCGGATTTAACACCACGGAGAGGATTTGCGACCGCTGTGACGGAGTATCCATCAGCTTCCAGCTTTTTGATCACGCCGTTCCAGCTCGACGCTTCCGCGAACGCACCGTGGACGAGGACGATTGCTGGCTTTTCGGCAGCATTCGCCGAACCGGTCATACCGAGCGCCGCGGCGCCGAGCAGCGCGGCAGTTATCAACTTAATCATGGGAATTACCTTTTGCTTTAGGGAACGTTATTCGGTGAGGCAGACCTTGCTTTTGCGGCTAAAGGTCACCCGTTTGTGGAACGAAGGGTCTCAAAGAGGAACCACACCCTCATCTCGCCTTGGTCGATCCAGTTTTCGAGCAGACTGGCGGTCGCAACATCGCGATATTCATCGCAGAGCTCATGCAGAGCCCTCATCCTGGCGATGAGAACACCGTTGTCCTCGCGTAGCTCGGCGAGCATCTCATGCGGGTGAACAAATTCTGCGTCGTTATCTGTGATACGCTGCTGTCGCGCTATATCGCCGATGGAACGCAGTGTCGTACCGCCGAGCTTTCGAACTCGTTCGGCCAAGGGGTCCGTGATGGCAAAGAGTTCTTCGCCATGGGTATCAAGAAGCAGGTGATAGCTCCGAAAATTCGGCCCCGACATGTGCCAGTGAAAATTCTTGGTCTTAATATAAAGCGCGAAGACGTCAGCTAGCAGCGTTGTGGCAGCAGCAGAAATGTCCTTCACCGCTTCCCCGCCCAACCCAGTCGGCGTTTTAAGCGCAGCGGCGCGGTGCAAGTTATCGATCTGGTCCATTGAAAACTCCTTCTGCGTTTCTAGAGTTCATTCCATTCTGCCCGATGCCATTGGATCGCTTGCGGGGAATGACTCCAGTAGCGCCTCATCAACGAGTTCATCTGCTGTGGTGCGCTTTGCCTGGCGCCACTCAGGTGGCAAATCGACCATCTCGGGCATGACTTCGATGCCATCGCGGATCTCGGGTCGACTGCCGCAATTTTTGCTGTCCATTTCTAGATCTCCTTTTGCCTTTGGTGATCTTTGCGAAATGCAACGAAAATATCTTGGACATTTCAGCTCCTGCGCCGTCGGCAAGGACGCTTATCAATCTCGAAGATCGATAGCTGACCACTCATTTAGGATGTCGCGGCACCGAGCGACTAGATCGCTGTCTCGAACCAGCAAGCTCACCATCCTTTTCGGGGCCGCATATAGGACACCAAAAGAAGCGGCGCCCAAAGGGCGCCGCATGGAAGTTGCGATAGGGAATTACTCGGCGGCTTGTTGATGCTCAATGAGCACATTGTCATCTTTTTCCGCTGTCCGCGGCGAATATCTCGACCGAAGAACCACATAAAAGACCGGCGTTAGAAAGAGACCAAACACCGTTACACCGAGCATGCCGCTAAACACTGCTGTTCCAAGTGACTGACGCATCTCTGCGCCGGGGCCCTCCGCTATGGCTAGCGGCAGCACACCGAAGATGAACGCCAAGGCGGTCATCAAGATCGGCCGGAGGCGCAGGTGGCTTGCCTCAACTGCGGCCTCAACCGCCGACTTACCATTGTCTTGGGCCTGACGAGCGAACTCAACGATCAGGATTGCGTTCTTGGCCGCGAGACCAATCAGCACAACAAAGCCGATTTGCGTCAAAACGTTGTTATCCATGCCTCTCAGGTAAACACCCGTGAGAGCTCCGAGGACCGCAAGCGGAACGATCAGAATGATTGCCAGTGGAAGGATCCAGCTCTCATACTGCGCCGACAGCGCCAGGAAAACGAACACTACGGAAAGGGCAAAGATCCAGATCGCGCTGCCTCCGATATGCGTTTCCTGATAAGCGAGCTCGGTCCACTCGAACGTAGTGCCTGGCGGAAGAACTTGCGCCGCAATGCCTTGCATCTTGGCAATTGCCTCGCCTGTCGAGACGCCGGGAGCGGCATTTCCCTGGAGCGGGACGGAAACGTACATGTTGTACCGCTGCACCAAAGTAGGCCCACTTGCCTCCCGTATATCTGCGAGGGTTCCGAGCGGCACCAGAGCACCGGTTGCGGAACGCACTTTCAGATCAAGCATGTCATCTTTCTCAAGTCTGAACTTCTTGTCAGCTTGAGCTCGGACTTGATAGACACGGCCAAAAGCATTGAAATCGTTGACGTATGATACACCAAGGTTGCTCGATAATGTCTCGAAGATGTTGGGGATCGGAACATTCAAGAACTGTGCCTTATCCCGATCAATCGACAAGAAATATTGCGGGCTCGATTCAGAAAATGTTGTGAAGACTCCAGTCAAGCCCGGCGTCTTGTTGGCCATCACCATCATCTGTCTTGCGAGCGCGAGCGCACGCGTCATGCTGGAACTGTCCTGGTCCATCACCTGCATTTTGAAGCCACCGGAATTACCGATGCCCTGCACTGGCGGCGGCGGAATGGCGATGATGAAGGCCTCGTCGACCGCCTGGAGATTTTTGTAAAGGGTTTGAATAATCTTCGTTGATGTGTCCCCGCTCTTCAACCGCTCGTCGAATGACTTGAACGGTGTGAAAATCACGCCTGCATTAGATGCGTTGGTGAATGTTGCGCCGCTGAACCCGGCGAACTGAACGGCGTTAGCAACGCCTGGGGTCGACCTCGCGATTTCGCCCGCTTTTTTGATCACCGCATCAGTTCGTTCCAGCGAAGCTCCGTCGGGAAGCTCGACTACGACAATTGCATAGCCCTGGTCCATGATCGGAATGAACCCACTTGGCACCTTCGTGCTCAAGAACCATGTGGCGACCAACAAACATGGGAAGACAATCAAGGCACAAGTCAGTCCAGTCTTCGTACTAACGATATGACGAATGCTTGTGGAATAGGCACTACTCACTCTGTCAAAGCCGCGGTTGAAGAGCTCCGCCGACTTATGACCGATTCTTCCCGCGATGCTTCGCTTTGCAGATTCGTGTTCATGCCTCTTCAGCACCAGTGCCGCCAGTGCAGGAGACAATGTCAGCGAGTTGACTGCCGAGATCGCCGTTGCGATCGAGATGGTCACTGCGAACTGCTTGTAGAACTGTCCGGAAATTCCGGGAATGAAGGCGGTTGGCACAAACACGGCGATAAGCACGAGCGAGATAGCGACGACGGCCGTCCCGACCTCGTCCATCGTCCGATGAGCTGCCCCCCGCGGGCTCATACCGGCGGCGAGGTTTCGTTCAACGTTTTCCACTACGACAATCGCATCGTCGACCACAATGCCGATTGCCAGCACCAAGCCGAACAGTGTCAGCATGTTCAGAGACATGCCAAACGCCGCGAGGAAGGCGAACGTACCGACAAGAGAGACCGGGATGGCAACGATGGGCACTATCGCGGTTCGCCAGGACTGGAGGAAGATGAGAACCACGAGCGCGACGAGGACAATCGCTTCGCCGATGGTGCGGTAAACCTCATCGATCGAAGAAGCCACGAAGTCGGTGGTGTCATAGATGATGCGATACTCAAGACCAGGAGGGAACTGAGCTGACAGGTCCTTCATGATCGATTTTATCTGAGCCGCCGTTTCCAGCGCGTTCGTCCCCGGCCGGGCAAAGATGCCCATGCCCACCGCTGGCTTGTTGTTCACATAGGCGTTGGTAACGTAATCGCGGGCTCCAAGCTCAATGCGAGCAACATCCTCAAGCTTCACAAGTCGCCCGTCGGCTGTCGACTTGACGATGACATATCGAAATTGTCGGGCGTCGGAGAAGCGGCCATCTGTCCTGACGGTATACTGAAACGGATTGTCGACCGCTGCCGGAGGAGCTCCGATTGAGCCGCCGGACACCTGAACGTTCTGATCACGCAAAGCACTCACGACGTCGTTCGATGTCATGCCGTAAGAGGAGAGCTTTTCCGGGTCCAGCCAGATGCGCATAGCGTATTGGCGTTCGCCGAAGATCTGAATGTCGCCGACACCCTGCAGGCGTACCAGCACATCTCGAACGCGGTTTCTCGCGTAGTTGGAGGTATAGAGTTGGTCATACCTCCCGTTGGGAGAAAGCAGGTGGACCACCATCAGGAGGTCAGGCGAGCTTTTGTTCGTCGTCACCCCCAGTCGCTGGACTTCTTGCGGAAGTCTTGGGAGCGCAATCGCAACGCGGTTTTGCACGAGGACCTGCGCCTTATCCAGATCAGTGCCCAACGCAAACGTTATTGTGAGGGTCATCGCGCCGTCGGCACTCGAATAGGACGACATGTACAGCATGTCTTCCACGCCATTGACTTCCTGCTCAATCGGCGTGGACACCGTGTCAGCTATCGTCTGAGAATCTGCGCCTGGGTATGAGGTGCGGACGACGATTGTTGGGGGCGCGATTTCCGGATACTGAGCGACTGGCAGTTCGAAATAGGCAATTGAACCCACGATAATCAGCAGGAGCGAAATGACGGACGCAAAGATCGGCCTGTCGATAAAAAAGTGTGCGAACCTCATCTCAGCTACTCCGCATTCACGGCTGTCAGTGGTGCTGACTCAACCGGATCTTTGTTTTCAGGCGGAAGGGTAATTTCTTTCGGGTCGACTTTAACGCCTGGGCGGACGCGTACGACGCCCTTCACAACTAGACTCTCGCTGCCGTCGAGGCCACTTCTGACAACACGGTATCCGTCGATTCTCGGACCTGGCCGAATCGCTTTTGTCGACACGACATTGTCCTTGCCAACGACGAAGACAACGCGCTCGTCTTGATCGGAGCTAATAGCCTCGTCCGGTATCAAGATCGCCTTGTATGAATTTGAACCTTCAAGCTCGACCCTGCCGAACAACCCTGGCTGAAGCACGAAATCAGGATTTGCAAACCTGGCGCGGGCGCGAAGGGTTCCGGTCGCCGCGTCGACCTGATTTTCGGCAAAATCGAGCGTGCCAGTATAGGCCGTCCCGTCCCGGTCGCCCAGCTTAACCGAGACCTTCAAACCTCCGCCACCGCTCTGCAGGACGGAGCCGTTTTTGCGGGCGGCTTCGGCGTAACTCAGAAGACGACGTTCATCGATGTCGAAATAGAAGTCGATCGGGTCAAGCATGACTATCGACGTGAGGACTGTCTGGTCTGCGGTGACCAGGTTGCCAACGGAAATCAGATGGCGGTCGATGCGGCCGCTCAATGGCGCAACGATCCGGCTATATGTCATGTCGAGCTCAGCGCGGTCGACACTCGCTTGAGACCCTTGGAGATTTGCTTGCGCCGAGTCCAGTTCCCTCCGCCGATCATCGAGGGTCGCAACCGTCTGGCTCCCCGACTTAACCAGAGCGTTAACGCGATCAAATTGGGCCTGCGCATAGGTTAAGCCCGCATTTGCTACAGCGAGGCTGGCCTTAGCTTGGCTCAATGCAGTCACAAAGGGGCGTTGGTCGACCTTAAAAAGCTCATCACCTTCCTTGACCAGCTGACCGTCTTTGAAAGCAATGCTCTGCAGATAGCCACCGACGCGCGAACGGATATCGACCTGTTCGGCAGCTCGAAACCGGCCAATGAATTCATCCCTGTCTGTCAGGTCGCGAACCAGTGGCTTCGCTACAACCACCTGCGGAGCTGCCTCTTGGGCAGTGACGAAGTCAGTCAGAGCTACCGCCCATCCGGCCATACAAAGCGATAATACAAGAATTCGGGCTTTCATTTTCCACCTCACAAGTTGCAGCGTAACAAGGGCTGACGCCGACCTCGCATGAATGCGGGTCTGGCATTGTGAAAGCAGACTGACAGCACAGCAGTGCTAGTTATTGTACAATCAACGACTAATGTCCGGTCTTAGGACTGCGCTCTTGACCAAAACAGGCCCATGTCTCAAATAAGACGTATGCGGCACTTTAAGACGGAGCGATTGATGCGATCTGTGGGCTTTATTCTTGAAGACGGTTTTCAGGTCATGGGTCTTGCTGCCCTTTCGGCGTTTGAATTCGCCAATCAGGATCAGGGTACGGAGGCCTATAAGCTGACGGTAATGTCCGAGAAGGGAGGCACCGTTCGATCGTCGCTGAAGATTGGCGTAGAGACCGAACCCCTCGGTGATTTTCCCGACACGCTTATGGTTGTTGGCGAGCTGATCCCAAGCCCCTCTTCGCCGGTGTTGCGAGATTACATTTCCAAAGCGGGCACAGAATCGCGGCGAGTTGCCGGGCTTTGCACCGGAGCATTTCTGCTAGCCGAAGCGGGATTGCTGGATGGGAAGGTGGCGACTACGCATTGGGCACACGCTCGCGACCTCCAGAGACGGTTTCCCATGGCGCATGTCGATGAGGATCGAATTTTCACGCACGATGGAAACATCTGGACATCCGCGGGCATGAGTTCGGCGATAGATCTCACGCTGGCTCTGATCGAGGACGACTTTGACGCGGCCATTTCACGGTCGATTGCGAGGAAGCTTGTCGTCTATCACAGGCGGCCTGGAGGCCAGTCGCAGTTCTCGGCGCTCTTGGAGCTTGAGCCAAGGTCCGACCGAATTCGTCGCGCCTTGATTTATGCGAAGGAACATCTCCGCAATCCATTGACGGTTGAGGAGCTGGCGGAGGCCGTCAGCTTGAGCCCAAGGCAGTTCAGTCGCCTTTTTAGGGAGGAGACCGGCCAATCACCAGCGAAAGCGGTCGAGATGTTACGTCTCGAGGCCGCGAAAGCCATGTTGGAAGACGGTCGCCACCCAATGGAGATTGTAGCTCGCGACACGGGATTTTCCGATCGAGACCGGATGCGCCGCGCGTTTCTTCGCACACTCGGACAACCACCACAAAGCTTGAAGCGGGCATTAAAGCTCATGGATGGCGAAGATGTCGATTTAGCAGACGCATGAGTCAAAGTCCTAAAACGACGGATACCTGTCATATGAGACAAACTGGACTTTGGCTACAATGGGTCCAGCAATAGGTACGTCGGGAGCCAATAAATGCCTTCAGGGCCAGAGATCCACTCAGTCCAAACCAAGCATGGTGAAATTGCCATCCGGACCAATGGCGCAGAAAGGGGCACACCGCTAGTCCTCCTTCCTCGTTTCAGAGCCACAATGGACGATTGGGATCCGGCGTTCATCAAGTCGCTTTCCCGCGACCACCAAGTCGTGCGGTTTGACAATCCGGGCGTCGGTTTGTCTCGGGGCAGTTCGCTCAACAGCATAAAATCCATGGCCAGCGTAGCCGCCGAGGTAATTCTCCAAGTCGCTCCGCGCCATGCTGATGTTTTGGGTTGGTCTCTCGGAGGCGCGGTCGCCCAGCAGCTTGCCTTGGATTATCCCCACCTATTGCGTCGGATGATCCTGGTCGGCGCGACGCCAGGCGCAATCGCCGAAGGACCGCGCCAACAACCCCGTGTTGCCACCGTTTTGGCGAAGCAGGAAAACGACGAACAAGACTTTCTCTACCTCTTTTATCCCGAGACGGAAGCTGCGGTGTCATGCGGTCGAACCTCGATCCGCCGGATCGCAAACCAGCCCTACAGAACTCCAGGAGTAAGCGCCCTCGCCTTTATGGAGCAAGTTCAAGCCTTCAAGCGTTGGCCAGGGATACTACATCGAGCAAGAGAACTTAAATTGCCAATACTCGTCGTGGCAGGCGCACAAGATATTGTGGCCCCCGCCTATTGTTCGTTTGTCCTGTCTCAGCAGGTCCCTGACGCGAAATTCATCGTTTACCCAGACTCGGGTCACGCGTCGCTCTTTCAACATGCCGAAGAATTCGTTGAGGACGCAACGCGCTTCCTCGAAGCGTAACGAGACATCGAATGTCCGAAATCGCCGTTTCAATGGCATTTGAGCCAGCACGATTCTCCGCCATCATTCTCCCATCGAAACACGGTTGCCCAGCCAGAAAGTTGGCACCGAAAATAGATGGAGCGACTTATGCAAATGACTGGCAACACAATCTTCATCACGGGCGGCACTTCGGGGATTGGCCGGGCCCTTGCTGAAGCGTTTCACAAGCTTGGCAACAAGGTGATCATCGCCGGTCGCCGTAAAGCCCTGCTTGATGAGGTCTCGGCCGCCAATCCAGGGATCGACGGAATCGAGCTGAATATCGCCGACGCTGCGGATATCGAGCGGGTGGCGACCAAGCTGATCTCTGAATATCCGAAACTCAACGTGGTCATCAACAATGCGGGTATTATGCCGTTCGACGATCCGGCAGGCAAAATCGACGATTCCGTTTCGCAAAAGATCATCGAGACAAATCTTCTTGGCCCAATTCGCCTGACTTCGGCGCTTGTCGACCACCTTAAGGCTCAGCCGGACGCGACGATCATTCACAACACGTCCGTTCTTGCGTTCGTTCCGCTCGCTGGAAACGCTGTGTATTCCGCGACCAAGGCTGCGCTGCATTCCTATTCACTGTCCCAGCGTTTTGCGTTGCGTGACACCAACCTGAAGGTTCAAGAGATCGCTCCGCCGTGGGTCGACACAGACCTCGTTAAGAAGAGCGGCGATCCACGGGCAATGCCGCTGGGCGTGTTTATCGAAAAAACGATGGCGGGGCTCGCCACCGACGCTCCAGAGGTCTTCGTCGAAGAAATCACGGCTCTTCGCGATAACCCGGGCCTGAAAGAACATCAACTCGTTCACGACTTCAACGCGGCCCTCGTAGCAGACCCAATCCCCGTTTGAATATTGGACAGTAAACCATCGGCCTTCCCGCCGGTTAGACGGGAAGGCCGAGAAGAACGCAGTTAAGGGTACCCTCATCATGTCTGACCGCCTGAATCTGACACCGAAGATTCCCACTGAGACACTTTCCTCGACGCTGGGATCCCCTGAGCCAACGCCATCTTTGATGCCTGCCTATTTTCTAGCGCTTGGAACCTTCGCAATAGGCACAGAGGGTTTCATGATCGCGCCTCTGTTGCCGACAATTGCCGCTGATCTCGGCATGAGCCTGTCAGCGACCGCGATGCTCGTGGTTGTCTTCACGATCACTTTGGCCATAAGTTCCCCGATCACCACCGTGATTACTGGGCGTCTAAATCGCCGCGACACATTGTTAGTTGCCATGACTATTTTCGCCGTCGGCAACTTCGTGGCGGCATTCTCTGCAACGTTCTCCACCCTTCTGGTTGCTCGCTTACTTATGGCCGTCGCAGCAGGACTATTCGTTCCGAACGCGAACGCTCTGGCTGGGGCAATCGCCGGGCCTGCTCGAAGAGGAAGAGCGCTTGCTATCGTCAGTGGTGGCATGACCATCGCGATCGCTTTGGGGTTACCGCTTGGAGCCCTGGTCGGTCACGCCTTTGGATGGAGGACCACGTTTCTCGCCGTCGCTGTAATGGGCCTTGTGGCGATCGTCGGTATTATCGTGGGGATCGTCCGCACGGCAGGTGAAGGCATGTCCGTCGCAAGTTTGTCGGAGCGCATGGGCGTCATTCGGCAAGCGCCAATTCTCAAATTGCTTGCCATCACTCTGTTCTGGTCAATTGGCGCCTATACCGCCTACCCTTACATCGCACCATACCTCACTACTGTCTTGGGTTTTGGTACCTCAGGGATTGGCGCTACGGTCTCAATGTGGGGATTTGCGGCAGCGATAGGTGTGACCACCGGTGGCGCCTTGAACGACCGGTTCGGATCAGGAAGGGTCGTGACGGCGTCGCTCATTCTGCTCGGGTGCTCGTTTGCTGTTTTGGCGGCGGTGACTGTCCTTGGTCCAGCAGCGGCTCAAATACCTGCCTTAGTGGCTATCGGCGTCTGGGGTTTCAGCGTCTGGTCCTTCTTCCCCGCTCAGATGGCCAGATTGATTGCGGCATCGTCTCCTTCTCAGGCTTCGGTATCGCTATCCCTGAACACTTCGACAATGTACCTGGGCTTCTCGATCGGAAGTGCGCTGGGTGCAGGGATTATTGGCCTCGATGCTGTGTGGGCCATTGGTATTGCAGCTGCTGTCGCGGAAGCAATCTCGCTAACGCTAAACTACCTTTTCGCGAGGAAATAGAACTGGCATTGAGGGCATAGTTTCCCTGATGACGTTATTCAAAAACATCAGCCTTTTCCTGTCAGCCCGACAAACTCAAGCGAGCTTGTCGGGCTGATTGCTGTGTCACTGGCGACCTGCTGCATCGAGGGATGCGAACTCCTCGTCGCTAAGTTTGATGCCTGCCGCAGCGACGTTTTCTTCCAAGTGGCTTACCTTCGACGTGCCCGGAATCGGAATGATTACGGGGCTTCGTTTCAGCACCCACGCCAGTGCGATCTGGCTCGGGGTCGCGCCGTGGTTCTCCGCAATAACATCAAGCACGGAGCCACGCTTGGTGAGTTGGCCAGCTGCCAGAGGGAACCACGGGATAAAGCCGATCCCATTCTCCTCACAGTAATCAAGAACATCTTCGCTGGAACGATCGACGAGATTGTATCGGTTCTGAACCGTAGCAACTTTGAAATATTTTGAAGCCGCCTCGATCTCCTCGACTGAGACCTCGCTTAGGCCTGCATTCAAAATAACGCCAGTGTCGAGCAGGCTTCGGATGGCGACAAACTGTTCATCGCGTGGGACACGCGGGTCGATACGATGCAGTTGCCACAGCCCAATTTTCTCGACACCAAGTCGCTCGCGACTTTCGTGAGCACGGGCTACCAGCTTTTCGGGACGGCCATCCGGCGCCCACTGATCGGGGCCGGGCCGGGTCAACCCGGCTTTCGTTGCAATCAACAGCCCAGTGTAAGGGTGGAGAGCTTTTCGGATCAGTTCTTCTGATACGCCAGGCCCATAGGAATCGGCCGTGTCAATAAAATTGACGCCCAGCTCTGGTAATTTCTTGAGTGTGCGTTCGACTTCAGCTGGGTCTTGCGGCTGACCCCAAACACCCCGACCAGTGATCCGCATTCCGCCGAAACCCAACCGATTGACTACCGTCGAGCCTATAGCAAAGGTACCGGCTTCGGCTGCATTTGAATTCTTATCTGACATAGCTGAGATCTCTCAATTGCGACGATTTTCGGCTGCCGACAGGCGCCTCCCTCCCTCGTATAGGCGCTGGCCGGGACTTTATTGTAAGATTGGAGCGTTTTTGGGTTCGGTATGAAACGCCAACCAGCCGCTGGGGTGCCGGATATTACAGTCGATGCAAACCGCACCGCACTAATGTCCGCTTACAATCAGAGACACATCCTCGTTCGTCGAGCGGAGCAGATAATGTGACCTAAAGAGGCAAACATTCTGGCGCTTCAGACGAAGGGAGCCGTTCAATTCAAATCTTCTTGGCGCTCACGTGACAAATGGCAACCCGCTGTGTAAGCGAAGTCCAGCGGCTTTGACCAACGCGCTGGGTGACCACGGCGGTGCAACCGCGAAAGCTGTCGGTGCACTTTCCGCGTCCGTCCGATCGCAACCCACCTCCTGAACGGCAGTCTTGAATGATCCTTCCGGCCCTTTGGGAGCCACTTTGTCAACATGACCTGGTAGTTCACTTCCGCGCCTTCGCAACATCATTTGCTGTAACGGCACTTTTCTTCTCACCAAGGTCACTAATGACGAAGTTCACCAACGCTGCGATCTCCGCGTCACTGTAGACCGCCCCAAACGCGGGCATCGTCCGACCCGGCGCTGCCGTACTGTCTGAAGATCCTTGAAGGACAACCCGGATAAAATTGCTCCCTTCGACATCAGCTAACGTGTGGGCACCAATAATATTGGCCCGGTTGTTCACCAATCCGTCGCCGCTGAGCCCGTGACAGCTCGCACACGCACCAGCGTAGATCCGCGAGCCAAGGGTCTCGTCCGATTTTTTGGACGAGGCGTTCTGCATCGAGCTCTTACGATTCACACGAACCTTCTCGTCGCTCTCGATTGGAGGAACCGTCCGTAGATATGCGACTATAGCTTCAATGTCTGAAGTTGGGAGCCTGCTCAGGCTCAGGTCGACCGCTTCACGCATCGCACCGCCCGCAGGCCCGTGCCCGTTGGCATGCCCCTTTGATAAGAAGGCGCCGATCTCATCGTTGGTCCAGAGGCCGATGCCGCTATCCGGATCGGACGTGATGTTCCAGGCTTTCCAGCCATCAACTTCGCTGCCCGACAACGCCTCGCTCTGTTTGCGCTGGAACATCAGACCTCTCGGTGTATGGCACTCGCTGCAGTGCTCGAGCGCCTCTACAAGATATGCACCCCTATTCCATTGCTCATCCTTCGATGGGTTACTCTCGAAAGGATGAGACGGGAGAAAGAGAAGGTTCCAACCGCGCATAAGCCAACGTTGATTAAAGGGGAACGCAAGCGAATTTGATGGAACGTTCTCGCCCACAGGTGCAACTGTGCGCAGATACGCCCGGACCGCCAAGATGTCGTCGGTCGTCATTAGGGCGTAGGACGCATACGGAAACGCGGGATATAAATTCTCGCCATGAGCCCCTACCCCGGACCGGACCGCACGGACGAACTCGGCATCGCTCCAGGCACCGATCCCATGATCAGGATCAGTGGTTATATTCGATGAATAGATAGTCCCGAACGGCAGCTTGAAGGGTAGGCCCCCGGCAAATGGTTTCCCGCCCTTTGTCGTATGACAGGCAGCACAATCCGCCGCGATCGTCAGATATTCGCCTCGCGCAATCAGGGCTGCGCCGGTGGGCTGCAGCGCACTCGCTGTCACATCTGGCAGGGAATGTGGCCAGAAGAAAAAGAAACCGGCACCCGCCCCACCTACGCATCCCAGAGCCACAGCGGCAATTATCAGTTTCTGAAAACGCTTCATTCCAACCGCTCCTGTGGCAATTTACTGCCGCGATTGCTCAGCTTTCAGAGCGTGACTATCGTCGAGTACGGGCGGAGTCCAACCCCGTCGAACCAAGTCGTTGTACGCCGTTCGGTTGCCGAGCATCGCATTTTCGATGACTTTCCCGATGTCATTAAACCCGGCGATGAAGTCAGGATTGTCAGATACGGGCGTGACGCCATCAAAAAGGGGCGCCATCCGTTTCAATCCAGCTAGGTCTTGCTCGATAAACACGTTTCTTCTCTTTTCGACCTCATAGGGGTGCATGCCCAGCGACCGCAATGTCAGGACCGCGGCCTCCAAAGAACTGCCGAAAAGTTCTCGAACGATGTAATCCGCGCCAGCATCGGAGAGGCGATAGTAATGCAGCCGATCGTAAGCCCTGGCGACAATCTTGATACTCGGGTTGGCTCGTCGGGCGTAGGTCACGATCTCAACCGCGCGATCTTGATCGTCTATTGCAACAACGATGACGTTCGCTTTCGCGAGGCCCGCCGAGTCGAGGAGGTCAGGCCGCCCCGCGTCTCCAAAAAATGACCGAATTCCGAATTTTCGCAGATCATCTACCACGTCTGCGCGGAAATCGAGCACGACCGGCTTGTGTCCGTTCGCCAGCAGCATCCGGTTTACAATTTGGCCGAAACGTCCAAGTCCTGCGACGATGACAGTGCCCTCTTCGGGCTCGTCGTCGGCCCGGGTCGCACCGCGACTGTCCAGCAAGGTCACGATGCGGTCAAATAGGATGAACAGACCGGGCGTCAGGACCATCCCCAACGTGATAGCAAGTATCGAAATCGAGACCATCTCCTCCGAAAAGATATTTCGTTCTCGTCCCAATGAGAGCAACACAAAGCCGAATTCTCCCGCTTGGGCGAGGCCGAGAGCAAATAGCCAGGCTGCCGTCGCCCGAAGTCGGAATAGCCATGCCAATGGTAGGAGAACGCCGACCTTGATCAACATCATCGCCAACGTCGCGACGAGGACGATCGCCCAATGCTGCAGCAGTATCGATAGGTCGATCTTTGCACCGATCGTCATAAAGAAAAGACCGAGCAGAAGCCCTTTGAAGGGCTCTATATCGTTTTGAAGTTCGTGCTTAAACTCGCTGTTTGCCAACACGACGCCCGCGAGGAAGGCACCTAGAGCTGGGGAAAGGCCAACGGCGGACATCAGTGCCGCTATGGCAACGACTACTAGCAGGGCGGCAGCTGTGAAAACTTCCCGAAGGCCTAGTTGTGCTATTGCGCGAAAGACGGGCCGCGAAAGATAGTGTCCGGCGGCCAAAACGAAGACAACTGCTCCTAGCGTCAAGAGTGCAGATGCCCACCCCGGTAGCGTCGCAAAAAATGTTTCTCCATGAGCGCTGTTAGTGACAGTGGTGACCGAAGCAAGCATAGGAATGCAGGCCAGCATAGGAATGACTGCCAAATCCTGAAAAAGCAGGACCGCAAAACTCGCCCTTCCACCGTCGGACTCCAGGAGCCCTTTCTCTTCAAGTGTCTGCAGAACGATTGCGGTTGAAGATAATGCGACGACACAGCCGAACAGTGCGCTTTGCTGCCAAGAGAACCCCAACAACGTTCCGAAGACGCCGACTGCCACGAGAGTCAGAACGACTTGCAGGCCGCCCAAGCCGATGAGCTTGCCTCTGAGTCGCCAGACCATCTGCGGATCGATTTCCATCCCAATGAGAAAGAGCATCATCACGATGCCGAATTCCGAGAATTGTTCGAGATATTCAGATCCCGCCCCAGAGACGTGAAGGATGGGACCGACGATCACGCCAGCGGCGATGTAGCCCACAACTGAACCGAGCCCAAGCCTCCGCGAGATGATGACGGCGAAGACGGCTGCGGCGAGATATGCCAGGGCATAGAACGTTAAACCCTCCATAGCCTAGTGCTCCGCCATGATCGGCAAATCAGCCGGGAATATCGAGTCGCGGGTCAGCGCCTCGTCAAGATCAAGCTGGTTGGCTGTTATCGCGCGTAGGAGAGCGCCGTATGATGCAATATGTCGCTGCGCCTCCGGCGTGCCGATGTGATTGGCGGCGTGAAGAACGAATGGAGGCAGGAACTTCATTCCGCAGAGCGTCGCGGTTTGCTGCAAAGGCAGCAGGAACTGGCGCAATGGGTAATTATTGCCGCCAGTGGCCGAGTAGTCGCTCTCGCGGCCGCCTGTGGTGACGCAAATGAGCGCGAACTTGCCAGCCAGCAGCTTCCCCTGTGGACCATAGGCGAACCCGTACTCCAACACGAGATCCTGCCACTCTTTCAGAAGCGAAGGCGTCGAATACCAATAGATCGGGAATTGGAAGACAATGACATCGTGGTCCAGCAAGCGTTCCTGCTCTCGATCGATATTGATCTGGAAGCGAGGATATTCCTCATAGAGATCAACGAACGTCAAACCGCCGACTCTACGGGCCGCATCGGCCATTGCGCGATTAATACTCGATTTCCGTTGTGCGGGATGCGCAAACAGAACTAGGACACGCATTCTGGTACCTTCTCTTGCCACACAGTTCGCAAACCAATTCGCCACCACCTCAATGGTACAGTGTCATCGTCATTAAAGGGTTGGCCTCTCCATTTATTGGACGATCCGGCAGGAGCGAGCAAACACACGCCGCACTCGATTCTGACAAGAATTCTCCACCGACTGGGTTAGCCTCCAACGCGTCAAAGGAGGCTTCGATGCCCGAAACGCTTACAATTACTGAGATGAGGTCAGATCCATTAATAGCGCTGTTGAACCGAGCCGATGGTATCGACCCCAGAAGTTTCCTGAAGCTGCTCGATGAGGCTGCGCAGAAACTGAATAAACACGGGGGGTCCGGCCAGGTTGGGCCTACATTATGGCATCGCAGCACCGGCGGTTCTGTTATCTGATGGCTTTCTAACGCTCCACACATCCTGCGAAGCGCGGAATCCCGATCAAGGCTTCGGAGACGCTACTCCACGCCAGCGTTTTTTTGTCATTGTTTCGCGTGCGTAGCCTGTTATTGCTCGCGGTATGGCTCCAAGTCGATTTCCGGCATCGATTTTAGAGCCGCATATTTATAACGGGGCCGTTTATGATCCACCACATCGACCTCTGGTGAGCTGGTGAGAAATGAGTCAATATTCTACAAGGCTGAAGAGGGAAAACTTGATCTAAAACTACGAATTAGAACTTCTTGAAAGACCCGGCTAAGAACTGTAAGGGCAGACGCGGCGGTGCAGAACCCGAAAACTGAAAAAGTGAACCAAGCTGAATCTTGGGGGCGGCATGTCAGTCTTATATTTCGATAGTTTCGAGCTAGATATCGAAAATCGGAGGCTGTCTGCGGATGGGAAAGCACTGCGCCTTGGTAGTCGGGCCTTTGATATTCTCGCCGCACTTGCCACGCGGGCGGGACAGGTCGTCAGTAAAGAAGAGCTTATTCGGGCGGTTTGGCCAACCACAATCGTTGAAGAAGGTGCGCTGAGAGTCCATCTGGTCTCGCTTCGGAAGTCACTCGGGGATGAAGCTCGGAAATTTATCGAAAATGTGCCCAGCCGAGGATACCAGTTTCTACCGACTGTCAGAGTGAGTCATCGCCCGGCGACGAGCCGTCCAGCGAATCCGATCGATAAGTCGACATTGCCGAGAACGGCTACCAAACTCCTTGGTAGGGAAGATTTTATACGAACGACCGCTGAGTTTTTTAAGACAACGAGGCTCCTTACGATTGCTGGTGCCGGTGGCATAGGCAAAACATCGGTCGCAATAGCCGTAGCCAGATTGCTAAGTCAGCAGTATCGGGTGCTGTTCCTGGATCTCGCCGCCCACTCAACTGGCGAGACATTGCTGCCATCGCTGGCAAGTCAGCTGGGACTAAGTGTCTACGGCTCGAATGTTCTCCCAGCGATTATTGGCGAATTGCAAAAGAGCGCCACCCTCTTGGTTTTTGATAACTGCGAGCATGTTGTCGACGAAGCCGCTCGTGCCGCCGAGGAAATTCTGAAGGCTTCGCCATTGACCACTATTTTGGCGACAAGCCGGGAGCCATTGCGGGCGTCTCTTGAGCGTGTACGGCAACTTCCACCTTTGGAGGTTCCCCCTGAGGGTTCATCGACCATAAACGCATCAGAATATGCTGGTTTAGAACTTTTCATTTCTCTTGCGGGCCTCGTGGCCGATGAAAGTGACTTTGCACGCCCCGATGCAATGACTTTGGCGGCCGATATCGTCCGCAGGCTCGATGGTATACCCTTGGCCATCGAACTCGCAGCCGCACGAGCGTTCGATATGGATCTCGAAAGTCTTCATCGCTCGGTCGCGGACCCGCTGGCGCTGTTAAGGCGAGGTCGTCGTACCGCACCGCCCCGTCAACAAACGCTAAGAGCCGCTTTGGACTGGAGCTATAACACGCTAGAGCCCACCCAAAAGGACCTGTTAGATCGGCTTTCTGTTTTTGCTGGTACATTCACTGCGGACCACGCAAGGTGGGTTGCTGCTGAGGATGTCTCCGACGAAGAATTCTACGATGCCTTTGACGGGTTGTTTCTAAAGTCTTTGCTCAACGTCTCCGGAGCAGGCGGCAACTATCGGCTCTTGGTCACCACAAGGGAATATGCGGCGACCAAACTCGCCAACTCCGGTTTTGATCAATCCTGCAAATTGGCTCACGCTAAGCTTTGCCGCGCTCGGCTTGCCGAAGCTGAGCGCGATTGGACTGTTCTCGATACCGGTAGTTGGCTCAACGAACACGCAGGCTTGGTTCACGAACTCCGAAGCGCACTAGAGTGGGCATTTTCCAAGGGCGGCGAGACGCGGGCCGGAATTGATCTTGTGGCCAGTTCCAACATCATTTGGACCCAGCTTGGCCTGATGGCTGAGCAGCTCAGGCACCTCGAACGCGCCCTCGCCTACTTCGATCAGCTAGAAGAGGTCGACGCACTTACCGAGATGAACCTACGGGTCTCTCATGGCGGCACTCTTTACCACATCAAGAGCTCGGAACGTGACCAGGAAGCAATCGAAGAGTTTTCCAAAGCCAAATCCATTGCCGAGAATTTGCGTGACCACATGAACACACTCCGCGCGGTCGGAGGAATGACGGCAATCCACACCATGAATGGTGACTACGTCGAGGCGATATCACTTGCACACCGTTTCAACGACCTCTTTGGGAACGTACTGCCGAATGCAGCGAGCCGCCTCCTTGCTCACAACTTCCACTACATCGGAAACTTTGATGCCGGGTTGACGCACGCGCAAATTGCACTCGAACTCGCAAGGGGAGGTGTCCGCGGGACTCTCAACAACGGAGCGAGTTATGATCAGCGCATCAGTGCTTTATCGACGGTCGTCAAGACGCTGTGGGTTCAGGGAAAGCTTTCAGAGGCGAGGTCATTGCTTGCCTCGACATTTGAAGAAGCTAGCGCATTAGATCACGCCATCTCGTACTGCCTCTTCCTTTCAGTTTCCGCATGTCCAACTGCGTTTGGCATGGGAGACCATGATCTAGGAGTTCGGCTTCTCAGCCATCTAGCCGAAAAAGCAACGAAGAACTCCCTCCTTCGGTGGCAAGAATGGGCCACGACGTTCCATCACGTCGCTAAAGCCGTCCAGTCGGGCAACTCGGACGAGTTCAATCAAAGCCTTAGGAATGCGAAGGGTGCCCGGTTCGAAAATTGCCTTATGGCAGGCGGCCACCTCGCCGACGACGAGACGTTGGATCGTGCGCTTTCAAAGAACGCGGGGTGGTGCCGTGCAGAATTGTACCGATTGAAGGGAGAGCGACTTCTTCTTGAAAATGCTCAAGATGGCCGGGAACTGATACGTCGTGGATACGATCTTGCAACCGAACAAGGCGCAAAGTTTTGGGAGCTTAGATCTGCGACCAGTCTCGCAAAACACGCGGCGGAATCTCATGGTCGGGCAGAGCGCGAGAGGCTAGCGGAGACTCTTTCCTTTTTTGAGGGTGAAGCTTTGTCCGTGGACGTCTCCGCAGCACGTAAATTAGCATAGTCTACAGCCGTCTGTCACGGCCGAAACTTACAAGATCGTATAAGCATCCGCGGCGCATGATCGGATCACCACTCGATCCGAATTAGCAAATGCGACACGATCAACAGCATAGTCAGCCAGAGAGCTATTCGACAGGGTTGCCACTGCTGATCATCAAATCAGCAATGTTCTCAATCGCGCTCTTTGCAATCCTCGGAAAGGCAGGTTGCGCACCACACCAGGTTCCCGCCCGCTACATAGACCTTCTTAATTAATCGGCGATGACTTCCAGCGACTTAGAGAGAATTTCGAATGCATATCACCTATCACATTGGCCCCCATGACGGTGGCTTTGCGTACCGTCTTGATGACGTTTGGTCAGAGCCCTTCAATACACATGAGGATGCCTTGACGGCGGCAAGAATTGCGGCGCAGCGACAGCAGATAGCAGGCCGCGACACCGAAATCGCTTTTGAGACGACCGACGGCAAATGGCATCGCGAATACTCCCTTGGCACCGACAGACCTGAGACTGAGGTCGTCGACGGTTAGCAAGATGCCTGCTCGTTCGGGATATAGAAGGACCAAGAGCTCTGATCCAGATCGTATCGTCAGCGAGATTGCACGGCTTAACGCCTTGCAATCTCGTTTCCGCTCGATGTTGAAGGGCTATAATTTTCGTTACTTTCTGTTCGGGACCTTCCCGGCGCCAGATCGCCCACTGATTGCCGACAACGTTCTGGCGACCAACTGGCCCACCGATCTGCTCAACGCCTACAAATCTCGAAACCTATTGACTGAAAGCCCGCTTATCAGGAGGCTTGAGCGGACCGTCCTTCCAGTGCCGACGATGCCACTACTTCTCGCCCGAGCCCCTCACCCTAGTCACAGACCTCAAGACGGGATTTTCATCAACGAGGGATTCTCGTTCACGTTCGCTGTTGCACTCTCGGATTCAGAACAGCGACGTTACGTTTGTCTAATGTCTGGTCGGCGAAGGGTCGAACGCCACGAAGAGATGGCGATGCTTATGATGGCGCTTATGGGAGCGGTAGACTCATATAGTTCGCGTTCGCGGGCAACTGACGTTTTGACACCTCGCGAGAGAGAATGCCTCCGATGGGCCAGCGAGGGTAAAACGAGCCGCGAAATCGGGCAGATACTTGCGCTCTCCAATCATACAATCGATGGCTATCTCAGGGCCGCCATGGAAAAGCTCGATGCGGTAACGCGCACACAAGCGGTGGCAACGGCGTCTAAGCTTGGATTAATCTGAAGGCGGATGCATCGCGAGGTGCTTGGCATCTCTGGCAACGGCATAGCAATGGCAAAGCCAGGATGAGCGAAATGGTGAGCTCGGAACGGCATTTAAGTCTCCATGGTGGTTAGAAGAGCGATTAGAAGCTCACAGCAAGCGTTGAATTACCGGATTCGCTTGATGAAGGACGCAATCACGTCTGCAGCGTATTCAGGCACCTGATGTTGGGGTGCATGACCGGCCTGCGGCACTGTTACGATGTGAAGTGACTGCCAGAAGGTCGACACCTCGAACCAATTGTCGACCGGGCAAGCGATGTCGCGGTCGCCGCTGATGACGAGGATCGGATGGCGTCCAGCGGCCATATCCTCCATCTGCTGCCCGTTCGGGTCCGGGAAAATGGTGGTACGGTCTTTTGCTTCACTCAGAAGCTTCATGAACGTTGCCTCCTGAATCATGGGCGAGCGGTCAATTTTTCGAGCAGCTATACGCTCGTAAGAAAGTCGAGCAGCCTCTTTGCTCAGAGGAGATTCAGGCTCGAAAAACAGAATTGTTTCGTCGTCGAGGTCGTTTACAGGCTTCATCGCGGTCTTCATGAAAAGAGGGTCCCCGCTAATCTTGGAATGGCCTGGAGGGGCAGTTCCGATCAAAACCAGATGGGACACCAGTTCCGGATACGTCAGGCTGAAGACTTGAGCTACGACACCTCCGAGCGACCAGCCGCCCATCACAACCTTCTTGTATCCAAGGAAATCGATCAGGTCCTTGGCGTCTCTCGCCAGCGAGGCTCGGTCGTAGGTTGGTTCTCCCGTGGATGCACCCAAGCCTGTATAGTCGAAGGTGATAACGGTGAAGTCCTTGGCCAACTCGTCGAGAAACAGGGGGTCCCAGGCATCAAGTGTCCCCCTGAAACGGACCGCAAGAACGAGTGGCGTTCCCTGCCCGATCAAACGGTAGGCAATGCGTCGCCCGTCCAAGTCTGCGTATTTCGTCTCGGTGTTTGTAGCGTTTTCCAAGGTCATTGATCTCTGTCCTATTAAATCGATGTCACGCGGCTTTGCGAACGACAGCTGATCCCGATACGTTCGCAAACAGCATATTCAGCCCTTCGGTGATGGTTGGATGGGCGAATATCCCGTCGCGAAGCGTTGTGAAGGGCAGACCACCAAGCATCGCCATTTGAACGACGCTCATTACTTCGCCTGCGTTCACGCCGAGCATGCTGAAACCAAGGATCTCGTCGGAATTGACCGCAACGAGCGCTTTCATGAACCCCTTTCGTTGTGAGAGGGTCCTTGCTCGCGGCACGACATCCATCGGAAGCTTCGCGACGCGGTACTCAATGCCTTCCTTGAGCGCTTCCGCTTCGTTCATCCCGATCCGCGCAAACTCCGGATCGATAAAGACGCAGTACGGGATCATTCGACCCTTTGTGGTTCGGTTGCCGCCCGCCATGGTGCTCTTGACCACGCGGTAGTCATCAAGGGACGCGTGGGTGAACATAGGAGTTCCGGCGACTTCACCCATCGCCCAGACGCCGTCGGCGGTCGTCCGAAGATGGTCGTCAACCTTGATGAAACCTCGATCGTCGACCTCGACACCTGCCAGTTCGAGCCCGATTCCCGCTGTTCGGGGACGTCGGCCCGAGGCCACGAGGATGTGCGATCCCTCGAATACTCGACCATCCGCGCTACGGACAGTGACACTCTCGCCTGAGCGCCCGCTAACGGAGAGGTCGTAGGCGCTGAGCGCCACCTCTATCCCCTCGCCACCGAGGATCTTCAGAATGCCTTCGCTGACGTCTATGTCTTCCCGCGGAGCAAGCCGGGGTCCCCGCTCCAGTATGGCGACCTCTGAACCCAGGCGACGGAACGCTTGGCCCAGTTCCATTCCAATGTAGCCACCGCCGATTACGATCAACTTCGTGGGAAGGTCGCCAAGCTGCAGAGCTTCGACGTGGGTGATCGGAGCTGCGCCCGCGAGACCCGGAAGATCTGGTACGTCTGCTGTCGTTCCCAAATTGATAAAAACTTGCTCGCCCGAAACAGTTCTCGTTCCAGACGCGGTCTCAACCTCAATTGTTTTCGGGGCGATGAACTTACCCCAGCCCAAGACAAGATCGAAGCCGCTTGCGTCGAAACCGGCTTGGTTTGTTGCAACCATCTCTGCCACGACACGCGCGGTGCGATCGCGAACAAGATCGAGACTGCTACGGACGTTGTCGGCTGTGATCCCGAACTCGGAAATCCCCTTCATGGAATGCGCGACTTCGGCGCTGCGGATAAGTGTCTTGCTGGGAATGCAAGCTATGTTGATGCACGAGCCACCGATGAGACCCGCCTCAACGACCGCTACCTTCTTGCCCGCCTTTGCTTGGTCCATGGCCAGCGTCTTGCCAGCTTTGCCACCGCCAAAGATCAAAATGTCGAATTTGTCGACCGAATTCATGGTGCACCTCGTTACGTTGATGCCCCTATGAAGCGGAAATCTCAGAACGCGGTCTTGTAAAATTCGATCTCTAGCCGCGACCAAGCGTTCATAGCCATCAGCGCCGAGACAAGCATACCCTCCTCAAAACAAAAGCCGGATCGTCAAAGAACGGAGCGGGCTCACCTGCGAGTTTGGGAGGAATTCAGTCGAGGCCAAGGCGCCGAAAATGAGGAGTATTCACATGGCTGACGGCATCTTTATCAACGAGACGATCGACCAACTGTCCGTCGATGGCGTGTCGGTACGATACGTGAAGGCGGGGAAGGAAAATGGCGTCCCGTTGCTTCTGACGGCTCCCTGGCCGGAGAGTATCTTTGCTTTCAATCTCGTTTGGTCCGACCTCTGCAAGCTCGGACCCGTTATCGCGGTAGATCTCCCGGGATTCGGTCAATCTCAAGCCCGGGAAGATTTGATGTCGCCGGACGCGATGGGTAATTTCGTGATAAAACTCATGGCTGCCTTCGGAATCGAGCGGGCGCATGTTATCGCACCCGACGTGGGTACCTTGGCCGCGCTGTTCGCCGCATCCAAACGGCCAGACCTTTTCGAGAGCATCGTTGCAGGCAGCGGAGGCGCCAGCATGACCCTGCTGGGCGAGTCGTTGGCACAAGTGGTGGCATCGAAAAAAGCCGCATATGTCGGCTCGGACGGCGGCGAACAGGTCGTGAAATTCGTTTCAGGTTCGGCGAGAGTTACAATTCCAACGGAGATCCTCGAAGACTACCGACTGTCTTCTGAGGGCCAACGCTGGAACGAAGCTGCAGATTTCGTTCGGGCCTATTCCACCGATTTGCCCCGGCTCGAAAAGCTCCTTCCCGACATTCAGACGCCAGTTTTGGTTATTTCCGGCAAAGATGACCCGCTTGCTCCCCCATCAAATGGGGACTTCCTGGCAGGACTTCTTCCCCACAGCCTGGCCGAGATCGTCGAGGCAGGTCATTTCGTTTGGGAAGATGCCTCGGCGGACTATGCACGACTGGTCTCAAGCTGGATCATGGACGGTTACAGGTCGGTATAAATGGAGCGTGCAAGTTTGAGTTGCCGAGGTTCTTCACCCACTTTGTAATCCGAATTCCGCGGCGACAGCATCTTACAAGAATGTGGCTAGCGCTCAGTCATTTTGAAGCCAATTGCTCTCAAGGAGAATCCTTATGCAGACTGCGGCAACGCATATCGGCGGAGTTGTGCCAGCGCTAGGCGAGGTACCCGTTTTCGCGCCAGGCGATCGCGTAACGATCGCTACCCGCTCGCCTATTGGGCACTACCGAGTGCCAACTTACCTGCGCGGGAAACTCGGAACCGTAGAGGAAGTCATCCCTACGATGGCCGTTGATAACGAAGAAGAGGCCTATGGACGCAACGCCGGTTCCAAAGGGCACTACTACCGCATCGCCATCCCGATGACGGAGATTTGGTCCGACTATGTGGGCTCGCCCAACGATGGCTTGCGAATTGAGATTTTCGAAAATTGGCTGGAAAGGATTTGAGATGACCGACCACGGCCATGACCACGATCATGATCACCCTCACGAGGCTATCACGGCCGACGAGCGTCCCGGATACTACGAGATAATGGAAACCGCTGTCAGAGAACTACTGGTTGAGCGCAAGCTTTTCGGTGCCGACGAGATCAGAAGGCAGATCGAAGTCCTCGACTCGCGAACTCCCACACTCGGCGCCAAGGTCGTCGCCCGGGCTTGGATGGATCCCGCTTACAAGGAACGGCTCCTAGAAAACGGACGCACCGCCTGCGAAGAACTGGGCATCACATTCTACGACGATACGCAACTGATCGTGCTCGAGAACACGGCGGACGTCCACAATCTGATCGTCTGCACCTTGTGCTCCTGCTATCCCCGGCCCGTCCTTGGTCTGCCACCAGACTGGTACAAACTGAAGCCGTACCGAGCTCGCGCCGTCCATGAACCGAGAGCGGTGCTGGAGGAGTTCGGCACCCACATCCCGGACGACGTTGAGATCCGCGTCAGCGACTCCACGGCTGTCATCCGATACCTGGTCCTGCCTTTGCGCCCTGCTGGAACAGAAGCTCTGAGCGAAGACGAGCTCGCCGACCTCGTCACACGCGACGCCATGATCGGCGTGATCCCTGTAAGCTACGAAAAGGAGGCCGCGTGATGGGCTCAGAGCTACTCGTCAAAAAGCTACCGAACGATATCGGTGGCGAGTCTGCCGGAAAAATCGAACGCGTTGAGCACGAGCTACTTCCTTGGGAGAAGCGTTGCCATGCCCTGGCCGACGTCCTCGACTTTCACAAAATAATCAACACCGAGGAAAAGCGCCGCGGTGTTGAGGCACTCGGATCTGAAATGGTCGGCAAGCTCACTTACTATGAGCGGTGGATCGCCGCATTTGCCAACATCCTCTTCCAGAAGGGCATTCTGACGCCCGGGGAACTTGCAGTCAAAATGGAAGAGGTCGAAAGGCGTTGGCTCGCAAGTCAGCAATCGGCATCCTAAAATGGCCGAGACCTCTCTTCCCGCAAACGTCCGGTGCTTTTTCGAACGCGACCCCGCCCTGTCTCTTTTTAGGCGGGCTTTTGTGGAGAGCGTGGGAACCGGGCTTCTTGCGATTGCCATGGTCGGGTCGGGCCTCGCGGTCTCGACGTTCGCGAAAGCTCAGCCGTTACCAGCATCGCTCATAATCGCGATTGCGATCGCTGGATCCCTGGTTGGCTTGATCGTTGCCCTGGGGAAGGTTTCCGGCGGCCATTACAACCCGCTAATAACATTCGCACAGTGGCTTGGGGGCGAGCGTAAAGGCGACTGCACTGTAGGCTACGTCATCGCTCAAATTATTGGTGGCGTTGTCGGGGCATTGGTAGCTGGGCAGATGTTTGGAAGCCCGTTTCGGACGGTCTCTCCTGAATTTCCTTCCTTCGGGATGCTCCTTAGCGAGTTAGTAGCCTCTGCTGGACTGATGACAGTCGTCTTGGGATGCGCACGAAGCAGCAGATGGGACACCGGCCCCTTTGCAGTCGGCTCTTGGTTGGTCAGCGCGATCCTCGCCACTCCATCCACCTCTTATGCCAACCCAGCGGTAACGCTAGCTGCCGCCTTCGCTTCGGGGCCTGTTGCCTTGGCGCCCATGACTGCCATCGCTTTCGTCGCAACCCAGGTGATGGGGATGGTCGTGGCGATCGGCATCAATAAGATCGCCTTCGGTTCCACCTCTGAGCCTGCCGGAAACACCGCACCAGCTGGCTCTTCCCAGGAGAAGCTCACATGACCGCCGGATTGACTGTTCTGAAGACCCATACAAACCCAGCCGATACGATGGCGGCATTCGAGCGGGCGATTGTCGCACGAGGGATGAAGGTTTTTGCTCGAATAGACTTCGCTGCCGACGCAGAAGCCGTGGGATTGCATCTTGGCCCCACTTTGCTGACAATTTTTGGCAATCCCAAAGTCGGCACCGAGTTGCTCCTGCTCGACCAGCGGGCGGGCATTGATCTGCCACTGAAGGCGTTGGCGTGGAGCACCCCCGAAGGGCATTGGCTTTCGTACAACGAGCCGTCTTTCGTCGCCGAGCGGCATGGATTGGGTGCAAAAGAGGTCATCCTCAAAATGAGCCAGGCGCTTGCGGGCGCCGCTGATGAGGCGATGAACACCGTCCCGCCCTCGCTAGACAAGAACACCTGAACGCGGTGCCAATCGACCAGCCGGTTCCGGCGCCTTTCTATACCCAGTTCATCAATGACGATGACATTTTCATTCCTAACGAAGCGGTCACCTCCGGAACCACCACGCTCTTGGGAGAACTGCACAAAGGGGGTGGCCCTGAAGCCAATGCGTCAGCCCGCCCGGTAATTCTCGGCCGAAGAAGAAGCGTACCATCAGGTTGCGCTTCTTCACTACATCATGAAAACGGGCGTTGCACCGCACGGAACGCTCCGATCCCGAGCGAAGTTCGCCGAATAGTGCTGAGCCTCGAAGCCCGCCCGCTGATAATTCCTGAAGCTCGTGCCCAATGGACTATCGACGGTCGCAGGTCGGCCAGTCTCGGCCATTGCGATGACGGCTCCCTTGTCCCTGACATCGCGTAAACGCCGCGCTATCACTGCTGACTGGAGGCCCTTCCCTCTCGCGCTGACTAGTGTTGCATCGACGCCAAACCATGCCCCAGCAGATCCGACAAAAGCCGCTCCTGCTGAGCAAGGCTCATCGTCGGCATACGCGACATAGCACGTCCACCTGTCCCGGCTGGCGAGCGCTTTGAACCACTCGAAAGTCGCGGTTGGAAAGCCATACCCCGCGTTAATCACGTTGGCGAAGTCGCTCGCCTTGCGGTTACCATCAGCTATTTCGATCCTGGGTTCGTTCGGCACAATGTGAGGGACCGCTCTGGAGAAGAATTTTATCCAACCACTGTCCTTCTGTATGACCCCCATTCGGGACAGAGCGGCACTGGAAGCATTGAAGCCCTCCTCGTCAACTTGAATTACCCACGTTTTCGATGCGTTGCGATCCAGCCATCGCACCCCTTCTGCCATCTCCTTATCGTTAGCAGACCACTGCGGTTCAACGGCAAATCCGCGATTGAAGGGGACGGCAGAAAGCTCACGACAGGCTAGAAAGCACGCATTGTCGCTCCGGAAAGTCTCGATCCCCAATTGCTTCCGAACCGACGGCGGCGCGGCATCCAGCATGTCCATCCATGCTTCGGCCTCGATCGCGCGGATTGTCCTCGACAAGTTTGCCTGAATTTCAATTGGCTGGATGTTCATACGGTTCTCTCGCATTCTCTTCTCAGTGAAAAGGAACATATTTCTCAACGCCTTCAAGGTGAAAGCTGGGTCTTCCCGTACTGCAGGCCGCGATTGAACATGCGGCCTGCAGTCCTGCGGTATTACGCAAGTGCCTCGGCAAGCGGTAGGGAGCGAATCCGCTTTCCTGTTGCCGCAAAGATCGCGTTGCCAAGTGCCCCGGCTGCAGCGGCCGTTCCTGCCTCGCCGACACCTCCGGGCGCTTCGCCACTCTTGATCTGATAGACCTCGACCTTGGGTGCCTCGTTGATACGAAGTACCCGATAGGTGTCGAAGTTTGTCTGATCGACAGCACCATCAGTGAACGTGACCTGATTGAACATCGCGCTGCTCAGGCCAAAGATCACTCCACCCTCCATCTGGGCGACAACGGTGTCTGGATTGATCACAACGCCGCAATCAACCGCGATGACCGAGCGAAGGAGGCGCACCTCCTTTTCATCGGTGATCTCAATTTCCAGGATGTGGGCGAGATAGCTTCCAAAAGCCACTTGAAGGCTGATGCCTTTGCCCCTTCCCGGCGGCAATGCTTGACCCCAGCCTGCTTTCTCCGCGGCAAGGTTCAGTACCGCAAGTGCTCGCGGATTCTTCGTGAGCATCTTCCGGCGAAACTCAAGCGGGTCCTGCTTTGTCGCGGTCGCCATCTCATCCACAAAGCTCTCGACTACAAAGAGATTGTGCGATGCCCCGACACCTCTCCACCAGCTGGTATTAACACCCGCAGGCTCGTCGCGAACATAATCCGCAAAAACGGCCTCTTCATCGTAGGGGGTCTCCGACGCGCAATCGACGGCATCAGGATCGATGCCATTCTTGAACGCTGCCGGCGCCCACCGTGCGAAAATGGAGGACCCGGTCACCCGATGCGTGCGGCCAATCAAGCGGCCGTCCTTGTCGAGGCCTGCGGCCACCCGATCGTAGTAATATGGGCGGTAATAGTCGTGCGTCATGTCCTGTTCGCGCGTCCAGACCAGTTTGACGGGGTAGCGGGTGCCCTTCAGGAGTTTAGCCGCCAGCTCGATCGTGTCGACGTCCAACCGGCGTCCAAACGCTCCACCCATCAACTGATTGTTCACGGTGACTTTTTCGACCGGCAGCCCTGTGATGTCGGCGACCGCCTTTTGTGTGCGGACAGGCACCTGTGTGCCTACCCAGACCTCCGCCCGGTCGTCCTGAATATGCAGGGTGCAATTCAGGGGTTCCATCGGTGAATGCGACAGGAACGGCGAGCGGTAAATCGCCGAGAGCTTTGTTGGGGCGTTTGCTATTACGTCAGCCGCTTTATTTTCGTCGCGGATGACGACCCCCGGCTGTTGCGATACCTGGTCCATCTTGGCGACAATAGTGTCCAAGGTGACGGCGCCGTTTTCACCCGACTCCCATTCGATATTGAGGGCGTCCAGGCCTTGCTTCGCCGCCCACATGTGTTCGCCGATCACCGCAACAGCGGCATTATCGGCGGTCACGATGTCGAGGACACCTTTCACGGCGCGAGCCGCAGCTTCGTCCATTTTTTTGAAACGGCCACCGGTCACCGGAGATATCGCCAGCGTCGCATATTTCATGCCGGGGACCCTGATATCCAAACCGTAGACGACCGAACCGTTGACTTTCCCGGGAGTGTCGAGCCTCTTAGCTCGCGTTCCGATGACTTTGAACTGAGAAGCGTCCTTCAATGGAACATCGGCTGGAACGGGCAGCTTTGCCGCCTCGGCCGCAATGTCATAGTAGGTCGACGATCGATTTGAGGCGTCGTGATAGATCGTCCCCTCATGGACCCGACACTGCGCTGGATCGACCCGCCACTTGGCGGCCGCCGCTCCAACAAGCATGGTACGCGCCGTAGCGGCTGCTTGCCGTAGCCGCATCCAATCGGAACGAGTTGACGTCGACCCACCAGTCGCCTGGTCGTACAAGATGGGATCCATATATTTCGAAATGTCCGGCGGTGCTGCTTCCACTTTTAACTGGTCCAGCCGTAGCTCAAGCTCTTCTGCCATCAACATCGCGCTGGATGTATAGATACCCTGCCCCACCTCCGTGTGCGGCATGATCAGGGTGATGCCGCTTTCATCAATTTTCACAAAGGCGTTGGGCGTGAAGGCGACATCTTCAGAGGAACTCGCAGGGCCGCTTGCTCGCCCCATCCGTGGCAGTTGAACCGCCAAGACAAGACCGCCGGTTGCCAGGACGGTGCCCTTGAGGAACCCGCGACGGGAATGAAGATTGTTGATCATGTCAGTCTCCTCTATGCCGCCGCCGTGTGGATTGCGTCGCGGATCCGGACATAAGTGCCACAACGGCAAATATTGCCTGCCATTGCCTCATCGATGTCGGAGTCCGTCGGCTTCGCGTTGCTATTAAGAAGCGCGGTTGCCGACATGATCTGGCCGGATTGACAGTACCCGCACTGGACAACCTCCTTTTCGAGCCACGCCGTCTGGATTTTGCGCCCGTTCTCGGTCTCACCGACGCCCTCGATCGTGGTGATCTGTTGAGCATCGATCATATCCATGGTTGTCTGACAGGATCGAACTGCCATGTTGTCTATCAGGACGGTACAGGCTCCGCATTGGGCGATGCCGCAGCCGTATTTGGTTCCGGTCATGCCAAGCACGTCTCTCAAAACCCAAAGCAGTGGCATGTCGTCCGGGACATCGACTTCATGTGTTTTGCCGTTGATGGTGATCGTCTTCATTGGTCTAACCTTCCTGGGTCTCTATTGCGCTGTCAGTGTTTTCAGGTAGCTGATGACATCTGCTCGATCCTGGTCTTTCGGGATTGACGCGCTCATGCGGGTCCCCTTGACCAAGGCGGCTGGCGCTTTAAGGAAAGCGTCGAGAGTAGGCTCATCCCATGTGAGACCAGACCCCTTCAACGCAGCGGAATAGTTGTACCCAGCAATGCTTCCAGCAGGGCGACCGACAACATTCAGAAGGCCCGGACCGACCTTGTTTTGCTCAGTCGTCGCGTGACAGGCACTACAGCGGGCAAAGACCTTTTTGCCCTTGTCTGGATCTGCATCGGCTCGGACCGACGAGGCCCCAAGCACGATCATTCCCACGGCAATCATGACGGCCTGCAACTTTTCCATGGTTCCTCCTTTGGAAAACTGGAATGGCGAAACGGGCAGCAATCTCTTGCCGCCCTTGTCGAATTCGATTTTTAAGTGACGCTTCTGGGTTGCCTAATCCTCGCACTCGCGTAGGTAGCAATGAGAAGAGCGATGCCTTCCCCAATCACGCCGGTAATGCCCAGGTCACCGACACCGCCTCGCGAGAGCACGACGGATCCGATGGCGCTGCCCACGGCAAAGCCCAGGTACATGAACGACATGCTGAGTGAGACTGCGATTGGCACCGCGGGCTGGCCGACCTGAATCAATGTGGCAATCTGTGCTGGATAGAATGCCCAGATCGCGATACCCCAAAAAGCAACAGCAATGATCGTCGGAACAATGGCCTGATCGGGCGTAAGAGATCTTGCAAAGAATATAAGCGAGAGGAAAACTGACACGGCGAGGGTCAGGCTGGCGGCGACGACCGGTCTTGCTCCCATCAGATCATTCAGGGTGCCACCAAGTACGATGCCGATTGCAGCGCCGATCCCCCATACCGAGACGACGGCGCTAATTCCATTTGGGCCAAGGCCATCGACCTGGCTCAGATACGGAGCGATGTAGGTCCAGACCGAATAGGTACCGAGGGCCCAGAAGAAGATCACAACCAGTTCCCGGAAGACCTGGGGGCGTTTAACGATCGCAAGGCGCTCGGAGACCGACGCAACGTGCATTTCTGTTCCATCGGTACGAGGCAGTTTTGCAACCAGCGCGACCACTGCGATGATCGACAGGGCTGCGACGCCAAGGAAAGTCACCCGCCACCCGAGGGCGTTTCCAACGAGTGAGCCAATTGGCAGCCCGATTGCGATTGCTATAGTCAAACCACCGTTCAAAATGGCAAGGGCCCGACCGCGTTTCTCTGGCACAACTAAGGCACCCATCAAGGCGTTGGCGCTCGGGGTGTAAAGTCCCGCCGCCATGGCCAGTAGGACACGAGCAGAAAAAATTCCCCAGTATCCTTGGGATGCCCAAGCCACCAGATTAGCCAACGCGAAAGCCGCCATGGTCAAGACGAGCAGACGTTTGCGGTCGACCCTTCCAAACAGGATGGTTAGGAGTGGCGATGTGATCGCCAAGGTAAGGGTGAAGACGGTGACCAGGCTACCCAGTGCCGAGACCGGAAGTGAAAGATCCTCACCCATTTTTGGCAGAAGGGGAACAATCATGAACCCCTCCGTGCCAATGGCAAAGGTGCCTAATGCCATGATGTAGGCTGGCGCCAGCGACTGACCTGCCGCGCGTTCGCTTGAAATGGAAGTCATTTGGATCGCCTCTGCGCCAGCCTGGCAGTTATGATGCTGCCTTGATGAAGGTCATCACATCAGCGTTGAACTTTTCAGCCTGCGTCTGAGCCAGACCGTGAGGCGCACCCGGATAGACCTTGAGTGTCGCATTCTTGACGATCTTTGCGCTCTTGAGGCCAGCTGCGGCGATCGGCACGATCTGATCGTCGTCCCCATGAATGATGAGGGTCGGCTTGTCGATTTTCTTGAGATCGTCCGTGTAGTCGACCTCCGAAAATTCGCGAATGCAATCGTATTCGCCCTTGATTCCGCCTTCCATTCCCATCAGCCAGAACGTTTCACGGAGGCCTTCGTTGACCTTGGCGCCCTCGCGATTGAAGCCATAGAAAGGCATCGTCAGATCCTTGTAGAACTGAGAGCGATCGGTCGCCGTGCCCCTTCGGATGCCGTCGAAGGCTTCAATGGGAGTGCCTTCAGGATTGGCGTCGGTCTTGAGCATCAGCGGCGGGACTGCGCCGACGAGCACCACTTTTGAAACCCGCTTGGTTCCGTGACGGCCAATGTAATGCGCCACTTCGCCGCCGCCGGTGGAGTGGCCGATCATGACCAAGTCCTTCAGATCGAGGTGCTCGATTACCTCAGCGAGATCGTCTGCATACTGATCCATATTATTACCGGTCCAGGGCTGATCAGATTTTCCATGGCCACGACGGTCGTGTGCAATGACCCGGTAGCCATTCATGCCGAAATACAGCATCTGTGCGTCCCAGGCGTCACTCGAAAGTGGCCAGCCGTGCGAGAAGAGGATCGGCTGCCCCTTGCCCCAGTCCTTGTAAGCGATTTTGGTGCCGTCTTTTGTTGTGACAAAGCTCATGTGGCGGTTTCCTTTTTTTGTTTTGGCTGCAGCTTGGGTCTCTTGCGGCATGCCGATTGCAAACGATGCGGTTAAAGCGGCACCGGCCAGCAGCGTATCGCGGCGGCTGATGAGAAATTCATTGGACATTTTCGTCACTCTCGTCTTGAGATGGGCGCCTTCTAATCAGGCGTTTGCAAATGCATGCAGGTCTGCCGAGCCAAGGCGACGCCACGACGCTGGAGTGTGTTGAGTGGTGCACTTGGCAGCGCTCAGGCGCCGCCACTTGAGCGGGGTGACACCCACCAAGCGCTTGAACACCTTCGAGAGATGCGCCTGGTCACTCAGACCACACGCATGGGCGATCTGGCTCAGCGGCTCGTCTGTCGAAGAAATGAGATATTTCGCGGCATCGACGCGGCGACTTAAAACGTAGTCATAGGGCGAGCGGCCGAAGGAGACCTTGAAACCCTTCGAGAACCGACTCGCGCTCAAGCGGACTTGGTCGCCCAACTCCTGGACACGGATGCAACCATCGATGTTCTCATCTATGTAGCGGACCACCTTGTTCTTCTGCCAATCGGAAAGCCCCGCAACGGTCTTGTGGCAGTTCCGGCGGGGGCCGTCCGCCATGTCAGCGAGCCGAACACGACTTTCCGGACGGAGATCGATTGCGGTGTCCTGGGGTCCGAGACCCCAGACGCGTTCACCGCCCGGGCCTACGAGGAATGGAATGAATGAAACCGTTCGTGTCATGGCAGCGTCCTTTCTGCTTCGATGGCTGAAAGGTAGCTGCAGGCTGCCCCGTAACACGAGCTAAGCGATGTTAAGAGATGTTAGGGCGTTAACGACCCGGAGCGCGTTCCGTTAACAACACCGATTTCGCGACCAAGGTTGCCTGCCACTTGAAGGTTCGCGTGGGCGCCCGATGATACAATAAACGGATCTAGGGCGTGCCTATATGTGAAGCTAGGCAGACAGGGAGCTTCAAGCACCAAATGCAACAGGATGACGTCACTTTCGATGGACGGTCTGATAGGGTCCGGCCCCTGGCTGGACAAGTAGCGCTTTTGACCCGAGCGGATGAAGGGGTCGGCATGGCCACAGCTGCCGCGCTGGCTCAGTGCGGCGCCAATCTGGCATTGACGCTTCTCGACACGGAGGTTGAGCCTGCTTCGCTGGACGAACTCCGTGGCGTCGGCTGTAAAGTCGTGGTGTTTAGAGCACCCACGGATTGTAGTTCGACACAGCATACCCAGCTGGTTCGACAGGTTATCGCGGAATTCGGAAGGATTGACGTCTTGGTCGCGAACTCTGAGTATCGTGTCCAATGGCAAGTCGACGACGATGACCTCGATGAGGATCAGGTTGAGTTGCAATATTCTATGAACGTCAAATCTAACATCGCGCTCATACGAGCAGTGATACGGGTCATGACCAGTGGTGGGCGCGTTATTGCCCTTGGTTCTAGCCTTGCGGATCGTGTCGGAACGCCGGGCCTTGCCGATTTTGCGGCAACTCGTGCCGCGTTGACCGCCTTCTGCAAGGGCGCGGCGCATGACCTGGGACCGCGCGGAATCTCGATCAACGTCGTCCAGATGGGCGCCATCGCTTTCGACGCCGTTGCAGTTTCACCGGACATCATCGAATCCGAACGCGCTTCAACTGCCCTGAAGAGGCTTGGGAGGCCCTCGGAAGTTGCAAGTGCAGTCACGTTTCTTGCTGGTCCGGGCGCGTCTTTCATCACAGGCAGCGTGTTGAACGTCGACGGTGGGTATAGCGCCTAGCCCGCCTGTTCACGCTGAGGGTTATTGAACCCATGAACCAGTTGGTTTATAGACCATTCTGATATCAAGAATGGGCTGAGCATGAGAGTGGCATCCGTACGAGCGTTGGACCTTTCAGCTTCAGCCACTGGTAAAAACGACCGTGTTCTTGTGTTTACTCGGCCGATCAGGTCCAGCGACTAATGACTGTGCTGAGATTTGGTCGTTTCGAACTCGATATCGCTCATCGTAGTCTCTCCGAGTCGGGGAAAATCCTTAACATCGGTGGCCGTGCTTTCGACATTTTGGCCGTTTTAGTTGCGCGAGCTGGGCAGATCATCAGTAAAGATGAACTGATCAAAGCCGTTTGGACGACTACGACCGTCGACGAAGGCGCTCTGCGCGTCCATATGGTGACGCTTCGAAAGTTGCTGGGGGATAGAGAGGCCGGGCGATATATCGAAAATATCCCTGGACGTGGCTACGCCTTTGTCATGCCGGTCCAAACTGTTGAAGATGGCGAGAGCAGCAGTGATGTGCAGCCGGTTGCGGTTCCAAAAGAGAACATCTCAAGCAATCTACCTCGTCTTGCAGGACGTTTGATAGGCCGGGAGACCTTTGTTGAGGAGACCGCACGACTTGTGGCCTCGAACCGCCTCGTCACGATCGCTGGTGCTGGAGGAATTGGAAAAACGTCGGTGGCTCTCGCTGTTGGCGAGATCCTGAGCGAGTCACGGCCAGTCCTGTTTGTAGATCTTGCTGCGCTCACTGACGGGCGGCTCATCATGCCGACACTTGCTTCGCTGCTTGGAGTCACAGTGTTTTCGGACGACGCCGAGCCCGGCGTCTTGCGGGCATTGGAAGATAGCAATGTTCTGCTTGTGTTCGACAATTGCGAGCACCTGATTCTCGAGGCCGCGTCTTCGACCGAAGACATTCTGACTGCTACGCCTAACGTTTCCATCTTGGCTACGAGCCGTGAACCTCTGCGCGTTTCAGGCGAAAGGATCCGGCAACTGCCATCGCTGGTCATTCCGCCGGAAGACGCTACCAACGCTGATTGGTCCTCGTTTTCAGCGATGGAACTCTTTATCGACAGGGTGATGCTCTCATCTGACTTCGAAAGTTTTGATCGGCCTGAGGATTTTGAAACCGTTGCGTCAATCGTCAGGCGGCTCGATGGAATTCCGCTGGCGATTGAATTTGCAGCTTCCCGCGTCGCTCATCTTGGCCTTGTCAATCTTGCTAACTCCCTGGATGACCCGCTGACCGTGTTGCGACGGGGGCGCCGTACCGCCCCACCCCGCCAACAGACCCTGCGAGCCACGCTGGACTGGAGCTTCGATAGCCTGACCCCTACAGAGAAAACGCTTTTCGAATACGTTGCCGTGTTTGCCGGTTCATTCTCGTCGGATGCAGCTTTCTCTGTTAGCGGAAGCAGTCTCTCCGAGGACGATTTCTACGAGGCTTTTGACGGTCTATTCCTGAAGTCTTTTCTATCGGTGAGCGCCGGAGACGGAAGCTATCGACTTCTCGAAACGACCAGGCGTTATGGTCTTGAGAAGCTGGATAAGAGCGGTCAGTCGGATGCGATCAGAGCCGCGCACGCTGTCTATTGTGAGAAGGAGCTGCAAAGCGCGGAAGCCGATTGGACGGTTCTGGCCACTCCGCAGTGGATGCTACGCTACTCATCTCTGATTAATGACGTCCGAGCTGCGATACAGTGGAGTTTCAACAATGAACGCGACGCCGATTTCGCGATCCGTCTCTCGGCGAAGTCAACGGTTCTCTGGGCGCAACTCGGCCTCATGAACGAACAATCGAAGGTGGTCGAGCAAGCCTTGGCCAGACTTCCAGGTTCCCAGCACGTCGGGACGCGCATCGAAATGGAGCTTCGGATATCGAGGGGTGGAGCGTTATTCCACGTCCGAGGCTACCCTGCCGACCCTGAAGCCTTGGAGGAATTCGATCGCAGTGCCGAGATTGCGGAATCGCTGGGCGACATGCCCACCTTCATAAGAGCTACGGCGGGCCGAGCCTCCATTTGGGTTTCAAACGCGCGATATGCTGAAGCTATTGATATGGCGCTAAAACTTGGAGTTCGTTTTCCCCAGATGTCATTGGGATCTTTCAGCCGGATGCTTGAACACGGATACTTCTTCCATGGCAACCTCAAGCTAGCCTCTGAACATGTGAAAGGATCTCTTCGGGATGCTGAAGGGTCTCTGCGACGGACCTTAAACGCTGGTGTCGGTTTCGATCAGCGCATCATTTCCCGAGCGGTACTCATTTTCGTGAAATTCTTGCAGGGTGACACGTCTGAAGCATTTGGAGAACTCGACTCCGCTTTGGAAGAGGCCCGTGCTCTCGATTACTCGATATCAACGTGTTTGCTCTTGTTTTTGACGGCATCGCCGATCGCTTTCTTGTCTGGCGATCACAAGCGAGCGGGTGAGTATCTAGATATCGCGGAGACACTCACCAAAAAGCATGACCTCCACAGATGGTCGCTATGGGTGGCTGCCTATCGGTCCTTTATCTCCGATGGCATTCAACAGCAAGCGACCGAAGAAATTTTCCATTCGGCCGTCGGAATGAGGTTGGAATACCTGCTCGTCCTGGCGGGCGTTCGGGCGCCGTTAGAGGCCTTGGATCGAGGCATAAAAGGAGAAGGCGGCTGGTGCCGTCCAGAACTACTGCGGATAAAGGCCAAGGTATTAAACGAGTCGGACCCAATTCAAGCCCAGTCGCTGATCGAAGCTGCCCTGGATGAAGCGCGTCGGATGGAAGCCCCCTTCTGGGAACTTAGGGCGGCCAATACAGCCTATGAACTGGCGGGGCCTAATCAGGAGATCACGGCGCGTAACATGATCAAGAGCACTCTCGATAAAGTCGACGGAGCCTATTTGACCGCCGATATTGCGAAGGCACGGGAGATTCTCGACGTCGGTGATCTCTGACGGACGGGGCGACCGCCCGCCAGAAACAGGACGATCAGGCTTAGCGCGGAATCGGATTGTCGATCAGGCTTTGGTTGAACTGCGTGAAGAAAACGTGTTCGCCGGAACCGGGGTTGTCGCGCAGCGGTTTGATCATGTCGACGACAATTTCGGGCGACTCGCTCGCAAGCTTCGCCATCGTCTCGTTGATGAAAGCTTCCAGCGGCATCGCCCGAGGATCGCCACTCTTCTTGATCAGATCGGTATCAACCCACGGTGGAGCGATTTCCTGCACCGAGACAGACGTCTCGCGAAGTGCAAAACGCAGCGATAGCGAATAGGAGTGCAATGCTGCCTTCGTGGAGGAGTAAACGGCATTGTAGGCGATCGGCACGTAGGCGAGCACCGACGTGTTGTTGATGATCACGGCGTCTGCCTTAGTCTTGAGATGCTCGACGAGTGCAGACGTCATCCGGATTGGACCGAGAAGGTTGGTGTTTACGATGCTTTCGAGAACAGTTTCCTCGATCGGACGCGCGGCGTCATCAAACGGCATGATGCCGGCATTGTTGACCAGGACGTTGAGGTCTGGGTAGTCCGCAACAACGCGCTTTGTCACCAAGTTGATGCTTTCGACATCGGTTATGTCCAGCTCGTAAGCCGCCATCCCGGGATTGGCGTTGATGACGTCATCGAGATATGACTTTCGGCGCCCTGAAATGATCACCTGGTTCCCTCGCTTGTGGAACGCTTCAGCGAGGCCGCGACCGATGCCGGAACCGCCACCAGTGATGAAAATCGTGTTTCCCTTAAGGTTCATTGCTAGTCTCCTTGGAAAATTGAGCGATACTGCCAGACCCTATTCAGGACCGGCGCAGCGTTGCGATCGACCAATCTGGCGGAGAAAAGGCGCTTAGGTTTGCTGGCCCGTACGCCGTCGCTGCAATCCGTGTTGGCTCGACAACATCAAGATCGAGCAACGGGCGCGAAATTGCGAGTTAAGGCTTGCTAAGAGATATTAGTGTCCTTAGCGCTCGATTGAGCGGGAACGTGCACAATTTCGGAAGCCGGGGCAGGGTCGGCTGAGGTTGCGATTGGAAGGACGATTTCGAATATCGCGCCGCCTTCGCCGTGGTTCCTAGCAGATAACGACCCACCATGAGCCTCAACGATCGTCTTGCAGATCGCGAGGCCCATCCCCATTCCATCACCCTTCGTCGTGAAGAACGGAGTGAACAACTTCGAAATATTAGCTTCATCTATGCCTGTGCCGTGATCCCTTACCGATACCTTTAAAAGCTCTGAGTCATCGCCATGGATTTGCAGGGTGATCTCACGCGATGCGTCAGGCACATCCTTCATTGCGTGAAGGCCGTTCGTGATCAGATTTGCGATGACCTGCTGTAGCTCGACCTTATCGGCGACCACGGCGCCGCTCCTCGCGAAATCAATCCGAACCGTCGTCCCGCTGTTGGTTGTTTCCCTTTCGAGTAAGCCCACGACATCCATGACGAGTTCGCCCAGATCCAGGATCTCAGGCCGCTTGCCGCCACCCTTCAGCCTCTCGCGAGTTCTCTGGATAATCTGGCTAGCCCTGACGCTGTGTTCAACAGCTCTTTCCGCGGCCTTGGTCGCTGCCGCTAGATCGGGCGGGCTCGTTTGAAGCCAACGAACGCACGCTTGGGCGAACATGACAACCGCGCCGATCGGCTGATTGACCTCATGGGCAATCGATGCCGAAATTGCGCCGACAGTTGCAACACGGCTCGCGCGCGCGAGTTCGCCTTGAGCAACCAGCAATGCTTCCTTCGCCTGTTCGCGTTGGGTCACATCGATCATGGCGCAGGCGACACGGTCATATGCCGCGGCATCGTCTGGAAAAGCGATATAAAAAAGCACGATAACTTCACGACCGTCGAGGCGCAAAAGCTTGGTTTCGATCTCCAGATTATGAACCTGGTTCGACATCGCCGTAGTGATTGAAACAGCGAGATCATTGCGAGGCGGTAGGAAACGGTCAATTGATCCCAGAACGTCGTTTCGGGACGCGCAGCCGAGTAGTGGGACCGTTGCTTCGTTAACGTCCACAAAGCGCACCAGCTGTGAGCATTCATTGCCAAAGCCAGGGTCCGACGCGAGAAGTGCAGAGATATCGAACCTATCATTGCGCATTTTTTCGATGCGTTGATATAGTTCGGCGAGATCAACCTCACATAGCGAGACGTGCGACTGTTCAAAGATCGAACGGTAGCGCTTTTCACTCTGCGCGAGCGCGCCAAGAGTACGACGTCTTGCACTGGCATCGAACGCAACCCAGCTCATTCCGCCGGTGATGGCGAGATAAAATCCAACAGCTACGAGGCCGCTGTAACCAGCGAGTGCCTGGGCCGCCACTGGCGAGAAAGCACCGCCGATAATGCCACCAATGTTAAAGGCGATCGACGTTCCAGTGTACCGAACCCGTGCGGGAAAGAGACCTGGAAGCCAAGCTCCCAACGGTCCATTTACGAAGCCCATCGAGAACAGGGAGAAGGCGAGAAACAAGAAAATGACGAAAAGCGATCCGCTGCCAAGCATTGGAGACAAGGCAATACCCGAGACTATCGTTCCGAAGCAGCCGTAGATAAGAACACGCTCAGGCTCCATGCGATCTGAAAGCCAACAAGCGAGCACGATGGCGACGGCCATGAAACCAATCGCGCCCAGCTCGACCATCAGGAAGGTTGGTCGAGAGTAGCCGAGTGTGGATGTTCCGTAGCCAAGCGCGAAGGCTGTTACGGTGTAATACAGCGAAAAGCATGCGACGACGCCGAAAACGCCAGCAACGACGGCGCCCATGTGGTCGCGAAGGACCTCGACCAATGGCACGTTTGCTGGCTGCGCCTCGGCCATTGCCTCCTGGAATTCCGGCGTCTCTACGAGATTGAACCGGACCCAAAGCCCCATTCCGACCAGAGGAGCACTTGCAAGGAAGGGTACCCGCCATCCCCAGTCCACAAACTGCTCTGGTGATAGAGCAAGCGTTAGGCACAGAAATAATCCATTGGCTAGAACGAAGCCGATAGGTGCACCGAGCGGCGCAAACATAGCGAATCGAGCCTTCCAACCAGGAGGCGCGTTCTCCAGCGAAAGCAAAACAGCGCCTGTCCACTCGCCGCCGAGTGCCAGGCCCTGTCCGAATCGAAGCACGCATAGAAGAAGAGGAGCCAGCCAACCAACCACTGCATAAGTCGGCAACATGCCGATCGCCGCTGTGGAGATCCCCATCATGAGCAGCGATGCCATCAAGGTCGTCTTGCGGCCGACCCGATCGCCGAAATGTCCGAAAACAGCTCCGCCGAGCGGGCGGGCAATAAAGGCGATGCCGAAGCTCGCATAAGCGCCTATTAGCTCCAAAGAGCTGACCGAAGCTGGGAAAAACAGCGGACCGAAAATCAAGCTGGCAGCTGTGGCGTATATGTAGAAGTCGTAAAATTCTACAGAAGTCCCGATGAGGCTGGACAGCAAGATCCGGACCGTCATTGGCCGGTCAATGCTCGGATGGAAGCTCCTCGCGGGCGTCAAAATCGCGCTATCGATCATAAAATTGCAAGCCGCTCCTGGAGTTATCAGCAAAATGCATCATTGGTTCCCGTAAGCTCATGATTTTTCGCAGTCAATGTTGGACCCTCAAATCCAATACCAATATATGGGGTTGGCTCGCTACGGTCGGCGGCCATTCATATTGACGGGTTCGATGCGCAAAAGCTATGTGTCGAGTAGGATACAAAAGCTTCTTGAAGGGTTTAACCAATGACGACGCGCCCATTCAAATCCGCGGCGGTTAGCCCGACCGATAATTCCGCCGCGTTGGTTGTCGTCGTCGATGATGACCATGGTATGCGAGAAGGTCTCCGAGAGATCCTGCAATCTGTGGGAATTGAGACCCTTGGCTTTGCTTCAACTGCGGAACTACTGGCAGAAGCACTTCCTGACCGCCCAGGCTGCCTTGTCCTCGACGTCAGGTTGCCGGGCCTAAGTGGGCTCGATCTGCAAACCAAGCTCAATGCATTGGGAAATCAGCTGCCGATCATATTCATGACAGGATATGGGGACATCCCGATGAGCGTCAGGGCAATGAAGGCTGGTGCAGTCGACTTCCTGACCAAGCCCTTTCGTGACCAAGAAATGCTGGACGCTGTGGCGATTGCCATTGAGAAGGACCGGGCCCGACGCTCGGAGATTTCGGCGAACTCTGAAGTTGCCGCCTTGGCCGCAACGCTCACCCCTCGCGAAAAGCAGGTGATGGCGGCCGTCGCCACGGGCCTTCTAAACAAGCAGATCGCTCACGAGCTGGGACTTAGCGAGATCACGGTCAAGATTCACCGTGGAAACGTCATGCGGAAGATGAAAGCCACCTCAATCGCCGATCTGATTCGTAAGGTAGACAGCCTTCAAACCGCCAGCGCCGGTTAGCGGCTATCGTGTGGGTTTTCCGCCTGGCTGTGATAAGATCTTCTACAGTGCTCACGTCGAGGCTGGCTGCGGCGCAGATCTCAACTTCGATGATCGGACGCCAGACCTCTCAATGTTCTGACGGGCGCCGATATCGCCTTTCAATTCCGTCACAGAGGCCGAAAATCCGGCGATCAGTGATGACGCCATGCCGCTACCGTAATGTGGGTTGTAGACAGGCTTAACTGGGATGCCTGATAAGGTGGCAGAGATTTCGTTGTGCCGATGACCCACTACAGCAACAACTGAGCTGGCGCCGCTCCCAAACGCCGCAATTGCTGAGCGGCGAACGAGGGGAACATTGTCAAACTCTGCTTGGAGCTTGTCCTTTCCGCCCTCGCCCATTCTGCTGGCCGTTCCAGCGGCGAGCAGGACAGCCGCGACCGAAGGTAGTTTCAGAAACGTCAGCGCAATGCTCACGCCTTCAGCCTTCGATGCACTTGACGAGGTCATCTGCGAGGATCGGCTTTTGCAGTAGAGCTTGCGCTCCACCCGCAAGCGCCTTCCGGATGATGTTTTCGTCCTTCAGGGCCGTCATCATCACGATTCGCATCTCGGGGTGCTTTTTTCGAACAATGTCCAAAAGTTCGAAACCGCTCATTCCAGGCATGTTGATGTCTGACAGGAGCAAGGTGAGACCCTCTTTTTGATCGAAGTTCAGGAATGCCTCACCTGACGGGAACGGCAACGGCTCGTAACCCATTGCCTCCAGGAAGCCGCTTGTTGCCTCAAGGAGCACCTCGTCGTCATCGACGATCGCTACGGATTTCTTAACGGCAGACACTGAGTTTTCCTTTCATGGCTGCCGATGCAGCGTTGCGGCGAACGTAGGGCTTTTCCGAGCTCTCCGAAATCATACGATGGTTTGTATTTCATGTATGGCTAATGAAGCGTATTCCCGCCAACGGATACGATCCACTCGCGCGGACGCTGATGTATGACAGTTGCACCAGTCACTTCGTAACCGTCATTGTTGCGAGAACGGCTTCCGGCCCGCATGATCTTGCTTCTCTGGAACGGGGATAGAATGCCCTGAAAGACGATCTCGTCGGTGAGGTCTGGACAATGAATAGGGCTGCGCTCGTATGCGGTCTCGGAGGGCTTAGTAAAAGCCAAGCCGCTTTGGTATGCTGCAACTTTTATGGTGCCAGAAGAGCGAGCGATGGTCCCGAGATAGACATTCATAATAAAATTCCTTGGGCTGATTTGTGAATGAGCCAAAGATGCCCTGTTCCAGTCCGGCTTTCGATTGAACAGTGGTTTCGACACCCCAAACCATTGTATGGGCTGATGAAAGCTGATCGTGGGGTCTGCGTCCTCACGTCCCCGCCCTCGTTCAGAACAGAATTCTCATACCCGCGGCAGAAACCTCCCGTTGCGTGGGCTCCGCAGCGACGCCGACCTATACCGGCGTATAGGATGACTGCACCTTGGTTGCGATTGAACCATCCCTGTCATCGGGTAGCCTCTGACGTCATCACCGGTACCGTGATCGCCATTTTGAAACGGTCGCATATCGACAATGACCTGGGGGAACACAATGAACAGCTCGTCTTTCGGCGAATTCGCATTCGACCTCCAAGCTCGACAGCTCACCCATCGGGGAGAGCGCGTGCGCCTGGGGCCACGGGCGTTCGATATCTTCGCTTCGCTCGCAAGCCGCCCGGGCGAGATCATATCGAAAGACGAGATCATCAAGTCGGTATGGGGCAGCACTCATGTCGACGAGGGAGCGCTGCGCGTTCACCTGGTCGCCCTCAGAAAGGCATTCGACGACAAGGGCGCCACCGGGATCATCCAAAACGTTGCGGGGAAGGGTTACGTTTTTGCCGCCTCTGTGACGCGCAAGCCTCCCTTGGATACACCGGTGCAGCAGGCTCAGGAGGGCAACCTGCCGTGGCCAAGCCGACCTTTGGTCGGTCGCGATGCCGTTTTGGCCCGGTGGGCACATGAGCCTCACCGTTTGGCGAGCATCGTTGGCCCCGGAGGGTCTGGAAAGACCGCGGTTGCGATCGCGATTGGGAACCTCCTACGACTGAAAAAGAAGGTGTTCCTTATCGACCTAACTGAGGCTCGCGACCAAGCAGGCTTACTCTCGGCTGTAGGAAGGGCGCTACTGCAGTACTCGCGCACCACATTGACGGTCGCGAGAATCGCTGATGCGGTACGCGATGACGACATCATGCTTATTCTGGATGGCTGCGAAAACATCGTGGACGACGTCGCGACGTTCGCCGAAGCGTTTGTCGCCAGCACCGCCTCCGCCATGGTTCTCGCGACCAGTCGCGAACCACTACGCAGCCTTGGCGAACGCGTCAGGTACCTAGCCGGACTCGACCTCCCGGGAAATGACGACACGGAATGCTTGGAAGTCTCTCCCGCCCTCACTTACTTTCTAGAAGAAGCCTTGGCTGCGGGCGCTGAGATCAATACTGCTGACCCACGGACAACTAAGCTTGCTGCCAATATTGTCCGTCGATTGGATGGCCTTCCACTTGCGCTCGAACTCGCAGCGCACCGCGTAAGGGACCTTGGCATTTCTGGTCTTGACGCAGCACTACATGAGCCTCTGGCAGTTCTTCGCTTTGGCCGCCGGACTGCGCCCGAGAGACACAAGTCATTACGTGCGAATTTGGACTGGAGCTATAGGTCTTTGACTTCAGAAGAACGGGACGCGTTTTGCGCGCTTGCGGGTACTGAGGCGACTGAACCGCGCCGTCTCCGCATCGGTGATGAGGCGATGGAAGGGTTGATTTCGAAGTCGCTGCTGAAGTTTTCTTCTGGATCTCATGCCTGGTTTCTCTCTGAGGCATCGGCACAATTCGCCGCCGAATTAGTCGCGAAGCAAGATCGTGACAACTTCGGAATGCCGGGAATGCCTGGCCGCAGCCCGCATCCAACGTCTGAAATAGGCTCAGGGCCAAGGCCCAGCTGATTCAATCGGCTCAGATTCATGAACCTGCACCCCTCAATTTTCAGCTACTATTTGCTCGCGGGGCTTGAAGGCTGACGGCTGCGTCCGTATCCCCTTTTGAAAAGGGAGACGACAATTGGCAACGTCTGTGAGGGAACGGATCTTGGCGGCTGGTCTGGAGCGCTTTCACGCGCTTGGATATGATGGTTGTGGTGTCCAAGAAATTTCTGACACCGCGGGAGTTCCAAAGGGGAGCTTCTATAACCATTTCCAATCGAAGGAAGAGTTGGCGATCGCGGTGTTGGAACAATACGCGGCTTCCTCTCACCGGGAAATTCTCTTTGACGCCAACCTCGCACCCTTAGATCGGATCCGATGCCACTTCGAACTTTGCCTGGCGCGTCATCAGCAATACGGTTTTGACCGTGGTTGCTTGATTGCCAATCTAACCGCTGAGAGTTCGACGGCGGTTCCTGCTTTACAAGCGGCTCTGCGTTCGGATCTTGACAGATGGACACAGAGCTTGGCAGCAGCCGTGAAAGCAGCACAAGAAATCGGACAAGTTCGTTCCGATATCGAGGCGAGTGAACTCGCTCGATTTTTGGTGAGCAGCTGGGAAGGTTGTGAACTTCGCACGAAGCTAACCGGCGACCGTGGTCCGCTGGATGACTTCTTCAAAATGGCCTTTGTATTGCTCAGCAATGTGGGTCCACATCAACCCTAGAATCGCCCCAAAATGTTAAACGGTAGCTTGCTCATCGGTGGAGCCGTCCTGGTGGGCAAAGGAAAGTCGTTCTTTGCAATATAGGCTGCGTCCGGCAGCAGCTTGAAGCGCTGGCGCACGATAATTTGCAAGGTCAAAACTCAATAAGCGTCATCTGGACAGCCTCGCCGAGAAAATTCGGCACCTCTTTCGAATAGATTCGAATGCGCAAGCCAGGTGCCAACGCCTCCTCTTTGTTCAGCAATTTAATGGCTGCTCCCGGGTATTTCGACCTTAACATCACTTAATATGCCTTAACTCGCGTGATTGGCACCCGCCAGGCAGTATCTCCTCGGAAACACACACGGCTCGAGCCGCATCACAGAGGAAGGAATACAGCATGTCCGTCACATTAGAGACAGCACCTACCGAATACGTCGAGGCTGGGGGCATACGGTTCGCCTATCGCCGTCTTGGGCCGAAGACCGGCGTGCCGCTCGTCTTTATGCAGCACTTCACCGGAACAATGGACGCTTGGGATCCCATCGTTGCCAATTCACTTGCAGCGGATCGCCCGGTGGTGATCTTCAACAATGCTGGCGTCGGGACATCTGGCGGCAAGACGCCCGACAACGTCGTTCAGATGGCGACTGACGCTGAGAACTTCATCAACGCACTTGGCCTTGTTGAAGTCGATCTCCTTGGCTTCTCGCTCGGCGGTTTCTTGGCGCAGATCATGGCCGCCCGTTCCGCTGTCAAGGTCCGCAAAATCATCCTTGCTGGCACCGCACCAAAGGGTGGGGAAGAGCACCTCATGGAGGTCGTCGAGGACGCGTTTTCCAAGAATGCTCCTGATGTGCGCCTCCCCCTCTTCTTCCCGTCGTCAGACGCAAGCCAAGCAGCCGCGAGAGCCTTCGTTGCCCGTGCTACCGTCCGCAAGAACGATCGTGACCCCGACAGCGGCGACGACGTCAGCAATCCTCAGGCCGCTTCAATTATCGGCTGGTGCGCTGAGCAAGACCCGGACCACGCCTCCCTGAAGGCAATCAAACAGCCCGCTCTGATCGTTCACGGAAGCGACGACACTATGTTCCCGTCGATCAACGCGTACGAGATGTTCAAGAACATGAGCACGGCCACCCTGATCATCTATCCGGACTCTGGCCACGGTGCGCTGTTCCAGTACCCCGAGACCTTCGTCGCCCACGTAAAAACATTCCTGGACGCCTGATCGCTTCACATACAAGGAGAAATACCATGAACGTACTCGCACAGAAGATTATCAACGCCCACGGTGGTCTCGATCAGTGGAAAAAGTTCTCTCAGCTGTCCGCTCACCTCGTCCAAGGCGGCGCCCTTTGGACACTGAAGGGCCAGGCTGGAAAGCTTGATGAAACGAACGTCACCGTCGGTCTCGGCGATGAATGGGCATCGCACTCCCCTCTGGGTCCCGAGGCGAAAGTCACACGCTTCGAACCAGGCAAGGTCACCATCAAGGACAACGGCGGGAATATCGTCGACGAACTCGAAAGCCCTCGCGCGTCGTTCGCTGGCCACACCTTGGAAACACCCTGGTCTGAGGAGCAGCTTGCCTACTTCGCCGGGATCGCCATGTGGACCTATCTCAATATGCCGTTTCTGCTCGCGGCGCCGGGAGTTGAAACCGAAGAGCTCGGTGACTGGACGGAGAAAGGCGAGACCTGGAAGCGCCTGAAGGTGACGTTCCCGAAAGAAATCGCGACCCACAGCACCGTCCAGACGCTATACATCGATGAATCCGGTCTGCTGAAGCGTCACGACTACGACGTCGAGATCGCTGGTAACACACCCGGTGCGCATTACATCAGCGACTATACCGAAGTTCAGGGGATCAAGTTCCCGACTGTACGCCGCATCTTTCCGCGCCAGCCTGATGGACAATCGATGGCCGAGCCGTTGGTCGTTTCCATCGATCTCTCTGACATCAAACTAAGTTGATCGCCCGGCGGGCGAGGCACCGCCCTCGCCCGCCCTCAACGGTCGCACGCGGTGTTCGACCTGCAATCGGCCGCTCGTCACAAGCCGCACGAGTCATCACCCTACCCGATCTGACAATCGCGCTAACTGCACCCAGCCACCGCTGGGCGCAGTGGCGCCCCGATCCCTCAACACACTGGATAACAACATGAGTGTCGTCGACCTCTCCCTCGCCAGAGCCATGATCGAAAAAGCCGAACATGCGGCCAAACAGATCGGCGTTAAGTCCACAATCGTCATTCTCGATGGTGGTGGAGACCTGGTCGCCATGGCGCGGATGGACATGGCTTGGCCTGGAGCATTCGACTTGGCGATCGGCAAAGCCCGGACAGCCAGAGCGTTCCGAGCCCCGTCCGCCGTCTTCGTTCCGATGATCCAGCCAGGACAAGCGCTATTCGCCGTCAGCTCGGTCAATGGCGGGACTTACGTCATTCTTGGTGGGGGCATCCCGATCCTTCTCGATGGGAACGTGGCAGGAGCCGTTGGCGTAAGCGGCGGCTCAATCGATGAGGATATCGCGGTTGCTGAAGCCGCGCTGAAAGCTCTTCCAACCCCAAACTAGCAGAAGAAATCCAATGACTAGACGAGACAAGGGAGCCGATATGTCCGGTTCCCGAAGATCGACGCGGCTTCTAACTGCAAAAGAATTCGAAGATTTTGCGGCCCCTCGTTTTGATGAGGGGATTCAAAAGGAGGGGCCGCGACGCGAATGCGGATTGGAGAGCATTCGCTGTGAGGGCCTTGCCCTCACGATCAGCGGCCAGCGGGAGGGCGGATCCCGGGCGGCTGATGAGACGAGTGTATCCAATTGCGCGGCTAATTCTTTGACAATCCGATCCTGTGACTAAGCCTCCTGCCGACTCCCGGCTCAGGCGCTTCGAGAGTTGAAGCATCACCGACGCGGCGGCGAAATCATCCAATATTTGACCCCGTCCGGCGCTTAGAGAAAAACCTATGAAAAACTTTAGCGCAGCGGTCCTCCCACACCTTCCGTCGTTGAGGCGTTTTGCACGAGGCCACTGTCAGGACGTGGATGCAGCGGATGTCCTCGTGCTCACCACTCTTAAGAAATTGCGAGCTCGGTGGCTCTGGATGGCGCACTCAAATGTACGCCTCAGTGCTCTTAGGTTGATGTGTGGCCTGGTGGATGGGCAAGCGTCGCCAACACCGACCGCTGACCATTCTGAGAACTATGGGCAAAAGTTCATCGGACCAGCGATCGCTTTGTCAAAACTGGCGCCGGTCCAACGAAGCTCGATACTTCTGACTTCGGTAGAGCGGCTCCCTCATCGCGAGGCTGCGCAGGTCTTAGATATTTCGGAGGGCGAGCTTCTACGTTTGCTGCCGCAAGCGCGGGAGCAGCTCAGGCTCATTGTCGAAGCCCCATTCCGGCAAACGCTCATCAAAGGGCCTTACCTGCGGAGGGTGAAGTGACAATTCGGGTAATCACAGAAGCAGACCTTCAATGCTTCATCGATCACAGTCTCGCTCCAGAGAAAAAGACTGAAGTCGAGAACTATCTCCATGGCGATCTGAGCGCCGCTCAACGTGTGGGCGCCTATGAACGTCAGGCCGAGGCCCTTCGTCGAACGCTTGGCCCCGTCGGGACTGAAGATGTTCCCGCAAGCTTAAACACCGCACTCCATAGCGCAGGATATCAACTGCCGCGACAGACAGCGCTCGTCCTTGGCGTGGTGGCAGGCATTTTTATCGGGGCCTTAGCCGGGTGGAGCTCCCGCGCGTTGCTAGAAGCAGGCACTTCGGTACAATCCCCCGGTCATTTACAACAGCCAATCGGATGGAGCTCCCGATGAGTACGTGCACCCATAGATCTAGCGTACACAGAGTGAAACCTCGCACATTGGGCTGCGAGGAATGCCTGGAGATTGGACAAGGCTGGGTACACCTCAGGCTCTGCCGGGAATGCGGTCATGTCGGATGTTGCGATGACTCCGTCGGTCACCATGCTACCAAGCATTTTCAGGAGACCGGCCACCCCATAATCGAGGGCTACGATCCTCCCGAAGGTTGGGGATGGTGCTTTGTCGACGAGACAATCGTCGAACTCCCCGACCAGACACCACATCCGGGACCTATTCCCAAATTCTATTGAAGCCGGACCGGCTGGAGCATTCTCATGGCAATTTCGAATAATCGCGCGGAACAGATGTTCCCAGTCCTAAGTGCTAGCCAGATGATATCCGCCCGCAGGTTCGCCAGCGGAGAACCTCGCCACTTCTATGCAGGTGAGATGGTGGTAGATTTCGGCGAAAAAGACGCGCCGGTCTGGCTCGTGCTTGAAGGAAGCTTGGACGTCTTTCGCCACGACGGCCTTGCCCATGAACTAAATGTGGTGACCTATTCGTCCGGCCAGTTCACAGGCGAGGTCAGTCAACTGGCAGGTCGACCTTCATTGTTGAGAGGTGTCGCGGGTGCGGAGGGATGCATTGCGCTACCCTACGACGGATCACACCTCCGGGCGTTGGTTATCGGTTCAGCCGACATTGGCGAATTGGTGATGCGAGCCTTTATCCTTCGTCGCGTTGCTTTGATCGACAACGGAGGGGCTGGTTCGATCCTAATTGGCACCCCTGGGAGCCCCGCCATCACTCGTCTGCAGGGATTTCTTACGCGCAGCGGCTATCCCCACTTGGTTCTCGACGCCTCAGCAGACGAGAGTGGTCGAGACCTCGTCAAAAAGCTTGGCATCTCGGCCAACGAGTTGCCTATCATGGTTTGCCCTAGCGGCAATGTGCTCAACAATCCAAGCAATCAGGAAGCCGCTCTTTGCCTTGGGATCACACCGGACATCAACACAGACGTTGTGTATGACGTCGCAGTCGTCGGGGCGGGTCCCGCTGGATTGGCTACATCGGTCTACGCCGCCTCCGAAGGCTTGAAAGTGATAGTGCTAGATGAACGAGCTGTTGGCGGCCAAGCCGGGGCGTCGGCTCGAATCGAGAACTACCTTGGCTTTCCAACGGGAATATCGGGACAAGCTCTTGCTGGCAGAGCGTTCAACCAAGCCCTCAAGTTTGGTGCAGAGATCGCGCTGCCAATCGAAGTTCGAAAATTTGTGCCCGCATCGGATGGTTATCACTCCTTGGAACTGGATGACGGTCGGTCCGTTCGGGCCAAAACTGTCGTAATCGCGTCAGGTGCTCGGTACCGCCGACCAGCCGTCGCGGACATTGATAAATTCGAGGGATCGGGGATTTCCTACTGGGCCACATCTGTTGAAGCCCGCCTCTGCCAAGGTGAAGAGATCGCGCTTGTTGGCGGCGGCAATTCCGCAGGACAGGCGGTCGCCTACCTCGCGCCGCAGGTAAAGAAACTGCACCTCGTTGCCCGCCGCCCCCTGGAAGAGACAATGTCTCAGTATCTGGTGGACCGCATAGGGCAGCTACCAAATGTCGAAATCCATATGGGCTGCGAGATCGACGCTGTATCTGGCGACACCCGCTCTGAGCTTTCTGGAGCAGTCGTCAGGAACAACGCGACGGGTGAAAAGCGAGATCTCGAGCTGCGGCATATGTTTCTTTTTATCGGAGCAGACCCCAATGCCGCGTGGCTCGTCGAGCATGTGAAGCGGGATCGGTCGGGTTTCATTGTGACAGGCCCTGACGCAAGCCGCGGTTCCGACGCGGACATGCGATCATCTCTTGAAACCAGTCTAAGGAATCTATTCGCGATCGGAGATGTTCGTTCAGGTTCCACGAAACGTGTGGCTGCGGCAGTCGGTGAGGGTGCCGCGGTGGTTGCCCAGATCCACGCTGCGCTAAGGGCATCCGCCTAACCGTCGCCCTTGGCCAGGATCACGTCTGAAGCCGTTGGTCACCGAATGCATAGCGATCGCACACCCGCTTCATCGATCTTAATGAAGGCGTTTGGCACGAAGCGCCTTGGCAACCCGACTAACGCATATACGCTACGCGGTGCGCTACCGTCATGATCGCAGCTCTGACTTTAAGAAGACCGTTGCACAGTTCGCAGAACAGTGCTGCAGCTTCGAGACCTTTTTTCTGACCGATGATTTTAAACAAGCGAGACCGGCTGTGACCCGGAGCCGAAGGTTGAACCCTCTTAAATAGGGCGCAACTTATTGATTTTCATTCGTAAATGGATGTAGAGGTGGTGCCACGATCGGCGTAAGTCTTGACTCCATTTTTTGATATCTTCAACGTTTTCAGTTCGTTATCGCGGATTCCGCTGGGGTCTATCCTTGCATGCTTTTTCACATCCACCATACGGATCAGCTTTGAGGGCAGCGCAGCCAATAGCGTTTGAAGGCGGACGGCCCACTGTCGTAGGAAGGAGGCTCCCCCCATGTGTTCTTCGGGCTTTCGACAAGCGTATCATCGTCGATCGGAACAAGCGTAAGCGGCAACGCTGCGGACAACGCCGTTTGGCGGTACCAGCCGATGGCAGTCTGTTGAAGGCGTTTGGCGACTGCGTCGCGTTCCGCGGCAGGTGGAATGCGCAAACGCTCGGGGTGTTCTTTGACCTCGACCATTGGATCGTGGAGCGCCACTCGCATGAGCTCGCCGTCACCGGCGAGCCGCAACTCGAATTCATCCTGCGAAGCCGGTACGGGCCGGTCGTAATCTGAAGTCGTGTCGATGACATGGGCGGTCAGGATCGGCAAAGGCTGATGGTTCGCTTGCATGTCGACACGACGGATTTGGCACAGTTCGGCGACGGTCTTGTCTCGTACCTTGGATTTGGCGAGTTCGTCGACCAAGGTCCAACTGCCCTGCATCTTGCTGACAAATGGAACAGATCCATCGGAACCGTAGGACAAAAACCCGGCTTGCTGAGCCATTGTCTTTACGATCGTGTTCACGATCTGGATATTCCGCGCACTTCTCGCACCGTCCTCGGGCTCACCAGGACACCGCACCCAGAAGCTTGCGCTCGATGGGACCGCTGTATTCTGAAAACCAATGACATCGTCATTCAACGGAAAAGCCACACCTTGCTGCACACTCCTCTGCATGACCAAGCCACGCTGAAGTTTCGCAACGTCTGCATCCGGAGAATTGTCAAGGCCGAGAGCCCGCATCTCGTCTTGAACATTGGCGATCCAATAAAACGCTGCCCCGACAGATAGCCGCAATTCAAACCGCCTGGAGCCTTCCCTGCCGATCCGACCTTCAAAGATCGGATAAGCCGGATCCGTCTGCTTGATGCTAACCCGGTTGAACGAGCACCACTGCTTTAGTTTGTCCGCGGGTATATCGCCCGCGAAAGCCTCCGACGACAACACGGTCCAGTCGCCGGGCAAGATCTTGATGAGAGTTTGCGGGCTCAGATCCGCCCCAAAGCTAAATGCCCGCACCAGCGCGTCTGTTGCGGATTGTACTCTTTCGCCGACGGTTCCCGCGCCAGCCTTTATTGGCGAGGCAGGTGCATTCTGCGCCCGCAGCGACGATGATGCGATCGCGAAGCAAACAAGTCCAACCAACACGGCAAGCGTGATGCTGCTCGGCTTGCAGCCACAAGATCTGCAACTAACTTTCGGCGACATGTCCCACCAATCCATCATTGCAATAGTGGCGAGTGATAGCCGCTGGGCATTAACAGTTCGGCTCACTCGCTCGTCAAATTTAAATAACTCTCCGAGTGCGGCAATCGGCACTCTTGATGGGATCGAAACGTGCGACCACTCCGCCGCCAACTACCTAAAATCCCGCGTCTTCACCTTGATCGCATCCAAATGCAGATAAGCATCCACGACGTCCCGCGCACGCGGCCCCTTCGGAAACCCGCGCGGATCCGGCACAGGCGACCCATGATGAAACTCATCCCCACGCCCATGCGGCAACGGAAAGACGGCATCCCGATCCCCAACACTTGCCAGTTCCCCCGACAGATCAGCCAGCCGATGTGCGACCAGATGCACGACCTCCCCTTCCCGCTGGATGCGGCCATGGACACCGATCATGCCGGCACCGAGCACGACACGGCGATATTTTTCGAAGGTCTTTAGCCAGACGACGAGGTTGGCAATACCGGTCTCATCCTCGATGGTGATGAACATCACCCCCTTGGCGGACCCCGGCCGCTGGCGAACGAGCACGAGGCCGGCGGCCTCGAGCCACGTGCCATCGCTGGCCTGCATCGCCTCACGGCAGGTGACGATACGGCGCCTGGCCAGATCGGTGCGCAGGAATGAGAGGGGATGGTTGCGCAGGGTCAATCCGACATGGCCGTAATCCTCGACCACCTCGCCGCCTGATGTCATGGGTCTCAATGCCACTGTTGGCTCATCAAGCTCCGGAACGGTCTCGTTTTCGCGTGCGGATGCGGCCGCAAACAGCGGTAGCGGTTCGTCACGCAATGCCTTGATCGCCCAGAGCGCCTCGCGCCGGGCAAGCTTTAGCGATGGCTGGAAGGCATCGGCTTCGGCGAGTTCAACGAGCGAGGCGGCCGGCACGCCGGCGCGGTGCCAGAGATCGTCAACCGAGGCGAACGGCTGGTCGGCACGGGCCGCAACGATTGCGGCGGCGTCTGCATTGGCGAGCCCCTTGACCATCCGCAGGCCAAGCCGGACGGCAAATCGGCTGTCGTCACCCGTCGGCTCAAGCGTGCAATCCCAGCGGCTGGCGTTGACACAGACCGGGCGGACCTCGACGCCATGATCGCGCGCATCGCGAACGATCTGGGCCGGCGCATAAAAGCCCATCGGCTGGGCATTGAGCAAAGCGGCGCAGAAGACGTCGGGATGCCAGCATTTCAGCCAGGAGGAGGCATAGGCGATCAGGGCGAAGGAGGCGGCATGGCTTTCCGGGAAACCGTAGCTGCCAAACCCTTCGAGCTGCTTGAAGGTCTTTTCGGCAAACTCCTGCTCGTAGCCGTTCGCCACCATGCCGGAGATGAGTTTCTGGCCGAACTTGGAAACGCCGCCAGTATGCTTGAAGGTCGCCATGGCCCGGCGCAACTGATCGGCCTCGCCCGGCGTGAAGCCGGCGCATTCGATTGCCACCCGCATCGCCTGTTCCTGGAACAGCGGCACGCCGAGCGTCTTGCCAAGCACCTTCTCCAGCTCGGGCTTGGGATAGACGACCTTCTCCTTGCCCTCCCGGCGCCGGAGATAGGGATGCACCATGTCGCCCTGGATCGGACCGGGGCGGACGATCGCCACTTCGATGACGAGATCATAGAAGGTGCGCGGCTTGATCCGCGGCAGCATAGACATCTGCGCCCGGCTTTCGATCTGGAAAGTGCCAAGCGTGTCGGCCTTCCTGATCATCGCATAGGTGCGAGGATCCTCGGGCGGGATGGTGGCAAGATCGAGAGTGATGCCCTTATGCTCGGCCAGCAGATTAAAGCCCCGTTTCATGCAGGAGAGCATGCCGAGCGCCAGGCAATCGACCTTCATGAACTTCAGGATGTCGATATCGTCCTTGTCCCACTCGATCACTTGCCGATCGGCCATGGCCGCAGGCTCGATCGGCACGAGCTCGTCGAGCCGGTCACGGGTCAGAACGAAGCCGCCCGGGTGCTGGGAGAGATGCCGCGGGGCACCCATCAGCTGCCGGGCAAGTTTTAGCGTCAGTCGCAGGCGCCGATCGCCAAGATTGAGATTGAGCTCCTTGGCATGCTGTTCGCCAACGTCCTCGCCCCAGCCCCAGACATTGGAGGAGAGCATCTTTGTCATGTCCTCCGGCAGGCCGAGTGCCTTGCCGACATCGCGCACCGCTCCTTTCGATCGATAGCGAATGACGGTCGAACAGAGGGCGGCATGATCGCGGCCATAGGTCTCGAATACCCATTGCATGACGATCTCGCGCCGCTCGTGCTCGAAATCGACATCGATGTCCGGCGGCTCGCGCCGCTCCTCGGAGACGAAGCGCTCGAACAGCAGGTCGTTGATATCAGGGTCGATCGAGGTGATGCCGAGCACATAACAGACAGACGAATTGGCAGCCGAACCCCTGCCCTGGCAGAGAATGTCTTTTGAGCGGGCAAAGCGGACGATCGAGTTCACCGTCAGGAAGTACGGCGCATATTCGAGCTTCTCGATCAGCCGCAATTCGTGCTCGAGGTTTTTGCGCACCTTGTCCGGCAAACCCTCCGGATAACGCCAGGCGGCCCCTTCCCACGTCAATTGCTCCAATGTCTGCTGCGGCGTCAGGTCCGGATGGGCGCGCTCCTCCGGATATTGATAGGCGAGTTCGTCGAGCGAGAAGCGACAGCGCTCCATGATTTCGACGGTGCGGGCGAGCGCTTCCGGATAGCGGCCAAACAGCCGCACCATTTCTTCCGGCGGCTTCAGATAGCGGTCGGCATGCCGCTCCCGCCGAAACCCGGCATCGTCGATGGTGACGGTGTGGCGAATGCAGGTGACGACATCCTGCAGAATGCGACGCTCGGGAATGTGAAACAGCACGTCGTTGGTGACGACAGTCGCAACACCCATGGCCGCTGCCATGTTCGACAGCTCGTGAAGACGCATCTGGTCGTTCGGCCGGCGGCGCAGCGTCAGCGCCAGATAGGCGCGATCGCCGAAGGTTTTTCGCAGGCGGCGCAGGTTAAGGGCACAGGTCTCATCGGCCTGGTCCGGCAGGAGGACCACAATCAGCCCCTCGCCATAGGCGACGAGGTCAGCCCAATCCAGCCGACATTTCGCCTTGCCGCCACGTTTCTTGCCAAGCGACAGCAGCCGGCAAAGCCTGGCATAGGCGGGTCGATCCGTGGGATAGACGAGCACCGACAGGCCGCCCTCGAGATCCAGGCGGCAACCGACGATCAGCCGGACGCCGGTGTCCTTGGCCGCCTGATGGGCGCGGACAATGCCGGCGAGACTGTTGCGGTCGACGATCGCCAGGGCCTCGATACCGAGCTCGGCCGCCTGCGCGAACAGCTCCTCACAGGAGGAGGCGCCGCGCAGGAAGGAAAAATGCGAGGTCACCTGCAATTCGGTATATCTCAGGCTCGTCATCCGAATATCCCGTGCAGGAACCATTGGTGACTGCCGGTCTCCCCATGCTCGCCGTCGCCGGACCGGAAAATCCAATAACGCTCGCCGGCATCGTCCTCGACCTGGAAATAGTCACGGACGGCTGCAAGCTCCGCATCGCGTTTCCACCACTCGCCAAAGACGCGCTCAGGCCCATCGGCGCGCCTGACCCACCGGCGGATGCCGCGCCAGGTAAAACTGACCGGCGGGTGATCCGGCAAGAGCGCCATGGTCTCGATCAATTCCGGATGCGGCAACAGGCGCGTTGGCCGCGGCCAATGATCCGGCCAGGTCTCGCCCTTGTCCGGGGTCATCGGCGCCACGCGGGTAACGGAGCGTTCGGGCACATCGCTGGCAACGGGCGCAAGGCGATAGAGCCGGCGCTCACCGATACGGTTGCCAAGGATGTCGATCAACCCGGACACATCGGCTTGCGGTTCTTCAACCAGCGAGGAGATTACCTGGCGTTCGATGAGTTGCTCGGCATGGGTTGCCGTCAGCGACATGATCTCGATGCCAAAGCCGGGATCGATGGTCTCGATCCGGTCGGTGAGCAGTCGCGTCAGTCGCTTGAGGTCACGAACCGGCGTCGCGGTTCCCACGCGGATCGCCTGGTAGGAGCTGTCGACCCGGTGAAACAGCAGATCGATGCGGCGGGCGCCGAGACCTTTTTCTTCCAGCGCGCGACAGAGCTGGTCCACGAGCTTGGCGGTATAGCGCGCAATCGTCTCGGCCGCCGCGATCGGCTCGCCGAAAGACCGGCGGACCTCAACCAGTTCCGGCGTGCGCACCGGATCGATCGGCTCGGTGACCCGCCCCACCACCTGGTCGAGACGGCGGCCGAGCTCCGGCCCGAAGCGAAGGGTGAGCGGCGCACGCGGCTGGCTTGCCAGCTCGCCGATCGTGTTGAACCCGAGAACGCGAAGACCGGCGACAATAGTGGGATCGAGCCGAAGCGCTGCGATCGGCAGATTTTCGACAGCGTCGGCCTGAGCGCCCGTGGGAATGACAAGTGTCGGATCTGTCAGAAACCGGGCACAGGCATGGGCAGCACCCCAGCTGTCTGCAACCGCCGCCCGCGCGAAAATGCCGGAGGCGAAGAAGCGGTTGACCATGCCCGACAGCATCAGCGCCTCGCCGCCATGCAGATGATCGGCGCCTGTGGTGTCGATCACCAGCCCATCAGGCGGATCGGCGGCGACGATCGGCGCATAGCGCTGCAAGGCCCAGAGCGCCAGGCGGTCGAGTGCCTCGGCGTCGGCGGCCGGATCCGCATCCATGACGACGAGGTCCGCGACGAGTGCCTGCGCCTTGGTCGCCGGCATGCCAATGCGCAAGCCGGCTGCCATCGCAGCCGCGTTCGCCGCCAGAACGACGCGCCGGCGCTGCTCGCGGCCGATCAGGACGAGCGGCGTCTCAGGCGGAGGTGCTGCGTCGCCCAGTTTCCGTCTGAGGCGATCCGTGGACCAGCTCGGAAGGAAGAGCGATACGACCCTTGGCATCGGGGGCCTCCACTTCAAAATCGGCACTGTCTCCGGCGCGACATCGGATGAGCTCGAGCAACCAGCGGGCACGACCAACGCCTGGGACGGGCAAGGGGGAGGATGGCAAGACAGAAACCCGCCAGCGGGTGACGGAGGCCGTCGGCTGGCCGAAATCGGAGGCCTCGGTCTGTCGGCGCCAGCGGCGGATGGCAATGCCGATGGTGCCGGAACGTTCGGCCGCGAGCTGCAGCCGGCGCGAGGCGGTCATCGACAGCCGCGCCAGCTCACCGACGACGACACCGAGGCCACCGTGTCGGAGGCCCTCTTCCATGCAGGAGAGCAATGATTTCTCGTCACCGGCCTCGACATAGATAACGCGTCCGGGCAGCAGCCCCACCTGGGCCAGCGCCGGCGCGAACAGGTCCGGCCGTGTCACGCACCAGAGCACCTGGCCCTTCGAGCGGGCGGCAATTGCCGCGGCGAACAGGGCTGCTGCCGCGCCGTCGATGGCGCCGTTGCCACCGCCGGCGACTTCATGCAGGGCTGCGAGCGCCAGCCCTCCTCCCGGAAGCCGGCTGTCGATATCCGTCACACCGAATGGCAAAACCTCTCGCACACGGCCGCTTGGACCTTCGAGCCGCTGGATGCGGTCTCGAAGCTCGGCGACGACGGAACTGACGGCAGGTTCGGGCATTTTGGACAGATAGGCTCCTCAGGGGTTTGCAATATGGCGCTTGGCTGATATGTTCTCTATTTGTTCCTTATCGGGTCATGAGTCAATCGGGAGAGTAAAAGAGGCGGCGGCGTCAGTGATCGGGGAACGGGCAAGGTCGGAGTCTTCGCACAGATCGACGGAGAATTCCGAAGGCGACGACACACCCATCCCGAAGCTGGTATGAATAGGCTGGGATGGAGAGGCAGGAGGATTGGGGCGTGTGTAATCTGTACAATGTCACGACGACACGCGACGCCGTGATGCAGTTCACCAAGGCGTTCAGCGACAAGGCCGGTTGGAACGAACCCTCGCTCGACGTCTATCCTGGCTACCAGGCGCCGATTGTCCGCGTCGGAGACGACGGGCAACGCGAGATCGCGCGTGTCACCTGGGGCATGCCATCCCCGCCAGCCTATGTGAAGAATTACGATCCGGGCGTCACCAATATCCGCAATGTCGGCTCGCCGCACTGGCGCCGCTGGCTTGGGCCGACAAGCCGCTGCGTTGTGCCGTTCACCTCCTTTGCGGAGCCGGATCCCGCGAGCAAGGTTCCCGGCGGCAGGATCCCGAATGCCTGGTTTGCCGGTAACGAGGACCGACCGTTGATGTTTTTCGCGGGCTTCTGGACGCCATGGAAGGGTATTCGGAAGGTCAGGGATGGCGAGCGTGAATATGAGCTGTTCGGGTTTCTGACGACATCGCCGAACGAGATCGTCGCTCCGATACATTTCAAGGCCATGCCGGCGATCCTGACGACGCCGGAAGAAGTCGACCTCTGGCTCACGGGATCCTGGGACGAGGTCAAGCACCTGCAGCGTCCCCTTCCCGACAACATGCTTGTTATCGTCGAACCGCCGGCTCCATCTCCGGAAGAAGGACTGCTGTTGTGACATACAGTTCGGTTCAAAGGCCGTCCTACAAAACTGCCGCGCAGGATGTCAGGCGGCCCCGGCCGTCGGCAGGGTGAGCAATCGCCATGGACACCTTCGGCACACCGCGCAAGATTCTGCATGTCGACATGGATGCGTTCTATGCCTCCGTTGAACAACGGGACAATCCCGAGCTTCGTGGGCGGCCGCTTGCCGTCGGCCATGGCGAGGCGCGCGGCGTGGTCGCGGCAGCCAGCTATGAGGCGCGGAAGTTTGGGGTGCACTCGGCCATGCCATCGGTGACAGCCAAGCGAAAATGCCCAGAGTTGATCTTCGTCAAGCCGCGCTTTGATGCCTATCGCGCAGTATCGCAGCAGATCCACGCCATCTTCGCTGAATACACGCCGCTGATTGAACCGCTATCCCTGGATGAAGCCTATCTTGATGTCACCGAGAACCTGAAGGGCATCGAGATCGCGACCGAGGTCGCCGAACAGATCCGCGCCAGGATCAAGGCCGAGACCGGACTAACGGCGTCGGCCGGCGTTTCCTACAACAAGTTTCTCGCGAAGATGGCATCGGATCAGCGCAAGCCCGACGGGCTCTTCGTCATCACCCCGAAGAACGGATCGGCCTTCGTCGAGGCGCTGCCAGTCAAGAAATTCCATGGCGTCGGGCCAGCGACAGCGGAGAAGATGCTAAGATTGGGGATCGAGACCGGTGCCGATCTCAAGGCCCGCGACCTTGCCTTCCTGCAGCAGCATTTTGGCAAATCCGGACCGTATTTCTACTGGATCGCCCGCGGTGTCGACGAGCGCGAAGTCGACCCCGACCGCATCCGCAAATCGATCGGCGCCGAAGATACATTTGTCGAGGATATCGATGATCTCGAACGCGCGACGGCGGAACTGAGGCCGCTTGCCGAGAAGGTTTGGCGCTACTGCGATGCGCAGGGCATCAGCGGCAAGACAGTGACCGTGAAAATCAAATATTCGGACTTCACCCAGGCGACGCGCAGTCGAACCGGGACCGTGCCGTTCACGAATATCGCTGATGTGTTCGAAGCTGCGTCAGGACTTCTAACAACCGTCTATCCCTTCAAACGGTCCGTGCGCTTGCTGGGTGTGACGCTATCCTCGCTGACCAATGATCAAACTGGCGACGCGACCCAGGGGCAGCCGCAACTCGACCTCGATCTGTAGCTGGGACAAGGCGCCGAATGAAAAATGCCGCCGCCGGAGGGGAGCCGAACCACGCCCTTATCATAGAGCGGCTTAGCCAGGACGCGGATCTGCGATCGGTCGGTCTCCGATAGACTATACTGGGCACTTGATTGGCACCGAAAAGCCTATGCTATTCGCTCAACATCCTCGCTAAGGCTATTCTGGACACCAAGGGCGGCGGTGGCCATCCCAACGACGAGCCACACCCTCATCAACGAGTTCAGATCCGATTGAACGATCATCGCGCATGATCAAACGCAGTTTCCGGCCATATTGGTCCTCGTCGCGATCGGCCGACACGAGGTCAAAGCTGCCGGCATTCAATAAATCCTGAAGGCGAAAGGTCGCTGCTTCGCCGAGTTGCTGCTCGTAGGGGCAGCGGCCCGGGTGAGTTTCCGGCGCATCGATATCGGCGATGCGGATTTTAACGCCGTTCATCCAGAACGTGTCGCCGTCGACAACGCAGTTGACGCGTCTGTCCTCGCCGCAAATTGTGAACCTTGGAGCTGGTACGTCCACACCGGTCGCACGCGCCTGACCAACCACAGCTAAAACCGTCGCGATACCTATCAAAATTTGCCTCATCTGCCCTCTTTACCGACACGCTTGACTCTTTTTGGAAATGAGAACATTTATAGAACAAATGTCGGGAGCTGTCATGGACAGCAACGAAAAATACTTCGTCTGTCATATCGAAAATGCCTTGGAAATCTTTTGCCAGGCAAAATGCGCCAGGCATCAAATGCAGCGAACGTCGAGGAGAGATCGCCGAACTCCTGATCGCCTGACACCTGACGACAATTTGACAATGAGAACCGCCGCGCTCCGGCGGAATGGAGACGTGCGTCGTGAATGCTGAATCTGCCGTACCCGAAGAACTGGAACCCGATCCGATCGAGGCGATCATCGCCGCGCATGACGGCGACGCGAGGGCGGCCGTCGCTGACCTCGTGCAGCGCATCCAGCACCTCCGCCGTCAGCTTTCGCTTGCCTCTGCCGTGATGAGCAAGGGCATGACGCGAGGTTGGCAACCGAGCATGGATCAGACCTGAAGGAAGCAAACGATGGGAAATGTAATCCCTTTCAGTGGGAAACCCGCAGCAGCACCGTCTCCGAAAAACGGCATGCTGACGATCAGCCAGAGCGATGCAAAGGCATTCGACGATTTTATTCGCTTCGCTGAGCGGCATTGTTACGATGAGATCGGCGTCGACAAGGTAGCTAAGTCGAGAACCCTGCGCTTGCATCTTGAGCGTATGCGCATGCTGGTCGACACGTTGATCGATTATGCCAATGAGGAGATCGACTTCTACTGGATGGGGCCGGACGAAATGCAGCTCGAAGAAGCGGACCCGCTGCTGATATCTGAGATTAGCGGCAGGTCAGGGCTTCGTTTCCACCGGGTCAGCATCTACCAGCTTCCCGATGATATCTTGTTCGGCACGCTTCAGGTCGCCGTTGATGAGAAAGCTGGCGAAACCTGCGGGTTGGTGCGCATTCGCCAATGGCCGAGCGACCTCCTCAGCGGGCCTCGATGGACGCAAAACGAGGCAAATCTCGACGAGACGATTCAAGCGTTCGTTGACGCGGCTCAAGTGGACTGATGGGTATGAGATTAAGCTCATAGACGCCTGAGAAGCCACCATTCCATTGCTCGTTTGCTGAAATCAACCGCGCTTTTAACGAGCATGAAAGGATCGGAAAAGCCGGTATATGGAACAAGGCGTGTCCGGAACTCTTGCGAAAGAAGCGGGCAAGAAGGTACAAAGTGGTTCGGAAGCGCTGCTAAGCAAGCCCGCTGCCTGAACGTTGGCGCGCAGATTTTTGGGTAGAAGCAGATGACATTTCGTAGGGCCAGTCTATTTGTCTTTTATTCGTTTGCGATGACGCTCGTATGTTCACAGGCGCCTGCGCAATCCGCGATCGAGCATCACGCTTGGCAGGATAAGCGAAAGTTTTCACCCTACAGCCGGACTGCACAAGCCATAACGGGCAGCATCAAGCTCTCGGGCAATGCGGTTTTCGCGAGTGAAGGCAGCAAAATGACAATCGAATTCGGCAATGGCAAAAGGGCTCAGTTGACTTCAGTAGGCGCATCGTGGAGGCAATGGGATTTTGCACCCGAGCAAAAGACGACCGCCGAAGTTTTCAAAATCGCTAAGGATCCGGACATACTGTTAAACGGCAATACTTTATGCGGAAATCCGAAGACTAAACCCGCCAGATATATCGTCTTTTTCGAACAGTCATCGCTTGGCGATCAATTGCTTGGCGTTGCCGTTTTTGAATCCGCCAAACCGCCGCACGATATCAACAGCGTTGGTCTCTGCGGCACTTTCAACTATTCGATTGACTAATTCCGGCTGGAAACGGAAATAACGTCGACCCTTCGGTGAGGTGCTTCACTATGACCGCTGCGCTGCGACATCTCTTCGATATGATCTTGCCAAATAATAAATTCCCGTCTTACTGCCGCCGATGAGAGCCGCCATACAACGACATCTGCTAGTCTATCGATTGGCACTCGTGGGTTTGCCGTCCCTAGGCCTGTATTTCTATCCTGATGTCTTCACGATTATACCGTTTATGCTCCTGCCGGCCATTCTGGGAGCCTTCCTTAGCCTGTCTCGGGAAAAGCATAAAAACAATACCAAGGCGAAAAGCGCAATAGACTGGTACGACGGCGTTGTTTGGATATGGAACGGTTGTCAAAAAGAGACACGGTGAAATCTCTTGGATTTTCGCTGAGCGACATGACGCCCGAAGTTGGTTCTACGCCTGGATGGGACCGGATCGGACGACTTGCAAATTCCTATTTTGATCTGGCACATCGACAACGAAGATTTGATCTGCATCCAGGGACGCGCCTTCGATGAAAAATCCTGGCCTAGTACTTATGAAAAGGAGCCCTGGTTTAAACAGCAAAACATTCGCCCCTAGGGGTTGCAAAATAACAATGACGGATCCACCATTGCGTCTATAGCAATCGGTGAACGCATAATGATCTCTAAAGATAAGTACATCGAAATCCTTGCCGCCGCCCTTCAGCGCATAACAATACCGGGCGCTGACGTGCAATGGAACGTGAAACTGGGAAATCGGCAGTTCGACGTGCTCGCCACGGTGACCGCCGGAATGCATTCCATCCTCATCGGATACGAGATCAAAGACAAGTCGCGTCCGATTTCCGTCGACGCGATCGATGCTTTCGTGACCAAAACCAGAGACGCCGGTGTGAACAAGGCTGTCTTCGTGAGCACCTCCGGCTTTCAGAGCGGGGCCATCGCCGCAGCCAAAGACCATAACATCGATCTATTTGGCATAGAGCTGATGCCGACTGGCTTGCCGGGGATCGATCAAAGTTCAACCTACCTCGTAGTAAGCAGTCCGGGAGCGCCAACCTTCGATGGGCTGGAGGTATCGGTGGCTAATGAGAATGCGCGGACCAACTGTGTCGAAAGCATAAGTGTCGCTTACAAGGACGGCAGCAACATCCAACTCCCGGATGAACAGACGCAAATGACCTATTATGTCGAGCGGAGCAAATTCCAGTCGGGACGATCGCTTGGTGATGTCATCAACGCGACAGCATCCGAACTCGTACCACTCGACCAGACCAGAGAGGAAACCATTGTTGTCGACGAACTGCTCACTCCTCCTGACGAGTATTTCATAAAGAGGGGAACGGCGAAGGAAATCCGGCTCTCTATAAAGGGAATAACCGCAAAAATACTCTCGTAAAACGCGCAATTCGAACTCACCAGCATGAGTACAATGGTGCGATATACCAATCTCGCTTCTGGAGTTTCCACCGAAGTGCCAGCCAAATCGTTGCCAGTCGGCGAAACAAGTTTTACGCAGGGAGAATTCTACTTCTTGTACGAACCGCTGAGATACTTTTATTGCGATCGCGTGGATGGCGACACCGCGCATATCTATCTCGTAGAGAGCTTCCAATCAGGACAGCTCGTCCAGGGATTGTTCACCCAATCGAACAGCTACAGCCCTTTTTATATGGAATTGAGAGACCGCAAGACCAAAGAGCGGCTTACCGATCGCCTTCGCAAGCTTAGATGATGACTTAGCTATATAAAATCGGCGGAGCGCAGATAGACTTTGTTATCGCCGGCCAACAGGCAGATCTTATGCGACGAGTTCTATCCGAAAATCAGCATAGGCGGCGAACAAAAAACATTGCCATAACCTCACTAGGTGAGTCGTAGATGATCGCTCTCGAACAGGCCCATTCCGATAACTTAAGAGCCGGGCTTTTGAAGTTAGACCATTCAGGTCCAACCGGTTTTGAAGGGCTCGTGGCCGTTTTGCTGACGAATTTGCTTGGTCAACCTTTTCGGCTAGCGAGGGCTGGAAGTCAACGCGGCCGCGACGGCGATTCCGCGTTTGACGCAGGAGAAACCTATTTCGAAGCGAAACGCTATGAAAACGCAGTGCCTCCCAACGAGGTAAAAAGCAAGCTCATTGACCTGATGAACGATGATACGGGCCAGCTGGATCTATGGGTTCTAGGCGCCACAACGGAAATCGGCGCCCAAACAGCACGTGACGTGAGAGCTGCTGGATCCAAGATCGGGATCTCCGTAGTCATCCTGGATTGGTCGAATACGAGTTTTGGTTCTCTGATAACGGCAATCGCCGCTACTGCGGAAAGGGCGAAGGAATTCATCTCCGAGAACCTAAAGACAGAAGATCAGCACCTCGCAGGCCCCGCATCAACGGCTATCGACTATTTCGCGTCCCACAGTGAACTGGACCAACTTAGAACCGCTTTGCTGAGCGAACTGTCGTCTGGCACAAGCGGCTTGCAGCATGTCAAACGGCAGAACGAAGACTGGATGAGACGGAGAATGGGCAGCAAACGGTTGGCCCGTGCCGCGTTTGGCCAACAACTAGCCCCGCTGGCCGACGCTGGGACATTGTCGTTCGCTCGAGCCGACGAGGTTATTCTTAGAGATGCTTTCGCCGGTCCTCCCCGTGACGAACTCTTCATAGTCGCCGGACGCGAGGGTGTCGGCAAATCCTGGCTCGTGGCACGAGCGTGGTTGCAAAGTAATCCGCGTCCGCTTTTGGTGATTTGCCAAGCCGCGGAGCTTCTAGCAAACGGCGGGGACTTCGATCGGTTCCTAGTAGAGAAACTGATTGCGCAAACAGGTGAGCAACCGGCCGAAGACGTCGTCAAAAGATGGCAGAGACGCGTGCGGGGATGGCGGGAGAACTCTCAACCCGGACATGTCCGTCTCGCGTTTGTTATTGATGGACTAAACGAAACCGGCGCCGCTGAATGGGGGGCACTCATCGATCAAGCGGCGCACGTACTTTCAGAAATCGGGGGAACCCTGATAGTTACCACCAGAACCGATCACTGGAGAGATGTATCGAGTGCGGTGCTGACACCAGCCCGCATGATCGAGTTAGACGCTTGGTCACAAGACGAAGTAAGTTCAATCTTGAGAAGCCGCAGCATCGAGATCGCTGGCTTAGATTCCGATCTCTTAAGGTCGCTGCGAAACCCCCGGATACTCGGTATCGCGATAGACCTGCTGGAGGCAAACGAGATCCAGCTGATGGGCGAGCTCAGCGTAGGTCGTCTAATGTTCGAGCATGCACGGAAGGCTGCTAGTAATGGTGCAGCTCTGCTCTCGCCACCGCAATTTGCAGTCTTGCTCGCGAAACTCGGGCGCACTTACCTCGACCGAAGGCAGAGCCAACAAACGGACGATCTTCTGCTGTTCGACGCTAACGCCGATAGAGACCTCGCCTCGGTTGCCTCAAGCCAGTTCTTCATCGCAGCCCCGGGAAACTCGGATCTCTACGCGATTCGACCCGACGGCCTCATTCTCTCACTAGCCCTGTGGCTAAATGAAACCCTAGAACGCGAGCGCAGGAACAGCCGAAAGCCGATAGATGAACTGGACCGGATCATTGAGCCAATCAGCGCTCTGGATGAAACGGGATCCACTGTGATGCTCGCGGCGCAAGTCGCGTGCCTAGACTCCCGGACCCATCGAGACGTCCAATCAGCGCTCGTTGAGCGTTTCACGGGGCTTCAAAACGTCCCTCAGAATGCAGAGCAGGTTTTCTCCGCGCTGGCTAGGAGCGCTCCAGAAGCATTCCTGGCTGCGGCGGAACATGCGTACACAGCACCGGTCAATCCTCGCAACGTTGACTGGCTCATCAATGCACTCATTGTGCAACGCCAGGACGCGAAGGTCTGGTCTAGTATCTCGAAATGGGCGCAACGCTGGCTTCAGATCTATTCGCTCGCACCCGAGAGGATGATGTTTCGATCCACAAACCGGGACACCCCCGCCGAAGTGGGGAAAGAACGCACTCGCAGGACAAGCGAGATGGCTGCACGATTAAGGTCTATGACGGAATGCGAGAAAACCTTTGTTGCCGACCGATTAGTCGAATTCGATCGATACGAGTACGACCGATTGCATCACGCGACCTTCCTTCTTTTGGCGGGAAAGCCGCTTACCGAATTTGCTCCGTCATTTGTAGCTTGGTGCGTAGCTGATTCACTTGCACCATCGATACATGCCGCCGACAAACAATTCCTGCAACTGATCCGATTCAACCTTGTCGATTGGAAGGAAACGCGAGAGGCGCTCCTCGCTGGAATAGCAGATTTTACCTCGGACGCGACATCGAATGTCGGCAAGTGGGCGCGCGTCGAATGCCTGCGTGCGACAGGTGATATCCAGGACGCCGCAGACGCAGAAGAACTCGCCGAGTGGCTAACGCGTGATCGCGGCAACTTTCCTGGTTGGTCTCTTCTCGAGAAATACTGCCCTGTGGATCCTTGCGATCCGGCCTCGGTCAAACCGAAGGAAATCGACGAGACTGCCGAACAATACCGGGCCATAAACCCTGGCAAACTGGCGTGCGATATGGGGCAAGGCGTTGAAGACCGCTTCTTCAACATGGCGCGTGCCGGAGTTACGAGGTTTCGTGGGGAAGTAGCGCTCGGTACACACCGCGCACTAGCTGATCATGTGCTGACGCGGCAAGATTTCGAGCGCCGTCAAGGCATGGTCGCGCTCTTGGAGCATAGCTCCGCGTTGAATAGGAAACAGGCCGGCGTCCTCCTCTCCTACGGGCAATCGAGTTCTGCGTCGGTCAAGGGAGAGAGACAGGAGCGCGACGCTTGGATAACCGCCCAGTATTCATTGCTGGCGGCTATCTCGCACCTTACGCCTGATGAACAGCTCGAGACGATGGTTGCGGTAAGGACTGACACTATCTTCCTTGACGTGGTTGATGCGATGCGGCCCGCTTCCCCTGCAAAGGTAGATGAGGTTCTTGATCGGGTTTTAAAGGGAGGTGACCCGATCGCCCAATCAAATGTGCTGGCTGCTTTGCAGCACACCCGCCCTCGGCTGTCGGTGCGCGCGAAACAGATAATTACGCAACTAATTGGTAGTCCGGAAACTGTTGCGCGGGCGCAGGCCATGAAAATCGCAGCAAACGAGAAAGATTCGGAGTTGCTGAGGGCCGTTGTCGATAGTGGGTGGGACGCTCGTGCTTGCAAGAACAAGTTTGAGCAGTGGTATGGGTCTTCAGCGATACTTGAGGCAGCCTGTGCGGGGCTTCTAACTGTTGATATGGCTTTAGACCGAATAGCTTTCGCTCAGTATGGATTTGCGGCAGAGAAAATGGGACTGCACGGTTCTGCAGAAGTAGCGTCCCGTGTAACCGCAGCGCTGATGCGAGCAATTGGAGCGAAAATAACCGCGCAGCCCCCAGACATAGCGATTTCGGCAACGTCATTTACCGGCGCGAAACCGCCGATGGTGTCGTTGCATGCGAGGCAATCTGATAAGCGACAAAAGGGAGTTGAAGAACAGTTCGATGATCTGAAGGAAACGTTCGACGATCGACAAAAGAGGATTGGCAACGCATTCGATCGCTTCTCTGCCGAGCTTGATGCGGCCGGCGCCAATCTCATCTTGGCAGACATGACTCTGGAGGGCATCGAAGCTCTCGTGGAAGCTGCTCCTTCAGACGCGCAGGATTGGCTTGCTGCTCTAGTTGGTGCGCCGGATCACGTCGTCAGACACCACCATCATTTCGCGAGCGAGCTCAGCGTTGTTTTTACCAGACGCGGATCTGAGTTAGCGATGAATTTTCTCCCGAGGCTGATGGAGCTGAAGCCGACCGTTAGGATGGTGCACGGTTTGGCCGAAATACCAGCAATCGCTACCCTCCTCTGGAAGAACGCCGACAACGAGATAATCCGATCGATTTGTAAGAAGAGACTCCGAGCGTGCAATACTGATTCCGACCTTGCCGCTGAAGTGCTTGCCGCTTTCGCTAGCGGCCAGCAAGCGACTGTGACACACGTTATAGAAGAGTTGCTTTCTACAGGACAGCCCGTCAACGTTTGCAGAGCCCTTATGATTTCCGGCTACGCCGACGTAAATCCGCACTCCGAGCAAGTTCTCGCTCGCTTCTCTAGTACCTTTGGCTACGTCGGCATGGCGGCCAGAGCCGCCCGGGAGGCGTACAATCGCAATGTCTGGGCACGCGAATGGTATAGACAGATGTCTATCGCGTCTACACCGGCTTCGTTTTGGCAGGCGTCAGTACTGTTCACAAAGATCGTTGATGGCCGCTTGAGTGTTTGGGAATCCGGAGAGCGGGCTCCCAGCGAGGTGTTCCTGTCTTTCTTCCCGACAGTGAAAAGGGAACTGAAGAGTCGCATTGAAAAGTGGGAATCGAAGCGGGCAAAGCTGCTGTTCGGAGAAGAAATTCCTGATGAGATGTTCTTGAAAACACCGGCTGCCGGAATTTACTCCGCATAGACGTTGGCATTGCCGAACGCCGATTTCGACCAAGCCCCTTCGCGCCGATCAGTGAACTGGGCCTCGCGGCTGTTGGCTATAGGTGCGAGGCGGGTAACCTTTCTGGAGGGTATGTGGCAAGAGATGGCTTCGGTTTAAACAGCGAATGCCCTGACGCCCGTGACTGCCGAAAATGTGCTCGCAATCCCGGACGACGGATCGGTCGATACTGGCGACGAAATGGCGGAGTCGCGTACGCAACGTCGCACAACGAGCTCGAAGTTTCGTGCTCAATTGGGATCGGCGTTGCGAAAACTCCCCGGCCCTCGTCGTAACTGTCCGCAAAGCGATGATCATCGACCGTTGGAACCCAACAATCCGTGCGCTACCCTGGAGTAGTTACCGGTTTCCGATCGGTTGCTGACGATAGTTCAGGCCAGAATGCGAACGCCCGTTTTGCCACAGTCGCCCCAATACCTGCTCCCCTGCAGACCATTTCTTTTGACGAAAGCAAAAGAAGGCATAGGGATGACTCTAAATCGTATTTCGGAAAGTTGTATTCCATGCGAGGTTGTGCTCAAAACTATTAACGTGATCAGGGAGGCCGTTAAGGTATAGAAGTGCATAGCGAAGAACTTTCCTTGGCATCCAACGCATTCTATGTACTTGGAGCATCTTACAACTCGACCGCGACCGAGATTGCGGATCTTGTCGATGATGCGGAATTCTCGTCGTTGTTTTCCGAAGCAGACCTGCAAAAGGCGAAGCAGACACTGCTTACTCCACGGCTCCGACTATCTGCAGAAATATCTTGGCTCCCAGAACTCAGCGATGCGCAGATCGCAAGGGTTTTAGCTGAGCGGATCAAGCTCACAGACGATACCGTGCTCGCTGCCGTCGAAACCCTACCCGAACTTGCCAAAGTCAATTTGATAGCGGACGTTTCAACGCGCGCGTCTCTCGACGAAGACACGGTTTCACGCTTTCTTGCTGCATGGGAATGGATCGCTCCCGACGAGGTCTTAGCCTTCTTGAAGGTCGGGCGGCGTTCCGCTGGACTTCCTGAACCCGATGCCAAGCTCCTGCAGACGTCGCTGCAAGATCTGAAGGCGCGACATGCCCGAGTGATCGTCGACAGCATTCTTCGCGGGACGGATCCCACATCGGTCATGAGCAATGTCGTTAACAGCGAGGTCGCGGACGGCTCTCCCTCGGCGTTGCTTCCGACGATGGTGAAGGAATACGAGAGACGAAACGAACGGAGCCTGTCGACGGCCGCTGATGGGATCAAGGAAACTATCGAAAAGTCGAAATCCGGCGGCCTAGAACTGCCGGACGCACTGAAGCTCATTTCGAACACGCTACGGGACTGGAGCACGTTCGCTCGGCCCGTCGCCGGCTTTTATCGCTGGCGGGGGTATTCGGAACCCCGCACCAAGGCGCTTTACTACGAGATCAGGGCATTCCTTCTTGATCTCGTGAACAACGATGGCAAGCTCGAAGAGGCCAAAAACCTCATCCTGTGGAGCGGAACCTACCTTGCGCTTACAGAAGATCTCAAAAAGGTCTCGGACAAGGATCTCGCTGACGTCGAAGAACTCATTGCGGACAGGCGTCGGGCGGAACTCTTCGAACCGCTCTTCAAAGCCGGCGAGACGGCAAAGTCCGGGTACCGAGAATTCGCCAAGGTCGCGAGAAAGAAGCCTATCGACCCATCGGCGCCTGCTCCGGTCGGATCGTTCATGTCTGCCCTGAAAACTTATCTGGTCGACGGTGATCCTGAACTTGCAGCCGTGGTCGCAAGGGATTTGTCACTCTGCTTCAATAACGATCACAATGACCCCGCGCTCGCCTACAAGGTCCTGCACGCGGCAACGATACTGCTGAAGAGCCACACCGTCTCTGAAGAGACCAAGGCAAGGTACCGTGAAGACTCCGAGACGCTCTACCGGAACTGGAAACTCCCAGAATTAGAGAAGCAAAAAGGTAATCTGTCTGGGATGACAACCCTGGTGGAGCAGGCGATGGCCGATGCGCCGCCCGGTATCAAGGGGGAGTTTGCGGAGTTGCACGCCGTGCTCATGAAGAAGCGGAAAGAGAGCCGGGCAAAGCTTATCGGTTGGGGCGTCGTCGCTGCCATCATTGGTGGAATAGTGGTCTTCAACTCGAACAAGCCGTCGACCTCAAACTATTCCCCTTCCCATTCGTCATCATCGAACACTTCAAACGGTTCATACAAACCGTCCACGTCGAACTACTCCACCTCCGACACCCCATCATCATCTGTAGGTGCTTTCGAAGCCAAACCCTCGGTCGGAACCGGCAGATCGCTAAATCGCTCCGAGCTGCGCTATTGCATCTTCCAGGGTAAGCGGCTCGATCTGCTCCGCGGCATGACCTTCACCAACACTGCCGTGGACAGTTTCAATACTATGGTCTCGGACTTCAACAGCCGATGCGCCAATTTCCGATACGGACAGAGCGACATGACGCAGGTTGAAGGTGAGGCTTCCACAAGAAGTTCCCAGTTCTTCAATGACGCGTCGGCTATTGCAAAGGACTGGAAATGAACGAGCAACCCGACGAATTGGGCATCGTCGCCAAATTATGTGTCGAACAATGGAAGCTCCTGCAGCGGTTCTCCAAGGCGATCGAGCTTGTGCCAGACGCGGATCGAAGCCGACTAGCAGCGCAGATCCGATATTCGGAGCTTCAACTTCAGTCGCTCGCATCGGAAGCCGGGCTGAAGCTCGTGACATTTGATGGTGAGTCGTTTGGCGCGGGCGTCCCTGCGACAGCAGACAATCTCGAGGATTTTTCTGAAGAAGAGGGGCTGATCGTCGAAAAGACAATCGAACCGGCAGTCGTTCGCGACATGCGCGTAATCCAACCCGGCCGTGTATTGCTGACCACCCAAAACCAATAGCAAGGGATCTCATCATGTATCTTGGAATTGATCTCGGCACTTCGAATTCCGCCGTCGTCGGCTACATCGACGGACAACTCCGGCTCTTCAAGACGTCAGATGGGAGCGACGTGCTGCCCAGCGTCATATATGTCGACCGTCGAGGCCACCGCTTCGTCGGAAAGAGCGCATACGACCGCACAGTGACGTCGCCCCAAAGCGTGGCGTCCGGCTTCAAGCGCCTGATGGGCACCCGCAGTCCCGTCCGTATCAACAACGAGGAGTGGACGCCCGAAGACTGCAGCGCGGAGGTGATCCGGACTCTCATTTCGCAGGCAAATACGGAGTCCGGCGAAAAAAACATCGAAGGAGTGGTCATCACCATCCCTGCTGCTTTTAATCAAATGCAATCTGAGGCGACTGTAAAGTCGGCTCGCGCTGCGGGCCTCGACAAGGTTAGCCTGATTCAGGAACCGGTCGCCGCGGCGATCGCCGCAATCGCGAAATCCTCGGTCAAGGATGGCGTCTTCCTTATCTACGATCTGGGGGGCGGCACCTTCGACGTGGCGCTTGTCATCAGCACCGCCGGATCGGTGAATGTCATCGCACATGAAGGTATCAACATGCTCGGCGGTCGCGATTTCGACAGACGCATCTTCGACAGCATTGTGCGTCCGTGGCTGGTGTCGAACTTTAACCTCCCGGAGCATTTTCAGAAGGATCCGGCATATCGCCATCTGACCACGATATCGCACCATGCCATTGAGCGGGCGAAGATCCAGCTTTCTGCATCGAATTCGGCGTCGATCTTTGCCAGCGAGGACGACGTGCGGATGAAGGATCTTGACGGAAATGAGATTTATCTGGGGATCGACACGACCCGCGACACCGTTACCACCATCATTCAGGATCGCGTTTTGGACACTGTCGCACTTTGTCGGAAGGTGATAGCCGACAATGGATATCGAGCCGAAGACATCAGCAAGATAGTTCCGATCGGCGGTCCGTCAAAGATGCCGTTGATCAGGGAGCTGCTGCAGAGCGAACTGGCTATCGAAGTCGAGCAGACCCTTGATCCGATGACCGCCGTGGCTATGGGGGCTGCGATTTTCGCCGAAAGCCGCGTTTGGGAAGACACACATTCAACGCGCAAGACCTCGCGCTCACGAGAAGAGGTTCGCGGCAACATCAATCTCGTATTCGACTATCCAGCCCGTGTGACATCCGGGTCCGCGCGGTTGAGCGTCAAATCCGACGACGGCAATATGGGCAAGCACTGGATCGAAGTTGTTGATGAGAACGGCACGACGACCGGACGGTCCGCGATCGATGGCCCGCTTCGCATCCCATTAGCCTTGCGGCACGACGGAGATAACAGGTTCAAGATCACAGTGTCTGGAGAGGATGGCTTCGCTATTCCCGATCTTTCCCGCGAGATCGTGATTACCCGCGCGCCCGCAAGCGCGGCAAGCATTCCGATGACCTACACGCTGGCGGTCAAGACGCAAGTTGGCACCGTTGGATACGAGCGAAACAAACTGACCCCTCTCGTCGTAAAAGGAACAGCGCTTCCCGCCGAAGGACGCCAGCCATTCCGCTCGGGAAAGACGCTACGCGGAGGCACGGCAGACACACTGAACTTTGAATTCTTCGATATGGCGACCGGTGTCGATGATCCCGAGAAGAGCCTCCACATCGGTGACTTCAGGCTCAATGCCGAAACCGATCTGACTCGTGGGGAAAGGATCTCGCGCGGATCTGATCTTATCGTTCACTGGCGCATGAGCGACAATGGCACGCTCAGCTTTACGGTCGAGAGCCCTGAAATCGGGCGTGTGATCGATGCCCCCGCGCTCTACTTCGTGGAAGGAGGACACATCAACTTCGAGGGGGAACAGGGGTCGCAAGTGGCCTCGTCTTTGCTTGCGCGCGCCGAAGAGGAATTGCGTGAGTTGGGCGACGTACTGCCGCATCTTACGTCGGATACGACCCCCCTGCGCAATCGAATAGAAGACCAGCATGCCGCACTCTCCTCCTCGGTCGATGCCGACACGCACAGGTCAGTGACGGAAGAGGCGCGCAAGATCCGCCAGGAAGTCGCTCTCCTGAAGATCAGCCCGGAGAACGTCGAGCAGGTTGTCACGCGCGAAGTCGCGAGCGCTGAAGTCGACTTCGACGAAGTGCGGAATATCGCTGATGAGGCAGACATCGATCGGCATGATCGTCTGGTCGCCACGGCAAGGCGCACCGTCAGAGAAAGCGACTTCGATTCGGCGCGATACGCTCTCGACGAAATGCGGTCCATCCGCTTCAAAATCGTTTCGAGCCAGCCGGAATTCCTTGTCGGGCTGTTCTACGAGATTGCCGAAGAGGCTTACCTCGCCATTGATCATGACCTCCACGCTAAGTTTGTCGCCGCGGGAGGAGCCAGCATCACGGCCGGGGATCTGGACGGCTTGCGCGCGGCGATCAGGGGCATCCTGAACAATAGGGTATCAATGGAAGTAAGTGGGGCAAAGATTGTGGAACTCGCCCACCTTCTCGGTTCGTGATTTTCATTTGGACAAAGCGATGACTATCCTGCGACGCATTCTTAGGTTCGTCGCAGTCGTAACGTGAAAACCGGGCATTCCGAAATGATCAGTGGCCGGCGCCACTTACAACCAATTGGCCGGCGTTGCTATCAGCTTACCCTACGCTGTCGGGGATTAAAAACAATGAATAATAGCTTCGTAGAGATGTACTTTGGGTTGCATGCGCCGCAGCTACCGTTATGACTATTATTTCGAGATAAATATTAATTTGCTACGAGCATAAGGCCAAAATACGGGTGTCTTTGATGTCGTTACAGAGTGCCGTGAAGGATCTGCCATCAGCCAGAATTCTACTGGCACAAGAATTCGAGAATGGCCCGAAAATCGACCCGCTAAAGATCATCCAGATTTATGACGACGGTGAGTGGGAGACATTCATCGACGAATGGGTCCACTCGCTCACGTCCACGTATGCGAGCGTGATGCGACCTACCGGAGCCGGCGATAAGGGTATAGATATTGCAGGCTTCTGCGATACGGATCAACTAGTCGGCACGTGGGATAATCACCAGTGCAAGCACTACAATGCCCCTTTGAGTTTTGGGGTCATAGCCCCAGAAATCGGAAAGATGCTCTGGTACTCCTACTCAGGTGAGTACAAAGCACCGAGAGCGTGCCGTTTTATCGCGCCCAAAGGTGCCTCGACATCGCTGTCCCTGCTACTGACTAATGCAGACAAGCTGAAAAAAAAGATCCTCGAAGACTGGGACAAAAGCATTTCCACCAAAATCACGTCAACCAGCCCAATACGGCTCGATGGGAAATTTCTGGAGTACATAGAAAACTTCGACTTCCGCATCTTCTCATCTGTAGCGCCACGATCGATAATCGAAGCTCATCGCAAGACACCTTATCATCTTGGTCGATTTGGAGGCGGATTACCGTCCCGGCCGCATCCAGCAGCTGTTCCAGCCGAGATCGAAACGACGGAGGCGACCTATACGTGCAAGCTGCTTGACGCATATGGCGAGCACAAGGGCGAAACCGTTGGAGCTGTCGCTGTCGCTTTGCCTTTAATTCCGAGATTTTTTGCGTTGTGTGTCGACAGGCGCCACTTTTTGCCCTTAAATACGAGACGACGATCAGCTTCGTTCGATAGTATTTGATGTTGAGGCGCGACGTCGGTTCTCAATCTGGCGACCGATCCGCTCGACGGTTAGGAGCAAGCGGTCGTCCTTTTGATAACTCCGTAGCAAGGCGACTGTGGCGAAGTCATCGATACCAGTGGCAAACAACGCCGCTTTGAGTAGCGGACGCTTCTGGGCAACTGCAATCGCGGCGAGACAGAAGAAGCGGATGTCCGGATCGAAACTCTGCAGTGCCGAAGCAGGATCTCCGCGGACATTCTTTAGTGCCATCGTAAAGGTGACGCTCCGCATTATCCGTCGGATTTGGCGGATGCTGTTCTGCATTACCGCTTGCTCAAGCAGAACCGACCCAGTCCGCGCGCGCTGAAGCAATTTTTGAGACAGGACGGCCTTACCCAACTTGGGTAACGTCGGCGTGAGCATCGCCCCACAGATTTCACAGTCGAATGCCCAAGCTCGCCGCCAATGCTTGAGTGCGAGGCTGCGCATCGTACAGTTCGGACAGGCTTGGAATGGAAAAAGCGCGGTCAGCGCAGCTTCGGTATCGTTCAATGCCGGAAAGGTCAGGGACTGGACAAGTTCAGGAGTAACCCTCGCGGCTAAGGCGATCTTTTCGACTGTGCCTGCTTCGAGCCCGAAATCGAGGGAAACCGCATAGCGATAATCCAGGCCAACGTGCGCCAGAAGATCGACCAAATCGCAGTAGTTGGCAGTTGCAAGCCGTCTAAGCCAGCCAGAAAGCAACTCATCTTGGGTAGGCATGACAGTTTTTGGCAGCGGGCGCAGTTTACGGGCCTGCCTGCTCCAGCCGCCGTTGCGCAGGCGCATGACGCGACCAGACGGGAGACCACGTGGCGATCGCGCCATCGGTGATGCATTCTTCGCCCGAGCAGATGGCATCGATGGAAAGATCCTTGACCAAAGAGAAGATGCGCGATGTTACTCCACCGGACAGCGCCAATATCTGCTTGAGGGATTTAATTTTCAGATTGGATTTCTTCGCGAGTGGCATCGCCGCGATAAGCGTCTGGATCATATCCGAGAATTCGGCGTCGTCACGCCAGTTTGGCAAGTGATGCTCATCGAGACGCCGGGCCAACTGAACATCGCCGCGGATGGCATCGACTGCCTCGCTAACCCCGAAACAGACCAGCGAGGCCTCCAGTTCATTGCTGAGGTAACGCAGAACATTGAGGAAACGGCGTTGTTCGCGATGTGTACCCGCCAATAGATTGTGGACTTCGTCGACCATGATCATCCGCAAACCGAGGTCGCGCAGCAGGGCAATGACACGGACCTCGAGAGCGGCGACACTCTGCGCGCGTATGCCCAACGCCGTGGCCGGTGCACCGACGGCAGCGAGGATGTGCAGATAGAATCGCCGCTCGTCAGGAGCCGGCGGCGCCTGCAACAGCAGAAGCGGTGTACGGGTTATGCCTGCGGTCGCATCATATTCCGGGGCGTATCTGCGCGTGAGATTTCGGGCGATCATCGTCTTGCCGATACCCGAGGCGCCGTGGACGAGAAGACCTGGCATGCGTGTCTGCCTCGGCGCTTCGAGAAGAAACTGCAATCTGTCCAAGACACTTTCCGCGCGTGGAAATCCGATCCAGATGTCCGATTGAATGAGGGCGATGCGACCGTCTTCACCTGATCCTTCAGCTCTCACGTCACCATCTCTCCACCTTGAACAGCGGCCGCGACGTATCACCCGTGTCTACGGGGCGCAGCCCCTGGGATGATCCATCAGTCTGCACTGCTTCCTTCAATTGATCTTGTCTTTCGCGGGACCGGCGCTCCGCCTTGGTCCGCACGCGGCTTTCATCCGCGATCTGGCGTTGCTGATGGATCAACTGGGCAAGCACTACCTCATTTGATCCTTTCCTGCCCAAAGCACGGCCCTTCTGCATGGCCTCGCGATATTCCCGCAGCGACACCGGTGGGGTTTCCAGGTTGCGGTACCGCGCTTCGATACAACGTCCGCCTTCCAGTTCGACCCAGATCGACGAAAGATCGCGGGGGTCGTACCGCACGATCACTTTCCCATCTTTACGACCAATGTGCCCTGCCAAGACATCCGACCAATAGCGGATACCGAACAGATGGATACCGTCTCGCCTAACCTGGCGCTGTTCGCTTGGCAGGAAGCTCACCTTAAACGCATCCATGTCGAAGGGAATATCGCTCGACATCTGCGCGGCCAAAGCCTCCCATTTGGCGACGGGCGTACAACTGAGACTGGAGTGAATGCTGTTGTTGTAGCGGCAGATTTCCAAGGCGAACCAGCTATCGAATTCGCTCAGCGTCATTGCCGCTTTGACTTCGGCCTTATAACTGCCCTTGGCGGCAACGGACGATTGCGTGGTTCCAGGCAATAGATGGACAGCTCCCATCATCGTGCCAATTAGCCGCTCGATGTGCCCGCCGAAGTGGGGGCTCCCTTGAGGCCTGTAGACAAGCTCAATTCCCCACTCCAGACACGCCGCCTGAAACGCCTTGGATCGGAAATCACGGCCGTTGTCTACGTGGATGCTGCGCGGTTTACCCTGTGCAGGCCAAGGCGCATTGCAGCCGATCTCGGAGAGTAACTCTGCCTTCGGCGCCACCGCACGGGTAAGGCAAAGTGCCACCGAAAGGCGCGAAGGCGCATCGAAGCTGACGTAGTAGCCGTTGACGATCCGCGTTGCGATGTCGATCGCAAGCGTCACCCAAGGACGCCCGATGGGTGTGCGTTCAAAACTGTCGACAAGGATGATGTCTGCAGGCGTATGGTCGATCTGAATGACATCCAGAGGTAACTCGGCCCTGTTTTTACCTGTTACCGGCGCAAACCTTTGACGTGCTACCTTTGCGCCCTCTCTTGCCTTCATGACTTCACGCTCATCCATCGCATCAAGACGTCGCTGAATCGTTCGCCGCGTCGGCGCTTGCAGCCCGAGTTCACCACAGGCCATCCTGATCTCCGACACCACACGCGACAAGCTCGCGCGTTCCCGCCGCAAGTAGTAGCGACAAAGATACTCTTTGATGAGCGTCTCGACCTCGCTAGATATCACCGTTACGCCTGTACGGCGGCCACGCTTCTGCGGCACCAGCGCACTGGTCCGCCCGCCGTCCTCGGCAAGGCGCCATATCCAACGCCAAACCGTTGCCCTGCTTACGCCCAACTCCCAAACTGCATCATGAATGCCGCTTTCCAAACTGCCCTTGCCAGAAAGATAATCCTGAACAAGTGGTCGCAAGACCGCCGCTCTCCGCGTGGCTTCAGCACCGATGGTCCCGGCGCGGTCCTCTTCCCTATCCATAGCAGCCAACCGCCCGCCCCTGTGAACCCTGTCTCAATTTTAGGGGCAAAATCTCGAATTTAAAGGCAAAATATCAGATTTAGGGACAAAGAAGCGCCTTTAATTTCGTTGAAGCTTCCATCTCGCCTTTAAGAGCAAAGCGACAGTCGTTGTAAAGCACTTCGGTTGCGGCAAAACCCGGATATATTTCCACGCCAAGCGCTTCCGCCTTTTCCGCAAGCCAGCGACAGACGAGACCGAGCGAGACGATGTAATTGCCGTGATTGTTCATCAGCGGCGGCATCAGGAAGTTCGGCAGGCGGATGGAGCCTGCGGGCCCGAGGAACAGGAACTGGTCGTCCTTGACTTCGGTCTTGAAGGGGTGGCCCTCCTCGTCGCGCCAGCTTGGCAGGAGCCTGTCGATGCCGATCGGATCCACCACGGCGCCGGAGAGGATATGCGCACCGACTTCCGAGCCCTTTTCCAGCACCACGACGGAGAGGTCCGGATTGACCTGCTTCAACCGAATTGCGGCAGACAGGCCAGCAGGTCCGGCGCCGACGACTACGACATCGAATTCCATGCTTTCGCGTTCGGGGAGTTCCATTAAATCCTCATTTCATTGCCTGGTGCAGACCGTTTGCCGCTCAAAATGTCGGCGGTCGGCGACCCGCCTTGCGATAGGCGGCAATCACTGTATTAGCCATGAGCATGGCAATGGTCATTGGACCAACGCCGCCAGGTACGGGCGTAATGACACTGGCGACTTTTTTGCACTCCGTAAAGGCAACGTCACCAACGAGGCGGAACTTGCCCTCCCCCTTGTCTGGTGCTGGCACGCGATTGATACCAACATCGATGACAGTTGCGCCGGGTTTGATCCAGTCTGCTTTCACCATTTCTGGACGACCGACCGCCGCGACTAAAATATCCGCGTTTCGGCAGACTGCCGGCAGGTCCTTCGTGCGTGAATGCGCCGTCGTCACGGTCGCGTTTGCGGCGAGCAGCAGTGCCGACATCGGCTTACCGAAGAGATTAGAGCGGCCGATGACGACGGCGCTAAGGCCAGACAGATCCGCGCCGTGAGTGCGGCGCACGAATAGCATAGCGCCGGCTGGCGTGCAGGAAACGAGCCCTCCGTCCAGATCGCCGGTTGCCACCTTCCCGGCATTGACGACATGCAGACCATCTACGTCCTTCTCCGGCAGGATCGATTGGATGATCGCCTCGGAATCGAGGTGCTTGGGAAGCGGTAGCTGGACAAGTACGCCATGGACGGACGGATCCCTGTTCAGCGTCTGTACGAGGCTCGAAAGCTCTTCCTGCGTCGTTGCTTCCGGCAGTGTATGCTGGATTGAATTATATCCACACTCCTTGGCCATCTTGCTCTTTGCCCCGACATAGGCGTGGCTGGCCGGATCATCACCCACGATGATCACGGCAAGTCCGGGGGTGCTTGCGGCCTCAGCCTTCAGCGCTGACGTCGCGGCCTTGACGCTTGCTATCATCTCGGCAGCGACTTTGCGTCCATCAATAAGTTCAGCCATGACTTAACCCATACGCTCGGAGACATAAGATCCCGGGCTCGCCGGGAAGACGACTGTTCGATTGCCGTTGATGAAAGTGCGGTGGTGGATGTGGGCATGAATTGCACGCGCCAGAACCTGGCTCTCAACATCGCGGCCAATCGATACATAGTCCTCGGCGCTCTGAGCATGAGTGATGCGCGCCGTGTCTTGCTCAATAATCGGACCTTCGTCCAGATCGGCTGTTACGTAGTGAGCCGTCGCTCCGATCAGCTTTACACCGCGCTCATAAGCCTGCTTGTAGGGATTGGCACCCTTGAAGCTTGGTAGGAAGGAGTGGTGAATATTGATGATCTTACCAGACATCCTCTGACACATCTCGTCGGAGAGGATCTGCATGTAACGAGCAAGCACAATCAATTCGGTGCCGGTCTGCTCGACAACTTCCATTATCCGCGCTTCGGCCTGCGGCTTGTTGGCTTTGGTCACCGGGATGTGGTGAAATGGAATGTCGTGATTAACGACTACCTTCTGATACTCGAAATGGTTTGAAACCACGCCAACGATATCAATTGGCAGCGCGCCAATCTTCCAACGATAGAGAAGGTCGTTCAGGCAGTGACCAAAACGCGACACCATCAGCAACACCTTCATCTTGGCGTCACCTTGGTAAAAATTCGCCGCCATATCGAAAGTCTTGGCGACAGGTGTAAACGCCGTCTCGATGTCCTCGATGGTGGCGCCCTCCTGACTGGAGAAGGTCAGGCGCATGAAAAACATTCCGGTGTCTACATCGTCGAACTGGGAAGAATCTATGATGTTACATCCCTTCTCGGCGAGAACGCCCGTGATGGCGGCAACGATGCCGCGCGTCGATTTGCAGGATACGGTCAGGATGTAGGTCTTCATCTCATGGTCCATTATCAGTAGGAGGTGTCAGGAGCACTTGCTCGTGCGTCGCGTTTTGGCTGGACGACAGAGTCGTAAGCTGGTGCTGCGCAGGCGGGCAGTGGCGATTAGGGCGATTGAGACCGGCGGATGCTGAGCACCCGACGGCTAATTCTCTCTTGTTGAGGCCGACTAGAGCGCCTTCTCAAGTTCCGGCAGTATCTCGAAGATGTCGCCAACCACGCCGTAGTCGGCGACTTGGAATATCGGCGCCTCCTCATCCTTGTTGATAGCAACGATAACCTTGGAGTCCTTCATTCCGGCTAGGTGCTGAATGGCACCGGATATGCCGCAAGCGATGTACAATTGAGGGGCAACCACTTTGCCGGTCTGGCCGATCTGCCAGTCGTTCGGAGCGTAACCCGCGTCCACGGCGGCGCGTGATGCCCCGACCGCGGCACCGAGCTTGTCAGCGACCGGCAGAATTACCTCCTTAAACTTCTCCGACGAGCCTAGTGCGCGTCCGCCGGATATGACGATTTTGGCAGAGCTTAGTTCCGGGCGATCGGAGGAGGAGAGTGCGTCGGTAACGAAACGTGACAGAGGCGAAGAAAAGGCTGCCGACGAGATCGTCTCGACGGCAGCAGTTGGGCCCTGGGGGGCCGGGGAAAACGAGGCTGTCCGCACAGTGATCACCTTCTTAGCGTCGGCCGACTGCACCGTCTGGATGGCGTTGCCTGCGTAGATCGGACGCTTGAACGTGTCGGCGGAGAGGACCTCGACGATCTCGGAGACCTGCGCGACATCGAGCAGGGCGGCAACGCGCGGCATGACGTTTTTGCCCACCGAGGTGGCGGCAGCGATGATCGTGTCGTAGGAACCGGCAAGCGAGACGATGAGGGCGGCGAGCGGTTCGGCAAGGCTGTGGCCTAGCGCGGCATCATCTGCGATGAGCACCTTCGAAATGCCCTGAAGCTTTGCTGACTCTTCGGCCACCGCGGATACGCCGGCACCGGCGACAAGCACATGTACGTCGCCGCCGATCTTGGAAGCCGCCGTCAGCGCCTTGGCTGTCTGGTCGGAAAGCGCGGTATTGTCGTGGTCAGCCAAAAGAAGAATGGCCATAGTCTTAGTCTCCTTGTTTCTGCCAGATCAGAGGACGCCGGCTTCGGTCTTGAGCTTTTCGATGAGCTCGGCGACCGTCTTCACCTTGATGCCGGCCTTACGTCCCTCTGGCTCCTCAGTCTTCAGAACCTTGAGGCGTGGGGCGGTGTCGATACCGAAGTCGGCCGGACTTCTCTTGTCGAGTGGCTTCTTCTTGGCCTTCATGATGTTCGGCAGCGAGGCGTAGCGAGGTTCGTTGAGGCGAAGGTCCGTCGTGATGATGGCCGGAAGCTTGACTTCGATGGTCTGGAGACCGCCGTCGACTTCGCGGGTCACGTTGGCGTTGGAAGCATCAATGATCTCTACCTTGGAGGCGAAGGTGCCTTGGGCCCAGCCGAGAAGAGCGGCGAGCATCTGACCGGTCTGGTTGGAATCGTCGTCGATCGCCTGCTTGCCGACGATGACGAGGCCGGGCTGCTCGGCTTCGACGACGCCCTTGACGATCTTGGCGACAGAGAGCGGCTCGACGGCATCTTCGGTTTCAACAAGGATGGCGCGATCGGCACCCATCGCGAGCGCGGTGCGCAGCGTTTCCTCGGCCTTGGCCGGGCCGATGGAGACGACGATGACTTCAGACGCCTTGCCGGCTTCCTTCAGCCGCAACGCCTCCTCGACGGAAATTTCGTCGAAGGGGTTCATCGACATCTTCACGTTTGCCAGTTCAACACCGGAACCATCAGGCTTGACGCGGATCTTGACGTTGTAATCAACGACGCGTTTGACGGTGACGAGAATTTTCATCGAAGTCCTCCTCAGGCTCGCGACCGCGTGGACTTCGGGTCATAAACAGCGGCGCGATGGACCGTGACAGCCGTTCCATCCTCCAGCGTTAAGCTCTGTCCTTCGTTAGCGCATGCGATCGAGACATAAGCCATGGCGATTGGATAACCGACCGTGTGTCCATAGGCGGCAGACGTGACACGACCGACGGCATCCGCGTCCAGTTTTACCGCAGTTCCGATGGCTGGGAGCGCGGCACTCGCCGGGAGTTCGAGCAGCACGAGAAGTCGCTCGGCCCCGTCAGACTTCTGACGCTCAACAATGGATTTTCCGGGATAGGCGGCGTCCTTTGGCTTTATCGTCCAACCAAGACCTGCCTCAACAGGCGTCGTGTCTTCGCCGATATCGCGTCCCCAGATGGGATAGCGTTTTTCGATTCGCAAAGACCCCATCGAGCCCGCGCCGCAAGGCACAAGACCCAGAGGTTTGCCCGCTTCTAGTAACGCGTCGTAGAAGCTTTCGATATGTTCGGTTGGAACCCAGAGTTCATATCCCAGCTCACCGGTGAAGCCTGTGCGTGTGACGATGACGCCATCCACGTCGGCTACCTTGGCTGTCGTGACTGCGAAACCCGGCAGCGCGTCGTTCGATACGTCGAGTGCGGTGACGCGTTCCAAGCATGCCCTTGACTGCGGTCCCTGGAGCGACAGTGAGACATAGCGGTATCCGAGCGAGACGACATGTACACCATAGGAGGCGCCCCTTTCCTTCAGGTAGGCCTCAACCCGCTCGACACGGTGCGGGGCTGGAATGACCCAAAACAGGTGCTCAGAAGGGCGATAGGTGATGACGTCATCGATGAAACCGCCCTGGTCGTTGAGGATGCCGCAGTAAACGCCGCGACCGGGAGCAACTTTCGTCATGTCAGCGACGAAGGTATTGTTCAGGAACGTCTCGGCTTCGGCACCGGCGACCTCCAGCATAAACTGGCCAAAGATCTCGAACAGGCCCGCTGCGGTACGAACCGCTGAATGTTCCGTTTTCGCGTCGGTAAACACATTTGCCGTCAGGAAGTGCGCCTTCTCGGCCATCTCTGCATTGCGGGCCTTGAAGGCATGGTAAAGCGGTGTGCGCTTGGCTGTCATGGAGTAGTCCTTTCGGTCTTAAAGAAACAGGGTCGGGCGTTCGCGTTTGAAAATTCGGTCCTCGGGCTCCGTTCCCAGCACCTCGCGTGCGTGGCGATGTCCTGAGTAAACGGCACTCTGGATAACCCCTGGACATTCGGCATCGCCGATCGTGCGGAACGGGATGCCCTTTTCCGCAAGGCCGACAGCAAGGGTGGTGTCTGGCAGGCGGGTGCCGACGACGATCAGCGTCGTGGCCGAGATCGTCGGCAACGACTCTCCCGTGTCGCCTCTGATGACAGCAAGTCCCGCTTCATCCCAAGCGCTAGCGACAGTGTTTGGATACATTCGAACCCCGGCTGCCTTCATTTCGGCAATCATGCGCGGCTGTTCGAGGGTATGACCCATCCATGCCGACAGCGATGGCATTGGGGTGACCAAGTTCACTTGGTGCCCCTTTGCGGACAGGTCGGCGGCAAGCGCATTGGCCATGTAGTAATGGTCGTCATCGTAGATCACGACGGATGGACCGATCGCTGCGCCGTCCATTACAAGGTCAGGCGTCAGGGCAAAGTCTGCAAAGCCGGAAATCGGCTGCAGCCGCGTGCGTCCTGCCCCGTCGCTGCGCCAAGGGGCCCCGGTAGCGAGAAGGACATGGTCCGCCCCGAAGTCGGCGATGCCGTCGGCACCCAACTCACTACCGGGATAAAGATTGACGTTCGGCATTTGCTGCAGTTGGTAAAGACGATAGTCCTTGACCCGTCCCCATGAGGAAAGTCCCTTTATACGAGCCTCACGGGTGGAGCGACCGCCGAGCTCGTCGTCACGCTCGGCTACAGTCACAGCATGACCAGCCTTTGCGAGAACGAGTGCCGCTTCCAGTCCGGCCGGACCAGATCCTACGATCAGGATATTTTTCTCATTTTCTGTCTTTGGTATCCGTTCCGGATGCCAGCCGCGGCGCCATTCCTCCGAAATGGTCGGGTTCTGGGTGCAGCGCAGTTCCATGCCGACGGTTTCCACCGCCACGCACATGTTGCAGCCAATGCACTCCCGGATATCCTCGATGCGGCCTTCGCGGATCTTTTCGGGCAAGAAAGGATCGGCAATCGAGGGTCGTGCGGCGCCGATCAAGTCCAGTACGCCCCGTCGAATTTGACTCACCATTGCGTCGGGAGAAGTAAAGCGACCCACTCCAAGGACAGGCTTGCCGGTCACAGTCTTGACGAACTGGGTAAACTCTTCCTGGAAACCTTCCGCATCATAGCGGGCCGTACCGCTGTCGCGGCTCCATGAGGAGACATTGACATCCCACATGTCGGGAAGATCCGCCAGGCTCTCTATGACCGCCCTACCCTCTCCCGTGTTGAGGATGCGCTTAGGTCCAGAGAGCTCATGAACGGCAAAGCGCACCGCTACCGCCATCTGATCGCCTGCCTCCTCCTTTGCTTCTTCCAACACCTCCCGGAACAGCCGCACGCGGTTTTCAAAGCTGCCGCCATACTCGTCGGTCCGGAAATTGTAGGCCGGCGAGAGGAAGTGCCAGAGGATGGAGGCATCGTGGGAAGCATAGACGTAGGCGATGTCATAGCCAGCCTTTTTGGCGCGGCCGATTGCGTCGCGAAACGATCGGCGCAGCGTTCGGATGTCGTCCTTGTCCATCGCCTTTGCCATAAGGGGCATGTCAGGCTTCAAAGTTGGCAGGACAGAGGGCCCCATGGCAGGGTAACCTGTCGTGAGGCCGCGCGAACGGATGCCAGTGTGGCCTAGTTCGATGGAGGCAAGGGCGCCGTGCGCGTGGATTCGATCGACGGAGCGAGCATGGGCCTTGACGTCGCCTTCATCCCACAGGCGCTCATATGGCAGCCCCGCGAGATCCGAAGTCGGGTCGATCTCGCTGAGCTGCATGGCAACGATACCCCAACCGCCTTCCGCCCGCGTTTCGCGAATACCGATGGCGCCGTTTGGCATCAGATAGCTATGGCCGATGGCGTGCGGCATGGACACGAAGCGGTTCGGCGCTGTGACCGGACCAATTTTGATCGGCTCAAACAGGATTGAGTAACGCGGGTCCATGCCACACCTCACCGTGTTGTCTTGATTGTGCCGTCAGCGATCCACCGGTCGATAACGGAGAGGACCTGCTGCGAGAATTCGAGATCATTGATGTGGCAGTCGAGAACTGTCAGCTCGATTGGATCGACCATGACGTTCCGGTACTCATCTACCATCTCGGCCAGTGCAACGGGATCATGAGCGGGCATGCCCTCTACGTCCCAAGCGTGAATGCCTTGCGTAGGCAATACAAAATGAACCGGGCCCTTGGATTGCCGCAGCCGGCTGGCTACTTCACGTGCGAGTTCGCGACGTTCCTCGGCCGTAAGAGATGCTGAAGCAAGAAGACGGTTGTGGGCATGATATGGCCGGTCTCGAAACCTCTCTGGCACTGGCTGCCAGGTAGCGAAATCAATCATGTCGCCGAAGGCGGGCGCAGCGATGATCGGCGTGCCGCTCTTTCCTGCGGCAAGCATGCGATTAGCGCCGGCATTCACGACGGACCCAACCATCAGGTTGCCGATTTCGGCGACAGCCAGTTCGAGCACTGCAGCGAAGTAGCCTTGCTCCGCCAAGCTTTCCAGCGCCATACCACCCATGCCCGTTCCATGGAAAACCGCAACAGAAAAGCCGCGGTCGATCAGCGGTTGGCGTAGATGGATCATGTACTGGAGGGCCGACGAACCGAAGCTGACCATGCCTATAACTGGACGATCAGGGTCGGGCGGCTCCACAGCGAGCGCCGCGCCATAAACGGCACCCGCGGCCTGGCTCAGCGTTGCCTTGCAGATATCGTTGAGGCCATAGAGACCGCCGGCCCATAGGATCATCTGGATATCGGCCGAAAGCCGATCCGGCGCGATGAGTGGAGAAAACGCGATCGTAGATACAACATACTTCGGAACGCCGATCGGCAGGGCGCGGGCACAATCCAGGGCCAGGTCTGTTCCCATAGTGCCGCCAAGCGCAATCATCCCGTCGATGCTCCCCTCGGCATGAAGTTTTGCGCAAAGCGCGGAAGCCCCTGCCGCCATAATCTGCATCGCAAGATTTTCGTCCTCGGCACTGACGGCATCCTCGATGGTTTTCCCCGCCGCGGCGGCGACTTCATGCTTGGAAATATTCGTCGGCACAGAAGGGTCGCCGAGCACACTGACATCCATTGTCAGGACATTTCCGCCGAGCCTGCGGATACGGTCGGCTACATAATTGAGTTCTGCATCCTTGGTGTCGTAAGTGCCGATCACAAGGATCGTTCTCTGCTCGCTCATTTTATAGTTCCCCATTTTCTGTATTATTGACTTCAGCCGCGCATGATCGTGCCGCTGGGATCGTAAAATGCCCCAAGCTGGACTCGTGCGGCATGCATTTTTCCGGCGATCTGCACCTCGAACTCACCTTCATCGAGCCAGTCTTTCGTTACTCCGGCCTCCCGATGCAGCGAAGCGAGGCCAATCATTGCCTCCACTCTCCAGCCCCAGCCGCCGGAGGTGATGTGCCCGACAAGCTCGCCCTTCTTGAAGATGGGCTCATTGTGGATGAGGTAAGGGCCAGCCTCGGCGGTGGCGTGCTCGAGCATGATCGACACCGTGCGATGTGGCGTCGCTGCGCCATGGGTCGCTTTTTGCTTTGCAAGAACATCGCGTCCGACGAAGTCTTCTTTCGAGAGCTTGACGGCGAAACCGAGACCGGTTTCGAACGGCGTGTCTTCTTCGCCGATATCGTGGCCGAAATGCCGAAAACCCTTTTCTAGGCGGCACGCGCCAAGCGCGAACATGCCCGCATGGCGAAGTCCATGGGCTGCGCCGACCCTCACGATCTCTTCGTGAAGATGAACGGTGAATTCACTCGGAACCATCAACTCATAGCCGAGTTCGCCGAGGAACGAACGGCGGATTGCCCAGACGCGCGCGAAGGCAAGGTCGATCTCGCGCGCAGCACCGAAAGCGAATGCCTCGTTTGACAGATCGTCCGCCGACATCTGCTGCAGGATGGCACGAGACTTCGGACCGTGGATCGTCAAGAGGCCATAGGCTGACGTGGCGTCGAACAGCTCGAACCGCCACGCGGGATCGGCATGGCTGCGGATATAGGCTTGGTCGCGGATCTGGCTCGGATGGCCCGTGACGATCATGAATTGCTCGGCGGCGATGCGAGTGACCGTGACATCGGCTTCGATACCGCCCTTGCCATTGAGGAACTGTGTGTACACCGAGGTACCGACGGCCACGTCCATTTCGGCGCCACTGACGCGGTTCAGCGCCCGTACGGCGTCCGGTCCCTGCACCAGGAGCTTGCCATACATTGACTGGTCGATCAGAACCGCCTGATCGCGCGCGGCGAGGCACTCTTCTTTTACACGTTGCGACCAGTCCTGCCAGCCGAGGCTCGCCCGCTCTGGCCAGACGGGATTGGCGGGATCGAAATACATCGGCACTTCCCAGCCAATGCGCTCCGCCATCAGGGCACCGGCGGAGAGGAGCCGGTCGTGGAGCGGAACGCGGCGGATGCCGCGCGCAGTCTCTATCTGTCGGCCCGGCCAATGCAGGCCCCAGTGAAGGCCGATGCCTTCAGTGACGCGCTCCGCGTTATAGGCCTTGTTCTTCTGAAAGGGGTGCGCGCGCGCCGCCAGCATCGAGGCGACCGCGCGTGGCGGCTGTCCGTCCGTCATCCAGGCCGCCATTGTCAGACCCACGCCGCCGGAATTGAGGATCCCGTTCGAATTCATGCCCGCAGCGATGAACAGGCCGGGCATTTCCGGCGCCGGTCCGATATAGGGCCGTCCATCGGGCGTAAAGCTCTCGGGCCCGTTGAAGAAGGTCTGAATGCCCATGGTTTCGAGCGCAGGGAAGCGAGTAAAGAATTTTTCGAGCACTGGTTCGACATGCTCCATGTCGAATGGCAGTTCGTCGAACTCGAAGCTGTCGGGAATGCCGTCGCGCGCCCATGCCTTGCCGCGGGCCTCGAAACCGCCGATCAGCAACTTGCCCGCATCTTCCTTGGTGTAAAGGCGTTCCTCAAGTACAACGAGCCCCGGAAGCGTGCGCGGTAGGTCCGGGATAGCTTCGGTGAGAATATAGAAGTGCTCGGCGGCATGTAGAGGAACGGTTACACCGTGCTCTGCTGCAAAGCGTAGCGACCACATGCCGGCGGCCAGCAGCACCTTCTCCGTGGCGATCACACCCTTGTCGGTCTCTACGCCAATCACCTTGCCATTGCGTGTCAGGATGCGAATAGCCCGGGTATGCTCATAGATTTTCGAGCCGAGAGCCTTAGCTCCTTTGGCGAGCGCCTGGGTCACATCCAACGGGTTCACTTGCCCGTTCGATGGCACGAGAAAGCCGCAGTGCACGTCGGAGGTATCGACGAGCGGCCAGATTTCGTTGATCTCCTCGATGCCGAGAAGTTGGCTCTCAATTTTCATTCGCGCAGCATGGTCGTGGTTGCGACGTAGTTGCTCGGCACGAATATCTGACAAGGCGAGATGCAACGTGCCGTTTTGCTTGTAGCCGGTCGCCTGCCCCGTCTCGACTTCTAGCTCCGTGAAGAGGCGTGCCGTATATTTGGAGAGCTCGGTCTGGGCGGAACTCTCGCGAAGCTGACCGACGATGCCAGCAGCATGCCAGGTTGTCCCCGAGGCCAGCTGCTTTCTCTCAACAAGAACGGCTCCTTCTACACCCTTTTTAGCGAGGTGATAGAGGGTAGAGACCCCGATGATGCCGCCGCCGATAATGACAGCCGGCGCGCTTTCCGGAAGATTGTTAAGTGAGGTCACAGCTGGATCCATGCAGTCTTGAGGTCTAAGAATTTGTCGAGGGCGAAGGTGGATTTGTCGTGGCCGTTGCCAGACTGCTTCACGCCGCCAAGGGGAACGGTCAGATCGGACCCACCATAAGTGTTGACGTGCACGATTCCGGCCTTCAGTGCCCGGACCATGCGGTGAGCGCGGGACAGATCGGCAGTCCAAACCGCCGATGCTAGGCCGAAATCGGTGTCGTTGGCGAGCCGGATGGCCTCATCCTCGTCCTTGAACGGGATTACGGAGAGGACCGGTCCGAAGACCTCTTCACGTGCTACTTCCATTTCCGCACGGACATTGGCCAGCACCGTCGGCGCCATAAACCATCCTCCGGTTTCCTCTCTAAGCCGACCACCTCCGGTCAACAGAGCGGCGCCCTCGGCTTGTGCGCGTTCGGTAAAGCCCATGCTCTTCAGAAGCTGCGCTTCGGAATTGATCGCACCGGCTTCTGTGGATAGGTCCAGAGGATCTCCCACTTTCATGGACCCTGCGATCTTTGCCACCCTGGCCGCAAACTCTTCGGCGATGGACGCTTCCACCAATAGACGCGAGCCGGCAATGCAAACCTGTCCGGAATTGCGGAAGATTCCATAGGCGGCTACTTTCGCAGCCTTGTCGAGGTCTGGGGCGTCGGCGAAAATTATATTCGGGCTCTTGCCACCAAGTTCTAGATAAGTCCGTTTGAGGTTGGAGCGGGCCGAGTATTCCAGAAGCTTTCGTCCAACGCCTCCAGATCCCGTGAAGGCCATCACGTCGACATCCATCGACAGGGCGAGTGCTTCACCGGTGACAGAGCCCCTGCCAGTGACGACGTTAAAGACCCCCGGGGGCACCCCGGCCTCGAGTGCAAGGTTCGCGAGCCGCAGCAGAGTAAGAGAGGCCGTCTCCGCTGGCTTCAGGACGACGCTGTTGCCAGCCGCTAGCGCGGGTGCGATCTTCCAGGCACCGATCATGAGAGGGAAGTTCCACGGCACGATAGCAGCAACGACACCGATGGGCTCCCGGTGCACAAGAGCCAGCACGTCGGTAGCGGTCGGCGCAATCGCACCATAGACCTTATCAATCAATTCTGCGTAGTAGCGAAAGGTGGAAGCTGCGCTCAATGGCTCGGCCTTAAGGGCCATTGCTATCTCGGTGCCGTTGTCGCGCACGCCAAGTACCGCGAGGTCGAGCGCATCGCGTTCTATGAGTTCCGCCAGCCGGAACAGCACCTTTTTGCGCTGGGCAGGGGTTGAGCGAGACCAGGCGCCACCCTCGAACGCAGCGCGGCCCGAGGCGCATGCGAGAGCCACATCGTCATGATCGGCATCGGCAATGGTCGTTAGCTGCTTGCCATCCAGTGGGGAAAATACGTCTAGCGTCGCGCCGGATCGGGCCTGCCGCCATGCCCCGTCGATAAGAAGCCCTTGGGGTGCGACCTCGGCTGTTCGCCGGGCGTCAATTTCGCTTTGCATATCGAGTTACTCCACCGTTCGGTCTTTACCGGGGTGTACGTGGACTTCCCGCCTCGACGCCGTTGAAACCAAGGCGTCATACACCTGCAGCAGCAACTGCCACTCCGTGCACCGACGGCAGAGCCGTCCTAGACAGTCATCTAACGCAAACTCCCAGTTTGCTGGTGTGGTTCATTATTATCTACACCGTTTCAAAAATGTTGCATCTGAGACTGGTTTCTGTCAAGTAGTGATCAGGCAAGGCGGAAAAAAATGTAAATCGCTGCCAGGGAACGCGAAGGCGAAAGCCATGAAGACAGTCGACAATGCAATGAAACTGCTGAGTTTTTTCTCAGCACAAGCCCCTGAGCAAAAGCTGAGCGACCTGGCTCGGGCTGCTGGCATGGACAAGGCAAGCGCTATGCGCAGTCTTGGATCGCTGGTCGCCTGTGGCTTGGTTGAGCAGGACAGCGAGACACGTCACTACCGGCTTGGCGCGGGGATGCGAAGGCTCGCTCGCATTCGAAATTCGACCGTCCCGATCGCGGTGGAGCTTCAGCACGTTCTTCACGATCTGACCGTCCAGACAAATGAAACATCGCACGTCAGCGTCTTTTCCGGGCAGGACATGACGACTGTGGCGGTATGTGAGCCGTCCCGGCCAACGCGCGTCTTCGTTGATCCCACGCAACCGCTGCCCGTGCACGCAACGGCATCAGGGCTCGTGTTTTTAGCCCACGCCAGCGACGCAGTCGTCGATAAGGTGCTAGCAGGCATGGACGTACCGATGAGCTTCACAGCGACCACAATAAGCTCGCCGGCTGAGCTCAGACTTCGGCTTGACGGTATCCGCAAGCGCGGTTTTGCGACCGCCACTCGCACATTCGAAGACGAGGTCACTGGCATTGCAGCACCGATATTTGACGCTCGTGGGCTGATCCAGGCGACGATTGCAGCAGCCTGTATCTCATCTCGAACGACAGAAGTTCTTGCAGGCGAGATCGAGACCTTCGTGCTCCGTGCTTGCCTCTCGGCGACCCGCGCCTTGGGCGGTACGCCACCCGCGGATTTTCTACATAGGATCAAGGAGAATGGTTGATATGACGCAACGAGCGTTGGTGTTGGATTTTGGCGGCGTGATTTCAAAAACGCTGTTTGAAACCCATGATTTAAGCGAGGAAGCCCTCGGTCTGGCCCCAGGCACCCTCACATGGCGTGGCCCCTTTGACGTCAGTACTGATCCGCTGTGGAGCGATATGCAGGCGGGTCGGATCAGTGAACGGGACTACTGGACTACCCGCGCCCGAGAGACCGGCAGTCTGGTGGGCAAGGAGTGGGATACGCTCCCACCGTTTCTTAGTGCGGTGCGCGGCGACGATCCCTCGCAGGTCATCCGTCCCGAAGCGCTGGCGGCCATCGCTACAGCAAAAAAGGCCGGTCACCGTCTGGCGATCCTGTCCAACGAACTCGACCTCTTCTACGGGAAGGAGTTTCGAGACAGGCTTCCGTTCCTCGCAGACTTCGATCTGATTGTCGATGCAACTTACACGCAGATCCTGAAGCCTGATCCGCGCGCCTTTGACTTCATTACCGACGGCTTGGCCATATCCGCCGCCGACTGCGTCTTCGTGGACGACCAATTAAAGAACATCCGAGGCGGCCAGGCTGTCGGCATGACCTGCGTCCATTTCGATGTCACCCAGCCTGCCGAGAGCTACGAGCGTGCTCTCACTCACCTTTCTGCCTGACCCATCATATCGAGGAGATCCATCCGATGGCCGATAGCAACTTCCTGACCGAGCATAATGCCCGCCACGTCTGGCACCCCATGGCCCATCCGGCCGAAATGAGGGCTAACCCGCCCACTATCATCAGCGCCGGCGAAGGTGCCGAGATCATAGACGTTGACGGTAAACGGCTCTTGGACGGCGTCGGTGGTCTCTGGAACGTTAATCTCGGCTACTCCTGCGATCCTGTTAAGCAAGCAATCACCACGCAACTGGGCGAACTGCCCTACTACTCGGCCTTTCGCGGAACCACTAACGGCCCGCTGATTGAACTTTCGGTGGCGCTTGCTGAGTTTTTTGCTGCCGACGGCATGGTTCGGAGCTTCTTCACATCCGGCGGCTCCGACAGCGTCGAGACCGCCCTTAGACTTGCTCGCCAATTCCACAAGTTGAATGGACAGCCGGAACGCACCAAATTCGTTTCACTTAAGAAGGGCTATCACGGCACGCATTTCGGCGGCGCTAGCGTCAACGGAAACCAGAATTTCCGCCGAGCCTACGAGCCGCTGCTGCCGGGTACGATTCATCTCGCCTCGCCCTACACGTACCGGAACCCGTTCAACACGGATGATCCAAAGGTGCTTGCAGATAGCATTGCGCGTCAGTTTGCCGATGAGATTGCCTTCCATGGGGCTGATACTATCGCTGCCTTGATCATGGAGCCCGTGCTTGGTGCGGGAGGAGTCATAGTGCCGCATGAAAGCCTGATGCCGGCCCTACGCGCACTGTGTGACAAGCACGGTATCCTTCTGATAGCTGACGAAGTTATAACCGCCTTTGGGCGCACCGGTGCCTGGTCGGGAAGCCGGCTGTGGGGAGTCAAGCCGGATATGATGTGCACTGCCAAGGCGATCACGAACGGCTACTTCCCGTTCGGCGCTGTCATGATCGGCGAAAAGGTGACTGAGGTATTCGAGAACGATCGCACCGCTATGGGCAGCATCGGCCACGGTTACACTTATTCAGGCCATCCGGTAGGAGCAGCCGCGGCTATTGTGTGCCTGGCCGAAACGGTCAAGCAGGATCTTGCCACGAACGCGGCCGAACGCGGCATTGAATTGCTTGAGGGGCTCGAGACCCTCAAGGCACGCTATCCTTTGGTTGGCGATGTACGCGGGAAAGGTCTGATGTGCGCGCTAGAGCTTGTTTCGAACCGCGACGACAAGGCCCCCGCCGCAAAGGACAAAGTTGCTCAGGTCTATAAGGGCGCCTATGAGGCGGGCGTTATGATTCGCACCTCAGGCAACAACATCATCCTTTCGCCAACGCTTATCATCAGCAAGCAGGACGTGAGCCGCATTCTAGAAGCGCTAGAGGCTGGGCTGAAATCCGCGGCAAACTAACCGCCAACAAAAAGGTCGGGCTCAGTCAAACCTGATCCCGGCCGATACAAGTGACGTTTGTCTCCTAGCCTGTCAGACCCGAAGCTCAGGTTGATCTACGAAAAGCTCCAAAGCCATTGGGTTCGCCAGCGAATCGAGGTTACGGACCGGCCGGCCATGCACGACATCCCGCACCGCAAGCTCAACGACCTTTCCAGTGTTGGTCACCGGAATATCATCGACTGCAATGATCTTGGCAGGCACATGGCGCGGCGAAGCGCCCGTTCTGATTTGCTGGCGAATCATCTGTTTCAGGTCCTCATCCAGCACGGTGCCACAACTGAGCTTTACGAACAGCACAACGCGTACATCATTGTCCCACTCCTGGCCGATGCACACGGCGCCCGAGATGCCAGGGATGCGTTCCAACTGGTTGTAAATTTCCGCAGTGCCGAGGCGAACACCGCCTGGATTAAGTGTGGCGTCGGATCGGCCATGAATAACGATACCGCCGTGCTCCGTCCACTCCGCGAAATCTCCATGGCACCAGCAGTTTTCGAAGCGCTCGAAGTAAGCAGCGCGGAAGCGTGATCCGTCCGGATCATTCCAAAAGCCAATGGGCATCGACGGGAACGATCTCGTGCAGACAAGTTCACCCTTGCCCTCGCGGATCGGAAGTCCCGTTTCGTCGAACACCGCGACCGCCATGCCTAGACCCGGGCCCTGAATTTCACCCGACCAGACGGGCAAAGTCGGGTTCCCTAGCACGAAGCACGATACGATATCGGTTCCGCCGGACATGGACGCGAGATGCACCGACGGATTAATGTCGCGGTAAACGTAATCGAAGCTTGCAGGCGACAGCGGGGAACCGGTGGATAGCAACGCCTTCAAGCTGGAGAGATCGTGTGTCTCTCGAGGTTTGACGCCCGCCCTCTCCAATGCGTCGAGGTATTTCGCCGAGGTCCCAAGGACTGTGACGCGTTCGGCCTCGGCATAGTCCCAAAGGACGTTCGACGTGGGTGCGAATGGCGAGCCGTCATAAAGACAAAGCGTGGCGCCGCTTGCGAGGCCGGATACGAGCCAGTTCCACATCATCCAGCCGCAGGTCGTATAGTAAAAGACCCGGTCTCCGTCCACGATGTTACAATGGAGTCGATGTTCCTTTAGATGCTGTAGAAGCGTGCCGCCCGCAGAATGGACAATGCATTTGGGAACACCGGTTGTTCCCGATGAGAATAGGATCATCAGCGGGTGTCCGAACGCAAAAGGCTCGAACACAGGCTCACAGGCGGGATGATCCGCGATCACGGCGGCTAGAGTTGTGCCGTCCTTGAGCTCTGCAGCGACTGCCTCCGCATTACCGCAATAATCGACGATAATGAAGGGCACCCCAAGTCGGCCTTCGAGAGCCCTGACCTTTCCCGCCAGGTCGATCCGCTTGCCATTGTACCAATAGGCATCGCAGGTGATGAAAATTCTTGGCTCGATTTGACCAAAGCGGTCTACGACGCCCTGTTCGCCGAAGTCTGGGGAGCAGGAAGACCAGATCGCGCCGAGTGATGCCGCCGCTAGCATGCAGGCGACTGTTTCAGGAAGGTTCGGCAGCATTGCCGCGACACGATCGCCAGCGCGTACACCCATGGTCCGGAAAGCCTGCTGGAGCCGCGAGACTGCCGCATTGAGCTCGTCGAAACTCCAGCGTAGTTCTCTTTTGTCCTCTCCGCGAAATATCAGCGCGTCACCGTCACCGCGGTTTCGCAGCAGGTTCTCAGCAAAGTTTAACTTCGCTTGCGGAAAAAACCGATCCTCAAGAATATGCCCTGCATCGAGGAGCGGGTGGTCCCCTTTGTCTCCTATTACGCCACAAAAATCCCATACAGCTGACCAGAAGGCGCCGCGATCGCGCACCGACCATGCGTGAAGGTCGTCGTGCGTTGGAAGGGCAATTCCAAACTGCTGCGAGCACCAGTCTTGGAACAGCGCCATCTGCGTCGGAACGGCGACCTCGTCCGGTATGAAATGCGGCTTGATCGTTCCATTCATCAAGCAAACTCCTTTAATCGAGCATTGAAGACGGCTCGTCCGCTGACCATTGTCTCGCTGCGGCGTCTTAGAGCGCGACAGAGGTCCGATGCTGAAAGCGCCGCCGCTATGTTCAAACCGCGGAGCCAACCTCCGGCCCAATCCCCGAGCGTGCAAGCGCAAGGGCTTGCCCGATGGTTTCATAGTCGCCTACTTGATTAAGAAGGATTAGGATGAGGCGTGCATTCAGGGCCTGGCTCTCTTCGTCAGTGAGCCCTTCGTGGGTCTTGATGAGCATGGCATAGGTCTCGTCGGGCCGTGAAAAATTGGGTTTGGTCTCAAGCATTCGTTTGATCCTTTGCAAGCGCGCGGGAAAGGGCGGCGGCGACGGCGTCGGCATCAAAGCTTACGAAGCGGGCGACCACGTGCTGATCAGGGCGAACGAGATAAACGGCGCTCGACGCCGCACCAAGATATCGCTCAGCAATCGCGCTACCCGGGGACGCGGCAAGTGACAGCACTTTCACGGAGACACCGTGGGCCATAAAATTTTCCGGAACTGTTGCATTGAGCGAAAGTAGCGTGAAGTCCGAGCCTATCAAACGCAGGAGCCATTCATCCCCCACGGGGGCGTCCGGACAGGCACTTCCAGGCCGCGAACGTGCTGGCATAAGGGCATTGTCGGGACCATTCAGCGGCGAGCCATCATAGGTACAAGGTAGGGACAGTCGCCCCGAATTCACAATGGTGCGTGCAAAAGGCACGGCCTCCGCCAAGGAGACGACCGCGTTTCGGAACAGCTTGGAAACAGCCGATTTCGGCGTGATAAAATCAGTTGCCCGCGTCGAATTGGCGATATTCTCGTCAGCGCCGTATACGCGCTCCCAATCATAGCTGTCGAGCAGGGCCTCTCCGGCAGTGCCGTTTACGACCATGGCGAGCTTCCAGCCAAGATTGTCTGCGTCCTGAATGCCAGAATTGGCTCCACGCGCGCCAAAGGGTGACACTTGGTGGGCAGCGTCGCCAGCAAATATAACCGGGCCGTGACGGAAACTGTCCATGCGCCGGCACTGGAAGGTGTAGATCGAGCACCAGTCTAGCTCGTATTCGACATCAGGGCCGAGCATTGCACTGACACGAGCCCGAATGGATTCGGGCTGCAATTCCTTCTGCCGGTCGATCTCCCAGCCTAGCTGAAAATCGATCCGCCAGATGTCATCCGGCTGTTTGTGGAGCAGTGCGCTGTCGCCCGATTTGAAATGGGGCTCGAACCAGAACCACCGCTCGGTCGGAAAATCGGCCTTCATTTTTACATCGGCGATCAGGAAGTTGTCCTCGAAGACGCGTCCCTCGAAGCCGAGCCCGAGCATGGAGCGTATTGGCGACCGAGCGCCATCGCATGCGACTAGCCAGTCAGCCTCAATCTGGTAAGGACCATCCGGGGTCGAGACGTCGATGGTTACGAAACCCTCATTGCGTTCGACCGCCTCGATCCGGTTGCGCCCTCGAATCTCGATCGGTGCGCCTGCAGCCTGCGCCCGCACGATAGCCTCATGCAAAAAGCGCTCGAACCATGGTTGCTGCAGATTAATGAAGGCAGGTAACGCATGACCTTCTTCCGGTAGTAGGTTGAAGGAATAGAGCTGGCGGTTATCGTGAAACACCTTACCGACATTCCATTGGACGCCTTTCGCAAGCATTGCCTCGCCTGCACCGAGACGATCACAGATTTCAAGTGTCCGCTTGGCAAAACAGATCGCGCGGCTGCCGAGTCCAACACCTTCCTGATCGTCCAAGACAACGACTGGAACGCCGCGCTTACCGAGGTCAAGCGCGGTGGCAAGCCCGACGGGTCCACCGCCACCGACTACGACAGGACGCCGCACTGGTGAGCTTGCCGACTGATCGGCGCAACGAACATAGGGATATAGCCGGAAAGCTATCGGATAGCGATCCGTGACGAGATTTTCCATTGTCCCCTCCCTGGGAAGCGGTCAGCCCTGGAGTTGTGCCCACATTTCAAGATCCCGCGCTGCTGTCCAGATGCGCGGATTGTCGATACCCCGCGCTTCGTCGTAAGCGCGCGCTACATTGAAAGGCAGGCAATGTTCGTAGATGGCGTAGTCTTTGAATTTCGGATCGCATTCGGCGCGAACAGCATCCCATGCCTCGCGTAGTGTACCGCCTCGCGCAGCAATGCGGGCCACGGGCCGATAGGTAGATTCGACAAAATCGCGGGTTCGGTCGAGAGCAGCGTTCACCGCGTCGCGACCGACAACCGCGTCACCACGACCGGGTGCAATGGCTGCCAAATCGTAGGCCCGGATGGCTTCGAGCGTCCCGCCCCAATCGGCAAAATGACCGTCGCCGCAATAGCAGGCCGAATGCGCTTCGACAATGTCACCCGTGAACATCACATTCTGGTCCGGCACATAGATGACGGCATCGCCTGCAGTATGGGCGCGGCCCACCTGCATAATGTCGACCCGGCGCTTGCCAAGAAAAACGGACATCCGCCCGTTGAAGGTCGTGGTCGGCCACGTCAAGCCAGGGATCGATTCGTGTCCCTGGAAGAGACGTGGGAAACGTTGGAACTCACTGTCCCAATCTTCCTGGCCACGTTCGACAACCATTTTGCGGGCCGCCTCGGACATGATGATCTGGCCAGCGTTGAAAGCGCTCGCCCCCAGCACCCGAACAGCGTGATAGTGCGTCAGTACCACGTGACTTATCGGCTTGTCGGTAACACCGCGAATGCAGTCGATAACTTTTTGCGCAAGACGCGGCGTAGCCTGGGCTTCGACCACCATTACACTTTCATCGCCGATGATGACGCCAGAGTTGGGGTCACCTTCGGCCGTAAAGGCATAAAGCCCATCACCGATCTCGGTGAAGCTGATCGTCTTTTCGCTGAGGTCGCCTTGGGATGCAAAGGCTTTAGCCATGATTTTCTTCCTTATCGAGCGTAGGGATCGGAAAGCGCAGGCAGGATGCGACCTGTACAGTCGCCAAATCCAATCGTGTAACCGTCGCCCTTTGCGTGTCCGCGCAGGATGATCGTGTCGTGGTCGTGGAGGAAGCTGCGCGTCTCGCCGCCGTTCAGCACCAAGGGTTCCTTGCCGCCCCAACTGAGTTCGAGAAGCGAACCGCGGCTTTCCTTACTCGGGCCGGAAATCGTCCCTGAGCCGAGGAGATCGCCGCTTCGCATGGCGCAGCCCGATGTCGTGTGGTGTGCGAGCTGCTGGGCAGCCGAATAGTACATCTCGCGGTAATTGGTGCGAGAAATCACGGTTTCGCCGGCAGACTGAGGCGTCAGCGCGACCTCCAAGTCAATGTCGTAAAGCAACGGTTCTGCTTCCACGAGATATGGAAGCAACGGCACTTCGCGTGTAGGGGTCGAAACCCGGAAGGGCTCCAATGCCGCCTTCATGACGATGAAGGGCGATATTGTGGTTGCTGTTGCCTTGGACTGGAACGGGCCGAGCGGCTGATACTCCCATGCCTGGATATCGCGGGCAGACCAGTCGTTCAGCAGCACGTAGCCAAAAATCATTGCATCAGCTTCGGCCACCGTCAGCGGTTGTCCATTTTCTGAAGGAGTGCCTATTATGGCTCCCATCTCCAACTCGATGTCGAATCTCTGCGAAGGCGCAAAGCGCGGTGCCTCGTCGTTTGGCCCTTTTATCTGCCCCCAAGGTCGACGGACATCCGAGCCAGAAACAACCACGGATGAGGCGCGGCCATTATATCCGATAGGGATGTGTAGCCAGTTGGGCGGTAGTGCGTTCTCGGGTCCCCGAAACATGGTCCCGACATTGAAGGCATGATGCCTTCCGGCGTAGAAGTCTGTGTATTCAGAAACTTCAAGTGGCATGACGAGCTTGGTACCGGCAAGCGGAACTAAATGCGGTTCGATAAGAATGCGTTCAGGCGCGCCGGTGGCGAGCAGCCTTTGTACCTGCGCGCGCAACGCCGCCCACACAGCTGGACCCGCTGCCATGAACCGGTTCCAGTTCGGCCCATTCAACAGTGGGCCACCGTCGAGTACAATGTGTCCCGCGCTTTCAAGACTTGCGAGATTGAGGAGGTGATCCCCAATCGGCATTGCGCAGTGCCGCGTGTCGTCGCCTGTCGCAAAGACGCAGCAAGGCAGGTTATTAAGGGGGAAAGGGCAGTCGGAAAAATTGGCACTGTCCACCCAGCTCAGCAGTAATGGCATGTAAAAATCCGTTGGTTGCAGCCGTGACAATCAGTTTTTGATGCCGGGCGTGCCGTCGAACTTCTTTTCGAGGCTGTCCCAGCAATCAATGTAATCGTCTTGGAGAGGGGCACTGTGCGCAGCCCATTCGGTCAAGTGCTGGGGAAAGCGCGTCTCGAACATGAAGCTCATTGTTTCGGCCTGAAATTGCGGCACCATCGGCTCGTTAGAGCCGTGTTCGAAAGCGTTCCGGTCCGGCCCATGTGGCAGCATGCAATTGTGCAGGCTCATCCCGCCGGGTGCGAAACCTTGCGGCTTGGCATCGTAAACTCCGTAGATATTCCCCATCAGCTCCGACATGATGTTCTTGTGGTACCAAGGCGGGCGGAACGAATGCTCGGCCACCATCCAGCGCTCTCGGAAAAGCACAAAATCAATATTTGCTGTGCCTTCCTGCCCGGATGGCGCCGTCAGAACCGTGAAGATAGACGGATCGGGGTGATCGAAGAGGATGGCGCCTACCGGTGAGTAGGTCCTGAGATCATATTTATACGGGCAATAGTTTCCATGCCACGCTACGACATCGAGCGGAGAATGGTCGATCCGGGTCTCATGGAACTGGCCGCACCACTTCAAAATAACACGGGAAGGCGCTTCCCGGTCCTCAAAGGCGGCGACGGGGCATTTAAAATCCCGTGGGTTGGCGAGGCAATTCGCGCCGATCGGGCCACGGTTAGGAAGATCGAACTTCTGGCCGTAATTCTCGCAAACGAAACCACGGCACGGCCCTTCAAGCACCTCAACGCGATAGACAAGGCCGCGCGGGAGAATCGCGATTTCCTTCGGCTCGAGATCGATGATGCCAAGCTCGGTGGAAAATCGTAGACGTCCTTCCTGCGGCACCACCAGCAGTTCACCGTCGGCGGAGTAAAAATATTCATCCGTCATCGATTCTGTCACGAGATAGACGTGGTTCGCCATCCCGGTCTGAGTATTGACATCACCGGCCGTGGTGACCGTGCGCATTCCTGTCACCCATGTAAGCTTTTCCGTCGTATGAGGGATAGGATCCCAGCGGTACTGGCCAAGCGAAATGACGTCAGGCAGGATATGCGGCGCAGATTTCCAATGCGGCACATCGATCTTTGCGAACCGTCCGGCGTGTTTTACAGAGGGGCGGATGCGATAGCACCACGTCCGCTCGTTTTGACCGCGCGGCGCTGTAAAGGCGGTACCCGATAGCTGCTCGGCATAGAGGCCATACGCACACTTCTGGGGCGAATTCTGCCCCTGTGGCAAGGCGCCGGGTAAGGCCTCAGTTTCGAAATCATTACCGAAGCCGGGCATGTAACCTTCATGCGGGCGAGCATTTTTCAAGTCATGGGTGACAAGCTGTGAGGTGGCATGCTGGTTCATCGTCAGCTCCGCATTGGCGTCCATCTTGGTCTGGCAAATTAGTTGCATTTGTAACTTTGTCAAGTTAGAGTTTGACCGACGACAAAGGGATTTTGCGATGCCGACGGAAACGATTTTGAATGATTACTGGCGTTCTTCCTCCGCCTATCGGGTGCGCATCGCGCTGAACCTGATCGGTGAAACCTACCGTGCCGATCCGATCGACTTGTTAAACGCCGAGCATCGCGAACCGGCTTATCTGATACGTAATCCGCAGGGGTTAGTCCCCACCCTGGAGATCGATGGGGTTGTTCTGACGCAGTCTCTGGCAATCCTTGAATATCTCGACGAAACCCGTCGCACGGGCTGGCTTCCAGAGAAGCCAATCGAAAAGGCACGCGTGCGTGCGCTTTCCTATGCGATTGCCATGGAAATCCATCCCGTCTGCAATCTGCGTGTCGCGCGCTATGCGACCTCGCTCAGCGGGACGAGCATGGAAGACTGGATGCAGCATTTCATATTGGGCGGGCTCAAGGATTTCGAGGCTATGCTCGAACTTGGCCCGAGTGGTCTTTATTGCCACGGAGACATGATCAGCCTCGCCGACATTTGTCTCGTGCCACAGATCTATAATGCACGGCGCTGGGGCGTGGATCTTCATACCTTCCCCAAAACGATGGGAATCTCCGCCCGGTTAGAGGCGCTTGATGCCTTCGCCGCTGCCCATCCCGATCGGGTGCGTCCGGCGGGGTGACATCTGACGTCGCCTGTGGCAAAGGTTCCCTCCTATCATAAGGGACCAAAGCATGGCGGAACAGGACGCGGCAGAACATAGCTCGGAACCCGAATTCGACCTCGAGCAGTTTCTACCCTATCTCCTTAACCAGGCAGCTGAAGCAACCTCGCGCGATTTCGAGAGCGTCTACCGCGAAGTCTATGGCATGACGCGGGCGCAATGGCGGGTTATGGCAAATCTCGGCAAATTCGGCTCGATGACAGCACGCGACATTTGTGCGATCTCCCATATTGACAAGACTAAGGTAAGCCGCGCGGTTACAGCGCTGGAAGCCACGCAAATGCTCGTCCGCAGTCCCAGCGAAGACGACCGCCGGGCTGAGTTTCTTTCGTTGACTGAGGGAGGGATGAATGCTTTCCGCGACCTCGGTCGGCAAGCGCGCAAATACGATGCCAAACTCAGGTCAGATCTTGGTGAGCGGGTCTCGGCTGATTTGAAACGCGTGCTGACCATATTAATGCGCCGGTAGTTATGCTCCTCCGCGTGGTCAATATATTCGAAAGCTCCAGCACGAAGTGCACAAAAAAAGGCCCTGCGTTGCCGCGGGCCTAGGACTTGACGTGAGCGATTTGGGGTGGAGGTGAGAAGTGTCACCTCCACTGGGATAGGTCAGACGGGGTCTGTCGAAAGGGCTACGACCAGTCCCGGCCGCGTCTTTGCCCGAATGGCACCTATTACGGCAGCGACGAGGATGAGCGAGGGGAGCGCGATGGCGAGCGGTCCAGAGGCTCCTGTCAGAATGTCGAACCCGCTGACACCGAAATAACCGACCAGCGCAAAACCGATTGCCGCGAGAGCTGGCATCAACTTGGTCTTAATCGGTTGGCCGGGTTCCAACTCTGGATTTTGCACGAAGAATACGATGACTGCGATGCAGACTAGTAGCATCAGCGTGATCACGCAGATAACCGCGATATTGGCAATCCAGGCGAACAATGTAAGGAGAGGGTCCATACCGAACGCCGCAAATGTCCCAATGACAGCCATCGCAATGACGGTCTGTAAGATGGTGCCCCGATAAGGGCTCTGATAGCTCGGATGCGTCTTGCCAAGCCAATGAGGCATCATACCTTCCTTGCCGAGGAAGTAAAAATAGCGGGCAACGTGATTGTGGAACGCCAGCAGGCAGGCAAAGACACTTGTCACGAAGAGAACGCGCATCATGTCGGAGAGAATGCGACCGCCGAACTGGTCAGAAATGTTAAAGACGAATTGAACCGGGTCCTGAAGTTGCTTGAGCTGGTCGACAATCGTGGCGGTACCCGCTGCCTCGACAATCCAAATTGCCGACAGTGAATAGAAACCGCCGATCAAAAGGACCGATGCATACGTGGCACGCGGGATAGTGACCCGCGGATTGTGCGCCTCGGCGCTGTAGATGGTCGTGGCTTCGATGCCAATGTAGCATCCAAACGCGAACACAAAGGTGACCCCGAGCGCCGCGCCGCTTGGCATGCCAGACAGCGAAAGCGGTGCCAGCGAAAACCCGCCAGGTACGCCCTGGTGCACGATCAGGATATCAAGAACGAAGACAACCGCGAATTCCGCTAGCACGAGAAGCGCCAGAACTTTTGCCGAAAAGTCGACCCGGCGATAGGCGAGAAAGCCGATGATCAAGGACGCCCCAAGGCTGTAAACCCACCAGGGTAGGTCTATGCCGACGGAGGTCTTTATGAGATCGGCGGTGACCGGACCGAACATCCCGGACATCCCGATCTGCATGCAGTTATACCCAAGAAGGGCGACCAATGCCGCTGCGCCTCCCAGTGTGGGACCTAGGCCGCGTGTGATCATGGTATAAAAAGCGCCGGAATTTGGCACGTAGCGCGACATGGTTACGTATCCGACGGAAAACACGAGAACCAGTAGCATCATGAGTATGAAAGCCGGAACGATGGCTGTACCGTTGCCGAAGAGAATGGCAACCGGCAAGATCCCGGCCATATTGGTCAAAGGCGCGACGGCCGATATGACCATCAGTGTGATGGCTGCGGCGCCGAGCGTCCCGGTGCGTAGTCCGTTGTCTGTTACTTTCTGTGAATCTGACATGTAGCTCCCCTACAGGTTGGTCGAGCGGCTTCATTGGTTCATTATTATCACCGTCGGTTATTTTATTCTGACGTAGGTTTGAAACTTGTCAATAGGAAGTTGGTGAGCCGTAACTCAGCGAATGTGGATCGTTTTCCGAGTATGCTCGTGACTTGAACGATGGCTGCGGATCGCTATTATCAACAACGCATCGGTATGGATCCTCCTACGACCGGTTTGCGAAATTCGCCTGCACGCAGAATGGACCTGATTTTGGACGCGCCGAAAAAGACGACGAACACGATGAAGACCGTAGATAAGGCCTTCAATCTACTAAACTATTTTACCATTTCGGAATCTGAATTCGGCCTTAGCGAACTGGCACGTAAGGCAGAGCTCGACAAGGCGACGACGCTGCGCATCTTAACGTCTTTAATGAAGCACGGCTTCATAGAGCAGGTCGATTTCAGCAAGAAATACCGGCTAGGGGCAAGCGTACTGAGGTTCGCGAAAATTCGTGAAGCAACTTTTCCCATCGCTTCGACGGTGCAGCCGTGGGTGGACTGGTTGGCCGAGCAAACATCAGAGACCGCCCACGCCAGCCTTGCATCAGAAGACGCGCTAACCACAATCGCCATAGCGGAGCCTGCCCGCTCGACGCGGGTGTTTGTCGATCTGTCCCAACCGCTCCCGTTTCACGCGACGGCATCCGGCCTTGCCTACCTTGCCTTCGCGCATCCCGATGTCGCTGAAGCAGCGCTGGCTGCCGACGCGTTTCCCCCGCACACCGATCGCACACCGCGCACAGCCGATGAGATGCGGGAAATGATCGCAAAGGTCCGACAGCGCGGCTATGCCGTTGGTCGTCGCAGCTTCGAGACCGAAGTGACGGGTATAGCTGCGCCGATCTTCAACGCCGCCGGCCATGCTTTTGGTGCAATCGCAGTCGCGTCGATAGCCTCGCGAACCTCTGAGGAAGTCGAAGTGTCGATCGCGCGCCACGTTGTGCGCGCCGCAATAGAGGTCAGCCGCGCCCTCGGCGCCGATTCCCACCCATCTTTGCTGGCGGCTGACAAGGCGCTCTAATGTCCGATTTCGCCCAATATTTTAGCTGAACCAATTTACTTCGGTGACTGCTGGATTGCTTTCTCAAGGATAAAATAACAGCGAAGGAAAGACGTCACCTGCAAGGTGATTCGATTCATGCCACTTGATGATTGGGTCTCGAATACATCGTTCTCAAAAAGGTAGTGAACGGCGTTGCCCCGAAGGGATTATACATTGATATAAAGTCCGTATCGGGCAGATAATACTAGACAGAGCGCCAGCTCCGCCTAAGGGAATCAGCTTTGCTATATTTTCATCTAAATGTTTGAGATAAAATTCAAGTGTTACTACCGGCATTGATCTGATGGTTGGGACTGCTGTCGCCACTCGCCTGGCGGACCAAGCTTTTGGACAATCGGCATTGTTGACCCTCTATTAGTATTTAGGAACTATAGATTAGTTACAAACGCAACTATAGAGCCTTCGCCGGCCCTGAGTGCTGACTCAGAAAATGCGACTGGCCGTTTCTTCGGGGAGTGCAATGTTCCGATCTGCGACACTCAGAAACACCTTCTCCATTGTCGGACTAGGATTGGCATCAACTCTTGCTGTGGCGGGCGCGCTGTTCCTGACCTCATACGAGCGCGCCTACAACCAAAGCATCGAGAAGGTTTCAACTGAGGCGAATGCAGTCGCCTTCCAGGTCGAATCTGAACTTCGTGACGCCTATAAAACGGTGTTCGACCTCAAGACCGCCCTCTTGCAACTGCAGAAGCACGCAAACGGAGGCAGCCGCGCGGTGGTGGACGACATTTTGTCGGAAACCGTTGTAAACAACCGTCTTGCTTTCGCGGCTTTCACCGTCTGGAACGCAAATGCTTTCGATGGACGCGACGCGGAGTTTATCGGCAAGCCGCTTCACGACCAAACCGGCCGTCTGGTACCTTATTTCTTCCGAGAAGGTACGGGGGTCGGAAGCATGGTCACTCCAGGCTACGATGACCCCCAACTAGCCGGCGTTGTGGGAGCGCTGCCAGCAGGCAAGGCGATACTTTTTGACCCTTATTTGTATCCGATCGGGGACAAGAAGTTGCTGATGACGACCGTTGCCATGCCCCTGCACATCAACGGCAAAAGCGCAGGATCACTTGGTATGGATTTCGATCTCGAGACCATTGCCACTCGCCTCGCCTCTGCGAAACCGATGGGCGTCGGCCACGTGATGCTGGTTTCTAGCGGCAAGACATTTGTTGTCAACTCGGATCCGTCGCTGCTGACAAAACCCCTTTCCGACGATCACAGAAACGGTCAGTCATTAAATTATTTGATATCTACGGAGACCGGCTACGCCGAAACGATAGGACAGAACGGGGCTCCTGACATTTCCGTTTCCAAACGGATCAGTCCGTTCGACGACGCCACAATGTACGTCATTGTCTCCGTTCCAAAATCGGTTGTATTAGCTGATTTGTACCGCATGATCATCACGTCCACCGCGACGATTGTAGCATGTGCAATTGTCATGTGTCTTGCTGGCTGGCTCGTGGCTAGACGCTTCAGCAAGCGCATTGCTGGCGCCATCAAGGAGACCACGGAACTGGCGCAGGGCAACTTTGATGTGGTTCTGTCTGACATTAATACGAACGATGAAATCGGTGATCTGGCACGCGCGCTGGAGATCCTTCGCAAGGCCGGCAGACGAAAGATCGAATTGGAACGTGAATCCGAACTATCGCGTGAGCAACAAGAGATCGAACGGCTTGAACGCGAGCGTATTTCTCAAGCACAGGAAGCTGATGTTGAGTTTGCGGTTCAGGAACTCGCGACTGGGCTTAAGAAACTGTCCGGTGGCGATATGACCGTTCGGTTGGGTCGGCCATTTACTGCATCCCTTGATCCGATCCGTCTCAATTTCAATCGTTCTGTTGAAACCCTCGAAGATGCAATGCTTGCGTTTTCTGAGAACGCGGCCACGATCCATGGGGGTTCAGAGGAGATCCGGAAGGCTGCGGACCATCTGGCCGGTCGAACCGAGCAGCAGGCAGCGTCCGTCGAAGAAACTGCGGCTGCGCTTGCCGAAATTACTAACTCGGTCAGAGACTCTACGTCACGTGCTGAAACGGCTGGCAAGCGCGTGGCGCAGACGCGGGAACGGGCGGAGCAATCCGGTGTTGTTGTCCGTCGCGCGGTCGACGCCATGGGTGCCATCGAACGATCTGCAGGCTCGATCTCGAACATCATTGGAGTGATCGACGAAATTGCATTCCAGACGAACCTGCTCGCGCTGAACGCCGGTGTAGAAGCAGCTAGGGCTGGCGAAGCTGGCAAGGGGTTTGCGGTAGTTGCGCAAGAAGTGCGCGAACTGGCGCAGCGTTCCGCGCAGGCGGCCAAAGAGATCAAGGCTCTAATTAACACCTCGAGTAGTCAAGTCGTGGAAGGTGTCTCACTGGTCGGGCAGACCGGCGAGGAGTTGGAGACGATCGTACAAGAAGTTCAGGAGATCAATCGCCATGTGGAGGCGATAGTGCTTGCCGCGCGTGAACAGGCCGGCAGCCTCCAAGAGATCAACACTGCCGTTGGCCAGATGGATCGAATGACCCAGCAGAACGCAGCCATGGTTGAAGAATCCAATGCGGCGACCCACACGCTTGCTAGCGAGGTGAGAGCCCTGACGGATCGTATCAATCAGTTTAGACTTAGCAGCAACGATGCAATTCGCACGGCCGCGTAGAAGCTGGTAGCGTGCCAAAGGAGTCTTCAGAGTCATTCCTGATCGGCCACGCCGACAGCATCTCCAGTAACGTGAAATCACCTTAGGTTTGCTCACGCAGCGCCGGCGTGGAATCGGCGGAAAAGATAGTGCAGCTGGCGAAACGCGAGGCGGTGTTCGAGGTAGTCTGCGGCTTCTAGTTTCGGAGGCCGCAGCCCCGAGTGCAGCCGTCGTGGCCATCACCGCATATTGGGAGAGGTACAGACATAACGCTGCTTTCCATCAACCGCACTCCGCGTGGCTCTGAAGCCGATTGGCCAAGCTTCCTTTGGATCATCGACAATCGCACGCGGCTTCGTCCAGATACTACGGTATTCACCGATATTGGGGAGCATGAGGATTTGTGGGGTGGTCATGCGGCGCGAGCGGTTTCTCTGTACTCGTGATTGTCGTTCGACATGCCGGGATACCACTTACGAAAGGTCGAACGAAGGGAGCCGTCAAGCGTCTGCGTGCGGGTTTGCAGCAGAAGATGAGCGCCGACTTTGCTCCATTGCATTTGCTGCTTCTTGGCGAAACGCTTGGAAATGACGGCATTGACGGTTGCCTCGACGAAAGCAGAAGAGATGCGTTCACCGGACCGGTAACGCTCGCCGTAGTTGATCAGGCTTGCATTGTTGGAGGCGATGTAAGACCTGAACTCGCTGATGGTGGTCAAGAACTTGCGCATGTTGGGATAGCCCGTTTCAAGAGCTTCCGCATCAAATTGCAGTTCTGCGATTTCCTCGCGCGCACGATAGCCGTTGCCATGCCAGAGATGCCATTTGATTTTGCGTAGGCCCTCAAGCAGATCCTGCCCAGCCTGCTCGTCGTAGTTTTCGAGCCCCTGCGCGAACTGGCGAAGGACCGTGATGCGCATGGTGACGTGGAACCAGTCCAGGACATGCTCGCTCGCCGGTGCGATCATTTCGGCAAGCGATCGAACCTCTTCACCGCCATCGGTGATGAAGGTGATATCCTGATTGGCCTGAACACCTTGCTTTTTGAGATGGTCGAGTATGCGGCGTTGCGGCTTGCGATCATGACCTTGGACGAAGCCGATATAGCGTGGATCACCGTCGTCGGGTAGCGAACGACCGACGATCAGTTCGAAATTCTTTTTGCGGTTATCGCGGTCTCGGATGTAGCCGCCATCCAGACCGATAACGATGCGGCCATCCGGAATAGGCAGGTTCATCCAGTCATGCGGGCAGGCATCCTGCATAAAGGACACCCGTTCTTCGGTCAGCTCCCGCTCGATACGACGTGCCGCGCGCAACGCATGCTGGCGAACTGTCGTGGCATTGGCACCGCAATCGATCGACAGCACGTCGGCCAGCAGCTCCGCGGCGGCGGCATAGGGCACAAGGGAGGCCCACCGGGTCTCCAGATAAAGGCGTTCGGGTGCGATGTGGTCGGGGATCAGTTCCCGCAGCGGTGAGATCGTCGCAGGACCGTTCGCGCCTTCAGCCCTTGGCAGATAATAGCGCGGGCTCTTCAGGCGTACGTCACCAAACAGGGTATGGAAGGTGACGGGGTAGCTGCCTTTGCTTCGCAGACGGCGGCCATCCCTGTCGCGATTTTCACTGAGCCACGATTCTACCTGCGTCTCCACCATGACTTGCTGCAGTTTTGCAAGGAGGGTCTTTGCCTCCGACAACGACAGGCCAAGATCTTCGGGCCTTTTCGTCACCTTCACCAGATCGGCGACTGTGTCGGTCGCGACAATCTCGCTGTCGTCGTTCAGCATTTGCAATATCAGTCGTGCACGCATGTCGTCTTCCCGCATCAAATCTTCCACAACAGCCGTCATGGGAACCTGATGTTCGCAAAACTCCGTCTCCGCACTTCGGTCGTGCCGGAAACAGCGATAGAGATCATCGGTTAGCAATCCGCAAATTCTTCAGTGAACTGGCAAGACTTCGACGGGGTCACGGCCCCGGCCGCCCGCGCAGAATGAAACATCACATCTGTTGATGCATAAGGCTGAGATGTTCACCGCGTTGCAGGCGTTCATTGGTTTTCCGGCGTTCGAAGTTTTCTCCCAGGCAGCTTGCGCGCTGCTTCAGTCTCTCCAGGGCGGCGCGCAGTTCATCCCCGCGATCCGGGTCGTCCAGCATCGCAAGGGATTTTGTTTCGGTGACTTCTTGCAGAAACGCGGTCGTGATCACCAGATCGTTCATCGTCTCGTAGCCGAAGGCGTTGTCCTGTCGCCACATCAATGCTTCCGGCCCACCGCACTCCTCCGTCGGGCAGTCGCCGTCTCCTCCCGCGCATGCCGGATAGTGAGCGCCCGGTTTGACTGACTGGCGCTCCTCCAGCCGGATTTCATGCTCCCAGGGAATGTTGAGGTCGTATTCATACAGGAATCGGATGCCCTTGCGCAGCTTCAATTCGCCAAGCGACATGGCCGAGGATCGGGCTCCAGTTTCCCACGAGCCATACCGTGCAGTGTGAATGATGAATTGGTAAAGGTGGATGCCTTCCCATCCCATCACGACCTGAAGGACGCCATGAAACTCGCGCAACGTCATTGTCGAGGCAACCTGAACCCTGCGCCATACCATCGGGCTCACGCCCTTTAGCCAGATGCGGAATTGCAGGACGAAATCCTCATCCTCCGAAATTGCCGTCTGTTCAGCAGTTTTCCCTGCCGCTCGTTTTGCCCTCTGCACATCCGCCGGTCCCATCGAAATTCAATGACGGCGACATACTTCGTTCTATCCCGCCCCACAAATGCTTATGCTCCCCGAAGGGGCTGGAAATGGCACTGGCGATCGGCACGCGACAACGTGAAACCGGCCTGATCCGGTCGCGGGAGGTGGCCGGCTGGTTGCGCCGAGCTTGCTCCACCGCGAGGATTTCGAGAATCCGGACGCCAGAGATAATGGTGGCGATCGTTACAAGGAAACATCGCGCCATTTGCGAGGAAAAATAGTAGAAAGGCGATTTATTCTCGCTTTTATATTCACCATGACGATTTTCGGACGTAAAAATCCCTGTTTGTCGATTTCTTATCGTTTGAAAGGAGGGGAAGAAGCAAGTATTTCTAGGGGACCCAACAAAAGAGGATTTGACGATGCATACCAAACGCCCTCGCGGACGGCCTGCCGGTTCCGGCATCGATGACAGTCGGTTTCTCAATGAAGTCGCCGATCTCCTGCTTGCCAACACCCGGCTGAAGCCTACGACGGCGATGCGTCGGGTCATCACAACGCGTAAAGGTGCCTGGATAGCCCATTCGGAAGAGGCCATGCTTCGCCGCCTGCAGGATAAGTGGAAGGCCCATAAAGCCGTGTTCACAGCGGAAGCTCAGCGTCGTCAGCAGCCTAGCGTGACGATTTCGGACGTGATCGAGGCGGGGATCGCTCTACACGCCGCTTACCGGCGCATTATGACGCCAGAGAACATCGAGAAAGCAATCCGCACGATTAACGCGGTCAACGAGCGGATCAGGGAGTTCGCCGAACCTTTGACCCGCCTTCAGCAGCATCCCATGTTTCGACCCGAAAACCTGCAGAAATTTGCTTACGCGGCAGAGCGGATAAGAGATATGGATCGTGTCTCACTTCAAATATCTCAGGCCAGGCTTCGGTAAAACACCAGCTGCCTCGCCCCTCACGCGCGTCAAGGCACGCTCCGCTCTTCGGCCTAGACCCGCGCTCGCGGCTGCGTCGGGGGCTTGGGAACAGCGAGCCTACTTGTGGGCTCGCTGCCCCGCGATTTACGGGGTGTCGCTTTCAGTTACCGATTACAAATGTCAAAACGCCCTGCACTGGTTGGGGCTAGCGGCCACCATCGGCCCCGATTTCAGCTAAGAATTTCAATTTCGGCTTTGAACTACTAGAGCGGTAAAGAGCCTTGGATAATCGCGAATCTCTGAGGGACGATGGTTGCTTGCGCGACGCCTCGAATGCAAAGCTCCGGAGCGTTTTCGTAGGCCGACTGATAGACTGAAGCTCCCGCTCCCCGCGATTTTTGGCGCACGTCGGTGCGTCCGATTTTCAGCAAAGCGCTGCAATTGCAATCGGTAACTGAAATCGACACCGAATGTGCCCCATGGACGCAAATTCGTACGTGGGGCAAAATCGGTGGCAGGGTTTCAGCGTCCCCGCCTAGAAAGTGTGCATAACCGGGCGCGTTGAATCCTGTTCGTCGGCGCAGGGATTCCTAAGACGGGGCAAATCATGATTCGGTCCAGGGATGGCAAAGAGACGGCTCCCCTCCCCCGAGCATGCCGACACGCTTTCACTGAATGCGTTGCGCAGTCTGGTGACGGGCTTGTTGGAGCGGTCGCAACAGGCGGAAGTGCGGCTGGAGAGGCTCGAGGCCGAGACTATTCAGCTTCGCGAAGAAAACGCAGCCCTTCGGCTGGAAAACACCCGGCTGAAAGTCGAGAACCAGTTGCTGCGTGACGAGATTGCGCGATTGAAAAACTTATCCCCGCGACCGCCGTTTCGCTCCTCTGGGATGGAGAAGGCGACGGATGCCACACCCGGCGACAAATCGGTATCGAAGAAGAAACCGCGCGGTCCGAAGCTGGATGTCAAGCGGGTGAGCCGGCAGGAGATCCTGCGCGTCGATGCTCCTGATGGATCGCGCTTCAAGGGATACAGAAGCTTCTACGTTCGCGACCTGGTGCTCAAGGCGGAGCTCGTGCATTACCGTCGTGAATGCTGGGTGACCCCGAATGGAAAGACGGTACTGGCAGCCTTGCCCGCAGGGATTATGGGTGGCTATGGCGCCAACCTCAGACGGCTTTGCCTGATGCTCCACGCACATGGACAAGTGACGACCGCCCGGCTGACGACATTGATGAACGATATCGGTCTCGATATCTCCAAGCGGCAGATGGTGCGGCTTTTGACAAAAGAGCTCGATGGGTTTGTTGCCGAGGACGCGGCGGTGCTGCATGCCGGTCTTGTATCCTCGCCTTATGTGACGGTCGACGACACTGGCGCGCGGCATTCCCATAATATGTATTACCTCACAGGTTTTTGTCGCATGACCTCACCTTGAAGTCAGGTTTTCTGGCAACTGGTCGAGTAGTCAATGATTTCTGCGGAGGCCTGATAATGGCAGATGAGATCGATATAGAGTTGTTTCGGCAACTTGAGCAGGAGTTACACAGGCCAGATATTCGGTCGTCCCGGGAAGCTGTCTCCGCGCGGCTTGCGGACGACTTTCTGGAGTTTGGCAGTTCTGGAAGGGTCTATGACAAGCATCTCACTACCAATTCCCTAGCTCAGGAAGGGCCTTCAGATCGTGTCACGTTGCCGGAGGTTCGCGATTTTACCGCCCGGATAATCGCCGAAGATGCGGTATTGGTCCTGTATCGCAGCGTGTGGCAGGCGGATGGTGGCCTTCCCGAGAGAACAACCCTCCGAAGCTCCGTATGGAAGCTGATCGATGGCCGATGGAGAATGGCCTTCCATCAGGGAACAATCGTGCCAACAGCTGTGCTTCGCTCAGCTCCTGCTATTCCGGGACACAACGTTCTCCTTCGAACCGCCACCTCTAATGACATCGAGGCCCGCCTTGCCCTCGGGAACGACCCTGAGATTATTCAGATGTTCGGGATGAGCAAGACGGCTGTGAAACCCATGAGCCGGGATAAGGCAACAGGGTGGGTTCAAGGCATCATCAGCAACCCGTATGCTTGGGTAATCGAGGTGAATGGCAAGTTTGCTGGCGAAATCAGGCTGGACAGGGTGGATCGAACCGACAGACGAGCGTCCATGGCAATCGGGATGTATGATGCAAACATCCTCGGTAAGGGATATGGGAGCGAAGCTATCCGACTCCTTTTGCAATACGCTTTCGGTGAACTGCACCTGCATCGCATCAGCGTTCGCGTGCTCGCATATAACGATCGGGCTATACGCGCTTACAAGAAATGCGGTTTCATTATCGAGGGGCGGGAGCGGGAAGCAGCTTTTGTCGATGGATCATGGCACGACGACTTAATAATGGGAATTGTTGATCGCGAGTTTCTGAAGCAGCCATCCTCAACTCCTCGCTGATTCAAATTCAAACAGCCGGTTGGAAGAAGGGACATGCTTTGATCGAGAAAGCCCTGATCTATGCTACCTCTTCCCGAGGGCTTCTGGTGTTTGACGAACCCGATTTTCCTGAAGTTCCCCTACAAGTACCGGGAGGCACAGTCGAAGTAGGGGAACAGGTAATTGACGCCGCCCGCCGCGAATTCGGCGAAGAAACTGGATTGGTTGATCGAACGGGGTTTCGGCTGTTGGGAGACAGCCATCGCCCCTTCGAGCGAGACGGGCAGCTTCACAACCTTCATCGCACATACTTTCATTTGCCGCTTGAAGAAAATCTTCCTGAGATCTGGACCCATTTCGAGACCACGCCGTCCGGCGGCTGGGCACCTATTTTGTTCCGGTTTTTCTGGATCGACATCGCTCTAGCGCGGGCGCGCCTTGACCTTGGCTCGGGAGAGATGCTCGATCGACTGCCGTCGATAGGTCGCTACGACCTCTCTCTTGCCGAAAGCGCCGACGATCAGTCAGCGTATCATTGGCTGCGGCGGACGGTGCTCTTTGAAGCCAGAGGGCGGTTCGATTATATCCCAGATGAGCCGGAGGAGATCAAAGAGAGAAATCTTTCCCTGCTTTTCAAGCTTGATGGCCAGGCAATCGGGACCGTTCGTCTGGATCAAAAGCCAGATGGAAGGGCGATCGTGCGTCTGGTCGCGATAGCACCTGATGTACAAAGGCGGGGTCATGGAACAGCCCTTTTGGAGCGGCTTGAACGTCTGGCGCTTTCACGCGGCATCAGGGAACTTCTCGTGCATTCAGCTCCTGATGCGGTCGGATTCTATCGGAAACTCGGCTTTTCACCATTTGAATTCGAAGCTGGCAATTTCGAAAGTGTGCAACTGCATAAAGTCATTCAATGATGGGCTCTGCCGCGAAATCCGAAATCCTGCGATAGGGCGCGAGCATCGAAAGATCAGCCGCTTTCTATGACGCTGCATTTGAGCCCCTCGGCTATGTCCGGGTCTGCGAAGACCTTATTCCCGGCGATCCGGACCAAGCAGTTGGTTATGGTTGGCCCGGCAGTGGCGACAAATTTACGATCAAACTTCGAGGCAAAGACGCTCATTGCCCTGGGCCAGGTTTCCACGTTGCGTTTGACGCCCCAAGTCGAAGCGCGGTGATCTTGTTCTACGAAGCTGCGCTAGCTCGGGACGGCCAGGACAATGGAGCACCAGGTCTACGGCTCCATTACGGGCCAAACTATTTCGCCGCCTTCGTTATCGATCCCGATGGGCACAGATTGGAGGCTGTGTGCAAGGAACCGGGATAGTCGTGCAGAGGCGTTCCGGCTTATTGACAACCAGAATACGGCATATACTAATTGGCAAAGGCATTGTGTTGCCTGCCGCTCACGCCAAATCTGGTATGGTGAAAACACCTATATAATACCCCGTTCGACTTCCAGCCCTTCGGCAGTCGGTCAGCAATGTGAGCTCTGACGTAATGATTGCCCTAGAGGACCTGGAATGCTTAGAACTGCTGGTATCAAAGGCATGGCGAAAGCCTTGCGACAGGCGCTCAACGATCGCAAGATTGACATATCTCACAGCGATTGCCTGGAATTGATTGCAAAACAATTTGGCGTGAAAGATTGGAATGCCCTTTCCGCGGCGGTCGGGCAAGATGCCGCCGACAAGCCGCTTCTTTTCTCGGTCGTGGGCGATGAGATAACTCTCCATCGAACAACGCAAAAGCTCGACGTCAACGACACCGACTTGTCGGGATCACGCTTCAACGACGCCAATCTTTCAGGAACATGGTTCAATCAGATCAATTTTTCCGGTGCTAAATTCAACGACAGCAATATGACCGGATGGCACGTCAATGACGTGAATCTGTCTGGCTCACAGTTCCAGAACATCAACCTGTCAGGCGTCACCTTTTCCAACTGCCGCATACTCGGCGTCACGATTGATGGAATCCCACTCGAAGACATCATCGCAGCCCACAAAAAGTCCCAGGTAGACTGATCCCGTTATGCGCCATTCGAAAAGCGGGTTTCCTTTGCTTCTCACCGAGAGGCTCCAACTGCGAGAGCCACTATTGAGTGACTGCGGCGATTTCCACGAAATGCTCCAGTTTCCAGAGGTTACCCGCTTTTCGGACTGGCCGGACGCTCCAACAATTGCGCAGACGGAGCGATCGTTGAAATGGATGTGCACCGCGTTCGCCAAAGGAAAGGGCTGTGCTTGGGTCATAGAAGACCGCATCTCGGGGCGGCTCCTCGGGACCATTCGATTCAACCGTATCGATAACCATTCGAGATGGGCGGAGGTCGGCTATGAAACGCATCCCTCCGTATGGGGAAGAGGCTTCATGACCGAAGCGGTGAAGGCCGCCATCAGATGCGGGTTTGACGGCTTTTCCCTGAATCGCATCGAGGCGTGGACGCTGCCGGGGAACGTGGCATCGGACCGTGTTCTGGAAAAGGCCGGGTTTCGCTATGAAGGTACGCTTTATCAGAAGGCTTGGTTTAAAAACGCCTTCCATGATTTCAGAATGTTCGGTTGCTTAGCCAGTGAAGCGCCTATCTCGACGCAAAACCCCTACAGACCGTCTAAAAACTAAGACGGTTTAGTTACGGCCATTGAAGGCCGCGATGCCATGCGTGCCCACCATTCCTGCAGGTTTCCGTGTTGGCGGATGAGTTCCGCCCCCTCGAATGTCATAAGGAAATAGTCAAACATGGGCGCGGCGTACAAGTCGGCTAGCGTTAGTTGCTCGCCAATGAACCATGGACCATCTCTCATCAACTGAGACATCGCCGCCAAGCAGTTTCGTGCTTTCGGGAGAGCCGCAACGAGCTTGTCCTCGTCAGTAGAAACGCCTCTGCCAGGCTTCGATATCCGCTCCACGTAAACTCCCCACACCAGGTGAGGATACGCATAGTTGTCAGCAATGCTGATTAACTGATTGCATCTTGCACGGTGCACCGGGTCTAAGGGTTGAAGTTGCGGCCCCTCGAAAGCTTCATCGATATATCGAGTGATTGCACTGGTCTCATAGAGACTAAATTCTTGATGCTCGAATGCAGGAATGCGTCCAAAAGGGTGCTTCGCTAAGTAGTCGGTTGGAGGACCACCATCTGCAAAGATATCGAGCGGAACAAGTTGATATTCTATGCCCTTCTCAATCAGGCATAGTCGAGCAATTCGTACGTAAACGCTGTAATCTGCTCCGAAGAGGCGCGGTTGTCCTGTCATCTGCTCACCTTCGTGCAATTGCGAATGCCTTGGGATTCAAAGCAAGCCGCGTCCATGGTAGTCTATGCCATTGCACATCTTTCAGAAACAGATCGCCATCAGGAATCGCCTTCAGTGTATGAGGGCGATCTCTGAGACTTTCGCGGCAAACCGGAGGTAATCCACATGGAGCATTTGCCAGAAATAGGATTGGCGTTCGGTGCCTTCGCGCTTGGGATGTTTAGCCCCGGTCCGAATATTCTTTCTGTTGTTGGCACGTCGATGGCCGTTAGCCGCAAAGCGGGCATCGCCCTGGCGTTGGGTATCTCTGCGGGTTCGTTTCTCTGGGCTTGCATGACCGCGGTCGGACTCACGGCATTGATTGCTGCCTATGCTTCAGTGCTGACGGCCATTAAGATCGTTGGCGGTGTTTATCTTCTCTGGTTAGCATTCAAAGCTTTCCGCTCAGTCGCTTCGACAAAACCGATCATGGACCCGGCCGCGTTGGAGGCTAGAAGCCTTCGAAGGTATTTCCTGCGCGGCCTGACAGTGCAGATGACCAACCCGAAGGCGGCATTGACGTGGATCGCAATAATGTCGCTCGGCCTTGCGCACTCTGCGCCATCGTCAACCGCGCTCGTTATTGTAGTCGGAACCACAATCCTCTCGGTTGTCGGTCACATCGCCTATGCCGTCGCCTTCTCGACCAAGCGCGTTGTCACGGCGTAGGACCGAGCTCGCAGATGGATTGACGCCGGACTAAGGGCGTTCTTCACCTTTGCCGGGATCAAGTTGCTTACAAGCCGGACCTGACCCCCGCAAAAATTCTACAGCCTGCCTGCCCCTCAGGAACGGCACTGAGGGTTTTGGGACGGTCTGTATATTTACGCGACAGCTTTGGGGCGGCCAGCGCTCATCAACTCGATGAGTCTTTCGAGACGGGCCACCACGTCACGGGTTTCCAAGAGTTGTTGCTTCTGTTCGAGACTGGTCGATAGCAAAGGAGCAACCGTGTCGGCCAACAGGCTTGGATCCCCGATCGAAGGTAGGCCGAAACGGGCTTTTGATCCCGGCGGAAGCGCGGAGAAATCGACCTCGGCGTAGTTCTGGTACGCATCGAGAACCGCACTCGAAAGAGCGGTTGCCTCCGTCGACTGGCCGCTATGCTCTTCAATCGGCGCAACCTCCGCCGCTAAGAACTCGCCATTGGTAAGGCGGACGATGCCTGTTCGCTGAAGCCCACAAACGGTGACCTTGAGAGCTCCGTCCACCTGTGTCTGGCGATCCACCACGTTTGCTACGACGCCCACCGGATGGAGGGCATCAAGAGTGCTCGGACGATCGTCGTCGCTACGCCTCTGGGCGACAACGACAACGCGCCGATCACCGAAAAGAGCGTGTTCCACGGCTTGCCGAGTTTTGTCGCGCGCCACGAAAATCCGCGAGATCATGTGCGGAAACAGGACCATGTCCCGCACAGGAACGACGGGAATATCCGCCCCGGCTGGAAAAGGCGTGTTAGCCTGCACCGAGGTCGAAGACAACTGGGTCGCTTGGATCCTTGCGGCCAATACGTTCCAGTCTCGATAGCCAAGAATTCGAGCAACGAGCTCCTGGCTCTCACTGTTGGTGAAGGCGACAGATTTGGCGTGGAGCGCTTCACGTAGGGTTTTCGCCATAGCTTTGGCATCGCGGAAATCGCGCATAAGATATCCTTTGCATAAACGAACAGAGAGCGTCAGGGGCTTGCGTTGCTGACCCGTTCGTTCGGGCAAAGGGAGCCATAAGTGGCTCGATACATTCACCGTACCCCGACGGGGCGCAAGCAGCAGGCTGTATCAACCGAGCACCAATTGTGCCCAGAAGCCTTTTACTTGTCAATCTTAGGCCGGGCGAGAGCCTGTTTTTGGTGGAAGCCGCCGTCCCCCCTGACGCAAAAGTCCCAAAACCTGCGACGCATTTTGCGACTAAGACCTTCGACGTAGCAAGCTTTAGGAACTGCGCGACAAACGGCACGGCCAGAATTGGCGTGGGCTCCTTTCTATTTCAGGTTCGACGGTCGTAAATGATTGCACGATCTGGCATTCTTCTGCTCACAATCATGATTGAATGGAGGATACGACAATGACCGAACCCCAAGAACGCAATCAATTTGATGGCCCTCAGATGCAGGGAACGCATTACAAGCGCGCCGACATGTCAGGCGCTAATTTCGATGGCGTAAACCTCGCAGACGCACAGTTTTACGCTGTTTTGACTAAGGCAAGGTTCACCGACACCAATTTAAGCGAAGCGGTTTTTGACGATATCACCCTGGCAGATGCTCGCTTTAATAACGTCAATCTGTCTGGAGCCGCAATCACGAATGCAAACCTATCGCGCTTAACCATAAGCGGCGTCACGTTGGCAGATTCGGACATAAAAGACGCCGATTTGACTGGGATGCGGATCAACGGCGTTCTCGTAACCGATCTATTCATTGCCTATGAACAGGCGAAAACCTGAAGGCCATTTACTCCTTTCGCGAAATTCCCAACTAGGAGAGCATGAGGAGATGTGTGGCAATCAGGCCGCGGAGGAATTGTTGCCGGGTTCGTGATTGTCGTTTGCCATGCCTGGATACCATTTGATCCTTTTGAGGGCGTCAAGCATATCCAGTCCGGCCTGTTCATTGTGGTTTTCGAGCCCTTGTGCGAACTGGCTGTGAACCGGCTTTGAACAATGCCACCATTGAGATCCCCTGCAACAATTTGAAATTGATAGGAAAATCGGAGCATCAACGGGGTCATGAGCGACGCCGGTATATTCGCCACTTTCTTCACAAAACGGAATATATTTCAATCACCTAAGCCTCATCTCAGCGGGGTCATTCTTGGATGTTTTTCCACACCTACGACCCTGAGCGGTCTGAGCGCTTCGCCTGCTTTTTCGCCGGATCGGACGATGGCTGCGTCCGGTCACCCGAAATCCAGATCACCACACCCCGCCACACACGCCACAAACCGAAGGGAATGAGGATCAGCGACAGGAGCCGGTGCGCCATTTCCGGAAAATGCAAACTTCCCCAGATCGCTAAGGCAACCATGGCGAAGCCGCCAACGACGTTCACGACGCTACCGATGGCGAACTCGAATATCATCGCGCGGACGGCCACATCGAGGACGCGATCGGCAAACGAAAGCCCCAGCGCATCCGCTGCCGCAAATACGAGAAACAGGAACAGCGGCAACATCACCGCTGCAATGAGGATAACCGCGATGATGGTCGGGAATGTTGTCACGGCCACATGCCCCTTGCTACAAGAAATATAGTCCGATCCATACACATATCGCTTACATCTGAGCTCGATCCAGACGAGCAATTACCCACACCGCACCACTGGCCTATTCAAAACCGCTGCGGCTCTAATCGCCGCTAGACGATAGTTCCGTGGCAGGTCATCTCGCCTAAAGTTTGTCTATGCAGACTGATTGGCAGAGCAGCGTTTCGCACTTGGTGGCCGGTATATCGTCGCTGATCTTCCAGGCCTCTCTCCTTGGGGAGCTGTAACTCGCGAATGTTCTACGCTGATTGAAAAATGCCAAGAGCGGCTGGGTGGCTCTACATGCTTCCATATTTCGCGTATATGAGCGCGTTACGCTCAGAAATTTCTTTTCGGTCATTGACATCGGTCATCTCCTGCGCGTAATTAGCGTACATAGAGAGTAGATCACACTTTTTTGCTCGATCTCGCGCTACTTTGGTATCCAGTTTCGCTTATACCCGATTAAAAGAAACGCCAAATGAGTGCTGCAACAGAGGAAGGCCGCGCGAGAGCTTGATCCCGCGGCCTCCGATCAAGTGCCTATTGCTGTCCAGTTTCACATAAAATTGGCGTCGAAGAACGTCCGAGCGGACAGCGCATATCTGTAAGCCGATGAAGTGGAGCAGATGAATGAATGACCCTCACCCGTTTGTGGACGCAGTGATCGTTGCGTATTTCCACGGCAACAAAAGGCTCCACCAAGCTTTGGTGACTGGCATCGAAGCAACCCATGCCGCAGCCAAATCTGGCATCCAACGGTTTATGGTTTAGCCCAAATTTCTTCCCCCAGTGAAATCAGGAGAGAATTATGCGTGAATTGACTATCTCTGAGATGAATCTCGTCTTCGGCGGTGAAGGCGGAGGCAGCACATCAAGCGGCGGCGGCTCAAGCTCGGGATCAGATCGGGGCGGCGGTAGCAACAGCGGCAGCACTGGAGCCAATGGAGGTGTTAGCGTATCGTTTATGGACATCGACCCCACTACTGGTTTTCCGATCGTAGCAGTCGCCAAGACTGGTCGGATCGGCGTCGAAACATGGGGCCAATTCTTCTCGTCTCTTACCCCAGATCAGATCAAAGCCACGATCAATCTGAACACGAAAAATCTCGGAGCGACCATTCAAATGGAATGGAACAACTCCGGCAACGTCTCCTCCAATTCAAGCGGAGGAAGGCCGATCGGCGGCGGCAGATAGAGGTTTTTGGTCATGTAAGGATATGTGTCGGATATTTGTAGATCCAGTATAGTGCATTGATTATACTCACAAATACGCACATCATAAGACGCAAGGTAATGCGCCGCGCCGACTATGAAACTGGCGCGGCGCATTGCAAAGGCTCTCCGCCTGGTGCCGCCTACGTCGATACCTTACCACTGTGGCTGAATGCAAAAACGAATTATCAAGCTTCCTATTGGGGGAAGGCTCGCTCCAAACATGCAAACACGTAGCTGGGAGTTCAGTGAGATTTCGCCGACGCTCTCTACCAGCCGTTTCCGCACTCTCATTAGATCATAGCAATGCAGAACAGAGAGCTGTCCCTATATCGAAAAGAAGCGGTAGATCATAGGCGTGACGCTTGGCTCGGTCGCCCCAGGCTCATTCAACCGATATCAGTTCGAATTGCCACCATACTCGCGGTGTCAGCAATAGTCATGATCATGCTATTTTTGGTCTTTGGCGAGTATACACGGCGAGTCAAAGTCTTCGGCACAGTTGTTCCTTCAAGCGGAGTCAGCCGAATTTTTACGCCTGTAACCGGACGTATCCTAGCCCAACACGTCACCGAGGGGCAGACAGTTACGCAGGGTTCCGTTCTGTATGTTATCGCTCTCGATAGCCAAACGGCCGCCGGTGAGACAGGTCTGCTCGTTAAAGAGCAACTTATTGCTCAAAAGAATGAGTTGGAAAAGACGATCACAGAGCGCCAATCGCTGAATGTCGTGGAAAAGGCCAATCTCATTAATCAGGCCACTTCGTCTCGCCAGGAATTGGCAAAGGTAGAAGAACAAATATCCGGCACTACCGAATATCTCTCTTCACTCCAAAAATCGATGGATACCTATCGCAAATTGGCCGACCAGCATCTAACCGTCTCAGCAGAATTTGAATACCGTGAACAGAACTTCATGGGTGCGCGGCAACAGCTACAAAGCCTTCAACGCGACAAAATACAGCTCAACGAAAGGCTAAAAGAAGCCGAATCCAAACTGTCAGGCTTCGACGACAATGCGGCTATCACTCTGGGTGACTATCGGCAGCGGATGGCGTCCCTCGACCAAGCCGTTATCGAAGATGACGCAAGACGTTCAATCGACATCGTAGCTCCCCGGTCCGGCACCGTTACCGGTATGATTGCAAAAGTTGGACAAATGATCCCAACGGGCGGCGCCATGGCCACTATCATCCCGAACGACGACACGATGGAGATACAGCTCCTTGCTGAAAGCAGTTCGATGGGGTTCGTACGTGAGGGGCAAAAGGTAATGCTCCGCTATACCGCCTACCCCTATCAAAAGTTCGGCCAATATCCCGGAACCATTTCAAGCATTTCGAGAGTATCTCTGGCACAGGAGGAGATTCCATTTGCCTCGGCCCGCCTTCCTACGGACACGGATCAGCAGAAATACCGAATAATAGTCGAACCGGATGCGAACTTCGTTCACGCCTATGGAGAACAGATTTCAATCAAGCCAGGCATGTCGGCGGAAGCCAATATCCAGCTCGATACTCGGCGCCTTTATCAATGGATTGTGGAACCACTATACAGCCTTAAAGGCAGCGTGCTTTGAAGGACCCGCGTAAAATCGGAGGAGCAAATATTCCCTCTCTCAATTTTGGATTCCAAAACCGTTTGCCCGTCATTCTGCAAACCGAAGTCGCGGAGTGCGGCCTAGCCTGCCTAGCGATGGTTGCAACCTATCATGGCCACCAGATTGACATCGCGGCGTTCCGACGGAGATTTGCCACATCGATGAAAGGCCTATCTCTTATAGAGTTGGCAAGGCTTGCAGGCCAGTTGTCCCTTGCCAGTCGCGCTGTGCGAGCAGATCTCGATGAACTCGCAAACCTCCGCACACCCTGCATCCTTCATTGGAAACTTCGTCATTATGTCGTCCTGAAAGAGGTAAAATATAACGGCGCTGTTATCCACGACCCGGCTCAGGGGCGACGTTTTGTCTCACTCAATGAGCTCTCGAGCAGTTTTTCAGGAGTAGTTCTTGAACTGTCGCCAACAAACGAGTTTGAGAAGAAAATAGAGGTCGAACGCATCAAGATAGCGGATCTTTTTCGGCACGTTACTGGTCTCAAGCGTGCATTGATCCAGCTTTTTGTTCTATCAATATGCCTTGAAGTTATCGCTCTGTTGTCACCCATCGGATCACAGGTGATATTTGATGAAGTCATTGTATCGACGGATACGGACCTACTCAGTTTGGTAGCACTATCGCTTGGCGTGATACTTTTGCTGCAAATTGTAATTGGGATCGCTCGCTCGTGGTGCTCAATAATTATGAGCACCACGCTTGGCGTTCAATGGACTACAGCGCTATTCGATCATCTCCTACGTTTGCCGTTGAGCTACTTTGAAAGACGGCACATGGGGGACATTGTTTCTCGCTTTGGGTCCTTGTCTGCGATTCAGTCCGCTCTCACCTCCGATCTGGTGGGCGGAATTCTGGATAGCATCATGGTGGTCGGGGCGCTGATCATGATGGTGCTATATGGGGGTTATCTTGCCCTAATCGCCTTTGTTTCAGTAGGCCTGAACGTGCTCTTGAGAATTGCCGCCTATGCTCCTTATCGTTCCGCGAACGAAGCATCTATCGTTCAAAATGCTAAGGAAAATTCGCATTTTATGGAGACGATTAGAGGCGTTGCGAGCATTAAGACTCTCGATATCCGAGAACGCCGTCGGGGAGCCTGGCTCAATTATTTGTTCGATGCTGTGAATGCCAATCTTAAGATCCAGAAGCTTGATTTCTTGTTTGGTACTGCCGCAACGACCTTCTCTGGGATCGACGGTATTATGACCCTCACCTTGGGAGCACGATCCGTTATGGCCGGCAGCATGACCATCGGCGTGCTGATCGCGTTCATATCCTACAAAGAGCAGTTTGTCGGGAGAGTGGGGAGCCTGGTTAGCCTTGTTATTCGGCTTAAGATGTTGAGCCTTCATACCGAGCGCATTGGCGACATTGCTCTCGCCGAACCGGAAGAGACGATAACCTCTGGGCCAACCAATGTTCCTTCCCCCAGAGAGCCGGCGTCCATCAAACTAGTAGATATCTCCTTTCGCTACGGCGACGGATTACCCGACGTACTGAACAGAGTATCCCTAACGGTAGGCCCCGGTGAATGTGTCGCTATTACAGGGCCCTCGGGCCGAGGCAAGACCACTCTTCTCAAGATTATTGGAGGTCTCGTTGCGCCGACGGGCGGCATAGTTATATGCGACGACAGGGATATTCGCCAGTTTGGCTTGCAGAACTATCGACGGATGACTGCAACCGTCCGGCAGGACGATGTCCTGTTTGCCGGAACCATCGGCGACAATATTGCTGCCTTCGACCCCGAAGCCGATCCCGGCTGGATTGAGGAATGCGCGAGGATTGCCGCTATTTTCGATGAGATTCGAGCCATGCCCATGGGGTTCGACTCCATGGTGGGTGATATGGGTAGCACGCTGTCGGGCGGTCAAAAGCAGCGCCTGTTTCTTGCCAGGGCTTTATACAGCCGACCGCGCATCTTGCTCCTGGATGAAGCCACAAGTGATCTGGACCAAGCAAACGAGGCAAAGATCAATGATGCCGTTGCGCAACTGAGAATAACCCGCGTCATAGTTGCTCATCGACCTTCTACAATCGCACTGGCCGAGCGAGAGATATCGCTTGACCCAGAGCGTCTGCTCTTAGCCTAGGAGGCAACAATGTATCACCTTCGCAACGTCATCGAACGGCATACCCTAACAGCTATTGTTCAGGCGCTAAGCGACGCGGACTGGCATGACGGGCGTCTCACGGCAGGCTGGCAAGCTCGGCAGGTTAAATATAACGAACAAATAGCGGAAGGAAGTGACGTACACCAACAACTTAGCGACCTTGTTGGGTCCGCATTGTCGAGTAGTTCGACGTTCTTGGCATTGGCAAGACCGAAATCCGTTCTCCCATTTCGTTTCAGCCGATACAGTCCAGGCATGGAATACGGCAACCATGCCGACGATCCCGTGATGTCAGGCATTCGAACCGATCTTTCCATCACCGTTTTCCTGTCGGAGCCGGAGAGCTATCAGGGTGGCGAGCTTTTAATCGAGCACGCTGCGGGGGTTGAAAAAGTAAAGTTGCCAGCTGGCGACGCGATTGTTTATCCCTCCTCAACTTTGCACCGTGTCGAGAAGGTCGAATCAGGTCAGCGTCTGGTTGCCGTTTCTTGGATTCGCAGCCTGATCAGGGATCACGCCGCGCGTGAGATATTGTTGGATCTGGATCTTGCCAGACAGGGTCTTTTCAAGCAGCACGGCCCAAGTCGGGATATCGACTTACTGTCCAAATCGCTGGCAAATCTAACCCGGATGTGGGTGGACGACTGACATTGTCTCGCCTGTGTTTGAGAACAGCTTTTCGCTCACATCATTTGGCAGCGATACATAGGAGATGAAATATGGCTCATTCTAACACCCCTGGCACAGTAGAACCGAATGGGGTCAATAGAAAAGTGCAAGCGCTAAGGTGGTTCCCCCTGCTCCTGGCGGAAATTTTGGTCTCCGGCTTTTATCAGCCAACATGGGCGGATACAGTTCCCTCCCAGGGCAGTAATGACTCCGTGGTTTCCGAGTGCACGAGGATTATTGACGATGGGCGCTTCGATAAAGCGCTGGAAGCAAAGGCCCTCAACTTCCGCGGCCTTGCCTGCAACAAGCAGGGTGACTTCGATCACGCGATTTCTGCTCTCGATAAGGCTATATCTCTCAATCCGGAATTTGCGGACGCCTACTACAATCGCGGAAATGCCTATTTTTTTAAGGGCGATTATGAACTGGCCATCGCCGACTATGGTAGGGCGATAGAGCTCGGATCGGATGACGCCTATACTTATAGTAGTCGAGGGTCGGCCTTCAGCAAAAGGGGCGACTACGACCAGGCTATCTCGGATTACGATAGAGCGATCGCGCTCAGACCCAATTATGCCGATGACTTTTACAATCGTGGTCTCGCTTACCGCAACAAAGGTGATTACAACAAAGCCATCTCCGACTACGACAGCGCCATAGCCCTCAGACCAAACTTTGCCCAGGCCCTAGACAATCGTGGCCTTGCCTACGACGGTAAAGGTGATTACGACAAAGCCATCGCCGACCATGATCAAGCCATCGCCCTCAATCCGGAGGATGCCGAGGCGCTAACCAATCGTGGCAACTCCTATTATCTCAGCGGGAATTATGACCGCGCCATTGTCGATTTCGATAAAGCCATCTCTATAAGACCTGACTTCGACAAGGCCTTCTACAATCGCGGCTCCGCGTTTGTTCGAAAGGGTGATTTTGACGATGCGATTGCTGACTACGACAAAGCCATCGCTCTTCGGCCGGATTACGACAAAGCTATCTATAATCGTGGCGCCTCCTATTTTAGCAAAGGCGATTACGACAAGGCCATTGCTGACTTTAACACGTTCCTCGCCCTCAAACCAAATGATGCCGGCGCTTTCAACAATCGCGGGTCAGCCTATGCGAAAAAGGGTGACTACGATCACGCCATCGCTGACTACGACAAAGCTATCGCTCTTAGACCGGGCTTTGTCGAAGCGTTCAACAATCGCGCCATAGCGGTAAAAGACAAGGGAAATCCGTAGGCCTCCACGGCCTTATAACGCGTTGTTTGCGCACTTGCGACGTCGGATTGCCGAACATGGCCTACAAGATCGAGACTTTTGACCATTACTCTCTGTATGAGTGGGAGGGTCGCGGTGGTACGCTCGTCGCCTTTGTGCTTTTCGACGGACGGCCTGTTCTTGTGGCCGACGGCCATCGGCCGGAGCGCATGGGAAGGCATGCCGCAGCCCATCTCTTTCTAGAGGACAACCTTCGTTTAAATTGCAATTCTGGTACGAATGGAAAAGTGGACCGAAGCTCAAGTTTACAGTATGACCCGATCACACATGTGTTAGTTCCGTATACGCGCATCTGGTACTTTGTTGATTTGGAATTTCAACCCTACGAGCAAAATGAGCGAAGATAGTCACAATGCGATCGAAAGTCGCTCGGATTACACGGATGAGGAAATCGGGCTTGCCGCCCAGTGCATTGCTGCACTCCTAACTCGACACGGAATTCCAAAATACCGCTTTGCCGTAACAGTTTCCGAAATCCTTGGACTTTCGTATTCCGCGGGAAACCGCAGGCTGACGACAAATGCGTCGTGGTCGCTTGAAGAACTGAAACACGTCGCCGAACATTTCAACGAGACCTTGGAAGAGCTTGTTGCGTTCGATAAGGCGGATGGGTTGCTCGATGCGTCCATTGTCATCAACAACCACGTCATCTCCTGCCGGATTCGGTTGGGAAATATCGTCGGGCAGGTGCCGCCGGGAACGCTCATTGCCGCTGAGATCGATGGCGCATGGCGAGCCATGCCGGCCGAAGCCAGATCGATCATACCAGCACACGCTGTCACCCGTTTGCTGATCGAACCGATAGCGTCTCGTCGCCGGGTTGCCATTCTCGACGATCACGCCGATACCGCGCAGACGATTGTAAAATATATGGAGACGGCGGGCTTGGACGCAGTCGCCTTTAGCGACCCTCAAACCCTGTTCAACCAGTCCGACTTCGATGCCTATGTTCTTGATTGGATCATCGAACGAGACGCCAGACGCCAGACCGCGCTGGAACTGGTCGAGAACATTCGTGCGCGCAACGGCCATTGTCCGATCATTATCCTAACGGGACAGATCGGGACGGGCAATGCCAACGAAGAGAACATTGCTGCGGCACTCGCGCAACACAATTTGAAATTCTTCACCAAACCGGCAAGCATGCCGATCCTCCTCGCCGCCTTGAATTCGAGCTTCAAAACTGCATGATCGTCAGCAATTGCTGCCGGCGTATCGGTTTGTTCAAGACCGCATCAAAGAGAGACAGATCTTGCCTGGCGCCATGATGTGCCGCTGACATTGCGATAAGCTTGGTCTTATGGCGCAAATCCGTCTTGCGGATCTGCGCCGCAAGCGCCGATCCGGTCATGATCGGCATGTCGAGATCGATGAAGATGACCGAATAGATGTTTGCGGCCAGAAAGTTCAGTGCCGTCATGCCGGAAGGAGCCATGTCGGCCACAAACCCGAGCTCTTCAAGCACGCTCGAAAAGCCTTTCAAAAGGTCAGGATGATCGTCAACGACGAGTACCCGCTTGTGAGCATCGGACGTCTCGTATGAACTTTCCGCCGCCGGGACCGCAGGTATTGCAAGCTCGAATATGCTACCGCCTTCTGACGGGCTGCTGATTGCCATGCGCGCACCAAGCTGCCGCAACAAAGTCTGGACAACCGACAAGCCAATGCCTCGCCCGCTGCCAAGGCTGGAGAGCCCCTTTCCGGCGCTGTTCTCGATGACCCGTGGCGGCAATCCAGGGCCGGTATCCATCACACGCAGCGCCAATTCGCCCGCCGTCTCATCAAATGCTGCGAGATCGACCTGAACATAGCCGCTCGGCGTATATTTGACCGCATTTGAAACGAGGTTATGCAACAACTGCGCAATGCGCTCGCTATCCGCAACCACGAAAACGGCCTCATCTGGGCCTGTTTGCCGCAGCTCCAGATGCTTGGCCTTTGCCGCAGCTTGATAATTTTCCACCACCTCCCGAACGAGCTCACCGGCCTCGAACACGCCCGGTTGCAGCTCGATATATCCGGTTTGAGCACGAGCCAGCGTCAGCATGTCGCGAAGCTGGACCGCCAGGCTGTTGGCCGCCCGGCGGATGCGCGCGGTCAACTCGTTCCGGGTTTTTACGTCTTGAGGTCGTTCCAGCACATCCAATGCCGAGACGATGACCTGAAGCGGGGTTCTGAGTTCGTGGCTGACCATTGCGAGGAAGCTGACCTTGTCTGCGACCGCCGCTTCCGCAGCCGCCAAGGCGCGCGTCTTCGCCATGATCGCCCACCAGTAAAATATCGAAATGATAACAAAGGACAGAATGGCGCAAACCAACAATCCCGCAATCACGAGAACGATTGCGTGTCCTGCCTGGATGGTCTCGAAGGACTTTTCCTTCAATTCAGTATCCTGATCCCAGGCCGCTTTGGATATCCTGCCTAAAGTAGAGGATATATCTTCCAATTTGCGCAACAACGCCTGAGCCTCTACCGGCGATAGATTGGGTTTAATCGCAGGCAGAACGTTTGTTGCGAATTCTGACAGGATTGGCACATCGCTCAAGAACCCTGGAAGCCGCCTAAAACGATCAGTCAGATCCGAGGGCCGCGTTATAATATTGATACCAGAAATAAGGACATCGATGTGGAATGAAAGTGCATCCGGTTCAACAGCAGATCCATCAGCAATCGTCCTCAAATCCAGCCTGACGGGTTCAAGCTCCCTTTGCGCCTGTGCGGTCGGCCAGTATAAATATGATGGGTTCTTGATATCGGCGGAACCCCAAGCAATATATCCCTCTCTTATTACACTCCAATTATATGTCGCCACACCTACACATGCGACCATAATTGCTGCGGGAATGCTAAACCACGTCAGATAGAATAATCTCATTCCACTTCGATCCCGCATAATTGCCAAACCATGTGGGAGGCACCAAACGGCGTGTCCAGTTCCTTCCCGAAGCTATCGCGCGGATACATAACGAAAATCGGTCCGAAATCTCTGACGGTTAAGCGAACCCCGTCTTTGCTGCTAGCTAATATAGTTCCATACTTGCCGAGAAAGTCACCATCCACCTCCACGCTAAAATCATCAAGCGCAACGAGACGCAGTTTACTTCCTTTCGCCGCTACTTCTTGAAGTATTTTAGTAAGCAAGGGCCCAACGAAGTCGCTTTTCGGAGTCCATGGTGTTGATGTCGTCACTGTCGATGTCGGCAGCGCAAGAAATTCGTGTTCGGACATCTCATAGCTACTGTCTGCGCTGTTCGTTATCCTATCAATTTTGCCAGTAATCGTCAGGAAGACATCCGGCTTGCATCCATTCGGTAGGCGAATAGCCGCATGCGTCACGTCCGCGATCAAACAAGCGTTGATCATCACCCATATGAAAAAAAGTATCGTCCTTTTCAGCATGCCTATAGATCCATTTATCGAAGCTGTACGGTTTAACTCAACTCCGAGTTTCTGCGAGCAGAATTTTCGTCCTCTGGACGATAGGTCGTCCGGGGCACACCGCATGGTACGCACTGACAAGGCCAGGATCCACATCTTTCAGACTGATATACCGGCTGCCCATGACTCCGGAAAATGCAATCCGTTTCGGAAATGTGCGCGATTTGCGTGAAGAGGCCATCCCATAATCAACAGCCTGAAAAAGCCACGGAATTTATCATTGTTTCGTCTGTCTGATGCCACGCCTATTCCGCCTTGTGCAAAAGAATATCACCTGCCCCAAAATCGCGCCTATCGCATCCGGCACAACCGAAATCGGCTTACATTTATCCCCGCAGCGTATATTAAGCTTCTCATGGAAGCTAAGTTTGGTCATTTTTTCAAAGGATAGGCCATGTCTGCTGATAACCAATTGCGGCCGCCGGCGTCACCCCCTACAGGCAACCCCTTCACTTCTGGAGCAAAGGAAGTTCAGATCCAGCAGAAGACGGTGAAGACCCGTACTACCCCGCGCGAGCTGATGGACAGTAATGCTGGTGAAGTGGGGGCGGGCGTAATTCATGTCATTGAAGGCGTCGACGAAGAACACTTTGTGGAAGCGCTAACGGACGGCGTTCGTGCTGCGTTCGATCTTGGCGACACTGGATATGAAGTGTTTAAAGTCGCACTGGTCGAATACCAACAAGCCAAAATATCCGATGGCAATTGCGATAGTCTCACGCTCTTCTACTCTGACGATAAATTGAACGGCAAAAAAACCGAGATGAACGAAACGCAATTTCAGTTTGGTCTCAAGGAATTGCTGTCAAAGGGGGTGCTATCGCAGAAGGCGCCTGATCAATATTGGCTGAATCAGGCTCTCTTCTTCAACGGTAGTGGCGTGATCTTGATCAAAGAGTATCGGCTGCTCCCGGCGAACCTACGGAACGTTTAGAAAATCCCTCTCAACGTTGATCGAGACATTTGTCAACGGCGGAGCAAAATCAAGCCAGGCAGCGGCGTAAAAGTCGACCACTTGTGGCGCGCGCATGGCGATTTTTGAGAGATCTCAGCCAGCCGCGCTCATTCTGGCGTATTGTAGGGCATGACAAGGTTGGTTCCGCCAGTATTGCGAAGGCCCCAGTAAGACCCGTTCACATGTCGCAAACGATCCGGCTTGAAGGGAATTGGATTGCCGTTTGGCCAGGTACGCTCCAGCGTCGATCGGAACATATCGGCCCAGAAATCGACGCTGAGAAACGCGTGATAGACCCCAGTATAAACCAAAGACTCGTTATCCGTCTGAAAGGCGCCTGCAACGTGCGGAAGGTAGCGGAATCGTTCCGGGATGAAGCGGGTTACAGGCAGTCCAAAGAACGCCGCTTCATCAAGGGTTCCGGAACTCAGCCCGACAACGCGCTGCAGGGACTCGTCGCATAAAAGCTCATACATATCGATATCGCTGTCGACATGAGGGATGCCGTGATGCTTGAGGAACGCGGCCAGCGACGGACTTGGATGAGGCGAGAAGGGGTGAGGACGAAAGGCGGTGGAACCGATCTTGACGAGTTCCGCTATTCTGTCTTCATGATCAAGCAGGGTGGCGATCCGTCCGTCATGGATCAATGACGCGTCGAATGGGGTCTGACCGACAATCAGCGTCTCAAGGGATGGCCCCTTTTTGTTGAAAGCGCTACGCCGGATCGCAGCTGCCTTGTGGAGTCCGACATGGAAATCGACCTCTTGGTCGGATAGGGCATATGATGCGATTGCGGCCAATATTTCGCTGCGGTTCGATGAAAATCCAAAGAATATATCGTCGAGAAACCGCAATGGATGCCATCGTACATCGACAAAGGGTATGTTCAGGCGGGTGAGAATTTTCTGCAGCAACGGGGATATCTCGAAACCTACCACCAATGAATTTTCGACGTGGGGCAGGAACAAGGCACAAATCGCGTCGGTCGCATCGGCTGCGAAGATTTTTGCCCAATTCGCAGCGTTCGCGCCCAGACCGAAGGCATCATAGACGGCGTTGCCGTCGAATGGTGATGTGTCGTCCCATTCCAATATGGTAACCGGCAAGCGGGTTGCCGCCGATATCTGTGGCGTCAGCATCGCAGCGAAGAAATGTGTGTTCGTCGCGAACCCCGTCCGTGATGTTTTTTCACCTGTGACGCGTAGCAGGTCCGAAGTTATGACAATGCGTTCGGGGTGCATACGGCTATAGTCCCTCATTGAAATACTAGATTCCCTTCTCGCTCTCGCGATCGGATCTCTTAGATATCCGCTGGCCGAGTTAATATGCCCTACTCGTTCCCGCCGGCGAAATAAACGTTTTCAGGTCCGATAAAACCGGCCGGTGTCGATTATCGCACGAACTTGACCCACTTTTTCGTTTCAGACGGATCCGCCCACACTGCGAGAAAATGTTTTCGATCAACACCATAAATGCAACTAGGTGGTACAACGCGAAATGAAAAAGTGGCGCAACTCTAGCTGAAACTCAACATACCCGTCGAAAGAAGCCGCTCGTCGGGAATTTCAGGTCCTTCGCGTGCATGCCGGTAACCCGTTGTGGTGAACGCTATTCCAATCAGGCCCCTAAATGTGAAGCTTTCTCTTTTTCGATAACTTAATTCACTCGCGTTATGTTTGCGTAAAATAGGAGAGCGCCCCCATGCCGCGCAGACAGTTTGCCACGTACATTAGCGTACTCACGGTGGCGATGATCGCATTTATTCTTGGCTTCCCATTTCTGCTGTTTGCTCTCGCACACGCGATCCACTGCGCTCCGGATACCTGTGGAGCAGTTGGGCTCGTCTTCGGATTGTATGGTCGGATGCTCGGTGTTCTAATATTCGGCACCGCAATGCTCGTGGCCATATTTGCTCGCTGCAGACGCGCCGGATTGAGTTCTTGGTGGGTTGTTGCGTCGCTTTTCTGGCTGCTTGCCGCCCGCGACGCTCTGATGGCAGGCTTGAATTTTTGGGGCGTGGGCTTTTCCCTCGGAATCCTATCCTTCCGATGGCCGATAACGCTAATTTTGTTCTTCGTCTTTGTAACGTTCCTCTCGCTGTGGAAAGGCTCTGACGAGAACGGAAGTGAACCACCGCCAAGGAGCTGGAAGATAGCTCAGGCGAGTGCGGCGTTGTCTGGGATCATCAGTGCCGTCATGTCCATCCCGCTATTCGTGACACTTGGATGGATTGGTGGATTGAGGTTGATCAGTCCGCAGAGCGCAATCATGACCATCCAATACTCTCTCTACCTCCGCATCGGGACACAATTCGTCACCCTCACGACGGTGCTTTGGTTGCTCCTGTTTATGTTCACGGGCGCGTTGATTCACATCCTGGTTTCGCAAGGCCGCGCGAACCTCCAAGTGCCTCCCACGCGATTTTCTCGCATGGATTCCTAGCAAAGCGTGGAAGCTTGCGTGAGCCACGCCCCACGGACGGCCTTGCTACCGACGGCACGACACATTGCATCTTTAACGGAGAGAATAATGCAGCACCTCAAAAGACTAAGCATCGTGTTCATGGCGATCACGCTTCTTTCTACTCCAGGCCAGTTCCTTGGCGGCCGAAGCGCAAACGCCGCCAGCGACACGGCGCGATATGGGTTGATATTCAACCTGGCCTTCCATACCGCAGAAATCGACGACAAGTGTCACGTGCTTTCCGTCAAGGAGCGTAAGAAAGTCGATGAGACGCTCGACGACCTCGTTTCCTCCAATAAACTTGGCGTTCTCAAGCAGCCGCTGCTTAGTGGGCGTAGTCTGTACAAGCCAAGCTGCGGTGACACGGATTGGGTTCGTGGTTGGCGGAATTACGCCAAAACGGGCTATCTGCGCGAGAAATAGGCGAACCGGCGAGCGCGGGACCGGCTTGTGCATCGCAACCGTCATCTTCTGGCTCAAATCAATGAACCCTCAGCCTAAACTGCCCAGATGCTTCGGCCAGAATTCCTGGTGAACTTTTGCGGCTTCGTCTTCGAGGTTCGTCGGGCCAGTGAAGGCACGCGCGCCGGTCTGCGCGACACCGCCCGACTAGGCACGTTCAACCCGATCCCAGCAATCTCGCCATGCCGCGTTTCGGAGCACGCAAACATCATACGGCCGATAACGTATCAGGTCATGATTGCGTCCGGGGCCTATCTGATCAACGGAGAGCGCCAAGGACCGCGACGTCCTAGCAGTTCGGCGCTACCCTTGAATCTGCCCCTGTCAAATTTCGAAGTCGATGTCGGCGACAAGCCCGTAACTGCTCGTTGCTAAACCGTTGCCTGAGATGAAGCAATGCAGGCGCCCCAGCTTGATGTTGAGCCAAACTCACTGTCTCCAGAGCGAAATGCCGCTTTCAGTATTGCGCGTTACAGTTGACACGATAACGTGCATCTTGCTGTTTGTGGGGTTAGTACCGATGTTCCTGCGTCAATCCGTTCTGGCCATTTTTGCATCCGCAACGTTGTTCGGCGCGGCGCGTGCAGATATGACGATACAGCGCATACCGATCGAGAACGCCACGCCGGTCCTTCTGCTAAAAGGTGAATTCAGCCAGTCTGACGATCCTCAACAGCTCTCGCGTGAAGTCGCGGCAAGCGGCGCCAAGGCAGTCACCTTTGACAGCAACGGAGGCAACATCCTTGCGGCCATGGCCTACGGGAGGATGATCCGGTCGCTCGGGCTAGCGACCTTTCAGCTACGTGCCAGCCAATGCGCGTCCGCCTGCACGCTGGCGTTCGTCGGCGGGGTGATCCGCCAAGCGGAGCCGGGCGCTATCGGTGTCCATCAGTCTTCATTTGCGCCGGGGACCGGGCTCGATGGTCCGACCGCCGTGGCTGCGGTACAGACGATGACCGCACAGATCATGTCATATTTTACGGAGATGGGCGTCGACCCCAAGCTACTTCAGCTCAGCCTCTCCGTACCCAGCGACGATATGCGGTATCTCACAGCCAGCGAGATGCAGAGCTTTGGGGTAACGTTCGGCAACCTCAACGATATGGCTGGCCGGCTTGCCGCAGCAGGAGCGGCTGTGCCAGCGGTTCCCTCTTCCGCAATGCAGGAACCTGCAGCACAGACAAACGAGCAGAAGGCTAGGGCATTTATATCTGCCTACTATGACGCCTGGTCTCAAGGAAACGCCGGAGCGGTCTCGTTCATGGAAAAAGCGTATGGCGATACCGTGGACTTCTACGGGAAAGCGACACCCAAAGCTGAGGTAGTCACTGCAAAGCGCGACTTTGCGACACGATGGCCCATCCGGGCCTACAGCGAAAGACCGCAATCCCTGCGGGTCGACTGTTCGATTACGTGTAGGATCGAAGGAAGTGTCGATTGGTACGCAAAGCGTACTGGCGATCGCATATCATCGGGGACTGCGGAGTTCTCATTTGGCTGGGACCAGAAGACCGGTACGATCGTATCGGAGAGCGGGAAGGTCAGCGAGACGGACAAGGGAGCCTCCGCGCCGGTCCGCCTGATATCGCAGTGGCAGGAGCAAAACGGCGCATGCCGCGGCGGTAGCGGAGATTCGCCGGACGCTCTGGCAACCTGCGACAGGCGCGAGCGCATTGCGGCGAAGCTTCAGAGCGTCGGCTGGTGCTTCGGTCGCGCGGGCGAGTACGGCTATCAAATGGATTGGCATGCGTGTGACGTCTCATCAAGTCAGCAAGCGGCTGCGGGCGCCAATCCATCGGCCGTATCGAGTGTGGTGCGGAAAAACCCGGCTGACTTTCCGATCTCAAGTCGATTTGCCGGAAAGACGATGCTGCCGGACTTCAAGGGTCGAGACCGGCAGTTCAACTCCTTCAGGACTCGCATCCGCGATGGCATGCACCAGGGCCCCAATTTTGCTGGGCACTACACCCTCATTCAGATCGGCTGCGGAACGGGATGTTCCTTCGCGATCGTCGCCGACAACAAGACCGGCCGGCCAGCGGGTTTCCCACGCGGCGGCGAGGCCAACATGTATCTCGCGCTGGATTATAGTCTCGAAAGCCGCCTGCTTGCAGCTCAATGGTTCAGCTACGACGCCGGTCGCTGCTTCCTTGAGTATTTCGATTTTGATCGAGATGAATGGAAGCCGCTCACGAAGGCCGATATCGGAAATAACGATACCTGCTACAAGACGATTGAAGAAAATCTTCGCTGATCCCTTGGGGTGTCGGGAGGTGAAAACCGTATCCGAGACCTTATAACCGCCTCGAGCTTGATCTAGGACGGTTGCCCCTAGAAGGATTGATCTAATCCGGAGCTCCGCGCAGCGGCATTGGACCGTCTGTCGAAAAGGGATCTGCAGGACGGGCACTCTCTACATAGAGACCATAGCGAGTGCCGTAGCCTGCAACGGACAATCGCATGCCAGGTGCAAGGCTCTGTCTAAAGCTATCCGGGAAGCCACACAATTCTCTGAACATCAAGGGCAATCCCTCAAGCTTGATCGGTCGGCGGCAACCTTTGCTCTCAAACCCGTCGATTTGAACCACTGCATAAGGCAGCTCGACGTGCGCGCCGGTGAACAGCGGAAAGATCATTGGAGCGATAAGAATGGCGATATTCCTTCCGGCGGCAAAGGCAAGCAATGCCGCGCCGCCAATGATAATGGTGTAGTCATCGCGCAGCTCCCGGTAGGTGCGCAGGACCAAAACATAGACTGCGGCCGACACCAGGCCGATCGCAACGCTCGGTATGCTCATCAGCGTCGCCCACTCCGTCGACGGCAGAAATAATGGAATGAACAAACCCACGACCATTGGCACCACGACACCGACCAATAGCCAAAGCCAAAGCAATTTGCGCGCAAGCCAAGGAAGCTTTTGCCGTGCTTGACGATGATCGCCACGTGTTCTCGCCGGCCTATTCGCCGCGATAATACGCCTGGCCTCCGCCGCGGTCATGGCATGCGGGTAACGCGGTGGCTCTTCGATCTTGCCAGACGCGATCCAGCGCTTTATTTGCTTGATCTGGTTATCCGAAGCAGGATCGTGGATCTTGACCCAGGCCGACAACTCTTTGTCGTCGCCCAACGCACTTTCCGGAACAGACTGATTTATGCGCGATGCAATCCATTTGGCGCGTTCGATTTTTATGGAAGAGGGGCGACGTACCGTCATGCTTTTGAACCGCCCTCCTCGCGCTTCTCAATATCGAACTGATCCATCAGCGGTCTTCATCCCCGTGTTAAGCCCGTCCAAATCATTGTGATCATTTATCGTAGGAGAGCACCAGCAGTGTCGCTTTCAGTTACCAATTTCAAACGTCAAAATATCATGCGCCGCTTAGTTTTAGCGGATATTTTTGGCGCCAGTTTCAGGTAAGGATTTCACACTGGCAGCTTAAAACTGCAAAAGCGATTGCAGGCCTTGAACGATCGCTGAGGAGAAGTGGCTGATTGTGCGGTGTATAGCGAAAGCAAGCTGGCTGGATAGGCTCTCCCAAGGGATCAGGGTCGGTCTGCACCGCGGTGGATCGGGTCGCCGCTGAATCACGTCTCACAGCGCTTTTGCGACAAATCAGGTAGCAACCTAATCATATAACTGCGACCCGCTATGCCTTACCCACCGCCGCTCTGGTAATGACCGACGCAATATCGCCAGTGCAGCATCGCCACGCCCGCAGACAATGGTCCAGCAATCAGCGTCAACGCCGGTCCCCATTCTCCGAGTATCGGAATATCCTTCCCCAAAATCGAAGCAACCGGCACGTAACTTATGAATGCCAGGGGCATCACTGTCAGCATTATGACCTGGATGGCGCCCGAAAAGATATTGAGCGGGTAGCGTGCCAACTGCCAGAAACCGAAGAAGATCGAATAAAGGTAATTTGACCGCCCCCAGATCAGCGCCGTGGCGCCGATCATCGTCATGACCGAGCAAACGAGCATCGCCGCGCCTATCAATGCCGCAAGCGCAAATGGGATAGTCCAGGCCGTCCATGCCGGATGCACCTGCGTCAAAGCCCAAACGCTCATGCCCAAACCGAGAAGAATATGGCCGCCATAGCCGATGTTAAGGCCGGAGAACACCAGATAGGCCCATGGGCTAATCGGCTTGACGAGCAAAGCGTCGAACTCGCCGCGCTGCACCAGACCCTCCATGTCACGCATCTGAACAAAGCTCAGCGAAGCGCCTAGGGAATAGGAAAGAATATGGAAGCCGAGCAGCAGCGCCATTTCTGGCCAGCGCCATCCACCCAAGACTTCAAACCGAGCAAGGATCAGCCAGATCGCCGCATAGGCGCTGGCGTAGCCGAATGCCTGGGAGATCCATCCAAGGAGCAGCGAAGCGCGATACTCCAGGCGCGTTCGGATGTGCAGCCCGGCAATGAACCATAGAGTAGACAGCGAATGGCCCATGCTCACCCCCCTTGCACGACAATGCGATGCCGAGCTCGCGACCACAACAAGCCCACGGCACCAGCCAGCACCAGAGCCCACCCCATGCCGACCACCAGCATCAGTCCCGCATCAAAAAGATCGAGTTTTCCGAGATAGACGGCCGCCGGGTAATAGGAAATCCAGGCAAAGGGAAGAAACCGCGCAATGGACGCCAGTGCCGATGGAAAGAACCAGAGTGGCACGATGCTGCCTGACAGGAAAGACATGATGCCCTGTAGAAACCACTCGAGCGAGCTCGCATCCATGATCCAGAACGACAACAGGCCGATGGTCGTCGCCAGCAGAAAGAAAACGGAGAACGACAAAAGCCAGAATGCTAAAAACAACATGGCATGAGCAACACTCGCTGGCGGCTGGATGCCGTAAATCATGCCAATGACCGCGATGACTGGCAAAACCAACGCAATCAGCGAAAAGCCGAGATTGCCGAGCTGAACGGCAAAGAGATAAAGCGGATAGTGAAAGGGTTTCAGCAGGTGAATGGCAACATCGCCGGTCTTGACCGCCTTGCCGACCTCGTTGATCAGATAGCCTGGCTCCCACGCGCCGAGCACCGTGCCAGCGATCAGCGAGTAGGTGATCATGTCGGAAAGACTGATACCATCAACGCTCGGCTTGCCCGCGAATACCGCCGTCCAGATTGCAATCCTTGCCAGCACTTCGACAAGTCTGCCGAATAGGCTTGCCCAGACTTCTCCGCGATAAGCCAAGCGTGTCTGAAACGCGGTTGCGGTGAAAGCGAGATACAGTCTGCTCACGCTGCCTCCACCGCCAGACGATTTTGGTAATAGGTACGGATCACCTCTTCGATATCGGGCGCGTCGAGAGAAACATCGTGCAGGTCGTAGCCGTTGCCCAATTCCGTGAGCACTTCGACCAGCGATGTCTTGTCATCGTCGAGCAGGAAGTGCCGCGTCATGCCCTCGCCGCCGACCGGCGTTGCACAACTCAACACAACATCGCCCGGGTCAGATTTGAATTCCAACGTCAATCGCCGTCGCGCGCCGAAGGCCGTGCGCAATTTGGTCAGCTCGCCGTCAAACAGAAGCTTGCCGTCGTCCACCATAATCAGCCGTGGGCAGATCTGCTCGATGTCCTGCAGGTCGTGGGTGGTGAGGATGATGGTGACGCCGCGTTCCTTGTTGATCTGCGATAGGAACTTGCGCACCACATCCTTGGCCATGACATCCAGGCCGATGGTGGGCTCGTCGAGAAACAGGATCTTCGGATCGTGCAATAGCGCCATCGCTATTTCGGCGCGCATCCTTTGGCCAAGGCTGAGCTGGCGGACCGGCCTCTCGAGAAACGGCGATATGCCCAGCATGTCGCAAAGCATGCCCAGGTTCTCGTCAAAACGGCTTTGCGCAATATCGTAGATATGGCGGCTGAGTTCGAAACTATCCCGCACCGGCAGATCCCACCAAAGCTGGCTGCGCTGACCGAACACAACGCCGATTTCCCGGGCGTTGGCCATCCGCTCCTTGTGAGGCACGCGTCCGAGGACAGAAACTCCGCCACTGGAGGGCACCAAAATACCGGTCATCATCTTGATCATCGTCGATTTCCCGGCGCCGTTCGGCCCGAGATAACCCACGGCCTCACCGGCTCCGATCGTAAACGAGATCTCATCGACAGCCTTGACCTCGGTATATTCGGGAGAGACCAATCCCTTGAACGAACCGATCAGGCCCGGATAACGGCGGCGCTGACGAAAGGTTTTCGATGTCCTGTCGGCGACAATGATACCCGTCATGATAAGGAAACCCTTTTAGAACTGCACTTTCTACCCGCCGGCATACTAGCATCGAGATCGTATTGAATGGTGTGGAAGATGTCTTCGGAAGCACTGAGATGTCGCCGGCTATCGAATCAAATTATCGACCAAGGATTGCCGATGCACCAGCCCCTGTCTGCCCTGGGCGTCTCCGGCGGCGATTTGGTATATCGATGTCGCTGGCCTTGCAGGCCAGCTTTTGTAGGCAGCAACCGATGTAATATTCAGCTAAGCGCTGCAATGAAATCTGGGGCTGAAATCGACCAAAACTGTCGGTTTCACTTCCGGATTGCAAACGTCAAAATGTCATGGGTCGGTTGGGTTTAGAGGTCGTCGTGGGTCCGGCTTTCAGCTAAGGATTTCAGGGGAAGCTTAGAAAGCAATGTGATCGATGATCTCCGAGGGTTGCCGATCTTCTTCCGTATTGAAGGCGCAGCGGACGAAATGGCAACTTGTGCGCCAATTCAGCCAGGTACGCTGTTAGTCTAGAACGAGGTCGCTACAACATGCATATTCGCAAGGCCGTCTCCGCCGACGCGGAGGAGCTTTCTGGTCTCCTGAACGAGATCATCCAAGCCGGCGGAACAACTGCAATCGAGACTCCACTGTCGGCCGCCGAATTCGCCGATTGGTTCATCGATGGTGAGTTTCCCATTGCTTGTTATGTTGCAGAGTACGATCGATCGCTTATCGGCTTTCAGTCCCTGAGTTTATACGGCAATCCACCGAAAGGGTTCGCCGACATCGCGACGTTTGCCCGTATGAATTCAAAGATACGTGGCGTCGGGAGTGCCCTCTTTCCTGTGACTCGAGTAGCTGCAGAAGAGCTTGGGCTCAAATTTATCAATGCGACCATTCGAGCTGATAATGTCAGCGGACTTGCCTATTACGCGAAGATGGGTTTTGAGACCTACGACAGGCTGGTCCAGATTCCACTTTTGGATGGAACACCCGTCGACAGGATAAAGAAACGTTTTAGGATCGCCTCCGAACACCAAGCGGCGCACTACGCCTGAATTTGTCGGCGGCATCGCGGCCAACTTTGGCACGCCGCGACGTATCCGATTTTCAGCTAAGTGCTACAATTGCAGTCGGTAACTGAAATCGACACCGAATGTGCCCCACGTAGCCTGAACGTTGTAAGTGGGGCAGATTGGGTGGCAAACGACCGCAGATCAAACTGATATCCGCAATCAGCCTCTATTTTGTTGGAGACGAAGTACAATACGCTGCACGTGATGACCTGGACATGGGAAATGCAAAATGATCATAGACAAAGCCCACGCGAAGCGAATTATAGACCTCGTGGTTTCACTGGATCCCATCCTCAATAAGCTCGCTGAAGAAGTCACATCGATTGAGAACATCGAGCTTTCGAGGGAGCTAAGGGGGGCTCTCGCTGAAATCATGGGGCAGGCCATGATGGGTATCATTGTCCCGCTTGAGAAACTTTTTCCCGAGCTGAATCCTGATAAAGCATGACGATAATTGTTGTTGTGGAAAACGCTTGTCGTGCGACCTACGCCGCTGCGTACCGTTGGCCCTGTTGGCCCCATTCCCAATCAACTGCAGAGCGCCACTCATTCTGCTCCACTTACCCCGTTCACTCGCCAGCATTTCGTTTTTTCAATTTGTTAACCATATGAATTAATGATGTTCTTGGGCCAAGATGAATTGATTCCGTCTCTAGCTTCCGTTGTCGGTACAGCATTTGGCCGCACCTCTAACCATCGATAAGTACAGGGTATCGATGGTGATATGGTTAGTCCTTGACCAACTTACGGAAACGGCCATACGATCGGGCAGAATGTTGAGAGTGGTGCAAATCACCGCCTGCTCGACGAGAAACACAAACTTTGGGGCATTCATCATGACCGTTACCGTCAAGGTCGCCGAAGCCAAAACCCATCTGTCGGAGCTGCTGGCGAAAGTCGAAGCCGGCGAAGAGGTGATCATCTCGCGCGGGAACACGCCTGTCGCCAGGCTTTCGCGTATCCGTCGCGACAACGACGTCGACGCGCTGATCGCCGAGATCAAGGCCCAGCGCGCTGGCCGGCAAGTCACCACACAGGACGAAATCCGCGAATGGCGTGATGAAGGAAGGCGCTACTGATGGCCTTCGTTCTCGATGCCTCCATCGCCGCCGCCTGGTTTCTTCCCGATGAGCAACACGACGCCGCCGATCGACTGATATCGGAGATGCGTTCGACAGTGGGTCTCGTGCCTGCATTGTTCTGGTTCGAGACACGCAACCTGTTTCTGGTGGCCGAGCGACGTGGTCGGCTCAAGCAGGGCGAACCGCTGCTGCTGATGACACAGCTGCGAGGGCTGCCGCTGGACGATGCGGGATCGGGAGGGGACGGCCTCGTCCTGGAACTGGCGACCCGTTACTCGCTGACCGCATACGATGCGAGTTATGTCGCGCTAGCCAGAACGCAAGGTTTACCTTTGGCGACCGGCGACCGGAAAATGGCGACCGCCGCCCGCGGTGAAGGGATCACCATCGTTGGGCCGCTCGAGCATGAGCACTGACCTGTCGCCCTCTGGAAACACCGTTTCAAAGCGTGCCGAAGAACTCGATGCGCTCGACGCCATTCTGCCTGCATGATCGATTGGGGCGTTCGGACCAATCATTACACAACGTGGAACGAGCTGCGCGGCGTCCAACCGAGTTGGGCTGGCATACTGGCGGGTTACGAGAGACAAAGAACTGGGCCGATGTTCAGGGAGTAGCGGTAGTCCATGTCGAAGGAGACCACTTTATCCTCTACGATGCCGATAACGGAATTTTCTATGATCCTGGTTAATCAGATGGTCCCGATCTGCACACTCGCCTCGTTCCTATGGGCTACCTTCCAGTGCAATCGCCAGATAATGGCGGATAAATCAGGCAGACGGTTCGTACTGGTGTCCTGCGCCCCCATCTGGAGCGGCGACCACAGCATCACGAGGGCCGCGACCTTGCCACCGCGAGGGGTCACCGTAGATAGTGGATATGCGGCCGAGAGTGATGCTGTGAAATTTCGATCCGGGCCTCCACCGAGAAGATGTTCTTCAAGAGGCTTTCCGTCAGAACTTCTTCCGGTATGCCAGAGGCCACGATCCTGCCTTGCTGCATGACGATCAGCGTGTCACAGAACATGGCGGCATGGTTGAGATCGTGCAGGGCGACGATGCTGGTGATTGGCAGGCCGGAGACGAGTCGCATCAGGCCGATCTGGTGCTGGATGTCGAGATGGTTCGTCGGCTCGTCGAGGATCAGTTCCTGCGGCGACTGAGCGAGCGCCCTTGCGATATGGGTGCGCTGTTTCTCGCCGCCCGATAGATTCTGCCAGCGCTCGTCGCGTTTCTCCGCCATGCCGGCACGCGCGAGCGCACTTTCGACCGCTTCTTCATCAGCCCTTGTCCAGCCCGAGAACATCGACCGGTGCGGAAACCTTCCGAGCTTGACGACATCGACGACCTTCAGATTGGCATTCGTCGTGGCATGCTGCTCGACGAAGGCAATGCGCCGGGCGATCGAGCGGCGGCTGATCGTGCCGATATCGCTGCGGTCGAGCGTGACGCGGCCGGCATGCGGCCGCTTCAGGCCGGCGAGAAGCCGCAGCAGCGAGGTCTTGCCCGAGCCGTTCGGTCCGAGCAGGCCGAGCATCCGGCCGGGCTGCGCCTCGAACGAAACGCCGTCCAAAATGGTCTTCCTGCCAATTTTCCAGGTGAGGTTGTCGGCCTTGATGCTCATGACGTGCGCTGGAACCGGTAGAGGATGATGGAGAAGAAGGGAACGCCGACCAGCGCAGTGACGACGCCGATCGGCAGGATCTGGTTCGGAATGAGGGCGCGCGCAGCGATGTCGGCGAGCACCATGAAGATCGCGCCCCCGACGGCGCAGGCAGGCAGCAGACGGATATGGAGCGGCCCGACGGCAAAGCGGGCGACATGCGGCACGACGAGGCCGACGAAGCCGATCGACCCCACCATGCTGACTATCGTCGCCGTCATCATGGCGGTCAGAGCGAAGAGCACCAGGCGGGCGCGGCCGACATCGACGCCGAGCGAGGAGGCGGCCTCGTCGCCGAACGCGAAGGCGTCCAGCACGCGGGCATAGAACAGACAGGCGGCGAGGCCGAACCCGACGACGATCGAGACCAGTGCGAATTCCGGCCAGCGTACGCCGCCGAAACTGCCGAGCAGCCAGAACATGACGTCGCGGGCCTGCTGTGCATTGGCCGATGTCGTGACGATATAGGAGGTCGAGGCATTGAAGAGCTGCGATGCGGCCACACCGGCAAGGATGGTGCGGTCGGCGCCGCCGCGCGTGCCGTTCGACAGCAGCGCGACGAAGAAGAAGGCTGCGAAGGCGCCGGCGAAGGCCCCGGCCGATAGCGATACCGCGCCCGAGCCGACGCCTAAGATGACGATCGCGACGGCGCCGGTGGAGGCGCCGGCGGAGATGCCGAGCACATAGGGTTCGGCAAGCGGGTTGCGCAGCAGCGACTGCATGATCGCGCCCGACAGCGCAAGGCCCGCGCCGCAGAAGGCGGCGACGAGCGCGCGGCTCAATCGATAATCCCAGATAACAGTCTCGTGGATGCGGTTCAGCTCGACCGCGGTCCATCCGAGCCGGTTGGTGACGGCCGAAAATGTGGTCGCAAGCGGGATCGGCAGGTCACCGATCCCGACGCTGACGCCGACGGCGATCAGGCAGAGGGAGGCGAGCAGCAGTGCTATGACCGCTCCCAGTTGCCGGAAGACACTGCCCACTTTCGTCACTTCAGCAGACCGAGAGCCTTCAACTGCTCGGCCACCTGCTCGGCGCCGTAGATCGTGCGGACGGTCGGGTTCATCGCCTGGCCGTCCATGACGACGATCGCCTTGTTTTTGACGGCCGGGGTCTGGCTGACAGCCGGGTCGGTGTTCAGGAACTTGATCTTGGCCTCCGGCTTGTCGAGTTCCCAACGATTGCGGTCAAGACTGGCAACGACGATCACATCAGGATTGGCGGCGATGATGCCTTCCCAGCCGATCGTCGGCCATTCCGCTTCCGCTGTTATCGCATTATGCCCGCCGAGCAGGTCGGCAATGAAGCCGGAGGCGCTGTTCTTGCCGCCGACATAGGCATCGGCCGACGGGCTGGGACTGGAGAACCAGAAGACGTAGGACAGGTTCACGCCGTCCTTGGAAACGCTGGAGCGAAGCTTGGCCTCACGCGCCTTGAAGTCGGCGATCAACGCCTGACCGCGATCGGCGACATCGAAAATCTCGGAGAGTTCCGCGATCTCCTTGTAGAGAAGATCCATGTTCCACAGCTCGCCACGGCTGCCGTACTGGTCCTTGACGTCCTTGGTGCTGAGGCAGGTGCTGGGCGAGAGATAGGTGGCGACACCGACCTTGTCGAAATCCTCGCGCTTGGCGATCTTGCTGTTCGGTCCGACCAGGCTCGGCAAGGCCACCGCCACGAAGTCGGGATTTTCGGCGAGCATCGACTCAAAGGTCGGCATTTCCAAGGTCAGGAGCTTGATTTTGGCATTGGCCTCGGCGAGCTGCGGCAGGATCTTGCTCGGCCAGAAGGCGGTGCCGACCATTTTGTCCTGAAGGCCAAGCAGAAGAAGAATTTCGGCGCTGTTCTGGCCAAGCCCAATTGCCCGCTCAGGCGCTTTCTGGAAGGTGACCTTGGCACCGCAATTGTCGATGGTCAATGGATAGCTGGTCGAGGCTGCGGACACTTCTGTCGTGGCGATGCTCAGAGCGGCGCAGAGGCTTGAAATAGCGAAAAGTAATTTCAGTATTTTCACGGGAAATCCTGATCGAGTATAGGCGAGCGAGCCGCGGCGGAAAAATGTCGGCGCGATATAGCCCGTTTGTCAGGCTAAAAACAAGAGTATTATTATCATATTTTAGCTCGTAAATTCGATGGTTGACAGGCAAAAGGAGCAATATGACGCTCTCCTATGTCAGCCAGTTTTCCAGTCAAAGCAACGACTAAGACCGAATGGCCAAGGTTCTCCATCGGTTGCTGGAAGGGAATTTCGACGGGAAGCTTACATCGACCAGTGGGCAAAATTGACGAATGCATCCCAGGACACGGCTTCACGTGACATCGCAGACCTCTTGGCTAAGGGCATCCTGCGCAAAGGCGAGGCCGGCGGCCGCAGCACAGCCTACGAACTGGCTTTAGATCTCGATACGGACTGCCAATTCCGATCCGAGTAAGATCGGCGCGTATGCTTCATCATCCGGCTCGCTTCTTACATGACTACCAGCGTCTCGCGTATCGTCTGACCGCGCGACCGCATGGACAGGCATTTGTTCGCATTCCTCCGAGCCGCCCGGATGAGCGCTGGGGATCTCGTTAGCGAAGGTGCGCCCGAATTTCTCCGCCCACAGTCGGACCGTCCGATGTGAAACAATGATCCCCCGGGCCGCCGGCAGATCCTCGACCATCCGCAGGCTCAGCGGGAAGCGGAAGTAAAGCCACACCCCGTGGCGATGATTTCGGCTGGAAAGCGATGACGGCGGTAGACAGGCTCACGATCTGTCATGCCCCATCATCGCTCATCAAATTACAAACTCGCTTAAGTTTACGATGCCGCCGTCATACCGACCTAAACGACAAGTGACAGCAGCAAGATGAAGCCGAGGCCGACGACGGAGATGATCGTTTCCATAATACTCCAGGTCTTGAATGTCTCGGCAACCGTCATGTTAAAGTACTGCTTTACCAACCAGAAACCAGCATCGTTGACGTGGGAGAAGATCACCGATCCAGCGCCGGTTGCCAGTACAAGCAACTCGCGGTTGACGCCGGGGACGAGGGATATGACCGGCATGACAATCCCCGCGCCGGTGATTGTCGCAACCGTTGCCGAGCCCGTGGCGACGCGGATGACGGCCGCCACCAGCCAGGCGAGCAGGATCGGCGACACGGATGCCTGAACGGCCAAATGGCCAATGACGTCGCCGACGCCACTGGCAACGAGCATCTGCTTGAAGCCGCCGCCAGCACCGACGATGAGCACGATGGAAGCGACCGGTGCAAGGCTGTCGTTCAGCAATTTGATGATCTTGTCGCGCGAGAAGCCGCAATTGGAACCGAAGGTGTAAAAACTGACGAGGAGCGCCACAAGCAGGGCTGCAATCGGGTGGCCAATCAGGTCCATCCAGACGCGTACGGCGTTGTGCTCGGCAAGGGCGATGTCGGCGAGCGCCTTGAGAAGCATCAGGAACACCGGCATTAGGATCGTGATAAGCGTCACGGTGAAGCTTGGCATTCTGGCTGTGTCCACGTCATCGCGCACGAATTGCTCCATCAATTCCGGCGACGCTTCGCCTGGAATTCTCTTGGCGATGAATGAGCCGTAGATTGGCCCGGCGATCACAGCCGTCGGCAAGCCGACGATGAGGCCGTAGAAGATCGTCTTGCCGATATCCGCCCCGAAAACGCTAATGGCCAGCAGCGGGCCAGGGTGAGGCGGCACCAAACCATGGACGACCGAGAGACCGGCGAGAAGCGGAATTCCGACCTTGACGAGCGACACGCCCGACCGGCGCGCGACGATGTAGACCAGCGGCACGAGAAGTACGAAGCCGATTTCGAAGAAGAGCGGTAGCCCAACGAGGAAGGCTGCGAGCATCATAGCCCAATGCACCCGTTCCTTGCCGAAGGTGCGGATCAATGTCTGGGCGATCTGGTCCGCGCCGCCCGATTCCGCCATGAGTTTGCCGAGCATTGTGCCAAGGCCGAGCACGATGCCGACAAAGCCAAGGACCCCGCCGAAACCGTCCTGAAAGGACTTCATCACCAGGTCCGTCGCCATGCCGGAGGTGAGCCCCAAGAAACCCGCGGCGATGGTCAGCGCAATAAATGGGTGAATCTTGAAGCGCGTGATGAGAAGGATGAGGCCGATGATGGTCGCACCAGCATCAACCAGAAGATAGGTCTCTCGAGTCAGTCCGAGCATTGAAATTCCTCCGCGAAAAGTTCCGATTTGGACAGACGCCTGTCTGGTTTATGCTTTGAGCGCGCCGGATTGGGCCTTTGCCGGCTGCATCGGCCTGCCGCCGTCAGCACCTGGTGTCCGCTGCCACCACGCGACCGCGCCCCGCGCGATGTCCACGATGGGCAAGTTTGCGTCGACGGGATACACGTTCGCCTCGCCATGAGGTGGTTCGAGGGTCGCAAACTGGCTGTCGACGAGGCTGGCGGGCATGAAATGGCCCGGTCGGTGGCTAACGCGCTCGCCAGCCACCTGTCTCGTCATTTCCAGAAACACGAAGCCGAGGTCGGGCGTCTTGCCACGCAAAATGTCGCGGTAGCTTTTCTTCAGCGCCGAGCAGGCAAGCACGGGCCGCTCGCCGTTCCTGACGGCGTCCTGTAAGATTGTCGCAAGGCGCGCCAGCCAGCCAGCCCGATCCTCATCGGTGAGCGGATGGCCCGCGCTCATCTTTTTGATATTTTCTTCCGGATGAAAGGAGTCGCCTTCGATCATCGTGCCGTTAACGGCATCCGAAATCGCTTGGCCGACGCTGCTTTTGCCGCAGCCTGAAACGCCCATCACCACTAAGGCCGGCATCCTACCCATAATATCCTCCTCCGAGATAGCGCTATCTCATCCTTTTGAAGCAAATCGCCGGCAGAAGCCTGGCCGATTCAAAACGCGAGAATCGACGCTGTTTCCTCCCGCAAAGACGCCAAAACGACTTTGAGATAGCGCTACCTTATTAATCATTGTAAGATTTGGCAAGTCGGAGGAGATTCGTCATGAAAGACAGACCGTCGCGCGCCACCGGCCGGCCGACGCTTGCGCAGGTCGCAGCCCGCGCGGGCGTGTCGCAGATTACGGCCTCACGGGCACTACGCTCAATCGCAACGGTCGACCCGCAACTCGCAACCAGGGTCCATGACGCCGCCAAAGCACTGGCATATGTGCCCAACCCGGCGGCGCGGACGCTTGCTTCGGCGCGCAGTCATTCGATCCTTGTGCTTGTTCCCGCCTTGTCGAACCATCTGTTCATCGAGACCCTGGAGGCCATTCAAGATGTGCTGCGCCCGCGTGGGTTTGAGGTCTTGATCGGCAACTACCACTACCGCCAGGATGAGGAAGAAGAACTTATTCGCAACTATCTCTCGCACCAGCCATGCGGCATTCTGCTGACCGGCTTCAATCGGAGCGAGACCGCCGCACGGCTTCTGGCAAATGCCGGGGTGCCTTGCGTCTACATGATGGAACTGCGGCACGAGGAGGGCATCGTCTGTGTCGGCTTTTCACAAGAAGCGGCCGGCGCCAAGGTTGCCGAGCATCTTCTGTCGCGGGGACGGCGAAAACTGGCTTTTGTCGGAGCCCAGCTTGATGCCCGCGTTCTCCAGCGTCGCGATGGTTATCAGCAGGCAATCGCCCGGGCTGGTCTTCCCCCGGCGTTCGAAATCATGACGCCGGAACCGTCCTCGGTGGAACTTGGCGGCGATCTCTTCAATCGGCTCTTGACGGAGCATCCAAACACAGACGGGATCTTCTTTTGCAACGACGATCTTGCCTTCGGGGCATCCTTTGAAGCCCTACGCAAGGGAGTGGCAATCCCCGAGCAGATTTCGGTGGTCGGATTTAATGATCTGCCGGGAGCCGGACAGATGGTTCCGCGCTTAACCTCCGTTCGTACGCCCCGCGCTACCATCGGACAGCACGCCGCCTCAAGCCTTCTTAGCCTTCTCTGTGGGGAAACGCCGGAGGTCACGGCTTTAGATCTGGGTTTCAAGCTTATCGTAAGGGAAAGCAGTTGAACCGTGTAAACGTGAGATCGGCGAATTCCGTTTGCGACGAAACAAAACTGACCATGGCAGCTTGGGGACGTCATGTCTTCCCAAAATCCCTCACCGTCCTGACCGACGCCGATCTTGGCATGCGTCAGGAAGCTCCTAACCCGAGCGCATGAACGGTCGGCATGGCGAGCAGCCAGCGGAAAGTGATAGGGCCGACCATTTCGGCCACGGTCTTGACGTCGTCATTCTGAGGGACAGCCGCCAATCTGGCTACATTCTCCTAGGCGCCGCCCATTACGTGGAGTAATCGCGGCGATGCCGTTCGTGCGCTCGTCCACGGACATCGCGACCTGATAGAGCGGTGCTTCAAATCGAATGCAGCACTTCTGGCGCTTCGCAATACGCCATGACTGAAGAACCACTCGCTTCTCAAGCTTTGCCTTTCTCGCCGCGGAATGATCTGGAGACTGTGAATGTCGATTGGTCCCAACGCTTCACGCGGCCACGATGATCCGGACACCATGCTGGTTCAATGCGGCGGCGAGGTCGGCCGGGGGGGCTGCATCCGTGACAAGAACACTTACCTTCTCAAGCGGCACGATGCGCGACAAAGCCCGGCGCCCGAATTTCGATGAATCACAGAGAACAATGACGCTGCCGGCGCTGGCGATGAAGGCGCGCTTCACCTCGGTATCCTCGGGAGAATAATCGTAGAAGCCATTGGCATCCACGCCGGAAACACCGATGAACACTTTATCGAGAAAATGGCTCTTCAAACCCTCGACTGCCTGTGGTCCGATCACCGAATATTCCGGCACGCGAACCTGGCCCCCCAGAATGTAGACGGTGCTCTTTCCTTCCGCCATCAACATGCTGACGCGCAGATTGTTGGTGAACACGCGCAGATCCCGGCGCGGCGCCAGGGCGCTTGCAAGCGCCAGAATGGAGGTCCCGACATCAAGGCCAACGGATTCGCCCGACGCGACCAACTTTGCCGCCGCTGCCGCAATCGAGGACTTCTCCACCGCCTGCCGACGCATGCGCTGTTCGAACGGCGGCTCGTCTTCATCGAAGGTGGGCGCCGCCAGCGGACCCGCGGCGACCGCGCCGCCATGCGTGCGCTCGAGCAACCCCCGCTTTCCCAGGAGATCGAGATCGCGGCGCACGGTCATACCGGAAACGCCGAGCTCATCGGCTAGACTTGCGATCGACACGAAGTCGTTGTTTTCGAAAGAGGCGATGATGCGCGCGTGCCTTAGCGCCGCTGGAACCCTTTCCGTGCGGCCCTCGCCGTCACGCCCGGGGTTGGCCTCGAGGTCTGCGTCTGACTTGATGTCTGCGGGTCGGCCGTTTTCCATGTTTGCTTCCGTGAATACGCCGACAAAAGAGCGCGGGCGGTTCTCCCGCTGTACCTGGCCGTCTTTCCACCGCCGGAGGTTCAGCTGATGTTTGTGCCTAACACAAGCGCACGCGTGAATAAAGGTTGTTTTTTGTTATATAATGTTCAAAAGTGCAACAAATCGTCAAACGGCACATTTTCGGAATGTACTCAGTCATGGAGGCTTCATTGTCGGAATTCGCAGGAAAATCAGTCGTCGTCACCGGAGGTGCATCCGGTATCGGCGCGGCAATTACCAGAACGTTTCACGCAGAGGGCGCACGGGTTACGATCGTGGATCTCGATGCGGGCCGTGCTGCCGCTCTTGCCGGCGAACTGGGTGACAATGCCTTTTCCGGAGGCATTGACGTGCGCGATCGCGGCTCTGTGCAGGCGGCGATGGATGCCGTGATCTCCCAGCAGGGTGGCATCGATATCCTGTGTGCCAATGCCGGGGTATCGACGATGCAGGCTTCCGTCGATCTGACGGACGAGGACTGGGATTTCAACATGGACGTCAACGCCAAGGGTGTTTTTCTGTGCAACCAGATCGTTGTTCGCCATTTTCTGGCGACGGGCAACAAGGGTGTCATCGTCAATACCGCTTCGCTCGCCGGGAAAGTCGGCGCGCCGTTGCTGGCGCATTATTCGGCAAGCAAGTTCGCTGTTCTCGGCTGGACGCAGGCGCTTGCGCGCGAACTTGCGCCCACTGGCATCCGCGTCAATGCCGTATGCCCGGGCTTCGTGCGCACGGGCATGCAGGAGCGCGAGATCATTTGGGAAGGCAAGCTTCGCAACATGACACCGGACGAAGTGCGCCAGGAATATGTTACCCTAACGCCGATGGGTCGGATCGAGGAGCCGGAGGATGTGGCGGTGGTCGTCCGTTTTTTGGCCTCAGATGGTGCTCGCTTTATGACTGGGCAGGGTATCAACGTCACTGGCGGCGTTCGCATGGACTGATGTCGTTGCGTTGTTCGGACGATGAAATAGGGCGGGGAATAAAAGGACGAAGACAATGGGACCGAGCATTCAGATCGCCGCCAACACGCAGACGGGTGCATCGAGTGGCATCTGTCGTCACCCCAGGGCCAGTGCGCGGCTGCGGCCATTGATTGCGGAGGTTGGCCAGCGCAGCGGCGAATTTCCGGATTTTCTTGCCAATCACCTGCCTATGGTGCTGGAAGCCATGGGCAGGCTTGGTGCGACGCCGGAGCGACTGGAGGCCTACGCCCGTCACTATACGTTCGCCCATGCCGTGCCGTTTCCACCGCCGGCTATTGCATCGCTAACCGATCAGACATGGCGATCAGCACTTGGCCAGCGCGAGCGGGAAACTGATTTGCGCGACTATTTCGCCGACGTGGTTTCACGTATCGGCGGCAGCCAGGCCATCCGTGACCATCTACCCACACTCTTGCCCGGTGTCGCGGCGTCAGCCACCCACGGCCTGATGCGCCTCGCCTATGCCGTACTGCGCCGTGACGAGACGGAGATCGGCATCGCGCTGGGTTATTGGGCCGCGACTTATCTTGCCTTTCCGCCGACCGCCGACGCCCCGACAGTGACAGATCCGGTGGAGCAGATGCTCTCGATGCAAGCCGAGCCGAGCCTCAGGAACATTGCTGTTTCCTCGACGCTTCTGTGGAAATGGATCGAGGCCGCCGGCCGGATTCCGGCGTTTCAGCGGCACCTCGGGCAACTCGTGCCGGCCGACGATCTTCTCGTCCGGATACGACAAGCCTCCCTGGCACTTTATGCGGGCACGATGAGTTTCGAGGCACTTCACGCGCTGACCGGCAGCCATTGGGTGCGCCTCGTCAGCCCGCATCTCGATAGGCCACAAACCCTGGTAACGCATTTCTGGGAGGTGGTGCTGTCGCTATACACCAAGATCGGCATGCCAGATTTGCCCAGCGCGGAGATGCTGGATGCATGGCGTGCAGTACCCGTGCCACCCGACGAGGCCATAGCTTCCGCGGCTGTCGCGTCTGACGATGAACATGATCATTCCCTCGTCTTTTCCGCGCTCGAGGAATATCGCCACACCGGCGACCCGCTCTATCGCGTCGTCGCCGCACGCAGGGTCGGGCTCATCGACTGATACTGCCGGCGTCGGAGCTATGGCCCGGGGTCAAAGCCCGGCACCGTCTGCGGCTCGAAATGTACTTTGTCGTAAGCGTCCAGCGTTTGGTAAAACAGATCTGCGTCCTGCAGGAACAGTCCACGGCAGATACCGGCCACGAGCCTGGGTACGCCGGATTTAAGCCCGGTAATGCCGTTGCACACCGGCCCGAGGCTCGGGACGGCCGCGCTGTTGAAGATATGGATGTCCCGCAGCAACGGCGACTGACCGGGTTCCTTCTCCAGAAATTCGAAGGCGGGGCCGAGATAGGGGTAGGCGAGGAGACTGTCATCGGCTTCGCCGGCTGGCGGGGTGAAACGGTCGCCCCACGTGGCCACTGCGTCGATGATGCCACAAAGTTCCGGCCTGCGCCGGAGATCGACGGTATAGCCTGTCCCGAGCAAAAGGTGGTCGAAGACGAAATCGCCGGCGGCGGTTGACACGGCAATATCTCCATCCTGCATCCGCAACGTTTCGAGCCGAGCACCCATCACAAGCTCGCATTCAGGAAAGCGCATGGCTCGCTCGAACATTTCCGTAGTCGGCGGGGTCTTAAAGGCGAACATTCGGCGCGCGAACCGGTAGCGACTGATGTCGTCGAGGTCCGCGTAATGATTGAGGAAACCGGAAAAATTCGACCAGTCGAGAACTTCTGTGCGAGGCAGGCCCTGCGATCGCGCCAGAATGGTCACGGATTTGGCACCTGCCTCAAGCGCTGCGACCGCCCAGTCGAAACTGGATGCCGCCGCGCCGATCACGCCGACCGTCCTGCCCGACAGAAAGCCCATATCGATGGTCTCGCCGCTATGCGTCCAGCGGTCGCGCGGCAGAGCATCGGAGATCGCAGCCGGTACATGGTGCCCGCCTGCGCCTTCCATGCCGGTCGCTAACACGATCTTGCGGCAGGTCATCATGCGCTCGATGCCGTCCTTTTCCACTCGCGCGGCCAGATGACCATTGCAGATCTCGATGCCGAGAAGGTTTGTCTCGTTTTCAACATCCATGCCAACGGCACCGCGAAACCAGACGAGATAGGCCATCCAGTCGCCCCGTTCGATCTTGTCGAGTTTTTCCCAGCTTTGCGGGCCGTAGGCCGTTTCGTGCCATGCGCGATAGGTCAGCGAGGGGACGCCGAGGTCGGGGCCCGTCAGCGTCTTGGGGGACCGCAGCGTGCGCATGCGCGCCGTATTGAGCCATGGACCCTCTCGACCTGCAGGCGCGGTGTCGATAACCTTTACGCGCGTAAGACCTTGTCGCATCAGACCGAATGCCAGCGACAGTCCCGACAGGCCGGCGCCTACGATCACGACGTCATCCATCACCCGGCTGTTTTCGTCCCGACGCTCGGGAACCCATTCCCGCAAGGGCGCTTCGATGGCCGCCAGTTCCTGGTGGGCACGTTGTTCAAGCCGCAGGAGCGCATCGTCCCGTGCAGCTTGTGGCGTCACGCCGTCCGTCGCGCTCTGCACATTGGCCGGCGACGTCGCCGGAGTGCTCGTTGCCGTCCACATGTCCCTGATCTCCCTCGAGCCTGCGTCGAGAATAGATGGTGCAGGAAAGTTGTAAAGTGTGTGATTATGTTATTTTCTTTCTCCCTGCTCGTATTCTTGTCTTCAATTCACGCAGGAAACGATCTGCGCGCGCTCCATTGGGAGATCAATCTTCTCCGATCGATAAAGGAGATCAATTCTTAGGCATCGATTTTATCCCCTGGTTTTACGAAGGATTTTCATTCGTATTCAGAAAATGCCATAGGAGAAAGCAGAGAGTGATGATTTTTTCATCACTGCGCGGAACTAATAATCACCGATGTTCAATTTAGTTATATTTTCACATTTAATGTGAAATTTTGTTTGACAGCGGCTGAGGCTCAGATAGCGTCGCGGCAGATCTTCAATCTCCAAGGAAGGGCTGGACGCATATGACCATGATCTCCGTATTCCCGATGCCCAAGGCGACCCGCCTGTTGAGCATCGGATTGGTGACGCTGATGACATCGGCGGCTTTTGCATACGCCAAACCGCTGGATGGGGTCACCCTTACCCTTGCGTCCCAGAACGATCCGTTCGGTGCCGTGCTGACCAAGCTCGCCGCCGAATTCAAGCAAGACACCGGCGCCGACCTCAAGGTCGAAGTCATGGACTATGGGACTTTGCTCACCAAGACGACCGCCGATTTCGTCGGCAATACCAAGGGTTACGATCTTGTCACCATGGACATCGTATGGGCCGGCGCCTATCAGGAAAACGGCTATTCCGTCGATCTGACCGACTGGGTCAAGCGTGATGCCGCGGAATTGGACCTGGACGATATCTACCCGGTCATTCTTCAATCGCTGGGTCAGTACAAGGGCCACTATGTGGCCTTCCCCTTCGCGGCCTACGCCAATGTGCTTGCCTATCGCAAGGATCTGTTCCAGGCCGCCGGTCTCTCGGTGCCAACGACAGTCGACGAATTGGTGTCCGACGCCAAGAAGCTCACCGACCCTTCCAAGAAGCAATACGGCTTCGTGGCCAACGGCCAGAAAGGCCCGGCCGTCGCACAGGACTGGATGCAGTATAACAACCAGATGGGCGGTTCCATTCTCGACAAGGACGGCAAGCCGGCGCTCAACTCTCCCGAGAACGTCAAGAGTCTGACCGTCTACAAACAGCTGTTCGTCGAGACCGCACCCCCCGGCGCGATCGAATATGATTGGGGCGGTCGCGAGGAAAGCTTCCGTCAAGGCACCGCGGCCATGATGCAGACCTGGTCTGTCGGTGCGCCGGGCTATTCGGACCCTGCCTCGTCCAACGTCGTCGGCAAGGTCGGCATTACCATCGCACCGGTCGGCAAAGGCGTTTCGCCCCAATATGGCGTCGGCGGCTGGGGCATGGCGATCAATGCCGATATCGATCCAAAACAGAAGGAAGCCGCCTGGACCTTCATCAAATGGCTCGTCAGCAAGAAGATCCACAAGGAGTTCAACATGGACGGCGCCGGCTCCTTCATGCGCAAAAGCGAGATGACCGATCCGGACCTGACGGCCAAGTTCGACTTCCTGCCTGTCGTTGCCAAGACCTATGAAAACGGCAATGGCGACTACCGTCCGCGTATCCCTGAATACCCGGAAATCCAGGACATCCTCGGTGCCGCCGTGAACTCCGTTCTGGCGGGCGCTGCTGAACCGCAGGCAGCCCTCGATGAGGCCCAAGTGGAAGCCAAGAAACTGTTCTAGGTTTCACGTGCCCGTTCAGCGATATTAGGGCTCCCCGCCGCCGGCAGGCGGGGAGAGGGCATTCAAACGTGCATTGCGTTGAAAAAACTCAGGATTGAAACCGAAATGAACCAGCCATTCCTCGCCACCGGCGAAGATGCCAGCCGACCGCGGCAAGCCGGCATGGGTCTCTTCACGATCGGCCGCAGTTTTTCAGATCGTCGCCGTTTCTTCCTCTTCTTCATGGCGGCTCCGGCCGTGCTTTATGTCCTGGCCATTGGTGTCTGGCCTTTGGCGCAGGGCGTCTGGTACAGTTTCTTCAACTACAATCTGCTGCGTCCGGCCCGCACCAAATTCATCGGTCTTGGAAACTACATCGAAATATTCTCGGACCGTTCCGCGCTGCAGGCGATCGTCAATACGTTCGAGTTCACCATCGCCAGCGTGAGCCTCCAACTGATCTTGGGATTTGGCCTCGCACTGCTTTTATGGCGCGACAGCCGCTTCAACCGTGTGGCGCTGGCTTTCCTACTCGTTCCCGCCACCATCACGCCGCTGGTCGTCGGCCTCATTTTCAAGGCGCTTCTGGGGGCTGACTACGGCCTTGTCGGCTATTTTCTAGCGGAGGCCGGTATCGGCCCGCGAACCGGATTTCTCACCGATGCGGGAACTGCACTCTGGGTGCTGATCCTCATCGATTGCTGGGAATGGACACCGTTGATGGCGCTGATCCTGCTTGCAGGACTTAAATCCTTGCCCAACGATGTTATGGAGGCAGGCCGCACCGACGGCGCCACAGCCTTGCAGCGTTTCACCCTTCTCATCCTGCCGCTGATGCTTCCTTCCATCTTCCTCGCGCTCATGCTGCGGATGATGGACGCGTTCCGGGTATTCGATTCCGTGTTCGTTACGACTGGCGGCGGGCCGAATGACGCGACCAACACGCTGATGGTGCTGGCAGTCAAGGAGGGCCTGCAGTTCTTCAACGTCGGTTACGCCTCGGCGATCGGCAATATCACTCTGCTGTTCATCGCCATCATGGCCGCCGTGCTTCTGCTCATCGTGCGCCGTGCCGATGTCCGGATCAATGGGAAGTGACGCCGATGTCCAACGCTTCGACCCGACAGATCCTGTTCGAGCGGACTGCCGTTCTGATCATCACGATGCTGTTTCTATTGCCGGTGCTCTGGCTGATCACCACGGCCTACAAGCCGTCCAACCAGATTTTCTCGATTCCACCAAAGCTCGGTTTCCAACCGACGCTAGACCAGTTTAGAAAAGTATTGACCTATTTCGATGTCGTCTCGCTGCTGCGATCCTCCATCGTGATCAGCCTTGGCACCACCGTTCTTTCGCTTCTCCTTGGGGTGCCTGCTGGTTACGCGCTGGCACGGTCGCGTTCCCGTTACGCCAGTTTCTTTGCCTATTTCTTCCTCGCCATCCGCATGGTTCCAGCCATTGCAGCCCTCATCCCCTTCTATCTCATGATGCGCGACATAGGGCTGCTTGGAAGCTGGTGGGCGGTGATCATCATCAATACAATGCTCAACTGCGCCTTCGTCACCTGGATGATGTTTTCTTATTTCCGCGCCCTTCCGCGAGATATGGAAGAAGCTGCAATGACGGATGGCTGCACGCAGATCGGCGCATTTTTGAAGGTCGCGGTCCCCGCTGTTCGCTCCGGCATCATCGCCTGCATCCTCTTCTGCGTGATGTTTTCGTGGAACGACTTCCTCTACCCGATGTTTCTGACGACGCTCGATTCCAAGCCGATCTCGGTGGCCCTCCTGACCGCCTACGGCACCAAGGATGTGACCTGGGGGTCGCTTGGTGCGCTGGCGCATTTCTCCACCATTCCGATTGTCCTGATGGCGCTTTTCCTGAACCGCTATTTCGTTCAGGGCGCGACCAACGGCGTACAATAGGAGCCGATCGATGGCCCAGATTTCCTTCGAGAATGTCTCCAAGACTTATGAGGGCGGCCATTCCGCGCTGCATGGGCTGAATCTCGACATCATCGATGGTGAATTCATGGTTCTTGTGGGACCGTCCGGCTGCGGCAAGTCCACGGCGCTGCGAATGATCGCGGGTCTTGAAGACATTACCGGCGGAACCCTGAGGATCAATGGTCAGGTGGCAAACGATCTCGCGCCGCGCGACCGCGATATCGCCATGGTGTTCCAGTCTTATGCTCTCTATCCGCATCTGACAGTTGCCGACAACATCGCCTTCGGCCTCAAGGTCCGCAACGTCAGGCGCGAGATCATCGAGAAGAAGGTGCGCGAGACTGCGGCACTGCTTGAACTCACAGAGTATCTGGATCGCAAGCCTGCCCGACTGTCCGGTGGCCAAAGGCAGCGCGTCGCCATGGGTCGCGCGCTGGTGCGCTCCCCCCATGCCTTTCTCATGGATGAGCCACTCTCTAATCTGGACGCCCGCCTTCGCGGCCAGATGCGCGCGGAAATCGCCAAGTTGCAGCGTATGAGCGCGGTCACGACCGTCTATGTCACGCACGATCAGGTCGAGGCGATGACCATGGGGCATCGGGTCGCAGTGATGAACAAGGGCACCCTCCAGCAGCTCGACACCCCCCGTCGTCTCTATGACAAGCCCGTCAATCTGTTCGTTGCCAGCTTCATCGGCTCGCCGCCGATCAATTTCATGGAAGGCACCATCGCGGCGGAAGGCGGAAGGCCGGTGGTTCAAGCCGGAGCGTTCGCCCTGCCGCTCGGCGCAGCCGGCGAGCGTTGCGAGATCAGGTCAGGCCGCAAGGTGATCGTCGGCATCCGGCCCGAGGCCCTCAAGCTCACAAGCGATACCGGCGCGGCGGGCACGATTTCGGCGCGCGTCGCCTTTGTCGAGGATCTGGGGGCAACGCTTCTGGTTCATCTCGATGTTCAGGATGCCACCATGATCCCTTCCACCGTGATCGAAGAGGAAAAGGATCTCCTGTCGGTCCGTCCGCGTCTGAGATCGATGATCGACAGTGGCCGTTCGGTCACGGCGGGCGAGACGCTGACCTTCTCGGTCGATCCGTCGGCCATCCACATCTTCGACGCGGAAAAGGGCATGGCACTATGAACGAACGCCCCGTATCAAGCTTCTGGCCACTTGGCGGCACGTCAGTCAAAAGCGCGATGGCGATTATTCTCATCGACATGCAGATCGATTTCTGCGCGGCCGGCGGCTGGATCGATCAGCTCGGCGAAGACGTTTCCAACACTCGCGCCGTTATTCCGCCCATTAGCCAGGCACTTGCAGCCGCAAGGAGCGCCGGCATCGCCGTTATCCACACGCGCGAGGGGCATTTGCCTGATCTGTCCGATCTCCACGCCAACAAACAATGGCGCACCCGCGTTCATGGGCTGGGGATCGGCGATATGGGCGCCATTGGGCGGATTCTTGTCCGTGGCGAGCCTGGATGGCAGATCATCCCGGAACTCGCACCACAGGCCGACGAATTGGTGATCGACAAGTCCGGAAAGTCGGCGTTCCATCAGACCGATCTGGAGGTGGAACTGCACAAGCGTGGCGTCTCCCGTGTGGTGATCACCGGCGTCACTTCAGACTGCTGCGTGCAGTCGACCATGCGGGATGGTTTCGAGCGTGGCTTCGAATGCGTCTTGCTCGAGGATTGCACGGCGGCGGTCGAGACACCGAACCATCTGGCGACGCTTGAGATTCTCAAAGCTTACGGCGGTCGTTGGGGTGGGGTCTCTTCCCTTGCCGCCTTCCAAACCATGCTGGAGCGCGCCGATGTCTGATCTCGGAGTCAGACCCTTCGGCCAGATTGAAGCCGTGCCATATCACTGGCCTTTCGACGGATATTGGTCACCGGCCGATAGCGCCCTGTTGCTGCTCGGCTTTCAGCGAGGCACGATTTCGGCACTCTCCGCCGCGCCGGCTTTTACGGTGGCGCTGCGCCTGTTGGCGGCCGCCCGAGACCGCGGCCTGTTCGTTGCGGCATCGCGCCGTGTCGCCTTGCCCGATGGTGACATGGTCGCCCGCCGCCGTCATACCATGGGCGATGTCGTCCCGGCCGAAGGCTCCGACGACTGGGCTTTTCCGCCACAACTCGTTCTGCCGCACACCGCTTTGGTGATCGATCATCCCGGCGATAACGCCTTCTACAAGACAACCCTCGAAAAGCAGTTGAAGGCCCGTGGCGTTCGCAATCTTCTGATTGCCGGATTGCCGACGGAAGGTCTGGTGCACGCCACCCAGCGCACCGCCAACGATATGGGTTTCGAGTGCCTTGCCGTTTCAGATGCTTGCCAGGGCACGAGCGAGCCGCGCCACACCGCGCAATTGCGCATCACCACATTCGGCAATGGCCTCTTCGGCACCGTTGCCGCCGCCGCCGCTGTCCATGCGGCACTGACAAAAGCTTGAGGAGCGTTCCATGTCCAAGCCAGACTGGTCTGCCGCAACCGGCAGTCTCGATCTCGACACATTAACCGAGGCCTACGCTGCCGGCACACTGACGCCAACTATTGTCATCTCCGCCATCTATAACCGTATCGCCTCGCGTGGTGACGATCACGTCTGGATTCATCTGATATCGCGAGAAGACGCATTGAAGGCCGCGGCAGCTCTTGAAGCTGAGGGTTATGATGGGCGGCCCCTTTGGGGCATCCCGTTCTCGGTCAAGGATTGCAACGACGTTATCGGCTTGCCCACCACAAATGCGCTGAAAGAAAGCGCATACGTTGCCACGTCCAGTGGGCAAGCGATCACCCGGCTGTTCGATGCTGGCGCCATCCTGATCGGCAAGACCAACATGGACCAGTTCGGCATCGGTCTCGTCGGCATGCGCACACCCTATGGCGCCTGTTCATCGGTCTTCGACGAGCGCTACATTTCCGGCGGCTCGAGCTCTGGCTCTGCCGTCTCGGTCGCTGCCGGCCTTTCAAGCTTCTCGATCGCCAATGACGCCGCCGGGTCCGGCAGGGTGCCTGCCGGCTTCAATAATATCGTCGGCATCAAGCCGACGCCGGGTCTCGTCAGCAATGCCTGCGTCTCCGGCGGCGGCTGCGTCAAGACCATCGAGACGCTTGCGGTTTTCGCACTCACCGTCGACGACGGCATGAAGGTGACGGAGCTGATCGCCGGCTATGACCCTACCTATCCGTTTTCCAAGCCTGAAGCGGACGCGGTCAAACTGACGCCCGCTGCGCCGCCGCCACGATTCCGCTTCGGCATTCCGAACGGGGCTGCCCTTCGCTTCTTCGGCGACACCGAGGCCGAGCGCCTGTTTCGCGAAGCCGTTGCTCGGATGCAGGCCCTAGGCGGAGAGGTGGTAGAGGTCGATTTCACCCCCTTTGAGGAAACGCAACGCATTCTCTACGAAGGCCCCTGGATTTGCGAGCGCGCCCTCAGTCTCGATGCCGTGCTGGAAGAACACCGCGATGCCATTCACCCCGTGACACGGCAGATCCTTTCCAATTCAGGCAAGTTCACGGCCCTCGATACTTTTGCAGCCATCCACCGCATTGCCGAACTCAAGCGCGACACGCGGCCCATCTGGGAGGATATTGCCGTCCTGATGGTGCCGACGACACCAACCATCTACACGAAGGATGAGATCGCCGGCGACCCGATCGCGTTGAACGCCAGGCTCGGCATCTACACGAACTTCGTCAACCTGATGGGCCTCTGCGGCATTGCCGTCCCCAACGGTTTCCGCGACGACGGATTGCCGTTGGGCGTGACGTTTCTCGCGCCAGGGTTCGAGGAGGCCAAAGCGGCGGGGATCGCCGCTGCTTTCCACCGCGCCACGGGGCTTCCGCTCGCCATGTTCGACAATCCCTACCCCAACACTGCAGCCCGGCCGCTCGATGAAGATTATCGCGAGATTGCCGTAGTCGGTGCCCATCTTTCCGGCATGCCGCTCAATCACGAACTGACGACACGCGGCGGCGTCTTCCGGCGGACGGCCAAGACAAGCAATGCCTACAGGCTCTATGCCTTGAGTGGCACCGCACCACCCAAACCGGGTCTCATCCGCGCGAGGGAGGGCGGCGGTCCCATCACGGTCGAAATCTGGGCTTTGCCAGCTGCCGGCTTTGGCGATTTCATCGCCCGTATTCCGGCTCCCCTGGGCGTCGGAAAGCTCTCGCTTGAGGATGGCACGGAAGTCACCGGCTTTTTGTGCGAAAGCACGGCCATCGCCGGTCAGCCCGACATCACCGTTCATGGTGGCTGGCGTGCCTACCGCCAGAGCGTTGCGGCTTAGGAATGAGGGGCGAACTCCACAGACTACCCGATAAACTCGAACTCTGGAAACACGCATATGCCTGACCCCGGCTTATCTCAATCCGGATATCGGCATTCCTGCAAGGAAGGAAAAAACAATGGTCTTTGATTGCTTTGGCGACCGCAAGAAGGTCGTGATCTCCATGGCGCATATTGGTGCGCTTCCCGGCTCGCCGCTCTATAATGCGGACGGCGGCGTTCAGAAGCTGATCGACGACGTCATGACGGATGTCGAGAAACTGCAGGACGGCGGAGTCGATGCCATCATGTTCGGCAACGAAAACGATCGACCCTATGTTTTCAAGGCTTCCCCCGAAAGCATCGCCGCGATGACTGCCATCGTTCAGGCGATCAAACCCGCCATCAAGGTTCCCTTTGGCGTAAACTATCTTTGGGATCCGTCGGCAAGCGTCGCCATCGGTGCGGTGACCGGGGCGAGTTTCGTGCGGGAAATCTTCACCGGCCTGTTTGCCTCTGACATGGGGTTATGGCAGCCGGACTGCGCGAGCGCATCGCGACTTCGCAGTTCGCTTCGTCGCGACGACATGAAACTGCTTTTCAACATCAATGCCGAATTTGCCTATTCGCTCGATCAACGACCCATCGCACTGCGGGCCAGAAGCGCGGTATTCTCATCGCTCGCTGACGCGATCCTGGTGTCCGGTCCGATTACCGGTCAGCCCGCCGAACAGTCCGACTTGCGCTCGGTCTGCGAGGCCGTGACGGACGTGCCGGTCTTCGCAAACACCGGCGTCAATCTCGACAATGTCCGCGATGTCCTATCCATCGCGCAAGGCGTGGTGATCGGCACGCATTTCAAGATCGACGGCAATACGTGGAACGCCGTTGACGGCAGTCGCGTCAAGCGGTTCATGGATTTGGTCGAAACGCTGCGCTAGATTGGAGATTGGCGAATGACCATGGTTCTTGGCCTCGATATCGGAACGACCTCGACCATCGGCATTCTGCTGCGACTGCCCGACAAGATCCTTGCCACCGCGTCCCGTCCCGTTTCCCTGCGATCACCGCAGATCGGCTGGGCGGAGGAGGATCCCGCTGAGTGGTGGGAAAACGTTCGCTCGATCGTTCCGGAGCTTCTGGAAAAGAGCGGGGTGCAGGCAAGCGACATCATGGCAATCGGCACGACAGGCATGCTTCCGGCCGTGGTGCTGCTCGATTCTGCCGGGACGGTAATCCGGCCTAGCATCCAGCAGAGCGACGGACGTTGTGGTCTTGAGGTAGGCGAACTGAAGGTCGAATGCGATGAAGAGGCATTCCTGGCAAAAGCGGGAAACGGCATCAACCAGCAGCTCGTTACGGCTAAGTTGCGATGGATCGAACGCCATGAACCAGAGAATTTCAAGCGCATTTCGGCGGTTCTCGGCTCTTACGACTATATCAACTACCGGCTAACGGGCGCGCTTGCCGTGGAGCAGAACTGGGCACTCGAAGCGGGATTCGTCGATATTACGCGGCACGAGATCGACGACACCCTCGTCGCACTCGCGCATATACCGCGCTCGGCCATCCCGCCGAAGCGAGCGTCGCACGCGATCACGGGTCAAATCGATGAAAGAGGCGCGCGCGAGACCGGCCTTGCGATCGGAACTCCGGTCGTTGCCGGAGCGGCCGACATGATCGCTTCGGCGCTTGGCGCTGGCGTCGTCGACGCGGGCGATGTGCTTCTCAAATTCGGCGGCGCCGTCGATATTTTGACGGCGACAGATGTCGTGCGCCCAGACACCCGCCTTTTCCTCGACTACCACCTGGTGCCGGGACTTTTCATGCCAAATGGATGCATGTCGACCGGCGGCTCGGCGCTGAACTGGTTCATTGAAACCTTTGCTGGTGGGGAAAAAGAAGCCGCGAACGCCGCCGGGCTGACGATCCACCAGCACCTTGACAGGATGGCGGATAAAAAAAATGCCGGCGCCGATGGGCTGACGATCCTGCCTTATCTGCTCGGCGAGAAAACGCCCATCCACGATCCCGCCGCACGCGGCGTGGTCGAAGGTCTGACCTTGTCGCATGATCTCGGCCATATCTGGCGGGCCCTGCTCGAATCCTATGCCTATGCCATCCGGCACCATATCGAGGTCCTCATCGACATGGGCCATAACCCGGTCCGCTTTTTCGTCTCGGACGGCGGCGCGCAAAGCAAGATCTGGATGCAGATCGTTGCCGATGTCCTGGAAGTTCCTGTCCAACGCCTATCCGGCCATCCGGGCTCCTGTATCGGCGCGGCCTGGACGGCCGCCATCGGTGCAGGTCTGACGGACGACTGGAGCGGCATTACCGGTTTGGTCACCTTCGCCGAACAGTTGCGGCCGAATGCGGAAAATCGGCCCAATTACAGAAAGGCGTATCGTCGCTATCGCGACGTCTACGAGAAGCTTTGTCCTCTTTGGCGGTGACAAAGGCCGCCCTGATTACCCGAGCAAGGCTCGCCGCGATGAGCGGTGCAGCGCTGGCTTCTTCTGCAAGATTGGCCCGCAAATAGGTCGACGGATCGCCGCTGAGGCAACTTCGTTGCGGCGATTGTCTAAAGATAGTTAGTCGCGGCGGCATCGACTTCAAAAAAAGCGGCGCCTTCAAAAAGCGCCGCTTCGAGATATGGATCCGACAAAAAGGCGTCAGGCGCCAGCGGTCTGCGCATGGGTGGCAAGTTGCTCGTCGTGGTTATTGAACAGCACATGCACGGCGTCGTGCCCCGCTGGCGTGTAGTTCTGCAGCGTGGCCACCACATGGGTCTCCGAACCGGTGTTGACGCTGATCTTCGTCGAATTGGATGCTGTGTCGACCGCCGCCGTCATCGACGCGACTGCACTCGCCTCGGTCATGCCCGGATGATCGCCGACCAGCGCGTTCAAAAGGTTAGAGACATCCAACTTGTCGCCCTCTCCCTTCGGACTGAAGTCGGTAATGACATCGGCCATGTTCAGGTTGTGCAGGGCCTTGGCATCGAGCACGAAGGTATCCGCGCCAGCGCCGCCGGTCATCGTGTAGCCGCCGCCGCTCGTCAACGTGTCGTTGCCGTCGGTGCCGTAGAGTTGGCCGACACCTCTGAAATCGATCTCGGCATAGGCGCCGTCGTGGCTGAGTAAGAAGTCGTTGGCCGAGTAGTCGCCAGTTAGGCCGACGGTGGCAATATGGGCGCCGTCGGTGACGATCAGCACGCCGCCGGTTTTTGCCGCGTTCTCGGTATAGGAGAAGCTTGCCGTTGCAGCGGAGATGTCGCCGAACCGCAAGGCATCGTTGCCATCGAGACCTGCGATCGTGCCGGTAAAAGCAACAGCGTGATCGATGGTGATGGTGGCCTGGGCGTCCGTGCTGAGGCTGATCGCCTGGCTGAACGAGCCGCCGATTTCGAGGCTGGCGTGACCCGACAGCAACACCGTGCCGCGGCCGCTGACATTGCCTTCGAGATCAATGTTCCCGCCATTCGCCCACAGTACGCCCTCATTGATGACGCTGCTGTGTATGTCGAGGCCACCAGCCCCGGTCGCCTCAAGCATGCCGGTGTTGTTCACCGCGTTCACGCCAGTGTCGATAACAAGTGCGTGGCTGCCGTCAGCAATGATCGTGCCCTCGTTGACCAGGCTCAGGTGAGCATCGCCGAGCCGACCGGCACCCGAGATAATGTTGTCGACATTGGTGAGCGTGACACTGTCACCGCTGCCGAAGATGACGTTGTGCGCATCGTCAGACAAGATCACCGTGCCGCCGCCGGTCAGCGTGAGGCCGTGCTGGACAATTTCGAAGGCCGTCTCGCTTCCCATCGAGGCGAGATGGATGCTGCCGGTGTTATCGAGCGTGCCACTGAACGGCATCAGCGCTCCGTTGGCGACCACCATGTCCCCGGCATTGTGTGTTATGACCTCTTCGTTGAAGAGGAAGTCATCCGCCGTAAGAGCCGCGGCGCTGACACCTGCCAAGGTGATGGTCTCACCATTGCCTAGCGTGATGACGGCACTGCCGGATGCATCGCTCGACAGATGGGCCAGAACGTCCGCGAAGCTGTCGAAGCCCGCAAAGCCGATTAGGTCGATCTTGTCATGCGCCACATCGAAGTTGTGCACGACGTCCTCGCCGATAGTATTTGCAAAGACCAGCGTGTCGTTGCCGCTCGATGCGGTGAGCGTATCGTCGCCCGACCAGGCGAAGATCGGCGAACCCTTGGCATAGGCTTCGACATTGTCCGCCACTGTGGCCATACCGGTTGTGCCGTCCGCATTGATCCAGGTCTCTGTGATCTGGAGGACCACCGCGCCGGTTACACCATCGGGCGAGGTCACCGTCAGCGACGACGGATTATTCGTCACGACGGACCAGGTACCATCGGCATTGTGCGTGCCCTCGCTCAGCGTCCAGCCTGCCGGTACTCCGGCAATGCTCATCGTCACCGCACCGACGTGGTTAGACGGATCGCCAAGAGCGAGATTGATCGCCTGGCCGGACATACCGGCCGGCTTGAAATTCACCACATTGCTGTCTGTGCCGGCGTTGCCGGCAAGATCGGCATAGCTGTCTCCCGAAACTGAGGCAGACTTCCAGCCGTTGTTCCAGTTCCAAATACTCGCTGTATAGATGTCCTGACCGGAGGCATTCACGCCGACATGCTTGAAGTCGTATAGTGAGTAATTATTATTTTGAGTGACATCATTGATATTGAACCCAGACACCGCCTCACTGAAGGTGAAAGTCATCACGCCGCTATTCTGCGTGATGACAAGTGTTGGGTGAGTCGTGTCGATCTTGATATCATAGACGTCGCTCGGCGAGAGCGCGGTTGGTACGCCGGCATCCGTGATCGAGGCCCGGAAGTTGTAAGTCGATCCATTCTTCAGCGTCGGTGTGGCAATATCGACGTACCCATTGCTGATATTCGCCGATGTCAAGATGACTACCGGGCCAAGCACAGTCGTATTGTTATAGAGCTGCACCGTATCCCCAGCGACGGCACCGGTTCCGCTCAGGCTCACCCGGATACCAAGGGTGGTATCGTCGGTGATCGCACCATTTGCAAGGTTGCCTTGGATCGGGCCGTAGTTGTCGGTAACGCCGATGATGTTTGGCGCCGACACAGGTTGCTTTGCGCCGTGGACGGACACAACAATATCCTGTGAAGCCGTTCCGTCCACGGAGGCAACTGTCAATTTGTCCGTAACAGTTTGGCCTGCGTTCAATGCCTGCACATTTGCCGCGGAATTGTTGAGCGCGTAGCCCCAAACCCCGGTCGTGGCATTAAATGTGAACGTACCATAGGTCCCATTCAGCGACGATGGTGTTTGGAAATGGTTCTCACCATAGTCCACATCGGCAACGTTCAACACACCGGTGGCCGTCAACTGGCCATTTTCGGTGACCGAGCCGCTTGCCGTGCCGGAGATCGACGCTGCATCGTTCGTGCCATTGACCGTCACCACGACCGTCTGCGTCGTGATACCACCCTGACCATCGCTCAGTTGAACCGTGAAGTTCTCCTGCGGATGGCTCGAAGCCGTAAGCGGATCGGCCTTCGACTGATCCAGGTGATAGGTCCAGTTACCGTTCTGATCGACGCTCAGCGTGCCGTAAGCACCGGTCACGGAGCCGTCGATATTGCCGGTCTGGCCATTGCCGGCGACCAGCGACCACTTAATCGACGGGCCATCCACATCAGCGCCGGTCACATGGCCGGTCGCCGTATTGTGGGCTGTGTCGTTGGCAACATTGACGCCTGCCTCGGTCACACTGCCAATGGCGCTGTCGTTACCGATAAGCTTAATCGTCGGAGCATCGTTCGTACCATTGACCGTCACCACGACCGTCTGCGTCGTGATGCCACCCTGGCCATCGCTCAGCTGAACCGTAAAGCTTTCCTGCGGATGGCTCGAAGCCGTGAGCGGATTGGCCTTCGACTGATCCAAGTTATAGGTCCAGATACCGTTCGAGCTGATGCTCAACGTGCCGTAGGTACCGGTCACCGATCCGTCCAGGTTACCCGTCTGGCCGCTGCCCGCTGCCACCGACCACGTCAAGGACGGGCTATCAATATCAGCGCCGGTCACATGGCCGGTCGCCGTATTGTGAGCGGTGTCGTTGGCAACATTAACGCCTGCCTCGGTCACGCTGCCGGCGGCGCTGTCGTTACCGACAAGCGCAATGGTCGGAGCATCGTTCGTACCGTTGACCGTCACCACGACCGTCTGCGTCGTGATACCACCCTGACCATCGCTCAGCTGAACCGTGAAGCTCTCCTGCGGATGGCTCGAAGCCGTGAGCGGATCGGCCTTCGACTGATCCAGGTGATAGGTCCAATTGCCGTTCTGATCGACGCTCAGCGTGCCGTAAGCACCGGTCACGGAGCCGTCGACATTGCCGGTCTGGCCATTGCCGGCGACCAGCGACCACTTAATCGACGGGCTGTCGACATCAGCGCCGGTCACATGGCCAGTCGCCGTGTTGTGAGCGGTGTCGTCGGCCACACCAATACCAGCCTCGGTCACGCTGCCGGCGGCGCTGTCGTTACCGACAAGCGCAATGGTCGGAGCATCGTTCGTACCGTTGACCGTCACCACGACCGTCTGCGTCGTGATACCACCCTGATCATCGCTCAGCTGAACCGTAAAGCTTTCCTGTGGATGGCTCGAAGCCGTGAGCGGATCGGCCTTCGACTGATCCACGTGATAGGTCCAGTTACCGTTCTGATCGACGCTCAGCGTGCCGTAAGCACCGGTCACGGAGCCATCGACATTGCCGGTCTGGCCATTGCCGGCGACCAGCGACCACTTAATCGACGGGCTGTCGACATCAGCGCCGGTCACATGGCCGGTCGCCGTGTTGTGAGCGGTGTCGTCGGCCACACCAATACCAGCCTCGGTCACACTGCCAATGGCGCTGTCGTTACCGACAAGCTTAATCGTCGGTGCATCGTTCGTGCCGTTGATGGTGATGTCGATCTGCTGGGACGTGCCATCCGCCGTCGTCACCGTGACGATGTCGTGCAGCTTCGTGTTGCTGCCGGTGCTGTTCAGCGCCTGGACGGCACTGTTACTGTTATCCAGCAGGTAGCTCCAGTGACCGTCAGCGCCGATCGTGAAATGACCGTAGCTCGTCGCCACGTTATTTTGCGCCGTAAACGAAGGATTGCTATCGACGTCCGTCGCCGAAAGCACCCCGCTCGCCGCGGGCACCCCGACCGTCCCATTATCGACGCCACCGGCCTCCGTCACGCTGCCAGACACGTCACCCATGATCACCGCAGCATCGTTCGTGCCGTTGATCTTGATGCTGAACGTACCGCTGCTTTTGCTGCCGTCACCATCGGTCAAGGTATATCCGATCGACAGGATCGATGTGTGACCAACTGACAGGGCATCGAATGCAGTTCCGGGTGTGATAGTCACATGGCCTGCGTCGATCGAGATCATCGACGGGCTCAACGTCAAGCCGGCAAGATCACCCGTGGCCTTGACGCTATCGACATGGATCGCACCGCTCGCAGCCGCCCCATCGGCACCGAAAGCGATGGTGCCCGCAGCAAGAGTAAAGGTTGGGTTGTCGTTCTCAAGCATAGACCCAAGCGAAACGGTGCTTGCGATCGGTTTGTCGTCGCTGATGTTGAAGGTCAGTGTCGCGGTATGGCTTTCTCCGTCAATCGGCGCGTCGCTGATTTTAACCGCGAAGTCGTCATGATTGCTCGCGCCGTTCGTTGCCGCGGTCAGCGTATAGATGTAATTGATGGCCGTTGCGGTGACGCTGACGATATGTAGCGTTCCATAAGTGCCCTGAATGTTGGCATTGGCATCACCATGAGCGATGACTGCGCCAACATTGAATGTATGGCCGCCGATTGTCACCGTCGAAGGTGCATCGCCCGCGGTGATCGCAATACTACCCGAATGGACGTTGGCGACGCCGGCCGTCCCCGTTCCACCCTGTAAGCCGCTTTCGCTGACGCTTGACACCAGGCTCGCCGAAGAGATCGTCGGAAGGCTGTCCGTCGCCGACTGAACGACGATGGTTGCGGAACCGCTGCCTAAGGCGACGGAATCGCCGTCGAAATCCGTCGCCGTCAGATATTTCGAGAAGTCGAGCGGCAGCGTCTTGCCGCCGTCGATCGGATGGTACAGGTCGAACGTGGCATGACCACTGGTAGGATCGACAGTCAACGTGAAGACCGTGACGCCTCCGGCCGAGCCGGTGATCGTGTGCCCATCCGCGCTGGCAAGCGTGATGGCCGTGCCGTTGTAGGTCAACCCGGTTCCACCGGTCAGGTTGCCGGAAGAGGTTCCGGCGGTGATCGCGTTCACCGACCAGGCCATCGGGCCGTCGGCGCTGGCATGCACCAGTGAGGTCAGATCCAGAGTCGTCTCGGCGGGGGCATTGGTGGGTATCGTCGTCGTGTCGATGACATGAATGTTGTCGAGTGTGATCGCCCGGGCGGCGTCATGCGGAGAGACTGTAATCGACGTCAGCTGTACGTTGTAAAGAGGGGACCCCGCGGTAACCGAAAAAGTCGTATTGCCGTTAGTTGGTGTGAACGTCGTGGTATAAGTTTTGCCATCCGCCCCGATGCCGATGATAGTGACTGGCTGGGTTGGGGAATGACCCCGCGTGGACTCAGTTATGTCCATCTGGGTGACGACGAACGTCGTCCCCGCGTTGGATGCGAGCACGATATCGCCGTTGTTAGACGACTGACCAGCGTGGCCGTGACCAACGCTGCCTTCAGTAATCGTCAGGCCTGCAGCCGCTGGGGTGACCGTGCTGAAATCGATTATGTATGATCCCGTCGTCACTATCGGCGCATTGATCGCCGTTTCCGAAACACTTGCGGAAACGGAGGAATGATCAACCAGAGTAGGCACATCATCGATCACATCGACCGTAAATCTCTGTGTGCCGTTCGTCGTGTCGCCGTCGCCGTCATGGCCAGCAACCTGGAAGGTTAGCTTGATATCCGCGAGGTTGACCTGACCGTTGACGTCGTCGAGCCCCTTATAGAGCGTGAAGTTGTAGGCACCGCTGGCGTGACTACCGTCTTGAGACAGAGCAACCTTGAAGACCCAGCTCGACTGGTCGGCGGCATCGCTGCCGGTATAGGCGATCAGCGTCATGCCGTCACCGCTGAGCGAGTAGGACAGCGCGTGGCCGCCAGAGCTGAGCTTTGTCGCATCCAGCGTCTGATTGTTGCCGTAGCTCGCGGTGAAATAGCTGCCGTTCGATTGCGCTACGAAGGTAGCAGCATGGGCGGCCGGGCCGTCAGCACCGAAGGCGAGATTGAGCGCAACATCGCCGGTGCTGATGCCCGAAGGCGACAGCGAACCCGAATTGGTCAAAAGATCGTGCTCGACAAGCGTCTTTGCCGAAATGCCACCAGCGATCGAAGGGCCGGCATCGTCGAAATGAATGCTGCTGCCGATAGAAACAGACCTGGCGACGGTGTCGCCGTCGCTATCGGTTGCACTGAGAACCGCCGAGAGCTTATCGGTGAGATCAACCGTGTCGCCATCCGACTTCGACGTGTTCGGGTTAGCAAGCGCCATGTACTGGGCGATGCTGACCTTGCCGCTGTTGTCGATGCGGATCGCAAAGGCGATTTCGCCATCGGCGATCTTGCCGACAACCGTGCCATCGGCAAGCTGCGAAAGCGTGATCGCCTGACCTGCCGTCGTCGTCAAGCCGGAGTCGGCATTGTCGATATGAAGCCTCAGGCTGCTCGTCGCGCCCGACGCATCGTCGGCACCCATCGAAACCGACGGAGAGACGACGTTATGCTGTGCGTAGACTGTCGACATGTGTGGATCGCTGCCGCCGGTGATGCCGGCAAACAGGCTTTTAACTGCATAGGTGGCGCTTACGTCGTTGTCGCCGCTGCCGCTCTCGTCGATGGTGATCGAGCCAGTCAGGGCCAGATCGACCTTCGGCATGTCGTCGACGATCGTGACTTTCAAAGCGCCGGTCAGCGTCGCACTGTCACCGTCGCCGTCAGTTGCCTGGATGACGGAACCGAAGTCGATGGCCGAGATCGAGCTATTGCCGGAGCGCAGATCGTTGCCGGGACCCGCGACATTGTCGAGCTGATCGTATTGCTGGAAAGTGAAGCTACCATCGCCGGACAACGTCAATGACAGGACCGGGCGGTCGAGAAACGGATTGTAGCCGCTGTGGTGATCGTTATCGACATAGCCGATGATCACATTGTTGACGACGGCATAGGAGAGCGCGCCGCCACCCGAAGTCAGATGCAGGGCGGCAAGTGTCGATGCCGCATTGGCAGTGAAGCTGAAGCCGCCGCCGGGTGCTGCGCCATCGGCACCGAAGGAGACGGTGGACGCAACGGAGCCGGATACCGTGGCCGCAAAACCGAGACCGAACAGTGCCGGCTGCGAGGACGATCCGTCATGTGTGCCGTCGAGCGCGCTGTTGCCATGCGACAGGAGATTGTAAATGTCGCCTTCGTCGGCCCTGGCCGCGACGGTTGCGCCGGAGGCAACGGGAACGTCGTCGGTGATGGCGATCGCCAGCGAGCCCTTTGCCGTATCGCCATCGCCATCCGTAACCGTGAAGCCGAAATTCAGCGTCAGGCTATCTTCGGTCGTCGACGACGCCGAATGAACAAGCGGCGCATCAGCGGTGAAGCTATAGGAACCGTCCGAATTGATCGTCAGAACCGCAACGGTGGCATGGCTGGAGGCGCCGGTTGCCGTCCAGGTCGTCACACCGTTCGTCGCAGACGAGGTCCAGCTTACGTTTTCCTGATGGCCGATGCCATGGCTGTCGAGATAGATCGCCTTCAGCGTCGGCAGATTGTCCATCGATACGCTCATGACGCCATCGGCACCGGCAGAGAACAGAGCCCCGGCATTACCGTTGATCGTCTTCGCGTCGGCGGCGCCATCCAGGTTGCCATGCGCCTGCGCATCGTCGTTGAGCGGCGTTGATGTGGTATCGACCTTAAAGGCGATCGGCGCGTCGTCCTTGACGGTGACCGTCAGCGAACCGCTGGCTGTATCGCTGTCACCATCGGTGACCGTGAAGTTGAAGGACAGATCCTGTGTATTTTCCGCAGTCTGGCTTGCCTGATGAGCGACCGGCGCGCTGAGCGTGAAGCTGTAGGAACCATCCGTGCCGATCGTCAGCGTCGCGACCGTCTGGCCGCTGTCCTTGCCGGTCGCGATCCAGATCGTCTCACCGCCCGCCGCAGTCGTCGGGCTGCCCCAAACAACCGACTCGACATGCGCAAATCCGTCCTTGCCGGTATAGATGGCGCCGAAATCGGTCGTCGCTCCGAGCGTGACCTGATGAACGCCATCCGCGCCACCAGTAAAGAGCGTGCCGCTCGTGCCGCTGACCGTATCGGTGTCCGTTACGCCAACTGTGTCGGGATTTCCGCCCTTTAGGGCATCATCGTTCAGCGTCACCCCGGTCACAGTGACGGTGTGTGCCAGCGGCACGTCATCCGTGACATGCAAGGTCAGCGAGCCGGTGGATGTATCATTGTCGCCATCGGTCACCGTGAAGGTGAAGGTCAGCGGCAAGCCTTCTTCCGTCGTGCCGGAGGTTGGGTGGACGAGCGGCGCGCCTGTGCTGAATGTGTAGGAGCCGTCAGCATTGATGGTCAGCGTGGCGACCGTCTCGTGATTTGCGCTGGAAGCAATCCAGGTTGTCGCGCCGCCGGAAATCGTCGGCTTGCCCCAGGTAACGTCTTCCTGCTGTGCGAACCCGTTGGCGTCGACGTAGATCGCCTTCAAAGCCGGCAGGCTGGACTGATCAATCGAGACGCTTGTAAAACCGTCAGCACCAGCGCTGAACAGCGCACCGGCAGCGCCCGAGACGCTATGCACGTTGGCGTCGTTGGCGTCCAGATTTCCACCGATCTGGGCGTCGTCGTTGAGCGGCGAGGCAGTGCTGTCGACCGTATGGGCGATCGGCACATCGTCCTTGACACCAACCGTCAGCGAACCCGTAGCCTTGTCGCCATCACCATCGGTGACGGTGAAGTTGAATGTCAGGGACAGGGTCTCTTCGTCGACTTGCGCGGTCGGATGCGCGAGCGGCGCACCAGTCGAAAACGTGTAGGAGCCGTCGGCATTGATGGTCAGCGTGGCAACGGTCTCATGATGCGCGCTGCTGGCCACCCAGGTCGTGCTGCCGTCGGCAACCGGCGCTTTGCTCCAGATCACGGCTTCCTGATGCGCGACGCCATCCGCATCGGTATAGATCGTGGTCAGCTGCGGCAGATCCGAATGAGCAATCGTGACCCGCTTGAACCCATCTGCGCCCATGTTGAACAGGCTGCCCGATGCGCCGCTGACGCTGTTGTATTCGTCGGCCTGGTCGGAATTGCCCCCGGGGAGCATATCCTCGTTAACGAGGCGATCAGCCGTAGCATTATTGGCGACCGGGAGGCTGTCGGCGACGTTGAGCGTCAGCGAGCCCGTTGCCTTGTCGCCGTCACCATCGGTGACTTCAAAGCCGATCTTGAAATTCTCGTTGTCGGAGCCCTTGTCGTCAGCAAAGGCGCCGGACTGGACATAGGTGTAGCTGCCGTTGGGATGGACGGTTAGCGTGAAGATGACGTGGCCGGAATCCTTGCCGGTCGCCGTGTAGATCGTGTTGCCGGAATCGTCCCTCGAGGTGCTGTAATGCAGTCCTTCCGTGTGCGCGACGCCGTTTTCACCAATATTGATGGCCTTGAGCCCGGTCGGATTGCTGAAAGTCAGCCGCGCGAAGCCATCGGCCCCGGTCGTGAACAGGCTACCCGATGCGCCACTCACGCCGTCGGCATTGCTCTTGGCGCCATCCGTTGGCGTCGCGCCCTCGCTCGGCTGCTCGAGAAGCAACTGGACGGAAGGTGAATTCGTCCCCGAGGAGGTCGACGTGGTATCGTGGAGGACGCCCGAGTCTGCTGTCACATTATTGGCGACCGGAAGGCTGTCAGCGACGTTGAGCATCAGCGAGCCAATTGCCTTGTCACCATCACCATCGGTGACTTCGAAGGAGATCTTGAAATTCTCGTTGTCGGAGCCCTTGGCATCCGCAAAAGCGCCGGACTGGACATAGGTGTAGCTGCCATCAGCACCGACGGTCAGTGTGAATAGGACATGGCCCGATTCCTTGCCGGTTGCGGTGTAGATCGTGTTGCCCAGATTGTCCGTCGTGGTGTTATAGGACAGACCTTCTTTGTGAGCGACGCCATTGACATCGATGTAGATGCCCTTGAGGCCGGTCGGATCCGTGAAGGTAACCTGCTGGAAGCCGTCAGCGCCGGCGGTAAACAGGCTTCCCGATCCGCCACTGACGGTGTCGGTGGCGCCCTCCGACGGTGTCGGCCCTTCGCTGAGCTCGGCGATTGGGCGGAGCGGCATTTGCTCAGCCGCCGTGTCGTAAAGGCTGCCTGTGCCAACGGTGACATCGCTGGCGACAGGCTTGTCGTCGGCGACAGTGACGGTGAAGGTGTTCGTGGCGCTATCGCCGTCAGAATCGGTTGCTGTGTAACCGAAAGTCAGCTTGATGGCGTCCGAGCCCTTGGCGTCGTCGAGCGACTGCACGAGGGTGAAGTTGTAGTGGCCGTTGTCGGTGTCCGACACCGTCGCGTAGAAGACGATGTTCGAGCCGACCACACCCTTGGCATCTGCAACCGTCGTCGGAGCGGCCTCGCCGGTATAGCCAACCAGAGTGCCGTCGGCCAGCAGCACCGTATGGACGGCAAGACCGTGCGAGCTCAGCGCTTCACCATCCTGGCCCTGCGCCGCGACCGTTGCACTGGTGAAGGCAACCGAACGATCGCCGGCGCCCGACTGGTCGGTGTTGGCATTGTCTGCGCCCCAGGAGATGTTGAGCGAGCCGGTGGTGACGGCGTCGGTCCCGACATGCGGGTTCTCGTTGCCGCTTGCCAACGCGCCTTCCGTGACCGAGCCTGCATCGCCGGTTGCGGCGACAGGCTTGTCGTCGGCGACAGTGACGGTGAAGGTGTTCGCGGCGCTATCGCCGTCAGAATCGGTTGCTGTGTAACCGAAAGTCAGCTTGATGGCGTCCGAGCCCTTGGCGTCATCGAGCGACTGCACGAGGGTGAAGTTGTAATGGCCGTTGTCGGTGTCCGACACCGTCGCGTAGAAGACGACGTTGGATGCGGAGATCGCCGTCGGAGCGGCCTCACCGGTGTAACCAACCAGAGTGCCGTCGGCCAGCAGCACCGTATGGACGGCAAGACCATGCGAGCTCAGCGCTTCACCATCCTGGCCTTGTGCCGCGACCGTTGCACTGGTGAAGGCAACCGAACGATCGCCGGCGCCCGACTGGTCGGTGTTGGCATTGTCTGCGCCCCAGGAGATGTTGAGCGAGCCGGTGGTGACGGCGTCGGTCCCGACATGCGGGTTCTCGTTGCCGCTTGCCAACGCGCCTTCCGTGACCGAGCCTGCATCGCCGGTTGCGGCGACAGGCTTGTCGTCGGCGACAGTGACGGTGAAGGTGTTCGCGGCGCTATCGCCGTCAGAATCGGTTGCTGTGTAACCGAAAGTCAGCTTGATGGCGTCCGAGCCCTTGGCGTCGTCGAGCGACTGCACGAGGGTGAAGTTGTAGTGGCCGTTGTCGGTGTCCGACACCGTCGCGTAGAAGACGACGTTGGATGCGGAGATCGTCGTCGGAGCGGTCTCGCCGGTATAGCCAACCAGAGTGCCGTCGGCCAGCAGCGCCGTATGGACGGCAAGACCATGCGAGTTCAGCGCTTCACCGTCCTGGCCCTGTGCCGCGACCGCTGCACTGGTGAAGGCAACCGAGCGATCGCCGAGGCCTGACTGGTTGCTATTTGAGCTGTCTGCGCCCCAGGAAATGTTAAGCGAGCCGGTGGCCGCCGCTGCGCCTGTGTCATGGCTTAGGGCTGCGTTGCCAGAAGCCAGGGCCGCCTCGGTGACCGAACCCGCAGTCCCTGCGGCCGCAACCGGCACGCTGTCTGTAATGTCGACACTCGCGACTGACGCAACCGTATGGCCGCTCGTGTCGGAGACCGTATACCGGAATTGAAGCTGAAGCACATCGCTCGACGCATTGGCACCCCGAGGATGGTCCAGGGCAGCGAGCTGGGTAAAAGTATAGTCGCCGGTCGAAGCGTTGAATACCAGCGTGAAGACGGTGAGGCCATTGGCGACGCCGGTGACGGTCTGTCCGCTCTGGGTGACGACAACGGGAATGCCGCCGGAGGTTAGACCCGACAGCTGCTGCGTGCCGCTGCCGGTGATTTCTGCCTCTCCGACCAGCGTGACGGTCGTGATCGCGGCATTATTGCCGCCGAAGCCGAAGCGGCCGGTACTGCTGGTCGTAAGGAAGGCGCCAGTGCTGCTGCCGCTTTCGATCAGCGAAGCCGTTTCGGTCGCCTGCTGATCGATGAACGGAACACGAGTCTGGGTGCCGGACAGATTGGCGCCGTTACCGCCGCCGATTATGTCGCCGGGACCGAGAAGGCCAATCAGGTTAAGCGGCGTACGGGCATTCCCAGCCTGGCTGTCCGTGAACTGGTGGCCGGAATCCGTGCTATTGCCGGCGTGAACCGAACCGTCGGGACCTTCAGCAACGTTGATACCCTGCTGCTGCAGTGCGGCGACGACGGCCTGCTGCGGCAGTGTGACTTCACCGATCAGGAAGGTTGGAACGTGCAGCGCTCCATTGATAATGATAATGCGCGTACCGTCAGCCTGGACGAGAACAAGATTACGTCCCTCGACATGAATGTCGTCGATGGAGGTATTCGGCGGCAGATGGACCACATTGCCATTGTCGGGCACGATCTGGACCGGCTGACGAGCGACGGCGTTTTGTGGGTCGTTGGCGCTCAGGCGCCCCGTCTTGCCATTCGCCTGCTGCTCCTCGGTTTGTGCCACCTCGAACGCAGCGACATCAGCATTCTGCGACAACGGCAGCAAATGATCGGAGCTGATATCGGCTGCAACGCTCGCATCCCGGCCACCTGATGCGAAATCATGCGAAGCAGCTTCGTGGTCTACGGTCGAAATGCGCAAGTCGTCCATGGATCTGGTTCCCGGTGTTTCGTAATGTGCCGCAATCAATTACGGGAACCGGTTGATTGCAATACTTCGTTAACCTCGCTGATATAGCCGGTTATGCACCGTCGCAGAATTATTTTACCGATGGTTAACTCACCTAAAGAACACCTTGTTAAGTGTACTGCTTGACTTTACGTCAGCCGCGGTGTGCTAATGCGACGTTATAGGCTGTTGCAGTCTGACGTTGAGAATCGGGGGGAGTAGTTGTGCCGTTTGCGATCAGCCTTTCGTTAAGTTTTTTGTCCGAGTGGCTGCAGCGAAGACCGCATGGGCGACCAGCACACAGTGCAACCTTCATCCTCTGTGCCGGCCTCGCCGGCTGTCAGATGGACGGCGTCGGATTGGAGAACAACGGCAAGAAGGACGAGATAAAAATGCCGTCCACTGCCATTGAAGAGACCTATGGCGGCGACAGCGGCGCGGAAATCACGCTATTGCTGCGCAAGGGTGCCGCCGGTCTCTATGAAGGTCCGGCCCGCGATGTTCGCGACGGGGCAGTGCTTGGCGTCGGTGAACTCGGCAACAATCAAGTTCGGTTGCGCGTTAAGAATGTCGGCCCGGGACTTGCCGGCGTTGTCGCACAGGTCACGGCGGCCAAGGGTCGGAATGCAGCCCTGATCGTCAGTTATCTGCCGCCGGCCGAGACGGCTTCCATCGCTGCCATTCCACCCGCCCAGCGTCCCCCATTGCTTAACCTTGCGAGTGCAGCAACCGGCGGAGACGTCTTCAATTTGGCCTCGGATGAAATCGACAGCGCGACGGAGGGCGTGAAGGCGGCAGCACCTGCAGGCCACAAAAAGGTTTCGGCGCTGGTGCCTGCTGATTTTTCCCAATCCGACGCTACGAGATTGGGCAACGCCCTCTGGAACAGTGGCAACACCTTCATGGGCCTTGGCCGTTACGGCGCAAGTGATCAGTCCGCCGATATCTTCACCAAGAATCGACCGCTCATTCAGTCGGCCGAAATCGTGGTCATTCTCGGCAACACCCCGGAAATCGGCGCGGTGGCAAGCGCCGCGCGCAGCGCAGCCATTCCCGGCCAGGCGCTGGTCGGTACCAACAACTGGCCGCAATCGGTCTATGCGACGCCGGCTGTGACCGGCGCCTTTATCGCGACGGACGACACGCAAAGCAGCGGGCTCATCGCCGAGCGCTACCAGCGCCATTTCAATCGCCCGCTGACGACCTACGGCTCCTATGGTTACGACGCCATGGCGATCGCCTCGGGCCTCATCCGTTCCCAGGGGCCGCAAGCCATCACCGCAGGCAATTTGAGGAACAAGGTCGGCTTCCGTGGCACGACCGGGCTCTTCCGCTTCAATGCCACCGGTCAGGTGGAGCGCAGAATGGTGATCAATACGATCAACGATGGCAAGCTGAAGGTTTCCACACAACCCTCACAGTCGTTCTGAAGCAGACAGGCTTCATTGAGCATAATAGATACTGAGACCCGCTGTCACCATGACGGCAGAGCTGCGTTATCCACTCTTGCGTCAGGGTGGGTCACTTCGTTACCCCTGTCGAGATCATGCTTAATGATTTTCCATTGCATTCCGTACAATTTTATACTTATTTGATCCCTTAATTTATACTTAATTTATCCATGTATTCGAACGTCATATTCAGGAATATCGCGCAATATTCTCTCAATCAGGGAGAGTTGAGCGCTAATGGCACACAAGAACAGGAAAAATATACTTTCAGCACTTACCGCAGCTTCCTTTGCCTTCGGTCTTTCGTCACCGACCATTAGCATGGCAGCGACCGACGATACCGTCAGCCCCGTTGTCAAGCTTTTCCAGGACCCACTGGTCGATACTGCCATCGATCTCTTCGCGCCAACCTTCAGAAACGCGGCAAAGGCCATCAGCGGCATCGACGCCGCGGCATTGAACAAGAGCCTCGCGGTTGCGCCGGGCGGCCTTCCGCACAATGACCGGACTGCGTCTGAGCCGGTACCTCCCACAAAGCCGAGCAACGCTCCTTTGGGCAACTCAGTGTTCGGCACCGTCGCCATTCCGTTCAAACATCTTGCCGCGCTTGACAATTTCGCCGGCCCGCTCGCGGAAATCCGGTCCGGCAAATCACTCGATTGCGCTGCAGGTGGATGCAATGCAGCCGAAAGCGCCATCGCTGAGGCTGAAACAAGGATTGCCGGCGCGTCGATCCGCGACAAGATTAATACCGTCAATTACACGGTTAACCATGCCATCCGCTACGCCAGCGACATGGACACCTATCATGTGGCAGATTACTGGGCGAAACCAAGTGAAGCACTGTCGCATCAGCAGGGCGACTGCGAGGACTACGCTATCTTGAAGATGGCCGCACTCTATGAGGCTGGCGTCGATCTCGACCAAATGACACTGGTCGTCCTATTCGACCAGCAGCGGCATTTCTACCACGCCGTCCTGTCGGTCTCCGTCAGCGGTAATAATCTTATCCTCGACAACATGCGCGACGAGGTCTTGTCCGACAAACGGATTGCAGGATATCTGCCTCTCTATTCGATCGTTACCGGTCGCGGCTATCTGCACGGCTCGCGCGATCCTCGTGCACAAGGGGTTGTCGCCGCAGTGCCGCTCACGAAGGTGGTCCCCGGCGAAGGCGAGGTTCACTAGCCGAACACGCTTCCAGGCCTTCCGAAGCAAGCTTCGCGCATAACAAAGCGATGGCATTCTCAGTAGACGGAAAGATAACCGATCAGCATCAACGCCTCGTGCGTCGGCGCCAACGCCAGACTGATCTGGCCCTTCAGCGATTGCGAACCGAAGCCGATCTTGAAGCCGGTGTTCACCGTCTTGCCACGATTGACCGATAGGATGGAAAGGACCTCTTGGATCTGGGTGTCAATCGACAGGCGTAGCGTGCGCGCCGTCTGCTGAACATCATCGATCAGCGGCAGGCGATGACGCAGCATCTTCAAGAAGGCATCGTTGAAGAGCTTGATCCCTCGCTCTTGCGTCAGTACCACTGCGGGTGTCGGCGACGCCTGAAGGACGGCGTTGAGATTGGTTAGCGATGCGATATCTTCGACGGCATTGAGGCGACTTAACGCCCATTTAAAGCTCAGCACCCGCAGTAAGGACGTGAGATTGCCAGTCTCTGGCATTTCTGCCGCCGTGTTGGAAACCAGGTCACCGATGCTGATGCCGCCGGCCTCCGACATTCGTCCGAGGCCATCCCAATAGATTCCCTCCAGTCGAATGCCACGACGCTCGCCGCCACCGGTTATGGCGCGGAAGCGTGGCTCCAGTTCATCACCGTCGACCGATGGAAGGGCTTCCTCCCGGACTATCATAGCAGCGTCTTCCTTCCCGCCTCCTTTGCGCATGACTGTCCTCACCGTTCCGTCAGCGCTTCGGAGCGCGCCTTGTTAATCGGCTTCATCAGATAGGCCAGGATCGTTTTGCGGCCGGTCATGATCTCGGCCGAAGCCACCATGCCTGGGATAATCGGATAGTGCTTGCCGTCGCGTTCCAGCGCCGATTTGTCGGTCTTGATGCGCACGAGGTAATAGGTTTCGTTCTTGTCCTTTTCGACAAGGCTGTCGGCGGAGATGTTGACGACCTTACCGTCCAGAGCGCCGAAGATCGAGAAATCATAGGCCGAGATCTTGATGACCGCCGGCTGGCCGATGCGCACGAAAGCAACGTCGCGTGGCGAAATCTTCGCCTCGATCAACAGAATGTCCGCTGTCGGGACGACGCCGGCGATGACCTTGCCGGCGTCGACATATGCGCCGATCGTGTTGACCTCCAACGTATTGACGATGCCGTCGACCGGAGAACGGATATCCGTATGCTTGACCCGATCGGACGCCCCGCGGATTGTCTCGTCGACGACGGAAAGTTCCGACAGTGCTTGTCCCTTGTCGGTAAGGGCCTGCTGTCGCAGCTGCAACCCTAGATCGGCGACCTGTAATGTCGCCTCATTTATGGCCGCATGCAGACGATCGAGACTTTCGACATAGACTTTAAGCTGCCCTTGCAGGTCGACAAGGTCTCGCTGGACCTTGAGGACCTCCGTTTGAGCAACGAGCTTTTTCTCACCGAGCGGCCTCAGCAGATCATATTGCTTTTGGGCGCCGACAATATTCTGCGTCAAGCGGTCTATGTTGGCGCGGGCTTCGTCCAGCTCGTTCTGATGTTGCTTCAGACGCTGATGGAGAACATCAAGCTTGTTCTTGTAGGAAGCGCGATCTGCCTCGAAGAGCTTTTCTTCGTTATCGCAGACAGTTTTTGCGGTAGCAAGAATATCGGCGGGGCAGACGAACTGTGCGTCGAAGGCACCCGCCTCCTCCAGGGCCAGGCGCTCTACTTTGGCGCCAAGCGAGCGAGCCTTGGCAACCGATTCGCCGAGCGTCGATGCCGTCGTTGTATTGTCGAGCTGGACCAGCATATCGCCCTTGTGGACGACCTGTCCGAGATTGACATTGATCTGTTGGACGATACCGGGCTCAGAGGATTGTATAATTTGCGTCTTCGATACCGGTATCACCTTCCCCTCGCCGCGCGCGATCTCGTCGATGTCGGCAAAGGCCGCCCAGGCAACAAAAGCGACGATCATCAAGGCACAGAGGCCAAGGATCAGACGGGCAAAGAATGGGGGATTGTCATGGATATTGCGGTGAGAGGCACGCATCATTGCACTGCCTTGCGCTGCATCGCCTCGATGACTGCATTTTTGGGCCCATCGGCGATGATGCGGCCCTTGTCGATGACGATCAGCCTGTCGACCAGCTCCAACATGCTATGACGATGGGTCGCAACTAGCAGCGTCGTTTGCGGGCCGAACGCATTGCTCAGCTTGCTGATAAGGTGGCGTTCGCTCGCCAGGTCCATCGCGCCCGACGGCTCATCCAGGAAGACGATCCTCGGGCGGGTCAGGAGCAGGCGCGCGATAGTCAATGCCTGCTTCTGGCCGTTCGACAGGTTTGCACCGCGCTCGCCAACCGGCATATCGAAACCGCGGGGGTGTACGGAGACGAACTCCTCAACGCCGGTCATTCGTGATACCGCCAGAAGCTCGTCATCGGTGGCATCGGCCCGGCCGAGCAGCAGGTTCTCCTTTACGGTGCCGGAGAACAGGTCCGACGACTGGCCAGCGACAGCGACGGCGGCACGCACCTCCGCCACATGATATTGGCGTATATCGACCCCATCGATCAGCACGCGGCCGCTGACCGGCTGAAACAGACCGTCAAGGAGCCTGCCCAGGGTCGTCTTGCCCGAACCGATGCGGCCAATGATCCCGATCTTTTCGCCAGGTGCAACCGTGAAGGACAGCTGATTGAGGACCGCCTGGTCAGAGCCCGGATATTGGAAGGAAACATTCTGGAAGCTGAATCCGCCGCTACTGATCTGCCGGTTGACAAAGCCGGCGGTCGACGGGCGGTCATCAGGCTGCTCCATGATCTTGTCGAGAATGCGCAGCGACATGGTGGCCTGGCGGAAGCGCGCCAGCGTCATGGCGATCTGCCCGAAGGGCGCGCCGGCGCGACTCGCCAACATGACGGTTGCAACGATCGCGCCCATGGCGATTTTCCCGTCGGCAAATTCATACGTACCCGCAATGACGATGAACACGCTGACCATTTGTTGCAAAAACATCGTCATGTTCATGGCGTTCGACGAGATGTGCTTAATATCCTCGCTGGTCCGGCTCGAATATTTCGTCAGCTCCTGCCAGCGGCGCAGCATCGTCGCCTCGGCGCGGAGGCTCTTCAATGTCTCGATCGTCGAAATCGTCTCCACAAGCAGCGACTGGCGGCGTGAGGCTTCGTTCGTTGCCGTTGCCATGCGCTTGCCAATTTGGGCCTGTGCCACGAGGCCGATTGCCACCGAAAGGATGAAAGCAACGGCCGGAATGATCACGAGCCAGCCGGCGATCAAATAGATGACGACAAGGAAGATCACGACGAAGAGGCTATCGATCAACACCCCGATCGTGTTCGAGGTGAAGAACTCGCGCACGAATTCATATTGCGTTACGCGATTGGCATATTCTCCAGTCGACAGCGGGCGGGACGCCAGCGTCGAGTTGAGAATCTTGTCGAAGATCAACTGCGACAGCCGCAGATCCGCCTTGCGGCCTGCATAGTCGATCAGCGACGCTCGGGCTGTCTTCAGCAGAAAATCGAAAAGATAGGCCAATGAGATGCCGGCGGTCAGGACCCAGAGCGTTGGAAATGCCTTGTTCGGCAGGACCCTGTCATAGACATTCATGGTGAAAAGCGGCGATGCCAGTGCGATGACGTTGATGAACAGTGCCGCTAACATGACGCGGGCATAGGTGCGCCAATAGGGTACCAGCGCCGTTGCCAACCAGTGCCGTTTCTCGATCTCCATAGCGTGGCCGACGCGCGCATCGTCCGAAGAGTTCTGATAGTAGAGTGTGAAGGCGAATGCCGATCGCGGGTTGAGCGCCGTGAGTTCGTCCTGCGTCAGGCAGGTCACTGTCCCGGCGAGGGGCGTGAGTTCAGTAATGTAAGAACCACTTTCGGTCGTTTCGAGCAACGGCAGAACACCGCCATCAGCAAAGATGACGATGGCCGGACACTCGAAATTGCCCAGCCGACAATCTCGTTCCGTATGCTTCAGGACCTGCAGACCGACGCGCTCAGACAGCCGTTCGATATCGTCCAAATCCATGGCTTCCAGAATTTCATCCGGGACGCCCGAAAACAGCACAGTATCCGAGTTCGGACGACCGTAAAACGCAGCGACAGATTTAAATGCCGATTTGAATGTCAGCAGCGATACGCTCGCAGATACGCCAGGTGCTACGTTCAACATGACGTACTATCCAATGCGGATTGTAACAATTAACGAATCGGCTCGAGCAGATCCATCGGCAGGCCGGGCTTCTGGTGCGAGTCGTATTTGGGATATCCAGGATCGGCCGTATTCGACGAAACAGCGAACTGATCACGGGCATAAGGCGTCGCCTGATCGACCGGCTTCAGCTTCATCGTCGACAGCAGGCTGCCCGATGCGGCAAGGATCTTGTATTCTGCAAAGAGTGACGCCACTTCTGCCGTCTTGGCCAAAACCTCGGTGTTGAAGCGGGTGTTCTGGGCATCCAGTAGATCAAGCAGCGAGCGCTGACCGACCTTGAATTGCTCGCGATAGGACGTGACGAGCTGAGCGTTTGTCTTTTCCTGCCCATCCAGGATATGCGCCAGCTGACCTTGGTTGGTACGCTCGTTCCAAGCGGAGCGGACGGACTCGTCGACCTCGCGGTAGGTCTGGCTCAGCGCAAAACGCTGTTCGGAGGCGCGACGAACCAGCTCCTGTTGATGGGCCGTATCTATGCCACCATGATACAGGTTCCATTTGGCCACGACCCCCACCTGGACATCGCTTGTGTTACCCTTGTTGCCGTCGACATCGTCACCAATACGGGCGCTGCCGACAAGGTCCAGCCGCGGCAGGAATGCAGACTTGGAACCGCGCACGTCGGCGTCCGCAGCATTGACATCAGCTTTGGCCGATGAGATCTGTGGATTGTTCTTTTGAGCGATGAAGACCGCGTCATCCAACGTCTTGGGCAGGTATCGCGCGACGGAAGCCGGGCGATCCGCATTGCTGATCGACTCGCCGACAACCTGAAGAAAACGGATCTTCGTCGCGTCGAGCTCCTTCTTTGCTTCCTGAAGGCGAGCATCAGCGGCCTGCAGGCGTTCACGTCCCTGAAGACGATCGGCGTCGGTGAGGGCCCCGCCCTTGATGCTATCCTCGATATTGCCGACCATCTGCTTGTGGAAGGCGACGTTCTTTGCAGCAGCCGCGACGATCTCCGTCTGCAGCAGATATTCAAGATAATCCTGAGTTACTTCCAGCGCCAAAGCTTCCGACCGCTGTTGGACGCGGAAGGATGCACCGTCGACACGGGCCGCCTGCTTGTCCTTCTGCGCCTTGCGGTCGCCGCCGTCAAATAAAGTCTGCGTAATAGTCAAGCTTACGTCAGCAGGATTCAGGTACTCATTGGTGCGCGACAAAGCTCCTGATGTGACATCCGACAGTCTCCTCCGACCATAACCGGACTCGAGATCGACAGACGGCAAGTAAAGCCCCCTCGCCTGACGTAATTGAAACTCGGTTGCTTCCCGATTCTGCGCCGCTTGCATGATTTGCGGATTGGTTTTCATTGTCTTTTCAATTGCCTGCTGCAATGTCATAGCGCCAGCAGAACCACTTGATAAAGAAGTCACGGCCATCGAAATCCCGATTGCCGCCATCAATCGCATCTTATAAGCCAAAACCACGCCCTTCCCCAAATTATACTTCAAAGATACATTTTATAAATCTTATTCACCTACAAGCGTAGACGACATCACATCTACTTGTAAAATAGATTTCGATGCAATCTCCTGAAACAGTTAATGTCGGGGAGTGCAAGCCTTGATGGCATCAATCTATTGACTATTTTTGGTTATTAACACTGTTAACGCAATGTGTCGCATGATCGCAACAATACTAATATTCAGCCATACAGAGAATGTACATGGTTTTTAGCCAGCGATACGCGCGGAAAACCAATTTAAAACGATCTTAAGACTGGAAATATTAGAAACCGCTCATCGGCGCGCAAATGCTCCCAGGAGTTGGGATGTTCTGACGACTGTTACTTCGGGTCTCTCGCATCACTCGCTGCATCGCACGGTTCTGCAACCAGACCGCAACCGCAGACCGTCTACAGAGAGCCGAGGCGGGTCGATAAAGGGTAAATCGCAGCGCCGATAGATTCTTCTTGAGCTAATTTAGGCTTGAGCGAAGAATCACCATGGCTTTTCAAAGCTGCAAATTCATCGCCTGCGTACCGGCTCTGAACAATGCCCCTGTCAAGGTCCCCCGCAACAATTTGAAATTGTTAGGAAAATCGGAACATCCATGGCGCGATGGGCGACGCCGATATGACCGCTAAATTCCGAAAGAACAAAATATTTTTCAATGGCTTAAATCCGGTATCCACGGGGTCACCCTTGGATGCTTTTTCACAGCCGTGGCCATCGTCGTTGAAGATATGACCGAACTCGCCTTCAATATGCCGGAAGATTTTTAGCTGTGGTCTGGTCCTTGCTGACATGCCGCCCCAAATACGCGTCGTAAGTAGTCACGTAGCCACAGCAAACCGGCAAATAAATAGTTACGCCGAGATGGTTGGGCTTGCGCTTCGATAAACGAGCGACGTAATTTCCGACATGGGAGGAAATGATTTGAACGAAACACTACAACTGTGGGAGTGGCGCGAGAAGATCGCAAATCTCTATTACGAGGTCCGTTCCAACCCAAACGCGGCTGCTGCCTGGCGGCTTTGGTGTGACACCCGTTCGACCATGTTTCGCGACCATCCTCAGTCGCCAATTGAATCGGCGGACCGCAAGACGTTTGAGGGACCCACTACATTTCCTTTTGATCCCTCGTTGCGCCTGACGGTTCAGCTCGTTCCGGTAACGTCGGAACGGATAACCGTCGCAACAGGAGACGACGGTGACCTCTCGATGTATACGTTCGCCCGTACGAGCGGGCTGGGGGCCAGATTGGGCGGAGAATTGACGCTCTACTGGATTGAGGGGTACGGCGGTGGCGTATTCCTGCCGTTTGCCGACGCAACCTCCGGGACCGAGACCTATGGCGGTGGCCGATATCTCCTTGACACCATCAAGGGAGCGGATCTCGGAGTTGCCGGTCCAGACGGCACACTAGTGCTCGATTTCAACTTTTGCTATTTTCCTTCGTGTGCCTATTCGTCCCGCTATGTCTGCCCATTGGCGCCATCGGGCAATCGACTGAAAGGCGCAGTCAGAGCCGGGGAACGGCTTCCTATCTCGACATGATAGGTGTCAGGGCCAGGAGTCTGAATGTTCGCATTCGGCCATTCAGAGGTCGTGAAGGAAGCCAGTGATTTTGAAGGGACGAAATCCACCCCACCCGAACGGAGGCGATTGTTTTTCTCCTGGTGCTCGGCAAGCGCCAGGTCAGCGTTCTTCCAACATGCATGGAGGAAACAATCCGCGCATGTCCGGTTGCCTTGGTATTTAATGCTACCACCGCCATCGCGAACGGTCATGATAACCCGATACTCTTTGAGAGTCCTCATCGATTTCCAGGTCAATATTCGGAAAGATGTCGGTCGGAAACAGTTTCTCGTCGAACCAAAGCCCGTTGGGTTCAATGCCAGCTTTGTACCGGTCAAAGTTACCTAAATATCTGGCTGGCGATGGTTTGAGCGATGAGACAGAAGCTGCGGGTCTGATCATTCCATATTCGTAAACTTCCGAAGTCCGCATAACGGGCCACGACGGCGTGATCCAGCAGCATTTCTCCTTCTCCGCCCAACGAAGAGGAGATTTGAAGATTCGGACAGGAGATGCGCCAAAGATTCTCCAGGCCAGCAAGCTCGCGTCGCGCATCATCGATCAGGTTCCGAAGCAATAGCCGTTCCTGGTCGCCTGCGGCATTTGCCAGCAACCATCTTCGGCCCCACCCCTCTCACGCGGATAGCTACCTAGCGTGACTTGAAACGGCTCACGTGGCGACTTATGTGTAATCCAGGGCCGCGACGCCGCGCCACAGGCGGCGATATCATTGGCGAAAGCCGGCATCAGTCGCTGTCAATCATTCCCGATTTACGACCTTTAAGGAGCAAGCCTTATCGAGGCTTGAACTGTTACTTGAATTCACCACGCTATAATTCCCGCGGCCCAGGACATAAGCCGGCCCGCGCGCTTGCCGCTCCCGCAGCGCACACGATCTCCGGGGATCTCAAACGACGATATGAGCAATATATGCTCCTGGCGCGCGAAAGCGCCCAGGCCGGCGACCGGATCGAGGCCGAGAACCTCTATCAGCACGCCGAACATTACTACCGCATGGCTGCCGCGCAGAAGGCAGGTCGTGGATAATGAGCACACCGTTATTACCCCAGTCTGCCGACGGTTCGGACGAAAAAGCCTGGCTGAAAATCCTCGCGAAATACCGCACGCCGCATACAGGCCGCAGCACCTTCGAACTGCTGATAACTGCCGTTCCCTTCGTCGTCTTCTGGATGCTGGCCTGGTTGGCAGTGCATTATGGCTTCTGGTGGGGTCTGATCCTGATTGTTCCTGCCGCAGCATTCTTGCTGCGCCTGTTCATGATCCAGCACGATTGTGGCCACGGCTCCTTCTTCGCACGCCGTCGCTTCGACGATTGGACGGGGCGTGTTCTTGGCGTCCTCACTCTCACCCCTTACGATTACTGGCGCAAGGCACATGCAGCGCATCATGCCTCCGCCGGAAATCTCGACGAGCGCGGCGTCGGCGACATAACCACGCTCACCGTGGGCGAATACAACGCACGCTCCCGATGGGGGCGGATTCGATATCGTCTCTATCGACATCCCTTGGTGATGTTCGGCATTGGACCCGCCTGGCTCTTCCTGTTCCAACAACGCCTGCCAGTCGGTATGATGCGCGACGGTGTCCTCCCCTGGATGTCGACCATGGCCACCAACGTCGCGGTGGCGGCGATCGCAGCCCTGATGATCTGGGCAATCGGCCTCGGGTCTTTTCTCCTCATCCACCTGCCGATCGTTCTGTTGGCTGCGGCTGTCGGGGTCTGGCTCTTCTACGTGCAACATCAGTTCGAGGAGACGCACTGGTCGAAAGAACCGGAATGGCAGTTTCCGAAAGCTGCCTTGCATGGCGCCTCCCACTATGATCTCCCGCTCATCCTGCGGTGGTTAACCGGCAATATCGGCATTCACCATGTGCACCATCTCTCCAGCCGGATCCCCTATTATCGGCTGCCGGAAGTGTTGCGAAACCATCCGGAACTCGGCGACATCGGCAGGATCACGCTGTGGCAAAGCCTGCGCTGCGTGAAGCTGGTTCTATGGGACGACCGCAGTCGAAGGTTGGTTTCGTTTCGCGAGGCTGCCAGGATCACAGGCGCGGGTTAGCGACCTGCTTTCAAGATCAATGGACATTGGTGAACGACCTGGTTCGCTGAAAACGCGAAAAGGTTATGGAAATCAGCTTCACCAACGGATGGCGCACAGTGTTCCCTGATGGCGGTCGCAACCAGACGTCGGGCCTCATGCGGTGGGTCGATGAACGGTTATGCAGGTCACAGGGCATCGATGGGCGATCTTTGTCGACACGCTGCCAAGGATGAGTTGCGAAAGGCTGGAGAGACCTCTTGCGCCGCAAACGACCACGTCAGGGGTCTCATCCTCAACTTCCCGTTGGTCGGGAGCCTCGCTACCCTACCCTCGGCTTGATTCGAAAAATCCGCCTTCGCGCCAGACAACTGCTCAACAACAAAGCGGAGGTACAGAAGGCAGCTCATTCCTGACTGCTACTTGTTTTCAAGCGGTCCTCGTCGTAGCGAAAAGGTGCCATCCCAGCCCGGCTAACGCCAAGCCGACCACTCCACCCGGCACCCGTTAAATATAGTGCACTTGCACGCGGATTAGATTGATCTCCATCAATGCTGGTTTTCGGCAAATAAAAAATATCTCTTTCAGTTTGTGATTGTTTTGTTCGTAGCAAGACATCTTAACGCGGTCGCTGCGGGGATCGTCAAACGCCGGGATTAACGAGCTACGCTTCAGAGCAAAATATAGTCGAACACAGGCTCAACGCCCTATCCCATAGCCGGGGCCTCGAGAGGTGCTCAAGGCTTTCAGGCTGACTTCCAATCGATAGTCATGTTCTCATGCCCGCTTGGGATTTCGGGGATCCAGAAAACGAGACGCAGAATCGTGGGCGAAAAAGACACCCTTGGAGCTACGGAACCGCAAGTTGAACCAGATGTCACAGAGAGCAGCCTGGCGACTACCGGGTCCGGCAGGGAAGCCGCTCAGTATTCGGAGCCGACCACACTCGTGGCAAGAGCTATATTCGAGCACGCGCCGGCCGCGATGCTCATGGTCGATCAGGCCGGGAAGATACGCCACGTCAACAGCGCTGCTGAACAATTGTTCGGTTACACGAAAGAGACGTTGGTTGGCGAGCCGATCGAGATACTGGTGCCAAGGGATATTAGACAGCGCCACGAACGGCTCAGAATGGATTTCATGTCACACGCCAGGTCGCGCCCTATGGCAGAAGGGCGAAGGCTGACCGCGCGAAAGCGCGATGGCACCGACGTATTGGTCGACATCGCGCTAAGTCCGATTTCGCTGGAAACATCTGAAACCGCCGTCCTCGTTTCGATCTTAGAAAACCCCGCTCGTGAACGGGCGGAGGTTGCCGAGCTTTTCGTCAACGAACTGACGCATCGCGCCAGGAACATGTTCGCGATTATCGGGGCCATTTCTCGCCAGATTGCCAAAAACACCGCTTCTGTTGCCGATTTCCAGGCATCTTTGGAGCAACGTCTTCGTTGCCTGTCTATATCATATCAGCTTTTCGAGAAGGAGAAGTGGAAGGCGGCCCTGATAAACGAACTCGTTCGATCTCAAATTTCATTCGTGGTAAGACAGGATACGCCTCAAATAGAGAGAGCCGGCCCGGATGTCCGGTTGCAACCGGCGCCGGCTGAATATCTCGCATTGGCAATCCATGAACTTGCGACAAATGCGGTCAAACATGGAGCGCTTACTGTGCCGACCGGGAAGGTCTATATCCATTGGTCAGTGGACGAAGCGGCAAAGCTTTTTCAGTTCCATTGGGCCGAGCGCAACGGGCCGCCGGTCGCTCCGTCGGAGCGGCAGGGCTTCGGCTCCGTCATTCTCAAATCGATCGTTCCCGCAGCTTGCGGTGGGACTGCGGATCTCGCCTTCACTCCGATCGGCATGTCCTGGAACCTGAATGCCCCATCGTCTATTCTCTCTCACCCCGAATGAAGCACTTAAGTTGAGCTGGCCTCCGCATTCGGTTATTTATGCGATCAGGCATGGCGCTATTTCTTTCGATCGCGCAGCTCGGGCTCCGCTGGATAACATATGCAGCACCCGGAACGCCCACTCACTGAACGCGAAGTTGCGTTGCTGCACACTGCCGTCGAACGTCTTCGTTGATAGACGCTTTTAATGATTTGTTCCTGGGCTTTAGCCAATGGTCTGGACATGCGGTTCAGACGCTAACTTTGCCTCGTGTCGCATGAACCACAGGCCCGGCAGCATCGGGAGCCAGAGCGTGAAGCCGCGCAGGACCAGCGTGGCGGCGAGGCTAGCTTCGACCGTGCCGCCGAGAAAATGCAGCATTGCCGTGCAAGTCGCCTCAAAGGTTCCCAGCCCCATCGGCACAGGCGAGAGGGTTGATACGACCGAGCCCATTATGAAACTGATAAAGACTTTTGGCGGCTCGATGGAAAGACTGACCGCTTTCGCCGCACACCAGAGGGTGGCCGCATCGAGCAGGAATATCGCGGTCTGCAATGCGATGGTTTCGAAGATTAGGCGACCGTCGTAGAAAATGTCGGCGCGTATATTGGCGAACATTGCCACCATCCGCGCCACCGGCTTCCATCCCAGCGCAGCCTTAGGGATGAAGCGGCCGCGCGATCGCGTCAACGCGATCACCGCGCCAGCCAACAGGATGATGACGCCGAGGAATATGGCGGACATCGACATCAAGGCACGGCTTAGGTCGGCCATGTTCCACAGCAGCACAAAGGCGAGCAAACCGACGAGCAGATAGGCCGCGTAGTAGGAAAGCGCCGCAACCAGCAGGGCAGTAACGGCGACTGAGGATGCCACGCCACGATGGATCAGGCCACGAACGACGATAATGCTGCCGCTGAGGCCGCCTGTGGGTATCGCCTGATTGGCGAAAAGTTCGAGCAGCGCTAGTCTCAAGAGGCTTGGCATCCCGATAACCGATCCGGCGCGTTTGAGAACCCGCGCCCAAACGGCCGCGGCAGAGATGTAGGTCAGGACCTGACACAGGGCGGCGGCAACAAGCCAGATCGGGTCGGCGGCCATCAGCGTGGTTGTGAACGCCCTGAAGTCGCTGAAATGAAGAACAAAGAGGATGAGCCCGCCCAGCGCCAGAAAACCGAGCGCCCAGCCGGTGAGGACGCCGAATTTCATACTTGCTCCGGGCGGCGCAGCCTTCAAAAGCTCGGCGGGTAATGAATCTTCCTTGATCGTCGATAATGGCGCTTCCGCGCCTTTCGTGTCATCCATCCGATAAGCCACCCACAAAGACACAGGCTCCATCTCGTGGGAGGCTGCTGTCATCCTTAAATTCATGGACGTTTATAAGAGCCGTCCAAAGAACCCCGGATCGGATTTGCTCTGATAAACCGGCAAGCAGCGTCCGTAAGATCGAGAAACTCGCAGTCCGCTGCCACCTTCATCGGTTTCATCCTTTTGGGGTTGATGGTGCCCGGAATACGAATTTCCCGCGTAAACCGTCATGCGAATGGTGGAGATCCAGCATGCCGGCAGGCGCCTCGCGGAGCGACGGCGGTACGTTCGTGAGGCCTTTGGCCGGCGTCACGCCGCCGTCGGCCAACCACAGTGCACCGGTGACGTAGCTTGCCTCTTCGGATACCAGAAAGGCGAAGATGTTCGCCATTTCTTCCGGCGTACCGCGGCGGCCGAGCGGTATTCCCATGCCGATCCCCTCCTGCGCAGTCAGCGGGATCGGGCTGTCGGCACCGCGCGTCCAGGCAGTATCGATCGCGCCCGGGCAGACGCAATTGGCACGCACGCCGTAAGCCGCCTGTTCGAGCGCTACCCCCTTCGCAAAGGCATGCAGAAACCCCTTGCTGCCGCCATAGGGCGTGAAGTTCGGCGAACCGTTGAACCCCGCCTCGGAGCCGGTGAAGACGATGTTGCCGCGCGTCTTCTGCAGATGCGGCAGCGCGAACTTGGTCATCAGGAAGGCGGTACGGATGTTGTTTTTGTAGGTTCGGTCGAAATCCTCGATCCGATAGGCGTCGGTCTCGGCATTGGCAATGAAGACCCCGGCATTGTTGATGAGGATATCGAGCCGGCCATAGGTCTCAACGGCGAGAGCGACGCACGCCGCCGCCTCGTCGGTTTCGGAAAGGTCGCCGAGATAGCTGACGGCCGAGCCGCCGTGTCCGACGATCGCCGCGGCGACGTCTTCCACCGGATCGCCCGGCAGGCCGACGATGAAGAGTTTTGCGCCCTCGTGCGCGAACTTATGGCAAATGGCTTCGCCGATGCCCGTTCCGCCGCCGGTGACGATGGCAATCTTGTCCCTCAGGCGCATGGGCATGTCCTTTCCTGCTATTGCGACGAACGAACGCCCATCGTACCGATGGAGCGCAGATTTGGTATCAATCCAGCCAGCGCACGTGTGCGGGACTGCGTGGCACCGAAGGCACAGGCGCGGCCGGATGGCCGACGATGATCGGCGCAACCGGCACGAAACCCTCCGGCACCCCGATAGCCCTCTGGCCCTCCTCCGTCTCCAGCCAGCGCTGGGCAAAGCCGATCCAGCAGGAGCCGAGACCCTGGGCATAGGCCGCCAGCATCAGGTTTTCTGCCGCGAGTGCTGCATCTTCTACAGCCCAGTCGCGACTGCCGGCGGAAATGACGATCAGCGCCGGGGCCTGATAGAAGATATGAAACCCGGGATCTTCGAGGTGCTGGCGCAGATGAGACGGAACGGCGTCCCTTTTCTTCAGCGCATGAGCCTTGGCCGCGACCGAAATCCGATCGAGCAGCGGCTTGTTGCGGACGACTGTAAAATCCCACGGCTGCTCGTTGATGGCGCTTGGCGCCTGGATAGCAGCTTCAACTAGTCGTTCGAGCACCGGCCTGTCGACCGGTTCCGCCGTGAAGGCTCGTGTGGCGCGCCGGCCAAAGATCGCTTCCATCAGTTCCATCGGGGTCGCTCCTACTGTTTGCCCATGGATCGCAGAGCTTGATGAGGACAGCATTGATTTGAGTCATCTTGGAACGAGCGCCACAGACAACAGGCCGAGCCTTGTCGCGTGGATCCAGGCGGCCACCATGGGCGAACTTGTCGCCCCTAGCTTTCCATAGATTTACCGCTGAGGTGAAGGGATCTTGTCGATCGTGGAGTGACAGTGTTGGGCACAAACGGGTCCGGAAACGCTTCAGAGCTTTGCTTGGGATCTGCCGCGGCCTGCGACATTTCGCGCGAGTTCCCGAATTAGGCTTCATTTTCGAATGTATGGATGGTATGCGAAATGTATGGATACACAGCCATACAATATCGGTTAGGTTTATGTGGAAAGCGCGAATTGTCGGCGGTGGCCGAATGAAATATCTTGGCTTGGCGGATGCTCTGGAACAGGACATCCAGGCTGGTATCATTGCTGCGGGTGACCGGTTGCCACCGCAGCGATCCATTGCCGAAGCGCTTGGCGTCGACCTGACAACGGTGACCCGGGCCTTCAATGAAGCGCACCGCCGGGGGCTTATTGAAGCGCAAATCGGCAGGGGTACCTTCGTGAGGGACTATTCGAGCGAGCGTACCTCGAAGGCTCGCCCCGCGGCACTCGATCTCAGCATGAACATTCCATGCCAGCCGGAGGGCGTCGATTTTCGGCAGTTGATGCCCAAAGGGGTTGCTGCGGTGCTCGCGAACGGCAAGGGGCTGCTGAACTTGCACTATCAGGATAGCGCTGGTGCAGAGCCGGATAGGCAAGCGGCGACCCGATGGCTCAAGCAACGTATCGAGAACGCCGATTTCGATCGTATCGTTGTTGCGGCTGGCGCCCAGAGTGCACTTTTTTCCATTTGCGAGCTTTTGCTGTCTCGAGGTGACGTCATCGCCGCCGGCGAATTTACCTATCCCGGTTTGAAGGCTGTCGCAGCTCAAATGCGCTTGGTAATCGATCCGATCGCAATGGATGGCGAGGGACTGCTACCTGAGGATTTCGAGCGCAGTTGCCGGACCAGGCCGCCAAAGTTTCTGTATGTGATTCCCAATATCGACAACCCGACGGCCGCGACGATGCCCGAACCGCGACGTGCGGCTATTGTGGAAATTGCGCGCCGCTGCGGCGTGATGATCGTGGAGGATGATCCTTACGGTCCGCTGCTTGAGGGGCCGAGCCGCACCTTTGCGGATCTCATGCCGGAGGCGACCTGGCATATTTCGACACTTTCCAAGTGTGCGACACCGGCGTTGCGGGTTGCCTACGTCCTCGTGCCCAAGGCAGCACACGCCCTGCAACTCGCATCTGTTACCAGAGCCATGATATTGATGGCGCCTCCGCTCATGTCAGCACTCGCAAGCAGTTGGATAATAGATGGAACACTGGCGGAAGTGACCGCGGCCATCAGACGCGAAACGCTGACAAGGCAGATACTCGCATCGTCGCTGCTCAGCGCCTTCGATCGCTCCGCTAACATGTTTGGCCACCACCTCTGGCTTCGGTTGCCCAGCGGCCAGCGCGCTGACGACCTGGTTGAGGCTGCGGTACGCGCGGGCCTGCTCATCGTTCCAAGCTCTACCTTTGCGGTCGGGAAGTGTACGACGGAAGCGGTGCGAATTTCCCTCGGCGTCGCGTCCGACCGCAGTGAGCTCGAGGACGGATTGAACCAACTTGCCGGTCTTGTCACCCAGCCGGCACTGCTTGCTCGGGTGATCGTCTAAACAACCTATCCGGAAACATGGGGCAAGCTGACTTATGCCGCGTGATGGGAGGGTTATGATCGACGTTAGATTCAACGATGGTTTGAACAAAATAACAAAGCTGCTGAAGCAGCAGTTTTGCGGTCGTGCTCCTCACGATAGATAGTGTCAAATAATAGCCTGGAAATATTCAAAATGATGGATTGGTTCCCTATAGTCTTCATTGCGTTCAAGGTTCTCGTGTTAGGCACGGGCATGTTCTTCGCCATCAAGTGGCATCACGATCAAGGGACCTCGTCCAACCCGACTGACATTATCAAAGTCACGTTGGAGTGCGCTTGCTATATCCTGGTGGTGGTGATCGTGTTGGCGCTGATCTACGGCTTACTAGACTATCTCGATTTCCTTCCTGCCGGTTTAAACTTTAATTGAAACGGAAGCAGAAGCTCGGAACCAACGTCATCAATCTCGACCTTTGCCTCTTTCGCAGGGTGAGGTCGACGGCATCTATGACGCGGCAAACATGCCATTGAAGATGTCGCCCGGCTCTGCGTAGTAGCGATCGGCCGCCAGGTTTTAACCTACTCAAGTTCGCACCAAGCGGCTTGCATGTATGCAACGCCTTGATGGGATGCGAACCAACGACCCGGTATTGGTTTATCCTAAGATAGTGAACTCGCTCGGATTTTATCGACACAAGGTCTGGACAGCTGCGAGCCTCGGATTAAGAGCTGCCAATGCGATACGCCGGCCCTTCAACAACCTTTCAGGCGCACGTCGGCTCTTTCGTATTTAAATCACTGCAGTCGCTGACATACAGTCCGAAAGACAAGCTTTGAACGCCCGCGGCCCGAATTCGTTCTCCATCTCGCAGCGCTTCCTTCGCCGGCTAATTGCGGCACATGTGCTGTTCAACCTGCTCCTTCCGCACGGAATGAACGCCACGCCGAACGATAGCGCTTAGCTTCTGCTGAAAACGAACGCTCGATGACACCGTCTACGCGCTCAGCGCGTTGCTGAGATCTTTCAATCCAATCATCAGCATCATCGGGTCGGACAGAGATGGCAGAAATCCAACAGCCTCATAGAAGGCACGCGCGTCATCGGAAATCGCATGCACCAGCACGCCACGGATACCGAGTATTTCGGCGGCATTGAGCAGGCGCAGACCGGCATCACGCACCAACGCCCGACCGATACCGCGGCCCTGATAGGTCCGGTCGATAGCCAGTCGACCAGGTACAGCGACTGGGATCGGATCTGGCATGTTTCGCTTAAAGCGGCCTGGTGCTTCTAGTATCCTCACCGCGCCGAAGGCGAGAGCGTAATAGGCAACTACACGATTTCCCTCGCAGACCACGAAAGTACGAGACGCACCGCCCGCCTGATTGGCTCGCGCTCGTCGACGCAGCCAATCATCCAGTTCTGGAACGCCGGAATCAAACTCGACAAGCTCATGATGCTCGGCCAAAGGAGCAGGGGAAGTGAGGGTCACACCTCATCCCATGGAGCTTTGGTCGACATTGTGCGTTTCAGACGCTCATTCGACTGCGCGGGCGCATCGAGCCGGGCAAGGTATTCGGCATACACCTCGGGGCTTACCGTGATGACGGTACGGTCAAGCAGCACTTCCTCGGCGCGGCGTTCCGAGGCCTCCAGCATGAAATCTGTGCGTGTCTTGCCAAGCAGTTCAGTTGCACGGTCGATAAGATTGCGCGTCGCGGGTTTGATATGGATATTCAGTGGAACGCTTGCGTCCACTTTTTTGCTCGTATGTGACGTCGGCATGGGTAACTCAAATGCGATATTGCTATATAACGTAACGATGGTGTCGTTACGGAGCTGTATGCTGACACGTTACACTGGTAACTGCTCTCGAAAGGATGCGAACCGCTGGCCCCGTTATTACAAAATCCATCTCTTTCAAATTCTCCAGAAGCGGATACCGGCTCGGCCTTGGCGAAATGACCGATCTGGGGCCGGGAGCCGAGGATGAAAAAGGGGCCATAAAGCCTAGGGTAGCCTCAATGACTGCTTCCGACCCCATTGCAGGTGTTAAACGCAGACAGGCACGATCCTGAAAGCGGTCGTCACCTACTGCCCAGATCTAATCATCTCACGAATTTTAGTCGCCTTCTCGAAATGATCGAGAGCATGGGTTTTGATCCACCACTCGGCGGCTTCCATAAGGAGGTCGGGGTCGTCGTTCTTGTTTGCAAAGAATGCATAGAATGACAGGCCAACGCCTTCACCCTTTTTTGCGATTTTGTCGTCGCAGACTGAAATGGCTTTCGCCCTTAGGGTTAGTCTCATTGTGTGCCTCATACTTCGCAACTCACCTTCGAGCTACCATGCCTTTCTCGCTACGGAAATACTGAGACCCGTGGACAGATCGAATTGCGAGAGCAATGCCTGCTCTCGACCCCATTGCGGTCGTTCGTGGCATTTGCGACACCCCTTAAAATCAGTCACCTCGATACAATGGAAAGGTCTGTGGTCTGCGCGCTTTTCGCTAGATAGATCGCCTTCTTTCTGTGCACGCAAAGGGACACCTTAAATGCTGAAAAACTTGATCTACACGCTCGGGTGATCGGAAGAACGCCTGAACGCCTCCAGTAGCTCGTCAAGTCCGCTTTCAAAATCATCCAGCATTGCTCCCCTTGGGGGCCGCCCTATGCTTCCATCCTGGGTAGCCACAGCCAAGGCGGCACCATGAGTGTAGTCAACAAGGATATGCGTCCAACGCAACGAGCGCTGTGAGGAGTGATTGCCTTCGCTCAAGAAGATCATCAACTCACGGGTTATCCTCATGGCGTGATCGGGGAAAACGGCTGGCCGGGCAAAGATCGCCAAGGTCAGAGCGGGATAGAGCACCACCTTGGCGTAGTAGGCTGTGAGGAGACTGCGGGCGCGTGCGTGTGCATCGCCCGTTTCAGGTGCCGCGACGTCCGCATATACCCACTCCGCTAGCGACTTGATCAGCCCATCCCGATCCTTGAAGTGGTGATAGATCGTCATGGGATTGATGCCCACACGTGTTGCCAAAGCGCGCATGCTCAAGCCGTCGAGGCCGTCGGCATTGAGGATGCTCAAAGCCTCGGAAAGAATGCTCTCCGGCAAAACGGCCTTTCCGCCGGCTGGTGGCCGACCTCGCCCCCTCGCTGTCATAGCAAGACTTCATAATGAGATTGGACCAATCCGGAAGGGAAAGACCTTGTGCCCTTGTGCGCAAGCGCCACATCCCGCTGACCGCCGCCAAAAAGAGGGCGGCCAGCACCGAGCAAGATTGGCACCCTCGTGATCACCATGTCGCTGATCATGTCGAGCGCGAGGAAAGATTGAATGATGCGTCCCCCATCCACATAGGCATGTCGTGCTCCCTCGTATTGAAGCGTCGCCATCGCTTGTTCAGGTGACTCTGCCGAAAAGCGCACTTTTCCTTCGAGCTCGGAGGGCACTGCCTGTCGTGCAAGCTGCGCCGACAAAACCAGGACCGGACGGGTATAGAACCAGTCTCCCATGCCTCGGACCGCCTCATAAGTGCCTCGCCCCATTACGATAACGTCGATATCGCTTATGAAATCGTTATACCCATGATCCTCGCCAGTTTTGTCGTGCTTTAGCAACCAATCGATGTCGCCACTTTCGCGGGCGATAAATCCATCAAGGCTTGTTGCGATAAATACGTGTCCGGTGACCATCGTCGCCTCCATAATTATACATCGTATAAATAATGGACCTCTGACCAATGTCAACGCGCTCGACGGTCCACTCTTGCCCGTACCGCCCGGAAAGCTGACCGACGGCTAACCACCCCCGACAACGACATCGCTATGACCTAAATAGAATGGCTCTCCTGGGATAACTCGAAACGCGGGCTGGTCCAGATGAGGCGCTGGACCGATTGCTGCTGCCCTACAGTGAAGACCTACCGATCGACGCCCCGCCATCGACATGCAGCGTCTGCCCAGTGATGAACGCGGCGTCGTCCGACAGCAGAAATTCAATCGCCGCGGCGAGCTCGTCAGGTTGGCCGAACCGCCCCATGGGAACACCGGATAGGTATCGCGCCTCACCTTCGCTGCCGATCGGATTGTTCGCCCGAAACAGTTCCGTTTCGGTCGGCCCGGGCGAGACGGCGTTGACCGTGATGCCGGTCTGGGCGAGTTCAAGCGCCCAGCTTCGCGTAAAGCTGACGAGTGCGGCCTTGGCAGCGGCATAGCTTGTCCGCTGTACGCTGCCGAGAACGGTGAGACTGGAAATATTGACGATGCGGCCCCAGCCGCGTGTGCGCATGCCGGGCAATGCGGACTGTATGGACATAAGAGCAGGATGCAGATTGACGCGCATCACCTCTTCAAGGGTTTCAATGGCGATGTCGCCAAGCGGAGCGGCCCTGACCAGCCCGACATTGTTGACCACGCCATCGACGTTGCTTTCCTTGACGATCCTGGCCAGTTCGCCGTTGGCACTGCGCTCGGAAAGATCGAGAGTATGCAGCGGGCCAGGAAAGGCGTCTGTCGGGTTGCGGGCAATGCCGATGACGGTGTGGCCACGGGTGGCAAGACGATGGGCCAGGGCGAGACCGATGCCCTTGCTGGCGCCGGTGATCAGAAAGGTTCTCTTCATCGGGAAAATCCTCTGACCCTGCCTCAAGGAAGCAGGGTGTCATGGGTCGAATGGATCAGGCGGCGGCGCGGCTGGCTGCGAGGCGGAGCGCCGGCAGCATGTCTTCCGGTTCCGGACGGCGGGTGTAGTCCGGGTTCACCTCCGCGTAGAGGATGACGCCATCTTGGCCGACGACGTAGCGGGCCGGCATCGGCAAGGTCCAGCTCGGATCACCGTTGAAGGCCGGAAGGTCGTTTTTCAGCGACTTGTAGAGCTCGACCAGGTAATCCTGCATTTCGAAGCGCAGGCCGAAGGCGGCGGCCACGTCGTTGTGTGGGTCCGACAGAATCGGGAAGGTCAGGTTGTTCTGGCGCATCGACTTGCGGCTGTTGACATGGTTCTGCGGCGAGATGGCGACGAGTTTCGCGCCGAGCGCCTCGAACTGTGGCAGCGTTTCCTGGAGCGCCTGGAGCTCCATGTTGCAATAAGGACACCAGACGCCGCGGTAGAAAGTGACCACGAGCGGGCCGCGTGCCAGAAGATCGGTCGAGGAAACGGTGTTGCCCTCGGGATCGGCGAGGCTGAAGGCCGGCAGCGTGTCGCCCGCCTTAAGGGCCTGCTCGGCCGCGCCGGAGGCGATTAGTTCGGCGGTGGCGCGGTGCATCGTCTCGATCACCGAATAGGGAACGTTGTAAGGCGGCTTGCCGGCTTCGAAGTCAGCCTTGAAGGCATCAAGCTTGGACTGCAGCGTCATCGTCATTCTCCAATGAGTTCTGAACTTTGAGCGTGCCGAGCTTCAGGGGTCGCCCTGAAGCTCGGCGATGGATGAGGGAGTGATCAGCTATTGGCGGCCACGGAGCGGGCGACCTCGGCAGCACTGATGCCTTCAAGCGCCAGACCATAGCCCGCGCCTTCGTCGATGATCCGGCGCAGCTTCTGCGTCAGGGCGATGCGGGTGTAGCGGCTGGTCAGCGGCGGCAGGGCGGCAAGACCCTCGGCGATCTCATGGGCACGGGCCAGAAGGCGATCGGCAGGAACGATCTCGTTGACTGCACCCCAGTCCTTCGCAGTCTGTGCATCAAGCACCTGGCGGGTGAGGATGAAATGGCGGCCGCGGATACTGCCGATCACTTCCGGCCAGAGCAGGTTGACGCCGTCCCCCGGCACGATGCCGAAGTCGAAATGCGGCTTGTCCTGGAAGACCGTTTCCGGTGTGGCGAGGATGATGTCCGTGAGCAGCGCATATTCCGAATGCAGGAGGACGGGACCGTTCAGCGCGGTGATCATCGGCACCTCGATGTCAAGGATGTTCATGAGGACCTTTTTGCCTTCGCGCAGGATCTTGTCGTAGCCGCGCGGCGAGAAGAAATCGAAGCCATCGGGATTGATCGCATCCATGAAGGCATCGCCCGAGCCGGTCAGGATGACGACGCGGTTGTCGGCGTCGGAACCGACCTGGTGGAAGAGATCGACGAACTGCTCATGGGTGTGGCCGTTGAAGACGAGCTTGCCGCCGTCGGTATGGAAGGCGATTTCGAGGACGCCGCTTGGCGAACGGGTCAGGCGGGCATTCGGGAAGCTGTTCTTGTAGGTGTCGAAACGGGACATGGGGATACTCCTTTGTGTTGGGGTCTTGCGGTCGGGGTTGAAGAAGAAGCGGGACAGGGAGCGCATGGGTCAGGCCACAGAAGTCGGGGCTTCGGCCAGCGCCTCGACGCGGGCTATGGCGCGCTGGACGGCGGGGCGGGCGGCCACGGTCTCGTACCAACGGGAAAGGTTCGGGCGCTCGTCGAGCGTCAGGCCGGGGAATTGCCGGCGCCACAGCCAGCCGAAATGGGCAATGTCGGCGATGGTGAAGGCGTCATCGGCCATGAAAGATTGACCCGCCAGCTTGCGGTCGAGGATGCCGAGGATGCGTTCGGCTTCCTTTGCGAAACGCGCTTCGGCGATCGGCTGCGGTGCCGGCGATGAGCGCATGAAGAAACCGGCATTGCCGAAAGCGGGGCTCAGGGCCGAGGCGTGAAAGAAGAGCTGTTCGAAGACACGGGCGCGGGCCTCGCCGTCGCTTGGCAGCAATTTGCCGGTCTTTTCCGCAAGGTGAACAAGGATCGCGGCGCTCTCCGTCAGCACGAAGCCATCGTCCACCAGAACAGGCACCTTGCCGTTCGGATTGAGCGAGAGAAATGCGTCTTCCTTCTGCTCACCCTTGCGGACATTGACCGCCTTCAGCTCATAGGGAAGGCCGAGTTCCTCAAGCACGATCGGCACCTTGACGCTGTTGGGGGTGGCAAAGGCGTAGACTTCAATCACGTTCGTCTCCATCGGATTGTGTTCGCTGGAGAGAGTTATGACCATTCCTGGATACTTGCGGCAGACTTCTTGAGGCGATAATGCTTATTCCAATGGAGAATGAGTGATGGACAGATTGCAGGCGATGACCGCTTTCGTGCGTGTCGTGGAAACGGGATCGTTCTCACAGGCCGCCCGCCAGATCGGCGTCGGCCAGCCCGCCATCTCGAAGACGATTGCGCAATTGGAGGAGCGACTTCAGGTTCGCCTGCTCATCCGGTCGACGCACGGCCTCTCGCCAACCGACGCCGGAGTTCGCTTCTATGAACGAGCGAAGGCGGCGATCCATGCAGCGGACGAGGCGGAGCTGGAAGCCAAGGGGGCCGGTGCCGGGCTGTCGGGCCGACTTCGCATCTGCGCCGCCACCACGTTTGCGAGGCTCATGGTCATTCCGCGCCTGCCGGAGTTCTTGGCGATGCATCCCGATCTCGACGTGGATATCGTTCTCGACGATCGGGTGATCGATCTCGTGTCCGAAGGCATCGACATCGCGCTGCGCATGGGTGATCTCGCAGACTCGTCGGCCGTAGCCCGCCGTCTGGCGACTGGTCGGCGGTCGGTGGTGGCGACACCTGCCTATCTTGAAAGACATGGCGTACCCCTGGTGCCTGCCGATATCTCCGCGCATCAGGCGGTGGTCTATACTCAGCTCGGCCGTAGCTGGACCTTCCGCAGGGCTGGAACCGAAGCGTCCGTCGCGGTCTCCGGGCGGGTTCAAGTCACCGCAGCCGAAGGTATTCGCGCCGCGGTTAAGGCCGACATGGGGCTCGCCGTCACTTCGGACTGGATGTTCTGGCCCGAACTGCTAAGCGGCGAGGTCGCGCGCGTGCTTGAAGATTGGGAGCTTCCGAACATTCACCTCTGGGCGGTCTTCCCAACGGGACGCCTCGCCAGCGCCAAGGCGCGGGCGTTCGCTGACTTCGTGGAGCAGGTGGTCGGGTAAGTTGAATCCCCATCGGGGCGGATTTGCCGTGCGAACCTTCGCCAACGAGATCCTCCAGCCCTTATCTGGGCGGCTAGGCGACAAATCGCATCTCGACGAAGCCGTCGTTTCGATCCGTGGGAAGAGGCACTGGCCGTGGCACGCCGTTGATCAGGACGGTTTCGTTCTCGATGTTCTGGTGCAAAGCCGCCGCAACGCCAGGGCGGCCAAACGTCTGATGCGCAAGCTGTCGAAGGGGCAAGGCCGTTCGCCACGGGTGATGATCACCGACAAGCTTCGCTCTTATGACGCTGCAAAGACCGAGATCATGCCAGGTGTCGAACACCGATCTCACAAAGGCCTCGACAATCGGCAGAGAATTCTCACCAGCCGGTCCGGCGAGGAGAGCGGACCATGCCGCGCTTCAAGTCACGAGGCAACCTGCAACGCTTCGACTCTACCCACGATCCGATAGCCAACCTGTTCCATATCCCATGCCATGACATCACCTCCAGCCGTCATCGCGAGCTGCGCGCCGGCACAATGGACCTATGGGTTAAAATCACCCCGGCATGATGGACCACAGAAACCCGTCATCCGCTCTTGTCTTGTGACCCTTAAGTTTACGATACCGCTCAAGCGGCAGGGAAATATTAGCTATATGTCTCTGAGACTAAATGTAGTCGCGCTCAACTCGATAATTCTTCTCGATCATCTCAATTAAGAGCGGCGCACTTGGTAATGACGGCCCTCTTGGGTACTTCTTCTCTCCTTTGGTCAACGGGCGGTGCACCTTCCATTGCGTTCCGCCAGCCCAGAAAAACCACATCGTTTCATCACCCTTAAGATTGTTCGTCGACCGAAAGGTTGGAAACGCAGCTAGGTGCTCAGAAACGGCGACGTTCGCAACAAGCTGGAATAACCCTTGCCGAACTGCATCCTGTATCAGAAAGGTCGTAATGAACTGCGGCTCCTTGGCGACAATTTCTGTGAAATCCTTCGGAGGTTTAGGAAAGAATTCCCGAAAAATGGCTACGACGAATTTCCATTTTGGATGTGTGTGAGTCACTTGGCCGTAACAAATTCCTTCGGATGTCAAAATTTGAAATATATCGCCGATCTTTACAGTTTTCCGATTCAACATAGCTATTTCGCCCATTGGTAGTCGACACTATCGAGCAACTCTTTGCCACGAATAAGCGATTGTTCATAGGTTGTTGGGTTTTTCGTCGCGGATATCGAATTGATCTTATTCAGCAACGTTCCACCGTCTTTGCCTAGTCCGTAGTAATTGATCAGGGTTTGCTCAACGGCTCTCGCATCCGAACGCGACAGATTATCGAGGCCATCGATTTGCTCAATGCGGATTCCTTTCGTCCGTAGATGCTCGGCGCCTCTACGGGCTACATCATCGGTAATTCCAACGTACCGCGTGGTTCCGTCAACAACACAGCTATAAACGCAGGTTTTGCCGCCTATCGTTACTGTATTTATGGCATCAGTGCCGATAGACGCTCGCTGTGCGGCGGCAATATCGCGATAGATTTCACCATTTGGACCAACGATGACGACGTTGCCCGCATTGTCGATGACACGAACATATTTTTCAGGCAGGCCAGCGACGCTATCCGGCAAGATGCCCGCAATGTCTCCAATAATGGTCTTGGCATTGCCCCAGCCACCCCAGGCGATGGCGCCGAGCATGATCGGATCGCGAATGATGCTGGCTATTTGAGCTTTCGAACCTGTCAGCAGGGCTTTGGCTGCATCGCTCTTCAGCGTGGACTCTATATCACCGAAGTCCTGACCGTTTTGCGCATCATTGCTGTCTGCGTATTTCCAGGCGTCCAGGAACACCATATGTCGATCGAGAAGCGACATCTCATCGGGCTCGCCATTCCCTGCGAGGGCGGCGTCGAGATACTCGGCCGCAGCTATCCGCAGATCGGTGCGAGCCTTGACGCAGTCGGCCGAGGAATTTCCGACGCAATCGGACAGCTTCTTGTCACGATTAACCGATAGAGTTTGGAGCTCTTCTTTGTGCTTACAAGCTGGAGAGCCAGGATCACCGGACTCCTCACAAGCGGCCAGTGTGCGAGCGAACTCCTCACGCTCTTTATGCGTCAGATAATTGTACTGATACTGTGCAGCCCCATAGGAGGCACCTTCGCCGCCGCCGACAGCGCCTGCCGCCAGGGCAGACAGGCTCTCGCCGAGCAGGGCGGCAAGCGTCTGCTTGTCCTGAGCGGACAAGGTGCTGTCCTTCAGCATGCCCTTGACGAGATCGGCTATAGCCGGTGTCAGCAAGGCTGAGGTTGCAGCACCGGCAGCCCCCTTGAGCGCACCCTCCCAGCCATTGACGCCGCCGAGAATGCCGGCGCCGATCGTGTGCAGCAGCACGCGGCCGGCTCCACCCTCCTTCCAATAATCCATTCCAGCCTGGTCGCGGCCCTCCGCAGCCTGCCGGTAGAATTCACTGGCAATATCGCCCACCAGCCCTGCCATGGTGGCCTGCGCCGCCTGCAGATCGGCCTGGGTCTTGTACTGCTGGCGCAGGATATTCTGCAGATCCGGCAGGCCGGGCAGCGAGGTGTTGGTGTTCTCGGTATCGCGGCGGATCGTGCCGATGTCCTGCGTCTGATGCGCGGGATCGGTAATCGTGATGCCGATATTGCCGCCGATGGCCGAATAGGCCTTGCCGGTCTCCTTCTCGCCGGCCTTGACGGGTGGAGCGATGGTGAGCCCGCCGGTGCCGATTCCGCCGCCATAGGTTTCGGCCTTCCAGGTCGAATGCGTGTCGATATCCGCAACCGTCAGGGTGCCGGTGGAGAAGGAGTTCTTGTCCGCCGTCGCTTGGCTGGTAATCAGCCCGCCGACAAGCGAGGTCTGGCCGCCGACATCGATGTTGAGGCCGCCGGTGCCTGCATGAATGCCTGACTGTTCGGAGACGAGCACCGCGTCGCCCTTGGCCTTCTGCACGGTGCCGGAGGCGCCGGTATTGCCAAACCCGATCTGCCCGGAGACATTGAACTGATCGGCCTCGGCCTTCTGCGTATCCAGCTGGCTTTCGATCGTCAGGTTCTTGACGTCGATCGCAACCGAATTGCCGACAACCGTCGCCCCCTTCAGCGCGAGATCGTTGGTGACGATGGTGACATCGCCAGTGCCATTCACATGCGTGTTCGTATGGCTGGTGCCGGAGGTTTCCGAACCGCCCTTGCCATAGGAAGCGTTGACCCCGATGCCGGTCTCCGCGCAGCCATTTTTTGTAGTGCAGCCGAAGTTGACGCCGACGCCGGCGCTCCAAGATTTGTTCGAGCTGGTCGAATCCGACGTGCCCGTGGCGGCATTGAGGTTGATGTCGCCATTCGCTGCCGACAGGAAGATATCGCCGGTCAGCGGGTCGCCCGAGATCGTCGGGATGCCGTTCTTGTCGTAGCCGGCGAGGATCTGCGCGCCATCGCTGGTGATGGAGCCCTTCTCGGCCTCCATGGTAATGGAGCGACCCGCGCGAATATTCGTCACGACCGGGGTCGAGGACGACGAGGACCAGCTGTTTTCCTGATGGCTGACGCCGGCGTTGATGCCGATGCTGAAGGAAAGACCGGTTCCAACCTTCGGATCCGCGCTGGTAAGCCCCTCATATGCGCCCTTCAGCCCCTTGAAGCCCTCGTAGAAACCGAGGCCGGCAATGGCGGTATTTGTCACCGCATTGACTCCGCCGCTGTCCGAAAGGCGCTCGGCCGAGTTCATGATGCTCTCAGCCGCCTTGCCGATCTGGCTTGTCACCGAGATGGTCACACCGGCAAAGGTCTTCTCATGCACCTCCTCGTAATTGGTGACGTCGTTGGCCGAGAGCAGATTGATATCGTTCTTGGCAAAGAGATTGACGTCGCGCTCGCCAGAAGCGCTGGTCGCCTGCAGGTTAACATTGTTGCCTGCCGAGATGTTGAGATCGCGGCCCGCCACCAATGTCGATACCGCATTGGTATCGGACTGCTGCGCCTTGCTGTCCTTGGTCGACTGCGCGCCAATCCCGATCGAGAAGCCGCCATTGCCGGCGGAAAGTGCAAGACCGAAGCCGGACTTCTTCTGCTGTTCGGACTGTGACGAGCTTTCAGCGCCCGGGGTGACATTGACGTCTCGCGCCGCCGAGAGATTGATGTCGCGATCGGCATTGACCGACGATCCCATGATGTTGAGATCAGTTGCCCTCGCAGTCAGGTTAACGTCCTTCCCGGCCGTAAGCTGTGAGCCGACGTTATCCGTGGAAGATTGCTGGCCCTGCTTTTCGTTCTTGCCGTAGAGCGAGATAAAGCCGCCGCCCGAGCCAACGAAGAGGCCGGAATCCTTGCGCTTACTGTCGGACTGGTGGTTTTCCTGCGCGCCGATGATGCTGACGCTCTCGCCGGAGACATTCAGCGAGCCATCGGCATTGACCTTCGAGCCGACAATGGCTGCCGCCTTGCCGGCATCCAGATTGACATCGCCCGAGGCTGAAAGCTGCGACCCGATGGTCGTCTCGTTATAGCCGTCATAGCTCGAGCTGCCGCTGCGCAGGAAACCCTTGCGCTTGGCGCTATCATGCTCGGTCTCGGTGTCCTTACCAGCGGTGACGATCAGATTGCCGCCGGTCTGGACATTCAGGTCTGCGACATGCGTATCGTCACCCGCCGTCACCTTCGAGGCGGAGACCGTAGTGTCGCCGCCGGAAATGATCGTCACGCCGTCCTTGCCGGAGAGGGACGAGCCAGCCGCCGTCGTGGTTTCCAGATGGCCGGAGGCATTCTCCTTCGTCGAACCAAAGAACCCGCTCTTCTTGCTGGAGCTCTTGACGTCGAGGGTAGCGCTATCGGTCGCTTCAGCGATCGTGACGTTCTTACCGGCCTGCAAGCCAAGCTTTCCGTCGGCATCCATCGTCGAACCGATGACGTTGATATCGTTCTTGGATTTCGCGACGAGATCGCCACCGGCCGTAATGGTCGAGCCATTATGCGTCAGCTCGGATGAGGCGTTTTTACCGAAGCTCGACTTCGACTGGTCCTGCGATGTGGTGACGTTAATATCACCGTTCGAAGTGAGGCCGACATCACCCTTGGCTGTCAGATCCGAGCCTGAGATCAGAACACCGGTATTGGCATTGACCTGAAGGTTGCCGTCGGCCGAGAGCTGCGACGCCTGCTGATCGGTACCTGATGTCTTGGTGTAGCCGTCATCGGTGCGTCGGGCGACATCGATCGAGACGATGTTGACGGCACCATTCGAGGCCTTGACGTTGAGATCGCCGCCCGACTTTGCGGAGGAACCGATGATGTTGACGTCGTTGTTGGCGGCAATGGTAAGATTGCCGCTGGCGGTGACGCGCGTGCCAGTCGCATTCTGCTGGCTGCCATTGTCGACCTTGACAGCAGCAAGAGTGACATTGTTGCCGGAAAGCTGGGCTGAGCCGCCGGCGGCGATCTTGGCGCCCTGTGAACTCAACGTGCCGCCCGCGGCGATCTGCAGGTTGCCGCCAGCCGACACGCCGGCATTGGTGTTGACGACATTCTGACCACCGATGGTCATCGTCTGTGCGGCAAGTGTAATGCCATTGGTGGCATTGAGATTCATGTTGCCACCGGCCAGGAAGGTGCCGCCATTGGCTTTGATCTCGGTCGCATTGATGGTCATGCCATCCGCAGCGGCAATCGCACCGGAATTGTTGACGGAGCCGGCATCGATGCTGACGCTGTTGCCGGCGATGACGGCGCCGCCTGCGTTGACCTTCGCCTTATCGGCGGCCGAGAGATAGACGACCGGCACCAGTACCTGCGCGCCGTCGACGATCTGCGTCTGGTAAATCACCATCGACTGGGTCAGCGATGCGGCCTGCTCGGGCGTCAGTGCCTGCCCGAGAGCAAGACCATTGGCCTCGGCGTAGGCCACGCCATTGTCGAGCAGCGTCTTCATCTGGTCGGTGGCGTTGTTGCCGGGGATGAAGGAGCCCGCGCCCAGGCCGTCGCCGACCAATTGCCGCATCTGCTCGTCGACGAGCTGATTGTCGAAATAGGCGTCGCCGAGGAAGGGAACCTTGGTCTCCGGCGTATAGCCGACACGGTCGATGAAATAACTCGAGCCGTAGAACTTCGATACGTCGAGGAAAGCCGCCCGTGTCTCGAACAGGAAGACCTGGCCCGGCACCGTGCCGCCGACACCGCCCGATTGCGGCTTGGCAAGCGAGGCGAGCTCCGCGCCGTTGACCTGCAGCACCTGGGCAAGATTGCCGCTGTTGCCGAGAGCTGCGGTGAGCTTGCCCATCAAGCTGTTCGGATTGATCACGGCGCCGCCGGCGGTCAGGGTATTCGAGCTGATCGAAGGGCCGCTGGCGAGCGTCACGCCGTTGCCGCTCACCGAAGCGCCGACGGCTGCCGATAAATTATTGCCGCTGATCGACGTGCCGCCACTTGCCGTCAGGCCGTTGCCGTTGATCGTTGGTCCGTTGCCGATAGTTGTGGTGCCATCTGCGATCGCCAGGCCGTTTGCGACGCTGGCACCGCCATTGGCCGCGACCCCCGCCAGCGCGGCATTGACGTCGAACAGGGCGCCGCCCGCCGTCATGCCATTGAGTGCCGAAAGCGGATTCCCAGGATTGCTGAGGGCGGCAAAGCCCGCCCCTCCCGACACCGACCCCGATGCGGAGCTGTTGTTGATTGCACCGAACGCGAGACTGAGTGCACCGGCCGCCTTGATATTGCCCGACGCGCCGCCAATCACCTGCGAACTTGAGACGATCGAGGTGCCATTGGCAATATTGCGCGATGGATCGGCGGAGCCATTGGCATTGTAGGCGGTGCACGCGCTTTCGGCGCTGCAGGTCAGCGTGGTCGTGCGATAAAGCGCAACGCCCTCGTTGGTAAGCGTCGATCCCTTCAGTGTTGCATTACCGCCGGCCTCGATCGAGCTGTAGGAATTCGTGAGGTTCTTGGCATCGATTGTGAGATTGCCGCCGGCCCGGATCACGGCCTCCGCGCTCAGCGGTGCCGTGAACCGATCCTCATATACAGATTGGCTAATATTGGCGCCGCCGTCCCAGCTATAGGTAGTGCTGGCATCGGAGCCGCCGTTGATTACTTCGTCGACAATGAAATAGCGCGAGGGATTGTTGGGATCGAGAATAGGATTGCCGTTGGCATCCTTGGGTACGCGAGCCTTGATCCAGTCAAAGATCGGCCGCACCTCTGTCGGGCCATTGCCGCTGACCCAGGTCCAGGCGTGATAGGAGGTGCCGTCGGCAAGGGTTGCGACCGAATACAACAGCGGCTGGTAGTCGGAAAACTGCCCCGGATCGACGCCCGCATAGAGCTGGAACATATTCTGATCGGTCGATTCCAGATAGGCGAAGGGCTGGCCGGCGATCGCTGGATTCAGCACGAAGGTGCCGACAACCGCGCCGGAGGAAACCAACTGGCCTGTCACCCAGCTTGGCGTGGCCGACCGCCGGTTGGTGAGATTCGCGGTGAGGATCGACATGTCACCACCGGATTGAATGAGACCGGACACATTGGTGACCGCAGCATTGCGCTGACCGGCGGTGGCTCCCTGGATGGTCAACCCACCATTGGCGACAATAGCGCCCTGGTCGTTGGTGAGTATGCCGCCGACGAAGAGGTTGGCGTTGTTGCCGGCGAAGACGAGGCCGGAAGGGCTGTTGTAGAAATCGCCTGATACGTTGAAGGTAAGGCTGTTGCTGGCAGCGAGCTGACCGGTATTGGCAAGCGACGGCAGGCTGAGCGTCAGGTCATGCGCGGCAAGTAATGCGGTGTTGGCGTTTGTCGTCAATCCAGCGGCGGAGATAGCGATATCGCCGGAACCACCCGCATTGGTAACAGTGCTGACTTGCGCGTTGGAGAGATCGGCACTGCCGGAGAGGTTGAGCGCCAGGCCGCCGAAGACGAGATTGCTGCCCGACAGGTTGGCCGAGGACGCGTTGACGATCAGCGTGCCGCCGCCGGCGATGCGGCTGCCTCTGGTGCCCGACAGATCCAGCGCACCGGTGTTAAGCGTCAGATTACCGCCGACGCGGGTAGTGCTCGTGTAAGCAATGGCGCCAGGCGCCGTGAGCGTGGCGTTGCCAAGGCTCTGCAGGCTGGAATAGCCGATGTTCTGCGTTGCACTGGCGGCAAGATTGCCGCCTGACAGCAACGAGTTGGCGTTGATGCTGCCGTTGGAGGCGGCAAGCATCATCGTGCCCGAGCGCTGCAGCATCAGGCTTCCGCCAGCCGCGGCATTGGTGGCGGCAAAGTCGACGCCGGAAACCAACGTATCGATCGTCATCGACCGGGCGGACAGATTGGCATTGCGGTTGGCAAGCGACTGGCCGGTAAGCGTGATCGCATTGCCGGCGGCGATCGTCAGGTCGCCATGGGCGACCGCATTGGAGCTGACATTGTTGGCAGCGTTGGCCGTGATGCTGCCGGCCGCCATCAGGCTGTTGACGGCCACGTTGCCGGACGTGGCTATGAGACTGAGATCGCCTGACTGACCGAGGACGATATTACCGGTGGCGGACTGGCTGGTCGCGGCAAAATCGACGCCGGCGACGATGACGTTGCCGCTAATACCCGATCCGGTGATCGAGACATTGCTTGCGCCGAGAAGCTGGCCGTTGATCGCAACCGCGCCGGGATTTGCGGACGAGCCGACCGAAACGGCGCCGTGGCCTGTAATATTGCCTGCTGTGAACACACTTGCCACCACATCGAGATTGCCGGCGACGATCAGAGTGCCGGCAGTGGCACTTCCTGCATTGATGTCGAGATCGCCGCTTGCTCGAAGGGCGATGGCGCCGTTTGATGATTGCGCGGTGGCAGCAAAGTCGACACCGGTAATGGCTTGACCCACCTGGACGGTCTGGCCGGAGATCGAGACGTCGTTGGCGCCGAGGAGCTGGCCCGTGACGTTGACGCTGCTGCTGCCGGCTAGGGTGATATCGCCATGTGCTGTAACGGCGTTGGCTGCGATGGTCGCGGCTTGCGCATCGATGCTGCCGGCAGACAATAGGGTCTGCGTGGCAATTTCTGCAGTGGCGGCAAGGTTCATGCCGCCGGACGATCCGAGCACGATGCTGCCACCGGCGGCATTGGTCGCGGCAAAGTCGATGCCGGAGATCAGGACAGGCGCACTGATGCTGCCGCCGTTTATCGTGAGATTGCCTGCGGCAAGGATCTGATTGTTCACATCGACATTGCCGATAATGCCGACTTTGCCATGCCCAGTGAGGCTGTCAGCCTTCAGACTAGCCGCGCGGATCGCAACATCGCCGGCCGAAAGCATCGTCTGAGAGACGATATTGCCGGAGGCGGTCAGGTTGAGGGCGGCGGTCCGGCCGAGCACGATATTGCCGCCCGCGGCATTGGTGGCGGCAAAGTCGATGCCCGAGATCAGAACAGGTGCGCTGATGCTGGCGCCATTGAGAGTAAGGTCGCCTGCAGCCAGGATCTGGCTCGTCACATCGACGTCGCCGGTAATGCCGACGTTACCGTGACTGGTGATGCTATCGGCCGTGAGATTGGCCGCCTTCGCCGTGACATCGCCCGCCGACAGTATCGTGCCGGCAGTGGTGTTGCCGGAGATGGTGAGATACGTGTCGCCGGAGCTGGCAAGCTTGATATTGCCGCCATTCGCCTCGGTCGCCGCAAAATCAACGCCGGAAACGAGAAGGCCGGCATTGAGGCTGTTTGCGTTGATCGCGAGATCGCCGGCCGAAAGCACCTGGCCACTGATATCAACTCGACCGCTTGCGCCAGGGCCGCTGGCCTTGAGATCAGTTGCGCCATGGGCGGTCAAGCTGGCCGCCTTGAGATTGGCGCCCTCGGCGGTGAGACCACCGGCCGACAGCAGTGTGCCGACGGTGATATCGCCCGTGGAGATCAGCGAGACGTCACCGCTTACCGTCTGGACGATGTTGCCATTGGCAGCTGCTGTTCTGGCAAAGTCGACACCGGAGACGATGGTGCCGGCGGTGATGCTTTGGCCCGAAATGGCAATATCGTTACCGCCAAGAATCTGGCCGCTCACATCTACGCCGCCGGCATCCGTGCTGGAAAGCGTGATCTTCTTATGGCCGGTGACTGCATCTGCGGCGATCGATGTCCCGCTGGCATTGATTGCGCCAGCCGCCTGCAAGCTTGAAGCCGCCGCACCGCCACTGACTGATACCGTCAAATCGCCAGCCTGACCGAGAACAATATTGCCGCCAGACGAATTGGTGGCGTCGAAGTCGATGCCGGAGACGACGGTTTGCGCAGACAGGCTCTGACCGGTGATCAAGACATTGTCCGCACCGAGAATTTGACCACTCACGGTGGTTGCACCATCGAGCGTGACATCGCCGTGCGCCGTGACAGCGTCGGCGACCACGGTTGAGCCGGCAGCCTTGAGATCGCCAGCCGACAGCAGTGTAGCGGCATTGATATTGCCTGTTGAAGCAAGGTTCAGATCGCCGCTGCTGGCGAGTGCGATGTTGCCATTGGCGGCAGCCGTTGCAACGAAATCGACGCCGGAGACAATGGTGCCGGCCTTGATGCTGGAGCCGGAAACACTAACATCTCTTCCACCCAGGATCTGGCGATTAATGTCAACGCGACCGCTTGCGGTCGTCGTGCCAGTGGCACCGGAAAGGGTGATATCCTTATGGCCGGTGATCGCATCGGCGGTGATGGACGTGCCGCTGACATCGATGGCGCCGGCTGCCTGCAGGGTCGACGCCGCAACAGCGCCATTGACTGACACAGTCAAGTCGCCAGCCTGGCCGAGAACGATATTGCCACTGGCCGCGTTGGTGGCGTCGAAGTCGATGCCACCAACGACCGTCTGGGCGGACAGGCTCTGGCCCGTGATAAGAACATTCCGGGCCCCAAGGATTTGGCCGCTGACGTTGGTTGCACCATCAAGGCTGACGTCGCCATGGGCCGTGACGCCATCAGCGCTGATGGTCGAACCGGCGGCACTGAGATCGTCGGCCGACAAAAGCGTACCGACGGTAATATTACCCGAAGACGTCAACGAAACATCGCCGCTTGTCGTCTGGACGATGTTGCCGTTGGCGGCGGCCGTGCCGAGGAAATCGACGCCGGAGACGATGGTCCCAGCCTTGATGCTTGGTCCGGAGATGTTGACATCCCCTCCACCAAGGATCTGGCGATCAATTGTCGTGGCACCGGAAAGAGTGACATCCTTATGGCCGGTAATGGCATCGGCAGTGATGGTCGCGCCACTGATATCAATGGCGCCGGCCGCCTGTATGGTCGGCGCCGTAACCGCACCGTTCACTGATACAGTCAGAACCCCGGATTGGCCGAGAACAATATTGCCATTGGCCACATTGGTGGCATCGAAGTCGATGCCGGCGACGAGGGTCTGGGCCGATAGGCTCTGGCCGCTGATCAGCACATTGCCGGCGCCAAGAATTTGACCACTCACAGTGGTCGCACCGTCAACGCTGACATCGCCATGGGACCTGACAGTGTTGGCGCCCACGGTCGCACCGCTGGCAGAGAGATCGCCAGCCGACAGAAGCGTGCCGGCCGTCAGGCTGCCTGCCGAGATTAGCGAAAGATTGCCACTTGTCGTCAGGACAATGTTGCCGTTGGCTGCGGCTGTTCTTGCAAAATCGACGCCGGAGACGACGGCGCCGGCCTTGATGCTCGAGCCGGAGATGCTGACGTCATTTGCACCGAGAATTTGACCGTCAACTGCGGTGGTGCCGGAAAGTGCAATATTCTTGTGGCCGGAAATGGTGTTGGCAGAGATATTCCCGGCCTTTACATCGATGGTACCGGCTACCTGTATGGTCGGCACAGCAAGGGTGCCGTTGACCGCGATGGTCAGATCCCCGGCCTGACCGAGAACGATATTGCCCCCTGCCCCATTGGTGGCATCAAAGTCGATGCCGGAGACGACCGTCTGGGCCGACAGGCTCTGGCCGCTGATCAACACATTGCCGGCGCCAAGGATCTGGCCACTGACATCCACGCGACCGCTCGCGGTCGTCGTGCCGGAGGCGCCTTTAAGCGTCAGATCACCATGCGACGAGACATTGCCGGCGGTGATGGTCGCGCCGCTGGCATCTAGATTGCCTGCCGACAGCAGCGTGCCGGCGCTGAGCAAGCCAGAGGCTGCGAGCGTCAGATTGCCGGTTCCTGTTGCCGCCGGGCCAAGGGCAATGCGGCCGCCCGCCGCATCGGTGGCGGCGATGTCGACACCCGAGACGATGGCGTCGGCCGCGATAGTCGGGCCGGAGACGCTGACATTACCCTCACCGAGGATCTGGCCGGTAACGGCAGTGGCGCCGGAAAGCGCGATGTTCTGATGACCGGTTATGGTATCGGCGGCGATCGTCTGGCCAACGGCATTGATCGCGCCGGCTGCCAAGATGGTGCCTGCCTGGATGGCGCCGAGACTATCGTTGACGGTGAGATCACCGCTGCTGGCCGCCACGATGTTGCCACCAGCCGCCTTGGTCGCTGCAAAGTCAACGCCGGACGCAAGAAGACCGGCACTGACACCTTTGGCGTTGCCGTTGATGGTGACGTTGCCGGCACTGAGCAATTGGTTGGCGACACGGACGCCACCATCGATGCCGACATTGCCGTGACCTGTCAGAGTGTTTGCCTGTAGCAGTGCTGCCCGAACATTCAGATCACCGGCCGACAGCAAGCTGCCGACGACGATATTGCCGGTCGTGGCGGTCAAATCGAGCGTGCCGACCGGACCGACAGCGAGGGTACCGCCAGCCGCATTGGTGGCGGCGAAGTCAACGCCGGAGGCGATGGCGCTTGCCTGAATGGCAGCCCCAGAGATCAGGATATTGCCGGCGCCGAGGATCTGGCCGCTCGCGTTGGTCGATGCGTTGACAGTGATCGCCCCATGCGACGCGATGTTGCTTGATGTCAACGAGGCTGCGGTCGCCGTGAGGTCATTGGCCGACTGTATGCTCCCGGCTATCATATTGCCGGTCGCACTCGTGTTGAGGCTTCCAGCCGACAGCAGATTACCGGTAGTAATATTGCCGCCCGTCGCCGTCAGGCTGAGATTCCCGGCCGAGCCGAGCACGACATTGCCGCTCGGGTCGGCGCTGGTGGCAGCAATATTGATGCCTGAGACGATCATGCCGGTGGACACCGAGCGGCCGATGGCGCTGACGTTGCCTTGTGCCAGTACGTTACCGGCAACAGCAATGTCGAGGCCGGCGTTCAAGGCGATCGTCTGGTTGCTCAGCAGCGAAGCAGCCGAGATCGAACCGGCCGTGGCGGTCAGAGTGAGGTCGCCGGTGCTGTTGGCGGCACCCGCTATCGCGATATCACCGGCGGTGGCGACAAGCGCCGCTGCGCCGCTGCCCGCCGTCACGCTGCCAGCCGCAATGCCGCCGCCCGAACTCATCTGCACGGTGGTGCCGCTGTTGATGTCGCCCGACACGCTCAAAAGACCAGTGCCACTTGTCAGAACAATGTCACTGTCGGCAGCAACTGATTGCAGCGTTATGCCTTGATCGGCCTGGACCGCCGCCTTTTGCTTCGACGTGACCTTGGCAGCAGTAACCATGCGCTTCGAGGTGATGCTCACGCCATCGCGACCGGACGCATCGCCGATCGAGATCTTGCCATCCGCCGATAGCGTCAATTCCCCTGCATTGGCGGCCATGTCGCCGCTCATCTTGACGCCGGCACCCTTCTCGGTGACGACGACCTTGATACGATCTGCCTGCATAGCACCGAGGGCTGAGCCGTCGATCGCATATTCCGGCGTGCCGGACGTCGCCGTCAGTGCCATCGCCTCGCCAGTGGCATAGTTGTATTGGCTGGCGCCACCGGTCAGCCGCAGGGTCTTGCCGTAGATCGGTGCATTGACGTGGATGTTGCGGGCAACGACGTCGAACAGGTCGACAGCACCGGGAGCGACTGCGAAATTCCCCCCTGCCCCCTCGAACGTGACATCGCCGCCGTTGACGGTAAAGCCGGTCAGGCTGCCATCAGCGCCGATATTGGGAACGCCCGTCGTCAGCGTCGCATGCGGCGTATTGATGAAGCCGCAGCCATTGCAGGTGATTCCGTTGGGGTTCGCTATGATGACGTCCGCGCGGCCACCGAAGACTTCGGTGGGGCCATTCAATGCAGAGCGGTTACCGCTGGTGACCTCGTTGAGGATGACCGAAGCCGGGCCGGAGCCGTTGAGGTTCGGGTTGCCGGGCGTGGCCCCGCCGAGGTTCGACGTGCCAACTTCACCGTTGAAATTATTGAGGATTAGGCCCGGCGCACCGACATTAAAGTTGTCATACTTGTTGTGCGACAGGCCCGTCCCGTTTGGAGTGACGATATCGACCAACGGCACGCCATTCGGCGCCGCGCCGACGCTCGGCTGATTGGCTGATGGTGCCGATCCGGCCGCAGAAACGGATTGCGCATTCGCCAGTATCGGCTGGAAGACAAGCAACGCACTCAGCACCGTCGCAAGCGATTGCCGGGTGAGTCTACCCAGTTGATCAATCTTTTTCGACAATCCGTGTCTTCCGTTGCTCATCTTCTCGTCCACTTCCTGGCACTGTGGTCTTGCCCTTACCGGGTGTCCCTTGCGACGACAGAATTTCCTACTTCTGCATGAGCCACGTCTTTACGCTGCTGACGAACTTGTCGGAGAGCTCATGGGCGAGAGCATCCTTCTGCCGGGAAACCTGTGCCGCGTTAATTGCCATGGCGACGAAGACGCCGATGTTCCCTTCGCCACGCACGCCCTTCTCCGAAACATAGACAGTCGTTTCGGCTATGAGACGTCCAGTCTTTGCATCCTGAAGGCGGACTGACCCCGACATACTGCTGTGGTTGTCCAGGATGATACGGCCGGCATTGCTAGCGAGATCGACCATGCCCAATGTCACGATAAGCTTCCCGGGTGTTTTTCCACCGGGCAGACCTTTAAGTTCACGATTTAGCGAAGCCTCGAGGGTCTGCACCACTTTCGACAGCTGCGGATCGGGCTTCTTCTTGTCAAAGAATCCGCCCATGTTGACGTCTGGGGCAGTCTCGAGCTGAATCTGCGTGATGGACGAACTCCGCAATGCCGTCACCAGCCGAGGATCCGCGGTCTGGCAGGCGCTGACGATCGCCGCCAGCGCGAAAACCGCAAGCAGCTTCACGTTGTGCACAAACCGCTTTGGGGTATTTTTGAATACAATTATTGACACGTGACTCACCATCTCCTTCACCACCTCACTGACGTACTGACAAACAGAAGCCCGGAGTCGCGGCGGTTAACCGTGCCGCCAAAGACATCCGAATAACCCATATCGAAGTTGACATTGCCGCCGGCGAGCTTGGCGCCGACTGTCCAACCGAACATGTCGCCACCATCGATCTGGTAGCGGGCCTGCGAAGCGATCCGCCCATAATCGAGACCCAGATAGGGGCGGAATTCACCGAGCAATTTTGCAAGCTCCGCGTTGCCGGCGAAGGGCTGCGTCCGCCAGACGAGATCGTTGCGAACGAAGAAGCCGTTATTGCCGTAAAGCATGGTCTCGCGCGTGCCGCGCACAGAGGAATAGCCACCGACCGAGATCTGCTCGGCCCCGAACATATTGTCGGGCGAATATTGCCCGGTGACGATCGAGTTGATCTCGAAGCGCTGGCTGGCGAGCTCGAACGGCCGGGTCATGGTGATCGTGCCGGTGAGCTTGGAGAAACGAGGATCGGCATCCCCTGCCCCGACATCGCCGGGCGCGACCGCATCAAAGAGATCGAGCCCCTGGCTATAGGAGAGATCGAAGACCCAAAGCCCTCCCAGCATGCGGCGGGAATGGGATATGCCGAGGTCGCCGACCGTGTATTTGCGGCTGCCGACCTCTATTCTGTTGCCGAGCAGGAAATTGTTGGTTTCCTTGTAGGTCAAGCCTGTGTTCAGGGTGGTGATCGAATCCTTGTCACGGAAGATCACGCGGTCGGCGCCGATGCCGACCTGTTTGCTGGTACCAGACGTTTTCAGCGGCCCGAAATTGCCGGGGACCGAACTGTCATAGCCATACCAGGAACCATTCAGCGACAATGTCCAGTAGCCATAGGGCACGCTGACATTGCCGGAATAGCTGTTGCTCTTGCCCACGCCATCGTTCCGCCAGGGATAATCCGGGCCGCTATGCTCGTACGAAAAGTTCCATTGATCGTTGATGCCGAACAGATTGTCATAGCCAACCGTGGCCGAGGACTTGGAATACCCCGTCTGTTCCTGCCCGAGATTGCTGTTGCCGAAGGAGAGATGCCACTGGTGGTCCGGCTTGTTCTCGACATTGAGGATCGAGGTGCCGTCGGTCTTGCCCGGCAGCATCGCGGTCTTGGCGTTGTTGGACGAGAGGCGGTTGATCTGGTCGAGACCCTGTTCGATGTCGCGCAGATTGGTGATCGCACCTTTCATGCCGGGAAAGGCCGTTGCCAGCACGCCCGAGCCAGGGGCCGGTTTACCGTTGATGTAGATGTCGGACAGCGTGCCCTCGACGGCGACCAGGCGCAGCGTCTTGGTCTTGGCAATGTCCTGCGCCGGCACGTAGACACGCGAGCTCACGAATCCCTTGTCGAGGTAGAGATGCGTCAGGTCGCGCAGTAGCCCGTTGATCTCACTGAGCCCGACGCAACGGTTCGCATAACCTGCGGTCACCTTGTCGATGGTGGCGGCCGGAAACTGCTTCATCCCCTCGACCTCGACATCGGTGATCTCAAAGCATGGACCGGCCTTCTGGCCGCCTGATGTTGCCGGTTGTTGAGCTTCGGCCTGTGTGGGCCTCGGAGTCATTCGGCCCAAGGTCTCCAACCGCTGTTGTTCGGCTTCCTGCGCCTGACGGCGCGCGAAGTCGTCATTCGGCGATTGCTGCGCGACAGCCCGGGACGAAGCCAGGACCACCGACAGCAATGCGACGGCAAACGGCACAACGAAAGACGACTTCGAAAAGCCTTGGCCGCTCTGCAGAGGAGACGGCCTTAAAGCCAGTGTCATGAGCGATTCCCGCCGTCCGCTTACTTCGAGGCGGGCTTCTGCAATGCGTCCAACGCCGCAGACAATCCCTTCAACGAGAATTTGATGTTGACCTTCTGGCCATTCATCATCTGCACGTGACCGGTACCATCCGTAGCTTTGGCAAGTGCTGACACCATCTTGCCGTCCAGCTTCTGTTGCGCCCAACAGCCAGCCTGGTTGCAGTTGCGGTAAGCTAGTTGCACGACCAGTTTGTCACTTGCATCGATACCGATGCCGGCAGGCAGATACATGTTGAGCGGTACAAGCGTCGTCAGAACCAGCTCGTTTGGAGGCTGCTTCGCTGCCTTCTTGTCTGTTGCGGCAGGAGCCGGCGCCTTGGCGACCGCCAGCGTCAATATGTTAACGTCCTGATCGCCCTGCTTGACCGTCGCAATTTGCGCGACTTCGCAGCTCGTCGTTGCCGAGCCGTCCGCAGCTTTTCCATCGATGCAACGATAATACCAGTCGTCGAATTTCTGAACCCGGGCCTGAGGTGCCGGCTGTTGTTCGCTCGCCGCGGCAGCGGTCCCTTCAGCGGAACCAGTACTTGAAGGCGTATTGGCAGCAGCGGGTGTAGGCTGTTCTTGCGCGATTGCGGAAAATGCAAACAGCGGCGAGGAAAGGAACACAACAGATGTCAGGGTCTTGAAGGAGAGGGACTTATTCGCGCGGGACATACAAAACTACCCAAAGTCAAAGCCATTCGCTTGAGCAAGGCGCGCCCTGCTCAATCGGCATGTCGGTCAAAATTCATGAAGATGCACCTGAAAGCGGTGTAGCCGATCATGGGCCTAATCCGCTCAATAGCATATTCCTAAAAAAGTACAGCGAAAAGTAGCGTCCACATAGGCTCTTCACACGCTCGTTTTTCGATATGAGTGTAGAATCTGCAACACGAACGTTCAGTAATTGAATAAATTTGAGTGCGTAATGCGCGATGACGCGGCTTCCCCCACACCCGACGAAGGTACGCGACGTGCCACCTGCCCGATTGGTGCGAGCGCGGCGACGCAGCTAGTCATCCAGGTCAGGGACGTTGGAATTGAACTCTGCCAGCTCGTGATGACCGGCCAGTGGGATGGGTGCGTTGAGAGTCACGCCTCATCCCGCGGCGCTTTGGTCGACATGGTGCGTTTCAAGCGCTCATTGGGCTGCGTGGGCGCATCCAGTCGGGCAAGGTATTCGGTATAGATTTCGGCGCAGACCCTGAATATGGTAGGATTCAGTAGCACCTCCTCGGCGCGGCGCCCTAAAGCCTCTAGCATGAAGTCCGTTTATCGCATCGACATGCAGACTGGCGTCTGGTTTCTCCGCCGGAAGCTAAGCTCAACTGCGGGGTTGTAGCAGCGCCAGCGCCAGGGTCGATGCGCCAAGCGCAGCAGTTAGAGCCAAGGGTCCCGTAGCGCCATAAGTGTCTACGACATAACCGCCGACAACGGCGCCGATGGTGATAGCGACTTGGAAGGAAACGACCATCAGACTGCCCGCTGCTTCCAGCGCATCAGTCGCTGCGCGGGATAAGTTGGTTGGCAGCACCACAGGAGCCATGCCAAAGGCAAAACCCCAAAGCGTGGCGAAGCCGAACGCAACGCCGATGTGGGAACCCCAAAGTACCAATGCGAGCGCCGCAAATGCCATCAATGCGGACGTGACTGCGAGAGCCATGTGGATATTGGCGTCGGCCATGCGACCGCCTGCGATGTTACCGATGACCGCAGCGATGCCAAATCCGAGCAACGCCAGAGCAATTGGGCCAGTTGTGAGGAGGGTCACATGTTCGAGGAAGGGGCGGACATAAACCGAGCCGGCAAAATGCCCTGTCATCAGCATGAGAATAGCAAGCATACCGAGCTGAACCCCACGACGCCGAGTTAGCCTGAAGACATCGGCAAGACTGTTGCTTGTCGTTGCAGGCAAAGTCGGCAGGCTGAGTAGCTGCAGCAGCATGGCAATCGCGGCCAGTCCTGCAGTAATCGCCATTGCACTGCGCCAGCCCAACCAGTCACTGATCAACGCCCCCATCGACGGTGCAGCGATGGTAGCGAGTGAGACGCCGAGGGTGACGATAGCCATGCCCCGACCTGTTGCATTGGCGCCCACCAGTCTCGCGACGACTGCAACTGAAAGTGCCCAGAAAGAGCTGATAGCGATACCCAGCCCCGCTCTGGCCAATAATAGTATCCAGAAATCGGTCGCCACCGTCGCCAGGATATTGGAGCCGATTGCCAGGCCGCTGAGACCAACCAGCACTGTCTTGCGGTTCAATCTGCCGATAAGAACATTGCTCAACAAGGCCGTCACGGCGCCTACGGAGGCCGTCGCGGTGACGACCTGCCCGGCGGTTCCCTCGCTGATGCCGAGATCGCGCGCCATCGGTGTCAACAGGCCTGCCGGCAAAAATTCGGCTGACACCAGCGCAAAGCTGGTCGCTGCCAGCGAAAGAACCGCGAACCAGGTATTCGCGCTCCATGCGACCGGCGCGATAGCATCAACGTCTTCCGCTGCGCCATCAAGCTGTATTGTTGTATCCGTCATTGAAGATCTCCAAGGTTTGGATACCTTCATAGACCAATCCGTTCGGATGAAATGTATCTTAGAATCCGAAATTAATGTCTATTCGTCCGGAATTTGTGCGACGCACAACACCCGGCGAGACGTTCGTGATGCGCTTGAACGCGCGAGCGAAGGATGCTTCGGATTCATAACCCAAACGGGCTGCGACCTCGGCAACCGACATACCATTTTGGCCCAACAACTCACCGGCAAGCTGCATGCGAAGACGCGCGAGATAACGTGCCGGTCCTTCCCCCAATATAGCGCTGAAGCGCTCGGCGAAAATCGAGCGTGATTGACCTGCCAAGCCGGCGAGGCTTTCGAGGGTCCAGTTATGGCCAGGGTCTCGGTGCATGGCCGCGAGGACGCGGCCGATATGAGGGTCGCGGATGGCGGCAAGCCAGCCCGTGGTCGAGGCACCAGTGCAATGGACCCAACAGCGGATGAGCCGGGCGGTCAGCAGGTCGGCCATTCGTGACAAGATGGTGGCACTGCCCATTTGTGGCTGCGCCGCCTCCGCCGTCATAGCCGCTAGCAAGGGTCCCACAATTGGGTCATTGCCGGCCACGTCGCAGCCCTTGATGATCGCTGGCATCAGCGTGATCAGAGGGTTTAGCGCACAGGCTCCCAGGGCCATGGAGCCGCAGAAAAGAGTGCTTGCCGCGCCAGTTCCTTCTCTCACCACTTCGCACACGTTGCTCCCCAGATTGGTCACCTGGCAACCATCGAGCGAGTCCCCGACAACATCCGGCGCACTGGCAAGCCGATGAGCGGTGCCTTGCGGAAGCAGCACCAGATCGCCCTCGCGCAACTCTTGCCAACCCTCTGCTTCGGTATGGATCCAACATGGACCTTGGCTGACAAAGTGAAAGCGAAGAAACGCTTGTTGCGGAAAAGCGATGTTCCACGGATGTCGCAGCTCGCAGCGACCATAGCTGACTCCGCTTAGGCGAAAGTCTTGCAAAACTTCGCTCAGCGCATCCATCGGAATGTGTGAATGTGAAGATGCTTCGGATGAATTGGTAGGCATTTTACCAATATATACGCCGAACGTCCGACAGGCAAGAGAGACAATCACTTGGCACCACCGCCTTGCTGTTGAACTCCATATGAAACTCTTCCGATTCGTCGTTTATCTGGCGCCGAGATGAGAACCGCACCGCTCGATTGTTCTCAGGCGAGCGTACCGTTGCAGGCGCACGCACCGGTAGGGCCGGAAGCAATCCAAGCGGGAGAGAGACGCCTCCGGCAACGACAATTGGGATCCGGCCGAAGAAGACGGCCGGGTGCGTCCCGTACACATGTGCACTGCAACAACGATTGCCACTTGCAATGTTTATAAAAATGTCTATCACTAAACATATTGCTAAACATGAAGATTGGGGACCTCATGTAGGCATTCTCTGAAAGTGGTGAGCTTGCACGTCGGCAGGGAACCCGGCCGGCCTTTAGTTCTGGGAGGAACTTATGCAAAGGAAATCGAAAGCTCTTATCGGGTTGGCCTCGGCATTCATCATGTCGTCAGCGCTGCCCAATCTCGCAAAAGCCGACCAACTGACACTCTGCTGGGCTGCTTGGGACCCGGCGAACGCGCTTGTCGAACTCTCAAAAGATTTCACTGCCAAGACCGGCACCGAAATGAAATTCGAGTTCGTGCCCTGGACGAGTTACGCGGACCGCTTCCTCAACGAATTGAACTCCCACGGAAAACTCTGCGACCTGATCATCGGTGACAGCCAGTGGATCGGCGGATCGGCGGAAAACGGTCACTACGTCAAGCTCAACGACTTCTTCGACAAGGAAGGCATCAAGATGGATGACTTCGTGCCGGCGACGGTGGTGGGCTACTCAGAATGGCCGAAGAATACGCCGAACTACTGGGCGCTGCCTGCCATGGGCGACGTGGTCGGCTGGACCTACCGCAAGGACTGGTTCGAGCGGCCGGAACTGAAGAAGGAATTCAAGGAAAAGTATGGCTGGGATCTCTCGGCGCCGAAGACCTACGACGAGCTGAAGCAGATTGCCGAATTTTTCCAGAAGCGTCAAATCGACGGCAAAACCGTCTATGGGGCGTCGATCTACACCGAACGCGGCTCTGAGGGCATCACCATGGGCGTGACGAACGTGCTGTACGACTGGGGTTTCCAGTACGACAACCCGGACAAGCCCTATCAAATGCAAGGCTTCGTCAATTCGCCCGATGCGGTAAAAGGTCTGGAATTCTACAAGGCACTCTACGATTGCTGCACCCCGCCCGGTAGCTCCAACGTCTACATGGTCGAGTCCGCCGATGCCTTCAAATCCGGCCAAGTCGCGATGCAGATGAACTTCGCCTTTACCTGGCCAGGCCTCTACAAGGACGAGAAGGTCGGCGGCGACAAGATCGGCTTCTTCCCCAATCCTGCCGAAAAGAAGCATTTCGCTCAGCTTGGCGGACAGGGCATCTCCGTCGTCTCCTATTCCGACAAGAGGGACGCCGCTCTGCAGTACATCAAGTGGTTCGCCCAGCCTGAAGTCCAGGCTAAATGGTGGAAACTTGGCGGCTACTCCTGCCTGAAATCGGTCGTGAACGCGCCGGACTTTGCCTCCAGCCAGCCCTATGCCCAGGCGTTCCTGGACTCGATGGCGATCGTCAAGGATTTCTGGGCCGAGCCGAGCTATGCAACCCTCCTCCAGGATATGCAGAAGCGCGTGCACAACTATGTCGTGGCCGGCAACGGCACCGCTCAGGAAGCGCTCGATGGGCTGGTGAAGGACTGGTCGGAAGTCTTCAAGGACGACGGCAAGATCTAGTGTTCAAGTTGACGCGGAACATCCTTGCCAGAACGGCGGCCCGGATCGCCAAGACTGCCGGGCCGCCTGATGTCTCACATACGCAAACACCAGGTGACATCTTGAACATTTCCTCTTCATCCGTGGTCGAGAATGCAGCTGACGCGACCGCAAGGGCGACGCCGACTTCGGTCGCTCACCGCGTCCGTGGCCTGTCCGACCGAGCGATCGCCTGGGTGTTCATCGCCCCCACCATTATCCTTCTTCTCGCCATCAACATCTTCCCGCTCATCTGGGCCATCTATCTCTCGTTTACGAACTATCGCGCCAATCGTCCGAATGCGCCGGTCCTGAACGTCGGATTGAACAATTACGAGCGTGTCCTGACCGACCCCGACATCTGGCAGGCGATGCAGACGACAGCGCACTTCGTCTTCTGGACGATCCTGCTGCAGACGGTGATTGGCTTCACGCTCGCCTATCTCATCGACCGCAAGTTTCGCGGCCACGCGTTCTGGACAACGCTGATCCTGATCCCGATGATGCTGTCTCCGGCCGTCGTCGGCAACTTCTGGCGCTTCCTCTACGAGCCACAGATCGGCCTCTTCGCCTACGCCGTCTCTCTCCTCACCGGCATCCCGACAGCCAACATCCAGATGCTCGGCAGCGTCTCGCTGGCACCCTGGGCGATCATCATCGTCGATACCTGGATGTGGACCCCCTACGTGATGCTGATATGCCTTGCAGGTCTGCGCTCTATTCCGGACTACATTTATGAGGCTGCCGAGGTCGATCGCGCCTCCGCATGGCGTCAGTTCTGGTCGATCACCGTGCCAATGGCCCTCCCCTTCATCATGCTCGCCGTGCTTTTCCGCGGCATCGAAAACTTCAAGATGTTTGACATGGTCACGCTGTTGACCGGCGGTGGCCCGGGTTCAACCACCGAAGTCGCCTCCATCACGCTGAAGCGTGCTGCCTTCGAGAGCTGGGCAACAGGTCGGGCCTCTGCCTTCGCCATTGTCCTCTTCGTGGCCGTGTTCGGCCTCGCCAACATCTACGTCAAAGCACTCAACAGGGTGAAGCAACGATGAGCTCCGTTACCTCAGCCCATTCGGTCGTAGAACCGAGCCCAACCAGCAAACGCATCGCCGGCGTTATCGTGATCCTTTACGCCTTGATTACCCTGATCCCGCTCGTCTGGATTTTCCTGACCAGCATCAAGTCGCCGCCGGATTCCATCAGCTACCCTCCCAAGATCGTTTTTACACCGACGCTGGAAGGCTATTGCAACCTTCTGACGACCAGGACACGGCAGACGCCGGAATACATCGCCTCCCTACCCGTGCCGACCGGTACATGCGACGAGGTGACACGCAAGCGAAACATGGTGATCGCCGGCCCCTCGAACTTCCTGCCGCGTTTCGTCAACTCGCTGGTGATTGCCTTCGGCTCGACGTTCCTGGCGGTCTTTCTGGGAACGCTCGCCGCCTACGGCTTCTCCCGCTTTAGAGTGCCGCTTGCCGACGACTTGCTATTCTTCATCCTGTCGACGCGAATGATGCCGCCCATCGCCGTCGCCATCCCGATCTATCTCATGTACCGCGAGCTTGGCCTTTCAGATACGGCGCTGGGCATGATCCTGCTCTACACGGCTGTCAACGTCTCGCTTGCAGTCTGGCTGCTCAAGGGCTTCATCGACGAGATCCCGAGGGAATACGAGGAAGCCGCAATGATCGACGGCTATACCCGGCTGCAGGCCTTCTGGAAGGTTGTCCTGCCGCAGGCGACCACGGGCATCGCCGCCACCGCGATCTTCTGCCTGATTTTCGCCTGGAATGAGTATGCCTTCGCTGCCCTGCTGACATCGGGCGAAGCTCAGACGGCGCCACCCTTCATTCCGACCATCATCGGCGAGGGCGGTCAGGACTGGCCGGCAGTCGCGGCGGGAACGACGATCTTTCTCATTCCGATCCTCGTCTTCACTATTCTCCTGCGCAAGCAGCTCTTGCGTGGCATTACCTTCGGAGCGGTCCGCAAATGACGCATCTCATCGAAACACCGCGCCCTTCCCGCCCTAAGCGTCCCTTCTTCCTGCGCCGCGGTCCGATGGAAAACATCGCAACCACACTGATTGCGATCGGTTTTCTCATGCTCTTCCAACCGTTCCTGCTGGTTCTCTATACCTATTCACTGGTAACGCTGCTCGCAGGCACGGCCATGTTCATCATCGTCTCGAAGTTCCCGGAGTGAGCCATGGCGGACATCAAAATCGAAAACCTCCGCAAGCAATTCGGCAGCTTCGTCGCGGTGCAGGATTCGACCTTCCACGTTCAGGATGGCGAATTCCTGGCATTGCTCGGACCGTCTGGCTGCGGAAAGACGACGACACTTCGTATGATTGCCGGACTTGAACTTCCGACCAGCGGCAAGATCCATCTTGCCAACGAAGACGTCACCTTCAATCGCGCCAGTGCCCGGGACATAGCCTTCGTGTTCCAGCTTTTTGCGCTCTATCCGCATATGAACGTGCGCAAGAACATCGGCTTTCCCCTGCTCTCCCAAGGCATGCCGAAGCGGGAAATCCGCCAGCGCGTCGAGGAAACTGCGCGATTGCTGCAGATCGATCATATCCTCGACCGATCCGTTTCCGGACTTGCCGGCGGCGACCGCCAGCGCGTGGCTCTCGGCCGGGCGATCGTGCGCCGCCCGAAGTGCTTCCTGATGGACGAACCCCTCGGCACGCTCGACACTGAATTCCGCGAAGTCATGGTCCACGAACTGCGCGAACTGCACAACCGCATCCATGCGACGACGGTTTACGTGACACATGATCAACACGAAGCCATGGCGATGGCCGACAAGATCGCGGTCATGAACCATGGTGTCATCGAGCAATTCGGCACGCCGCAGGAAATCTACAGCAAGCCAGCCAGCATGTATGTCGCGGATTTCGTCGGCTCACCGCCGATGAATTTCATGCGCTTCACCTCAGGCCTTCGGACGGGGGCGCGGTCGATATCGCTTCAAGGCGTCGATGTCAGCGTTCCCGAGGTACACCAGGACTTGGCGGAAGCCGAACTGGCGCTTGGGATCAGGCCCGAACATATTCGCTTCAGCGATGCCTCACCTTTGCGTGGAGCGGTCTACGGCAGCGAATATCTCGGGACCAATCAGGTTGTAGCAATCGAGACGTCGAGCGGCGTCATCAAGGCTCGCGTCCCGGCAAATCGCAACTTTCGTATCGGCGAGACGGTTGGTCTTGAGTTCAACCCGGCCAAGCTCGCGCTGTTCGAGTGCAAGTCGGGTCGCGCCATTGCTTCGGCACTTTATTCGGAGGCATGACATGGCTGACGTCGTTCTTAAAGGCCTCAACAAGCGGTTTGGCGACACACAGGCTCTCGCTGATTTGGACCTCTCGATCCGTGACGGTGAGTTCGTCGTCCTGCTCGGGCCAACGGGTGCCGGGAAGACGACGACACTGCGCCTGATTGCCGGGTTGGAGCGCCCCGACAGCGGCCGCATCGAGATAGGCAGTCGCAACGTCACAAGCGAAGCTCCGGCCGACAGGGACGTCGCATTCGTCTTCCAGCAATATTCGCTCTATCCGCACATGACGGTCTACGACAACCTTGCCTTCCCGTTACGAGCGCCAGTGCGCAAGCTCAGCAGCGAAGAAATCGACCGACGCGTGCGGGAAATTGCGCGCATGGTCAGGATCGACCATAAGCTGGAGAACCGTTCGACACGACTGTCGGGTGGCGAAATGCAACGCGTTGCGATCGGGCGGGCGCTGGTGCGCCGTCCCGCCATCTATCTTATGGACGAGCCACTCTCGTCGCTCGATGCAAAGCTGCGTGCGGAACTTCGCCTGGAACTCAAGCGGATCCAGAAAGAGCTCGGCTCGACGTTGCTCTATGTAACCCACGACCAGGTCGAAGCCATGACGATGGCGGATCGGATCGGTATTGTTGCGGGAGGAAGGCTGTTGCAGGTCGGAACGCCCCGCGAAATCTACGGCAATCCTGCCAGTCTTCATGTCGCTGCTCGTCTTGGCCAGCCGCACATCAACCTATTGCCCGCCGATCTTTTGCCTGGCGCCAATCCGCCGCTCGGGACTAAGACGATCGGCGCAAGAACAGAGCATCTCGATATCATTGTCGACGCGAACGCCAATGCCAAAGTCGACTGGATCGAACACCTGGGAGACCAGAATCACCTGCACATCCAGGTGCATGACCATAAACTCGTCACGCTCGCCGATCCACATCTTACGATCCGGCCAGGTGATCGAATAAGCCTGACGCTGCGCGATCCGCTCTATTTCGACGCCAGCGGCCAACGCCTCGGATAAGCAACGGAACGAACGAAAGCACTGGCACGAAAAGACGGGTATCACTCCATGAAACATTTCTTCAATCGCCGCGAAACCATCGTTACCGAAGCTCTGGACGGCCTGCTCCTGACAAGCAGCGCCGGTCGACTTGCCCGCTTGGATACCTTCCCCGAGATCAAGGTGATCCTGCGCGCGGACTGGGATAAGTCAAAGGTCGCAATCATCTCCGGCGGCGGAGCCGGTCACGAGCCTTCGCACGCCGGTTTCGTCGGCAAGGGCATGCTCACTGCGGCTGTATCCGGCGAGATTTTTGCCTCGCCCAGCGTCGATGCGGTGCTGACAGCCATCCGCGCGGTCACCGGCCCCAAGGGCGCTCTCCTGATCGTCAAGAACTATACGGGTGATCGTCTGAACTTCGGCCTTGCCGCCGAAAAAGCGCGTGCCGAAGGGTTCGACGTCGAGATGGTGATTGTTGCCGATGACATCGCAATTCCTGGCATCAACCAGCCGCGTGGCGTTGCGGGTACGCTGTTCGTGCACAAGATCGCCGGCTATCACGCAGAAGCCGGCGCTGACCTAGAGACGGTTGCAGCCCAGGCGGCGGCCACAGCACGCGACATCGTTTCGCTCGGCATGTCGCTTTCGACCTGCAGCGTGCCCGGCCAGGCGCATGAAGATCGGCTTGGCGCCGAGGAAGGAGAGCTCGGCCTTGGCATCCACGGCGAGCCAGGGGTGGAACGCATTGTGCTACAGCCGGTTGCCGATCTGGTGACCACGATGACCAATCGGTTGGCGGCCAAGGTTGACGAGGCAGAAAATTATGCACTGCTGATCAACAACCTTGGCGCGGTGCCACCGCTTGAGATGGGCGTTATCGCCAATGCCGTGCTGTCCTCACCTCTTTCCGGCCGTGTTCGACTGATTGTCGGCCCGGGACCGATGATGACCGCGCTCAATATGAACGGCTTCTCACTTTCACTGATCCGGTTGGATGCTGCTCGCGAAGCCGCACTGAAGGCTGCGGTCGAGCCGCATGCATGGCTACCGGCCACCGAACGGCACGAGATCGCTATTGTTCCTGCACCGCGAGTATCCGCGCGGCATGCAGCGACGTCTCCCAGCGACGACGATCGGATACGTCGTCTATTGACGGCGCTGTGCAAGCATCTGATTTCCCTCGAGAGTGAGCTCAATCGCCTGGACAGCCGCGTCGGCGACGGCGATACGGGTTCCACCGTGGCGACGGGAGCGCGCAGCATTCTTTCCCGCATCGACACGCTGCAGCTGAAGGATCCTGCTGCCACCATGGCGTCGATCGGTGAGATCTTGAGTACGAGCATGGGCGGCTCGAGCGGCGTGCTGCTCTCGATCTTCTTTACGGCCGCGTCCAAGGCCATGGCGGACAAGGCTGATTTAGCTGTCGCTCTACTTGCCGGGCTCGATCGGATGACGTTTTATGGAGGCGCGGGCGTCGGCGACCGCACGATGGTCGATGCACTGGCGCCAGCGCTCTCTGCCTTGACGTCAGGTGACATCGCGGCCGCTGCAAGGGCTGCAGCGGATGGCGCCGAGTCGACGAAGGCAATGCGAAAGGCAAAGGCCGGCCGCGCCTCTTACGTTGGAGAGAAGGATCTGGAGGGAGTGCCGGATCCAGGCGCGGTGGCTGTGGCAAACGTATTTGAAGTTGCGGCATCGCTGACATAGCTGGCGCTGCTGCTGGGAGGACAACAGGTGCAGGCAGAACCGGTTCTTCTTGCGGGATTGATTGAAGTTTGCCGTGCGACGATTGCGGCAAATAGCGATCATCTCTGCGCGCTGGATCGCGCAATCGGTGACGGCGATCATGGAACCAATATGCGGCGCGGCTGTGAAGCGGTTAGCGCCGAAGAGGCAGCGGTTTCAAGCCTTCCGCTGCCTGACGCGCTGGAAAGGATAGGCCTGACACTGGTGATGAGCATAGGCGGTGCGGCCGGCCCGCTTTACGGAACGCTGCTAATGGAAATGGGGCGCGAGCTTCGCAAATCGGATGCAGGACAGGACTTTTCCTTGGCGTTAAAGCAGGCCATTGATGCCGTTGCCCGTCGCGGGCGTTCGCACCCTGGAGACAAGACCCTGCTCGACGTGCTGTACCCTGTGCAAGATGCGCTTGCGCACCATTCGCCATTGACCGATATCGTGCGTCGGGCGGAGCTTTCCGCAGGGTTTACCGCCGCCATGAAGGCCATGCGCGGCCGGGCAGCCTATCTTGGAGAGCGTTCGATCGGCCACGTTGATCCGGGCGCATCGAGCTGCGCTCTTCTGACAATTGCTATCTGCCGTTACCTTGAGGAGCATGGCCCGGCATGAGTGAGAAGACCCCAAACGTCGGGATTGTGATCGTCTCCCACTCGCCGCTGGTCGCGCGAGGCACGGCCGACATGGTGCGGCAGATGGTGGGCGACAGCGTGCCGCTCGCCTGGTCGGGCGGCAATAGTCACGGAGAGCTCGGCACGGATGCCGGCGGCATCCTGACGGCAATAGAAGAGGCCTGGTCAGAAGCAGGGGTCGCCGTGTTCGTTGACCTTGGCGGGGCCGAAACCAACAGCGAGATGGCCATCGAAATGCTCGGTTTGCCGCGCGCAAAACTCATCTCGATCTGCAATGCTCCGGTGGTGGAAGGCGCGGTCATCGCGGCTGCCGAGGCCTCCGGCGGGGCATCGCTGGCAAAGGTTGTGGCGACAGCAGAAGAACTGTCACCCTGATGAGCGGCGAATTGCGCATAAGAAACCGGGAGGCCGAATAAGTGCATGCCAGTTGCCAGACGGAGGTCGAAGTGAAGCACGGGGTAGGATTGCACGCCCGCCCCTCGGTAACGTTCACGCGGTTGGCAAAGTCGTTTCCCTGCTCGATCGAAGTCGCGGTCAATGGCAGCGACGTCTGGCTGAATGGCAAGAGCATCATCAAAATCATGGGCGCTAAGATCCGCAAGGGTTCCATGCTGAAAATCCGCGCCGACGGAATCCTGGCAGAAGAGGCAATCCGGGCACTGAAGGACCTCATCGAGCGCAACTTCGATGAAGAAAAGAAACATGGCCGTACCGCTTAGATTGAAAGCCACCAGAGCCTCACCGGGGGTAGCATCCGGGCCGGCCTATATCGCGGAACCGCCGGCCGCCGGTGCCCCGTCGCAATCGGCCGTTTCAGGGCACGCAGAGCTGGCAGCGGCCATCGAAACCGCTATCGACGAGCTTCAGAACCTTGCCGCGGGCACCGACGCAGAAGGCGGCGACATCATCGATTTTCAGCTCGAAGTGCTTCGTGATCCGACGATCGCCGAAGTGGCAGGCGCGCGTATCGATGCGGGCGAGAATGTCGTATTCGCGTGGGTTGGGACACTCGATGGGTACATCCATGAACTGGACAGTGCTGAAGAAGAACAGACGCAGGCACGCGCCGTCGATATTCTGGACGTCAAAAATCGCGTGCTGGCGGCGCTGACGGGGACGCCGGTAAAGGACTTTCCGGCCGGGTCTATCTATGTCGGCAAGGACATGGAGCCCAGCCGTTTCCTCGCACATGACTGGTCTGCGGGCGGCGGCATTGCGCTCTACGCCGGCAGTGCCGTGGGCCATGTCGCTCTTCTTGCCAGATCACGGTCGGTCCCAATGGTTATCAGCGCAGGACGTTTCGTCATCGCCGGAGGCCAACATATACGCGTTGACGGAGATGCAGGCGTGATCGTCCTTCAGATGGACAAGGAGGGCGCAGCGCCAATCCGACCCGAGCTTACAGCATCAAGCACAGTGCCGGCTGAAGACAACGGGATGCTGCAGACAGCGGATGGTGCGCAAATTCTGTTGTCTATCAACCTCAACGCCCCCGACGAAATCGACGGGATCGCGGCAGTGACGACAGCCGGCATCGGATTGATGCGCTCCGAATTCGCACTGCTCTCGCTCGCCGATGCCGCGAACGAGGAGAAGCAACTCGCCATCTACCGTCGCATCCTTGACTGGGCCGGCGGCAGAGGGGTGACGATCCGCATGCTGGATGTCGGCGGCGACAAGCCACTCTCAGGCCTCGCAACTTCGCCCGAATTGCGCGGTATCCGCCTTCTTCTTGCCCGACCTGAGATTGCGCGCGTTCAAGTACGTGCATTGTTGCGTGCAGCCATCTTCGGTAATCTGCGCGTCATGCTGCCGATGGTGACTTTTCCGTCGGAAGTCGATGATATGCGGCAGATCTTTCGAGAAGAGGCGGCCGAGCTTGCGCGCCGGGGCGTGCCGCACCGCCTGCCTTCGATTGGCATGATGGTAGAGGTGCCGGCCGCCGCGCTCATGCTCGAGCAGTTCGAAGGCGCGGACTTCTTTTCATTCGGCACCAACGACCTTGCGCAGTATCTTGCCGCCTCGACCCGCGAAGATGCCGATTTCGCCGCACATCGCGGGAAGGCCGCGCAGGCTGTACTGCGCCTGCTCTCTTATGCCGTGAAACTTGCCGGCAGCAAACCGCTCAGCATCTGCGGCGACATGGCCGGCGATCCGCGCCTGACGGCAGAACTGCTCGCCGTCGGCATCCGGCATTTTTCCATGGCGCCCGCTCAACTTCCCGCGATAAGATCGGCGATCGTCGGTTTGAACGCCGATGGGACAAAGGCAGCCGGAGAATAAGATGGCGCGCGAAGAAACCGAAGACGCCATTATCGCCTACAAATCAATTCTGGCGCAGATCATCGACAACCGACCTTCCGGAACCCGTCAGCGGCTGGCCACGGAACTAGGCAAGCATCGTAGCTTCGTCACGCAGATAACAAGCCCGACCTACGCGACGCCTCTACCCGCGCGGCATCTCGCGACGATCTTCCGGGTTTGTCATGTCAGCGCCGCCGAACAGGAGCGTTTTCTGGAGGCCTACCAAAATGCGCATCCCGGTAAACTGCCTGAGCTTGGCGCCTCGGAAAAACTGCGGCATCTTTCACTCATGGTCCCTGATTTCGGCGACGAGCGACGCAACCGGCTGCTGGAGGAAGCAATCGCCGATCTGGTGCAGAAGATAGCAGCAATTTCCGGACCGCCGGAGTGAACGGCGTTACGGTTGGGTGCGACAAGACTGAGACGATCATCGCCTTGGGAGGGGCTTGATGAAGAAGTTCATCAACACGGCAGAAACCATGGTCGCCGAGAGCGTCGAAGGCTTTGTGCGCGCCCATGAGGAGTTCGTTGTGTTCGGCGTCGACCGCAAATTTATCCGCCGTCGCCACATGGTTCCGGGCAAGGTGGCGATCATATCAGGCGGCGGCGCGGGTCATGAGCCAATGCACATAGGCTTCGTCGGCCGCGGCATGCTCGATGCGGCTTGCGTCGGACATATTTTCACGTCTCCCACGCCGAGTCAGATCACAAGCGCCATCGAAGAGGCGGACACAGGGGCCGGATGCCTGTTGGTGGTGAAAAACTACGACGGCGACGTCATGAATTTCGAAATGGCAGCAGAGATAGCATCTAGCCGCCACAAAATTGAAACGGTCATCGTCGGCGACGACATCGAGACGGCAGGGACAGGCGACAGGCGCGGGCGCCGAGGCGTCGCCGGTACTCTGATCGTGGAGAAGCTTCTTGGCGCCGCGGCCGAACGAGGCATGACGCTCGCCGAACTGAAAAACCTTGGCGATGGTCTTGCTCCCCGTATCCGATCGATGGGCGTTGCCCTTACTGGCGTGGCGGTCCCGCACACGCAGCGCACAACCTTCGCGCTCGGACCGAGCGAAATGGAAATGGGCGTCGGCATTCACGGGGAGCCGGGCCACTCGAGGGAGCCCTTCTCCGACGCCGACACGATCGTCAGGCATCTGAGCGAAACGGTCTTCAATGACATCGCCCGAACCGCCGGCAAGGCATTGCTTTTCGTCAACGGGCTTGGCGGCACGCCACCAGCCGAACTCTATCTCGCCTACAACACTGCCCACCGGTTCATGGTCAACTACGGCCTGCGGATCGAGCGCTCGCTTGTTGGCACTTATGCCACGTCGCTCGACATGCAGGGCCTTTCTGTCACGCTCGCTTTCCTCAGTGACGAGGAATTTTCCTTGTGGGATTCGCCTGTTGCAACCGGCGCGTTGCGTTGGGGATGCTAACCGCGCCCATTTTAATCGAGGTCGTGGTTGCAGCGAAGTCGACCTGCCTTAGAAGGTGGACTCGCTCCTACTCCAACACGCGTGTGGTCATTTTTGAACGCTCAGCCTAAGTTGCAAAGCCAGACTACGGCCAATCGTTAGTTGAAACATGAAAGCTCTTCCATTTCAGGGAGTTCGTCGATGTTCAATGGCCGTCATTTCGACCGATTAGTAATTCTGCTGTGTGTACGTTGGTATTTGGCTTACAATCTCAGCCTGCGTGATCTGGAAGAGATTATGGCCGAGCGCGGAATTCACGTCGATCACTCCACGCTTCATCGCCGGGTCGTTCATTTTGCGCCGCTGCTGCTCGAACGCTTCAACCGGAGGAAACGCCCGGTCACTGGCAAGTGGCCCGTTGATGAAACTCATGTCCGGGTGCGCAGTCGCTGGATGTATCTCTACCGCGCCGTCGAGAGCGTGGGACGCGGTTGAGTTCTTCTTCAGCGAGAAGCGTGACCTGCCGGCTGCCAAACGCTTTATTCGCAAAGCACGGAAACGTCACGACCGACCAGATAGTATCGTCATTGACAGTAGCCAGACGAACCGGGAAGCAATCATTGCCTGCGACGGCGAGTGCCGGCTTCGAGCCACGTCTTCCGCGTCGCAGCTTGGAGTTTGCGACAGAGCCGATTGGCCGACCTTTATCTCAGGCTCATAGCCGGAAGAAGCGGCGGCATATGGACAGTCGGACGGACACATATCTCGGCACATTTGCGGAGAAGCGTTTTGTGGCATTGCAATAGTTGGTAATGCGGCGCAATATAACTGTCACAATTCTATGCAGTTGGGTCCGCGCAATGAGAATTTGCATCTATAAATCGGACATAGCACCCGAGCTTACTCTCTTGCTGCGAGAAGGCTTGCCCGTACCCCTCGACACCAAGATAGACAAATGGACCAAGATTAAGGTCGTCACCGACGGGGAGATGAAAGCAGACCTTTTGATTCAAATTGGCGGTGCGGGGCATGCGTTAGTTCGACTCGACGCGATTAGACAACATTAGGCAGTGGCAGCGTCTTACTCCGTGTCATCACCACACCACAGTCGCATCGGCGGGCTTTGGCTGCTGGACGCACCCCTGGTGCTCGCGAGGCGACCGGCGGCCACATCGCCTGCCTCGGACCGAAAGTCGTTTGTTGAATTGGTAGGCCTTGAAGGGACAAGAACCAGCGACCCCGAGGGCGCTCGAGGGCTGGGGGCTAATAAAGAGGTACGACTATGCGACGATCCCGCCGAAGACGGAGTATAGCCTGACCCAACTCGGCCGGACGCTGCGGCCGCTGATGGAGGCTATGGCGGCTTGGGGAGACGAAACGCAGGAACTCATTACCGAAGCAAATGACACTGAAATAGAGTTCACTGAGCCTTCGCAGGTGCGATAAGCCATTGTTGGACCTTGATCGGACAATCACTTTCTACCATCCTCTGGCTATGGTTAGCGCGCAGGAGAGCGGAAAGCGGGGATTAATGTCTGAGCGAATGCTTCCCCTACGCGGCATTTCGGTCTTTGAAGCGGCGGCCCGCGCAGCAAGTTTCCAAGCCGCGGCCGACGAGTTGAATCTGACGCCATCTGCAGTCAGCCACCAGATTCGTTTACTCGAAGCAATTCTCGGGGTCCGACTTTTCGACCGCGTCGGACGTGGCGTGACGCTTACCCCGGAGGGCGCGGAATATGCCCGCTCTATTCGCCAGGGTATCCGCCGGCTGCGCGCCGCCACCAGCGACATCAAAGCGCGCGGGAAGAAAGGCGGTGCGCTGGATGTCGTCAGGATCGAAGCACCTCCATCTTTTGCACATTGCTGGCTGTTACCACGCCTGACCGACCTGATGGCGCATCTTCCTGGGGTCGACATCCGGGTGAATGCACAGGGCTCGCATTTGCAAGGTGACAGACTGCCTTGGGCTCCGCTGACGGACGCACCGGCCGACGTGCAAATTGTCTACGGCGACGACGATCTTTGGGCGGACAGGGCCTCACATATGTTCTCGGAGCATTTTCAGCCCCACTGTTCTCCCGATTTGCTCAACGGTCGCACGCTCGATTCTCCGCATGATTTACTTCGAGAGACTCTTGTCAGCACCTTTCAAAACTCGGTTTCCTGGGAAGAGTGGCTGGACCTACAAAGCATCGATTTCTATTCTAATCCTGTCGACACAGTCCAGTTGGATCCCTCCCATCTGGCGATCGAGGCTGCTGCCAATGGACTAGGCTTCATCCTGGAGAGCAGCATTTTGGTCCAACACGCGGTGTCTGCCGGCAAGCTCGTTTCTCCATTTCCAGCCCTCGGTCGCCCTGGACTGTCCTACTGGATATTGGCGCCCTCGGCGAAAAGAGCCCACTCGACCATTGATGCCGTCGTCACTTGGTTCAAGGAACAAGCTGCGTCCACCCACCCGGTCTAACGCCGCAACAACAGCCATTGCGCGACCCAGATTTGGTGCAGCATCGAAGAAATATTTTCATCAGTTTGAGAGAACTATTTGCGCTTCACGGAAGCAGACGGCGCGGGCTACTTTCAGGATAACGCGGAAGCTTAGAACGTTCTCCCGAGCATTGGAAAGATGATCCTGAATATGAATATCTCGTCGGGCAATTTTGATAGCTTAATCTGGGAAAAGGCGAACAAGAACCTGCTTCGCTACATGGGAGTTGGCGGCGATTTCACGTCATTCGTGCCCGAGCGTGCTGAAGGTTCGTGGCTATACGACGCATCTGGCCGGCGCGTCCTCGATTTTACGTCTGGACAGATGAGCTCTGTACTTGGGCATGCCCACCCGGAGCTTGTCGAGACAATGCGTGGTGCCGCTGCCAGCCTCGATCATCTGTTCAGTATGATGATTACCAAGCCTGTTGTCGATCTGGCCGAGAAATTGGCCGAGTTGGTTCCGGGTCTGCCGCGATCGATGTTCCTCTCGACGGGAGGGGAGTCGGTCGAAGCGGCCATTCGATTGGCCAAGGTCGTGACCGGCAAGTGGGAAATCGTTGGGTTTGCGCAATCGTATCACGGCTCGACCGGCGCCGCTGCCTCAGCCACCTATTCGCTTGGGCGTCGCGGTCACGGGCCGATGATGCCGGGAGCCTTCGCCATTCCCGCACCAAACGCATTCCGGCCCCGTTTTCCCGGTGTGACTTGGCAGCAGGAACTCGACGATAGTTTCGGACTGTTGGACCGCCAGTCGACCGGCAATCTCGCGGCATTCATAGCGGAACCGATTCTCAGTACTGGCGGGGTTCTTGACCTGCCGCTGGGCTATCTCGCGGCACTCAAAAGCCATTGCGAACGCCGGGGCATGCTTCTCATTGTCGACGAGGCACAGACAAGCCTCGGGCGCAGCGGCGAGATGTTTGCCTTCGAACGCGACGACATCGTGCCCGACATTCTTTTGCTTTCAAAGACACTCGGAGCCGGAATGGCAATGTCCTCCGTATCGACGTCCGACGCGATTGCAGAAGTTGCAGACGCGCGCGGATTTACCTTCGTGACGACGCATGTCAACGACCCACTCCCCGCCTCGGTCGCCCTGAAGGTACTGGAGATCGTCAAGCGGGATCAACTCGTTGAACGATCGAAGGCTCTGGGCACGCGCCTGAGAAAGGGGCTGCAGAACCTTCTCCAACACCATGAATGTGTCGGCGATGTACGCGGCCGCGGTATGCTACTGGGCATGGAATTCGTTCCGTACGCTGGGCACAGTGCAACGTCGATTTCTCAGAAGGTGACTGAACTGGCGCTGGAATTCGGAGTATCCGCCAATATTACCGGCGCATTCACGGCGGGCGTCATGCGATTTGCACCACCCCTCACCTCGAGTGACGAGGAGATCGACTTCGGTATCAGTGTGTTGGATCGCGCGATTACCCAAGCTATCGACTCTCTTGGCAAGTAATCCATCGCGGCCGTTAACGCGGCCTATGGATGGAGGAAACCCATGAGGTTCACACGCGGGTCTATGCACGAGACGAAGAATTGACGCCCGCGGGGGAGCGCGCGGCGGCAAGCAATGCCGGCGGGAGGGAGGACCTTGACCGGACCAACCAGAGGGAAAGAAAAATGAACGTTACCCGTCGTCGCATTCTAATCCTATCCGCCGCGGCCATCGTGGCAGCCACGCCTTTCGCTGCCTTTGCGGAGGGCACGCTCAATGTAGGCTCCTTCCCGAACAACCCGCCGTTCGAATTTAAAAACGCAAGCGGTGTCTTCGAAGGTTTTGAAGTGGACATCATCACCGAGGCGGCGAAACGCGCTGGCATGGATGTTGACATCGAAGGCTATGATTTCCAGCCACTGTTTGCTGCCACCAGCTCGCGCCGTATCGACGCGGCGATCTCGTCCATTACAATCACGAAGGAGCGGCTCGCCTCGCAGTCCTTCACACAGCCTTTTTACGATTCTGGCTTGGGCCTCGCCGCCAGGACCGATGGCGTCGTGAAGGGCCTCGCAGACCTCAAGGGCAAGGTCGTTGGCTCACATTCCGGCTCGACGAGCTACAAATGGCTAGTAGACAACCAGAAGAAATACGGCTTCAGCGAGGTCAAGGGTTACAATAACCCGTTGGATGCCCTGCTCGATCTCTCCTCCGGACGTCTGGACGGAGTGACAAGTGACGTGCCCAACCTAGAATATGCCTTCACCAAGATGCATGGTCTCAGCGTGGTCGAGCGCATCACGTCTGACGAGCAATACGGCGTGATGATGACCAAGGGCTCGCCTTATCTTACAAAGATCAATGATGCGCTGACCGCGATGAAGAAGGATGGCACGCTGCAGGCATTTCACAAGAAGTGGTTTGGCACGGATGCCCCGGCCGATTCCTCCACTGCCAAGGAAGAACCGCTGCCCAACGGCTGACGGCCGCATACCGAGCTGCCTGCGGATCGCGCCGTCCCGACATTCCGGGCCGGCGCCGTTCGGAACATCCGACAAATCGACCTCCCGGACGCTGATGACCCTTATCGACACGTTTTTCAATACGGCTGTGCTCAGCGCGGCGGTCCCGGCGCTGCTGCGCGGCCTCGTCAACACCATTATCCTGGGGTTGCTTGCGATCGGTCTGGGCGTCCCGCTTGGCATGCTGGTCAGCCTCGTCCGGCTCTATGCGCCATCGCCATTCCGCTGGCTCGCGATCGGCTTTATCGACATCTGCCGCGCCCTTCCGGTATTGGTGGTGCTGATCTTGATCTACTACGCCCTGCCATTTGTCGGCATCCGTTTTTCTGCGCTGGTATCGGCGACACTCGCGTTCACCATTGTTATGTCGGCCTATTCGGCGGAGGTATTCCGGACCGGTATCGAAAGCATTCCGAGGGGCCAGTTTGAGGCAGCGCAGGCGCTCGGCCTCCCTTTCGTCATCACCTTGCGCAAGGTGATCTTGCCGCAAGCAATGAAACTCGTAATCCCGCCGACGACCAGCAACTGCGTGTCGATGTTCAAGGATACGTCGCTCGCTTCGGTGGTCGCCCTGCCGGAACTTTTGAAGGACGCAAACGACGCGCAGGCACTTTATGCCAACCCTACCCCGCTGATTGGTGCGGCGCTGATCTATCTCGCTTTCCTTTGGCCGATGGTGCGGCTGGTCAGCTATATCGAGAGACGAAACAGGGCCGCAACAATCAGGTGATCAGCCGACTGATGAATAAGAACCCGCCACCACCGGGGTCGCCGTTCGCGCCGTTGCCTTTGTCATTTCGATAACCCTGAAAACTCATGGGACCCGCTGGCATTGACCGAGGTCAAAGGCAGCGCTGCAGCTTGCTGCTAGGTTGTCAGCGTGATTTTTCAAATGTCGAACCTCCTATTCTTTGGGCTGAGAGCCATGAAACGCCCAGGCAAGATTACTATTATCGGCGGTGGCATCGCTGGCCTTTGCACGGCGGTTTACGCCCGCCAAAGCGGCTATGAGGTCGACCTTCTCGAACAGCATCAGAGCGCTGGCGGTTTGGCCACGAGTTGGCGCCGGGGCGAATACACGTTCGAGACCTGCCTGCATTGGCTGGTGGGCTCCAATCCCGGCGGCACACTGCACGCCGAGTGGCGCGAGGTCTGCGACATCGACAGGCTCCGTTTCGTCGACCATGAAGAGTTCGTCCGCGTCGAGGACGAGCACGGCGCGAGCCTGCACATCTACGCGGATGTCGATTGCCTCGAGGCGGAGTTGGTGAAGGTCGCGCCGGAGGACGAAATCGAGATCCGTTACTTTACCAACGCAATTCGTCAGCTTGTAGATTTGCCGATGCCGCACCCGGACCAACCGTGGCTGGCGCGGATTGCGGGCATACTGAAGATGCTGCCCGATCTGCCCCTGATCTGGCGCCTGTCGCATATGAGCGTCGACGATTATGGAAAGCGCTTCACGCATCCCCTGCTGCGGGCGTTCTTCAGTGGAGGGGCGACGGGCCATCTGTCGGTTCTGGCGCTCATCCTTTCACTGGCCTGGATGAGCAGTCGAAACGCCGGGTACGCGATTGGCGGTTCCCAGGCCCTCGTCCGCATCATCGTCGAGAAGTTCTTTTCGCTCGGCGGGCATGTGCGTTACGGGGCGCGGGTCTGCAAGATCTTGGTTGAGGACGCCGCCGCCGTCGGCGTTCAATTGGAAAGTGGCGAGATCATTTCCGCCGACTGGGTCGTCTCGGCTGCCGACGGCCACGCCACCATTCATAACTTGCTCGGCAGCAGATACACCGACAAAGCTTTCGAGGAGGCGTTCGCCCGGTACGAGACGTTTCCGTCCTATCTACAGGTATCGCTGGGCGTGGCTCGCGACCTGGCGCAGGAGCCAGGCTACCTGACGCTCGTTCTCGACGACCAGTTCGAGGTCGATCCCGAGACTCGCCTTCCGGCGCTGGCGTTTCGCATTTTCCATTACGACCCGACCTTCGCGCCGCCGGGCAAGACCGCAGTGACTTGTTTTCTACCGACGCGCAATTTTGCATTCTGGGCGGACCTGCGCCGCGACGCCCCTGAACGCTACCAGTCGGAGAAGCATCGCATCGCGCAAGCCGTCATCGCGGTGCTCGAACGCCGGTTACACGGTCTCCGCGACGAGATCGAGGTCACCGACGTGTCGACGCCGGCGACGGTTCTTCGCTACACCAGCAACTGGAAGGGGAGCATGGAAGGCTGGCTGATGACCCCCGACACCGGCTTTAGCGCGTTGCCGCATACACTGGCGGGACTTCAGCACTTCGCTATGGTTGGACAGTGGGTTCAACCCGGCGGCGGCCTGCCGAGTGGCCTCTTGACGGCCCGCGCCGCCATCCAGGCGATCTGCCGTCAGGACCATGTATCGTTTCGGCCCGGCGCTGTGCCGTAGCGGCTGCCATCGGCAATGTATAGGCGGCAAGTGCTGGTTGGCGCAGGCGCAGTGGCTTGGTGCCGCCGGCGCGACCGGCTGCGAATCTGGCCCAGCGCTGATACGCCTCGGGCGAAGTGGGCGCGCGGCTTGTTGTCGAAGAAGTCCTTCAAGCTTGCTGCAGTCGCGCTCGCCAACAAGATTGCCCGCATTGCCTGGGCGATTATGGCGAGGAACGTGAACTTCCCGTCGGAGCGCGTTTCGAGATGCTCCGATCTGATTCCGGCTTAAGCGAAAGGGCCTTCACGGTCATTGTTCTATGGGGCAAAACAGTGGGCGGAGTGACGATGGTATGATGTGATAGCGAAAGCAGAATGGACCGCACGAACCGAAGAACCCACGGCGTTGTCTTGCGCAGCAAAAGCGCGTTAACGTGATAGGGATCGGTTCAAGCGGAAAATATCAGGGCCAGCGGTCATCACGCGCCGCATAAATAGGCCGGAGACATGACCTAGCAGAATTTGAGCAAGTTGAGTTCCGCCAGACTGGTGGCAGTGGCGATGATCGCCTCTTCAGGAGGGCGAGGGTTCCAACCAAGCAGGCGCTGTGCCTTAGCGGCGGTCGCATCTTTTCTTTTTCCTAGCTCGGGTAACAAGCTCCTCACTTCGGGATCGAAGAGGGCGGCCGCTCTCAACAGCCAATTGGGCAATTGGCGCGTCGATACGGCGCGGGCCGCATGGCCAAGGTGGTCCCTTAAGGTCTGTGCCATCTGGGCGACGCTCATGAAATGGCCTGCTGTCGCGAGGAATCTCTCTCCGGCGGCGCTAGGATTGGTCATCGCCCGAACGTGGAGATCGGCGGCATCGCGAACGTCCACGATACCGAACCATAGGTCGGGGCAACCGGGCGTACTGCCTTCCAACATGCGCTTTATTAAGTGGATCGACGTTGACAGGTCTGGTCCGAGCACCGGACCAAGAATCCCGGTGGGATCAATGACCGCAAGTTCGAGCGAGCCACCTTCATCCCTCATGAAGGCCCAAGCGGCGCGCTCGGCCAACGTTTTTGATTTCTGATAAGGCTGGATCGTGGGATCGTGGGGATCGGTCCAGTCAGTTTCGGTGAAGGTTCCCGCGCGCGCCTTCCCGTATCCGATCGCCGCGAATGACGAGGTGAGCACCACCCGCCTCACGTTGGCATCCCGCGCTGCGCGTAAGACCCGGAGCGCTCCGTCACGCGCAGGCCTAATCAGTTCGTTCTCATCCTTGGGAACCCTGCCTGGAAAAGGAGATGCAACATGGAGGACGTAATCGCAATCTGTGACGGCCTGCTTCCAACCCGCGTCTGCAGTGAGATCCGCGGCGAACAGTGCAACGTTATTGGCCCCGTTACCCGCTCCGCCCTGCCGTAGCATGGCTCTCAAAGCGTCCTCTCGCCGCAGATCGCGAACCGTGGCGCGCACCTCATGGCCTGCCGCGAGCAATTGGATGACGCAGTGTGCACCCAGAAACCCCGTGCCGCCCGTTACTAAAACCTTCGCCATGTTGTCTCCCTGCCAGAAAGAAGACACTCTCGTACACCTTCAACCTAGGTTTAAGGTCAAGGGCTTTTTTATGCGGATAGGCGATGTCGCGCAGCGATCAGGTCTCTCCACCTCGCGTATCCGCTTTTATGAGCGGCGCGGGCTGATACCCCTCGCGGTAAGAGGCGAAAATGGCTACCGGAACTATAGTTCAGACGTCCTGGAAACACTCAACTTCATCTACCAGGCACAGGATCTTGGCTTCACCCTCGACGAGATCGGAGCGGCCCTGAGTCAGAGGAGTGGGGGGACACCAAACGAGAAGGAAGTGCTCTCGGCACTCCGTGAGAAACTGGCGGCACTCGATCAGCACATCGACGAAGTGGTTCGCCGCAAGCAGCGCATCGTCGCACTTATCGAAAAGTACAAAACTCGTTCCTAGCGCTGCTTTGGCAGTTTAACCGACGATTTACGATGACGGGCCATCCTATGTACTTTCACAGAGGTGCGCGAGATGGCGGAGTTGGATGTTGCACTGGCGGATTGACTGAAGCCGTTCGTTGAGAAGCTTGGCCACAAGAAGCGGCGGCAGATGCACCCGGTGTATATTTCAGGCCGGCCTTGTCACGTTGTTTGAAACGTGGCCGCGTGAGGCTGTGACGGCGGTTTTCAGGCAGACTGAGCACTCACCGCTTTCCACGCGGCCATGGCCTTGCGTCGATGAGTTCGAATTTGTGCTGCGGAGCGGTTAGTCTGGGAAGGGACGAAGAGGTTTCGGACGGCAGAGAAGATCGACAGAAATGTTGCAATGAGCCGACCGACCGGAAACCCTGACAGCACGGGCTACGATTTCGATCGGATAGCGGTGGTTCCTGTAGGTCGGTGCACTCTCAGTCGTGGGCGCGCTGCTACCTCAGTTTCCTTACCGCTCAATCAATGTGACAGCATCGGTATATCTCGTGGCCGAGATTCGGCGAAACTCAAAGAATGGATCGATAATGCCATTCATTCTGACCTCGCCTTCTTAGCCGTTTTGCCCGCGTTCTTCGCCGCGATATCGCGTCCGTGCGTAACGCCATCGACCTGCGCTGGAGCAACGGTCAGGCGCAGGGGCAGATAAACCGCCTGAAGACGATTAAGCGCGCGATGTACGGCAGAGCGGGACCAGAGCTTCTCAGAGCCCGGATGATGCCAATCAAATCGGCCAATCTCCTCACAAAGTGAGGAAGACCCCTTTATTGAAACAACAGCGCTTTGATTTGAACGGTGCCAGATAGCTTCATCGACCGACTAGCTGCTGCACTTATCTTCTACAGCCATCTTGGTCGTTTGAAATACGGAAACGGCATTACTGGCGAAGCGATAGTCATCCGCAAGTGGGATACCGCCAAAAAAAGCGGATTGGAAAATTTGACCAGAGACGCTTGACCATCAAAAGACAAAGAAAGTGATGCAGCCAGCTTTGGGCGCTCAAGGGGCAAGCCAACCCCTTGAACGCAATGTTGGCAAAACCGCAATCATAAAGCTGATTGCGGCTCTGATGAGACTCGAAGGTCAAGCCTATTTGATTTCATATGCATTTCAGTTGTACTCATGGTTCTCCATGGAGAGGTCGCGTACGTTGTCTTTGAACGCCTAGCGACAAAGTCATATGCTCGCGATCAGCCCACCATCCACCCGTATGACGCTGCCAGTGATGTAGGAAGCGCGTTTGCTTGCGAGAAACGTAACGACGTCACCATATTCCTGCGGGTCTCCATATCGGCCCAGCGGAATGGACCCCGTACTTTGTGCCGATACCTCTTCGACCGTACGCCCCTCACGCTTGGCTTTTTGCTCGTCAAGAAAGGTGATGCGACCCGTGGCAATACGTCCGGGAAGAACGATATTCGAGGTGATGCCGGCGCGACCGACCTCCTGCGCGAGTGTCTTCGACCAGCCGAGAAGCGCGGTGCGCAGCGTATTCGACATGCCCAAATTGGCGATAGGGGCGATCACGCCTGACGATGTCGAGGTAATCACCCTGCCCCATCCTGACGCTTTCATACTGGGAAGAACTCGGTCGGTTATGGCGATGACCGGCAATACCATCGATTGGAAGAAGCGTTGCCAGGCGTCTGCGTCCTGGCCGCTCACCGGTGTCGGCGGCGGGCCTCCAGTGTTATTGATCAGCACATCGACGGTACCAAATGCCTCCTCGACAGCCTTGAGACGCGCATCGATCACTGAGAGATCGGCTATATCCCACTCCAGTGTCAACGCCTTGCCGTCGGCTGACGCGATCGCATCGGTGGTGGCCTGTGCGGCCTCCCGGTTGATATCCGCGACGGCAACCCGCGCACCCTCGCCGGCAAGCGTTCGGGCGATCGCACCGCCAAGGCCGCCCCCAGCCCCGAAGACCAGCGCCGTCTTCCCGTTCAAACCCATATCCATTGTCATGCTCCCTTCATTCTCCGGCAAACGGCCGGCTTTCGTTGTCTTTACCGATCAGCCGGCCATCCAGCCGCCGTCGACCATCAGGTTGACGCCGGTGATGTAGCTGGCCATGTCGCTCGCCAGGAAAAGTGCGGCCCCGGCGACGTCGCGCGGCACGCCGAGGCGCGGCCAAGGGGTCCGGCTCCTTGAATAATCAAGGGCGTCGGGATCGTTCGCCACGCCCGGTTTGCCGGTGATGATCTTGCCCGGCGCGATCGCATTGCAGACGACAAGATCATCGGCATGATCCACGGCAATCTGGCGGGTCATCTGCACGATCGCACCCTTGCCCACGCCATAGGGAAAATCCCCGGGGCAGGCGATCATGCCGTGTTGAGAAGAGATGTTGATGATGCGGCCGCGCGCATCGCTGACTGGTTCCTGTGTCAGGAACTGCTGCACCGCGCGCTTGCAGCAGTAGAAGTAGCCCGTGACATTCACGCCCATCACCTGCTGCCATTGCTGGGGTGTCGTTTCGAGAAGATTGGTCGATGTGTAGATCGCCGCATTGTTGACCATGACGTCCAGCCGGCCGAAATGCTCCACCGTCTCGCCAACCAGCATGTCGACCGCTTCCCAGCTCGATATGTCGGTCTGGGCGAAAAAGGCCCTGCCCCCGCCATCGCGGATGAGCGAGAGTGTCGTGTCACCCCCCTCGATTGGCGTTTCCCTCGTATCGGCGATCACGACCGCGGCCCCCTCGGCGGCAAAACGCAATGCTATTGCGCGACCAAGACCCGAACTTGCGCCGGTCACCACGGCGACCTTCCTGTCAAGCATGGACATGATGCCTCCCTATATTTCTCTCTGGATGACGCGGCCTGACGCAGCGGCCGTGATCGCTCCATTGCGAACGATCTCCCTGCCTCGCAAAAAGACGCGGGTCAGTGTTGCGGGCGCCTGCCATCCGTCGAACGGCGTGTAGGCGGCGCGCGAAGCCTGCTCCACATTGCTGATGACGCTCGGCCGCCGCTGATCGACCACCAGTATATCGGCATCGCGCCCTGGCGCGATCGCGCCCTTGGACCTGTCGAGCCCGAAGCGCCGCGCGGGATTGCGCGCGCACATGCGGACGAGATCAGGCAGGCCTATCACCTTTTCTTCGACCAGGATCAGCATTGTCTGAAGCAGGGTCTGCAAACCGGGCATGCCGCCGGGTATGTCGGCAAAGGCAGGATAGGTCATCGCCTTTTCAGCGGGGCTATGCGGCGCATGATCCGTGGCGACAATGTCGATCAGTCCGTCCGAAAGTGCAGCCCGCAGCGCCGCCACGTCGCGCGCCCCGCGAAGAGGTGGAGACCCTTTGAGCTTCGCGCCGGCAGTCCGATAATCCTCCGCATTGAAGAAGAGATTTTGCGGCGTGGTCTCGACGGTAGCATCGGCCAACTCACGCAATCGACGCCACGTGGAAATGCCGAGAACCGAATTGATCTGCCGGACATGAATACACGAACCGGTTTCCGCAGCGGCCAATATGGCACGGGCCACTCCGCCGGCTTCGGCAAGCGGTGGACGGCTGTCGAGGAATGCCGCGATATCGCCCGCGGGATGACTGATGGCGCTGCCCTCGAGGATTGACTGATCGCCGGGTGAAATGCCGATCACCGTGTCACATCCGGCCAGGCGCCGCATTGTGTTGGCGACATCGTCCATGGTCTGGAAGCGAAACGCCCCAGGAACATCGGCCGTGAAAAGCTCCAGCGAGACGGGTCGCAGCGACAGCAATTTTTCGGCAAGACCCAGGTCTCGGGCAAGGACAGCCTGGAAGCCGACATCCACATGGATGCGACCACGCGCCATTGCCATCTTGTCGGCAAGCTGGTCGGCGGTGGCGGTCCAAGGCTCATCGGTCGGCATATCCAGCACCGCGGTGACGCCGCCGAGCGCCGCCGCCCGGGTGCCACTTTCGAAATCCTCCTTGTGGGTCAGGCCAGGTTCGCGGAGATGGACATGCGCGTCGACCAGCCCGGGCAACAGATGGCAGCCGGCCACATCGATAACGACGCGCGCTTGAGGCGCGTCGCCGGGGCCAAGAAGCGCGGCAATATGTTCGCCGATTATGGCGACATCAACCCTCGCCTCGCCATCGGCATTGACGACGGTGCCGCCCGATATGATCATGTCGAACATGCCGTTCTCCATACACGCAATCAGGAGAGCCCCGGCAGGCGCGGCTCTTCATGCGTCACGACCTCGACCAGCGCAGCCTGCCCATGACCGACCTTTTCGATGGCGCGAAGCAGGGCTGGACGCAGCTTTGCCGGCGACGTGACGCATTCGCCATAACCGCCGAGCGCCTCCGCTATCGGCGCGTACCCGCCCGACATTCGGTTCGCGCCGTATTTCCCGGTTGCAATCGGCATGCTTGCGGCATAGCCGCCAAGGACATTGTTGCGCATCACGACGGTCAGGATCGGCAGACTGCAGCGGATCGCCGTCTCGAAGTCTATGCCGACCATGCCGAACGCCGCCTCGCCCATCAGATTGACGACCGTCGCTTCCGGGCGTGCCAACTTGGCACCCAGCGCGAAGCCGAGACCGCTGCCGAGCTGGGTTGTCTTGCCCCAACCGATATAACTGCCCGGCACTGACGCCTCATAGAAAGGACTGAGCTGGTCGCGCGGATTGCCCGCATCATGGGTCACGATCGTCTTTGCCGGATCGACCGCTCGCATGATCTCCCAGACCACGCGATAGGGCGAGATCGGCTCGCTGTCCGCCGTCAGGAATGGCACCCAGCGTTCCATGAAAGCCGTTCGGATCGAGCGTATCTCACCGGCGATATCGCCACAATCCGTGGCAGTCAGCCCCTCAGTTCTAACGTGGGCGATCATCTGCATAAGCGCGGCACGAACGTCGCTGACGACCCCCTGAGCAATGGGATAGTCCTTTCCGAGATCGCCCTCGTCGATGGTGACCTGCAGCACAACCTTGTCCCTGGCGATCGGCAGGATGTAGTGGGAACGCGTCAGGCTTGTCCCAAGCGCCAGCACGACATCCGCCTTGTCCATGAAGTGATCGATCGTAGCGGGCCGCGCCCGTCCGGCGGTTCCAAGTGCCAGCGGATGGTTCTCGGGGAAACCGCTCTTGCCGTTCGGCGTCGTCATGACAGGGATTCGCAGCAACTCGGCAAATTCAACGAGCTCTTGTGAGGCCGAACCGGCCAGCACGCCCTGACCGGCGAAGATCACGGGGCTCTTCGCCGCCAGCAATGTATTCACCAGCTCGGCAATTTCACCGGCATCCGCCTGCGGCACGCTGCGGCGTGGCCTCTGATAGAGATTAAGGGAAGGATCAAGCTTCTCGGCAAGAAGGTCGACCGGCAGTTCCAGAAGCACGGGAGCAGGACGACCATTACGGACACGGGTGATTGCGGAATGCATCAATTTTGGCAGATGCTCGACGCGGCTCGCCGCCTCGCACCATTTCGTAATGTGGCGGAAATTTCGGCTGGCCTCGAAATTTGGTGCCACCGCCTCAGAACCGCGGGGATAGCCGGTCGGCAGGAAAAGAATTGGCGCACGATCATTATAGGCCTGAGCGATGCCACCGAAGGCACTTTCGGCACCGGGGCCATATTGTACGGTGACGACTGCGAGTTCCCGACCTGCCGTGGTGCGCGCGTAACCTTCGGCAATATTCACTGCGACCCGCGGCGTTCTGGTGATAACAGGCGGAATGTCGAGATGGGCCGACGCATCGAAGAGTTCGCTGTTTGGAAAGCCGATGATCTGCTTCACGCCCTCCTGCTTGAGGATGGAAGCGACGACCTCCGCGCCGTTCATTTCCTTCATGACCTGTTTTTCCTCCCGTTTCCCCACCGGCACGACGTCCTTCCCATTCCCGTCACGCATCGCGATTGAAGGTCTCGTGGTTGTCGAGCCAGTGGCGGGCAATATCTTCCCGGCGCATGAATGCAGCACCCGGTGTCTTCTGGACATGTTCGATGACATCGCGCAGGCCGGAGGCACGGTTTGGCTGCCCCATCCAGCGAGCATGGACGCCGATCGTCAGCATGCGCCCGCCTGTCTCCTCCGCTTCTGAAATCATGTAATCGATTGCGGAGCGGCAATCCTCTGCGAAATCGCGTGGATTGCTGTAGCCCGGAGCAATCAGATATCGGCTGTCGTTCAGCGTCTTGGAATAGGGGACCACGAGAAGTCGTGTGCCATCATGATCGATGAAATAGGGAAGATCGTCGTTGCAGGGGTCGGAATAGTAGAGGAAGCCGCCCTCCTTCACGATCAGATCGCGGGTGTTGACGCTCGGGAAGGATCGACAATTCCAGCCCAGCGGCCGCCGGCCGGTCAACTTCCGATAGAGCGCAATCGCGTCGTGCAGTTGGCGTTCTTCATCCGCGCGCTCGACCGTCGAATATTCGCTCCAGCGCAGACCGTGGCCGAGCAAGTCGTGGCCGCGGGCATTCATCCACTCGACGACGGCAGGATTCTTCTCCAGCGCAACGGCACAGGCGGACACGGTGATCGGAATGCCAGTACGATCAAAGAGGCGCGCCAAGCGCCAGACGCCGGCGCGGCTGCCATATTCGAAATGAGTCTCGGTGCCCAGATCGCGGACCGGCGGGCTGTTTGGAATATTGTATTCGCCCCAATTGTCGTTGCGGCCGTCCTCCAGCCAGGAATATTCCGCGCCTTCCTCGTAGTTCAGCACCAGGTTGATCGCGAGCTTGACGCCATCGGGCCAACTCATGAAGGGTGGCCTCGGGCCATAGCCGACGAAATCGCGTTCCTGGCGTTCCGTGTTTTCCAGTTTGGCTAGTGCGGACATCACTTCTTCTCCTCGGACACGCCTTCGTTGGCGATGATCCAGTCCATGTAATCGTGGAAGGCTTCCTTGCCGGCGCGCGGGCGCCAATCGGTGTCGCGCTCGATGCGGGCAAGGTCATATTCTCCCCACATCCCGTCCTTCAGCGTCGCATCCTGGATGACATTGGCGGTCTCGTGTGGGCTGACCTCGACCTGCAGAGTTGGCACGCGCTCTCTCGCCCATTCAACGATGTCGCCTGTCGTCGAGATGCGTCCGCTGCCGATATTATAATGGCGATAACGAAGGCGCGGCGCCTTCAGCAATGCGATGACGGCATTGGCGACGTCGACGGAGTGGATATAGTCGCCGACCGATTCCAGGCTGTTTGGCCGGACCACCTCGCCTGCCAGCGCCATATGTGCCACCTTGTTCGGGACATGGCGGAAATTGCGGCTCTCGGTCGCGCGGTCCATGGTGCCATAAACCGAGGCCAGGCGAACACTGAGCGACGACATGCCGAAGAGATCTGCATAGCGATTGACCACCATCTCCGAGGCGAATTTGGAGATGCCGTAAAGTGTCAGCGGTGCGACATAGCCGTCCTCCGGTAATGGCTCGCCGGCCCAATCCGGCCCGTGATGACGATAGACCGAACCGGAGCTGACATAGATGAAGCGCTTGACCGAGGGGCGGCTGCGCGCCCAATCCAGCATGTGGACCGTGCCCATCAGATTGACGTCGACGATCTTCGCCGGCTCCTCGGCTTCCGGCTGACGCTTGGCTTCGGCAGCGCTGCCGCGGGAGATCGGCGTGATCGTCGCGCCATGCACAATGACACTAATGTCGTGCGCATCGAGCGCAGCCGACCATTGCGAGGGGTCGCAGATGTCAGCTATGATGACCGATAGCCGATCGCGCACAGGCGCGAAATAGCGCTCTGCCATGGCATCGAGACCGGAGCGATCGAGGATGACGGCGCGGGCGGCGGGATCACGATCCAGCCAGGTCCGTGCCACGACACTCATGACGAAGCCTGTGCCGCCGGTAACGAGAAGGGTCATTTCAAAATCCTATCCAGATCGTTGCAATCAATGGTTCAACGCACCGCATAGCCGCCGTCGACGAGCAGGTCGGTACCGGTCACGAAGGAGGCGTCGGCAGAAAGAAGAAAGGCCGTCGCCGCCGCGATCTCGTCCGGCTTGGCGATCCGGCCAAGCAGATGCGCTGGGCCGAGCTGCCGGTTGGCTGCCTCGAGATCCGGCCAGCGCTGGAGCAACCGGGATGTTGCCACCGCGCCCGGCGAAAGACTGTTCACACGGATGCCATCATCCGCGTGATCGATCGCCATGGCCTTGGCGAGATGGACAAGACCGGCCTTGGCTGCGCAATAGGCCACCGCCTTGCCCGTCGCCACATGCGCGAACTGCGAAGCGACAAGCACCACCGAGCCACCGCCGGCCTCAACCATCAGCGGCAAAGCGAACTTGGCGGTCAAGAAAGCCCCCGTAAGGCTGACATCGAGTTCGCGGCGCCATTGCTCCTCGCTGAGATCGACCACCGTACCATCCAGCGACGGTGCCGCGGCATTGTGGACCAGGCCATCAAGCCGCCCGAACCGATCCCGCACCCTGCCGAGCGCATGCTCCATCGAGCGACCGTCGGTCACATCGCAACCGACGGCGATGGCGCTTGATCCGAGTTCTGCGGCCAGCAGGTTAATGAGGCCTTCCGTATGATCGGCACAGACCACGCTGGCGCCTTCGGCGACACAGCGCCGTGCAATCGCTACTCCGATGCCGCTTGCCGCACCCGTGATCATGACGATCCGGCCGGCCAACCTCGACAGCGATGGATCGGACGCGGTCGTCATGATGCCAGCACCGAGGAAAGGCCTTGTTTCGGCGGGAAGGGTCGCAGGCGCGGAATGAACTGGCCGCGACCGGGCCGAGACAGAACCTCTCCGTCATTCCAGACAAGCTCGCCGCGCGAGATCGTCATGACCGGCCAGCCACGCACCGTCTGCCCCGCGTAGGGCGTGTGGTCGGTGGCGTGATGCAGCATGTCGTTGTGGATGGTGACGGTGCGGTCCGGATCCCAGATAGCGATGTCGGCATCCGATCCGACCGCGATCAGGCCCTTGCGCGGATATAGGCCGAAGAGCCTTGCCGGAGCTGCGGAGGTCAGCTCGACGAACTTCTGCAGCGACATGCGCCCGCCATTTACGCCGGCCGAAAAGAGGAGCGCCAACCGCGTCTCGATGCCGGGAATGCCGTTCGGAATACGGTTGAACGGCGTGCCCGGCCCACCGGCGATCTTGTCCGCATAGTTCCACGGCGAATGATCGGACGAAAAGACCTCGAGCGTGCCGTCGAGAATGCCGCGCCAGATATCCGGCTGGTTCGACTTGTCGCGCGGCGGCGGCGTGCATACGCATTTCGAGCCCGAGAGATCATGCGTGTCGATGTCTTCGGCCGAAAGGAAGAGATATTGCGGGCAGGTCTCGGCGTAGATCGGCAGTCCCCGCGCCTTGGCGCGGCGGATCTCCTCGACCGCGCCGCCGGCCGCCACGTGGCTGACGAGGATCGGCGTTTCAATCAGCTCCGACAGGCTGATGGCGCGATAGGTGGCCTCGCGATCGCCAATCGCGGAATGGGCCTTCTCGTGGTAACGCAGCTGCGTCTTTCGGGCGGCGATGAATTTTTCCGTCAGCCAGCGGATGCAGGCGTCGTTTTCCGCATGCACCATCACCATGGCGCCGTGCGATCGGGCGACATCAAGGACGTTCAGCACCTCGTAGTCGTCGAGCTTCAGCCCGTCATAGGTGAGGTAGATCTTCATCGAGGTGCAGCCCTCGGCGATCAGAGACGGGATTTCGTCGCGCAGAACCTCCGGAGAGGGATCGCCGACGATCAGATGGATGCCGTAGTCGATATGCGCTTTCGGCCGCGCGCGCTCGTGATAGTCCGCCACGATGTCCCGAAGGGACTGGCCGCGCATCTGCATGGCGAAGGGAACGACGGTGGTCGTACCGCCGCATAGGGCGGATAGCGTTCCGGTATTGAAGTCGTCTGCCGTCGCCTTGCCTTCCCAGGGCTGCTGGTCCATGTGGCAGTGGCTATCGACCCCGCCAGGCAGCACGAGCCGCCCTTCGGCCGAAATCTCCTGCCGGCCTTCCGCCAGGCCTATGCCGATGGCGGCAAATTTCCCGTCGCGGATTCCGATGTCGGTCTGAATGGTCTCGGTCGGGAGAACCACCTGTCCACCGCGAATGACGAGATCGAAGGAAGTGACTTTGGTCATTGTTTCACTCCGGAAGCCAGGCAATCGGGTGCCGCATCCGCCATTTGCGGTTCGCTCTTGCGCCGCAGGTTGAAACATGCGCCTACCGACACCAGCGCGGCGCCGCTGCCGAGCATGATGAAGAGCGCATAGGGCGCCACGTAATCCATGAGGCCGGCGGCGACGCCCGGCGTCATGACATTGCCGATCGAATACAGCAGCAGGAGGCCGCCCGACGCCGACACCATATGCCGGCTATCGATCTGCGAATTGGCGAAGGCGATGCCGACGGGATAAATGGTCAAGGCGGTCGCGCCGTAGAGGAAGAAGAGCACGAAGAGCACCGGCACATGGGTGTCGGCGAGCATGATGATGCCGCCGCAGAGCGCTGCGGCAAGCACGCCCTGGACGAGAAGCATCCAGCGGCGATCGAGCCGGTCGGACAACCAGCCCACCGGCGTCTGGGCAAGCATGCCGCCCATACTGAAGGCCGTCACCAGGCCGACCGTGGTGGCAGCGGGAAGCGCGATCTTGGCGCCGTATAGCGGCGTCAGCGCGAAGACGTTCATATTCGTCATGCCGGCCTGAAAGACGGCGATGATGGTGACGGGTGCCAGAATGACGAGCTTCCATAGGCCATACCGCTGATCTGCGGCCGACACATCGACCTGCAGTGGCTGGACAGTGCGAACCGGGAGTGCCGGCCACGGGCGCCCCGCGAACCGGCAGTAAAGGGTGCCGGCCGTGATCGTCAGAGCCCCCATTAGGAAGAGATATGGCGAATGCGGACCTGCCGCCTCGACCATCAGCTGGCCGAAGAGCACGGCGAGCGAGGTCATCATCATGTAGAGCGAGAAATAGGCGCCGCGATTGCTCTGGTCTGCGTAGAGGTTGATCCAGCTCTCCGAGACGACGAACAGCACGGCCATGGCAAAGCCGTTGAGAAGACGCAGCACAAGCCAGACGGGGGTGGCCATCGTTGCCATGTAGCCGAAGCCGGTGAAAGCGGCAAGGAAACTGACAAACAGAAAGGTACCGCGGTGCCCGGCGCGGGCGACCAGAAAACGCGCCGCCAGGCAGCCGGCAAGAAAACCGACGGGAAACCCGGTCAGGAGAAGCTGCACGACGCCGGGATCAATACCCGGCAGGCTGAGACTGAGCGAAACCGAAGTCGTCAGCAGGCTATTTCCCGTGCCGATGACGCAGATCGCCACCATGACAGGCACGAGCGCACGGAAGCGCGCCGCCTTCTTCCAGAAGCTCGCCGCGATGGAGGTCTCGGGACTCATTCGTTCCCCCCTGTCGCCAAGACGTAAATCGGCAGCTCGGCGCGCAGCCGTTCTTCCTCGATATGGCAGGCGATCTGATGCGTCTCCGACATCTGCCGGATCGGCGGCGCGACGGTGTCGCAGATGGCGCCGACCTTTCGGTGACAGCGGGTTGCGAAACGACAGCCGGCCGGCACGTTGACCGGGCTCGGCGTTTCGCCGGTCAGTCGGATTCGTTCGCGCGGCGCTTCGTCGAGATTGGGGCTGCGGATCGCCGAAATCAGCGCTTCGGTATAGGGATGCGTGCCGCGACCGAACACCTCCTCGACCGTACCCTGCTCCATGACCTTGCCGAGGTACATCACGACGACCTTGTCGGCGACATGCCTGACCAGTGCCAGGTCGTGGCTGATGAAGAGCATGGTGGTGTGCTTCTCCTTCTGGATATCGAGAAGGAGCGTCACGACCGCCGCCTGCACGGAGACATCGAGTGCGGATACCGGTTCGTCGGCGACGATGAGCGACGGATTGGCAGCAAAGGCGCGGGCGATCGCGATGCGCTGCTTCTGGCCGCCCGAGAGCTGGTTCGGCTTCCTATCGGCAACCGTCGGCGAGAGCCGCACCATCTCCAGGAGTTCGCGGACCCGCTCCTCGATAGCGGCCTTGCCCTTGCGGATGCCGAACTTCTTGATCGAACGGCGGATGGAAAAGGCTGCCGAGTGCGACGGGTTGAGCGTGCTGTCGGGATTCTGGAAGATCATCTGGATCGATTGCAGCATGTTGCGCGGCCGCTGCCGCGCCTGCAGCTCGGCGATATTTTCGCCTGCCATGCGGATCGATCCCGACGTGGCGCTGTCGAGCCCTGTGACGATGCGGGCCAGGGTCGACTTCCCGCAGCCGGATTCGCCGACCAGGGCGACGATCTCGGCCTTGCGCGCGCCGAAGGAGACGGCCTCGTTGGCCTTGACGGTCTTGTCGGCGCCAATCCTGTAGAGCTTCGTGACATCGGAGAGCGCGATTGCCTCTTCCTTCGGCACGACCTGGGCGCGTTCAACGGGGAGGCTTCGGATCGACCGTTCCATTTCCGGCCAACGGGCGCAGCGCACCAGATGGTCGGCACCTGCCTCGGTCAGCGCAAGGCCGGGGTTGTCGCAAAGGCCGGCGGTAAATCCGGCACAGCGCGGCGCGAAGAAACAGCCTACCGGCCGCTCCTGCGGCAGAGGGATATGGCCGGGGATCGCGGCCAGCGCGCGGCTGTGCTTGCCGCTGCCGATATCGGGAATGCAGTCGATCAACCCCTGCGTATAGGGGTGGCGCGGCCGGCGGAAGAGATCGCCGGTCGTGCCCTCCTCCACCATCTCGCCGGAATACATAATGCCGACACGGTCGCAGGTTTCGGCGATCAGGCCGAGATTGTGCGAGATGAAGAGCAGGCTGGTGGAGTAACGGCGGCGGAGCTCGCCGATCAGGTCGATGACCGCAGCTTCGACCGTAACGTCGAGACCCGTCGTCGGCTCGTCGAGCAGCAGCAGCGAGGGCCGCGCCAAAAGTGCCATGGCAATGACGACGCGCTGCTGCTGGCCGCCCGACAGCTGATGCGGATACCGCTTCAGCATGTCGCCGGCATCGGGCAGGCGAACGTCGTCGAGCATGGCCGCAGCCATTTCCATCGCTTCGGCCTTCGTCGATCCGAGATGCAGCAGCGGTACTTCGGCCAGTTGCGACCCGATCGTCTTGACCGGGTTGAGCGCGCTCATCGGATCCTGATATACCATGGCGATGCGCCGGCCGCGGATCGCGCGCAGCTCCCTTTCCCTGGCGCCGACGAGTTCCTTGCCATCGAAGCGGATGCTGCCACCCGCGATCACGCCGGTATTGCCGAGATAGCCCATGATCGCCATGGCCGTTGTGCTCTTGCCGCAGCCGGATTCCCCGACGAGGCCGTAGCTCTCACCCGAGCGAACGCTGATGGATAGCTTCGGCACCGCAACGACTGTCTCGCTCTTGCCGCGAAACTCGATCCTGAGATCCCTGATATCGAGCAACGGTTCTAGCTCGGAGTTTGGAGCATCGGACATTGCGGCCCCTTGCAGGTTGGAGACAGAGAGGTTCATGGCTTCCATGCCTCGCGCATGCCATCGGCCAGCAGATTGAAACCGAGAACGAGGCTGACAAGGGCGGCGGACGGAATGAGCGACATCAGCGGCCAGACATTGAGGACGGTGACGCTTTCCTTGACCATGCCGCCCCAATCCGGGTTCGGTGGCGGGAGGCCAAGGCCGAGGAAGCCGAGAATGCCGATGGTGATGATCGTATAGCCGATGCGTAGGCAGGCATCGACGATCAGCAGGCTGCGGCAATTTGGCAGCAGTTCGACAAGCATGATGTAGAGCGTGCTCTCCGCCCTGAGCTTGGCGGCGGCGATATATTCCTGCTCCTTGAGCCCGAGCACGAGGCCGCGGGTGATGCGGCCGATGCCAGGCGACGATGCGATCGTCGTCGCGATGACGATATTGAGCACCGAAGGCCCGATATTGGCAATCAGGATCACGTAGATGACGAGGACGGGGAAAGCGAGCACGATGTCGGAGAAGCGGCTGATCAGCGTGTCGATCCAGCCGCCGTAGTAGCCGGCGACCATGCCCATGGCGATGCCGACGATCATGGCGACGGCAACCGACAGCGGCGCGACGAAGAGCACGGTGCGCGCACCGAAGATCAGGCGAGCGAGCACGTCGCGGCCCAGAATATCAGTGCCGAGCCAATGGGTGGCCGATGGAAAAGGATTGCCCATCGCCATCACATCCGAATCCGTCGGCGACGGCAGCGGCAGGACGGGCGCGAGCACCGCGGCTGCGACCCAGAAGACGACGAGGAAGAGACCGACGATCGCAGTCTTCGAATGAAAGATTCGCATCCAGTTCGGCCGCGCGGCGCGCTTGGCGGCTGCGACCTTGATCCCGTCGATATTGTCTTGAACTGCCATGGCCTATTTCACCCGGATACGTGGATCGAGCAGCATGTAGCCGAGATCGCCAAGCAGCTGCGTGACGACGGCGACGGCGACGGTGATCAGCGTTGCAGCTTCCAGCGTGGCGATATCGCCGAAGAGGCTGGCGTCGAGGATCAGCCGGCCGAAGCCGGGGTATGCAAAGACAAGCTCGGTGACGACAACACCGCTGATCAGAAAGTTGATCTGTAGAAGCAGCACTGTGAAAGGCGCGATCATGGCGTTGCGAAGTGCATGGCCGAGCACCATGCGGCGGGTGCTCATACCCTTCAACACGGCGGTGCGGATATAGGGCCGTTCCATGACGCCGATCATGGAGACGCGGATCATGCGGGCGACGTAGCCGAAATCGTAGATCACGAGAACCGCGACCGGCAGTACGAATTGATAGGGCACCGCCCATCCGCCGTCATTGTTGAGCGGGCTCGTTCCAGGCAGGACCGGCCAGAGAATGACGAAGAGGGTGACCAGGAAGACACCGGATGCAAACTCGGGAATCGACGTGAAGGTGATGCAGATGACCGACAGCGTCCGATCAAGCACGCCGCCCTCCTTCAGACCCGAGAGGATGCCGAAGATGATCGACAGCGGCACAATCAGAAGGAAGGCCAAGCCGGCGAGGATCGCCGTATTGCCGAGCCTGCTCCAGATCACGTCGTTGACCGGCAGCTTGTTCAGCGTCGAATAACCGAAGTTGCCGAAATACTGCGCCCCGCGCGGATCCTTGAAATTGAGCCCGGTGCTTGGGTCCTGCAACGGATCGGGGATTGCGCCGACGAGGACGCCAAGCCAACGGCCGTAGCGGACGATCAGCGGATCGTTTGCCTTCAGCTTCTCGCTCAGGATATCGACCTGCTGCTGCGTGGCAAATGGACCCAGAGATTTGCGAGCCACGCTGCCGGGCGTGAATTCGCAGACGGCAAAGACCAGGAATGACGCACACAGCATGGTGAGCAGCATCATGATTAGCCGTTTCAGAAGGAATTTCGACATTGCACCATCAGTCCGATTTTCTCACATGGGCCGGCAGACGGTCGCCCTGATATTGCGGGCGACCGTCCAGAGGCTTGATCAGGCGGAGATCGCGTATTGATGCGCGAAGATGTACTGCGAGGGATGGAGCTCGAAGCCCTCCACCTTCTTGTCCATCACGGTCGAGAAGACGCGCCAGAAGGGCTGAACGATCGGCCCGTCATCCTGCATGATAAGCTCGATCTTCTCGATCACCTTGCTGCGTTCCTTCGGATCGAGGATGCCCTCGGCCTGGGTCAGCAGCTTGTCGAATTCCGGATTGGCATAGTGGGATTCGTTCCAGGCAGCGTTGGAGCGGTAGGCGAGCGACAGCGTCATGATGGCAAGCGGACGATGGCCCCAGGCCGTCAGGCTGAAAGGCGCTGAAGTCCAGACTTCCCAATACTGCGCGCTCGGCAGCGACTTGATGTTGATCTTGACGCCGATATCCGCGAACTGCTGGGCAAGCACCTGGGCGGTGTTGAGCTCCCAGATCGGATCGGGACGCGTTACCATGTCGAATTCGAAGCCGTTGGGATAGCCGGCGTCGGCGAGCAGCTTCTTTGCCTTCTCGATGTTGCGCGGATATTTCGGCAGCGGCGCATATTCGGGATGCGACGGCGCGACATGATGGTCTTCGGCCGGCGTGCCCGCGCCCAACAGCGATGTCTGGATGACCTTCTCGCGGTCGATGGCGAAGCGCATGGCCTGGCGGACGCGCTTGTCCTTGAACTGCTCGACTTCGGGATGCATGCGAGCGACGACTGTCTGCGTCGTCTCAACCTTGTAGACCGCCACATGCGGGAAGTTCTTCATCGAGCTGATCTGGACTGCGTCGGCTTCCGACAGGCCATCGACCTGCTTGGAGGCCATGGCGGCAATGCCTGCGCCCGGATTGTCGCCGAGATCAACGAATTCGAAGGTCGAGAGATAGGGACCGGTGCCCCAATAGTCGGTGCGCGCCTTATACTTCGCACCCTTCCCAACAGTGTATTCCGTCATTTCGAACGGGCCCGTGCCGTTGGCGTCGGCGCCGAAGGAGCCGTTGTCGGCCGGATCCAGAATGAACATCGGATAATGATAGAGATGTTCCGGAACAGCGATCTGCGGTGCGTAGCAGTTCAGGCGGACCGTGTAGTCATCGACCTTCTCGATGGCATTGTCCGACCAGAGCTTGCTGGACTTCTTCGGGTTGCCCTTGTCGTCCTTTTCGCCGCCGTCATACTCCTGCACCAGGTAGCCGGTGAAGAGACCGAGAACCGACGAGCCGACCTTCGGGTCGCTGACGCGCTTCAGGTTCCATACGACGTCATCCGCATTGAGTTCGCGGCCGCCCTTGCGCCACTTGACGCCCTTGCGGACATGCAGCGTCCAGGTCTTAAGGTCGTCGCTCACATCCCATTTTTCGAGAAGGTAGGGATGGGTGATATTGTTGCGGTCGGTGAAGGTCAAATATTCGCATACCTGGCGAATGACGTTCGATTTTTCAGCGAAGTCCGCCAGATGTGGATCCTTGATTTCCATGCAGCGCATGCCGATGCGCAAGTTGCCGCCCTTAGGCATGTCACCCGCCTTGGCGGCGCTAGAAGACTGCGGAAGACCTGCCAGCGAATAGGCGGCCGCCGCGGAGAGGCCGAGGAGCGTCGATTTGCGCAGGAAATCCCTGCGATTGATGCTTCCTTCTGAAAGTTCGTTGATAAGCGTCGGAATATAGGAGTGCTGATTCTTGTCCAAGACTGTAATCTCCGAGTTCGTGCAAACTGTTCCCATGATCGTTCTGAACGCGAAGCGGCGCAGTGACCTGCGGCTTCGACCTGCGCGGATCTGATGTCCGTTTTCGCCGTCGACCCAAACTTAGTGGCAATAGCCGCAAGACAGAATGCACTGAGACGACGCGAAATATGCGTGATCCGACATATTGTTGCGCCGCACCGACGTGGATTAGTCTTCGGAAAGCCCGGCGCGCGGCCAAGGCGGGGCGGCATCAACGCCGGCGGCAAGCCGCCGGCGTCTCGCCGAAATGCTGGCGGTAAAACCGACTGAAATGGGAGGGCGTGTCATAGCCGCAGACGCTTGCTATATCCGCAACGCTCAGGCCGGTATGAACCAGCAGCTCCTTGGCCCTTGCCATGCGTAGATCGATGTAGAATTGCGACGGACTTTTATGCAGATGGGTCCGGAACAGCCGCTCCAGTTGTCTTGGCGAGATGCTGACGCTATCGGCAAGTTCGGAAATCTCGATCGGATCGGAAAGGCTGCTTTCCATGCGGCGAACGACGAAACCCAGCTTGGCGTTTCTGATCCCGAAACGATCCTCGGGCACCATGCGCTGCGCGTCATCCTGCCGCCGCATGCGGGGGTGATTGAACTGATCGGAAATCTGCTCCGCAAGATCCCGCCCCTCGATGGCAGCGATGAGATAAAGCATCATGTCCAGCGTGACCGTGCCGCCCGACGATGTTATCAGCCGCCCATCGACGGCGAAGATATCGTCGGTTGCAAGGCAGTTCGGGAATTCGCCGCGGAAAGCATGCAGCGATTCCCAATGGATCGCACATCGGCGGCCCTCTAGCAATCCCGCCCGCGCCAGGTAAAACACCGCCGTGCTGACGCCGCCCAGCACGCAGCCTTCGGAATAGATGCGGCGCAGCCAAGAAAACAGGGCAGCATCGTAGCCATCCGAGTAATTGACGCCCGCGAAGACAAGCAGGATATCGCATTTCGGGGCCTGCGCCATGGAGTAATCGGCGGGAAAGGCAAGTCCGCTGCTGGACTTGGCATCGGCTCCGTCGGTCGAAATCAGCACCCATTCAAAGGCCTTGCGCTTGACCAGCCGGTTCCCCTGACGCAGGGAATCAAGTGCGGCGGAAAACGTCATCAATGGATAATCGGTCGCAAGAAAGAAGCCGATCCGGACTGGCCGTTCCGTGTGCTTCAACTGGCTGAAAGAGAAGAGCTGTCGGGTCATGCGACCAGATATACCGCATCACTTTACGATGGGAAATCCGACGTGATGCAAACCCGTCCCGGGTGGGTACTTATGGGTAATTGCAAGCTCCGCCGGACGGATACGAAGCTGGCGCTGGCTCCGCTATTGAAGGATTCGAGCCGTCCGAAATCAACATCGCGATCGATAACGATAACGTTGTTGTCATGAAGCGCAGGCGCAATAGTAGAGCCATTCGCCTTCGGCCGGCGATGACACGCTCGGCCGAACAAATAGTCTCTTACTTTGAGTGGTGAAGCATCGGTTCGAGCTCAGAGTCAAAAAGGCATCCCGGTGAACTCGACGAATTACAGCACTCGCACGCGCGCTTCATCACTCATTTGTCCGGCGGTCAGGGTTGAGTCGACCTGCTCTCCACAGTCGATGAGGCGAATTTTCTTCGTAGCCGAGCTTATCGAAACTTGCGACTTCGAGTATTAGTCCCCACGGCGCCCGAAGGTAGATCCAGTTGAAGCCCGCCAAAGGCCCTGTTTCCACCAGGTTGGGGCCGTCAAGCATTTCGATGCCCTGCGCACGCAGGCGCTCCTCCGAAGCATGCACATCTTCGACTTCAAAGCACAGGTGCATGCCGCCGACCTCCGACGGCCGCTTGGGTCGTGAGGCTTCTTCCCCGTCATATTCGAACAGCTCGACGCTCGTTCCCTCGCCACAGCGCAGAAAAACCAGGTCGCGAATGGTTGATTGCGCAGATGCGCCGAGCTTATTCTCCATGAAATCCTGATTGACATCGAACGGCCCGGTGCGGAAGACCTCGATGGCACCGAAGACAGCTTGGAAGAACGCGATGCCTTCGTCGATATCTGGTACCGTGATGCCAATATGGTGCATGCCATAGATTTTGTCCGTCATGTTATCGTCCTCATCGCAATGCGGGCAAATGACTGAAACTTTGATGTTTTGCGGCTCGCACGCCTGATCTATCGGGAGACCTCTCGTCTGCGCACCGTCGAATAGATGAGCGCGGCGACGACAATCAGGACGCCCTGGAAAAGATACTGATAAGTCTGTGTAAGTCCCAAGAACGTCACCGCGTTGAGGACTTCGGTGAGCAGGACGGCGCCAAGTATCGTTCCGATGAACGTCCCGCGCCCGCCCGTTAGGCTAGTTCCGCCAAGAACCACAGCCGTGATGCTGGAAAGCGTGTAGTTGATGCCCTGACGAGGGTCGCCGACGCCAATCTGAGTCATCAGCATTACCGCGCCAAGGCTAGTCAGCAATGAGCAGGCAATATACCCCATAATAAACGTTAGATCGACCCGAATGCCGGTCCTGCGGGAGGAGTGCTCGTCCGAGCCGATTGCCCTCAAGCGCCAGCCTGCCTTCGTTCGGCGCAGTATATATTCCCCAACCCCGGCGACAGCCACCAGCGTGAGGAAAGCAACAGGGAACGGACCCCATTGCCAGTTGACCCAATCCGTGACGACGGAGCTTATGTAGCCATCCGGGTTGTCGCGCAGAAGGAAGCTCAAGCCTTGTATAGCGATATACATGGCGAGCGTCGCTGCGATGGGCGTAAAGTTCGCGAAACGTATCAGGACCCCGTTAATTGTCCCGGTAATGAATGCGCCCGCGAACATCAGCAGGAATCCTGCCAACATCATGACCGCAGACTTGTCCTCATTGATGAAGAAGGACGCGACGACGACGAGGAAGCCGGCAAGCGGGCCGACAGAGAGATCGATGCCGCCCATTAGCAATGCTACCGTCTGCCCCATTGCGATGAAGCCAAGTGCCGTTGCGAGGAGGAAAATGTTGTAGATATTGTAGAACGAAAGGAAGTTGTCGTTCTGCCCGTACACAAAGAGTCCGAGAAGGACTGTGACGAGAGCCAAGGGGACGGCCGGTGCATTATCGGACTGCAGGAAATGCGCGATCCCACTTGTTTTCGATGCCTTGACCCTCGAAGCGCTTCCGCCGCCGTGCGTTTCTGCCTTGACGGCCGCCGCTACTATGCGCTCTTCCGTGACTTCGTTACCGACTAAAGTCTCGACGAGATGTCCTCTCGACATCACGACCACCTTGTCGCAGAGCCCCTCAAGTTCGACCGCGTCGGATGAATTCACTATAACGGGTGTCCCCGAAGCCGACACTTCCCGGAGAATGCGGTAAATTTCAAACCGCGCCCCAACATCTACGCCCTGCGTCGGTTCATCGGCAATGATGAGGCCCGGCTCCGACAAAAGCGCTCGAGACATTACCACTTTCTGTTGGTTTCCGCCGGATAGCGACAGAATTGGCGCTTCCATGCTGGGAGTTTTTACCGCCAATTCACCGAAGATAGACTCGACCTGAGCGAGTTCCTTTTTTCGGCTAATGATTCCGCCGACCGCAAACTTCTCAAGCGCCGAAAACGTCGCGTTTTCGCGAACAGTCAAGCCGCTTGCGACACCTTCAATGTGCCGGTCCGAAGGCATGAAGGCGGCTTCGCGCAGCAATTCGTGCTGATTGAGCACGCGACCGCGCAGAGTAATCGTACCCTCCGTCGGCTGTAACCCGGCGAGCACGCGCATAAGCTCCGGCTGCCCGTTACCCGCCACGCCGGCAACGCCGACGATCTGGCCGCGGGGCACATCAAAGCTCACATCCGTTAGATCCTTCGAGTTCGCCCCGGCGATGGAAAAGCTTATCTCTTCGGAAGCCCGTTGAGACTTCGGCGGAAATGCTGCCTTGAGCGTGCGCCCCACGATGAGGCTCACGAGATCGGCATCGCTGATGTTCCGCACCAGTTCTGCACCGCGGACGCGTCCATCGCGCAACACAGTGACCCGGTGGGCGATCTGTCTAAGCTCAGCAAGACGATGTGTAATGTAGATGACGGAGGTCCCGGCCCCGACAATCTCACGGATTCGATCAAACAACATGTCTGTCGATTCCTGATCGAGAGAGGCTGTTGGCTCGTCAAGAATGAGAACCTTCGGCTTGAGTGCGAGCGCTTTTGCAATTTCGAACAAATGCTTCTGCGCCACCGTCAGGCTATCGGCGCGCATGCGTAGCGGCACCCGCAGCCCAACCGTATCCAAGACCTGCTGCACGACCTCTTGTGGTGGCCGGCCCGAGAAAACGGATGCGGGCAACGCCACCCGTAGATTTTCCAGGATAGAGAGGTCTTCGAGAATGGCGGGATGCTGAAAGCAGATGCCGATGCCGTGAGACTTCGCCACCTCAGGAGTCATTTGATGGATGGGCTGCCCTTCGAAACTGATCTCTCCTTCCGTCGGCTGAAGTGTTCCCGAGATAATATTCATTAGCGTCGACTTGCCGGCACCATTCTCGCCGAGAATCGCATGCACCTCGCCTGGGTAGAACTCGACGCTCACATCGCTGAGTGCCGGAACGACCGAGAAATACTTGTAGATGCCAGCTAGTCGGATGACCACGTTTCCCGTGCCCGCCTCGATCTCTTTAACCCCTAGTTCCGCCATATCCTGTTATCCGTCTTGGGAAGCCTACCCGGAGGGTTTTCCCTCCGGGGAATTTCATGCATGTATTTCGATCACCGACCGACGACCTTGGCTTGATCTTCGGCCGGGAGCTCAGAGGACATGTAAATCGCGCCTGGCAAATCCTTGCGGCACAGAACCGTATTCGGCTTGCCCGATACAGAGTCCTCGAAAGCCGGCGCCTTGAAGATCGCGTCCTTCGGCTTCTCGCCGCCCGTTGCAAGTGCGACGGCCCATTGTACAGCGAGCCTCACATTGTCATTGCCAGTCGCGACCGTGAACAGCTTGAAATCCGGATTACTTGCTTGGTTGTCATGCCAGAAGCAGCCTAGCGAATTGCCGTCGGAGGTCGCGAGCGCGGGGATCGACTTGCCCTGCTTGGTGAATGTGGGCAACGCGCCAACCAACGACGGGCCGAAGTCGGAGACGATGACGTCGATCTTGGCATTCTTGGCAATTTCCGCCGTCAGGACCTTCTGGGTCAGCGCCGGATCCCAGTTGGTGACATCGAAAGGCTGCGCATTGACGAAAACATATTCCGGACCCAAAACGCTCTTCAGACCCTTGAGTTCGTCCAATCCCTGACTGTTACCTGCCGGTCCGCTCAGGAACAGCACGTTTCCACCCTTCGGAAGGACGCTCTTGATCCATTTGCCCCAGGTCGCCCCGTCGTTTTCGAAGGACGAGCCAATGAACTTGGAATAGTTCACACCCTCCTTGCCGCCGACTGCCACGCGATAGGGCACGATGATCTTGCCCGACTTAAAGACACTGGTTATCGCCGGAAGCACAGCGGGGCCGGCGTCACCGAATACCACGAGCGCATCAACGCCCTTCGCTGCCATGCTCTTGATGTCCGAGATGGACTTCTGTGTGTCGCCCTGACCGTCCGCATATTCGTACCTCGTGATGCTGGGGCAAAGCTCCACCGTCTGCTTACCAGAGGCCGTCGTCACCTGCCGCCAACTGTTGCCGCCGTAACCGTCGAGCAGCGCTAGCGTTGCCTTCTTTGGTCCGCACCAGGAAGGCGCCTCAGCTTTGGCCAGGTTGGCGCTGCCGAGTGCCATAACCGCCGCCCCAACGGAGACGGCTAAGCCCTTCGCAAAATTAGAATATTTCATTTCTTCTCCTCCACATTTTTTGTTCCAGCCGCTTGTCTTACGTTTACGCTCCAGCGGAGTGAGTAAACACCGATGCCAAAACCGAGAGCCAAGGCCTGAATGATGGTTTGAGCCGAAAACGGAACCCCGACTGAGAGTGCGAATTGGCTCAATTGGTTAAGGAAGAACGCCGCGATTACCGTCGAGATCGGATATCCTCGCCCGCCGAGGAGCGAGGTCCCGCCAAGAACCACGACCGCAACGGATGGCAGCAGCAGGCTGTCACCCTGAAAGGCAGTCGGCTCGCGAGTGATGCCAGCGATCAGAATGCCGGCCAGGCAGTAAAGAAGCTGCGCGTAGACATAAGCCATCATCCGGTGGAGACGCACACGAAGCCCGGCGGCTCGCCCCGCCAATGGATTGGCGCCAATCGCCTCAAATCTCCGCCCGACCACTGTCTTCTTGAGCAAGAACGAGACGATGGCGGTGGCACCAAGCGCGAAGTAGACCGAGTTCGGAAGCCCCAATGTCTCGCCGCCTGCAATCTCGGCGAGAAGGTTCGTGGTGATCGAGGGAACACCACCGGATGTCGCGAACACTGCTCCATAAAGCAGGGCGTTGGTACCGATCGTTGCAATGATAGCGTTCAGCCGAAAGAAGCTCGCGAGGATGCCGTTCAGGAAGCCTGCGACGAGGGCGAACGCGATCGCGAGCAACACGGCTTGATAGAGCAGCCCATCATCCTGATGCGGATGATGCGTTGAAACGACCACAGCAAGCGAAACAGCTCCGGGGAGCGAGAGATCGAAACCACCCTGTTGCACAACCAGTAACTGCCCCAAGCCAACGATGGCAATGGTCGCCGCAAAAGGCAGACTTCCCGATAGCGCCCCCCAGGAAACGCTCGAAGGCGCGAAGAGCAGGCACACGACGAGAAGAACGAGTGTCGAGAAAACGACTGTCACGAAGCTTCGAGCCAACGGCGTTGACAATATTGTCTCCCTGGGAAATGCATTTGAAGCAATGGGGGTAGCGTTCGTCATCCAAGTCCGCCTTTCACACTGATGTTCGCGGCAACACCCTCGCGCCCCCGACGCAAAGGCCGCGCAGCGCGTTCGGTAGACGCCAAAAGAGATGTCAGACCGGTGTCAGAGTTCGCGGTTGCTATCCGGCCAATCTGCAGCCGATCCGGCACTTTCTGACCGGTCACACCGTCGACGAGGCAACAGCTTTACGCGAGCCTTTGGCGCTTCCGCGTGGTCAAAATAGTATCCGCTACAGGCGCTTCCTGCTTCTGCGAGCCAATTGCGAATACTGTCCCAGTTGAGTGTGCCTACCGCTTTCATGTTCCCTCCTCCTCCTCAGAATCAGCTGCTGCAGAGATGCAGACCGTCCGATTGCAGTTGCCCTATCCGCGAGCGCCGATCGTTGGTCGCCATTCGTAGATGCTGATGCTCGAATAGACTTCGTGGAGGACAAAAGGATCCTCCGCACTGAACCGACGCATCTCTTCGAGCGAGACGACATCCGCTACGACAACTCCCCCGCTGCCTTTGCCGGCTTCGTCGAGGATCGGTCCGGATTGGACGATGCAGAGTCGGCCCGATCGCAGATGGCGCTTGTGATCCTCCAGATAGGCCGCGCGTGCCGCCGCCTTTTCGGGATTGGAAATAGCGACGCGAACCGCAAGCATGACTTCTAGCTCCTCACCAGCCAAATCGTCCTTCCGTCTCCCCCGACATGCGGACATTCCAAATATCCCAGAAGTAATGGTAGACGGAGTAAAGCCAAAGAAAACAACGGAATTATCCATTTTGGACTTCTGGATAACTGCACGGTTTCCCACCGAAATTCGTCGAGGCGCCGCCGGTCGACAGTGCCCCGCCATAACTCATGCGGCCCTCGGCGCGTCTCCACGGAAAACGCGTTCGAGCAAGTCGGTCAATGCGCGCTTTTCCAATGTGCGGGGGTTCCAATAGGCGTTCGACATCGCGTGATCGACGGCGGCCTCGACACTGTCATCGGGCATTCCAAGGTTCTTCAACGACATCGTTGCGCCGAGCCCACTGGCAAGGTCGAAAAGTCCTGCAGCCGGATCGGCAATGCCGAGAGCCTTGCCCAGCCGAGCCATCGCCGCCGGCGTCGCGTCGGCGTTGTAGGCCACCGCATGCGGCAGGACTGCCGTGTGCATCTGCGCATGCGGCAGATTGAACATGCCCCCCAGCGTATGACAGAGCTTGTGGTGCAATGCCATGCCGACGGAGCCAAGGCAAACGCCGCAAAGCCAGGCGCCGTAAAGCGCATCCGCGCGGGCGTCCTCATCTCTCGGGTTCGAATGGATGCGCGGCAAGGCGCGGGCGATCGCCCCGATCCCCTCTTCCGCCATGAGCGAGATGATCGGATTGGCCTCCCTCGCGTAAAGCGCCTCGACGGCGTGGGCGATCGCATTGATGCCGCTGGTCACGGAAAGGGAAACGGGCAACGTCAGCGTCAGATCGACGTCGTAGACGATGACTTCCGGAAGAATGCGCGGATCCGACTTCGTGACCTTGCGGCCGCTCTCGGTCTCGCCGAGGATCGGGGTTGCTTCCGAGCCCGCATAGGTGGTCGGCACGACGATCTGCGGCAAATCGGTGCGAAAGGCGATGGCCTTGCCGAGGCCGGTCGTCGACCCACCTCCAATGGATAGCAGCGCATCGACGGCATGTTGTTCCACAAATCGCATGGCATCGGTCGTCACCTCGACGGGGGTATGCATCTGCGCCTTGGAATAGGTCGCGACGACGTTGGATCCCATATGCCGCGCGATATCAGCCGCCTGCTCGGCTTGCTCAGGCGTGGAGAGCACAAGGATGCGTCGCGCCTTCAGCCGTTCGGCCTCTTCGGGAAGGCGCACGACCGTGCCGCGCCCGAAGATGACCCGGCCGGGGTTTCCATTGTAGACGAAGTTTTGCAATTCCTCGCTCCTATCGTGTCTGACGAGGCCGTGCGAGCACGAAGTCATAGTCCGAGCGCCAGAGCGTGTTTCCGCTCTCGACACGCGTGAACGGCGCGACAAGCGTCTTCTTGACCCCGAACACTGTATCGGAATTCAGATAGGGATCGCCGCCGACGAAGGTGTGCGTCACCAGCTTCTGGAACCCTTCCGCGCGAACCATGTAGTGCATATGCGCCGGCCGATACGGGTGGCGGCCGAGGCTGTTCAGCATCTTGCCGACCGGCCCGTCATCGGGAATCGGATAGGAGACGGGCTTGATGCCGACGAAGCTGTAGCGTCCATCCGCGCCTGTCACGAAGACGCCCCTGTTGTTCCACTTCGGTTGGATATCGGGCTGCTGGACGTCGTAATAGCCTTCCGCGTTGTCGGACCAAACGTCGATCTTGGCTCCTGCGACCGGATTGCCATCGAGATCGAGCACGCGTCCGATGAAGAGACAGCTTTCGCCCTTGCCGTCCAGGCAGATCTGATCGCCCATCTGGCGAACGGGGCAGCCCTCGACATGGAAGGGGCCGAAGACCGTGTTCTCGGTGGCGCCGGACGGACGCCGGTTATTGATCGCATCGACCAGCATCGACAGGCCGAGCGTATCGGACAGAAGGATGAACTCCTGCCGCTCCTGCGTGCAGATCTGCCCGGTCCGCGTCAGAAAATCGATGCCAAAGTCCCATTCATCCTGGGTCAAGTTGATCTCGCGTGCGAAGTTGTGGAGATGCTTGACGAGGCAAGCCATCACCTCTGCGAGGCGCGGATCGACATCCCTGCCCATTCGGGCGTTGACGGTCGCGACCGAGTTCTCCTCGGTGAAAAAGCCGGACGGCGACGTGCTCGCGCTCGCTTGCTCGGACATATGCTGCACTCCTGACATCCTAAGGTATGATCCGATCCGCTCGCAGCCGATCGAACGCATCTGTGAACGAGCTTGTCGTATCCTGATAGTCGAGAAAGCCGAGCTTGCGGCTGCGGCCCATGTCATTGAACGTCTCGATCTGGCGACCGAGATCCGCATCCGAATGCCAGAAAGAGGCCACGCGCGAGAGCGCGTTCGGCTGGAGATCGAACTTCTTGACCATCTCGTCCCAGATCGGCCCCGCTCCGGCCATCTGTTCTTCCAGCGGCGTGGGTACTCCCGAGTAAGGCGCAGCTTCGAGACCGAAGTAATTCGCGAGGCGCGGCCAAAGCCATTTCCAACGAAACACTTCGCCGTTGACGACATTGAACGCGAGGTTGGCGGCTGACTTCGTCGTCGCTGCCCATTTGAGATGTTTCGCTAGCAGCCTGGCATCGGTAACGTCCGTTGCCGCCTGCCACTGCTCGGGCGAACCGGGGAAGACGAAAGGCCGGCCGGTTTCCCGGCAGATGGAGGCGTAGACCGCAAGTGTGGCAGCCATGTTCATCGCGTTTCCGACCGCATAACCGATCAGCGTATGCGGGCGATGAATGGACCAAGTAAAGCCGTCCCTCGCGGCGGCCGCAAAGATTTCGTCTTCCTGCACATAGTAGAAGTTTTCTCCCGGCAGGCGTTCCTGCTCCTCGCGGAACGGCGTCTCCGGCTGCGTCTTGGCGTAGGATTCGAAGGGGCCAAGGTAATGTTTCGTGCCCGTCGTCAGGGCAACATGCTCCACCCCTCGCCCCTGCAAGGCATCGAGCACATTGCGAACGATCGCACCATTGACCTCGCAATTCTTTGTCTCGGTCTCCTGACGCGACCACGCGGTGATGAAGACATGGCTCGGTCTCGCTTCCGTCAACGCCGTACGAACGGAATTGGCATCGACGAGATCGCAGATCAATGTCTTCACGCCTGCGATCGGGCTTCGCGACCGAGACAGGCCCGATACCGTCCAACCGTCTTCAGCCGGAAGATTTTCGGCGAGATTGCTTCCGGTGATCCCGGTAACGCCGACTATAAGTGCGTGTTTGTTCATGGCTCAACCATTCAGCAGCGTGATTTTGATGCTCTTCGTCGGATCCTGGCCAAACGAGAAGGCGTTGACAGCATCGGTCAGCGCGAAATCGTGCGTCTGGATCGGCGACAGATCGATGCCCGTCCGCTCAAGGAAGCGAATGGCGGCCGGCCAGACGCCGGGAGATCCGATGCAGCCACGCACGGTCAGGTTCTTCATCTGTATCTGGCCAATGACGGCAGGCACTTTGCGTCCGATGTTGATCCCTACCATCGACATCCGGCCCTCTTCGCGGGCATAGTCGAACGCCGCCGCCAAGGATGCGTCATGGCCGGATGCCTCGATCACCAGATCGGCACCATGCCCTCCGGTCAGTTCACGAATTTTCTCGGCGGCATCTCCATCCGAGGGGTCAATGGCCCTATCCGCTCCGAGGCGCTTTGCCACTTCGCGCCGCGATGCAAGCGGATCGACGACGATGACGCGAGCGCCCATGCCGATCGCTGCTGCGGCCGATACCAGCCCGATCGTACCGCCGCCGGAAACGACGACGGTTTCGCTGGCATTCGTGCCCCCCGAGCGCAACACGGCGTAGAAGCCGCAGGTAAAGGGCTCGATCAGCGCGGCCTTCTTGTCATCGACGGCATCGGGCAGCTTGTGAAGCCATTCCGGATTCACGGCGAAGAATTCGCGATCCGCGCCGCTCATGGAGAAACCGAAATGGTGCAGCCGCTCCGGGGTGCGCACAACACACTCCCCAACAACGCGGTCGCCCTTCTTGAAGCCGGTCACATTGCGGCCAACCTCGACGATTTCACCACTCCATTCGTGGCCGGGCGTGACCGGATAGGAGATCGGGATGATGTAGCGTCCGGCCAGCAACTCGTAATCGGAGTGGCAGATGCCGACTGCCTTCGTGTGAACCAGGACCTCGTTGGGCGACAGGTCAGGCATGCCGATGTCGACGATTACGGGCTTTTCCGGGGCCTCGAAAACCAGAGCTTTCACGTCTTCCTCCTCAGACCTGTACCAGGGCGCCGCTCTGCGCAGACCGCACGATGGCTTCCAGCAGCGCAATATTGTTGATCATATCCTCGCCAGTGATCGGATAGTCGGCCTCGCCGCGAATAGCGCGGGCAAAGGCTCTAAGGTTGTCCCGAACCGGTTCGGCGGGCGACACCTCGCGGACAGTGATCGGCTGGTTCTTCCAGCCTTCGGTCACGACCCAGCCGTCGGGCGCTTCAACATGTGCCTTGTCGCGCACTTCGATCCATCCATCCGTACCGAAGACGGCGAAACGGGAGACGAAGGGCGTTGCGAGGGTTGCCGAGACGTAGGCCGTGCCTCCGCCGGCAAAGCGGATGTGCGCGCTCATCGTGTCGCCCTGCGGAATGCTCGAAGCAAGGTTCTCGCAAACAACGCGGACATCGGTAGCGCGGCCCATCAGCTTCACGGCAAGGTCCGTCAGATGAATCCCGGTCGCCGTCATGCCGCCGGCCGGGGCCTGTTCGGCCTTCAGCCGCCAGTTCGACGGGTCGAGGCCGAGAAACTTGTCGTGGCTGAAATTCGCTTCGATCTGTAGCAGCCGACCCAGTTTTCCGAGCTTGGCCGCCGCCAGGATTTCGGCGATCGGAGGTTCGAAACGACGCTCGTGGCCCATGCCAAGCACAAGACCAGCCTTTCGGCACAAAGCGACGGACGCTTCCGCTCCGGCTCTGCTGAGGTCGAGCGGCTTCTCGCAGAAAACGTGTTTCCCCGCCGCGACAACGCGCGCGATCTGCTCCCGGTGTAGCGAATGCGGCGTGGCAAGCACGACCGCCTCGATCGTCGGATCATTCAACGCTTCAGCCATATCCGGCGAATATTGCAGACCCATCTGGCCGGCGAATGCAGCCGCATCAGGGTTCGGATCGACACCGCGTACGAAATGCATCCGCGCGCCGCCGGCATTGACGAGGCTCGCCATCTTTCGGCCCCACCAGCCGAGACCGACCAGGGCGGCGGTGACCGGGTTTTCCTCGATCATGGTCATCGATTGTCCACCCGCTTGTTGAATGGATGGATGTTGACGGCCTTCCACACACCCGCTTTGGTGAAAGGATCAGCCTTGTTGAATGCGACGATCTCTTCCTTGGTGTCGGCCTCGAAAACGAAGAGAGAGCCGATCATGGTTTCGTTGTCGTCCGCCAGAAGTGGACCGGAGATCACCGTCTTGGTCTTGCCGGTGGAAAGATAGGCCTTGTGGGCATCGTAGTTGGCGAGCCGCTTCTCGACGGCGCCCTCATGGTCGAGGCAATGAACAGCGTAATACATGTAAAATTCCTTTCGAATTTAAGCGATGGAATAGCCACCGTCGACCATCAGCAATTGGCCGGTGATGCCGCTCGCCGCATCGGAGAGCAGGAAGGCGACGGTGGAAGCAATTTCCTCGGGTTTGATCAGGCGATTGATTGGCGTGTCGTCCAACCATTTCTGCATGACGGCAGGTTGGGCGCGGCCGACTTCCGCCAGCATGACGGTATCCGTGTAACCGGGGCCGACGGCATTGACGCGCACACCCGACCTTGCCCATTCGGCCGCCAGAACACGGCACATATGGGCGACGCCGGCCTTCGAGACGTCGTAGCCGACATGGAGCTCCGGCCGAACAGCTTTGACGCCGGCGATCGACGCCGTCATCACGATGGCCCCTCGCCCCGCCTCGATCATGGATCTTCCGAACGCCTGCACGGTCCAGAAGACTCCGTCGAGATTGACGGACATGACGGTGCGCCAGTCGGCCTCGCTGTGGTCTAGCGCCGTGCGCTCATAGGACATGCCGGCATTGGCGAAGAGGCCGTCGAGGGGACCGAAGCGCTCGGCAACCTTTGCTGCCGCGGCCTCGACCGATGCCTTATCGGTAACGTTGAAGATGACGGCTTCCGCCGTTCCCCCCGCCGCACGAATGTCATCACGGGTCTTCTCCACCGAAGTATCGCGATCGGCAGCAACGATCGTTGCGCCGAGTGAGGCTAGGTACCGGCAGGTTGCGCTGCCGATGCCGCCGCCCGCGCCTGAGACCAGAAAGCTTCGTCCGCCGAGATCCATCGGATTCGTCATGATCAGGCCTTCATATCGACGAGAATCTTCATGTGGGTGGCCTTGGGATCGAGCAGCGCTTCGAAGCCTTTTTCGACCACGTCTTCCGGCGCGATTTGCGCAGTGACCACTTTTTCAACCGGGAAGATGCCGGCGCCGATCATCGAGGCAATGCGGGGCCAGATCTGAACGGGGTAGCACCACGTTGCCTCGACGGTGATATCCTTCAGTGCCCAGAGCATCGCATCGACCGAGGCCGGCCGCACATGCAGGCCGACCTGCACGACGGTGCCACGGCGGCGCACGGCCTTGGCGCAAAGATTGAGCGATGCCTCGGCGCCGACGCATTCCAGCGCGACGTCGACCCCCACACCCTCCTCCGTCTGATCGCGGAACAACTGGTCCGTATTCGTTTCGCGCGGGTCGAAGACGATCGCTTCCGGAACGAGCTGTTGCGCCAGAGCGCGACGGTTCGGGTTGAGCTCCGAGACAAAGATCTTCGTCGCGCCGGCCGCCTTGGCGGCCAACAGGACAAGCGCGCCGATCGGGCCGACGCCGGAGACCAGGACGCTGCTGCCGCTCGTCACCCCGCCCCGATCGACGCCGTATAGCGCGACGGCGGCCGGCTCGATCATGGCTGCCTGGACGTCCGAGACCGAGTCCGGCACGGGAATGGCGTTGTAGCCATTGATGACGGCGCGTTCCCCCATGCCGCCCCAATCCCAGGACAAACCGACGACCGCCATGTTTTCGCTGAGATGGAAGAGGCCGCGGCGGCCGTAGTAATCGTCGCGCGGCGAGATGAGCGGCTGGATGGAAACGCGCGAGCCCGGGGAGACGTGCGTGACTTTCTTGCCCACTTCCAAGACCCTGGCGGAAAATTCATGGCCGAGGATCTGCGGCAAAGTCGCGCCGGAATAGCGGTTGGGGGTGGCGGGCGTCACGATCGGTCCCGCGATGTATTCGTGCAAGTCAGTTCCGCAAATGCCGCAGACCAATGGCTCGATCAGCACCATGTCGTCGCCCAGCGGACCGCTTGGCGCGGGTACCTCTTCGACACGGATGTCTTTCTTGGAATAATATCGTACAGCTTTCATTGTCATGCCTTTCATGATTACTGTGCTGTGTAGCCACCGCCGCAGACCATGCTGTTGCGCGTCCCTAAACAGGTCTCGCCGGAAGCACGGATAAGGACGAAATAATGATCCTGGCCCATATACGGAGCGGCATCTTCCTCGCCGAAGCCGGTGATGATTGGGACCCTGTTGCTCAGCGGCCTCATGACGTCCTCCTCAGATCAGCACCATGCCGCCATCGACCATAACGGTCTGGCCGGTGACATAGTCCGACGCATCGGATGCCAGGAACGTGGTGACGCCCGCAATGTCCTTCGGTAACGAGACACGGCCGAGCAGGATTGATTGCGAGAACTCGTTGATCGCCTGTTCCGGCTTTTCTGTCAGCCCTCGCTCCAGGAATTCCCGGTCAAGTTGCTCCCAAAGCTCCGTCTTCACGACGCCTGGCCCGAAGCAGTTGACGGTGATCTTGTGCTCGGCGAGTGCGCGGGCGGCTGCCTGGGTGATCGCAACGACAGCGAACTTGGAGGCGCAATAATGCGCAAACAATGGATAACCCTGTTTGCCTGCCACCGAGGCGGTATTGATGATCTTGCCGCCGTGGCCCTGCGCGATCATTTGCTTTGCAGCCTCCTGGGTTCCGATCAGAACGCCAAGGCCGTTGACCTTCATAATCCGGTCGAAATCCTCTTCCGTAACCTTGAGAAATGGGCAGGTCTGGCTGATGCCGGCATTGTTGAACATGACGTCCAGCCGGCCGAAGCGAGATACTGTCTGGTCGATCAGGGCTTTGACGCTCGCACGGCTGGAAACGTCTACGGCAACGGCGATCGCGTTGTTACCGCCGGAGGAAATTTTCGAAGCCGTCTGCCGCGCGGCTTCGGCATTCAGGTCGGCGATGACGACGTGTGCGCCTTTTTCGGCAAGGTCCGCGGCAATGCCAGCACCGATGCCGCGTGCTGCTCCGGTAACAATGACAACCTTGTTGTTGACCAACCCACTCATGGCATTTTCTCTTATTGACCGAGCGTTACGCGGGCATGCGGCCCCGCGGCCACGCCCGGTGACGCAGGAAGATTGATCCCAGCGACGCGGCACGAGCGGCGCAATTCATTCGGTAGATGACGAGGAGTTGCGGGTGTCAGCGGCGCTGCGGACGCAACAGTCAAATGCTCTCCGAGCGACAACTGCGCCAAAGGGTTGATGCCGCTGATCGCCTTACATCTCATCTCAATTCCTCCTCCAATGAAATGATTAAACCGCTGGCAACAAAGTATCGCTTGCGGAGACACTTCGCAGCCGCAGCATTTATATTTTGTTGACGGCTTTTATTCCTCCCACAGGAACCGCCGTGCGATCCGAAAACAAAGCTAGAGGATGAACATGTGCTTCGACAAACCTTTAATTATCCGAAATGGATATTTTCGGTGAAGCAATCGATCTGATTCAGACGCTAAGATTTCTGCCGGGAGGAAGCGGCACTTGCGCTGAACGTGGAAATTATTTCAGTTCATGCGCTCCTCCATGAAAAAGCGGCATTGAATATTTCTGGCCAGCGATCGCCGCCAGGGAAGGAAGGTTGTGCATGACTGAGACGTTGAGAGTAGGCTGGGCGGGGATCGGAAAGATGGGCGCCCCGATGAGCAGGCGCGTCCTTGAAAACGGATATCCTCTGTACGTCTACGAGCCTCTTCCCGAAAACCGTGCTTCCGTCGTCGCCCAGGGCGCGAATGTGGCGCATTCGCTTGAAGATCTCGTCGAGGCGTCGGACGTGATGATGCTCACCATCCCGAACGATGCCGTTCTTCGCCAACTGACATTGGCGCCATCCGCCCTCGTCGATCTGCTGAAGCCGGGCCAAATTCTGGTCGAGATGAGCACCGTTTCCCCGGAAATCTCGGCCGAAATCGCCGAGGCTCTCGGGCGCAAAGGCGTGGCCTATTTGCGCGCGCCCGTCTCGGGAAGCACGATCACCGCATCATCCGGCATGCTTTCCGTCATGGTCTCCGGGCCGGAGGAGGCCTATCGCAAGATCGAGCCCATCCTTGCGAGTTTCTCGTCCAAGCGATTCTATCTCGGCGATGGCGAGGAAGCGCGCTATCTCAAGCTGGTGCTGAATGCGCTGGTGGGGGCGACGGCTGCCCTGCTCGGAGAAGCGCTGACACTCGGATTGAAGGGAAACCTCTCGGTCGAGACCATGCTCAACGTCATCTGCGAAAGCGCGGTGGCCTCGCCGCTGATTGCCTACAAGCGCGATCTCCTGGTCAGCCGCAATTTCGATCCGGCATTCTCCGTCTCGCAGATGATGAAGGATTTCGATCTTATTCTTGGCGCGGCGAAATCCGATCACGTGCCGATGTATCTCGCTTCCATGATCCGGCAGCAATACGAGGCAGCGTTCGCCGACGGGCTTGCCGAGAAAGACTTCTTCGTTCTTTTCGAACAGTACGAACGGCTGGCGGGGATGACCCGGGACAAGACCGCCACATCAGAGACGCTAAAAGCCATTTGAGCGGGCTGGCGAAAGGAAAATTTGCCAGCTAGTCTGATCGTCTTTAGCGCGACGGTTGGGAGGCCGACGTGAACGAATATGAAATGCTGCGCGTCATCGATTTCATCGAGAAAACGCGCCGCCCATTCAGGGAGGTGGTCGCAGCCGCCGATGACGATGCAATTTGGCTGATCGTCACCTTCCTGATCAAGTCCCATATACTTAGCCAGACTGTCTCGATCTCGACTCTCGGACAGGAATCCGGTCTCCCTTATGCGACCTCGATGAGACTGATCAACCGTCTCATCGATAGCGGCTACATCCTCAAAGTCGCCAAAGGTTCGACTGGCAAGAGCTTCGCGCTGCAGCCGAGCGAGCAGTTGCTTCGTTCGTTCGAAACCTATGCCCGCAAGACGAAATCGCTCCTCGCGCAGACCTTGGGGCTGCGCGCCGGCGAGGAGGAAGACGAATATTATTTCGGCGGTACGCCTCTCGGTTCGCAGATCATTCCACCGATGAGGCTTGTCCAGAAGCGTGCCGAATCGCAGATCGAGCTTCGCTTTCTCTTGAACGACGATAACTACTTCTCCGCAATGCGGAACATGTGGGCCGACTTCCGCAACAATCTCGCTTCACGCAAAAATTTTGACCTTTTGCCGCTTCCCGACCTCTATCGGCGCGCGCGTGAAAACGGCGCAAAACCATTGTCCGACTATGACGTCATCGCGATCAACATGCCATGGCTCGGGGAATTCGCGGAGAGCGGCGTGATCCGGCCGATCGATCAGTATATTCAGAAGACCGGCATCAATCCGCTCGATTTCCACCCATCCATCTGGTCATCGGCAACCTGGGAAGGTAAGGACTACGGCGTTCCGGGCTACTGTACCGTCGAACTACTGGCGGCCAGGAGGGATCTTTTTTCCGACGCGGGCCTCTCCTTTCCCAAGACTTTCGATGATGTCATCAGCGCCGGTCGCAAGTTTCATGCTCCGGACGAAGGCATGTTCGGAGCCGTCTGGGATGGCGCGCGGGGCATGCCGATCGCGTCGAGCTTTCTATTCTTCATGGGTGCCTGCGGGCAGCCGGCGATCTCCCTGCGCAAGACGCGCTCGGGCTTCACGCTCGAAGGCGCAAACCTGGAAGAATTGAGCTGCACCATCTTGTCCGATGCCGGTTTCGGCGCCCTCGAATACATGCGCAGGCTGATCGAAATTTCGCCGCCAAAGATTCTGGAGATGGCCTGGGATCAAACCCTGGAAGTCTTCCTGAAGGGAAAAGCGAGCTTGGGTTATTTCTGGACGATGCGCGCGGCCCGCTTCGAATATGACGTCCAGTCGGTCGTGAAGCGGCGAGTCGAATATCTGCCGCAGCCATACGGTCCCGGCGGCACGCGCGCCTCTCCGATCGGCGGCTTTCTTTTCTGTATTCCGACCAATCTGCCGGAGGAAAGAGTGGAGCTGGCGGCGGACGCGATCGCATGGATGGCCTCCAGGGAAGCTATGAAGGCGCATGTGAAGAACGGTTTTCCGGTCGCTCCGCGCTTTTCGGTCAGCGCCGATCCGGAAGCTGCCGCAAGCTCTCCGATCGTCCGCTTCGTCGACCAGCTGGCGAAGAAGAACCTGCTGCATACCTGGCAACGCCCCAAGATCCCGCAATATACGACGATCGAGAAGGTTCTTGGCGAGGAGATCCATGACGCGCTGCTTGGCAATAAATCACCGAGGCTAGCTCTTGAGCGCGCAGCCGCACAGATCGAGGCCAGCCTGAAATCCGCTCATAAGACGTGGGCGAGGCAGAGCGTGGTTTAGCGGAGATAGATAGAGCGCTTCCGGACGCAAAACCGAGTTACACTTTTGCTGGAATTACGCCGAAGCGGTAGTTCAATCGAACCACCGCTCTCTCGCATTCGGTCCCGGCCACGCCGATCGGTCGGCATAACCGGGAGAACTCACTTGATGATACCGAGCTTGCTTCGGTCCGTGGTCAGCGCGACTGCCACCAATGCCGTCAAGCCGAATACGATATTCTGGGCCGTCGGCTGGACGCCGATGATAACGGTCACAATGCGCAGCCACGACGTAATCAGGCCGCCCACAACCGCGGGAAGCAGTCCGCCGACACCGCCTGAAATCGCCGTGCCGCCTAAGACCACGCCCACGATAGAGAGCAGCAGCAGATTGCCGGCAAGCGTCGGCGAGCTGAACGCCGTTATAGAGATCAGGAAGAGGCCTGCGATTGCGGCACAGCCGGCCGAAATCGCAAAGATGATCGTCCGCACTGCGACGACGTTCACGGCAGACATGATCGCGGCCCGCTCGCCGGTGCCCAGCGCATAGATATCTCGCCCGAGACGAAGATAGCGAAGCATCAGTCCCAGCACCGCGATGATGATGATAAGGGCTATGACGGTATTTGGGATATCGGCGGTGCTGTCGGAGAGATAGGTCACGAAGAGATCATTGTCCGGAATGGGTTCCGCCGTCGCGTTCGACAGCAACAGCGCCAGACCAGAAAGCATGCTCAGCGTGCCGAGCGTGACGATGAAGGATGGCAGTTGCAGCCACGAATGCAGCAGACCCTGTGTCGCGCCGAACGCCATCGCGATGAGGATGACGACGACGGACGTCCACGGGCCGAAAATCGGATTGAGGACGACGACCAGCACCCCGGTCAGCGACGCCACACCGGCGACCGACAGATCGATGCTGCCCGCCAGAATGGGGAGCGTGCCGCCGATGACCAGCGCGATGATCGGCGCCGCATCAGACAAGAAGCTGACGAGGGAGTCCACCTCCACTACCCCGGGTGCGATGGCGGCACTGATCGCCACGAGCGCGATCAGAACCGCCAAGGGGCCAAGCCCTCGCAACAAGGTCGATCGGCGTCCCCGAAGAGCGGCGATCAATGTGCTGTCCAGTGCATTACCCATGGTCGTTCTTCCCTTATTCCAAATTCAGCTTCGAAGCGAAACCTGGCCAAGCCACATCAGACCATGGCCGCGACGACTTCCTCTTCCTTCGGCATGGCTCCATCCGTCAGGTCGAAACGTGCGGTAATCTCGCCATCCCGCATCACGACGATCCGGTCGGAAAGCTCCAACAACTCGGAGATCGTGTCGCCGACGAAGACGATCGACAGGCCTTTGTCGGCCTGCTCCCGGATGACGGCAAAGAGATCGTCCCGCGCGCCGGGATCCAGCCCGCGGCTCGGATGGTCGAGCAGGAGAACCTTGAGTTTCCTGGCCATCAGCCATTTTGCAAGCACAGTCTTCTGCTGGTTGCCGCCGCTGAGGCTGGAGATGGGCGCATAGGGCGTGTGCATCTTCACCTTTAGACGCTTCATCCATTCGAGCGCGACCGGCCGCTCCCTGCCGCGCCGCAAAACGAGGGAGCGCCAGCCGTAGTCCAGCCCGAATGTGAGAACGGCATTCTCGAACAGCGATCGGCTCGGAAGCATCCCTTCGGCGCGGCGGTCTGCCGGAAGATATCCGATACCCTGCCGAACCGCGGTTCGCGGGCTGGTCGGATTTGCCGCCCTGCCCTCGATCGCGATCCCTCCCGCATCGACGCGTTCGGCGCCAAAGACTGCCCGGCAAACTTCCTCGGCCCCGGAGCCGAGCACGCCGGCAATGCCGAGGATTTCGCCGCGCCGAAGTTCGAAGTTGATGTTGCGAAAATGCTGACCACTGCTCAGCCGCTCGATCTTGAGCACCGGCGTCGAGGCCTGCGCTGCGGGCTTCCGATCTGATCTGGCATCGGTAACCCGCTGCCGACCGACCATCAGTTCATAGAGTTCATTGCGGTCAACCGAACCGCTGTCTCTCTCGGCCACCTTGCGGCCGTCGGTCATGACGACGATGCGGTCGCTGATTTCCAACACCTCTTCCAGGCGGTGCGACACGAAGACGATCGTCGCGTTGCCGCGCAATCTATTGATCTGCTTGAAGAGAAGCTTGATCTCATCCGGCGTCAAAACCGAGGTTGGCTCGTCGAACAGGATAATCGGCGGTCTGTCGACGAGTTCCTCGATCGCCAGAACCTTGGCGAGTTCGACCTGCTGGCGCTCGGCAAACCGCAAATCCTCTACGAGCGCGCGGGTCGGCAGCTCGACCGAGATCTTATGCAGCTGCGCCTGTGCGGCCTTGTTCAGAGCGCCCCATCGGTAGAGGCCGTTTCTCGTGGCAGGGTGCGGCTTGTCGAGGAAGATGTTTTCCGCGACGGTCAGGTTGGGGATCAGGGACTGCTCTTGATGCACCATGCCGATGCCGTAGCGACTAGCTGTCGCGGCGGAATCCAGGACGATCGGATGCCCGTCGAGAATGATCTCACCTTGGTCCGGCGCCGCAAGCCCCGCCAATATCTTCAGCAGTGTGGACTTGCCTGAGCCGTTTTGGCCGATCAACCCGAGCACCTGCCCCGCGCGAATTTCCAAATCGATGCCTTCGAGCGCGACGACACTGCCGTAGGTCTTGCGGACACCTTTGAGAACGAGCGAGCCTGTCATTTTACGACCCTCAGTTTGCGGCGGCGATGCCAGCCGCCTGCGGCGACGGCGATCACGATGACCGAGCCGCTGATGATGTGGCGGGTGTAGGGACCGGCGCCGATCTGGATGAGGCCATTGTTCAGCACCTCGAGAATCAAGGCACCGAGCGCGGATTGAACCGCGCCGCCGCGTCCGCCCGTCAGCACGGTGCCGCCAAGAACGGCGGCACTGATGGCCGGAAACAGAAGTCCGCTGCCGATATTCGCATTTCCGGTGCTGAGCTGTGCGGACAGCAGCACGCCGCACATGCCGGCCAGCAGACCGCAAATCGAGAAGGCGGCGATCTTGACCCATCGAATGCGCAGGCCGGAAGCCACGAGCAGGCCTTCGTCGCCGCCGATCGCGTAGATCATGCGCCCGAGCCTCGTGAAGTTCAGGACCAACTGGCTGACGACGATGACGGCGAGCGCGATGTAGACGACCAAGCTCAAATCGAAGAGCCGGAGGCGGGCGAGGTTGAGAATGAGCGGATCGTTGATTTGCGGGACACGGGCAGGAAACAGGACTGCCGCGATGCCCAGCCCGACGAACCAGGTTCCGAGCGTTACGATCAGGGACGGCATCTGCAGCACCGCGTTGAGGACGGCGTTGAAAAGGCCGAAGGCGAGGCCAACGGCCAGCGCCGCCAGCAATCCGACCATGCCGTAATCGTTGCCGTTGACCCCGTTTGCGACGAGAAGGGCAACGATCATGCTCGTCGTCGCCATGGTGCCTTCCAGCGAGAGATCGATGGATCCCATGATGACGACAAAGCTGATGGCAGCGGCGAGAATTGCGGGAACCGCCGCTGCCTCCACCACGGATTTGAGGTTGTCGATCGTAAAGAAGCTACCGCTGACCAGCTGGAAGCCCACAGACAGCACGATGAGCGCCACAACAGGGCCTGCAAACTGGTTCCATGACGATTTGCTTCTGATCTCGCCAAAAAGCGTCAGCGAGCGAGCGACCGTTTTGGAGTTCATACTGGTAGCGGCCTCCATCGAGCCCTCCTTCCGATTACTTGTTCTCGTTTGCGCCTTCCGGAATCTGACCTGCCGAGTCCTTCCAGAAGTCCTTCTTGATTTCGTCGTAGGTGTATTTCGGCGCGTTCTTCTTCAGGTCGAGATACTTATCGACATTGTCCTTGGTCACGACATCCTGCTTGAGGTAGAAGTCGCGCTGCGCATGGCTCAGCTTCTCGGCATCGATGTCGCCGACAGCGGCCGCATAGGCGAGCGACATGGAAACCGCGCCCTGCAAGACCGGATCGTTCCAGACGGTCGCCAGCATGTCGCCGTTCTTGACCATTTCCAGCCCGATATTCGAACCGTCAGAACCGGTGACCAGAACCTTGCCGTTCAGTCCCTTTTCCTTCAGCGCGGCGACCGCGCCGCGGCCCATGGCATCGTTGGACGCGAAGACGCCCTGTAGCTGATCCCCATAGCGGGCAAGCCAGGTACGGGTGATATTTTGAGCCTTGGTTTCTTGCCAGTCGCCCACCTGCGTGTCGACAAGCTCCAGGCCAGGGCATTCCTTCAGACCCTTTTTCAGGCCGGCGATGCGCTGATAGGCCGGCGGGGTTGACGGCACGCCTTCGATCGCGGCGATCTTGCCCTTGCCGTTCAGCGCCTTGCAAAGCGCCATGACCTGGTAGTAGCCGGACATCACACCGTCGAAGGAGGTATGGGCGACCCAATATTTGGAATCCGTATCCCAGGGATGGATGTCCTCGGGCCGATTCCAGATCGTGACGACATGGACCTTCGACTTGGCCGACCGGTTGACAACAGCCTTGACGAAGGCATTCGACGACGGATCGGTGGCAAGAGCGCACTGATTGCAGCCAGCGGAATAGGTGGCCCCGAGCTGCGCGAGCAGCTGATCGCCCTGATAGTTGCTGGTGAGTACGGTCGGATCCTTGCCGAGCGACTCGCCAATGTCCTTCACACCCTGCAGATATTCCGACCAATATTCGGAAGCCGTCTCGTCGATACCGACGATTAGCTTGCCGCCCTTCGCCTCACCGGCGTTCGTATGCGCGGCTGGGATTGCGACGCTCGCGCAGACCGCCGCGGACGTTAGAAGCCATCGCGCGATGGCGCCGCATTTCAGATGCGATTTCATGCCATTTTCCTCCTCAGGTTAAAAATTGATGCTTTGCCTGCCGCGTGACCGCCGGGACTTATCGACGCTCGGCCACGACCCGATATGTTTCGATCAATAGGGCTGCATTCTCTGGTCGCGCTTCGATCCGGCCGGCCTCGATATCGTAGGCGACCTCCATAACGCGCTGATTCACCGGCGCTTTCTGGCCATGGGCACGAAGGATATCGACGACCCATCCGTTAACCTCCTGCACCTCGGCGCGGCGCCCCTTGCGCCAGTCCTGCAGTGATGTCGTCAGCGTGTCAGCCTGCGAGAAGGTCTTCAGTACCTCTTCGAAAATCTGATCGACATAACGCTCCGGATGGTTCGTCGTGACCGGCGGCATGCCGATGATCGGGACGATCTTGGCGCCGTCCGCTAATGCTGCCTGCATTGCCTCGTATCCCGCCGCCCGCATGACCTCGAGCATGCCGGGTGCGCGCGCAGCATCCGCCAGCGGCAGGTTGATGATCGCCGATGGAATAAGCTCGGCGGCATTGACAACGAGCTTCATCCACTTTGCGGAACGAATGTCTTCCATCACCTCGACCGTGCCAGAATTCCGCAGCAAATCGGCGACGTCTTCCACCCGCTCCTGCGTCTTGGGGTCGAGCGCGCCGAGTGCGAACCACGAGGTGTCATGATCGTTCTGCCGGTTCGTGACGCCGGGAACGAACATGTTGGAAGCGATCTCGATCACAGCACCGATCGTCCGCTCGCGACCAACCACGGCCGCGATGTCTTCATGCGTCATGCCATTCTGAAGCCCGACGATCACTCCGTCCGGAGCAAGGCAGGGCTCGATAAGCTGGCATGCCCACTTGGTGTCGTAGGCCTTGACCACGAGAAAAACGACGTCGAAAGGCTCCTTGATTTCCGCCACCTGGCAGAGATGCAGAGCCGGGACCTTCGCATTGATGGTGCGGCTCGGCAGGTTCACGGTGATCCCGTGCTCGCGGATGGCCATGACATGGTCAGGCCACTGCTCGATGAAGGTGACGTCGAGCCCGGCCAATACGAAGTCGGCCCCGATGGACGCGCCTTGTGCCCCCGTTCCCAGAAATGCGATCCGCGGGCCGCGCGCCTTATCCCAACCCATATGACTCTCCTTCTCCGATGGCGTGCGGCTCGTGCACGCAATGTTTCAGTCAATCCTGTCCGGTCTGGCGGACCCTTGAACCTCAGTTCGCAAGCGCCTTGTCACGTCGCAAAGAGGGAACTGTTCGTCACCTGCGCCGTCAGACTTCCTTGCTCGATCGAGCGGGCGATCTCGACGATCCGGCGGTTGACCGGAGCGCCCCGCCCTGCTCTTTCCAGCGTCTCCACGACATGTCCGTTGATATCCAGGACCTCTCCGCGCCGACCCTTGTGCCAGTCCTGGAGGACTGTCGTCAGCGTATCCGGCATCATGAAGGTCTTAAGCACTTCGTCGAAGATCTCGTCGACATAGCGGTCGGGATCATTGGTTGTCGTCGGAGGCATGCCAAGGATCGGAACAATGCTTGCGCCGTCAGCCTGCGCCGCGCGCATCGCCTCGTAACCGGCTGCTCGCATCACCTTTGCCATCCCTGGCACCCTGACCGCCTCCGCAAACGGCAAATTGAGGATCGCGGACGGAACCAGTTGCGCGGCATTAACGATCAGCTTCATCCACTTGGCAGAGCCGATATCGTCCGTAACCTCGACGCGGCCGCTCAGCCGCAGCAATTCGGCAACTCTTTCCACACGCTCGCGATTTGCCGGATCGAGCGCGCCGAGCGCAAACCAGGACGTATCACGATCGTTCTGCCGGTTTGTCACGCCGGGAGTGAACATGTTGGAGGCCATGTCGAATACGGCTCCAACCGTTCGCTCAGCGCCGACGACGGACGCGATCGCACGCTGCGTCATTCCGTTCTGGACACCGACGACGAGGCCGTCGGACGCAAGAACCGGCTCGACAAGCTGACATGTCCAGCGGGTGTCATAAGCCTTGACCACGAGGAATATGACGTCGAAGCGCTCCCGCAATTCAGCCACCTGGCAGAGATGTTTTGCGCGAACGTTTGCATTGATGGATCGCATAGGCATGTTGACGCTGATACCGTGTTCGTTCATTGCGTCGACATGCTCCGGCCATTGTTCGATGAACGTCACGTCGAGGCCCGCAAGCGCAAAGTCGGCGCCAATCGAAGCGCCCTGCGCGCCGGTGCCAACGAATGCGATCTTCAAATTGCGCTCAGATTCCCAAGACATTGTGCGTCTCTCCATGTCCGGCACCGCACTGTGCCGTTCCATCCGAAGGCATGGTTAGAGAGCACAGCCGATTGAGTCAAGTGCAAACGTTTGCTCAAATAGTTTACAAATACACGTGCAAAAAATATGCCTTTTGTCGATTTTTATAAAATATCCAATTGCTTATGAAAATTTTCGATTAGAGCAATCGTTTGTTTAAAACTAAAAAGTTTTTTCAACGGTCCCACGATTTGGAAAAAGTGGGCCGGCAAAAAGACGCGCTCAGAGCCTGCCGACTGCACCCGTCGCTTACCAAAAGAGGAAAATTAAGAACAGGATCCAAAATCAACGATTGCATAGACAGAAATAGCTCATTCGCCAGGGGTGGTCGCAAATCGGCCGGCGGCACTCTATGAGCCACCTTGTGTGCAAAGGTTTGATCGCATATTTTTCCAGTTAATCGAATCCGAATGTTGAAGTAGTCGGCACCGAATGAGCGATACCCCGCAAGGTCACCAGAGCAAACGCCCGCGCGTCACCATCGTCGACGTCGCCAACGGCGCCGGCGTGCACGTCTCGACGGCGTCGCGTGCGCTGAATCCCGGGACGAGCCATCGGATATCGAGCAAGGTCGTCCGGAAGATCGAAAAGGTTGCCGAGCAACTCGGCTACAAGCGCAACAGTCTCGCCTCCAGCCTTCGGACACAGAAGACGGGAACGATCGGCCTCATCGTCCCCAATCTCAGCGACCCCCTGTTTTCTCCCATCATCGCTTCCGTAGAAGAACGCGTCGCGGAAGATGGCTATGTCACTTTCGTCGCGAACTCGGACTACAGTCCCGTCAAACTCAGATCGATCGTCGAACGCATGAGCAGCCAGTTCGTCGCCGGGCTGGTCGTCGCAAGCTTCGAGTTGAATGACCCCTCGGTCGAGCTTTGCCTGGAACTGGGCATACCGACCGTCGCCGTTCTTCGGGATCCTCGGCACTCCCGGATGTCTTCGGTCGCGATGGACGATGCGGCAGGCGTTCAGGCGATGGTCGAGCACGTTCTTGACCTGGGTCATAAGGACATCACCTATGTAACACCGCCGCTCGCGGCCTCCACCGCTCAAAACAGGCTGGCGGGGTTCAATGCAGCGACCCGCCTTGCGAAGGCGGCCGGTTGCCGTTTCGATGTCATTGAAGCGCGAGCCTATGATGTAGCGGAAGGTGAGCGGATCATGGGACATATGCTTGCATCCGGACTGACCAGTACCGCGGTCCTCGCCTTCAACGACCTGCTCGCCGTCGGTTGCCTCGTCGCCCTGAAGTCGGCTGGCGTCGCTTGTCCCGAACAGATTTCTCTTGCCGGCGTCAACGATCTACCGTTCATGAATCTGTTGTCGCCGCCATTGACCACTTTGCACACCGCCGGCCGCGATCTCGGATTCGAGAGCGCTGACCTGCTGATGAGCCTGATCAAAAATCACTCGCAACCGGTTAAGCGCATCCTCCTCACCCCTCATCTGGTGCTAAGAGGCAGTACCGGACCGGCACGCAAGCCTGGATCGAGTTCCGATCCTTCGGCGATTGTTACCCGATCGGATCCCATAAGTGTTTGAACCTGACGGATGTCATCGCGGCGAAATCATCGTCAATAGGCGGATGTCCGGGTCTACTTTGAAAAACTCGTTCTTTCGTACAATCAATTCCTTGAGATACGGCGTTTCCATATGCTCATCCAACGCTGCACGATCGATCCAATTTTCATAGAAGGCAAAGTTCGCAGGGTCTTCCTGGCTCTGGTGCAAATGATAATCGACGCAGCCCGCCTCCGCGCGCGTGCGCTCGATCAGCGACATCAGAAATTCCTTGGTGTCCTGGATCTTATCCGGGCGCGCCACCAGATGCGCGATGACCGTTAGCTGGTCCGACATTCGTTCTTCTCCCCTGAACTTCCAATTCGCGTCTCAATTACCGCGTGGTTAGGTGAATCGGCAGCCGCCGTTGACGTCCAGCGTCGCGCCTACGAAATAGTTGGCGTCGTCGGTAGACAGAAAATGAATTGCAGACGCTATCTCCGCCGTTTCCGCGGGACGACCCATCGGGATCTTGCCCCATTCGATCTCACGCATCTCATCGGCTGAAATCCCGCGCTTTTCGGCCTCAACCGCAAGCGCGTTGAAATGCATCGGCGTGTTGATATTGCCTGGAGCAACGCAGTTTACCCGGATATCCGGCGCAAGTTCCGCGGCGACACTCTGCGTCAGCGAAATCAATGCGGCTTTCGATGTACAATAGGGGCTGAAGTAGGCATGTCCTTCACGGCCCCAGAAACTGGCAACATTCACGATGGAAGCCCTGCCCGCCTTCCGCAGCAACGGCACACACGCGCTGATGAACTTGACGTTCGCGCGCAGATTTACGTTGTGCACCCGGTCCCAGAGGGCCATGTCCAAGTTCTCGATGCTGACGGCCGGATGGTTGATCGCGGCCACGAGCCCTAGAAAGCGCAACGGAATGCCGGTCTCAAGGGCCGTCTTCGCAATCTGGTCGACCTCTTGATCATTCGCGAGATCCATCTGAATACCGAGGCAGGCATGGCCGAACTCAGCTGAAAGGTCTTTCGCCAGACCGGCAATCTCAGCGGTCCGGTCGCAAAGAATCATCGACCAACCGCTCTCAGCGAAGCGTTTCGCTGTCGCCCGGCCAACTTCCCCCGCGGCACCTGTCAAAATGCAAAGTTTCATATCCGTCATATTGCGCCGCTCCTCCCAAGCCTTCGGGAGATGCTACAAACAATTTCGTGGTTGAGAACCGTGTAATTATCCATTTTGGACTTGGCTGTCCCTGAAGGGCTCTGTCTCTACCTGGCAGGGCCAACGCCAGGCGGAAGGACGGGTCAACAGGGCGGAATCCAACAGGAGGGCACCCAGCCAGGTTGCCCTCCTCAATTTCCCGGAGAGTGAACTCAGGCGGGACGCTCTTCGCCGGCGTTCGGACGCCAGGTGATGAGCTTCCTTTCGATGACATCGAGGATCAGGTCGATGATCAGAACGAAGACGGCGAGGATGATGATGCCTGCAAAAACACCGACGGCATCGAAGTTGCCTTCCGAGCGGGCGATGAGGTAGCCGAGACCCGCCGATGCGCCGAGATATTCGCCGATGATCGCGCCGACAACGGCAAAGCCGACGGAGGTACGCAGCGACGACAGGATCCAGGTTGCCGCGGCCGGGAAATAGACGTGGCGAAGCAGCTCGGAACGCTTGGCGCCGAGGATGCGGGTATTGGATAGGATGACCGGGTTGACCTCGCGGACGCCCTGCATCGCGTTGAAGAAGGTGACGAAGAAGACCAGCGTGACCGCCAGTGCGACCTTCGACCAGAGGCCGAGTCCCAGCCAGAGCACGAAGATGGGAGCGAGCACGACGCGCGGGATTGCGTTCACGGCCTTGATGAAAGGATCAAGAACTCTGGCGACGAACGGGCTGAGGCCAAGCCAGACCCCCGCCGCCACGCCGAGACCAGTCCCGATCAGGTAGCCAAGAACGGTCTCGCCGAGTGTGATGCCGACATGTTTGTAGAAACCGTGATCACTGATCCAGGTCGTCACTTGTTTGACGATATCCAATGGCGCCGGAAAGAAGAAGCGGTCGATCACCCCGGACGAAACCCCGAATTGCCAGCCGCCGAGGATGATCGCCAGAAGCGCCACCTGGATGAGACGAACGTTAATGGCCTGCATAGCTTTTCTCCACTTCGCCGCGCAGCGACGCCCAGATGTCGCGATAAAGGGTCATGAATTTCGGGTCGAGCTTGATTTCGGCGACATCGCGCGGCCGTTCGAGATCGACGCCGAAGGTTTCGATTACCCGGCTTCTGGGGCCGGCGGCCAGAACGACGACACGATCGCCGAGTGCAATCGCCTCCTCGAGATCATGCGTGATCATGACCACGGCGCGGCGGTCTTCCTGCCACAGCTTGAGAAGCTCGTTCTGCATGAGATGGCGGGTATGGATGTCCAGCGCCGAAAACGGCTCGTCCATGAGGATGACCTTGGGCTCGGTGATCAAGGCCTGCGCCATCTGCACGCGTTTGCGCTGCCCGCCGGAAAGTTGATGGGGAAACCGGGTTTCAAAGCCCTTGAGACCGACCTTTTCAAGCCATCCCATGACTTTTTCGCGCCGTTCGCCGGCGGACACGCCACGAAACCGCAGCCCAAGCTCGACGTTCTCATAAGCCGTCTTCCAGGGAAGGAGCGCGTCCTGTTGAAAGAGATAGCCGATATTGTTCTGCACGCCCTTCACTGCAGCGCCGTCGATCGAGACCCCGCCTACCGAAGGCTTCAAAAGGCCGGCGATGGCGTTGAGGATGGTGGACTTGCCACAGCCCGTCGGTCCGACGATGGAGAGAAATTCTCCGTCGCCGACGGTCAGGTTGACGTTTTCGACGGCCACGAACGATCCGAACGCCATGGTGACGCCGCTGATGGAAACCATGGGTATCGGGTTTGATTGGGCCACGGCCTGAATTTTCCTTGCTGTCACTGACATTGGAGGCCTCTTAGTTGGCGGCGCGCAGGGCTGCGGCCTCTACGAACCTGTTCGTGTAGGTGGCATTGAGATCGATTGTTGCCTTGTGAACGCTCTCGTTGAAGCTCTTGAGAACGGCGAGCGGCGTCTCGGTATCTTGCGCGACGAACAGGCCGTCCTTCGAGAAGATCGCCTTGGCGTTCTCGACTGCCTTGATGTAGGTCGCCTTGTCGCCGGAGACGAAATCGTCAGGTAGCTGCTCGACGATTTCGGCTGCTGTGTGATTTTTCATCCAATGCAGCGCCTTCACCGTGGCGTTGGCGACCTTCTGGATCACCTCCGGATGGGCCTCGATATAGGCCTGGTTGGCATAGAGAACCGAGGTCGGATAGATACCGCCATAGACGGCCTTGGCGCCCTCATCGCTGCGAGCGTCGATCAGGATCTTGCCAATGCCGCGCTCGACGACGATCGTTGCAGCCGGATCGTAGTTGACAAGAAGGTCGACTTTGCCCTGCTGCAAGGCCGCCACTGCAGCCGCGCCGGAGCCGACGCCGATGATCGAGATATCGTTTTCGGTCAGGCCATGCTGCTGAAGATAATAGCGAATGAAGAAATCGGACGACGAACCCGGCGCCGTGATGCCGATGCTCTTTCCCTTGATCGTTGCCGGCTTGGCCGGATCGAAATCGGTGTCGTTCTTTCCAACGAGGACCAGCCCCGAATTGCGGGCGAGCTGTACGAAGCCGACGACATGCTTGCCCTGCGACTGCATCTGGATCGTGTGATCATAAAAGCCAACGGCAACGTCGGTCGAGCCCGCGACAAGAGCCTGCAGGACCTTGGAGCCTCCTTGAGCAAAATTCTCCGTAGTCACCTCCAGCCCCTCTTCCTTGTAGAAGCCAAGGCTTTCGGCAACGGGGAACGGCAGGTTATTGAGATTATAAGAGCCGACGCTCATCCGAACCGGCTCGGCATGAGCGACGCCGGCAAGCACCATGATGGCGGTTGCCGCGAGCAGACAATTGCGCATGAAATTTCCTCCCTGACTATATCCGGTCCTCACCGGATCGATTGGTAATGATCTAGGCCGCGTGTTCGACAAACCCGGCGGGCTTGGCAAACGCATAGCCTTCGAAAAGACGACGCGCGGTTCGCACGAGACCGGCCACGGTCACGCCGCCGCGCGTCTCCAGCTCGACGTCGAGACGGCCGCCCGGATGTTCAATCCGCACAGTCGCCGGAAGAGATGAGCCGCCTACAAGATCGGCGGCAATCGTCCCCGGCGTGACAACCGCAGTTGCTATGCCGACCGCCCCCGTCGTCGCAAGGGCCGGATGGCAATCGTTCGGCATGAAATAACGAACCGCAAGTGTACCGCCCTTCTGCGGCGGCGCAATCAGGACCGGCTTCGGAATGACCTTGTCCGACACATCGCCCATGCCCATGATCTTGCCGGCCCGGATGCGGATCGCCGACATGCGTGCGATCAGCTCGCTATTCCTGGACAGCGTCGCGGCGTCTTCATATCCAGTGACTCCGAGATCGGCAGCGCGCATGAGCACCATGGGTATGGCGCAATCGATGATCGTCACCCTCATACCGTCAATGACATCCGATGCATTGCCGCTTGGAAGCAGTTTGCCGGTCTTGGCTCCCGCGGCATCGAGAAAGGTGAGCGCGATCGGTGCGGCAAGTCCCGGCACGCCGTCGATCGAGGCATCACCGAGATAGGTCACCTCCCCGTTGCGGGTCGGCACTTTCGCCTCGATCACCTTGCCGGTGTTGACATTGTGGATGCGTACGAGCGTTTCGGCTGCCCCGGCCTTCACCAGGCCGGCTTCGATGGAGAAAGGCCCGACGGCCGCCAGCATATTTCCGCAGTTCGGCGAGTAGTCGACGATCTGCCGGTCGGTCCGGACCTGAGCGAACAGATAGTCGACATCGGCGCCGGCAACGCTCGGCGGACCGATGATCGCCACCTTCGAGGTGACGGGATTTCCGCCCCCTATGCCATCGATTTGCAGCGGATGACCCGAACCCATGATCGACAGCAAGGCCGCATCGCGGCTGGCGGCGTCCGACGGCAGGTCCGCGCTCAAAAAGAACGGCCCCCGAGAGGTTCCGCCGCGCATCAAGACGCAAGGAATCCGCACCAAATCGTTCATAACAAACCTTCTAAGTTTCATAAAGTGGATCAATCCACCGGCTTGTTGCAATATGTGCAAGAAGCGGTTATTTGTGAAATGCAATTTTCGGAGGGATTATTTCATTATGAGCATCAATTGCGAGATTTTGGACCTTCGTGCATTCCAAGCCGTGGTCGAACTCGAGAGCTTTCATCGCGCGGCGGAGGCCTTGCACATCTCGCAGCCGGCTTTGACGCGCCGCATCCAGAAACTGGAACAATCGATCGGCGCGCCATTGCTCGACAGAACCACCCGCCATGTGGCGCCGACGGCCACCGGTCAAGAGATGATCCCTCTCGTTCGGCGCATGCTGGAGGAGTTCGACGGCTCGCTCTTTGCCATCAAGGACAGTGGATCACAGCGTCGCGGACTGATAACCATGGCCTGCGTACCGACCGCCGCCTTCTACTTCCTCCCGACCGTTATTCGCACCTTTGGCCGCGACTATCCTCACATACGGTTGAGGATCCGGGATCTGACCGCCAATGAGGGGCTACAAGCGGTGGCTCGAGGAGAAGTCGAGTTCGGTATCAACTTGATGGGCAATTCCGATCCGGATCTATCGTTCGAGCCGTTGATCGACGATCCATTTGTGTTGGCCATGCGCAAAGACCATCCGCTTGCCGCCTTTGACGAAATCCACTGGAACCAGCTCGAGGGCCACCCACTTGTTGTGGTCGATCGCTCCAGTGGCAACCGCACGCTTCTTGACGCGGCGCTCGCCCGGGCGAACCTCAGGCTCAACTGGTTCTACGAGGTCACCCATTTGAATACCTCGCTGGGACTGGTCGAGGCGGGGTTGGGAATTTCCGTGCTTCCAAGGCTGGCAACGCCGCAGGAGGAGCATCCGTTTCTCGTCACCCGCCCGATCGTCAATCCTGTCGTTACTCGGACGATCGGCATCGTCAGACGCAGGAGTGCCACCCTATCCCCCGCAGCCGACCGTTTCATCGATATGCTTTTGACGACCTGGAAACGGCCGGAACGAACAATTGCTGCGAACTAATCGCGTCGGGTGCCGTCAGGCGTACGAAAGCCTCTCATGCAGGAACCCGCGGTCGGCAGTCTCTGAGCTATGGGGTTTTGTGTATCGGATCTTCCGGCGGGGCGCCGATCGCAGCGACGTTTGTCAGTCCCAGCAGGCCGAGAGTGGTGTTTCCAGGTGTGATTGCCGAGATTTTTGTCGTGACTGGGAGCACGTTTGCCAGGCTGAAAGCCGTCGCGATAGTGACTGGCGCAGGGCCTCCCGTTGGCCGGCTGTGTGTTGAGTGGTCCATATGAATGGATCTGCCATGCCGGGTCATGACGCACTCTCCCGGTTCGTCGTCCGCCTCGTCAGGGAACGACGGGACAGCGTTGAGGAGTTCGCGGGCACAGAAGTCCCATTCTGCCTGACCGACGACATATCGTACCCGGCTGAACCCCGGACGATCGCCTTCCATGAGCCCGTTGATGTGATCGGCATGCAGATGAGAAATCGCCACGATTGTCACACCGGACGGTGCATAGCCCGATGACGCGATGCGGTTCGCCAGTTGCCCGGTTCCAAACTCCCTACCCTCCGGCCCATTGCCGGTGTCGAAGAGGATGAGGTCCGTCCCTGTGTTCACAAGCACCGGGTTGAATTGCCCGATCATTCGATCCGACGGCAGAAAGTTGGCTTTCATGAGAGACACGACTTCGTCGGCGTCCCGATCGGCGCCGAAGGTCGGATGTGGGCCATCGAATATCCGGCTGCCATCGAGAATGACAGTGATCTCGAACTCGCCCAGCATGAAGCGGTAAAAGCCGGTGTTGGCGATGTCCGATTTCGGTGGAGCGGCCGCGAAGGCAGCGCGTGTCATGATCTGAGGCGTTGAAAGCGCCAGCGCGGTTACGGCTCCTGCCGTGAACATGGAGCGGCGATTGAAAAGCATGGCTCTTTCCTCCGGATAGCTCAACTTCGTTTTTGGCATGCTCGAAGGGCGGACGCTCGCAAGGTCGAGACCTTGTGCAGAGGACCGCCCTCCGGTGCCTCATTTGACGCGCTGCCATTCGATCCTGATTTCAGTGCCTTCCGGCCTACGGAATTGTTCAGTCATACGGTCGCCGTCAACGACCAGCCTCAGATCATCACGGGTTCGCACGCTGCCAACCCAGTTCGGGAATGTGGCCCCTTCGACACGGTTTCCGCTGAATTCTCCCTTCTCATCGACGGTGTAGGTTCCGAAAAACCCGATACTGCGTGACATGGCCATACGATTTTCATCATCGGTTCCCTCACCGCGAGCGTTAGAAGCAAACCGCGGGATGTCGGCGTCGGTAAGAACTTCCACGAAGTGCATGTCGGGAGTGAAGACGAGAAGACCGTTGGGTTTCTCTCCGTAGGCGGAGATATTTTTTCCACCGGGATCGATCGTTGCCGACATCATCCGCCAAGTGCCTACGACCTGATTTTCTGCGGCAGTCTGCGCAAAAGCGGAAGACGAAATGCTTAGGGCAAGGGCCAATATAACCGGTCGAATGGACATGTTTTTTCCTTGCTGTTCATGAGGTCTGTTCTTCCGCCACTGCTGCGGTTCACAGATCCTGCCGATCGGCGGAATTCGCCACTTCCCGCTGCGCCTCAAGAGCGGACAGGCGTGCGGAAAGCGCCTGCGAGATAGATGAATAGGCAGTGCTGCCCAGCGCCAACCGCAATGGCGGCGTCTCGCTCTCGGCGGCGGATATGATTGCGGCTACGGTGCGCGCGGCATCTCCCTTGATCTCGAAGCTTCCGTCGCTGATCGCCTGACGAACGGCCCCGGCAGGGGTTTCATCGTAGGCATCCATCGGTGTCGCACGGACGAGATTGGCTCCGAAATTCGTGCCGGTCGGTCCCGGCTCGGCGATAATGAAGTCGATACCGAAAGGCGCCACTTCCTGTGCGACGGATTCGACGAAGCCTTCGATGCCCCACTTGGTTGCGTGATAGAGGCTGAAGCCCGGATAGACGATCTGCCCTCCTTCGGACGAGACCTGGACGATCCGCCCGCCGCCTTGCCTTCGAAGAAGGGGAAGTGCTGCACGGATCAGATGGATGGATCCGGCAAGATTGGTGGCGATCTGCCGGCCGATCTCTTCGTTCGTGAGCTCTTCCGCAGCACCGAACAGACCGTAGCCGGCATTGCTGACGATCACGTCGATCCGGTCGTGCCGTTGGAACGCGCCGTTAACGGTCGAGGCAATGCTCTCCGGTTCGGCCAGATCGAGCTGAACGATATCGAGACGATCGCCGTATTCCTGCGCAAGTTTCGCCAGCGCCCCGGCCCTTCGAATCGTAGCGACCACCTCGTGTCCCTGGCTGAGCAGCTGTTGCGTCATCTCGAGGCCGAGCCCCGAGGAGGCGCCGGTGATGAACCAAATCTTTGGCATGTGAACTCCTGTTTTGTTCATGCGAATGTAAAACAACAGCATTGGTGATATAAGGTCTTCAATTTGAGATAACATGGTGAGGATATTTCACGAATGGTACGCCCTAGTTTGAACGATCTCGCGGCCTTTGCGGCGGTGGCCAGTCACCAGAGCTTTCGCAGAGCGGCCGAGATCATGGGCGTATCGCGCTCGGCTCTCAGCCACGCAATCATCGGACTGGAGGCAAAACTGGACGTGCGGCTCTTCAACCGGACGACACGCAGCGTGTCGCTGACCCAGGCCGGCGCGCGCCTGCTCGCGCGCCTCGATCCGGTCCTTCAGGAACTCGATCAGGCGCTCGATACCTTGTCGGAGGAGCGCGGCACGCCGAGCGGCACACTGCGGATTAATGCAAACAAGAGCGGCGCGCGCATTCTCCTCGCAGAGGTCGTGCCGCGCTTTCTCGATCTCTATCCCGACGTCGAGCTTGATCTTGTTTCGGAAGGTCGGCTCGTCGATATCGTGGAACAGGGTTTCGATGCCGGAATACGCCTGCTGGAAGCTGTTCCGAAAGACATGGTCGCGGTGAAGTTCGGCGGCGACGTGCGTTTCATCGCCGTGGCGGCGCCTTCCTATCTGGACGGGAAAGCAAGACCGCATACGCCCGACGATCTTTATGTGCACTGCTGCGTCCGCCAGCGTTTGCCGAGCGGAAAGCGCTATCGCTGGGAGTTCTCAAAACGCGGCGCGGAAGTGGCGATCGACGTCCCGGGCAACCTCACCCTCGATGACAATGATCTTCTCGTGCAGGCGGCGGTGGACGGACGCGGCATCGCCTATGTGCCCGACTATTTCGCACGGCGATTCCTGGCATCCGGCCAGTTGGTAGTAGTACTTGACGAATGGTGTCCGCCGACACCAGGCTTGGCGCTCTATTACCCGCGCAGTCGGCACGTGCCCTCGCCGTTACGGGCCTTCATCGACCTCCTGCGAGAAGTGGACAGGACACGATGACGGGCCGGCGGCAAATTGCGTCCGTGCCTGTCAAATGGATTCAGGAAGACCTGCGGCACCCCATCGCTCTGAACCGTTTCCGCATCGCGGAGGCCCGCCGGTATGTCAAGGCGACGCTGGCTTGCGACGCAAGATCATGCCGCCATGGTGCAGTGTATTGGCATCGACGAAATCGCCGTCGGCAGTGAAGCCCGTGTCGTCCCAATACTCGATATGCGTCCCGTCGACTTCGTAGCGCCCTTCATAGGCTCGCTCGCGCTGGCCGCGGGCCTCGACATAGCGTCCGTTCGGTAGAAGTTCATGGCGAACGCGGTTGTCGTCGGTGACCCACATGCCAGCATATGGATGGTTCGGCTGCAAATTGGTCTCCTGTGCTTCTGCGGGCTGAAACGTAAGGCTGGCGGTGATGAGTGCTTCAAGTAACTGTCGCATGGTCTTGCTCCATTCAGCGTTACTGTTTTCGGTTTGGAGGCGATAGCGCATGGGTGCGCGGTGTCGGTTCGGCAGACAGTCAAGTTCTGCCGAAGCCGCGGGCGTCGGTCATTGAGGACGCGGAGCGTTGTTGTCGACGACCTGCTGATAGGCAACGAGGTCCAGGAAGGCTTCCGCCTTGACGACGAGACCGTCCTTCATCTCGAATATCCAGACAAACTGATTGCGATAAGGTGCGCCCGACGTCGTGGTCGCTGTTCCGTCGAAGCGGATGATGATCGTGTCGCCGTCGGCAAAGATGTCGTGCACCTCAGGCACGACCGGCGTCGCAAGGCGGCTGGTCAGAGGACGCGATGCCTGTTCGATAAAATCCTTCTGGTTGCGATAGGTGCCCGCGACCGGCCCGGAGCCGTGGATCGTCCAGACGACGTCGGGAGCGAGAAGTTCCGCGAAGACGTAGGTGCCCCCACGCCATTTTTCGAAGGCGGCTTCGACGATAGCCTTGTTCTGCCGTTCGATCGCGGCACTGTCCGGAGCCTGCACCTGTGTTGCCGCGGTGTTGGCAATGGCTCGGCCCGGCAAGGCGAGCGACAGCAATGCCAATGTGATCAGAGCTGTTCGGCTCGCGCCGGCGACTCGGTGGCGTGTCGGAAGAATGGTCATGGTATCGGTCCTTTCCTGTTGCTGAGACCCATCGACCGGCAATGAAGCTGCATGCACGGTCGACAGGCGTCACGTCGTTTGAACGGTCAGTCGCGGCGTTCGACCACGGCACCGCCGAAGATCAGTTGCTGGACGAGGGGACGTTGCGTGAAGCGAGCGGGAAAGACGGGGCTAGGTACGCTGACCCGGTTTAGACGATCCAGTTGCTCCGGCGTTAGCAGCAGATCTAGAGCTCCGAGATTGTCCTCGGCCTGGGCGAGCGGGCGGGCGCCGATGATGGGGGAGACGACAGTCGGATTGGACAATGTCCACGCAAGCGCTACCCGCGATGGCGTGGAGTTGGCCTCTTCGGCGACGGCTCGAACCTCGTCCGCAATTTCGATCGCACGTTGATTCAGATGTCCGGACGACGCTATGACACCCTTCCGGCTGGCAGACACGGTCGCCTCTCGCGAATCCTCGATGTCGGCCAGGGAATACTTGCCCGTGAGCACGCCACCGCCGAGTGGCGACCATGGAAGCACCCCAAGGCCCAAATCCGCGGCCGCCGGCAGAAGCTCGTGCTCGACGGTCCGCTCCACGAGGCTGTATTCGATCTGCATCGCCACGAAAGGAGACCAGCCGCGGATGTAGGCGAGCGTCTGCATCTGCGCGACGCGCCATGCAGGCGTGTTGCAGATGCCGAGATAGAGCACCTTCCCGGACCGAACGAGGTCGTCGAGCGCTCGCATGACCTCGTCCGGCCGGGTCGTCATATCCCATGCATGGAGATAAAGGAGGTCGATGCGATCAGTGCCGAGCTGCGTCAGGCTCTGCTCGACGGAGCGCACCACGTTCAGGCGGTGGTTGCCGCCGGAGTTCGGGTTGCCCGGGTCGCGCGCCATGGTAAATTTCGTCGCAAGAACGATCCGCTCGCGCTTGTCGCCGATGAAGGTGCCGAGCAGGCTCTCGGCACGGCCGTTGGTGTAGTTTACCGACGTGTCGACGAAGTTGCCGCCCCGGTCGACATAGAGATCGAAGATGCGGCGGGCCTCCTCGCCGTCCGCCCCCCAACCCCAGTCGGAACCAAAGGTCATCGTTCCGAGGCTCAACGGCGAAACGCGCAAGCCCGACCGTCCCAGAAGTTTGTATTGATCAAGCGTCATATTGGCTCTCTCTTGGTTGCGAGATCCAAAGTAGATGCGCCGAGGAGAGCGAACAACTTGCTCAATGATGACCACTTTGATAACTAAATCTAACCAATGGCAATCGACCTGAGCGGCATCTCTGTTTTCCTGGCCGTCGCCGAAGCGCGGAGCTTTCGTGTGGCCGCGGAGAATTTGGGCGTCACTCGGCCAGCGATCAGCCAGGCCATCCGGCGTCTCGAAGATCGGCTGGGTGTCGCGCTCGTGCAGCGAACGACGCGCAGTGTCAGTCTCACAGAGGCTGGCGAACGACTGTATCAGCGGGTGGCCCCGGCTATTTCCGAAGTCGGACTGGCGCTCGACGCGACGGCGGACCGCGACAGCGCACCAAGCGGACTGTTGAGGCTCGCGGTGTCATCCATCGCCGAGCAGTTCATCTCCGGGCCGCTGCTGGCGCGTTTCGCGGACACCTTTCCCGCCATCCAGATTGACGTGACCGTCACGGACGAAGAATTCGACATTGTCGCGGAAGGCTACGACGCGGGGGTACGTCTGGGCGAAGTGATCGATCAGGATATGATTGCCGTTCCGGTGTCGGGTGAGCAGCGTCAGGGCGCCTTCGCCGCGCCGTCCTACATCGAACGTTTCGGCAGACCCGAGCACCCTTCGGAGCTCTCGGCGCATCGTTGTATTGGTTGGCGACCAGCTCCCCACAGCGCGCCCTATCGTTGGGAATTCGGCCAGGGTGGACGCGAGTTCGACGTGGCTGTCGACCCCCAGATCACCACCAACGACATGTGGCTTATGATCCGCACAGCCTGTGCCGGCGGCGGCATCACCTTCGGGATGGAGGACACCTTCAAACCCTATGTCGAATCCGGTCAGCTCGTCGCTCTGCTTCAGGAGTATTGTCCTCCCTTTGCCGGGTTTTTTCTGTATTATCCTAGCCGACACAACCTCCCTCCGAAGCTTCGGGCACTCGTCGACCACGTGAAGCGGTGGCGATAGCGTCAGCCCATCAGGAGGGTCTTTCGTAGGAGGATCGCAGAACTTGGCGGCCGGGTTTGGCATTTCGGCCCGCAAGCGTCTGGCTTGACCGTCATGGTTAGCTCATGGGCACGCGCCAGCGACGTCAGTCGAGATTGAATAGCCCGTAGCACATCATCAACATTTCCAGGCGCGCTTGCACTTATCGATACGATCGCACTCGCCAACGCGAACAAATTCTTCACGCGATGGCGCATTTCCCCCAAAATGTTGAAATTTGGTCCGTGCAGCAATGCTATTGGAGGGTGTTCGAATGTCTGACAACTGGCTTTGGACGCTCTTGACTGCAATGATCATGCATAACGGCATGACCATCGACCTCTCCGGTTGGCATGAAATATGCCTCTTCTCAAGCTTGCTGCACCGTTCGACAAGGGGAAGGCTGATCATGATGCGACAGGCGAATGGGATGATGGATGTGCGTCTGATGCGCACGCTCCTGACCTTGCTGACGGAATGCAGCGTTTCGAAAACCGCTGACATTCTGGGGCAGGCCCAGCCGACCGTCAGCCTGACACTGAAACGGCTGCGGGAAATGCTGGACGATCCGCTTCTGGTTAGGTCCGGAGGGGCGCTGGTACCAACGGAGCGGGGTCTCGCCCTGAAGGAGACGTTGCGCGACATTCTCGGCCAGATCGACGCGCACCTGTCGCCTCACGCCACCTTCGACCCGAACAATGCGACGCGAAACTTCCGCATCATCGCAGACAACTGCCTCGGAGCCGTGTTTCTGCCTCAGCTGGTCGGAAAGATTGCACAAAAGGCGCCCAATGTCGGCGTCGATGCGTCCCACATGCCGAGCTATGATGATCTTATCAGCCAGCTTGCGGACGGATCCATCGATGCGGTCATCGGCAATTGGCCGCATCCGCCGGAGTATCTGCGGATGTCTCCCCTGTTAACCACCGACATCGTGTGCATCGTCCGCCCAAGCCATAGACTGGCAAGTCAACGTGGACCGATCTCGATGGGCGAGTTCCTGAAGGAAAAACATCTTTCTCCGACCTCCGACAAGAGAGCCCAACTGAGTCCGATCGACGGGCGGCTGATCGAACTCGGGCTCAAGCGCAACATCGCTGTATCCGTGCCAGAATATGCGATCACGCCCTACGTGCTGACACAATCGGACCTCGTCTTCACCACCGGTCGAATTTTTGCCGAGCAGATCGCTCAATCCTTTCCGCTCGTCGTTCTTGAGGCACCGCGCGAACTCGGACAGATGCAGTTCTACATGCTCTGGCATGAGTGCAAGCACCAATCTCCCGATCACGTCTGGCTCCGGCAGATGATCAAGTCGGTTGCGGCCGGAGTCCGCGTCTGTGATCCGACGGGGTCGGTACCAATCACATTCCTGCGGTCCGGAGCACCGGTCTTCGTTTAAACCAATCTTGCAAAAGGCGGGCGGCAAAGAGGGCGCTCGCCTTTTGCGCAGTGCAATATAGTCTATTTGGGTTCCGTTATAGGCTTTCCTGTCCAAACAAACGACATTGGTCGCAGTTCACTCGCAACCAGATGAGGGCATGATGGCAGGTTCAGGAATTAGCCGACGTGAGGTGCTTGCAGGGATTGCAGCCGGTACGGCAGCAGGGATGTTCGGTTCGTTGAGCAGCGCCAGGGCGGCCGTTTCCGAAATGGTCTGGGCGACCTGGGATTCCAACGGCCATCCTGAATACCTTGCGGCCTTCGAAGCGCAGACCGGCGTCAAGATCAAGCTGTCTTATCTTTCTAGCGAGGACGCACAATTCGCGGCGCTGAAAACCGGCACCGCCTCCGACTGGGACATGATCAACCCGTCGCTGAATGGAAGCTGGCGCTACATCAAGGGGGGGCTGCTCAAAGAAATCGACATGGGCAAGATCCCCAACGCCGCCAAAATGTACGACGTTTTCAAGACCACGCCCAAGGTTCTCGACGCCTCGGGCAAGCAGTTCGCCGTTCCCTATCTCTGGGGCCTCAACCCGATCGTCTACCGCAAGGACAAGTTCGAGAGCGAGCCCGACTACACGACGTTGTTCAACGAGAAATACAAGGGCCAGCTTGCCATGCGCGACTATGCGCTGGAGTCCATCGGCATCGCCGGTCTGGTCGCCGGCGTACCGCGCGACAAGGTCTTCCTTATGGAAACCAAGGAACTGGCAGAAGCCAAAAAACTGTTGATCGCGCAAAAGCCGCTGCTGCGCACCTATTGGCAGACGATCGGCGATCTCACCAACCTGTTTGCCACGGGCGAGGTTTCCTGCGCGTTTTCATGGCGGGTTCCCTATGACGCACTGAAAGACAAGCTGGCGATGGGGATGGCCAAGCCGAAAGCCGGTATCATGGGATGGTGCGATTGCTTCGCCATGCCGGCAACACTATCTCCGGAAAAGACCGAAATCGGTTATAAGTTTGTCGATTATCTGCTTGGCGCAGACTTTGCGACTCAGATTGCCAAGATCGGCAACTACGCAACCACCTCGTCCATTATTCGCGACAAGCTGTCGAAGGAGGAGCAGGAAACGATCTTCGTCGACGACATGGATGTGATGAAATCTTTCATGTGGCCCGTCGCCCCGGAGAATTACTCGGAGTGGCTAAAGGTCTGGAATGAAGTCAAGGCAAGCTAATGAAGGTGAGTACGCCTGACATGATGTCCGATCCGACCAGATCGGGGCTTTTGCTGTCGGCCCGCGGCCTGACCAAGAATTATGGCAAGGAACGCGCGGTCGACAGTGTCGATCTCGATGTTCCGGAAAGGGCTTTCACGACGTTTCTCGGCCCTTCCGGTTGCGGCAAGACCACGATACTGCGCATGATTGCCGGCTTCGAGACACCGGACGCGGGATCGATCGTGCTTGACGGACGTTCGCTCTCCGGCGTTCCGCCGGAGCGCCGTCCGGTCAACACCGTGTTCCAGAGCTACGCGTTGTTCCCGCATCTGACCGTGTTCGGAAACGTCGCGTTCTCGCTGACACTGCGGCGCCACAGTAATGTCGATGTGGCGGCGCGCGTCAAAAGGGCGCTGGATGCCGTGCATATGGCGGAGTTCGGTGATCGTTATCCGCATCAGCTCTCGGGTGGCCAGCAACAGCGGGTCGCCGTAGCACGTGCGATCATAGCGGAGCCGCATCTGCTTCTGCTCGACGAACCACTGTCCGCATTGGACAAAAAAATGCGCGGGCATTTACAGATCGAACTGAAGGATTTGCAGCGGCGTCTCGGTATCGCCTTCGTCTACGTCACCCACGATCAGGACGAGGCATTTGCGTTGTCGGACATCGTCGTGATCATGAACAAGGGGCGCATCATTCAAAAGGCCGCCCCGCTGACGATCTATGCCCGTCCTGCCAACGCCTTTGTCGCTGACTTCATCGGCGCAGCGACACTCATTCCAGGTGAAATCGCAAACAATGGCGGGGTGTCCGGATCGGCTGCGATCGATACAGCCATCGGCATCGTGCAATGCCCGGCGGTTGAGGGATTGGTGAAAGGGGATAAGGCAGTGCTCGCCATTCGGCCGGAACATGTCCGTATTGGCGCGGATGGCCTGAACACGACGATCCGGCATGTCGTTTTCAAAGGAGATCGCTACCTTGTCGAGGCCGAGGTTAAGGGCGTCATCTTGCGGTTCATGGCGGATAGCCCGCCTGCGCCTGGAGCGGATGTTGGGCTTGTCGTCGATCGAGACCGTGCCTTCATCACGAGGATCGACTGATGGCCCTGGCGTTTCACCGGGCGCAGCTTGCTATGCCCGTCGCTTGTATACTGGTGCTGGGATGCATTCTCCCGCTTGCCCTGCTCGCGGTTTTCAGCGTCTTCGAGGTGGATCTCGATGCGTTCACGCTCGTTCCGGCCTTTTCGTCACATAGCTGGGCGCAGATGTTCACTAATCCGGTCTTCGCCTTTCTGGTCGGCAAGGCTGTTATCTCAGGTGCTGGAACGGCGGTACTGGCGGCTTTGATCGGATACCCGATCGCCGTTTCGATGACGCGCCTTCCCCTTCTATGGAAGGGGGTCGGCAGCATCGTCCTTTTGACACCGCTCTATACCGGCGAGATTGTCCGGATTTATGCCTGGCGGGTCGTTCTCGGCTCTGAAGGACTGGTCAACGCCGTTCTAAAATGGTTTGGCGTGATAGATGAGCCGTTGAAATTCCTGCTGTTTTCGCCGTTCACCACGCATCTTGTGCTTCTCTACAACAATTTGCCCTTCATGGTGCTGGCAATCTGGATCTCGGCGGAATTGATCGACGAACGTTTGATCGAAGCCGCACGGGATCTAGGGGCTCGCCCCATAGATGCGTTCTTCAAGGTCACTTTGCCTTTGACGACGCCTGGACTGGCTGTCGGCGTGTTTACGGTCTTTGCGCTCGCCGCCGGCGACATGATGACGCCGAGCCTTTTGGGCGGGACGTCGGGCGCGACTCCGATGGCCATGATTGACAACCTGTTCGGGACCGCCTTCGATTGGCCGCTGGCCTCCGCGCTATCCCTCAGCCTTCTTATCGTCCTGTTCGTCTTTGCCAGCGGATTTGTGATCTTCCTTCTTCGGTTCGATGGTGCGCGGGCGGTCTTTCGGCGGGGGGCACGATGAGCCGCTTGATGATCTTAACGCTCGGCCTTGCCGTGTGCTTCTTCTATCTGCCGATCGTGGTTCTCGGAATTTTTTCCTTCAACGCCGCAAGCACGATGGCCTTCCCCTTGAGCGGTTTCACCCTCTCCTGGTATGCCGATCTTTTCGGGAACGAAGCGTTTCTTGGCGGCTTCGTCACCAGTTTTCTGATCGCGCAGCCCGTCGGTCTGCTCGGCGCGCTGATCGGACTGATAGCGGCATTGGCCGTGACGTCGCCGCGCATGAAGTTCCGGGCCGCATTCGGCATCCTGGTCCTCGTGCCCTTTCTAGTGCCGAAGACGGTGCTGTCCATTGCGCAAGCCATGCTCATGAGCTGGGTGGGATTGGGACGTGGGGCAACGGCGCTCATACTGGCGCAGACTTTGGTCGTCATTCCTTTCACCACAACAATCCTTGCCGCCGTGATGATCCGGCTCGATCCGCGGCTTGAGGAAGCGGCACGGGATCTCGGCGCTACCCCGTGGCAAAGCTTCCGGCGCGTTCTGCTGCCACAGTTGAGTGTCGCGCTGAGTGCCGCCTATTCCATCGGGGTCATCCTGTCGCTGGCCGATCTGACCATCTCCATGTTCCTCGCCGGCCGCACGCAGCCGCTGTCGCTGATTGTCGCATCAGAATTCCGGCGCGAGCTCAAGCCCGACCTCAATGCAATGCAGGTTGCCGTCCTCGTGTTGACGGCCCTGATCGTCGCGCTGACCGAAATCAATCGCCGACGCCGCCTGCGCGGACGTATGGCTCGTGTACGAGATGACCCATGATGATTGCTCCAATCGACGCGCCGCGCATCACACTTGACGACCTGAAGCAGGAGGCGCTTGCCGATCTTACTGCGCTCGGCTACCCGAGCGCAGCATGGCTCAGCGACCTGCCGAGACCCGACGCGGCTGAAATCGCTGATGCGATCATTGTCGGCGGCGGCCAGTCCGGCGTCACGATCGCCGCAGCCTTGAAATGGGATGGGCTCCGGCATATCCGCGTCCTGGACAGCGGCGCACCAGGCGCCGAGGGACCATGGCTGACCTTTGCGCGCATGGAGGAGTTGCGCACCCCGAAGACACAGGTCGGCAACGAGTTCAATGTTATCAACCTGTCTGTCCGCCGCTGGTTCGAAACCCGCTACGGGCAACAAGCGTGGGCGGACCTGTCCCGCATTCCGCGAACGGACTGGAAGGCCTATCTCGACTGGTATGCCGACGTTTTCGAGATCGCCATCACCAATCATTGCGAGGTCCTAGATGTCGCCCCGGAGGGCGATCTGATCGCCGTCACGACCCGTCTCGGAGGCAGGATTGAAAAATCCCTGGCGCGAACCGTCGTGCTGGCTACCGGCTATGATGGCGCCGGCGCATGGCGGGTGCCGGCACTTGTATCCGAAGCCCTTGCACCCGAAAAGTTCGATCACACGAACGGGCCGGTCGATTTCGACGCGTTGAAGGGACTGCGCGTCGGCGTGCTCGGCCATGGTGCCTCTGCGTTCGACAATGCGATCAAGGCGCTGGAAGCCGGTGCTGCCTCCGTCGATCTCTGCTTCCGACGCGCGCGACTGCCGCGCACCAATCCCCACCGCGCGGTCGAAACACCCGGCATGATGACGCATTACCCTGACCTTTCCGAGACCACACGCTGGGATATTGCCCGGTTCTTTCGCAGTGCTGATCAGCCGCCACCGGTGCGCAGTTTCGAGACCGCGATGCGCCTTGAAAATTTCAAGCTTCGTCCCGCAACCCCTTGGCTGGAGGTCTCCCAGCAGGCCGATGCGATCCGTGTCACCACGCCTGAAGGTATTCTGGAGTTCGATCATCTGCTTCTTGCGACAGGCATGGATGTCGATCTCGCCGTCAGGCCTGAACTCAAGACCATTCATGACAAGGTCGCGCTTTGGGGCGAACGCTACACGCCGAAAGACGGCAGCGCGGATGCCCGGCTGGCAAGGTTTCCCTATCTCGATGGGTTCTATGGATTCATCCCGAAGGATCCGGATGAGACATGGGTCAGCCGGGTGTTTGCCTTCAACAGCAGCAGTTTCGTCAGTCACGGTCCGCACTCGACGTCGATCAGTGGGCACAAGTATGCCGTTCCACGGCTCGTGCGCGGAGTCCTGCGCCGTCTGCTGCTCGATCGGGAAGCGGTCATCCTGCCGGAACTCGAGGCCTATGTCTCTCCGGATCTGCCGATCCCGGACGATTTCGAAACGGTCGTGGCCGAGGCCAACCGGCAATCGGCAAGATCGCCCGAGACCAACAAGCCAACTATGCGGAGTGGCGCATGACGCATTCCTTTTACTGGGCCGATCACTCGACCGCCGATTTTGCGTCCCGCGATCTGAGTGAGACGGTCGTCATACTGCCGATTGCGGCTGTCGAGCAGCATGGACCCCATCTTCCCGTGCAGGTGGACGCCGCGATCAATGCCGCCATCCTCGATCGGATGGTACCGTTGCTCGACGCAAACGCGGACGTCCTCATCCTGCCGGCAATCAGTATCGGCAAATCGGATGAGCACCTCGCCTATCCAGGGACGTTGACCATATCGGCGCAAACCCTGCGGCTCGTCTGGCTCGATATCGCCAAAAGCGTGGAGCGAGCCGGCGTCCGAAAGATGATCCTGTTCAATTCGCATGGCGGACAGATCTCGCTGATGGAGATGACCTGCCGCGATATCCGTGTCGAACTCGACATGCTGGCGGTCGCCTGTTCCTGGTTCAGGATCACGCCGGTCGACGATCTGTTTTCGTCGGCGGAAATCGTTCACGGCATTCACGGCGGCGATATCGAAACCAGCATGATGCTGGCCATCGCGCCGGACTTGGTCGCCATGGACAAGGCCGAAGATTTCGTGCCGCTGACCGTCGACATCGAGAAGTGCGGCAGCCCGTTGACGGCTGAGGGCGCGGTCGGTTTCGGCTGGCAAGCGCAGGACCTCCATCCCGCGGGCGTCAGCGGAGATGCCGCCAATGCCGACGCCGTCAAAGGCGCGCAGCTGCTTGACCGGGCAGCAACCGGTTTGGTGCGCCTCATCGAGGCGACGCGCAATTTCGACATGAAGAGGCTCACCTCTGAAACACGCTTTTCGGCCATGAGATAACCATGCAGGCACTCCGCCCCGTCGAAACTCTTCGGATGCGCATGGCCGACGGCGTCCATCTGGCAGCTGACGTCTATCGTCCCGTCGGCCCGGAGCGCTATCCCGTCCTGGTGATGCGTCTGCCCTACGGGCGAAAGGTCGCCTCGACGGTCGTTCTGGCCCACCCCGCATGGTATGCGGCGCAGGGTTATGTCGTGCTGGTGCAGGATGTTCGTGGCCGTGGAGATTCTGAAGGGGTCTTCAGGATTCTCGAGGACGATGTCGCCGATGGCGCGCAGACATTGTCGCTGGCGGCCGATCTTGCCGGCGGCAACGGCATGGTGGCCAGCTATGGCTTCAGCTATCACGGCATGAACCAGTTCCTGGCCCTTGCCGGCGCTCGAAAATCCGGCGGAAAATTGCCCGACGCGATGGCGATCGCCATGGCGGCCTTCGATGTGCGCAACCACTGGGCCTTCGAGGGCGACGGATTCCGTCTGCAGTCCAACCAGATGTGGGCGTGCCAGATGGCCGTCGAAAATGCTCGGCTGGCCGGCGACCTCGATGCCGCCCATATGTTGCATGCTGCTTTGCCTTCTCTGCATTCCGGCGCGGTTTCGGCACGGTCGGACGTCTTGGAGCAGGCAGCGCGATACACGCATTATCATGACTGGCTCACTGATGATCCGTCCTATTGGCGGGCAAGGTCGCCGCAATCGCTGCTTGAGGGCGTGACGCTGGACGTTCCGGTCCTGCATGTCGGCGGATGGAACGACATTATGCTTGAGGGCACGTTCGCCGCCTTCGAGGCATTTTCCGCGGGGGGCAGTCTCCAGCGGCTTTCTATCGGACCATGGTCGCATATCCCTTGGGGACGACAGGTCGGGCCAGTGGATGCTGGAGCCGGTGCGGCAGACGGTATCGACCGCGAGATCGTCGCATTTTTCGACGAAGCTCTCAAAGGCCGCGACAATCCTTACCCGAAGGTCCGGCTTTACGATGTTGTTAAAAAGACATGGACCGGTTTCGAAAGCCTGCCGACGGCCGAGACTCTGGTGCTTCATCTCGCATCGGGCGGCCGGGCGGCGGCGACGAGCATCGATGGAACGCTTACGGAGAAGCCGGCACTTGCGAGCGCCGATTATCTCGTCCACGATCCATGGCGGCCGGCCCCGAGCGTCGGGCTGCATCTCGGCACGCCTCCGGATTTTGCCGACCGGGCAGCCATCGACGACAGGGCTGACGTGCTCGTCTATACCTCCGATCCGCTCGACCGGCCGCTCCTGCTGACCGGAGCCGCAAAAGTGAACCTCTTCGTCACCGCCGACAGGCCGAGTTTCGACGTGGATTGCACCTTGAGCGCGCTTGCCCCTGACGGGCCCGCCATCAGCGTAACGTCGGGGCATAAGACCGTAAAGATGCACGGCGACGGATCGGCGGTTCTCGTCACGCTGCGGCCCATGCATGTTACGGTGCCGGCAGGGTATTGCCTGCGTCTGTCCATACAGGCGGCATCGTTCCCTGCCTTCCCCGTCAATCCGGGCACCGGAGCGCGTCCCCAGGACTCAGCCGTAACGGATCGGCTGGTCACGACCCTCGTACTCCGCTCAGGCGATGGCTACCACTCCACCCTGCGATTGCCCGTGATGCGGCAGGCCGATGCGAAAGACAGGCAATCCCATACCGTAGAGGAGAACCGACATGAGCATTGATCACGAAAGCCTTCTTAGATTGACCTTCGAGATTGCACACCGGGCGAAAGCGCATGGCAATATGCCTTTCGGCGCGCTTCTAGCCGGTCCCGGTGGTGAAATTCTTCTTGAGGAAGAGAACGGATATTTCCCCGACCTCGATGGAACAGCCCATGCAGAGCGTCTGTTGGCGACGCGTGCATCGAAGCTCTATCGCGAGCCGTTTCTGGCGGAGTGTACCATGTACAGCTCGGCGGAACCCTGCGCCATGTGCGCCGGCGCTATTTACTGGGTCGGTATCGGCCGGGTCGTCTACGGCCTTTCCGAACATCGGCTGAAGGCCATGACAGGAGATCACCCGGACAACCCGACAATGGATCTACCATGCCGCGATGTCTTTGCAGCCGGCCAGAAAAGCATCGAGGTCATCGGGCCCTTGATCGAGACGGAAGCGGAAGCCGTTCACCGGGACGCCTGGCAATCAACGGTGTGAATACAAGCGGGCACTCCGCTTTCAACAAGGTCAGGCATGAGACGCCGGTTTCAAGGAGGAGTTTATATCCATGGTCCCCAAAGAAAGCACTTCGGACGAACTGGAGACGTTGCTGGCCGGCATGCCGGCATGGGGTTCTGAATTTTCGCGTACATTCGCCAATCATGCGCCGATGGTCCTCGTCGCTTTGGACCGGATCGGCGGCGGGCCGGCTCAGCTGCGGCGGTTCTTCCATCACTACAGAGACGCAAAGCAGCTTCTGCCCTTCGCCCAGCCGTTGAAGCGCCTGGATGGCAAAAGCTGGAAAGCCGCCATCGGAATGCGCGAGCGCGAACCCGATCTGCGCGTCTTTTTTGCCGACGAGGTGACCCGGCTCGGAATACACGGGGCTTTGGAGCTTTATCTTCCCGATCTTGCCGACGGCGTCGCCGCCAGCGCCTTTCACGCGCTGATGCGATCAGCCTATGGCGTGCTTCGCGCCGACGAGACCGATGTCGCCATTGCGCTCGCCTACTGGGCCGCCACCTATCTGCCGCTTCCGGAAGCGCAGGGAACGTCCCCGATCACGCGCGACCCAGCGGAAGTCCTGGCCCTGACAGCTGCGATCAAGCCATTGCATGGCATGGAACTTCACGACCTTCTCTGGCAAAACATTCGCGACGCCGGAAGCGTGCCCGAATTCGCGCCCGTCGTCGATTGGCTCGACATCGGGCCGGATACGATGGAAAAAATGGCGGCGACGGCGCTCGCCATATTTGCCGCAACCCAGCATTTCGCGGCCTTGCACATCATCACCGGGCTGCACTGGATCCGTCTCCTTGAGCCGCACTGCGATGAGGCGACCCTCCGTCGGATGATGCGGGTGTTCTGGCAGGGGATCGCTGCGCTGATGGGCGAGCTCGGGTTTCCCGAGATGCCGGACAGAGCGATCGTCGATCGCTGGCGTCATATCCATGTGCCGGACTGGCCCGAAATGCATGCGATCGCCGCGCAAAGCTACGACGAGCATGATATCAGTCTCGCCTTTTCCGCCAGCGAGGAAATGAAAGTCTATGGCGACCCGCTCTACCGTGTCGTAGTCGCCCGCCGCCTCGGACTAATCGGAGACTACACGAAATGAGCCCGGAAGAGCCGATGTCCGGCGACTGCATCATTGAAGCCGGAACCGTGCTGTGCGGCGTTTTGCCTGACGGCACCATGTCCATGCGCCATGATGTGGGCATCCGTGTCGCTGGCGGCATGATCGCGCAGATCGGGCCTCTTGCCGCCGTTGCCTACGGCAACGACCATCTCGCCCGCTTCGGATCTCCGGACATGATCGCCATGCCGGGACTGGTCAACAGCCACCACCATTTCGGGATCACGCCACTGATGCAGGGCGTACCCTTTGCCCCGTTGGAATTGTGGCTGCCGCAATTCCGGGCGATGCGCCAGATCGATGTCCGGCTGGATACGCTCTATTCCGCGATCGAGATGCTGGAAAGCGGAACGACGACGGTGCAGCATATAAACAGCGGACTTGCAGGCGCACCAGAGAACTGGACGGCCACGGCAAATGCTACGTTGGAGGCCTATAGCGAGATAGGCATGCGGGCCGGCTTTACATTCATGATCCGCGACCGCAACATTCTGACCTATGACGACGACGCCAAGGTGCTGGCCACCCTTCCGGATGCCGTCCGCAGCTGGATCGCGCCCAAACTCGACGCGTCGAACATTCCCATCGCAGAGCTGATGACATTTTACCGCGCGCTCAAAGAAAGCTGGTTCGACGCCCGGCCGGATCATGTCCGCATCAATCTCGCCCCTGCCAATCTGCACTGGTGTACGGACGAATGCCTGCGGACGATTTTCGAGACGGCCCGCGAAACCGATGCGCAGGTCCATATGCACCTTCTGGAAACCGAACGGCAATCACGCTTCGCCCACGATAATTTCGGCCACAGTGCCGTTCAGCATTTGAAGGCGCTCGAATGCCTCGGGCCAAACGTCACGCTCGGGCACGGCAACTGGATGAGCCGCGAGGATCTCGACATCATAGCCGATTGCGGCTGCAGCATGTGCCACAATGCCTCATCCGGCCTGCGGCTCGGCAGCGGCATCGCCCCTGTCAACGAAATGCGCCACCGCGGCATTCCGGTCGCGCTCGGGATAGACCAGTCGAACATAGCCGACGACCGCGACATGACGCTTGAAATGAAGCTGGTCTGGGCACTACACCGCGAGACAGGCCTATGGAACGACCGTCCTGGTGCTGGTGCCGTGCTGCAGATGGCGACCGAGCATGGCGCCAGAACCGTCGGCTTTGGCGGCTTTACGGGCCGGCTCGAACCAGGTCTTCAGGCCGATATCGTGCTCATGGATCGCCGCAAGATCGGAAGACCGCATGTAAACGCCCGCACGCCGGTGGTGGAGAGCGTCCTGCATCGCGGCGGACGGCATGCCGTCACCCAGGTGTTCGTTGGCGGTCGCCTGGTCGTCAATGACGGCAAAGTCATCACGATCGATCGTGAGGCAGTGCTGGCAGAAATCGCCGGACGGCTGGAACGACCAGAAACGCAAGGCGAGCGGCAAGCCTGGGATGCGATCGATGCCCTGCTTCCCCATATCGAGGCATACCACCGCAATTTCACGCCGGCGGCCGGTTATCTCCCCTATCGATATAACGCTATGGCGGAAGAGGAACAAGCTGGCTCCGGAACATCCAACTCCCGAGTGGCGTTAAGACAGCAAACGTTGGTTGGAGGATAGACATGTCTGAGCAAAAGTTGCGGCCGGGGCGATGTCACGTTGTCGTGTGTTTAATGGTTGCAAAATAAGTGGTTGGCATGACCACGCGTACTGTCAGCTATAAGAGACATCGTTTTCCACCGTCGATATCACCCATGCTGTTTGGCTCTATTTCATGTTTCCACTGAGCCGTAGCCGCGAGGTCGTTCGCTGCATTCCTCGCTCTGGCTGCCGTTCGCGTTTGGCTGCCATCATTCACCGGGGGGCCCAAAGCCATGACGCAACCGGAACCTCCCCAGCACGGACATCTTTGTAAGTCGAGCTAATCTTGCTCAGCACCATCTCGTCGTCCGTATCGACCTCGTAGAACGTGCTATCGACCGCTCGGATTATCACCCACGTTTTGTCTGATTGTGTGTGCGGCAAGCCGACGAACTCGCCCCAAATAACCTGTCGCGTATTCTCGGCCAACGCAGCTAAATCAGAGCCCGAAAGCTGGGCATTGTTTTGCGCCAATCCTTCAAGCCGTTCCCCGCCTTCACCTGTAGCCTCAAACCATTCGTGCCCAGGTGTAGACGACTTGACCGTCGAAACGATCCAGTTTGCTTCCAGAGACTTTGGAGCCAAAAGCCGCAGCAAGTCTCTGAGATCAAGAGCAAGGACCTCTTGCTTGAGATCGTAGATCCTAAGAGTTGTCATGACGTCCCCAAATCAAAGCTCGCATCGGCAGCAACACTTTGTCACCTAAGTAACCGCCCGTGTCGGCCTTCTGCTCTGAGTTTCCCAACGCCCGAACGTGACGCCTGAGGGCGGGATGTCCGTCTTAGCATTGGAGAGCTCAGAGACGCTTTTGGCTATCCTGCAAGGATTCCGGCCATCGCGATGAAGTGTGTGTCACTTTCCAAGGGTTCGGCCCAGACCTTGGCGTGCAATTGCCGTGGACTGTGTAGGTATTGATGCTTGCCTCCGTCATTCATCGGCTTTCGGGAGGTCTCAAGTGTCAGTCGAACGGCCGGAATAGGGCGCATAGCCGTCATCGAAAACATTCATCGCAAATCTCCGCATTGAAGGTCTTGAAAGGATGTGTACCGTTGGCCCAGCTAATTTCAGAAACAGAACCTCTGTTCTGATGCATGAATGACGAAGGGTTAGCCGCCTGGCAACGTGAACAACTGACCAAGACCGGGCATTGGCTGACTGTAACCGGCCAGCCGGAGCATGTGCCAGGCGAGCGCATGATTGCTGGATGTTACCGGCTTGCCAAGCTTCGCCTCCACCTGCTCAACGATACGTGCAACCCGCATGCTGGTGCAGGAAACGAAAACAGCATCGCATTCATCCGAGCTTCCCAGCTCGAGAATAGCGCGCTCGATCGAAACCGGCGTGATTCGGGCCACACGATTGTCATCCGGCTCATGGAAGGAGCCCATGACCGGGATATCCATGCCCCTCGCCATCAGCGAGGCGCGCAGGGAGTGGTTAATCTCCGGCATGTAGGGTGTAAGCAGCGCCATGCGCCGGGCGCCGAGCGCCTCCATCGCGGCGCGGACGGCGGTGACCGGATTGGTCACCTTCACGCTTGGCAGAACCTCGTGGACACGCTCGGCGATGCGATCCTCGCCGATGACGAGGGAGCCGGACGTGCAGGCAAATCCGATAACGTCGAATGCCACATCCGGAAGCAAGCCGACCGTGCCGGGGATCTCGTCCGACATTTTCATCAGGTTTGCCGGCGTGATCTCGACATCGCTGTAGAGCCGCGCCTCGTAGAGCGCCACGTCCGACGACGGCAGCGCGAAGCGGAACTCGTCCTCGATCGTCTGGTCCGTTCGAAGCACCAGCAGGCCGAGATTGGCAAGCGTGCCGATGCCGTTATCGATGTCGAAGGATAGACCTTCCCTGTTGACGAGAAGCGGGGTCGTGTCATGCAGTGAATGGATCGTCATGGTCATGTCTCCGGTATGCGTGAGAAGAGAATTAGTGGCTGTCGCCGCCGAGATAGAGCGAGCGCATTGCCGGATCGGCGAGAAGATCGCTGGCTGCACCTTCCATCGCCACGCTGCCGAGCGACAGGACATAGGCGGTGTCGGACACATGCAGCGCCTCGAAAGCGTTTTGCTCGACCATCAGGATCGAAGGACCGTCCCGACGACGGACGTCCGAGATCGCCTCGAAGACATCGTGCATCATCCGCGGAGAAAGGCCGGCCGAAGGTTCGTCGAGAAGAAGGATTGACGGTTCCGAAATCAGCGCCCGCGCCAGCGAGAGAAGCTGTCTTTCACCGCCCGACAGAGCGGATGCACGTCTGTTCTTCTTCGAGGCTAGGCTAGGATATTGGTCAAGAAGCGCATCGAACCGGCGCTCGCGGTCTCGTCGCTCCATCAGCCGGCCGCCGAGCAGGATGTTTTCCGCCACCGTCATGGTGGCGAAGACATTGTCCGTCTGTGGCACGAAACCGACCCGGTGGTGGCGCACCTTGCTGTAGGTCGGCACGTCGGTGACGGCCTCGCCGGACATGCGGATATTGCCTGCCCGCGGCCGGACGAAACCTGCGATGCACTTCAGAAGCGTCGATTTTCCGCAGCCGTTAGGCCCCAGAATGGTGACGATCCTGCCAGGCTCCGCCTTCAATGAAATGCCGTTGAGAATATCCGGCCCATCGCCGTAACCGGCCCTCACATTGGTGACTTCGATCATGCCATCGCCCTCTTCTGTCTGGCATTGCCGAGATAGGCTTCGACGACCTGTTCGTTGGATGTGAGTTCCGACGGCCTGCAATCGGCAATCACCGCACCGCGATCCATCACCACGCAGCGGCTGCAGAGTTCGCGGATGAAATGCATGTCGTGTTCGACGATCAGCAGCGTGATGCGGGCGGCATTGATGCGCCTCAGAAGCCCGATCATGTGCTGGCGCAGATTGGGATGGACGCCGGCGGTCGGCTCGTCGAGGCAGATCATCTCGGGAGACGCCCGCAAGGCCAGCGCGATCGACAGAAGCTTCTTCTGCCCGCCGGACAACGAGGCCGCCGGGAGATGGCGAACATGCGACAGCGCCAGGTCGTCCAGCAGTGCGTCAACCTCCGCCCTGTCGTCTACCTCCCGCCGGAACAAGCTCCGGAACCCGGCCCGCCGTGCCGCTGCCCCATAGAGCAGTTCGGCAACCGTCATCCTGCGTGGCATGGAAGGCAGCTGGAAGGTGCGCACCAGCCCCTTCCGCGCGATCCGGTCCATGCTGCGGCCGGTAATATCTTCGCCGTTGAAGACCACAGTTCCGGCATCGGGAGCAAATATCCCGGATACGAGATTGAGCAGGGTCGACTTGCCGCAGCCGTTCGGCCCGAGCAGCCCGACGACCTCTCCCTGCCCGATTCGGAAACCGACATTTGCCAGGACCTGATTGGCACCGAAGGATTTGGCCACACCTTCGAGCGTGAGTACCGGATCAGACATAGCGGCGCCCTCCCACACGTTCCGGCACGATGCCTGACTGCCGAAACAGAATGAAGGCGATCAACCCGCCGCCGGTCAGAAACAGCCGGCCGGCCGCGACATATTCGGTCGGCAGGCCGATCCAGTCCTTGACAAAAGGGATGAAGGCGAAGGCGAACTGCAGCAGAAAGGCACCGACGATGGCACCGGCATTGTTGCCGAGACCGCCGACCACGATCATCGCCCAGATCAGAAAGGTTTCCGAACTATCGATCTGCTCCGGCCCGACGAAACTGACGTAATGGGCAAACAGAAAACCAGATACCGCCGCCAGCACGCTGGATGCGGCCATCAACTGGCGCTTGAGGGCGATCGTATCGTAACCGAGCGAGGCGGCGAGCTGCGGTTCCTCTCGCATCATCCGGATCGACAGGCCATAACGGCCGCCGATCAGATGGCGGCATAACAACCCGGCGGCAACCACAAGCGCCAGAACAGTGACGAGGATGGCGATCTGCCGCGCCTGGCTGTCCAGACCTGGATAAAGCGGCGGGATGCCGCCGATACCCTGCGCACCACCGGTCAGCCAGTCCTCGTTGGTTGTGACGATGCGGATGACCTCTGCCAGCGCCAGTGTGACGATGCCCCAATAGTCCGCCTGGAGGTTGCGGCCGAAGCTTGCAAAAGCCCAGCCCAGCAGAGCGGCCGCGAACATCGCGAGAACGAAGCCGGAAATCGCACCAAAGTCAAAATGGAAGGCGATCGCCGCACCATAGGTGCCGCAGGCAAACAACGCGATCTGGCCGAAATTCATCAGGCCGCCGAAACCGGCCTGAAGGTTGAGGCTCAATGCGAGCAGTGCGTAAAAGCCGGACATGATAGTGACGTGGACTATGAAATCAGACACGCTTGACCTCGCTGACGAACAGACCGCGCGGGCGCCACAGAAGCGCTGCGACCAGAAGAAGGAAGGAGATCGCGCTGGCATAGGCGACCGGCAGGAAGGCGGCGACCTCTCCCATCAGCGGACCGAGATTGACGGCCGTCACGACCGTTTCCGCAGCTGAGATCAGCAGCGCGCCGGCAATGGCGCCGAACGGATTGCCGAGCCCGCCGAGAATGGCGGAGGCAAAGACCGGCAGCAGCAGGTCCATGCCGACCTGGATGTCGACTTCGCCCTTCAGCGCGATCGCAACGCCGCCGAGCGCCGCCATCACCCCGCTGATCAGAACGATGATGGTCTTCATCCGGCCGGTATCGATACCGGTGGCGTCGGCAAGCACTTCATTTGTCGATGTCGCGCGGATGCAGCGCCCAAGATCGGTGCGGAAATAGAGAAACGCGAAGACCCCAATCGCGGCCGCAACGATGGCGAAGCCGAGAAGCTGCGGTTCGGTGATGCGGGCATCGAGGATGCGGATGGGACGCGAGACCGGCAGCGCAAATCGGCTGGGGTTGGGGCCGACGGTGACGAGGAAGGCGGCGGAGAAGACCATGCTGACCGCCAGCGATCCGATCATCGCCGTCGACGAACCGATCTTCAGCATCCGGTTGAACAGGAATTCGTTGAGAATGACCGCAAGCAAGCCTGTCAGGACGACGGCAAAGATGATCGCGACGCCGACCGGCACGCCTGCCTTCTGCAGCGCGATCGCCAGGACACCGCCGGTCGCGGCATACTGGACGAGCGCGATATTGGGAAACTTCATAAGCGAGTAGACGGCACTCATGCCGATCGCCACGAGCATGAGGTCGCAGGCGCGCATCAGCACGTCGACAAGAAATTGAAACATGATTTTCGTCCGGTTCAATCGGCAAAGATCGGAAGCGCCGGCATCCTATGGGTCTTCCCTCAGGACGCCGGCGCTGACGGTGCTTACTGGGTGGCGATGGCCTTGCCGCTTTCGATCTTCAGGCGAAGATAGGGCTGGGCGCTGCGCTGCCCGTCGGCATCCAATACGATCGGGCCGGTGGCGCCCTCGTAGCTCTTGCCGATTTCGGCAATCGCCGTTTCGATCTTCTGCGGATCGAGCGAGTTCGCCTTGTTGATGGCAGCGGCTACCAGCATGACGCCGTCATAGGCGAAGCCGTTGAAGGTCGAGGTGAAGCCGCCCTTGTATTTGGCCTCATAAGCCTTCTGGTAGTCGGCACCGTTGCCGCCGATATAGTTGAGATCCATGCCGATCTGGCCCTCGACATATTGCGGGTCGCTGTCGGCGGTGCACATGGTCAGATAGAGCCCGTACCATTTCTTGTCGTTGAGGCCGAGTTCGAAGCTTTCGCGATTGATGGTCGCCGATTCCTTGCCATAGGCGGTGTAGACATAGAGATCCGGCGCGCCGGCTCCGAGCTGCTGCAACTCCCGGCGATAGGTCGTCTGCCCTTCCGTATAAAGAACCGTCGAGGTGATGGCGCCGCCGAGCGCCTTGAACTTGGCGGCGAAGGCGTTGGCGATGCCCTGACCATAGGCATTGTTTGGGGCGATGACCGCAACCTTCCTGGCGCCGTCAGCAAAGACGTCCTGGGCGGCAAAAGTCCCGGAGACGTCATCGAGGCCGATGACACTGAAGGTGCCTTTGCCCAGCGTGCGGATCTGGGTGCTGGAACTGCCGATATTGATGTGCGCCCGGCCCTGCTGCAGCAGATATTGCGCAATCGGGATGGTGATGCCGGACGAGAACTCCCCGAGGATGGCGGGCACCTTGTCAACGGTGACGAGCTTCTTGGCCGCATCCAGCGCGGTTGCCGTGCGTCCGCCGGAATCCTCGGTGACGATTTTGAGCGGGTGACCGAGAACACCGCCGCCGGCATTGATCTTCTCCAGCGCAAGTTCCATGCCTCGCCGCTGGTCTTCTCCCTGCGTCGCACTGGAGCCGGAAAGCGGAAGGATTGCGCCGATAACCGCTTCCTGCGCATAGGCTGCCATGGACAGGCCCAGAACGAACACGCCACTCAACAAAATGCTCTTCATGTCACACCCCTCTTGTTTGAGATTTATTGTCGACAATAGAAACGACAATAAATTTTCCCGTCAAGATGCACCGCAACATTTTTTTGCCATGCATCAATAGACAATCCAGTTATTCCCCGGATTCATCCACTTCCGGGAGACGAAAAATCAATATTGACAGCGCGCACTCGGCATATTTATTGTCGACAATAATTTCGACAGAGAGGAAATGATCATGCATGCCTTGATCCTTGGCGGTGGCGTCGTCGGCATCACCACCGCCTATCAGCTGCTTCAGGACGGCCATGATGTGACGGTGCTGGAGCAGGAAAACCAGGTGGCGGAAAGCACCAGCTGGGGGAATGCCGGCATGATCGCACCCGGTCATTCTTTCGTCTGGTCGTCACCCGCCGCACCGAAGATCCTGTTGAAATCGCTTGTGCTGAAGAACCAGGCGCTGCGGTTCCGCCTCTCGGCCGATCCTCATCTCTACGGCTGGTCGTGGCGCTTCCTGATGCAATGCACGGCGCAAAAGGCGAGGTTGAACACGCTGCGCAAGCATCGCCTGGCAACCCATTCGCAGGCCGTCCTGCAGGATGTGGTGGCCCGCGAGGGGATCGCCTATGACCGCACCACGTCCGGCATCATTTATTTCCACCGCAACAAGGCGGCGCTCGACAACGGCGTGCGCAACATGCGGCTTCTGGAAGGTGACGGCCAGCAGATAAGCATCATCGATGCCAACGAAATCGTGCGTCGCGAGCCTGCATTGCTCGGCTCGCGCAACCTCATCGCCGGCGGCATTCTCTGCCCCACCGACGAGACCGGTAGTTCGTCCAAATTCACCAAGGCGCTGGCCGATATCGTCCGCAGCCGCGGCGGCCGCATCCTGACCGGCACCCGCATTCTCAAGCTGGAGCGCCGCGGCAACAGCGTTACCCGTGTCATGACCAACAAGGGCGAGTTCACCGCGGATAATTATGTGCTGAGCCTTGGCAGCGAAAGCCCATTGCTTGCCCGCACGATCGGGCTTTCGCTGCCCATCTACCCGATCAAGGGCTATTCCCTGACGATCCCGATCGCCGATCCCGACCTGGCGCCCAAAGTGCCGGTCCTCGACGAGCACAATCTAGTCGCGATCACCCCGATGGGCGATGCGATCCGCGTCACAGCAACGGCGGAGTTTGCCGGTTACGACCGGTCTCACAAGCCGTCCGATTTCGCCTTCATGATGGAGGTGACGCGATCGCTGTTCCCCAAGGGCATCGCCTATGATCGCGCCCATATGTGGGCGGGACTACGCCCCATGACGCCGGACAACCTTCCGGTGCTCGGCCGCCGGAACATCGACAACCTGTGGCTCAATACCGGGCATGGTCATATCGGCTGGACGATGTCGCACGGATCGGCGCGCATTATCGCCGACCTGATCGCGGGACGAAGCTCTCCTGTCGATCTGGACAGCATCTCTCGCGCCGCCTGACAGCAGCATCCCCATCAACCTACCGAAAAGGAAAAAACATGAACCAGATCACCCGATTTGGCGCAGGCCCCCGCATGTCGCAGGCCGTTGCTTACGGAAACCTCGTCTTTCTTGCAGGCCAGGTCGCCCTGCGTGCGCCCGGCGCCTCTATTGCCGAGCAGACGGCCGATATCCTCGCAAAAACCGACGAACTTCTGGCCGAAGCAGGCTCGGACAAGAGCAAGCTCATTTCCGCATCGATCTGGCTGACGGACATCGCGACATTCAACGAGATGAATGCGGTCTGGGACGCATGGGTGGCGCCCGGTAACGCCCCTGCACGCGCCTGCGTCGAATCTAAGCTTGCAGCCCCGCAATTTACCGTCGAGATTGCCGTTATCGCGGGCATATGAAGCGTTCCCGGTGCGGTCATCCTGGCATGGCCGCACCGGTTTCAATTGACAGGCTGCATGGCATCAGCGCAATTGTCCGACCGTCCTGTCGCCACAACCTCGAGGATCAAGACGTGTTGGCATCGAAACCTGCGAAGACCGGACCTCGTGTCTATGAGGAAATTCGCCGTATGGCGATGGAATACCGGTTCAAGCCGAACGAACGGATCAACGAACTGGAACTTGCGGCAAAGATGCAGGTCAGCCGCAGCCCGATCCGCGAAGCGCTGCAACGGCTCGTGACCGAAGGCTTGATCACGTTTCAGGTCAATCGTGGTTTCTTCTGCCGCGGCTTCGATGTCGAGGAAATCCTCAACCTGACCGATGTCCGCATTCTGCTGGAAGAGCGGGCGGTGCGATTGGCGTCGGAACATGCCTCGGATCTCGAATTGCGGGCGCTGTTCGACTGGTGGCAGAAGACCTCGGCCATGGCGGATGCCCTCTCCAGCGCGGACCTGACGGCCAAGGACGAGGAATTCCACATGCGTATCGCAAAGCTTTCAGGCAATCCCGAGCTTGCCAAGATGATCGAGGGCATCAACACCCGCATCCATTTCGTCCGGCAGATCGAAGTGGAAAAACATCGGCGTCTTTCAACCACCTATACCGAGCACAACAGGATTGCCGAAGCGATGCTGAAACGGGACGGGCAGACGGCGTCGCAGATCATGGGCGACCATATCCGGATCAGCGCCGCCGACGCCACGGAAACGATGAAGGAAGGTCTTGCCCGTATCTTCATGCGGGAAGCCTGAACCATGTCCCTTATCGATGGCACGACCTCGCGCAGCACCTCCTGGACCAATCTCGGCAATCTGCTGGTCGTCTATCTCGTTTGGGGAAGCACGTATTTCGCGGTCAAGATTGCCGTCACTGGACCACCCTCCATCGCGCCGTTGCAATTGCAGACATGGCGGATGTGGTCGGCATCTGCCCTGTTGATTGCGATCGGCCTCTCTCGCACTCGACGCTTTCCCGTTCTTTCGGCAAAACAGATCGTCATCTGTGCGGCCTCCGGCATTCTGATGTGGGTGACGGGCAACGGACTTGCGACGCTGGCATCCCGGCATGCAGCCTCGGGTTTCATCGTCATGGCCATGGGCATGATCCCGATCTGGACAACGCTGATCTCCAGCGTCATCGACCGCACGCCTCCATCGCGCAATGTGGTTGTGGGGCTGGGCATCGGCCTTTCCGGCCTGTTTCTTATCGTCGGGCCGCCGGTCTTCCTGGCCGGTTCAGCATCGGTCGAGACCGGATACGCGGTCTGGCTGGCATTCATTCTCTGCGCCGCAGGCCTGACATGGTCGATCGGCAGCCTGATCCAGAAGCCTTTATTTGCAGCCACTTCGCCGGTCTGGTCTGCCGGACTGCAGACGCTGTCGGCGGCAATCGTTCTGACCGTCATCTGCTGGACGAGCCAGACATCTCTTTTGCCACCGGTTGATATCGCTCCGGTCCAGCTGACGGCATTTTTATATCTGGCGATCTTCGGCTCCGTGGCCAGCCTTCTGGCCTATATTACGGTCATGAAGATCTATCCGCCAACGGTCGTATCCACCTTCGCCTACGTCAATCCGCTGGTCGGCGTCGTGCTTGGATGGGTAGCGCTCGATGAGAAACCGGCGCTTCTCTCAATGATTGGGATTGCACTGATCTTGGCAGGTGTATCGGCGATCATAGTTACGTCCCGACGCAGCTGAAATGTTTACGCTCTGTTTGCTCTTGAAAGCGATACGATGCGACGACCCTGTTATTGCAAATCCTTTCTGCCAATAAATTCGTAAGGCAAACCAAAAACTTGCCTAAAGCGATGATGCTTTTCCGACGGGATCCTGGTCGTAACTGGTCTTGTTAATTCGTATTGTTCTTTAGCGCCGGATTGACTCCAGATGTGTCATGCCAAATCCTTCTGCATATTTGAGCCCGTAGCCGAGCGCTCTGTCTAGGCCGATATGGGCAGCCCATACCAATCCGACGGCCAACGCCACAGGCGCCTGACCAGCCATACCCCAAGCGATCAAAGCGAGCGGTGGGATGTACCAGTGGGCCGCGTTGTAAAGCGCGGCCCCCACCTTTTTCCCGGCTAGGTAGCCGACCATTGACAGGTCGGGGGCCAAGATCAGGACGGCAAACAACCACCAACTGGCATCCAGTTTGGCGTACCAAGCGGTGGCGACAACGAGTACCCCAAGCCCCTCAAGGCGAAGAAGCACCTTTGGTATTCCAGTGACGAAACCAGTCATAACCCTATCTCCAACTGTTATGTCGGAGTGATAACATCGACGATGGGCATACAAAATTGACTAAATTCTACTATCGGCTATTCAAAAATGAATATCTCGGTCTTTGAGACGCTTTGATGATGCCTCTGACTGACCTTTTGATCCGCCGCAAGAAAAAAAGCCGCCGCAATGCCAAGGCAGCCAAACGCCTGGTGCGCAAGCTGCTGAAGGGCTAAAGCCGTGCGCCACGCGTGATGGGTACCGACAAGCTTAACATGATCAGTCTCGATAGTCCGGCGCCTCCCGGTCAAGCACGCGTCGAATACTTGCCAGATGCATGCGCGCACTTTCCGGATCCCCTTCGCGCATCTGCCGCGCCGCTTCGGCAGCAACATGGGGCAAAACCGGCAGCAGTTTGCGGCCCGACCCCATTGCTTTCAGCTGAACTTCGGCAGCACGTTCGAGATAGTAGAGATCATCCCATGCTTCGGCGATATTGGGCGCACAGACCATGACACCATGGTTCTTCATAAACAGGATATCCTTGTCGCCGAGCACCGCTGCGATCCTGTCGCCTTCGCTTTCGTCCAGCGCCAGACCGTTGTAATTCTCATCCACCGCAACACGGCCATAGAACTTGAGCGCGGTTTGCCCTGCCCAGACCAGCGGTTCGCCTTCCACCATGCTGAGCGCCGTTGCATTCGGCATATGGGTATGAAAGGCAGCCCCCACCCGAGGGGCCATCTTGTGAAGGCGGGCATGGATGTAGAAAGCGGTCGCTTCCGGCACGCCGTCGCCGGCGACCACATTGCCCTCGAAATCGCAGATCAGCAGTGATGAAGCCGTTGCCTCCTGGAAGGCCCAGCCAAGACGGTTGACGATAAAGAGATCGGGGTGGCCGGGAACGACGGCCGAGAAATGGTTGCAGATCCCCTCTTCCAACCCCAGCCGCGCCGCCATCCGCAGACAGGCAGCCAGATCAACCCGTGCCTGCCATATCTCATCGGTCTCCAGCGAGACATTGCGGCGAACAGCGGCATTTGCCTTTGAGACATTCAGTTCGTGAGCCATGGTTATCTCCACCTCCTTAAGTTATATCCAGCCCGCTGCGGCAAGGACGGCAGGCACCCTGCCGAGGGTCGGCACGATTTCGTTCGGGTGGTAGTCAGCGAGCGGCTTGCGGCCTGTTCCGCGATCGACCCAGACCGTACGAAAGCCGAGTTCGCGCGCCGCCGCAAGGTCGAGATGCGGGCTGGCGCAGATATGCACCAAATCCTCCATACCGATGCCCAGGGTTTTCCAGGCATGATGGAAGATCTGCCGGGATGGCTTGTAGGCCCCGGCCTGCTCAGCGGTGATGACGCGGTCGATAAAGCCACCAAGTTGGGCGACATTGCCGGCAATGATCGCGTCGTCTGTATTCGAGATAATCGCAAGGCGGAAACCCGCGGCCTTCAGCTTTTCCAACGTTGCTACGATTTCTGGAAACGGCGGCATCTTGCCGATCGAGGATGTCAGGATCCCGGCATCCGCAGGCGTGAACTGGAGGTCGAATTCAACCATGGCCCGCTCCAGGGCAAGGGCACTGACCGCGGCAAAAGTTCGGTGAGGACGCTCCTCTTCCAGCGCATGTTCATAGCGGTCATAGACCGTAATGAAAGCCTTGTGATCGATATCGCGACCTTTCGGGGATAATATCCGGTCCACCGCTGCAAGCAGCCCTTCGTCCCATTGGATGAGGGTTCCGTAGCAATCAAAGGTCAACCATGTTGGTCTGGCTCCAGGCAGTGTCATCTCTCGTCTCCTTCGGTTTCCCGAGGTTGACAAAAGCTGAACCAATTGAGAAATTAAATCTCATCATCATCTTCATCGAGAAATCAAATGAGCCTGGGCTTCGATCTGGATCTCTTGAGAACCTTTGCTGCAGTTGTCGACTGTAGCGGCTTTACCAAAGCGGCCGAACGGGTGCATCTGACACAATCGACGGTGAGCCAGCAGATCAAGAAGCTGGAGGTCAATTTGGGCACCTCGCTGCTACGTCGGGGTAAATCGACCGGAACCGTTGAAACCACGGAAGCCGGCGAGTTGCTGCTGAGCTATGCCCGTAGAATACTCGCCATGGCAGATGAGGCTGCCGAGGTGATGCGAAAACCTCTGGCACCGCGAACCGTTCGCCTCGGCGTACCGGAGGATTTTGCCGGGCGGCGCCTCATTGATCTGCTGTGGGGATTTTCGACCGCATCGCCACATATCAGGCTCGACACAGTTAGCGGTTGGAGCATTGAGCTTCGTCGCCTGCTTGATATGGGCGAGATCGACCTCGCGCTGATCAAGCGCGAGCCCGGAGATGGGGCTTGTCTCGCGAGCTGGAAAGAAGAACTGATATGGGTGGAGAGCGCCGCCCGTTCTGTCGAAGCGGATCCAGTGCCACTCGCGGTGTTTCCCGTCGGCTGCATCTATCGGGATCGTGCCATCCGAGCGATGGAGCGCAGCGGTCGTCGCTGGCGGATCGCCTACACCAGCCAGGGTTTGATGGGGGTGCAAGCAGCCGTCGCTTCCGGTCTTGGAATCAGTCTCCTGCCTTCCGATGCCATACTTCCTGAACACCGAAAACTCGGGCCCACGGATGGGTTCGACGATCAGCCCCCGTCTGAGATGGCACTGGTGAAAGGACGGGCGAGCCTCTCGACAGAAGCCCAGTCCGTCGGGAAATTTCTTGCGAATATCTTGTGATAGTGGTGTCCATTCGACCGCTGCTCGCGTGCCGTTCGCAGCCAAGGAGCCCGCGCAAGTGGCGGACGTACCCGAAGTTTACCCGCAAGCCCGGAGGCACGCGATCCGGCGAGGAAACCACCGAGGTGATATTGACGAAAGGGAATTCCATTTCCATGTCAGTCGATGTCGCAGGCCAAGAGCGAGGCGCACACAACTGCAAGGCGCGTACGGTGATTATCGGCCGCCTTGAACCAATTTGAACAGCGGCCCCCCTTTTTCTGGATTGAAGGCGATGCCTGCCTGCGTTAAGCAGAAATGAGGCGTAGATTTTATCACCAACTGGTGCTATTTTAGATGCTTCAATAAGGGATTCGACTATTGCGATCTACTATCAATCTTGATGACGCACTCATGGATAGGGCGAAATCATTGACCGGGACCAAGGAAACCGCGGCGGTCGTTCGCCAAGCATTGGAGACGCTTGTTCGTGTAGAGTCCGGAAAACGCCTCATCGCGCTCGGAGGAACCATGCCGGACGCCGAGGCACCTCCGCGCCGCCGGAGCGCGACAGTTAAGTGATACTAGCTGACACTTCGATCTGGATTGATCATTTCCGATCTGCTGACGCGGAGTTGCGCAGGATTATTGAAGATGATCGACTGCTCTGCCATCCGTGCGTGATCGGCGAGCTGGCTCTTGGCAGCCTTCGGGATCGCAGTGACGTGATAGCTTTCCTGTCGGCCCAGCGCGGTGCAGTCGTCGCAACACATGACGAAATCATGATAATGATCGATCGACATGGTATTTTCAGTATGGGCATTGGCTACACGGATGCTCACTTGCTGGCGTCCGTTCTTCTTGACCACAAAGTGTCCTTATGGACCAAAGACAAGCGTCTGCGGGCAGCAGCGAAAAAGGCACAAGCCTCACTGCATATCCCGGTCAACGCGCCTCACTAATGCTGATGCCATAGGTCTAGTGCTTCAGATAGGTTTTGCGAACCCCTGCTCTTGATGAGACCAGAACCGATGATCCCGCGATTGAAATTTCAATATCAATCCTAATTAAAGAAGCGATATCAGCGATTTACGACCTTCCAAATAGGTAATGGAACTTATGGAACTCTTGCTCTCCGGAGATCTACCATGGTGCCATCACCCGCATTTCACATCGCTCATCGGAACAGAAACGAATTCCAAATTCACGCAGGCGTCAAACTTTATGGGGCACTGTAAAGTTATCGGTCTCGGGTTAAAGTGCGGCACGAGGTCTGTGATCAAGCGACCTACAGATGGGCGATCTCGCTCCACATCTGCATCGCGGCCGCTCGCACCTCGCGACAATGGGCAGAAGGAGTGTCTTGGCGCGGGATATGAAACAGGTTGGCAAAATCCGGATCATGGATGGAGACGAAGCGTTGTAGATGTCGCTGCGACTTGAAGCGCTTCATGATCCGCTCTCGTCGCCGGATCGGCTGATGGGAATTCTCCGCCCGATTGTTCTGCCCTTTGTGAGAACGGTGCTCGACGCCGGGCATGATCTCCCGCTTCGCCGCGTCATAGGATCGAAGCTTATCGGTGATCATGACGCGCGGGGTAGAACCTTGCCCTTTCAGAAGCTTGCGTATCAAACGCTTTGCAGCCTTGGCATTACGGCGGCTTTGGATCAGAACGTCGAGGACGAAACCATCCTGATCCACGGCGCGCCGGAGCCAGTGTTTCTTTCCCCGAATGGTGATGACCACCTCGTCGAGGTACCATTTGTCACCGAGCCTGCCGGCTGATCGCTTGCGGATATCATTGGCGAAGCACCTGCCAAATTTCTCGGCCCACAGTCCTACGGTTTGGTGAGAGACGATGACACCACGGGCTGCCAGCATATCCTCTACCATGCGCAGGCTGAGCGGAAACCGGTGACGACGATAGAGAGGATCACGTGCAGATCTGGTCATGCCGCCAGATCCCACATTTTGATCGATGCTCGGTTAACGTTACGGTGCCGCCCGGATTACTTGGCCGCAGCCTTGCCGAGCGGCTCCATACCGCTGCCGCGGATGACGGCGGCGTTGGCGGGATCGGCGAGGAAGTCGATCAACGCGCGGGCGGCCGCTACGTGATGGGATCCTTCAACCACGCCCGCCGAGAAGACGGTGATCTTCTGCAGGTCGCCGGGCACCTGACCGATGAGCTTGATGCCCGTGATCGGCTTCAACTCGGACACCTGCTGGAAGCCAATCTCATATTCGCCCGACGCCACGACCGAACCGACCGGCACAGCCGGGATCATCTTGGCCTTGCCGGCCATTTCGGCCTTGATGCCCAGTTTGTCGAACATTTCCTTTTCGATATAGACGCCGGAGGCACTGTCCGAATAGGCGACGGATTTGGCACCGAGAAGCGCTGTCTTCAGCGCTTCGGGCGTGCTGACGTCAGGAGCCGGCGCGCCTTCCTTGACGACAATGCCAATGCCGGACTGGGCCAGCGGCATGCGCGTATCGGCAATGACCTTTTTGTCCGCAATCAGGTTGTCGAGCGCCTCGCCAACCATGATCAGGACGTCGATATCTTCATTGCGGGCCAAGCGCTGCGGCACAGCATTCTTGGTCGTGCCCATCGATGGGCCCCATTGGGAGACGACCTTGTTGCCGGTCCGCTTCTCGAATTCCGGAATGAGTTCCTTGTAGGCGGCAGCGAAACCACCCGAGGAAACGACGTTGATCGTATCGGCAAATGCACTGGGGGCGACAACCAAAAAGAAGGCGGCGAAGGCCGCTGCGATGCGTTTCATCCCAAAAACTCCTCTTTGTTGGGATTGAATTTCAATGAAAGAGACTGAGTGAAGAGAGCGGGACAGAAAATGGCGCCGTCCCGCGTCGTCTGTCATGCCTTGGCGGTGATGGCGCTGGCCCGCGCGCCGTCCGTCACCTTGCGGTAGACCAGAAGCGTCGCCACCAGACCGCAACCGCCTGCAAAGGCGAGCCAGTAGCCTGGAGCTGCCTTGTCGCCGGTCTCCTGGATGAGCCAGGTGGCGATGGCTGGCGTAAAGCCGCCGAAGATCGCCGTCGCCAGTGAATAGGCAAGCGAGAAGCCCGCTGTCCGCACGATCGGCGGCACGATCTCCGTCAGGGCAACCACCATAGCGCCATTATAGCTGGCATAGAGGAAGCTGAGCCAGAGTTCGGCGATCAGCATGCGCTCGAAGCTCGGTGCGGCGACGAGCCAGGCGATGGCCGGGTAGGCTGTCACGAGCGAGAGCGCCGAAAAGACCACGAGTACGGGCTTGCGGCCGATGCGGTCGGAAACAGCGCCCATGACCGGCAGCCAGAAGAAATTCGATAGGGCAACGCAGAACGTCACGAGAAGACTGTCGGTCTCCGAAAGCTTCAGGACGCTCTTACCGAAGGTCGGCGTATAAACGGTGATGGCATAGAACGAGACCGTCGTCATGACGACCATCAGCATGCCGAGCAGAACGATGCCCCAGTTGGTGGCCAGCGTCTGGTAGAGCTGCGTCATTGTCGGGCGATGTTGACGGGCGGCGAATTCCTGCGTTTCTTCGAGCGAGCGCCGGATATAGAACAGGAACGGTACAATGCCGCAGCCGATGAAGAACGGTATGCGCCAGCCCCATTCCGACATCATGGTCGGTGGCATCAGGGAGTTCAGCGCATAGCCGAGGACGGCCGCGACCATGATGGCAACCTGCTGGCTGCCCGACTGCCATGATACATAGAAGCCTTTTTTGCCGGGCGTCGACATCTCCGCCAGATAGACTGAGACGCCGCCGAGTTCCACACCCGCGGAAAAGCCCTGCAACAGGCGGCCGATTAGAACGAGAAGCGGTGCGAAGAGACCGATCGTCTGGACGCCGGGCACGAAGGCAATGAGCACGGTGCCGAGCGCCATGATGCTGAGCGTGACGATGAGGCCCTGGCGGCGGCCGATCTTGTCGACATAGGCCCCGAGAAAGATCGCTCCGAGCGGTCGCATCAGAAAGCCCGCGCCGAAGGTCATGAAGGTCAGCATCAGCGATGCAACTTCATTGTTCGACGGGAAGAAGGTCTTGGAAATGTTGCTGGCATAGATGCCGACGAGGAAAAAGTCGAACATTTCAAGGAAATTGCCGCTTGTCACGCGCAATACGGTGCCAACGCGGGATGAGCGTGTACTTACTGTCATGGTTGTCTCTCCCTATGCATGAGACCTACCCAGCTTGGGGTCCTCCGGTCTCCATGCGAACGGTCGCGCGTCACTCGTGTTAGCCCACGCCGCTTATCGACGGCAGGCCGCGACATGCCGCTTTACCAAACTCATTTCCAACCGCTTACATCGGATTTCCTGTCACCATCCTGTCACGCCGCCGGAGCGGCACGAAATTGTCTTGTCGCGGACCCATCCTCCGTGCTTGATCTAGGCCGAAGCAAATCGTGACCACGGAGGAAGGCATGCGGGTCCTCATTGTGGAGGATGACCCGTCGTTGGCGCGCGGGATCGTGGCGGCCCTTGTGGTCGCCGGCTATGCGGTTGATCGTGTCGACAATGGCCGCGACGGTCTCTCCGCAGCCCTTGAGGAAGACTATGCGCTCGTCGTGCTCGACCTCGGCTTGCCCGAAATGGATGGGCTCACGGTTCTGAAAGCGTTGCGGCAGGCCGGTTCGACAACGCCGGTGATGATCCTGACCGCGCGCGATGCCATTCCCGACAGGGTCGCCGGGCTCGACGTGGGAGCCGACGACTATCTGACCAAGCCCTTCGCGCTCGAGGAATTCGAGGCCCGCGTGCGCTCGCTCGTCCGGCGCGGCCAGAACCAACCCAGCCCGATGTTGACCGTAGGCGCTCTATCGATTGATCGTAACTCCAGCACGGTAACGCTCGCCGGACGCACGCTCTTCCTGCGTCCAAGGGAATATTCAGTCCTAGTTCTTCTTCTCAGCCGCGCAGGCCAGGTCGTGCAGAAGGAGCGGCTCGCCTCGGCGATTTCGAATTTCGACGATGCCCTCACGCCCAATGCCGTGGAACTGCATCTCGGCCGCCTGCGCAAGAAGCTTGAGCCGCATGGCCCCAATATTCGCACAATCCGTGGGGTCGGCTATATTCTCGAGGTCGAGTGAATGGACGCGAGCGCCGCGCCGTCCATCCGTCGGCGCCTTTTGCAAAATATGGTGTTGCCGGTCGCTGTGTTGGCGATCGTTTTCGGCATCGGCGGCGCATTTCTCATCCATAGCGTCGTGAGCCTGACGCAGGATCGCCTACTTGATGCGGCGCTCGTCTCTATCATCGATCGGGCGACGGCACGGGGGCCGGCGCATTTCGACAACACGGTGGCGCAGGGCGCCATCGAGATCCTGGGCGGCGAGACAGATGACACATTTGCCTTTTGCATATCCGACGATGCCGGCTTTCAGCGAGGCGACCGGGAGCTCTGTGCGCTGGACACGCGCCCCGCGCCCCTCGGCCGGATCACGCATGTGCCGGCCGATCTAAGTGACAACCAGGTGCGGATCGCGATGACGAGCCGCACCATCGAAGGCTTTGCACGTCCGCTCACCTTCAGAATGGCGGAGACGCTTAATAGCCGGCTCAATATGGAAGCGCGGATGCTCGTCGTCCTCGTGTTTTTTGAAGCCGTTCTCCTGAGTGCTGCCGCCATTCTCTCCTATCTGGCCATTTTGCGCGGGCTTCTGCCGCTCACCGAGATCAGTCAGGAGCTTCTGGGACGGGCGCCACCGGGCGCCATCCCCTTTGCCCGCATCGATACCGCACGGGTGCCTGAAGAGGCCGTCGATCTCGTCTCGGCGATCAACACGTTGATGGAGCGGCTGGATGAAACGATCGCCGGCGTGCGCGATTTTACCGCCGATGCCTCTCATCAGTTGCGCTCGCCGCTGGGCGGTATCAAGCTGCATCTTGAGCTTCTGGAGCGGCAGGCTGTAGGCCAGGACAATCTTCTGGCAACGCTCGGCGAAGCGCAGAACGGTGTGACGCGCCTGCAACGCACGCTTCAGCAGTTGATCGTGCTGGCGCGAGTCGATGCGAAAAGCGGCGCGGTCGATCTAGATCAGCGCGTCGATCTCGCCCGCCTTGCCGCCGACGTCCTGGCCGAGCACGTCCCCAAGGCTCTGAACCGCAATGTCGACATCGTGCTCGATGCGCCGGACGACCCCATCAACGTCACGGGCAATCCGCTGCTTCTCAGGGAAATCATTGCCAACCTTGTCGATAACGCGATTGCACACAGTGCCGAAGGCGGTTGCGTAACGGTGCGCGTGATGCTGGACGCGACGACCGGGACAATCGCGGTTGAGGATGAAGGGCCGGGTATTCCCGAGGAGGAACGTAGTCGTGTCTTTCAACGCTTCTACCAGATTGCCCGTGGCGACGCGAAGCCGGGTTCGGGGCTCGGTCTTGCGATCGCGCGCCGTATCGCCGATCTCCATGGCGGCTTGATCACTCTCGGCGAGACCGCTTCGGGCCACGGCTTGAGCGCCCGGCTCAGCCTGCGCCTCTTTCAATCGAAGTCGCTGGACTAGGAACGCGAGCCAGTGCTGTGAGGGCCAGCGCGCATCGGCCCTGCAGACAGATATCAGATGCTATTAGCTTGATTCCGGGACGGACGCATTTCCAACATCGACGTGGCGAAAGAAGTTGGGCTGTCTCCTTCGCCATGCTTGCGCCGAGTCCAGTTCCTGGAAGAGGGGTTAGAACAGGAGCTGCCCTCGCTTGCGATAATCGGCATGGGGCTGTGCATAAACTTTCCGCTTCTTCTCGCCCTCCAGGGTCCCTCAGCGATGATGCCTGCACTATGTCTGATTAAGGCATTCCGAAACGATAGTTTCTAGGACCGCGTTAGCCCTCAGTGCATACTACTCCAACCCATGCGGTTGATGGATTGTGAACCTTCACTCCGTTAGAAAAGATCTAACATTATTAGTCACTTTCGTTCCACATCCCATCGAACGGCGCAAATTTATCCGCCTTTTTCAAGAACCTGCATAGTGCTCGTCGCCGACCAAGTGTAGATGAAGAATACCTTCACCTATCTGTCAGGTCTCCCGTGGATCAGCTACTTGCTATTCGAACATTTGTCCGCGTCGCCGAAGCTGGCTCCTTCGCCAGGGCGGCTGACACGTTGAACCTGCCCCGGTCCTCCGCCAGCAAGCTCGTGCAGGATCTCGAGGCGCATCTAGGAACAAAGCTCGTAGAGCGCACGACGCGATCAGTCACGATGACCACCGAGGGCGCCGCCTATCACGAGCGCGCGCTCAAGCTCCTCGCCGATCTCGATGACATGGACGGCACTGTCGCTGGTTCGCGTAGTGCGCGTAAGGGAAAGCTGCGCGTCGATATTGGCTCGGTGCTTGCAAATCAAATCCTTATACCTGCGCTCTCCGATTTTCAGCACCAGTACCCTTATATCGACCTCTTGCTAGGCGTCGGCGATCGCCCCGCCGACCTCATCAGCGAGGGGATCGATTGCGTCATTCGCGGCGGAGCCCTCGGTGACTCGTCGATGAAGGCGCGGAAGCTGTGCGAACTGGACTACGTGATTTGCGCGTCGCCCGCCTATCTGGATGGCATGGAGTTGCCGGAGCGGCCTGGTGATATCGAGAAGCATCGGATCGTCAGTTATTTCTCAGCGTCATCGGGAAAGCGGTTTCCATTGCGCTTTCAGCGCGGCGAAGAGCGAAGCGAGTATCTCCCAACCTCCAGCGGCATTTCTGTCAACGAGAGCACCGCGCACCTGAACGCGCTGCTCGCAGGACTGGGGATCGGCCAAAGCTTCGGTTTCCTGGCACGGCCTCATTTCGAGAGGGGGGCGCTGGTCGAACTGCTGCCCGACTGGAAGCCGGACAATCATCCCCTGCACCTCGTCTATCCCGCTGATCGATTTCCAAACCCGCGGCTGCGCGCCTTCACGGAATGGGCGGCAAAGGTATTCGAAGCCGTCGACGCGCGACGCAATGTGACGACGCAGACCATCCATCCACATGGATAATGTCTCTACCCTGAGCGGCTTCTCACTGCCGATCTGACGAACTAATTTCTCCTCATCGGACGGCGACGAGGCCAACGGCCAACGCCACCTCCCGAACAGTTTTAGATTTTCAACAGGCCGCGCATTCGGGCTGAACCCTTCTGCGCGCCCAGCATCAGGAGAATAAAATGACCAACAGGCTTGAAAACAAGATCGCCGTCGTCACCGGAGCAACCAGCGGCATCGGGCTCTCGACCGCCAAGCTCTTTGCCGCCGAAGGCGCACGCGTCTACATCACCGGCCGCCGCAAGGACGCGCTCGACAAGGCAGTGGCCGAGATCGGCCATGGCGCGGTAGGCGTCCAGGCCGATTCCTCCAGCAACGATGATCTCGACAAGCTGTTCGCCCAGGTGAAGGCGGAACAGGGACGCCTTGACGCCCTCGTCGTCAACGCCGGCGGCGGCACCATGCTGCCGCTCGGTCAGATCACCGAGGAGCAGATCGACGACACCTTCGGCCGCAACGTGAAGGCCGTCATCTTTACGGTTCAGAAAGCGCTACCGCTGCTCAGCAAGGGCTCGTCGGTCGTGCTGACCGGCTCGACCGCCGGCACGGAAGGTACGGCTGCCTTCTCTGTCTACTCCGCTTCCAAGGCCGCCGTCCGCAACCTGGCCCGCTCCTGGGCGCTTGACCTGAAGGGCACCGGCATCCGCGTCAACGTCGTCTCGCCCGGCGCAACACGCACCCCCGGCCTCGTCGAGCTTGCCGGTGACGACAAGGAACAGCAGCAGGGCCTGCTCGACTATCTCGCCTCACGCATCCCGCTCGGCCGCGTCGGCGAATCCGAGGAGATCGCCAAGGCCACCCTGTTCCTGGCTTCCGACGATGCGAGCTTCGTCAACGGCGCCGAGCTCTTCGCCGACGGCGGCCAGGCCCAAGTCTAACTCCCGCAGCGGGAGCGGCCAACAGCCGCTCCCCATTCTCATTCTCATTCTCAAGGAGAGCCCGCGATGCGTGCCGCAGTGTATTTCAAGCATGGAAAGCCTGAGGACGTTCTTCAGGCTGTCGAAGTCGAAGATCCCAAGCGTCCCGAGCACAACGAAGTGCTGATCCGGGTGCTGCTTCGGCCGGTCCACCACGGCGACCTTCTCGGCGTATCGGGACGCTACCAGTCGGGAGCGGTGGTTCCGAAAGAGGGTGTGCGTGTCGGCTTCGAGGGCTATGGCATCGTCGAGGAAGCAGGTGATGGCGTCGACCTGAAGCCGGGCACCCGCGTCGCCTTTTTTCCCGGCAAGGGCGCGTGGAGCGAGAAGGCCATCGTCTCGGCCGAATACGTCACCGAAATCCCCGATGACGTATCTGATGAAGCCGCGGCGCAGCTTCACGTCAATCCGCTGACGGCGGCGCTCCTTCTGCGCGCCGTCGAAACATCCGGCGCGAAGCCGGGCCGCGACGTACTCGTTCTCACCGCCGCCGGATCCGCGGTCGCCAGACTCCTGATCGGACTGCTTCTCGATCGTGGCTTCGACGTGGTCGGCGTCGTCCGGCGGGAAGCCGGCGTGAACGAACTCAACGTGGTGTTCCCGGATCTGCCTGTTGTCTCGACCGACAAGCCCGGCTGGCAGGAGAATGTCATATCTGCGGCGGACGGTCATCCGATCGGGGTCGTGCTCGACCCTGTTGGCGGCGAGACTGCCAGTGCGGCCGCCGGGCTGCTCGCTCAAGGTGGCAGCCTTGTATCCTATGGCGATCTGTCCGGGCAGCCGATCTCGGTCTCCGCACTTTACTTTTCGACGCGCGACATCCGGATATCGGGCGTGACCGTTGGGCGGTGGGCAAGCCTACCAGTCAAAATCCGCAAAGCCGATCTCAAGCTGGCGATAGAACTGGCCGCGGGCAAACCGGAGCTTTTCCCGGTCGAGAAGACATTCGATCTGGCAGACGTCGGCAAGGCGGCGGCGCTCGTCGAAATGCCTGGCAAGACTGGGACGGTCCTGCTTTCCTCCTACTAGCAAGCTGCCCCGTTGCGGCACGAGAGCCGAAATCTGGAACAAGAACATCCAGGCGGAGCAAATCCAGACATCGGCGCTCGCTACGCGCAGGTCTAATCTTGATCCGATATTTCAACGGATCGTCGACAACCCAACCATCATAAAACCAGAACATGAGAGATCGAGCAAAAGTGGTTCTTCCGCTACCTGATGAAGGATGAAAGCAGGATCGACGCCCGCGACCGCGCCGTCTATGCGGCGGCTTACGCGAGCCGCGATGCAATCCGCGCCGGCAACGCCTGGTATCAGGCCTTTCCACAAGACATCATCGATGATGGCGACTACGCCAAACTCGAGATGCCGGTTCTGGCGCTCGGCGGCCCCGGTTACGTCTGGCTGAAGACGACCCTTGAGCGAAAGACGACCAATCTGCAGGTCTTCAAGATCGCTGACAGCGGCCACTTCATTGCCGAAGAGCAGCCGGAAGAAACCCTGAAACACATCATCGACTTCCTCAACTAAGATTCTCCAGGAAAAAGCCATGACACTTCAATCGACTGACTCTTCGCGTCGGCGCATGCTACAGCTTGCTCTCGCCCTGCCTGCCGCGACCGCCTTCGTTTCGCAAGCGGCGGCTCAGACATCCGGCCTAAACATTCCGCCGGCTTCGAAAGACATCAAGCCGTTCAGTGTGTCCGTGCGGCAGTCGGCGATCGACGACCTCAAGCAAAGGCTGAAGAACACCCGCTGGCCCGAGAAGGAAACGGCGTCTGACTGGTCCCAGGGCGTACCTCTTCAAAAGGCGAAGGCGCTTATCGCTTATTGGGAGAGCAAATACGACTGGCGGAACTTCGAGAAGCGCATCAACGCCTATCCACAATTCCGCACTGAGATCGACGGGCTCGGCATTCACTTCATCCATGTGAAATCGAAGCATGAGAACGCCCTGCCGATCATCCTGACCCATGGATGGCCAGGGTCGGTGGTGGAGTTCCTCAAGGTTATCGGGCCACTCACCAACCCGACCGCGCACGGCGGCACAGTTGAGGACGCGTTGCACGTCGTCATTCCCTCTCAGCCCGGCTTCGGGTTTTCGGACAAGCCCCAGGCAGAGGGATGGAACGTCGTACGCACGGCGAAAGCTTGGGCCGAGCTGATGACCCGTCTTGGCTACAGCAAGTGGGTCGCACAAGGTGGGGAGTGGGGTTCCGGCGTGACCCATGCCCTCGGCCACATCCGGCCTGCAGGGCTTGTCGCAGCTCACGTCAACTAGCCGCTCGTCTTCCCGGAAAAATTCCCGGACAATCCGACCCCGAGGAAAAGGCAGCGATGTATGCGGCCGCCAAGTTTGCCAACGACCAGTTCGGCTATTTCAAGGAACAGGCAACGCGTCCACAGACAATCGGCTACGCGCTTGCCGACTCCCCGGTCGGCCAGGCAACATGGATCTACGAGAAGTTTCAGGCCTGGACCGATAACCGCGGTGAACCAGAAGACGCTTTGACCGTCGACGAGATGCTCGACGACATCTCCCTATACTGGTTTACGGACACTGCGGCCTCTTCCGCTCGGAACTACTGGGAAAACGCGCGCAACGGCGGGGGATTCGACGCTGGTCGTATCGAGCTGCCGATGGCCGCGACGATCTTCCCGAAGGAAATCTACCGGGCGCCGAAGGCATGGGCCGAAGCCCATTGGCCAAACCTCGTCTACTGGAACGAAGTCGACAAGGGCGGGCGAAGACCGAGCTCATGTTGTTCTGATTGGCCGGCCGGTCGAGGCCCTAAAACGATGGATCGAGGAGTCCAGGATCGACATTGCGCCTGTGTTCCGTCCGATCGACCAATGGAGCAATGTCGGCCGGCGGGCGTTGACGCCGCAATCGGTCAATCTGATCCTGAAGACCCGGTGCAAGCAGGCGGGTCTCGATCCAGAAGAGTTTTCGGCGCACGGGCTCCGATCGGGCTATCTGACCGAAGCAGCCAATCGTGCCGTCCCCCCTGCAGGAGGCTATGCAGCAGTCGCTGCACAAATCGGTGCCGCAGGCGGCGAGTTACTACAACAATACCGAACGCAAGCAGGGTCGGGCAGCTCGATTGAGCATTTGAGCCGCGGCATCGAGGATTACTTGCAGTTCTACACGACACTATCGGCGCTGCGCCGCCTTGCGGTACAAAGCAGAATATGTCGTTGTGCGCCTGCTTATTCGGAAGTACCGGAGGATGGTTGCGATGAAGACGCGGATCGACGCGGTTATCGAAAGGGCGATAGTGGCCGGCAAGATCGTCGGCACTGTCGTGATCGTCGTCAAAGACGGAGAGACCATCTATAGCCGCGCTGCTGGTTATGCTGATCGCGAAATCGGAAAGCCCACTGAAACGCGGACCATATTCCGCCTCGCGTCCGTGACCAAACCGCTCGTGGCAGCAACCGCTCTAGCTCTCATCGACAAGGGCAGGCTGTCGCTTGGCGACCTTGTGCGAGATTATCTCCCCTACTTCCGGCCGAAACGGCCGGACGGCGAGATAGCCGATATCACCATACACCACCTTCTGACGCATACGGCAGGTCTGAGCTATGGCGCAGATCCGGAAACCACACCATCCGAGCGGATGTTCAATGCCGGCCTTGCCGACACAGATCTCGATTTCGAGGAAAACTTCAGCCGACTAGCGACCTTTCCGCTCCTGGCCGTGCCAGGTACGCTTTGGTCTTACTCGATCGCCATCGATGTCCTTGGGGCAGTAATCGCCCAGATCGAGGAGTGCAGTTTGGGAGAGGCGGTGCATCATCATGTGGCCGAGCCGCTGGGAATGAACGACACCGGCTTCTCTCTCAGCGATCCCGAACGGCTTGCCACACCCTATGCTGACGCCAGTCCGGCGGCCGTCAGAATGGGAGATCATCATCTGGTTCCCGATGATGCCGGCAATCTGCTGACTTTTGCACCGATCCGGCTGTTCAATCCCAAGGCTTTCCAGTCCGGCGGTGCGGGCATGGTGGGAACCGCGCCGGATTTAATTGCCTTTCTCGAAGCTGTTCGTCGCGGTGGCGCACCCATCTTGAAGGCCGAGACGGCGAAGGCCGCGCTTCTCAACCAGATCGGCAACATCCCACGCCCAGGCGAACCAGGACAAGGATTCTCCTTTTTGGGTGGAGTGATCCAGGATCCAGTTTTGGCAGAGGTTCCGATGTCGAAAGGATCGATAACGTGGGGCGGAGTTTATGGACACAGCTGGTTTATAGATCCCGTGAAAGGCATTTCCACTGTGATCATGTCCAACACGGCGGTAGAAGGTTGTTTGGGAACCTATCCACGTGATATCGCTCGGGCGATCTACAACGCCTGACGCCTGTTGGACGAAACAGTGTCGCGGCATTTGCGAGGACGCTGCTGCCCATGGCTGTTGAGGCAATACGAATCTCATCTCATCCAGTTTGTCGCCGCGCATTCGGCGGTCGCGATGGACTAGCCAACAAACGCACGCTGTTGCTCTCGGTTCTTGATTAGAGACGTCTGTTCACGACCAATTTCGCGACACTTCGGGAGAAGAAGTATGCTCGAGATCCGTCCAGCGGAAACCGCAGACCATGCAAAAATCTTACACCTCTGGCATCGAGGATGGCATGATGCTCATGCCGATCTCGTTCCCCCTGAGGTTCTGGCATTCCGGACCGAAAGTCACTTTGCAATCTGGCTGAAGGAGGCGCGCGACACGTTCTACGTCGCGATCGATGCCCAGCTAGTTGGATTTGTCTACGTTAAAGATGCCGAGGTCGTCAAACTCTATGTCGGCAAAAGCGCTCGCGGAACCGGCGTAGCCCATGCCTTGCTATCCTTTGCCGAAGAGCTCTTGTTTGAAAAAGGCGTGCAAGAGGCCGAGTTGTTTTGCACGGCCGGCAATAGTCGGGCCGAAAAGTTCTATAAGCGGGAAGGATGGAACCTGTCTGCGTCGTTTGACGATGCTCTTTGGGTCCCTGAGGGCTCCGGCGGTGGATTTTTGGTCCCTACCCATCGTTTTCAAAAAGCCCTGATGCCAGTCGCGCGATAGGCTCGTGGCGAATGTCGCACGGTTTCTCAATCGGAGCAGCAATTCAGGCCACGCAAGCTGGGCTAAGGCAATGTGTCAGGTCGGCCTGATCACCGGCTCATTACTGATGAGTGCACTGTTTGCCAGCGTGGTCGGCGATACCGCAACTGCGGCCGCCGGCATGGCGACGGATGTCACGCTTCGCCTTCCACGTCGCAGCCGCCATGGCAGGGGCTTTCCTGCCTTCTCTCACGCGTCGTCCGCGTCGGCGTCACGCCTGACACCCCGCAACAAGGATCATGCGCAATGCAACAGAACAACCTGCCGTCGCATCGTAAACTTAACGACAAAAAGGCGCGACCATGAAGCGGGCCTCTTTTGTGTGTCATGTCCAGGCGATTTTTGCCTACAGGTTCATCGCCGCTGCGGCCGGAGCAACTCCTCGACAAACATGCTGAGCTTCAACTGATAGAGATGAATACGTCTTCGCAATGGAAGCTCCCGGCGGCTTTTGCGAATTTCAGCATTATCGGACGCATCGCATGCACCGATGCGTCCGATGTCAAATCAGGCAGCCTGTTCCCATTCACCCGGTTCGCCGGTAGCGAATATGACGTCGAGATTGAGGAAGCATATCATGTCCTTGTCGCGGGCGAAGATCCCCTCGGCATATCCGTTGGCAGATATGCCGGCCGCCGCAGGGACTTGTTGAAGCTCGTCACCCCGGATTGTCAGTATGTCCGAGACACGATCGACCATAAGGCCGATGGTCTTGTCCTTGACGACAGTGACGACGATCGCGCTACGCTCGCTGGTTTCCGCTGACGCCATCCCGAGCTTGACCGCGAGATCGACGATCGGGATCACTGTGCCTCGAAGGTTCATCACCCCCATAACCTCTGCCGGCGTATGCGGTAGAGGGGTGACTGGCGCCCATCCGCGGATTTCGCGAATGGAGGTGGTGCGCACGCAAAACTGCTGTTCATGCAGCATGAAGGCGATGATCTCCAGCGTATCGGCGTCGTGGCTGAGCATCTGGTTCATCAGAAATCCTCCCAGCCGTCCTTGCCGGCGTCGATGGCTGCGTTGCCGGAGAAGGCCGACGCGATCTTCCGGCCGAGCGCTCTGGCCGGAGAAGCGGCAGGGACCTCGCGTCCGGACGCAGGGCGGATGCTACCTGCCGAACCGCTGCCCAATTTGAACTGAGAAAGAAGCTGGTTCAACGACTGAACTTCCCTGGCAAGGCTATGGCTTGCGGCCGTCGATTCTTCCACCATCGCGGCGTTTTTCTGCGTGTCCTGGTCCATCTGATTGACGGCGGTATTGATCTGCTGGAGCCCGGAGGACTGTTCGTGGGCCGATTCCACGATCGACAGCACATGACGGTTGATCTCCTGCACTTCGGAGACGATCGTCTGAAGAGCCTTTCCGGTATCGCCGACGAGTTGCACGCCCTGATGCACCTGGTCGTTGGAGGTAGTGATCAGCGCCTTGATCTCCTTGGCGGCGGTCGCCGAACGCTGGGCGAGCTCGCGTACCTCCTGGGCAACGACAGCAAAGCCCTTGCCGGCTTCGCCCGCCCGCGCCGCCTCGACGCCGGCATTCAGTGCAAGCAGGTTCGTCTGGAAGGCGATTTCGTCAATAACACCGATGATGTTGGAGATCTCGCCTGACGACTTCTCGATCTCCTCCATTGCAATCACTGCCCGGCGCACGATCTCGCCGGATTGTTCCGCGCCAGCTTTGGCGCGGGCTACGAGTTGACCGGCGTCCTGGGCCCGCTGGGTGGCGTTCTTGACGGTCGTGGTGATCTCTTCCAATGCTGCGGCCGTTTCCTCGACGGCGGCCGCCTGCTGTTCGGTGCGCTTGGCGAGATCGTCAGCAGCCGAACGGATCTCGTTCGCGCCACCATCGATGCCGCGGGCGTTCTCGGAAACCCGCTTCAAGGCTTCCTGCAGTTTTTCGGCTGACTGATTGAAGTCGCCGCGAACGCCATCCAGCGACTGGGTGAACGGCTGGGCGATGCGGTAGGAGACATCGCCATCCGACAGCTTCGAGAGGCCGGCTGCGAGACTGTCGACCGCGAACTGGATGTCGGCAGCTTCCTTCGCCCTCTGCTTTTCACGCTCGATGCGTTCCTTCTCGCTCATCGAGCGATTGGCTTCCGTTTCCTGCTCAAGCCGGATTCGCTCAATGGCATTCTCGCGGAACACCTGGACGGCTGCCGCCATCTCTCCGACTTCATCCTTGCGCTCGATATAAGGGATGGCGCTGGAATTATCACCGCCCGCAAGCTTGCGCATGGCTTCGTTGATGTTGCGGATAGGCTTGACGACCAGAAGAAAGACGAGCCACAGAGCCGCCACCGAGAGTGTCACGGTCAACCCGCTGGTCAAATAGTTGCTGAATGCGGTCTGGTCGGCTGCTTGTTTCGATTCCGCGTTCCGCTTGCCGAGCAGCCCACGCTCTTCGTCCTGCATCTCGCGAACCTTGGCGCGAATGGCGTCCATGAACTGCTTGCCGGCACCGGCGCTCTCCATCGCCCGGGCCTGCTCCCGGGTGGCGGAGGCCTGCATCAGCGTTTTTTCCTTTTCGAGCACCTTGTCGGTCCAGTCGGAGACGTAACCGTCGAGATCGGCCAGACGTTTCTGCTGGACAGGATTGTCTGCCGTCAGATTTTTGACGTCGCCGAGAGCCTGCCTGTAAGTCGCCTGTCCCGCCTTCTGCGGAGCCAGAAACGCTTCGTCGCCGGCGATAAGGTAACCGCGCAACCCGGTCTCCTGGTCGACCATCGACGCCACGATCTTATCGAGGTTGGAAAGAACCAGGTAGGTGTGTTCCGTAATCGCCACCGCCTGATTCTGGCGGGCAAGACCGCTCAGATTGATGACGCAGACGATGATACTCAGGAGGATGACGACTGCAAAGGCTAAGGAAATCTTGGTGAGTATCTTCAGATTGGTGAATGCGGACATTGTCGAACCTTTGATGATCGAACGGTGGCGAAAGCGAAGCAGTTTGCCTTTCGCCCCAAGGTACAGCGAATGGGAGCGGGTTGATCCCGGGGATCCCAAGGGGAGCGCGCGGTCAGGTTTCAGCTAGTCAGGTTCGCGTGCCGGAATGTTCTATCCGCTGGTGATCGGCCATCGGGCAAGTTCGTTCGACCTCCGCTCGCAAGGAGCGCGGCTCGGAATGCTTCACACTGGAAACGTCTGGACAGGACAGAGGAACAAATACCCTCATGGCAAATGACTCTGTAACCCGATTATTCGGGTGTATTGGTTTATTTTTCGCTAACGCAGAGTAATAAACAAAGGTGCAAAAGTTACTTCGCTAGATCTTTTGTATTTCGTCGAAATATTGCCTTGAATGCCGATCAGGCGACGAGCCGGCGTCTGATGGCGTCGGCAATCGCCTTGGTCCGGTTGCCCGCCTTCAACTTCTTGGCTGCCGAAATCAGGTAGCTATTGACGGTATTGACGCGGTAGCCGGTTGCCTTCGCGATCTTTTCGCTCGTCAGGCCAAGGCTTGCCGGCGACAGGCAGGCGATCTCACGTTTGGGAAAGCTTGAGTTTAGCCGAGTTCGTCTGCGACGCCATCCCGGTGGCGCAGCCGTCGCTCTTGCAAACAAGAATGCCCGCATCGTCTGGGCGCTCATCTCCGGGAACGAGGACATATGGGATATGTGGGGCAGTTTGCGAAGCCATGGCCTGAAGTAATAGGAAGAAGTTTACACGCCTGACAATTGCAGCAAAATGGCAGTAGATGGAATACGGTCACTACCGTTGCTTCTCAAACCTGATGTCTGGCTCGGCACGGCTTCGGCCAATGTCTAGGCTGTTGGTTTCCACGCAGAACTGAGGCTGCTCGCTAAACTCAAGGCCGGCAGCCATGACATTAAGGCCGAAATCATCTGTCTGTTTGCAGCAAAGTTGCTTGATTTCGTCCGTAATCCCTTTTCCATTGCAAAAGCTCTCAATACATTTCCCGCCCTCGCCGGAGCGATCGCTCCGCGCCAAGATTGCCGGCACCTTTCTCTCTCTCAATGCGGGGCTTAGATTACGGCGCGTGTCAGTATCCCCTGGGGAACAGCCGCCCCTGTGGCGTTCCCGCGACGAATTCCGCTGACAAGTGCTTCGCAGGGTTTAAGATGATCCACGCTTCGAAACGGGCGTCCAGCGAGACGGATGATACCCAAGCAGAGCAAGTCCATTGTCGCGCATGGCCTGCAGAAAGAAGTATCCAATACACTTCCGTATAGAGATTTTTCTCTTTTATATCAACCAGTAAAAACCTGCTCCAAAACAGCACGAGAGCTACCTTATAAGGTAAATAGGACAAAATAAGGGGCCGTGAAAGCCACGGTCGCCGGACATCACAAACAGTACTCGCCTTGGTGCGCATAGCGATCACCATCGAATGCAAAGGACGTTTGTGCCGGCTCGTGTCAAGGATCGACCTAGACGGTCATCGATCCCCGGGGAGCCTATTTCGCCTGCTCAGGGTCGCGCTCATCTGCAGCCGTCTTCTTGAAGACCTGTGCACAAGCGCTCGCTCTGCGAGTTGGTTGCGGGCCTGGGTATTCCTTGACCGGGGCAAATCATGATTCAGTCCCGGGATGGCAAGGAAACGGCTCGCCTCCCCTGAGCATGCCGATACGCTTTCGCTGGAGGCACTGCGAAGCTTGGTTGTTGACTCGAGACATGAATTAACCCGGTTTTCTGCTTGATCCTGAGCAGGCCAAGCTTCAGACAAGGCAATGAAAAACATTGATTTTCATAGCAGTCGCTGAATCATGGCGAGATGGCAAACTGGGTGAATCTTGCACGCAATTCAACAGCTTGGGCTGACCATAAATGTGGCGGGCACCATGGTACCCGCCATGTCATTCGCAAATGGGTGCGCCTTAGTTAGCGGCCGGCGCCGCCTGGGTGGTCATGCATTCGGACAAGCCCATGAAGGCCTTCTCGCCGCCCGCAAGGCTGAAATCGGCAGTAGTGCTGTTGGCCGTCAGGCTCAGCGACTTGCCGCTGGTCAGTGCCATGACGGCCTCGGTCGTGTTCGGGACGTCGATCGTTGCCGTTGCTGCCGTGTCAGCAGTCGACGAGAAATTTGTGGCCGTGCCACCATCGATCGACCAGGAGCCGGTCACCTGATCGCCCTTGGCGAAAGTGAACTTCGAAGAATTGGCAAACAGGACGACCTTGTCGCCAACCGCGAGAAGACCGACGCCTGTGGCGGGGTTCTGAGCGAGGCAACCGGTGAAGGTGTCGCCCTCTTTCAGCGGCGTGACGGAGAAATCGGCAGCATCGACGGACGCAGTGGTCAGAAGCATGGTGGCGAGGGTCATAGTTGTCAGGTGAAGTCTGTTCACTGCATTTCCTTCATGAGCGCGGGGAAAGCGATTAAGCGCTTGGTTACAAAAAAACCGCGACCCCGGTTTGGACTGGACGGAGAATCTACGTTCAGCGAAACGGAAGCCTCGCCAAAGCCCTCAGCGGTTGTCGCCCGGATTGTCGTTTCCACTCATAACCCCGGCAAAATTGTTTCACTCCAATACTTAAACAGAAAGTACCGGATATTTTCGCGGTTCATTTCTGGGCTGATTTGCTGTTCTTGACGGTCGAACGCTTCTCTGGGTAACGGCGAGCAGGAGCCTCTATGGATTGCAGCTGCATCGCCAAATTGATCGCACAACACAACTAAATCCTCAGCACAATCCGACATAAACCGAGAGTGCCACCCATTCTGCTCCACGTACCCTTACAAGCCAGCGACCATGCAACGACCTTTCGAAGGCGTGTCCTGACTCCCTATGCATCGCCCGCAAGCGCGGTCGGCTTGTCGGCAATTCAACACCATACTTGGTTTGCTCCGAGGCCCAGATCTCACGAAGTCGATAATGGCCCATCCGGCAAGAAGCCGACAACCCATTGTAGCGATAGGCCGCCACTAACCACTTTCGAAGTAGATGGCTTCGCGCGATTTCCTCCATAGAGGCTCACTGACGCATACTCTGCGGTCGCGACGTATCAGCGCCTGCCCCACACCAGAAAACGCGCTGTGTGGCCTTCCATTATGGTCATAAAATACGCTTGCAAAGGTACCTTTTCTCATGCATTCCCTATCTGTACAAACGTCGATCAAGATGGACCGATAAATCGATGGCGAAAGCAGCGAAGGCCGAGCCCCCTCCCCCGACCCAAAGGCTGATCGGATATGCCCGCGTTTCGACAGAGGACCAGCTCAATGACGCTCAGGTCGACGAGTTGCGCGCCGCCGGTTGCCACCGCATTCATCAAGAGCACGGATCGGGAGCCTCACGCGCAAGGCCGGTGCTCGCCAAACTGCTGAAAGAACTTGGCGCCGGCGACGTGCTGATCGTCGTTCGTCTCGATCGCTTGGCACGATCGGTCAGCCATCTGCTTCAAGTGATCGAAGATCTCGAGAAGCGCGGCGTGCATTTCCGCTCTCTGCGCGATCCGATCGACACGTCGACGCCGCAGGGGATGTTTTCCCTCGAGGTGCTCGGCGCCATCGCCCGGCTCGAGCGTGCCCTCATCGCGGAGCGGACCAAGTCCGGCATGAAAGCCGCCAAGGCGCGTGGCAGGCTGGCTGGCAATCCCGGGCTTCGCGAACGTCGGCCGGAGGCAGTGCGTGCGGTCTCAGCCGCTCGCGGCCGCGCCTATCTGGACGAGTTGATTGCGTCGGCCCAGACATGGCTGCCGACCGTGCGCCAGCTACGCCCGCAGCATAATTGGGACGACATCGTTCGGATCCTCAATCGGAAAGGCCACGACTGGACAGCTGAGCGATTGCGCCGGGCGGTCCAGCGGATGGTGCGCGAGAAACTCGTCGAGTCGGACTTGATCAAGCGCTCCCCTCGCCGCCGGCCCGAGGATCATCTGATGCGGCTGGTCGCCGGGATCGCCATCGCCGATCCTGATCTGTCGCTGCGCGATATCGCTGCCCAATTGGACCGGATGCACCAACCGCCAGCACGTGGCGGTCGGAAGTGGCAGCCGTCTTCCGTCAGGGCGTTGCTCGACGAAGCTCGCCGCTTCGGATTGCTCCGCGATTGAGCCCCTAGCGGAGATCGGAATAAGATCTGTCAGAAGCCGGACGCTAGCCTCAATTTTTCGCTTCCAATGAGGGCGGCAACACGACGGATAGCGCCGCGGGCTCATCAATCTATGCTTCAACTCCGGAGCGGTGCTCTCCCGTGGCGGCTTTGAACACCTCACGTGGAGCATCAGCGTTCATTGCGGCAATGCCAATCCCAACGATGAGATCAGGCCAGGCCGACGACCGCAGGAACGCGGTTATCAGCCCTGCTACGATGATTGCGATATTGGCGATCGCATCGCTTCGAGCAGACAGGCAGGCTGCCTTGGTGAGACTGCCGCTATAGCTTCGGCACAGCGCTGACAGGAAAGCACAGAAAGGTTGATTATCAGCGCGCCGGCGCCCGGCGCGGTCGGGGATAGCGGATCAGGCGGCAACAGAGATTGAAGCTTGGTCCAGGCGGTCCACAGTGTTGCAAGCCCTCGCACCATCAAATGTGTGGCCAGCAGCATACCGAGCCTTGCGCGATTTCGAGCGCTCCAACCCGGTCCGATCACAATCAACGTGTTGACCGACGCATCCTCAAGGAACTCCAAACTATCTGCGAACCGTGTTGCTTGAACTAGATCGAGCAGTTGCGCTGGAGCTATCAATGGACCGTGCGCCACGCCGACGACAGGTCGGCGAGAGGGTTCCTGGACGGTGAAAACGGGGTGGCGTCCGAAGGGAAGCTTTAGGTCAACCCACGCAATGAACGGCTTCTCATTCGCCTGCGACGGCGCCCACAAGACTTGGACCGCATCCTTTGTGACGTTCCGCGCCACGGCATCCGCTCTCTCCGTGATGGCGGCCCCGACAGTTGCCGTCAGCGCGAGTAGAAAATCCAACCGAGCCGGATCCTCTTGGCTTTCCTTTCCGCTCGAGACCGCATTCGCACATTGACCGCAAATGAGTCACGCCATTTCCTCGACACATTGGAATCGAAATTGGGTCCGCGCAAAGCAACATTCGCAGAAGTCCTGCAGCATTCGCCGATGTTTCCGCCAAACCACCGTTTCGACATGAGCCCATTCGCGACGAAGATAGTGATCCCGGCCAGCTGACACGTGCTCATCAAGGCAATCAGGGCACCCCCTGCTCACGGCGATCTGCAATATACCGGTCTATCGACATCAGCGATTAGCTCAGAATCATTTGCTCAATTTCGGCGATTCTTAATCTGGCCGCTCGCGCGATCTGAGGACCAGAGGATCCGGGCGAAAATCCCGCAACTCGAAACTTCCGAACGCAGGCGGCCAATCCTCATGCCCTAACCAATGCTCGATTTCGCCCGACGCGCATCCAGAGCGACAAGCCACTCTTGCCTGCCTGGACAAGGTTAGCTCGTCAGCGTAGGACCTCCGCGCGATCGCCAAGAGGCGGATTTGCATCGCCGCACCGATCGCCACTGTAGCAAATGCTCCGACCGTCGAACCATAGCCACAAGCGGCAACACAAGGTCCTGGCGGCTGAAGCCGTCCGCGGCGATACATCCACTACCGTTGCGGACGGCGTCGTTAGCAACGGTTTCCATCAACCGGAATATGCGCCCAGTCATGCCATCCGCAAGCTCGAGAACCCGCAGACGAACCGCCGGAGATGTTGCTGCCGATGCCGGCATGGGGGAGAAATGGACGCTAGGCTGGAATGAAGCTACGTCAGGCGCTGATCATTCCACCAGTGCTCCAGGTGTAACGGATCAAATGTCCGGCGAGCTGCGGGTCCGTTAGAAGCGCTCACCGGGCACGATCGATGCCCACACAGATCAACGGCACCTTCAGGTCGGCGGCAAGGAAGCGGATCACATTGAGGAAAATCCGCAGCTGGCGAAACGCGCCAGTCAGCATTGGGTGGATATCGTCGATAGCAAGCATTCGCACGCCCATCCTGCGCATCGGGGCCAACTCAAACTTTACAGCTGTAAAGTCCCCGGCTACTGCGAGGGGAGGGGACGGCGCAACTTTACAACTGTAAAGTCTTTGCAGCGACTCAAGGCGACTGCCACAGAGCTGAGTAAGTTGAAACCAGCGGAGCGTTTATTTTTCATTAACTAAAAATGGCTTGTCGAATCGGACGACCTCTGCCAATCATGACGGAAATGCCCCCGCAAAATGAATAAAACCGTCAAGAGGACCGG
>NZ_JBPWPY010000004.1:0-249924 GCF_051811145.1 Rhizobium sp. 11_C7_N12_5
TCCGCTCTGGACGCTGCGATCGAAATATTGGCGGAACCAGACCTTTCCCAGAGGGAGGGATCTGATCGTCCAGCAGACCTATGTCCCTATCGTCGGCAGTCAATCCTCGCTGTCGCTTGGCTCGCCTGACATGGGGGAGGATCAGCTGAAGTTCTATCGCGAGCGGTTCTGCACCGACGAAGCCTTCATGAAGGCGGCGCGCGGCCTCTACAAAAAGGTCGCTGACGACAACGCAACGACGTTTCAGGCTTTCGAGCAATATCTGTCCTATGTCATCACCTCTGGCGGCAACTGGGCGGGGCCGATCGGCGATTTCAAGCTGATCGTCGATAAGGGCGATCCAAAGACGCTGGTCTCCTTCTGCGGCAACGGCGTGAAGAAGATCAGTCCGACCCAGTTCGAGCTCGATACAAAGAACTACAAGCCCGATCGCGATATCGACGTGCTCCTGCTGAAAATCGTGCCGGTTCAATGATGTCGGCGCCCTCCCCATCCCTTTGGCCATCCATCCCGAGAACCGGAGCCCGCGCAAAATGAACTTCACCCCGAAGCGCTACTCTTCCAGAAACGCAATCGTCGCGCTGGCTTTTCTCCTTGCCCTCCCGTTGTCCGCCTTGGTCCGGCCCGCACTCGCACAAACCTCAAACCAAAGCACATCTCGACTCGATCTCAACAGCTCGGAATCGATCGAGAACGCGCTTAACATCTGGGAGAAACGCCTTAGCCAGGAAGGATTGATTGTGCTTGGCTACTACAACGGCTTCGCAGATGGCTCTTTCGGGCAGAGCAGCCGCAATGCCATCGCAAGCTATCAGGGCGATCACAAGCGGCCTTCAACTGGCAAGCTTTCTGCCCGGGATACCCTGGAACTGGGCGGCGCGGCCCTCGACTTGCGCAAGCAACTGCAGTGGCGCCCTCTGGACGGCTCCAAGGCCGGCGTAACCATCTCTTATCCAGCAGCGCTGCTCACGGAACGGCAGGACAACACGCTCGGCGGCGAAACCCTTCAAACCGCTGACGGCGCGCTCACCCTGAAGACTGCGCATTTTCCAAATTCCGGTCCGGGCCACATCGACGCGCTGTTCAAGAGCCTTTCCAATGAGCAGGGCAGCACGGTCACCTATCAGCTCAAGCGGCCGAACTGGTTTATCCTGTCGGGTACGGCGGGAGATCGAAAATTCTATTCCCGCTTCGAGCAGAAGAGCAACGACATACGTGGTTACGACCTGAGCTGGACCGCGAACGAAGCCAGCAAGGTCGTCGACAATATTTCGGTACTCATCTCCAACAGCTTCTACCCTTTTGGCGACAATCCGGCCGACGGCGATCCGAGCTATCCAACCCTGGTACAGCTTGCCAATCTCGCCAGCGCCGATGGCCAGGGCACTTCCTCAGGCGAGAACGGTCCCGCAAGCGACAGTGGTTCCGGAGGTCAGCCAGCCGATACGCAGGCTCAACCCCAGCAGAATGATGGTCAGGCTGCTAATCAGACTTCCCAATCCGGCGGCAAAGATGGTCTTACGGAGCAGAAGGAGGGCGCGCTTCCGCCGCCTTCGGATGGTTCGCTCGTCACGTCGGATGGCAAGGGACTACGTTTCGTCTATCACTATTTCCCGCCGGAAGACTCCAAGTTCAACTATGCCTATCAGTGGGCCGTCGACACGCACCTTTTCTTGAACATTCCGGAAATCGAAGGCCTCGACGGTCTCTTCGTGACGCCACGTCCCCTGCACTACGTTACCCGGCAATGCAACACGATCAACGCGTTCTATGACAAGAAGAACGGCGCGGTTTTCCTCTGTTATGAGATGATCGACAGCCTGTTGCAAATGGGGCAGGCTCTCTCGAAGGGCGCCTCCGATCCCAAGGCGTTGACCATCGAGTTCGTGCGCGACAATCTCCGCTTCATCCTCCTGCACGAGTCCGGACATGCGCTGATCGATCTGTTGGATCTTCCCGCCGTCGGGCGCGAAGAGGATTCGGTCGATCAGCTCGCCTCGGTCATGCTGCTCGCGCATGTGGACGACAGCGAGAACAAGAACGACATCGCGCGTGTCCTGCAACTGGCGTCCGTCTGGTTCAAGATTAACAGCCAGTCTTCCGGCAGCCCGGATGTCGCCGCCTTCGCCGACGAACATTCGCTCGACGCACAACGCTACTTCAATCTGCTGTGCATGGTCTACGGGCTCGACCCGCAAGATAATGGCGCAATCGTCGACAACGGGATGTTGCCCAAAGAGCGGGCAGCGCGCTGTCCGGACGAAGCCGCGAAGATCAATCGTTCCTGGGCGCGATTGCTGCTGCCGCACTTTTCGCCCAGATTCCAGCCGAAATCAGACAGTGATAGCGGAAACGGCACCAGTCAGCAGAATGCGCCGGCCCCGCAGCCGGCGGCGGGTGGGAATCCCCTTGAGTGGGACAAAAACAGCAATCCGTTCGCCAAATGAACGGATGATGGAAGGCCCTATGCGATCCGCCTCCGATAGGCTCAATGATCGGGTGTGCCGAAAGGCAATGTCCAGCCCGAGGGCAGATTGGCATCTTCGGGACGGTGCTGAGGAACCGCTTGCTTCGACACAGAGGCGCGAATGTTCTCCAGGGTCTCACCGGGCGTGTGGCCAAACTCGGCTTTGAATAGGCGGAAGAAGTACTTCTCGTTCGAAAAGCCGTGACGCCAGGCGACCTCGGCAATATGCGGCTGCGGACGGTTGGGATCTGCCAGCATCTGGTAAGCACGACGTAATCTTTTGCGCTGTATTTGCCGCATGACGCCCCCACTGCCTTCGAACAACTGATAGAGTTTTGCGCGCGACAGCCCGACATCTCGGCAAATGCCGTCAGGCGTGAGATTGGCGTCCAGCAAATGCGCATCGATATAGCGCAGGATTCGGCTACGCAGCATATCGCGAATCGGGCTGCCTGCTTCAGCGAGCACATGCGGCGTCGAAGAAACCGCCGCCGCCAAGAGCTGAAGGGTCGATTGGACGATATAGGGAATCTCGTTCTCACCCAGGTTTGCTAGGTTCTGGAGCAACGAAAGCAGATGATCTGCGACAAGACGACCTATGCCCGTTGCCAGCGTATGTCCATGCAAGAGCTCCGTCTGGCTTGGCAGGAGATCCCTCGGCACCACCAGGGAAATTACATCGCCAACCTCCACCATGGATTCGTTGATTTGGGCAGCATCGAGAACGAACAGATCGCCAGCCGTCTTGATGGATTGGGGACTTGTCCATCGGCAGAGAAGTCTGCCGCTGAGGACCAGCGTGAACCGAAAGAAATCATGACCGTCGGTTCGGATGTGCCGTTGGGTTCGATGAACTTCATATGTGGGAGCCCCATCCTGATTGAGCCACTTTCTGCCGGATAGAATAAGGGGGCCGAGAGAAGCGCCAGTCGCTTCTGCATTGAAGGCTAGATGATCACCATCCCGCAATCTGCAATCACAGTGATTGTCCTTCACCCAGGCGTGAAATCGGTCTTTTTTGGGAAAGTCGAGAGTGGAAAAATTGAATATGGGGGTCGAGGATATTTGCGCCATGCTTCTTCTGTCCACCGCCTAAAATGCTGAGGGAACGATCGCGATGAAGGCTGCGGTCGTCCCGACTCATCAGTCGTGTTGCACCGGCTTCGGTGCGGCCGTCGCTGCTTCCTGCTTTATAATCGTCTCCGCAGCATTCCACGCTCTTGATGCAATCGTCGGATCGTGAAAAGCTCGAGCGTCGATTGTTGCGCCATCAAGCAGAATCATCAGGATTGAAGCGGTGCGTGCCGCTGCTTGCTCTGGCAAAAGGGTCTTCAGTATGTCGCCCATCCATGACGTCATGGTTGTCTTATACTGAATGGCGATCATGGAGATCTTCGGATAGTCGGTTCCAAATTCAGCGAGCGCGCGCTCAAAAAGGCAGCCCGAAAATTCCGGAGCGGCAAACCATTTCTCGTGCCACGCAAAAATAGCTCTCAACTGTTCCTTTGCCGAGGCTGCTGGCTCAACGGATGCGCGAAGACTGGCCATGATATCTTGATAACGGCGATCGAGTACCGCGCGGATCAGATCGTCCTTGCCCGGGAAATGGTTGTAGAGCGTCATGCGGGCGACGCCGGCTTCAGCAAGAATTCGGTCGACGCCGACCGGATGAAAGCCGTGCCTTGAAAATAGGTCCGTGGCAACCTTGATAAGTTGCTCCTTCTTCGAACTCATCGGCCTCTCATCCAAAGTCCTTCAGTTACCCATAGAACAACCCATCCCGCAGCTGCAGGTGGCGGCCCGCCTTGAACACTACATACCGATCGTTCTATCTATTTTATATCGACACCGGCTCCGAAGCGCAAGCAAACAACGGTGAGAGATTTTATGACCTTATTGAGGAGCATATTTGCCCGGCTGCTTGCAACCACTGCGATGGCCAGTTGTGTTGCTCCATCACAACACGGTGCATAGCTGCCCCCCTCGCTCTATCTAGCATTACAGTTGCATATTTCTATAAACTCTGAATCTATGGGTCTCCATGATTCGGAGGTCATGGATGATGGGTGCATCAATCGAGACGACGCTGGAACTTTGGGCATCGTCGCTGCGTGACGTCAAGGCTCGTATGCGGCGACTGTTTACGCAGGAGCGAGTTGCAGCATCCGCGAACCTTTTCCTGGACGGCTTGCTGGGTGACGAGCGGCGAAAGACAGGTTGGATGCGCGCTGAGGCGGCCGGGGATCCCGGTCCGTGGCGGCAGCAAGCCATTTTGGGTCGCGGACGCTGGGACGCGGATGGACTTCGCGACATCGTGCGAGAGTATGTTGTGGAAAACCTCGCCGCCGATGATGCGGTCCTGGTCATCGATGAGACGGGCTTCCTCAAGCAGGGCAAGACATCGTGCGGTGTTTCGCGTCAATATACAGGTTCGGCAGGCAAGATAGCGAACTGCCAGATCGGTGTGTTCGCCGCCTATGTGTCCGTTCGCGGTCATGCCTTTATCGATCGAGCCCTGTACTTGCCCAAGAGCTGGACCGGTGATCCGGCAAGGCTTGCAGCCACCCATGTTCCTGAGGCTATAGCCTTCGCTACCAAGCCAGGCCTGGCTGTCGATATGATACGGCGTGCGCTGGCAGCCGATGTGCCGTTTTCATGGGTGGCTGCAGATGCGGTCTATGGCGTCGGGGACGTTGAAGGGACCCTGCGCGGAGCCTGCAAAGGCTACGTTCTTGGGGTTAAATCGGACCACCATTTCGGCTCCTGGTCGGGCAAGCCTCCGGTCGCCGGCACAGCTCAGGAGATCGCCCGTGACCTCGATCCAAAAGCATGGCAGCGTCTTTCCGCCGGTGATGGCACCAAAGGCGCGCGGCTTCATGACTGGGCCTACTGCGAACTCGCCGATCTCCATGCCGACGAATATAACGAGACGGAAACGGGCCTTTGGACCCGTGGCCTCCTGATCCGGCGCAATATCAGCGACGGCGATCTCGCATTCTTCACCACATGGTGCCCGGCCGGAACGGGCATCCAGACGCTCGTTTCCGTTGAAGGCCATCGCTGGGCCATCGAAGATAGCTTCGAGACCGCCAAGAACGAGCTCGGACTCGATCACAACGAAACCCGGTCATGGCATGGCTGGCATCGCCACGTCTCCCTGGTCATGCTCGCCTTCGCCATGATGGCGGTGATCCGGTATCGCGCCAATGACGTGACGCCCCAAAAAAGACCGCGGATGCCGCCCATCAGGATTTAATCCGCTGGTCTATCCAGGAAGTCCGGCGCATCGCCACAAGGCTTGCCCAGCGTCGCATAAAGCCCGCCTACGTCATCGCGTGGTCATGCTGGAGGCGCGCCCATCAGGCTGCCGCTCGACGAGCGCATTTGAAAGCAAAAATGCAACTGTAATGCTAGTTACGCGGCGCAATTGGCGCCGCCTTGTTGGCATGCTGATTGTGATCAGCCCCCGCTCTCCTTGCCCTGTTGGTGTTCATGCTCAACGTCCCCCCTCAGCAACGGCCTGCGTGCCGTTACAGGGTAATCTGCCTGGCCAAAGCGGGGCGTTTTTCGCGTCATGTGGATCATCTCGATTGCCGGAGGGAATGTCCTCGGCATCGACTTGAAACCGAGCATGCACCGAGTGCGGAGCTTAATACGCCGACGCTCCTGCGCAGGCCTCACGGACGCAGGTCGTGATTAACGACCGGATCGGTAAGGACTATATCCAAGGTCCGCAAACGGATACATACGAAGGTCGAAATCAAGAGGTGGCGCAGTCCTCTTCGGGTGGCAATCCAAATTCAGCCTCCGCCAAGGCCCTGAGCTCCCGTTCTTGATTTGGATAGGCTGCAGACGGAAGATCCAAAAGCGTCAATCGCAAGCTGGCCATATGGAGGAGCTGTTGTTGCGCCTCATTGGGACTCTCAATATCGAACAGAGACGCGATTCTGTCGCGCAACCAGGCTTCCTCGCCTGAAATCCACCCGCTGTACTGTAACCACTCTTCTTTCGGCGTCATGTGAGCGTCCTGGTGGGCCCGGAGAGAGCCTTTTCAGGTCAAAAGACCAGTTACATTTTCGGCTATAGTCCAGATCCAACGCTGTCAGCGATTGCCAATTGAAGGCTCTGGAATGTGGCGTATTGGATAATCAGGCACGGTACGCATGAGCTTGACGCCGGTCGTGGCGGTTTACTCGACGATGTTGATCGAGCACGATTGCACCATGCCCGAGCCCGACAAGTCCCCTTGTTCGAGCGATCATTAAGCCGGTCGATGCGTTCAACCATGGCGCGATGTATCTTGCCGACGGGAATGACAGCGCCATCCGAGCACATCGTTGCGTGCTGCAATCCAGCGGCGTTGGCTGCTTACCGGCATGGCCCGGATTTCGGGATCTGGTGTCTCTTTAAGAAGGGCGGCATAGGCTTGCCCGATGGCCGCGTCGGCCGCCTTGAGACTCGCATTGTCGCAGATCTTCTTATCGATGAGGCCGCCAGCAAGGAATGGTGGCACGCTCATCCTGCAGAGTGGCAGAAGTGCGCTCTAACCGCAGGGCACCAAGCCAACGGTGTCACCATAATTCACCGAGCACATTTGCTGGGTCTGAACGGGCTGTGGAGGCGTACAAATATCTTTTCCCATGGGGGACAGGCATGGATCGCTCTGCACGGCATTGAAGTGGATTGGATGCGCTGCCGCAGACTTCTGATCGAGTTCATTCCTTCTCGCGATAAGAGCATGATATCGTCGCGACCAATCCCGTGCCTTGGCCTGGTCATGCGAGGCGACGATCACTTGCCCTTCAGGAATCATCTTCGAAAGAGTGAGGTCGATCGGGATAATCTCCGGGGCCAACACACCTGCGTTCACCGCCTTCTGATCCATGGCGATGACATTGGCCCACTCATCAGGAGTAATGTTGCCAGCCGATCGATTGGCAATCGGAGCTCCTGCCTGTGATGCGGGCACACAACTCGTCATAACGGCCGCTGCAAACAACAGGACCGACACTCTCGTCATTACGCTCATGGGGTTTCTCGCGCAGTTGGAAGGCACCGCTCAGCCGGCGCCCGTTGGCGAGATAGATAGAACGATCAGTATATAAAGTCCATATGCGAATCGTTAGGCAAGCAGGTATCACCAGGTATCACAAGGCCTACTGCGGGGATCCAACTCGGCCGGAGTGGTTTTGTATCGAATGAAAGGAAACATATGTTTGCGCGCGGGGTAATCATCTTTTGCTTGTTGTCGACATCGGCTTTGGCAGCTGATGACAAGCCTTACCTGAATTCGAGGTTCGGGTATTCCATCGATCTCCCATCCGAGTTCAAGGTCGTCTCAGTCGCGGACAATAATGATGGCATGAGCCTCGAGTCGCCAGATGGATCGGCGAAGCTGTTGGTGTGGGGTAACAACATCATGGAACGAGATTTCAAGGCGGAGAGCAGCAGCCGACGCAAGTCGTATGCCGAAGACGGCTGGCTCATTTCCTATGAGAAGCACGCGAGCGCTTGGGCGAGCTATTCCGGCAGCCGCGGCGACCGTTTCCTCTATGTGCGAGAGATCGCGCTCTGCGATGGAGCAATGGGAAATTTTTCGCTTGAGTATCCCAAGGTCGACCAAAAGCGCTATGGTGGGCTCATCGAGAAGCTGGTGAAGAGCCTCGCAGCGCCGAACCGTTGCGAGTGAAATGGGCCTTGATGGGCCAGTTTTTGCTTCCGGGCGATCGCCGGCACCGTGCATCGTCGAAATTGTTGCGGCATCGATGAATGTGTCGATTGGAAGTGTAATTGTCCGCTCGTTTTTTGGACCGCCGTCCGCTTCTAAGTGGTTCGACTGCCATCACATTATCCGCCAACGAGCAAAGAACTCCGAAATATCGTAGGACAGCGCGACTGCAATCTTCTCCAGCGTTATCACGGTCGAATTTTTTCCGCCGCGTTCGATAGAGCCGATATACGACCGCTGGATGTGCCATCGTCGGCGAAAAAACCGCGAGCGCTGAGAAACTTCAACTGCGTGGCCAAGCCAAGCCTCGCAGCGCCCGGTTTGGAATTGATGAAATCTATGTCGGCAAAGCTCAGGCTCCATTGACCGACGAAATCAGAACTCGAGATACCCGTACTCACTGCAACGGTCCTCAATGTGGAGCGTAATGTCACGAACCGGCATTTAAATGGTCAATCCTGCAAACGATGTTCCAACAACGTACTTTGAGTTGGCCGAAATCGCAGCCTCGGGCCAACTGGGCCTGCTTGGTCAGAACGCGATGGCGATCTTGTTCGATTTTTTACGTCGGTCCAACGACAGCGCTCAGACCTTCTGTGGGTATCCTAGGGACAAGGTTCCGTGCAAACTAACTCGATTTCCTTCCACACGATGTCTACATGTGATAGTGTTTAATCCTATCCAATAGGACCTAAGAAGAGAGGTTGCCCCATGCGAAGCACGCAACAGTTCAGCGTCACATTGCCGAATGAAATGGCGCAGATGGTCAAGACAAAGGTTTCGTCGGGCGAGTATGCCAGCGAGAGCGAGGTTATCCGCGACGGTCTGCGTGCATTGCAGGCGCGCGACAAGGCTCTTGAGCATTGGCTGCGCACCGAAGGAGTTGCCGCCTATGACGAACTGAAGGCCGATCCGACCCGGGCGCTGAGCGTGGATCAGGTGCGTCAACATCTTGCGAACAAGCGCAAGCGGTCCGCCTCAGCGTGATGCACAGGGTTTACTTCGCGCCGGAAGCCCTGCAACAGCTTGATGAGCTGGAAACCCACATCGGGGCGGTGGCGTCGCCGAATGTGGCGGCACGATATGTTGATTCCATCGTAGAACATTGCGAGGGCTTGCAAACTTTCCCACAGAGAGGAACGCGCCGCGACGATCTTCGACCGGGTTTGCGGACACTTGGATTTCGTAGGCGCGTAACGATATTGTTCGAGGTGGCGGTCGGCACGGTGAATATTCTTGGGGTCTATTACGGCGGGCAGGACTATGAAGCAGATTTGCGAGAGGGCGAGGAATAGCAGAAGCTATCGTGTGAATCGCGCCTGCAACGACCTCAGACACTGTGCGTTGGACAGTGTCGGTCATTTTGGTGGGGTTGCTGCAAGCGATCGCTGCGATGACGAGGTTGAGGCTGGATGCACTCTGTTGGGTCACAGTCGCGATGGGTGATGTGTCCCTGGCAAAATATGCAGATTGCTTGCATTAGAGTTCGGCGCCGTTCGCTTTTTTCGCAGGAGCTTTAAGAATATCTCAACGACGTGTCTTTCAATCCGGAGGAGTTCGATGTGCTGTTGGCCGCAACGCCTTTCGCACCTTCCGCGAGAGTTCATCGACAGTCGCCATCACTCGGTTCACCTGTGACAGCGTGGACATGAGCTCTGGGGTATAGCTGACGACGTGATACTCGTTGCTTGTGGAGAGCGTTGCCAGATGCGCCATCGTACGCTTGCGCAGGACAAGGCCAGCTTCAAACGCCATACGCGTCCGCTCGCCGAGATCGTGCCGAGAACCGCGGATATTGGTGAGGTTTGCGGGTTTCGGAAAAGTCCGGACAGGATTTCCGGTAATCTCCGGACACTCGCCCAAAGAAAAGCCCTTACGCTCAACCGTCTGCCCTTCACATATTACAAAGCCACGTTGGTCTTCCGTCAATGGACGAGAAGGACCTGCTAACCTAGCGGTCGATTCTCTAGAATAGCGCTGCTCTTATTCATCGCCGTAATTTGCTGGCAAATGCTGCTCGACCTCCATCGAGTCGTGCAACACCCGACCAATGCCTACGAGGTCGGCATGGGCAAATCGGAAAAGAAGTAAATGGCGCGGCTGACGAACTATGCCGCTCTCATGCCTCGCACGTTCTCGGCTGTGCCGCAGATGGTAGCTGCAAACATGATCGCCCAGTTCGGGTCGCTCGACAATTCCGACGCGTTGGGGTTCAGCAGCAATGTCCCGCATTGCGGTCACCAAAAGCCGCTCGTATCTAAGACGCGCGAGTTCTCCGAATTTGTCCTGCGTCCAGGCAAGCATATCGAGGATGTCGGCTTGCGCCGACGTGGAAATACGGAATGACGGCATGGTTATCGGGACATATTCTTGACGCGCTGGCCGGCTTGCCGTCCGAGCCCACTGATAAACCCTTCGAGTTCGTCGTCATTCACATTGGCGAAGCGGCCGCCCTCGATATCCAAGAACCCAACGCGAGCCGCTTCGCGCAAAGCTTCCAGCTTGGCGACGTCAAGGGCATCGCGCTGCTCGACCAGCCGCAAGCCGTCGCGCAGAACCTCACTGGCGTTCTGATAGCGGCCTGACTTTACCAACTTGTCTATCACTGCTTCGTGGTGGTCGGTGAGGACAACGTTTCGTGTCGGCATTTTCGATTCTCCGGTCAGCTTATGTCCAAGTGCTCTTCTATCACCATATGGCATATTATGCCATATGGCCGAAATTTCAAGTAGAGGCGATCCGATTTGAGAGCCGTGGCGCCAATCAAGGCTTAAGTTTCGACGGCCCACAGCTTTCCGGGGCCGGAAGGCTCGCGTATGCTGCCAAATTGAAAAATCAAGAAATTTTGTCAACTGCGGGGCCTGATGTCATTCATCTAAAAATGAATATAAAGTGGGGCATCGATTCAGATCCCTCCAGAGAGTTTTCTAGAAGCGACCTCACTCTGCCACGGTGCAGGCCCCTACTCACCCCTGATGGGATCTCAAGAGTAAGCCAAATATTGAGGACTTGAGGTACGCTCGCCAGCCCTGCCCAGGTAAGGCGTAATCATGACGATGCCCGCAACACCTTTCGCACCTTCCGCGAGAGTTCATCGAGAGTCGCCATCACTCGGTTCACCTGTGACAGCGTGGACGTGAGCTCTGGGGCATAGCTGATGACGTGACACTCATTACTAGCGGAGAGCGTTGCCAGATGCGCCATCGTACGTTTGCGTAGAACAAGGCCAGCTTCAGACGCTATACGCACCCGCTCGCCGAGGTCGTGCCGAAAACCGCGGATCGTTGCGTGGTCCACGCCTTTGGCGAGCAAGAATGCATTCAGATAAAGCTCCATCGCATGGAGCGCCAGAAGACGCCGTGGTGCCTGGTTGGGCTTGGACGAGCCCTCGCCAAGCTTGTTGGCTGCGTCTTGGTACTGCATCGCCAAATTTAGAATGCCGAGTACGCCCGCTTTTTTTCCAGGGTATGCAAATCCATTGCATGATTTCGGCCCGCACTTCTCCAAAATGCGGATGAGATCCTTCAGCATTGTCCGTAGTTCGGGCCACGGGGCATCCACAAGCTTCAGACTGGCATCGTGCGTGACGATCAGGCAGTGGAGCTTTGCGGTGACTTCGATCAGCGAGGAGGGCCGTGTAATCCACATGACGCGTCCGGATATCCCAGCCCGTTCCGCCATTTCTTGTTCTCGAGCGACGATTGCACTGTATCCCAGGCGCCGATCGACTTCCTTCCATCGTTTCCGGCGCCGACGAAGCTCGGCTCGCGCCTGAGACAGGTGATCTGCATCGAGCTGAGGGGCCATTCGATTGAGGTCGGCAAAAGAGCGGACCTCGACGACGCCATCCTTTCCGACATTCGGAAGCATAACGACGGGAAGATCGCCGGCCTCTTCGAGCAATTCCGCCTGCAGCTTTTCTCTAAGACGGATGACCCTCATGTGCTCCTGATGGTACTCGTACCATCGAGGCCACATTTCTCTGACGGGCGTAGGACCACTCGCCTTTCGCTGCGGGGTTTCCGCGATCAATGCGCGCAGGAGGCGTGTGGCGACTGAAAGCAGGTTTCGGCGATCGATGATTGGAGGTAGGCCTTCGCACGTCCCGTGCTCAGGTTTTTCATTTCCACGCGAAATTGCAGGCAAAGTTCTGCTATTCTCAGAATCAGCCATGATCCAAGCTCCAGATAGCTAGGTTGTGGTTAGGTCAGGCAGGGCGGTACGAACGCCCCGCTTGGCCGTCTGCCAGTTGAGCAGATTCTCGATTGTAACCGGAAAACTTGGCGGAGCAATAAGTTTCGCCAAAAAATGGCGATTTTAAATGTTGGCGGTTCAATTCCGTATGGCGCGAGCGGCTCTGGATTGGGGTATTGTGGAGTTTGCCAAGCGGGCAGGGGTTTCCACCAATACGCTTGTTCGCCTCGAACGGGGCGAAGAGCTGAAACAATCAACCATTGATCATCTGCGTACGGTATTGGAAGAGGCCGGTATTGAATTTATTTCTGAAGGTGATGATTGGTTTGGCGTGCGCGTGAGACGCATCGAGAGGTCAAGCTCCTGAAGCACCGGTACCGACACCTCGACGTTTTCACTACGAATGGCGACGCGGTCGGTCCGGTGCTGAGGCAAACTCTCTTTCGATTGGAGATTGTCGAGCGCAAGTGCTTCGGGGTCCTGCATAAACCGCCGCGGACATTGCCTTCAAGAATGTATGCACGAAACAACATGACCGGGCCAACATCATTATCGAGAGCGAGACGCGACAGGCGGACTGGCGCCGAGCAAACCCTGCAAAATACGACGCCCATTTGGCGGTGCAGCGAGCGCTGAAGACAGGCGAACTGGAAAAGCAAACCTGCGAGGTCTGCGGCATCGAAGCAGTCGACGCCCATCACGACCGGTACGAACACCCATTGCAAGTTCGTTGGCTCTGCCGACGCCACCACACGCGCCTTCACCATTATGGGGAAGACATGTTCCCCATAAGATCGGTTGCTGCTCAACGCGAAGCTTAGGACCGGTGACTTCGATCACGACGGTGGCTTGTAGGAGGTCTTACGAATCTGCCCGTGATGGGTTTTCGACCTGCCGGAGACCGCTCACGCCGGATCGAACGTCCCCTCAAATTCCGCATCGGCATAGTACCGCAACTTCCTGGTCCACGCTGGGCGCTGCCCCTGTCTCAGCACAATCATCCCGTCGTCGGGTAGGCGCATGATCTCATCAGCGTTGATGAGATCACGCGCGGAGATGTGTTCCGATGTGGACTTCTTTCCCTCGCTCCACGACCGGGTGATGTATTGAGCGTCCGTTTTGCCAATCGACCGGGCGATAAGCTCGGCGGTTTCGATATCGTTGACCCCGAACACCTGGAGGACAGCGGCGTTGGACAGGAAGGTGCCAGCCCGTTTGCCATAGGTGGCGCGCAGCTGATGGATGTCCTGGAGGATCGGCCAGAGCTGAACGCCATAGCCAGCCATCAAACCCATGGCGCGTTCGACAGGAGCGAGATGGCCGAGAGCCGCAAATTCGTCGAGCAGGTAGAGCACGGGCCGGGCAGGGGAGGCTGGATCACGCGCCATATCGGTGAGGCTTTGGGTGACCAGCAACCGCAGCCATCGCGAATAGGTGGAAAGGCGATCCGGCGGTAAGACCAGGAACACCGTCGCGTTGTCGCGCTTGAGATCAGCGAAGCGGAAATCCGATCGGCCGAGCGCGACCATCATGCGCGGACTGTCGAGGAAATGGGTGTGACGTTGGGCAGCCGAGAGCACGCCGGCCGCCTCCCGATCGGACTTGCCGAGATGGCGATTGGCGGCGCGGGCAATCAGACCGCTCGCCTCTTCCATCTCCTGCATGACGGCGAGCAGCGTGGCGAACCGTTCTGGCGGAAACGTCAGATATTCGCGTAGTGTTCCCAGGTGTCGGCGCTCCGGAGATTCCGCAACGGCGATCGCGAGGATCAGCCCGGCAATGAGCGCTTTGGCCTCCTCGTTCCAATGCGCTTCCCCCGCCATGCCGGGTTCATCGAAGACGAGGGCGTCGGCAAGCATGCTTGCGTCTTCGGCGACGTCGAGGCCATTCGGATCGAGCGTATCGAGAGGGTTGAAGGCGGCGGATCGTTGTGCCGTCGCGCCGAATGGATCGAGGATATGGACGGGCCCGAATTGGGCTCGAGCGCGACCGGTGACCTTGGTATTCTCACCCTTCGGATCGATGCAGATCACCGAACGCTCGGCGGTCAGTAAATTGGGAATGATGGTGCCGACGCCCTTGCCGGTTCGTGTCGGTGCCATGGTCAGCAGATGCGCAGGTCCGTCATAGCGCAGCAGCTTGTTCGTCACCGGATCCCGGCCGATCAGCAGGCCGTTATTGGTAGCTGAGAGCGTCTGCAACTCTTTCGTCGTGGCCCAGCGGGCAGAGCCGAACACGGCAGGGATCAGAGCATCGGTCATGAAGGCCGAAAAGAAACCTCCGACGCCGAATAGGAGCGGCAGATACTTGACGACGGCAACGAGGAGCTGGCTCGCCGCCCCATGATCAATCCCGGCAACCAGATGGATGAGACCGTTGGCAAGCACGATCAGTCCGGCAAAAAGAATGCCGATGATCGCACCTGCGACGGCCATGACCGGTGCCTTGACGCTCCGTTTCAGCAGCCGGGTAAACGTCATTTCTCGTTGCCAATTGTCTCCGGCGGGGAGGCCGGCTTGAGGATGTCGTCGAACAGGGCTTTGTCACCATCGCGAGTGAGGAAACCGGGCAGCTCCCTGCGCAACCAATCACCCAGTCGTCGGGTGAAGTCGGCATCGTTGGAATTCTCCAGCCGATGGAGCACGAGCGCGCCGAGCAGCACCTTGCGCCGCGTGTCTTCCGCGCGCTCCCGTTTGCCAAGACGCGCCTGCAGCGTCTTCTTGCGAACCTCCAGTTCGGCGATGCGTTGTTCCAGGGTTTTACGTGCCATTGCTATTCCTTCATGTCGGGTGTCTGTCACACTGCTTTGAGGAAGAACGGGAATTGCCGCTGCATCGACGCGTTGCTTTCCGGCTCACGAGACTACACGGCGTTGCGTCTGCAACAACCCTGAATATATGGGGGCCTGAATATATGGGGGATGGTGCGTCTTGCCTGATCCCGGAGTGGCGTGAGCGAAGCGAACAGAATTCTAAGGGCGCACTTACGAGTTGCTGCGCAACTCAATGCTTGTTATCATCGATTGGCCGTTTCAATTCGGAAATCTCTCATTTGGCAATCTATCACTTCAGCATGAAGCCGATAGCCCGCAGCGGCGGTCGCAGCGCCGTGGCATCGGCTGCCTATCGTGCTGCGGTAAAGCTGACCAATGAGCGTGATGGGCTTACGCATGATTTTACCCGCAAGCGCGGTGTAGAGCATAGCGAGATCGTTTTGCCTGATGGTGCGCAGGCGGACTGGGCTCTTGATCGCTCAGCGCTATGGAATGCGGTCGAGCACGCGGAGAAACGCAGCGATGCGCGGGTGGCGCGGGAGTTCGAACTAGCACTTCCCCATGAGCTGAGTTCGGGTGAGCGGCTTTCGTTGACGCGAGACTTTGCCCGCGAGCTTGCAAACCGCTATGGTGCGGCGGTGGACTTTGCCATTCATCAGCCGCAGGGCGAGAGTGATATCCGCAACTTCCACGCCCACGTACTGATGACGACGCGGACAGTCGGGCCGGATGGGCTTGGCGAAAAGACGATGATCGAGCGGGAGAACAAGTGGCTGCTGAACCATGATCAGCCGACGTCACACATGCAGCTTCGGGATATCCGTCAGGCCTGGGAGAGCCACGCCAATCGTCATCTGGTGCGGGCCGGACTTGATGTGCGGATCGATCATCGATCGCATCAGGAACGTGGGCTTGAGATCGAACCGACCGAGCATATGGGCGTCTATGCATCGCAGATGGATCGGCGTGGTTTGGAGGTGTCACGGGTGCGGCTCGATGAGAAGGCGGCCCGGCGCAATGCCGAACTGATCCGTGAGAAGCCCGAGCAGGTTCTGGCGATCATTACGGCTGAGAAGAGTGTGTTCGATCGACACGATGTGGCGCGGGCGCTGCATCGCTATATCGACGATATCAAAGGTTTCCAGAATGCCTTTGCTTCCGTCATGGCGTCGTCGGCATTGGTCGAGTTGCGGCCGGAGCAGAATGGCGAGTTGGCGCGATATTCGACGCGGGAGATGTTGGAGATCGAGCAGGCCATGGTCGTGAGTGCTGAGCGGATGGAAGGCTCCTTCAGCCATGGTGTCAACCGACATCATGTCGATCAGGCATTGGGTCGGCAGGACGATGCCATCAGGGCGAGGACCATTGCCTCGCTCTCCGGGAAGGTTGAGCGCGGAGAGATGCTGCTGGCCGATCGCGAGCGGGCGATAGAGCGTTCCGGTTTGAGCCAGGAGCAACGCGCTGCAGTTCAGCATATTACCGGCCTTGGACAGATTGCGGTGGTGATCGGCTTTGCCGGTGCTGGCAAGTCCACCATGCTGGCGGCTGCATGCGATGCCTGGGAGAGGCAGGGCTACCATGTTCATGGTGCGGCCCTTGCCGGCAAGGCGGCAGAGGGGTTGGAGGAATCCTCCGGTATTGCATCGCGCACTTTGGCGTCCTGGGAATATGGCTGGCAGTCGGGAAGGGGGCAGCTTGGCAAGGGCGATGTTCTCGTTATCGACGAAGCCGGAATGATCGGAAGCCGGCAGCTCGCACGCTTCGTCAGCGAGGCCGAAGCACGGGGTGCCAAGCTGGTCCTTGTTGGCGATCATGAGCAGCTGCAAGCGATCGGAGCGGGATCTCCGTTCCGGGCGATTGCCGAGCGTGTGGGGGCGGTCGAGCTTTCGGAAATCCGCAGGCAGAGCGAGGGCTGGCAGCGGGAGGCGTCGATTGCGTTTGCGACACATCGAACGGGTGAGGGGCTTGCTGCCTATGCCGATCGCTGTGCCGTGAACTTTGGCGAAACGCGAGAGGCGGCACGAGCAGAACTGGTCCGCGATTATCTCTCCGATCTGGAACAGCGTCCGGGATCGCGGATCGCACTGGCGCATCGCCGCGTCGATGTTCGAGCGATCAATGCGGATATCCGCGTGTCGCTTCAGGAGCGAGGCCGGTTGGCGCGAGGAGAGGATGCCCAGGGCGAGCTTGGCCGCGAATTTGTCTATCAGACCAATGACGGCAAACGTTCATTCGCGCCAGGCGATCGGATCGTATTGTTGGAGAACAACCGCGATCTCGGTGTGAAGAACGGCATGCTTGGAACGGTGCAGGCCGTCGAGGCGGACGCACTACAACTACGTCTCGACGGCTCTGGCGACGGGCGGAACGGTGCCCGTGTCATTTCCATACCGGTCAATAGTTACCAAGCCTTTGACCATGGTTATGCGACGACGATTCATAAGTCGCAGGGAGCGACCGTCGATCGAGCTTTTGTGATGGCGTCGGCCACCATGGATCGGCATTTGACCTACGTGGCGATGACGCGCCATCGCGACAGTGTCCAGCTTTATGCCGGACGCGATGACCTCAAGGATATGAAGGTGCTCAGCGCCAGCTTGAGCCGATCTGGCGCGAAGGAAACGACGCTCGATTATATCGGTGCCTTTGCCGAGCGGCGGGGCCTTGCCGAAGAGTTTGGCGTTCGCAGCGAGATTGCTGTCAGCCCCTTGCATGATCGGGATGAACAGCGGATCGACAGGCCAGTCGAGACGGTCGAACCGCTTGTGCCGGCGCTGACGAACCATTCCCGCAGTGTTGAGGACGTAGCTCGCGAGAAAGCGCGTCCTGACTTCGAGCGTGCCATGGACGCGGTGCGCTCCGTTGGTCGAAGTGTCTATGTGGATCCGGACGGTGTTGCCGCGCGGTTTAGCCTGGCCATCGTCGATAAGGGCATGGACGCTCAGGTGTTGGCGAAATCGGTCGCCGAGCGGCCCCAGCGGTTCGGGGAACTGCATGGCAAGTCCGGGCTTCTTGGTGACAACAAGGAGCGTAACGCTGCACGTCACTATGCCAGAGCGCTCGGCAATCATGTAGCATCGGCAGGTCAGGTCTGGGAACGGCGGCTGGAGGCTGAACGCCAATCCGAGGTCTGGAGCCGCGAAAAGCGCGATGTCGTCGAGATTCCTGGGCTTACCCCAATCAGCGAAGCCCTCCTCAAGCAGCTCGATGGATTGCCTCAGGCAGAGAAGTCTAAATTCCTCGAACAGCTATCGGGCACGCCGGAAGGAAAGCAGGCTCTCGATGAGGCGAAGACGATCGTCCAGGCGCTTGAGCAACGGTTCGGCAGTTCCGATCCGCGCGCGTTGAAGAAAGAGAGCCTGCGGCTCGGGCCAGAGGTCACCGACAAGCTCGATCGTATCGAGGCTGTCGCTCGTATAGCCGATCGAGCCCGGAGGGCCGAGCTATCACGTCAATACGAGTTAAAGCGCACCCTTAACAAAGGGCTGGGATTGGGGATGTAGATAGCTGGCAAGTGAGCGTCCCGGGTTAAGGCACCAGGCCACTTGGCTTCGGCTGTCCCGACCCTTTTGCAGGCGAGGAGGGGGTCTGCTGTTGCTGGCGGAATCCCCAACCGTCGCATTCATTGAAATTGTCGCTGCTTTTTCTGCTCGCCAGTCTGGAACAAGGAGATCGCTATGGTGAAGCTTGCATATGGTTTAGGAGGACTGCTCGTTCTGATCGGTCTCGTCTGGATGGGTCAGGGGAGCGGGTATTTTCCATATCCGGCCGAGAGCTTCATGATCGATCAGGCGCCCTGGATTTATCGGGGAGCTCTGGTCGCCATTGTCGGCATTGTGGTGATCGTGCTGGCGCGACGCAAGCGGCCGCTCCCGTGATTGCTCCTGTTCACTAGTGTCGCAGGAACCATTTCCCCGCGTGTCTGGGTGGTGAAAACGGATCGCCAGGCGTCTCCCAGGTTTGGCTGCCCTCCGCGTGGGGGCATCGGTATCGGTTTGGGCCCCATTCTCATGCGTATGCTAAACACAGCCAGTTTGTCTTTCGGATTGTTGATGGACGGCTGCATACCCGCAATGAGCATACAGGGGCTTGGGCCATCGGCTGGAACGCGCCAAGAGCGACCAGTCCGGTTGTCGCGAAACAGCCTATTCTGCGATGTCACGGAAATCAGGACAACGATTGTGATCTGGCTTGCGGTTAGTATTGCTCCATGAGCCGGATCAGTAGAAAAGGCTTGAGACGCTTTGCTCCTTGGAGGTGCGGACGAGGGCTTCGCCGATCAGCGGCGCGATAGTGACGCGTCGGATATTGGCGGTCTGACGGTGAGCGTCGGTTTCTTCAATAGAATCAGTCACCACCAGTTCCTTGAGATTGCTGGCTCCAATGCGTCCGCAGGCACCGTCGGACAGTACACCATGGGTGATATAAGCGGAAACCTCCTTTGCACCGGCTTCCAGCAGGGCTTCGGCTGCATTGATCAGCGTGCCACCGCTATCCACGATATCGTCGATCAGAAGACAACTTTTCCCAGATACATCGCCAATGATGTTCATCACTTCCGACACTCCTGCGCGGGGTCGCCGTTTATCGACGATGGCAAGATCGGCACCAATGCGTTTGGCAATGGCGCGAGCCCGGGCCACGCCGCCCACGTCGGGCGAGATGATCATCAAGTTCTTGGTGTCGTAGTGCTCTTCAATATCGCGGGTAATTACTGGCGCTGAATAGAGATTATCGGTCGGAATATCGAAAAAGCCCTGAATCTGGTCGGTATGGAGATCGACCGTCATGACGCGGTGAACACCCGCGCCGGTAATCAGATTGGCTACGAGCTTGGCTGAGATCGGAGTGCGGCCGATGACGCGGCGATCTTGCCGGGCATAGCCGAAATAAGGGATCACGGCAGTGATCCGGCGGGCCGATGAGCGGCGCAGCGCATCTGTCAGGATCAGCAACTCCATCAGATTGCCGTCGGCGGGTGAACTCGTTGACTGGAGAATGAACACGTCCTCACCACGCACATTCTCATGGATTTCAACGTAGATTTCCTGGTCGGCGAAGCGCTTGACCGTACAGTCTGCGAGGGGAAGTTCTAGGTAGCTTGCAATGGCTCGTGAGAGGGCGCGGTTGGAGTTACCGGTCACCAGCTTCATTAGCGCGATCCTGTTTCAAGGAGCCTACGAGAGGAAAAACCTTCCAGTTTCGCGGGCACCTTTAGAGCCTTGCCACTGGACTTGCAACGGAGCAACTCGCATTACTTGCGAATGGGGCAAGAAAATCGTGGAGGTGCCAGGATTCATCTGCCGCAGAAGACGGCGCTTCGAGACTGACTTTTGCGGCAGCCTAGGGAAAAGCCAGAGATCCTAAATTCCATAATCCTCCAATTGATACAGCAATGGGAAACGTGGACGATGTTTCCGTAGAATGGCATTCCGCCGGACAATGCCGAGGACGCTGCTTATGCTGATTATCACCCGCGCGAATTCGAGTGATACATTGAGGTGCAGGTCTGGAGGGATGCGCCTGTCAGGGATTTGCTCGACCAAAGGAGCCAACTTTGAGGCTGCATAACGATTGCATCTTTTGTCGAATTTCCGGAAAGCAGTCTCCGGCTTACGTCGTGCACGAATCCCCGAATTTTATCTGCTTTTTCCCCATCAAGCCTGATGTCTATGGCCATACCTTAATCGCCAGCAAGGCGCATTACCGTGACCTCCGGGATTGCCCGCCGGAACTAGGTCAGGACTTTTTCGGGTCGGTACAGTTCATGTTCATGCTGTACGGCGAGCGACTCGGGGCAACAGGGTTCAATCTACTGAATGCAAACGGAAAGTCGGCGGAGCAGTCCATTGACCACCTACATTTTCATTTTCTTCCGCGCTTCGCGGAGGACGGTCTGAATGCATGGCCCGTGCTTCCCCCAATTGAAACTGACTTGAGCAAACTATTCAAAATACTGGAGGGCTCCTGACACGCAACGACGCGATGCCGGTTTCATTCTAAGGAGCGGCATAGCGCCATTCGTCAATTACCGGGCCGATGTCACGAGTATTTCGAACATGCCAAACCCGAACGCCCTGAGCGTTGGAAAGCTGCGCAGAAATCGAACGTCGGAACTTGGTATGATTTCGGAGGCTGCGAATTGCGAACTTGTATTGTTCCAAAGGCCAATCGACGTTGCCTTCGGGCAATTCAGGCCGAGTTTTTCCCAGATGGCGCAATGGTCTCAACCCCAAACGCCAGGCCCTTAGCCATATGGCGGGATCTAACCATACAACGCCATCAGCACGCTGGATCGCTTAGGGGAGGAGGCTGGGACCACCTTCTAAAACCCATCGATCCGTCTGGACGATACGACGCAGCTCTGCGTTGATTTCATCTCTGGACCGCTGCTTCCAGTTCGTGGTTAGCTTCATGGCGTCAAAGGAGATGACTGGCACTTCTCTTGCTGTCGCCAATTGCGCGGCGAGATAGCTTTTACCGGCTCCATTCGGACCGGTCACAATCAATCGCTGCATTTAACTGTGCAACTCCATTTCGGCGTTTACAAATCCAACTCTGCAGTCAGAGCCTTCAAAAATAAAGACTGATCACAACAGGTTTGTCGCGGATTTACAGCATTGGCTGACGGAGCTGTCATGAGCAGAGGCTATGTGAAGCGAGTGCATGCATATTCCAGGGGACCGAAATGATTAAGGCCGTCCTGTTCGACCTCGACGAAACGCTGGTGGACCGGCGGTCATCGGCCGCCGAATTCTTGAAGGTCCAGTACAGGGAGCTGGTCGCTCGCAGGTTCGGTGACGCCATTTCTGAGGAGCAGTATGCCGCACGCTACTTCAAACTGGAAGAAGAAGGTCTCGTCAAAAAATCCGATCTCTATCCGCCTCTTGTGGCGTCCTTCGGCTTACCTTCTGAGGTGTCCAGTCCGCTCCTGGACCATTTTCGTTTGCGATATCCCGAGATGGTGCGTCCCATGGAAGAGGCATGCGAGGTTCTTCAAGGTCTTCGGGAAATCGGATTGCCTTGTGCGATCATCAGCAATGGGGAAGGGATCGTTCAAAGGAAGAAGATCGATCTGACGGGTCTCGCGGACCTAATTGAGTTTGCCCTCATATCTGGCGAAGTGGGCATTCGGAAACCTGACCATCAGATTTTCGAGATGGCTGCTGAAAAGCTGGGCGTAGTTCCTGCGGAATGCGTGTTCGTTGGAGATAATCCAACAGCCGATGTGATGGGGGCTCTGAATGCTGGAATGAGGGCCGTGTATTTCGGGGACATCAATATGTGGCCCGCAGACCTTCCTAAGCCGACCTATGTTTGCCACTCTCTTCGCGATCTTCCGGCTCTCATTCGGCACTAGAATGACAATGTGATGATTGGAGCACCCTTACTGGATGGCGAGTTTTCTGATACGTGCTCTTCGAGCTGACGACACCGAGGCAGTTGTTCGTCTGTACGAGGCGGCATCCGCGCGAGATGCGAATATCGGGCCGATCACATCCGCCCAATGGGCGAGCTTCATGCAGCGTCCCCATAACCGGGGCGGGCAAGATTTCCGGGTTGCTGTACAAGACGATCAGCTTGTCGGGTTGGCAGAGTCCTCGTTACGAGATCAAGGCAGTCATAGCGTTCGTTTCTTCAAGCTGGTGGTTGACCCTTCGATGCGGAGACAGGGAATTGCCACAGCTCTTTTGAGAGAGCTGTTGGCGCTTAATGCCGTTGGCGACGCCATCTTGTTCCAGACATTGGCGGCCAGCGACCGGGGTGATGGCATCGCATTTCTGGAGGGACTCGGTTTTTCGCATATCGAGTCCGAGATCACCATGGGCTGTTCGGCACTGAAGCACCTAGCTCTCGCCTTGCCGGATGGACTGGTTATCGAACGCAGCGACCACCCGCCCCATGTGGCGGACGATGTCGCCCGTCTCCACAATGCCGCCTTCGCGTCGGATGTGGCGTTTCGGACCTATAGCGTAACCGAAATGAAGCACGTTCTTTCGGAGGATAACCAAGAGCTTTGGATCGTCAAGGACACGTCGCGTATTCTGGGCTACTGCCGGATCGAACGCGAACCGAAACTGACCTGGCTTGAACAGATCGCAATTGATCCAAAGCATCAAGGTCAAGGTCTTGGCATCGCGCTCGCTTATCAGGCGCTGCAGGCTATCGGGATTGACGAGGAGCGCCCGGCTGGTCTCAATGTTTCCAGTGTCAACGAAAAGGCGCGGTCAATATATCAGAAGCTTGGTTTTGTTGTTTGGCGGGAGGTGCGTCGATACGGCTTGCCACAATTCGATTTGATGGAACGTATCGCGACAGCTTAGCAGCTGCTTCGGGCTTACAGATGTCCAAAGCCTTGACGTACGTACGATAAAGGACCACGGAACTACAGCAGCTCAGCGGGTTTTCGCGCATATCGCTGACGGGTTACGCCATCCCTTGTCCAAATTTCGGTCGGCTTGAAGCAGCAGCTCCTATAAAGCCCTGCCGCTGCCTCAGCTCCGGCGCTACCTTCAGCAAAGGTATCGACATAGATGACGGAATTGGCAAGGGCCTTGGTAATCGCGGTTTTCACAAGAGTTCTGCCGATGCCGTGCCGCCAATGTTCAGAGGAAACAGCTAACCAACGTATCCAGAACTCGGTTCCGGCTCCGCCAATCAACATCCCGCCCGCAATTGCTGTGCCTGCTGTGCGTCGAGCGCAGAAAGCCTGCTTCCGCAATATCTTTCGTTCCAGGACGGCTCCAAAATCAGGCATCGGACCAAACAAGGGAGTAACCTGTTCAGCCAACGCCATCCATGATGCGATGTCCCGGGTTCCAGCGAGGGCAACTGAGAACTGCATCTTCTCTGAATCCGCTATTCCTATGGACAATAGGTTATCCTCACATCGCTGTTCTCAAGCTGAAGAATCGGAAGTTTCACTGAGCGAAGGCCGCCTTCGGCTCATGAGGCCAGACTGCTTGCGCCATTGATAAGACCTTTATCATGTTATGTGGGATCGGCTGTAGATGTGGGTGATGATCACAGAAATCGTATGCGACAGGCATTGCGGCTATCTTATGCGGGAGAACGCCGCTTCATCGGCAATCTCAGGCTTTCCCTTTCTATCAGCATTCGATTGAGCGTTTAGCGCCGAGAGGCGATTGAAGTGGTGGCGGGAATACGCGAGCTGCGGCCATTGCCTCCAATGCAAAAGTTGCTAGCGTTTGGCATGAACAAAATTCACGATATCCCGGAATGCTTCCATATCGCCGAAACTGACGGATGGTTGGTGAACCATCGTATCAATTCGGCTTTGCCTGGCTATCTCATGATCAGCTCTAAGAAATTCACCAATGACCTAAGCGAGCTTTCCAGTGAGGCTCTAGCTGAACTCGGACCGTTGCTTGCCAAAGCTCAGAATGCGTTGAGATCAGGTCTGGCTTGCGAGCGGGTGTACATCGAGCGGTATGGGCATACTCCCGGATATCCGATCCACTTTCATGTGATCCCAATATACCATTGGGTCGAGGAATTATTCTGGAATGATGCGCGTTATCGGCTCCTCGAAACATTCGCGGACGGGCCTGGGGAAACGGCTACGGACGGTGCCGAAATGACCTTGTTCGTGTGGCGCGAATTCTGCGAGCGGCCAGATCCACCTCCCATAAAGGGGCCGAGTGTTTCAGATGTCATCCAGCTTTTGCGCAAGATGATCTGGTAAAGGGCTTGACCGCAAAGGCTCAAGATAAATTGCATAAACGCTGGAATTCCAATGGTGAGAAGAACACAATTCAAGGGCATTTGCCACGATATCCTAGAGACTGTCCGCCGACTTAGAAGGGAACAGCCTTGAAACCGATTGTCCTGATAGCGGCCATGGACGCCAGCCGTGCCATCGGCAGAGGCAACGATATTCCGTGGCGCATTCCAGGTGAACAGAAGGTTTTCAGGGCACTGACGATGGGGAATGCAGTGATCATGGGACGTATGACCTACCTATCGCTACCTCGTCCACTTTCCGGTCGGCATTGCATCGTACTGTCTCGCTCGATTGCTCCCCAGACTTCCGCCGTGCACTCGGCTACGTCGACTAACGAGGCTCTTTCACTGGCATCGGAATTGCCGGGTTCAGAGATTTTCGTCGGTGGTGGTCAGGAGATTTATGAACTCTTCCTCCCTCTGGCCAATCGAATTCATCTTACGGTGTTGGACGCCACGTTCGGCGGCGACCGCTTTTTCCCGGTGGTGCCTGGCGACAAGTTCGCGATTTCGGCATCCGAGCGGGTGGAGGGCTCGATACCTTACACCCGGCTAATTTATGAACGCAGCGCTGCATTTTAGAATCCGCTATGAGAGGGTGCCGCTCCAGCGCAGCGGGTAGCAAGGCGCTCGGCAAATGAAGGACGCTCAGATCGAAAACCATATTGAAAACTGTTAGAGCATCTTACGATCCTGCTTGTCCGGCGATGTTTGTTCGAATGAAAGATGGAGTGCTTGCAGCTGTGGGATTGACTGTACTTGCTGTCGAGAGTGGGGTGTGGCTGGCAGATATTCCCTACTGCGTCGGTTTCGGGCGCGATATCGAAATTCTGACCGTCGTGCACGCCCGCCAGCGGCGGCCTTAAGAGCACTAGAGCGCCATGGATGCAGTGATTAATTGGGCGGAAGGCTGGCTCACGGCTCAGAACTATCAGGTATTTAACGGGCCGGAACTTATCCGTGCCGTACCATGGTCAAAGATCTACCGTTTCGCCACCAGTCGGGGAAACATCTACCTGAAATGGAGTGCGCCCGCTTACGCACGCGAGGCGGCATTGATGGAGCATCTGGCCGAACGCTTCCCAGCCGCCATTCTCCCGGTCCTTGCCCGGAACCAGGCCATTGACGCATTTCTTATGCCTGATGGTGGTGAGCCACTACGTGTCAAGCTCAAAGAATCCTATGATCAGCAACTCGTCGGCATAGTCATCGGCCAATATGCCCGCATTCACAGCGCCATAGCTTCTAATGTAGATGCGCTTCTCGCGTTGGGAATTGACGACTGGCGCATGGCTGTCTTTCCCAGTCTTTATGATGAGCTGGTTCATGACGAAGGTCTGCTGGGGCGCGAAGGTCTGGAAACTGCCGAGATCAAGCAGTTGCAACGGAGCGGAGACGACGTTCGCCGACTATGCCGCGCCTTGGCTGAATTCAAAATTCCGGAAACGCTTGAACATTGCGATTTTCACGACAACAACGTCCTCTCTAATACACAGGGCTTCCTAATTAACGACTGGGGCGATGCGGTCATCACCCATCCGTTCTTCTCCTTGGTTGGTTTTCTGGACAGTGCCGCGCGAAATCATGGGATGGATGTTGGTTCGCCGGTCTATACTGGTCTCAAGCACGCGTATTTCGAGGCCTGGCTGGGCCTTGAAAGCTTGGAACGACAAGAGCACGTCTTCGAAATCGCTCGGGTTCTCCGTCCCATAGAGTTTGCCTTCAATTTCAGGCGCGTCGTTAGAATGACAACCACGAAGGAGTTCGAGCCTTACCGTGGCTATATTGGCGAAGCTCTGCGCCGGTTCCTTTTCAAAATTCGGTAGATCTTGCCGCCGCCCAGTGTGCTATCGGCTGTTGCACGGTTATCAAAAGGGGCGACGCATGAGCCCTTGACCTGTCATGCAAGGATCGTCGCAATCTGCGCTATGGTGTCAGCGGCTAACGGCGGTCACCGAGACGAGCTATCAAATCCAAATAGCGAGCAGAGTCCAGTTCAGGCGGAGCTTCCAATCATGAATGATGTTCCAAAGTACGCTCAGCTGGAAAATGAGCGCCGATTTTTGGTTGACCGATGTCCAGACCTGTCTTCGATCCCGTCTCGATTGATCAATGACCTGTACGTTGAAGGGACACGACTTCGACTTCGCGCGATTGCACACGGCGATGGGTCTTCGACCGAGTTCAAGCTATGTAAAAAGTATCCGTCGGATAGCTTCACATCCAGCCCGGTAGTCAACGTGTACCTGAACGCAAACGAGTACGAGTTGCTGTCAAAGTTGCCGGGCAGAGCCCTTCGCAAGCGACGGCATCGCCTCAATGTCAGAGAAACCGCATTTGCAATCGACGTGTTTGAGGGCGAACTGGAGGGTTTGATATTGTGCGAGGTCGAGAAAGCGACCCTGGAAGAACTGAAAAGTTTAACGCTACCGGACTGGGTGGCGGCCGAGGTGACGAAGGATCCCTTCTTCAGAGGCGGCAATCTATCTGGGATTGACGCGGTGGAGCTTGCCCGGAAAATTGCTTCGTTGCCTTCTCGAAAGAACGGGCAGTGACCATTGCGGGCTAAGAGTGTTCCCGACACCCTGAAAGTACTGCTTATCCGAGGTTGAAGATAAAAACCTATGCGTGAATACTGTGATGGAAACGGCGAGTAAGACATTTCGGCCCGTTGACAAATGCTGCATCGTTGGAGGGCGGCTTGCCGTGATTATCCGAGAAATCCTGACCGGCAGAGAAGAGGTAGCGCGAAGCATACTTGATACCCTGCCAGAGTGGTTTGGTATCCCGTCCGCGCGAGAGGCATACATCAATCATGCAAGCCATGCCCCTATGCTCGGAGCGGAACATGAGGGTAGGGTAGTTGGCTACACGTCCTTGGCAGATCACTTTGGGAACAATTGCGAGATACATTCGATGGGCGTCGACCCTCGCTGGCATCGCAAGGGAATCGGCCGCGAGTTGATTACCGCAGCTGCTCAGTGGGCGGCGGCTCAGGGATTTGGCTATCTCAGCGTCAAAACGATCTCGGATAAGCACCCAGATCCAAACTATGCCAAGACTCGGGCATTCTACCGAGCTGCCGGATTTCATCCGTTCGAAGAGCTTCCGACGCTTTGGGGCAAAAATCTTCCGTGCTTGGTCCTCGTTCGCCTGGTCACAATCCGATGAGGCTGTTCCGTGCTGCCCGACAGGTTCAACACTTGACTGTCCCGAGATTACAGGCCCGAGCTTTCAATAAGCCTCTCTGTAACTCAAGGCCAAAGGCGAGGGGCGAAGAAATTGAAGGCTTCATGAAAGATTGGATGCCAGTCTTGGTCGAGCGGCAGATCGATGGGATGCCAGAAAAACGCAAACGTATGGCCGTGATCGTCTGCAGTCAGATGCTGCCACGTATCGGGTAGACCCACGGCTTGACACCCGAAGAAATGCCAAAGTTGGCGGCTAGGCCCGATTTGGCATTGACCCAAGAGAGCCATGGGCGATAGCGCTGTCAGGCCACTTTCTTCCCAAAGCTCTCGCTCGGCGGCGGCGAGGGGCGTTTCACTCGGCTCAATGGTCCCTTTCACAAACTGCTTTCCGGCAGATGGATGGATAAAGGCAAGAACCTCCGATCCGCTGTCACGCATTCTGAAAACAACGGGACAGGCTTTCTGGACTTTGCTCATGCGGTGATGAACAAGTCTTGCCGGGCGGTTGTCAATGACGGCTTTATGGTTTCCTCCACCGTAGCGGTGGGCAAACTTTCGGAGGGAATATGTTCTGGCGTTTGTTTAGAAAGCCGAAGGATACGTCGCAGACATTGGACCCGCTGCCCGATTTTAAATTGGATCTTGGGCAGACGGGGCCAGGGTGGACATCACTGTCAGGTCTTTCACTCAAGCGAGATGAATTCCTGGGTGACGATCCATACGACGTTTGGACACTAACCTTCGAAAAGCACGCCTTCATGATGATATTCAATCCTGCCGGGGAAGATCCAGCCTTTCAGGGGCCAGAGCAGTTTGCGGCTTCGAGATTGGTATTGGCTCTTGTTCGCAATCCAGGCGGAAAAGAATTCGAGCCACCCGAGGGAGAGGTTTGGTCCGAGCAAATCGAGTATCTGCGGGGCAACACGTTGCCAAAGCTGAATGATTTGCTCCGAAGGCAGAAAGTGGAATCCAGTCCCAATTTATCGAACCGGCCTTAGATGGGGCGGTGCCGCGAGATTCCCCCGGCGGGGTGGTTCAACTTCCCTTCCATGTTAGACCAAACACGCGAAGCCAATTATCGAAGGCGAATTTTCTCAAGTCTGTCTGATCAAATCCCGCTTTGCTCATCGCTTCAATAAGGCTTGGCAGCCCGCTCGCATCTTTGATTTCGCGCGGCGTCGGCCCGAAGTTGCGGCGGCTTTGACGAACGGAGGACCCTCCGATTATAGTGGGCGCAATTGGAGGCACATCCGATTGATTAGCCATAGCACAGGAGGCACCCGAATGTCCCCATCCCCGGCGCCCGTATCCACCCCCGGCGGCACCTACGCCCTCGGCGGTTTACCAGTCGCTCGGATTGGCTATGGCGCTATGCAGCTCGAGTGCTATCACGCCAATCCATCGGAAGGCGTGGAGCTTCTCGTCCGAGCCTTCGAACTTGGCGTCAATTGTGTGGACACGGCGCAATTCTACGGCGATGGCTTCGTGAACGGCCTAATCCGCGAAGCTCTGAAGCAGAAGAACTCTATCGTAATCGCCACGAAGGTGGGAGCGCAAACGCTGCGCATCTCAATCAAAATATAGAGACTGGCGCGATCGCGCTTGATCCTTCCGTAATGGCAGAACTCGAAACCATCAAGGTCACGCCTATCTCTTGAGTTTCTGAAAATAGAGTCTGCCCGGCGACTCAAGACATTGTCTCGTCACGTACACAACATCATCTATGTCATGAAAGAACCCGAACGGCGAGGCTGGCGCAGACGCATACAAAAACCAAAATATCCGAACCTATGATGATGCCCTCAAGCTCGAAGATAAATCAATCCTCGACCTGGTGCAGAAGTATGAAGAGGTGACGACCAACCACATTCAGAGCATCTTCCCTCAGCTTCTGATGCCGCAGATTCACAATGCATTGGTCGTGCGTCAGATTTTACCGAAAAAGGGGGGTGCGGAGTTCTGAATTACGGCTCGCGCTATCGACTGTCAGGCGAGGTGCGAAGCGCGGCAGAAGCAGAAGCGCGAAAGCAGTTGGACGTTATTCTGCAACGGGGAGAAAACCCGCTCGATATGTGCAGGAACGCTGACGCTATGTTCACCAAGGCGCTTACCGCGAACATGGAGCCGCCGACCGGAACACTAGCGTCAAGCGACGCCGAGATGGAAAACGAGGGGCTTGTGGATCAGCTCAAAGACGGCTTTCCTGGCTCAGTTCGATTGAGAAAGAAGATCCTCTCGTTCAACGTCGATCATTTCACGCGCACGGATCGTCATAATTTCGAAGCCATTATCCACTGGAAAGGCTCGGGAGCAGCCAACGTGATCAAAGGGCATGTCTGTGGTTACGAGCAATGCTCTGGAAAGAGACCACATCATTGGGCGGGAAGAGGTCACGGGAATACGTTTATATCCTCAATCGTCGTAGTCCGACGGCGATGGCAGGAAGCTGGGGTGATCGCAGCCGCGGCGGATTTGTCGAGATCAAGTTGCCAGCAGCAGAGCCGGAATGAGTCTGCGGGGCAGTTGCAAAAATCGGGGCTGCGGAAGAAGCTTCATGCTCTCCGTCGTCGTTGCGCTGCTTGAGTTTCGAGATGTTGGGTGAGAGAGGCTACCGACTGTTGAGTTTCATGAGGGTTTGACCCCAATTGCAACTTCACGCTAAACCGTTCAGACGGATCTAACATATTGAAAAGCTGGACAGTTCGGCTAGGCAGCCGAGTTATCACGAAACGCAAAACTGGGTTGAACCAACGCGCAAATCAACAGTATTTGCCTTAAAAAGTCCGCCGCATTTGCCTGCAGCGGTCTTGAGAATGCGCCCGATAAGAACGAACAGTCTCTTTTAGTTGGCCGTCTGGGCCGAGACCTTGGCGATCTTGGCTGGAGTCTGAGCCCCGGTTGCCTTGCCGGCCGGCACATAGCCGGCGCCGATCGCGACGTTCAGCAAGATATAGTCGTTAGCGCTCCCTTGAACGGCCTGCGCCAGGCTCTGCTGAGCATCTGTCACGTTACGCTGTGCGTCGAGAACGTCGAGCAGCGAGGACGCGCCGTCCTTGTAGCTCGCGGTCGAGAGCTGCAGCGCTTCCTGGTAGGACTTGACCTGCGCATGCAGTGCCGCAATGGTCCGCGCATCGCGGCTGACGGCCGACAAGTAGTCCTCCACCTGTTGGACAGCAGTCCTCACCGTCTGTTGCCAGACGATGTACTGTTCACGGCTTGAGGACTGGGCGCTCTTGACGCCGGCACGCAATGTGCCGCCGTCGAAGATCGGCAGGTTAAGCGCCGGGCCGAACGACCAGCTGGTCAGGCTGCCGCTTGTCGACGAGCTGTGGATATAGGATGGCGAGATCGCGCCGCTGAGCGTGATCGACGGGTAGAGCTTGGCTTCCGCTACGCCGATTTGGGCGGTGGCAGCGGCAAGGTTACGCTCCGCAATACGAATGTCCGGACGGTTGCGGATGAGATCGGCAGGCACGCCGCTGCGAACGTTGCCACGGAACACCGGCTGTTTGCCGCCGCCCTGCATCTGGGCGATGATCGTAGCAGAAGGCACGTTCAGCAGCGTGGCGATATGGTGCACGGCCTGGCGATAGCTGATCTCGAAACCGGGAATGGTCGAAAGCGTCGAATTGACGAGGCCCTCGGCCTGAACGACGTCGAGGCGGGATGCCGCACCGGCTTCGAGCTGGAACTTCGTCAACGAAAGGGTGTCGCGGCGGGACTTCAGGTTTTCTTGAGCGATTGCTACGAGCGCCTGGTAATAGCGGGCGTTGACATAGCTGGTAGCCAGATCTTGCAGGTAGACAAGGCGTGCAGAGTCGACGCTGGAGTAAGCGGCATCGAGCGATGCATTGGCACTTTCCTTGGCGCGGCGATACTGACCCCAGAGGTCGAGCAGCCAAGAAACCGACGCGCTGCCGTCCGTAGAGTTGCGCGTTTCGGTCTGCGTGCGCAGCGAGCCCTTCTGGCCGCTGGTCGTATTGTCGCCGCTGACGGTCAGGTTTGGCAAGCCGCCGGCACCTGCGGTTACGACCGCAGCCTCAGCCTGATTGATGGCTTCCAGCGATTGCTGGATGTTAAGGTTCTGGGCAAGCCCCTGGGCGGCGAAGGCATTCAGTTTCGAATCACCGAAGGCGGTCCACCATTGTGAACCGGCGATATCGCCGTTGATTTTCGTACCGCCCTCCGAGAATTTGGCCGGTAGAGGCATTTCCGGTGGCTTATGGTCTGGGCCGCTGACGCAACCTGCCAGAATAAGCAGCAGGGCGGGCGCGGCAATACGATTGGAAACCATCACATTGTCCCACAATTCAATTTACTGATCGGGTCGTAGTGACCCATGTGTGTTGGCGTTCCAATCCTACGCGATGCAAACAAATAGCAGGAAGGGATTGTCGTCAACCTAGCGATAGCTGAAAGGTTGTGGTGAACCGCGACTTGCGCGTTGATGGAGGCTAGCCGGTGAGCTTGTTTTGAGTGCGCGAATTGTTGCCGAAGACTTCGGCGGGCGTTCGAATAGCCAAGGCATTTTCGTGGCATCGTATCGACCCGGGTACGGGTCTCGATCTCCGCGAAATGTGAATGACGCCGGAGCTCACGTTAGATGGTCGGGCGGCGGCGGAGCTGCGAATAGTGACCAGCGCTGATCGGTAAAAAGATGGATAAATCATATGTATTTCAATATCTTAATGAATCACACGTAAGTCTAATTATGGAACTGCGGCCACCATACTTAAACCCGTCGCACTCCAAACTTTGAAACGCAATTGAGTTCCGCCGATGTCTCTGGATCTCGGACACCTAGTATCTCGCAACAATTGATGGCCTCAATCCGACCAGGAGCTCCATCGCTTGTATTCGAACATGGAATAGTCAGCCACAGGGCATGAGCGATTACTTCAGCTGCAAAGCGATGGCGGCGATAAAGCCGATTACGAGCGACTTGAATCTTGCTGGAAGATCGCGCAGACCGATCGCCGACAGGTTAACTTTACACTGCCGGAAACCCCGCTGTCGCGAGGGTTTTTGGCTGCGGTATTATCACGCAACCAAAGCAAGCCTCGTTGCAGCAATATCTGCGAGCACCGAAAGTGCGAGAGATGTAGAATCTTTCGTCGGTCCGAATATGCCAATCGGAGCCTTTATGCGGTCCACCTCCATCTCGCTGAAACCGTCAGCTCTTAATCGTTCACGCCTTTTGCGGTGGGTGCGCGTGCTGCCCAACGCGCCGATGTAGAAAGCTCGTGATCGAAGGGCCGCGGCCAATATCAGCGCCTCCGCATCTAGGTCGTGGTGGAGCAAGGCAACGGCGGTATGAGGATCAATCAATTTTGCAATGTCGTCTATCGTTGCCCCACGATCAAGAACGACTACTTCAAAATTCGCAACTGACGCCAGGCGAGCGACTCGTTCGGCTTCAATCGAATGGCTGGATACAATGACGCGCGTCTGCGGCCTGTAGACCGTTGTGAACCGTTCTTGATGCCATCCTGCTCGAGCAGGCGGATCGACAACGGTCAGAGACTGGGACCGCGGACAGTATTGAAGGGCAGCGACATTTCGTTCCGCCAGACAATCGAAGAGATGCCGCAATGGGCCGACTTCGCGCAAAAGATGGATGGCGACCGTTATCCCTCCCCCACAGGGCAACACTATGTCGAAAAACGGTGATCCGTCTCCAAACATAACCGACCGGTCGCATCCAACAGCCATCGCTTCCATCGCTTCAGCCGCCACGGCCGCCTCGATACACCCACCGGAGACATAGCCGCAAAAGCGGCGATCTGCAGATATCGCGATGTGTGCGCCTAGGGCGCGCGCCGCGCCGCCGCGGATTTCTACCAAAGTGGCGAGTGCTACAGGACCGCGAGCAAATGCGCTTATCGCAAAACCCAGAATATGTGCGGGGTCGTCAGTCATGCTTGCCCGGACCTGGACAGCTATTGCAGTGTCTTCAGCTATAACCACGACTCTTCCTTCTTAAACATCCTTTCCATTGAACCAGCACCAATCGGTTAAAACGGCGCGATTTACGCATCGACTCAACAAGAAGCGGCGTCAGCAGCAGCGGTCTTGCCAGAAAGCAAACTGACAACACCAAGCAGGATCGCCACTGCGATATAGACTGGCGCAAGGCCAACCAAGCCGCCAACAAAACCGATGAGGGACGGAGCCAACAAAATACCCGAATGGCCCATGGTGGTTAAAACGCTGAGGCTAACGCCGGCGTTCAGTCCGGGCTGATTGCCGGCTGTCGAAAATAGAATTGGCGCGAGATTTGCCAAGCCAATGCCGCAAAAGGCGAAGGCGGCGATTGCCAGCCACGGCCAGGGCGACAGACCGACAGCCAGCATGCCGACGGCCGCGGCAATGCCGGACAGACGGAAAGTCGCGACAGCGCCAAAACGATTGCGGATGCTATCGCCGCCAAACCGTGTTAGCGCCATCGCGCCAGAAAAGCCCGCAAAGGCGAAACCCGCCGTTGCGGTGTCGGCCAGAAGCTCCTTCTGTAAGTAGAGGGCCGACCAGTTGAGGACCGAGCCTTCGGCGCTCATGGACAGAAGCGCCATCGCACCAATAATATAGATCGTCGACTGATTGGGCAGGGTAAAACGATAGCGACTTTCCCGAAGCGGTTGAACGGTGTCTTCAGCAATATACGCGTAAGCCAGCGCCACCCCGATAGCAGCAAGAACAGCGACAATGACGGCATGATTGAGCGGGCCGAATGCCTGAATAGCGATGCCGCCCAAGCCGCCCCCGACGAAGCCGCCGAGGCTCCAGAAGCCATGCGATGACGACATGATCGCGCGTCCCAATTGCTTTTCAATCGCCACGACACTGGCGTTCATGGCGACATCCATGCCACCGATGACACCACCGAAAAGAGTGAGTACGATCGCCGCAATCCAGATATTGGAGGTCTGCGCTATCATTGGCAACATTATAACGACCGGCAGAGCAAACAGGCGCAGTGTTTGCCGCGATCCCCAATGAGCGATCAACTGGCCTGCCAGCGTCATAGCGAAGAGCGCTCCAATACCGAAACAGAAAATCAGCAGGCCAAGCGTAAATTCGCTGATGCCAAGTCTGGAAACAAAACTCGGAATCTGTGGCGCCCAACTGCCGACAACAAAGCCATTGATAAAGAATAGGGCCGCCGCGGCCCGACGGCCAATTCGAAGCGCGGTCTGTCTGTCATTCGATGTCACGTCGATACCTCCAATCCTTGAAATCTTGTCAGATTGTGTTTTTCAAATTCCACGCCCGAAGCTTCGCCAACGCGAAGTCTCCGGCTTGTTGACCATCTACCGCCGTGTCGCATTGGCATCGCTGCCGGTGCGATAGCGCAGATGCGGTCGAGCGCTGGGCTGCCCCGGACATCAGGTTCGACTCAATTCTAAGCGCCCGCTTGCGCAGCGGCGCCCGTCAGCCGGCTGAGATCAACGCACACTCTGGGAGATCGCTACATCGCGCGGGTCCATCAATACGGATCGAATCCAGGCCTCAGCCTCCTCGAACGACATCTCAAGCACATCCTCGGCTGTCAGCATTCGGCCATTTGACGATATTCCGGCGCTGGCGGTCTCAAGGACTTTCTGGATATTCGCCGAGGTCCATAGCTTCTCGCGCACTAGTCTGGCGGCACCCTCATTGTGTGGTAGATTATATTTTTCAATTACATAGACAAAGCCGTGCAGCTTCTGCCACCAGACCTTGACGTTGGTGAGAGCGATCCACGTTGTTTCAAGATCGGAATCTACCGATACGATCGGGATAATCGCAACGGCTGCGCGGCTTGTCTTGAGATATCCGACGATGTCGAAGTCGACGCAAAAGTCAAACACGTCCATATTTTGCAGAAGCGCCAACAGATACTCCCTCTCGAACATCTTGAATGGGCACGTTACGTCTCCAAGCAGAAGGTCGAAATCGAGCAAGGCGTGAACGCGCTTCAAAATGTAGTTGGCGTAGGACTCGCTTTCCCTTGTCGTGTGCCATTCCGAGATGCGGGTAGCCCGACGGTCCCCGATGGCCGCCTTTTTTCCGTTGCCCACCAGCTCGCGAAGAAACAGGCCAATCTGCCCGAGATGATTGCTATTGTCGCAATCGGTATACATGACATAGTCATGTCCATCATGCGCAGCCCTTTGCATCCCCAGAAGGACTGCGCCACCCTTTGTCGATGACGCCGCGCTATCGAGCTTGGACAAAGGCAATTCGGGTGATGGCAAAGCATCTCGAAGTTTTAGAAGAAAGACATTCTTCCATTTAAAAGCGTCAACGATACTGTGAGCGACGTCGAGGCTGTCCTCGGGGCACTCATCATCAACAATGTAAATGCTCCAGGTAACCGGCGTATCGCGAAACAACCACTCCAGTTCCGCAACCTTGGCTCGCAAGGCATCTTCACCAGTTGGGTTGTCCGAAGAATGCGGCTGCAGCCGCCGAACCTCTTTCCATACCGCAAAAACGACTGCAACGCTGAGTTCACCGGAAATAGTAAGCACGAACCGCCGAGATTCGGCCAAGAAAGAAACGAGCTCCGCGAGGATCTCATCGTTTTCGGCAATCTTGAGGATAGTTTCCCTGTCTTTGATCGACTCAGCCACCAACAAGTCGGCGATGCGAAATGCATTCGCGCGATAGGTCCATGAGCTTAGGAAACGGACAACATAGTCGTTGTCGGGAACGATTTTCGTAGTTTTTACAGCGGTCATATCGGCTTAACACTCCAATCTGGTTTTTAGAGGATGGCACGCACTTCAATGAAGCGAGCAGGCCACCGTTGCGATTGCCCTCTAGAGACACATATGTCGCAAATCGAGGGCCTCGGTTTTGTCGAGCATGAGCGCAAGGACGCGGGGCGGCGTCAGCGGCAGTTCCTGAACGTTTTTCCCGGTGGCGTTGGCGACTGCGCAAGCAATTGTGGCGCCGACGTTCAATATCGGGACTTCGCCAGCTCCTTTCGTGCCGAAAGGACCGATTGATGGAGCCCCCTCGTGAAGCACAATTTCGACCGGAACGACGTCCTGAGCCAACGGTACGCGATAGCTTCCGAAACCTGATTGAGAGATTTGCCCATCCGCATTGAGCGTCACCTCCTCATGAAGGGCATATCCAAGACCCTGGGTGACACCGCCCTGGATTTGTCCATGGATTGCACGTGGATTAAGCGCACGCCCGACATCCTGAACAACCCGGTAGCTCAAGACCTCGACGTGACCCGTGTCGGGATCAACAGCGACCTCGCACTCGTGCACCGCGAATACCGGCATATCGATCGCATCAAGGAAGTGGCCGGCCGCACAACCCGGCATCGACGGGACACCAGGGCGTGTGAACGAGCCGCTGCCGGATATGGGGCCGCTCAGCGACTGAGCGTGCTCGGCAACATTGGCGACAGCGGTGCCGGCTCCCTTCCTTCCGACGATTTCCACGCGGCCGTTCTGAAGAACCAGGTGCTCGGGGCTGGTTTGCAGCATCTCGCTTGCGACATCGAGAATTTTCTTGCGTACTTCGTCGCACGCGACGGAGGCGGCGGAACCAAGAGAAACCGTAGTCCGCCCGCCACCAACACCGACATCGAATCCGGCCGCATCGGTGTCGGCTGCTTTCACAATGATATCTTCGGGGCGCAGGCCAAGCTTTGCCGCGACAATTTGCGGCAATGACTGCATCATCGTTCCCTGGCCGATCTCCACTCCGGCTGTAACAACTGTGGCGCTTCCATCGGGGTTGAGATTGACGGTCGCCGCGGACGGTCCGACAAAAACAAACCATGTTCCTACGGTGATTGCTCTGCCGTAAAGGCGGCCTTCGGCATCGCTCTTTCGCGATGCTCTGGATTTGGACATTGCTTCCATGCGATCGAGCATCGGACCGAGGACATTTCCCTCAAACACCTGGCCTGTCGACCCGATATCCCCGTCGCCGAAAACATTCCGTCGGCGGAACTCCAGCGGATCCATCCCAATCGCGCCGCAAATCTCGTCTGTGTGACGCTCAAGGGCAAAGATATTGTAAACACCATTGCAGGCGCGAAATGCCCCATTGGGGGCCGTATTGGTATACACCGCGCGACTTGTCATCTTGACCGCGCCCAGCCGATACCCTGCTCCGAGCGTATGCGCAGTCATCGTCGTTAGATATATCTGCTCGCCCCCATAAGCACCGCAATCCATCAACACGGTCGCTTCACGACCCACGATTTGGCCATCTCCCGTCACAGCAGAGCGGATATGGATGTCAGCGTTCTCCCGGCAAAGGCAGGTCTGGATTTCCTCCTGACGCGAGTGGATTAAAACAACCGTTTGGCCCGTCGCACGTGCGAGTGCCGCAGCGTAAGGCTCAACGGAGCAACCGTATTTCACCCCAAACCCACCGCCCACGGGGGGCGATGTAACCCGAACTTGTGACGGAGGCAGGCCGAGGGTCCTTGCCGTCACGTTCTTCACAGTCCAGGGCGCCTGTGTCGAGGCGATGAGATGGATCCGCCCGTCTTCGCAAGAAGCAATGGCGGCGCGAGGCTCCAGTTGCATGTGGATTTGACGGCCGACACGGTAGGAGCTTTCTATGATGTGCACGTCATTGCGTGAGAAAGCCGCATCGATGTCTCCTCGATGGACGGTGGCCTCCCAGGCTATGTTGCCGCCACGCTTGGCACCTTCAGCTTCAAGGATCACGTCATAGTTTTTCCAATCCTCGTGGACGAGCGGCGCATCAGGAGCCAGGGCGTCGGCCATGGTGAGTACCGAAGGAATAGCCTCCAGGCCGACATCGATGGCGGCCGCGGCCTCTTTCGCTTGCTGTAGCGTGTCTGCCGCAATGGCTGCGATTGGTTCGCCGTGATATCGCACGACATCCCCTGCGAACAAAGATTGGTCGGCAATGCCGATGCCGAATTTGCCAGGCGCATCCTGCGCGGTCACGATGGCTCTTACCCCAGGCATTTTCCGCGCGGCAGACGTGTCCAGCTTCACGATCCGCGCAGACGGCACGGTCGCGCGCAAAATGAAGCCATGCAATGTGCCAGGTCCGACCTGATCCACGGTAAAGCGGGTTCGTCCACGCAGTTTATCCCGGGCATCTCGCCTGGCGAAATTCACCACTGCATTCGAAGGTTCTGCGTCCGACATCAGCTCTTCGATCCTTGTTCCTGGCATAGCGCAAGCGCAGCATCGATGATGCGTTCGTAGCCGGTGCACCGGCAGACATTCCCGGTGAGACCACGCTTGATTTCATTGCGTGTTGCAGCCGGTTTCTCCTCGAGAAACTTCGTCAGGCTCATCACCATGCCCGGAAAGCACATTCCACATTGGACCGCGTCGAGATCTTCGAGGACCTGCTGTAATGGAGAAAGGTCGCCTTCACGCCCGAGCCCTTCGATCGTTACTATCCGCTTGTCCATGGCTAGGCCGATGGGGATCAGGCAAGACGCCATGGCCACCCCGTCGACATGGACAATGCAGGCTCCGCAAAAACCCTCGCGGCAAACATCCTTGGCACCGGTGAGAAACAGGGTGTTCCGTAAAACATCCAGAAGCGGCGTCACCACTTCGCCGTCAAAGACGCGCTCTTCACCATTCACATTGATACGGATCGACATTCTTGTACCGCTCCGACTAGTGTTTCTGTAGTTTTTCGAAAGCGCGCCGCACCAAGGTTGGCAAGACGTGCACGCGATACCATCCGGGCACCTCAGGCCCGTCTCGTCCGACAAATTCGCCGGCAAGATCCGACGCGCATTGCTGAATGAGGGGCGAATTGTATGGGAGACCTGAAATCGCCTCTTCGAGGCTGCCCCATCGTCGCGCAGCGGCCTCGACGGATCCGATGCCAATGGCGGCATTGCTGATCAATCCGTCCGGCCGTCGCTCGACCGAGACGCTTGCAATCGCTACCGGATAGTCGCCTGCCTTTCGGAGCGGCAAGCGAGCATGGGCGGAGATTGCCCGGCGTCTCGGCACAAGGATATGGAGCAGCAGGGAGGCAGGTTGGAGTGTGTCCAATTTCTTTTGGAAGGCCGCCAAACCCATGCGCCGACGGCCCCCTTCCAGGGTCTCGAATTCGACCTCAGCACCCTGACAGAGGAGCGCCGGCACGATATCCGCAGCTGGGAAGCCCACGGCACAGAGATTGCCGCCCACTGTTGCGGTTTGGCGCACGGCCGGATTAGCAGAGTCACCTGCCGCGGCCATCATGCCACTTAACTCCGGAACCCCCTGAAGGTCACGTGCAAGCTGAGCATGGGTTACGCCGCTACCAATCGTGACGTGAGTATCGGTGACCACGACCTGGTGCAGCTCTGGTATCCGCGCGATCGTAACGTAAGCTTGCGCCAACGCCTCGTTACGCAGCGGCGCCCTCATGATCCATGTGCCGCCGGCCATGACTGCCCCACGCGAGCCCAGTTCCGCCAGAATAGCCAAAGAGTCCGCTATTGTTTCCGGTTGATATAGGTCGGTCTTTTGGTGATTTAGCATGCTTTCTCCAGACGGGTGCGAATGAGGTGCTATGCGATGCAGCTTCCCTTGGAACGTCAAACACGCCGCTCGAAACCGCCTTGCTGATCGATAGCCAACAGAAGCGACGCCGTCTCGGCGGCACCCGGCGCCGCGGCCAAGATCGAGCCGCTTTCGGCGCCGCTCTCAATGAAATCTTGAACGACACCACCGGCCTCGCGCACCAACACAAGCCCAGCGATCACGTCCCAGACGCTGGTGCGCGCGTCGGCGTAACCATCCAGCCGGCCGTCCGCGACATGGGCAAGCATCATCGCGGACGAACCGAAGCGGCGGTACTCGCAACCGTGATCGAGAATATGGCTGATCTGCTGGGCATGCGCCGCTACGCTTTTGCCCGACGTAAAGCCCACTCCGAATACTGACTTGTTAAGCGTCGTGTCTTGATTGACCGAGATTGGTTGGCCGTTGCGCGTCGCACCGCGACCCGCTGCCGCGCTAAACATTTCATCGTTGATCGGATCGAAGATAACACCAAGCACCGGCTTACCCTCTATCGTGGCGCCGATCGATACACACCAACTCGGTCGATGGCGCATGAAGTTCGACGTACCGTCGATCGGGTCCAGAACCCAGACGACACGCGCACCCTCCCTGTCCAGGCCGAATTCCTCACCCAATATGGCATGGTCCGGAAAGGCCTGACGCAATCTGTTTCGGATCAGCAATTCCACATGCTTGTCCACCGCCGTCACAAAGTCCTGCGGTCCCTTGGTTTCAATTTCCAAGGGCTTGTTCTCTGTCAAGTAAGACAATGCGAGCCGACCAGCCGCCTGAACGGTCGCCTCGGCCACGATTTGCATCAATACGAGTGCTTTCTCTTCCTGTATCATTAGCTCAACACCTCCCTTGTTGATTTTGTGCAATAATTTATCATTCTATTTCGTCGCAGAAGGGTCCTTGGCCCGATATGAAAAGAAGCGAATTTCTTGTTTCGTCGGAGCTACGCTGCGCGAAACCGGTACTCTGTTACCTGCCGATATGTTTCGCCGGGCCGCAGCACCGCGTCGGAGAAATGGCTGCGGTTAGGGCTGTCGGGATAGCGTTGTGGTTCAAGACAGATGCCGCAATTTTTCCCATATTGAGCACCATCGAGTCCCGCAGCCGGCCCATTGAAACTCCCGCCGTCGTATAGTTGCAGGTGCGGCTCGGTCGTATAGACATCCATGGCCATTCCGGTTTTGAGGCCGTAGAGTGTCGCTGCATGGATCAGTTCCGCAGCTGGCGAAGACCTCTCTCGCAGGACGAAACCGAGATCGTATTTGACACCCAGCGAATTCCGCAGCGGTCTTGCCTTGTGAAAGTCGAACGGCGTACCGGCGGTCGAACGAATCTCACCCGTGGGGATAAGGTCGTCATCGACTGGCGTATAGAAATCCGCTTCGACGACGAATTCATGGTCGATTGCGCTAGGAACGGGAGCGTTTTCAAACCCGACCGGCAGTTCGAGATTGAAATAGCCATGGCTGGCAAGATTGCAGAGCGTCGGCGCGTCTGTCGTCGCCGTCAGCTCGACACGCAAGGTTGCCGAGGCCAACAGGCGGTAAACGCACTGAACGTGCAAATTGCCGGGAAAACCGGCATCGCCGTCTTCGGATTGGAGCGACATCGTCGCCGATGATGCATCGTAACTTTGCAGCGTCCAGGGGCGCCGACTGAAGCCCTGGCCGTCGCCACCGCCATGCAAGGTGTGCTTCCCATCCTGATTGAGCGGCAATTGATGAGCTTGCCCGTCGATTTCAAAGCGGCCCTGAGCGATCCTGTTGGCAAAGCGCCCTGCGATCGCGCCAGCGTGAGCGGTGTCAGCCACATAGTCGTCAATAGCATTGAAGCCAATGACCACCCGTTGTTGGCCCAGAGCGGTTGGGATCAACAGATCACGTACGGCCGCCCCCCAGGTCAGGATTTTCGCCTCTGCACCCGTCTCCGAGCGTAAGGTGACCTCATGGATATCGATGCCGTCGGCTTGCCCAAATACACGATCGTTCATTTCATCTTCCGTCTGTTTTGTGTTCGAAGAAAGAGCCGCGGCCGACACTTCCGTCACTGCGAGGAACCACAGGGGTCCACGTTACCTGCGCGGTCAGTTCAGATATTTGTCCGGGTCCGCATTGCAGTTCGTTGATAGTCCATTGTCGAACGAAACCACCTCCGGCGCACCAAATACGAGGTTTTGGATCGATGTGTTGGCAATCGTATCAGCGTCGTCGATGAACTCGTCCCAGACACCAGGCTCCACAAGGCCGACATGCAAAAACCATCGGGCCGATTCCGTCGGAATCCCGAGCACATGTATCCGGTCCTTGACCTCTCCCTTGACCGTGATCGGGTGAAATGGCTTGCTGGTCACTTCAGCGCCCCCGACCCCCATGAAGTTTCTGAGGAGACCTGCATCGGCTAGGCTGCGAATGACCGGATTCTCATCCAGATCAACATTCGGTGCAGCAACATACGCGTCGATGAGAACATCGATCTCGACACTATAGTCCTTGACCTTGTCGGAAGAGGCGACAACAGCCGCTTCATCCGTTTTGCGAAAGGTCGCAGACGGGCCGAGCAATTCCAGCTTTCCGCATTGGATAAGAGCCAATAGTTGCTTTGCCCGTGTCCGGGAGGGGCCGGACGACAAGAATGCAATCGTCCGTGCCATCTTTGTTATGAAATCGTGATGGGACGAACGCGTTAGCCCGCCCAAATCCACGGCTTTGCGTATAATTGGCCTGATGTGCCGGAGCACATCGAGAGCGGCCTTGATCGGATCATTAAATTCACCGCGGTCCGCTTGGGCAACATCCTCGCCGACGACCGAAACCACAGCCCGCCTGAACTCTTCCTGGCTGTTGAAGGACAATCCCTGGAATGGCGCGGCAAGCGCTCCGAGGTCCAGAAGCTTGTCTATCCCATAAGGTCTTGCCAGCTGTGACATCACATGCATGACGGTGTCCGAGGTAACTTCACTTGCGTCGAGCTTCTTGCGAAACTGGCCATACTGATCGGAACCAAGAACCTTCTCGACATAGACAAGGTTCACTTCCGCCGTAATCCACGGTAGGTAGCTGGAACGGAAACACGCCGGACCGTTCGCGCGTATGCTTGCAACGCGCGAGGTTGTGAAGAACTGCGGAACATAAACGAGATTGGCTGGGCGATCGTCTTTGCCACGCACCGGCAATGGAAGCCCGCCTCGCGAGCCGGCGACAATCAGCTTAGGCTCGTTGCCGCTCGGAACGTATTGAAGAGTGCCTTGCTCAACAACATACCTGCCGCCACGACCTATCGTCAGCTCCGACAGGACATCGTAGAAGGAAAGGCCAAGGCCCCTGATACCAATGACCTGTTCACTCAGGTCGAGTGGCAACGACAATCCACTTTGAAAAGTCTCGAGGATGTCAAAAGAGGTCAGGTGCCGCACCGACGAGCCTGCCATGTTCTCCGCATGTTTGCTTTTCTCGCGATGAGGATAGCCCGAGCAAATTATGAGACGGTCGACATGCAACGCGCTGCGCCCGGATTCAAATGTCAGCTCGTATTGGTCGACATGTTCGGTGATGTTGACAACCCGATCCTGCACGCGTTCAAGCGACATGTTATCAGGCAAGTTCAACTCGATAACATCCAGAACAAACTTCAAATATTTGCCGTAGAGGCCTCTTGGGGCATATCCCGAAGGACCAGGGTAATTGGTATCAACCTGGCGCCACCACTCCATAAACGTCGGCCCATATCCAGGACGCCAAGCACCCTCGTCAGGCGCATTCGGGAACATCGTCGCGTTCTTGCAGCGGGTGTTCATGATCAGCCAGTCAGGCTGGTCGGTGCGCCATATCCGGCCACACCCGACCTCCACGCTGTCGATCGCATAAATGACGAGGGGCCGGAGCGTTTGTCTTTCAGTCAGTTTGCTGGCGATCCTTTCGATCACTGAAATTCCCCGCGGACCAGTGCCGACGATTGCGATGCGCTCCGGCACCATCTTGTCATCGTTCGGCAGTTTCCATCTGCCGCTTGCGTTGACGAATATCTTGCGTATGGCTTCTGTCATCTTGACCTTCATCATCAGCAGGAGACTTGCAACTCTTGGATGGAATGCCCGAATATACCTAGGCAGGTGCTGTTCGGGGCCTTCGCGAAATTCGCGTCAGCTGCTTCCTTCATGCCGATGGAAATCCCAGCCCAGATACTGGCGAGTTGCGTCAACTATGGCATCGCTGACAGAAGAGAAATTCGCCGCAACATGGTGCTCGAAGCCATTTTCGCAAATATAGCGCAACAACTTTTGCATATCGGGAATTTCGACGACGCCGGCGCCGCCAAAGGTCTCCAACGGATCGTCCGTGAACTTGCCTTCCCCGACATAACCACAGATGCGCCCGGACGCGTCATCGGTACTCACGCGGATATAGGTCATGTGTCCCGACTTAATTGATCCGTCGACCGTACCATACGTATTGTCTTTGCCAACGGTGCCAGCAATGATCTCCTGGAAATCCATCTTGTAGTCTTTGAAGAACTCTTTCGGCAGATTGCTGCAGTGGAAACATACGGCCTTATTGGCATTCGCGCCGTAGTTGTTGTTCCAGTCGAGAAGGGCGCTCGGCGTACCAGATGCCAATGCCAGCATGTGCATGCCGATCAGCCCGCATACGTCAACTTCGCATGCGCTCGACATGAGCTTTGAACTCATCATGCTCATCATGGTGCACGGCACGACGCCGTAGTTCTCTTCCAGCGATGTCCAACACTGGATGGCGCTGATCGAGACATCGGCCTCTTTCATCCATTCTTCGGTCACCGCCGCAAGCTTGGCCTGCCGTAGGATGGCAGGGTGCGGCACGCCTTCGACCGAAATGTAGTTCGTGATCGCCTCAAGCTTTTCCGTGACGATCGAGGCCCCGTCGTCAAGCCGGGCCACTCTTCCAAGGATTTCTGAAAGATCGAGCGTGACGACTGATATGCCCGCCGCCTCGAGAAGCTTCTCACTGTAGCGAACGGTATTGAAGGCCTGCGGCCGCGCACCGATGGCGCCAATTCGCAGCCCCTGCAAGCCACCGACGATGCGACAGGTTGCGGAAAATCGCGAGAGATCCTCTTGGAACTCATCGCTGAGCGGGTCAACGCAGTGCGATTTGGTGAGAGAATAGCGAATGCCATATTGTCGCAAATTATTGCAGGCTGACATCTTTCCGCAGAAGCTATCGCGGCGCCAATGAATTGACATTTTCTGCGGATCGTCAGGAGTGGCCTGGATCAGCACCGGAACCTTCAATCCCGAAAGACGAAGAGTGTCGGCGATAGGCCGCTCCTCCCCAAAATTCGGAAGCGTAACGATGATCCCGGCAATGTCATCTCGATGCTTCTTGAATAGAGCGGCGCATTTCTTTGCGTCCTCAAAGGACTGCACAGCGCCATGCTGGGTATCTTCAAGGCCGAGGACAACGCATTTGTGGCCAGCCTTTTCAAGGGCGCGGATCATATGATCGCGACCAGTCGCCGCAAGGTGGCCTGGAAAGAAGCCGCGGCTCCCGACCACAATACCAAATGTCATCGACTTCACTTTTACGTCCTTCCTGGTTTTCATGTGAACTTTTGTGATTCAATTTCTGACCAGCAACCGATGCGTGTTTCGGGAATGACCGGGCAGAAGGCGGTCTTGACTACATCGTGCGGCGCTCGCCGTACCTCCGCTTCACGCGGTCAGAACGGCGTCCAGAACTGAAATCTGCTCATGCCAATTCAGGCCCTTGCCGAAGGCTTCATCGAAAAGCGCCGACCCGATGGTGAAACCCCATGGCCTTAGCTTTCGCACCTGCTTTAGCCGGTCGAACGTATTGATGCTGCCGGAAATAATGGTTGAGCGCTGGCCGACGGCCCTCAGCGCAGCCGAACCGAGTTCATTAGGGTCGCCATCCTTGTATCGGTACATCGATAGGCAAATGCCATCGGCACCGCTTGCCAGGACGCGCTGTCCGTCGCCCACGACTTCCTCGATGCTGCCGTAGAGATAACGGGGGATACCCTCTCTTCGCCCGATAGTGGGGAGATATGACACTGACGATCCTTGCAGAAGGGAAACGACAGAAGTGTGGAACTGGCACCCAATAAGATATTTGCAGTTGTTTGTTATTGAGAATTCAGCGGCGCGCAGACAATCGTCTTCCTTCTCTCCAAAGGATTCAAAAACCAAAGTTTTTCCTTTGTCATAGATGTGCTTCGCCAATTCACTCGCGGCATGCACCGAAATACCCGTGTCCTTGAAGCCCCAGTATTGGGTCGGAGCGTGATTGGATGCGTCGAACGTTTCTCGTGCGTTTGCGACGGTCAAATCATTGTTCGTCAGCATCGCGATTATCTTGACCATTTTACTCTCTCCCCTTGTGTAGATCGCTTCACTCTAGCCCCTGCGTTTGTCGCAGCCTCACGCGGGCATACTCCTCCAGTATCCTCCTGCGCAAAGACCTCACCCACGGACATTGACGGTCAGTGCTTGGTGAGGATGCCTAGGTTGATCATGCCCCCCGAAATACATCAGAAGAGAAGACACAACCAAAAAACGAGTCCATAAAGAGGTACGTACATCATTATACAGCGTTCTGTCAACAGAGACAGCGCACCTATTGAGATTCAACTTTAGTATCTGAAATATCTATATTAATATTAATGTTGGCGTGCACGAAGCCAGATTTTTCGACGAGAATCAGGTTGTATATTGAGGTTTTCGGACGTATTTTTGAGGTGGTATTTGACAATTATGCAGTGCGTAACTCATATCATGAGTGGCTGCCAGCGTTCCGCCGGGGACCTGGGCCGGGAGGCGAGTTCCGTTGAGGGCTTTTTGTGATTGCCTTGGACGAGGCCAATTCGGCCGAACCAACTCGCTCCAAGCTGACCGCTAGGCCAACAAATGCTCAAGGAGGAAGCATGACGATTCACCTTTTCGATCTGACAGGGAAACGTGCGCTGATCACAGGTTCCTCACAGGGAATCGGCTTGGCTCTGGCGCGCGGCCTGGCCGCGGCGGGCGCGGAGATCATTTTGAATGGCCGCTACCGGGCAAAACTCGAAGCTGCCGCAGAAATTGTTGGAACGTCTCACCTGCTTGCTTTCGACGCGACGGACCATGCGGCCGTACGCGCCGCCATCGACACCTTCGAAGCGGAGACCGGGGCAATCGACATCCTCGTCAACAACGCCGGCATGACGCATCGCGCGCCTCTGGAAGATTTTCCTGCCGATGCTTTCGATCAGTTGTTGAAGACAAACATCTCGTCAGTGTTCAATGTTGGGCAAGCCGTTGCTCGACATATGATTGCACGCGGCGCAGGCAAAATCATCAATATAGCCAGCGTTCAGACTGCACTCGCTCGCCCTTGCATCGCGCCCTATACCGCGACCAAGGGCGCGGTCGGCAACCTCACCAAGGGGATGGCGACCGACTGGGCGAGACACGGTCTGCAATGCAACGCGATTGCGCCCGGCTATTTCGATACACCTCTGAATGCCGCGCTCATCGCCGACCCGGCCTTCTCAGACTGGCTGGTAAAACGCACACCAGCTGGCCGCTGGGGAAAACTCGAGGAGCTAGTTGGCGCCTGCATCTTCCTGTCCTCCGACGCCTCTTCCTTCGTCAATGGGCACGTCCTGTACGTCGACGGCGGAATGACCGCCTCACTCTGAGTTGCTGCACCGCAATGTCTACCGAGGGGATCGCCCCTGCAGAAACCCTAAGAGGCTTTCTGTGCGTCGCACACAAAGAGACGACAAGCCGGTAATTTGATTGGGGCAAACACCAGATAAGTCCTTCCAGACCTTGATCGTCAACGCGATTGAGATAGCTTAAGTCTTTGATTTAAGAACTGGAGTGATTTTAACGTGCGCCCTACGGTACAAGATGTGGCGAGACATGCCGGCGTCAGCCTAGCTACAGTTGATAGGGTACTCAATCAGCGCCCAGGAGTACGCGAGAAGACAATTGCGAAGGTCGAGGCTGCGATAGCGGCTCTTGGATATATCAGGGATGTTTCCGCTGCAAATTTGGCAAAGGGGCTGGCTTATCGCTTCGCCTTCGTGATTCCTGAGGGATCCAATAGCTTCATGCGCGGCCTGGAAGCCGAAATCGAAGCTGTTAAGCAGCATTCAGCTGCCGAGCGTACCGAGATATCGATATACAAGATCCCTCCCTTCGATGGGCCAGCGCTGGCGGCTGCCTTGGACAGCCTGGACCCTAAACGGTACTCTGGAGTGGCGGTCGTCGCGACCGAAGCCGTAGCCGTTCGTGATGCTCTGGCTCGGCTACGGAGAAACAATGTTCCCGTGGTCACGCTCGTTTCAGATGTTCCTGCTTTTCAATCCGATGCTTATGTTGGCATCGACAATGTCGCCGCTGGACGAACCGCCGCCAGACTTATGGGCAAGTTTTTAGGCGGGAGACCGGGTAAGATTGCATTGGTAGCGGGATCCATGCTGGTGCGCGACCATGTGGAGCGCCGCATGGGCTTTGAGCAGATTATCCGTAGCGACTACGCACATGTGCACTGCCTGCCTGTCATAGAGGGAAAAGACGATAGCCGCATAGTTCAAGAGTATTTAAGCGAATGCTTGCGGACCAACACCGACGTGGTCGGCGTCTATAATATGGGCGCCGGAAATCGTGGTCTCATCGAAGTTTTGTCCGCCGACGCCCAGAAGGAACGTGTGGTCATTGCACACGAGCTGACAGAACATACACGTCGAGCACTCAACGCAGGAATCCTTGATGCAATAATTCATCAAGACGCAGGCCATGAGGTGCGCAGCGCGCTCCGCATTTTAAAAGCAAAAATCGAAAAGACCCCCCTGCTCGCCGGCCAAGAGACAATTCGCATTGAGATATACCTCAACGAGAACCTCTCATAAGCCCGATGGACCTAGTTTGCACTTCCGACATTCGTCATTCCGCTCAATCGACGAGGGTTATTTCCAAAGCCGCGAATGGCGGTCTTGAAGGGAAATGAACCGCTGTTTTCGTGTCGCATCCCACATTATCAATGACTTAGGCATCCGATCCGGCGTAGTACGATTTGTCGAACATAGCCGATATGGCGATCCTTCGAAGCATACTGCCGATTAAACCTTCCTGAACCGTGATGTGCCATCAGATAGGATGACGGTAACCTGCCCTAACTGATGGCGAGACAGCCCGTATGACCCAGTTTCGTGACCCGGACATCACAGATCGCGCCTATATCGGCGCAACCGCCTACCATGCGATCAGGCGCTACTTCGCGCATGCCGAAGGATTACCTGTCGGTTACGACTTCGAGGCGCGTTACCGTGCCTATCTTGGAGAGGCATTAGAAGCGCCTAATCGGAAGGCTTTTTCCCTGGCTACGATGCGCTTCTTCGCAAGTCTGCGGAATGGCCATACGTCCTTCTGGGACGAAGAATTGAGGCAGCAGGCAGGATCGATACCGTTCAGGATGAGGCGGATCGACGGTCAGTGGACGGTGGTACGATCAGGCATAGCTGAGCTACACCCCGGTGACGTGGTGACCGTGGTTGACGGCAAACCTGTCTGCGAGTGGCTTGAGCCGGTGCGCGAACACATCGGTCAATCCAGCCTCGCGGCGCTGGATTGGATGACATGGCTCCGCTCCTTCCTGCTGCCGCAGCGCTTTACACTCGGCACGGATGACGGCGGCGAGGTACCAATCGATTTGACCGCGTTACCGAGCGGACCGGAAAGCGGGCTTGTGCTCGCAAACGAAGTCGAAACCGTCCACCGGTCGGACGGATTGGTGGTGATCCGCATTCCAGGCTTTGATGACCCGAAATATGAGGAAGCTGCGATTGAGGCCATTCGGGGCGTGGAAAATGCTCGTGCCATTCTCCTCGATCTTCGCGACAACAGCGGTGGCAGCTCGCCCGGCAAGCTGCTGTCCGCCATTATGACAAAACGCTGTCGAGGTACGTTGGTGTCCACCCCCATGACGATTGCCAAGTCCGACGCTTCCAATTCCTTCCACGGCAGCATCCCGGCATTGCCGACAACGATGATGCAGAGCGGCCCAGACATAACGCTTCCTTGCCCCGACGCCTGGAAGGGAAAGATAGCGCTGCTGATCAATAGTGGCAGCGCTTCGGCTTGCGAGGATTTCGCCTTGCGCTTCAAGGATGGCGAGCGAGGCCTTGTGCTCGGCGAGCCTAGTTTTGGATCTACGGGGCAGCCATACTTTGTCAATTTCACGGAGTTCGGTATGTCGTTCAGAGTATCCTCCAAGCGCGAATATTTTCCCGATGGACGTCAATTCGAAGGTATGGGCGTAACGCCCGACAAATCAATTCCCCTGACGCGCGAAGAATTGAGGAGCGGTGCCGACACTCAGCTGGAACTTGCGGCTAAAGCGGTACTGGCTCAATAGCCCGCCAATCGGCGGAAATCTTTCTAACGTAGAACCCAACGGCCACCCCAGCCATACCGTATGGGCTGTAAGAGGTCGACATTGCCTAGCTCCACGGCCATTCATTAGCCGTTCAGGTGCATGTGGATAACTAGTTTTAGATGATATCCTTGCGGAAAGTTGGCGGCATGACGTTATTTTCAAGCACAGGACACGCGGCCCCAATTACCACACTCAAGTTCCAGCCAATTCGAATTAAATCGCTGTTCAGTCGCGATTTGCTGCTGACCACGCTTTGGTCGGCGGTGGCAATTTTGGTAATTGGGTTCTTCATTTCCGATATCTACCGCAAAAGCGTTGAACGCAACTTTCATGATCTGCTACGAGCCGAGCTCTATAACGTCATCGATTCGGTAACAATAGGTGATGGGGGTGGGTTAGTAGGAAGCCCGCAGATCGGCGATCTTCGTTTCATGCAACCGAAGACGGGTTGGTACTGGATGGTCGAGCCGCGTGGTGGCTATACCGCGACGCTGCTTGTCTCGCCATCTCTTGGCGCGTCGAACCTGCCGGTAGTTTCCGAACTAGAAGCACCTTTCGATAAGAACTACGAGCGCTACTACAACGTCACCGATGCCTCCGGAAACCGCGTACAAGTAGTTGAAACGGAGGTTGTGCTCGATACGGGCGGCCGCGTTGCACGCTTTCGTGTTGCGGGAAACAGTGCTGTAGTGGAGGAGGATGTCCGCAATTTCTCCCATAGCCTTTATCTTGCGCTTGTTGGCTTCGTCCTAAGTATCTTGATTGTCTACGCGCTTGCCCGCCAAACCCGACAAGTAGCCCCATAGCAATTATTGCAATATTTCTCCTGAGTTTATTGTGACGGAGAATAGACCTTATCCGCAGGCGCTGGTCGCTTGGGGCCGAGGGCGGACGAACGCTTCGGCGGCTTCGCGCCAATTGCGGCCAGTGGGAGAGACTGGATCGGGTGAATCCCAGCTTCGTGTTTTGATATTATCGGATTGGTAGACTCTTGGATTGCCAAGTATACTAAATATGTAGAATGCGACCGCCACGCAGTAAGAAATCCACCGCCCCCACTTACGGCCCAAATGTTGAACCTCATACAACGACATCTGCTGACCTATCGACTGTTACTGGTGGGCTTGCCATCCGCAGGCCTCTATTTGTATCCGGACATCTTCTCAATCATACCATTTATGCTCCTGCCAGCGGTCATTGGTGCAATCTACAGCTCGTCGCGCGAGAAGTACAAAGACAACTCTCGGGCGAAAGGCGCGATAGACTGGTACGATGGTGTCGTTTGGATTTGGCGCGGTTTTCCGGCAGAAACAGGCGGCGGACCCCGTTGAAATTTCTGCGGTCCGCTGCAAACATCGCTCACGATCACCGGCTACATCATCCATCTGGATTTCCAATGAACGAACGTATGAATTCCGTTGAGCTTAAGAAGGCGTTTCGTCTGATCAACCATGGACCAACCATACTCTTGTCGGCACGACATGGCGGCATCGACAACGTAATGGCCGTGGCCTGGTGTTGCGGTATGGATATCGATCCACCGAAGCTCACCGTCGTCGTCGACAAAGTTGCGCAGACGCGCTCCCTCATCGAGGCGAGCGGGATCTTCGTCGTGCAAGTTCCGACGGTTGCCCAACTTGCACTGACAAGGGAGGTCGGAAGCCGGACGTTGCACGAGGAACCAGACAAGCTTCAGAAATCAGGTGTCTCGATCTTCGAAGTGCCAGGACAGAATCTGCCATTCGTTAAAGGCTGCTCGGCCTGGCTTGCCTGCAGACTGATCAATGAGCCGCATATCCAGAACACCTATGACCTCTTCGTTGCTGAGGTGACCGCTGCCTGGGCAGACGACCGCGTGTTCCGGGACGGACATTGGCATTTCGAAACGGCGGATCCGGAATGGCGCAGCCTTCATCACGTAGCGGGAGGGCACTTCTATGCGATTGGGGAGGCGCTTTCGACTGCGGCCGAAACTATCTGAAATCGCATACCCTAATATTTGATACCCGATACCCATGGTTCTTGCCGCTCAGACTGCCCATGCAACATAAAGTGGGCGCTGCCATCGCTTATCGGAAGGCCTACATTTTGAGTTTGCGGGCGAACGATCATGTCGATCAAGCGAAGCGACTGCCATCGGATTTACCGACTCATCAATAGCCTGCTCATCAACGAAAACGCCAATCCCCCACGGCTTGCCTTACCAGAATTTCCACCATGGCCGCTTTAAATCGAAAGCATGCGCGAGGACGCGAGAGGATACATTATCGGTCGAGGTTCCGATCACCTCCCCATCCTCGCCATAGTGTTCACCTTCATCTCCCTGGACGCTGGCATGTAGGGCTTGTGCAACGTGCCACATCTTCCGGCGAATTTCCCGGTCCGGGTTTTTGACGACGATATTGCCGAGGTTCCAGGTAAACCATGCGGTGCTCTCGGAATTTGCGCCTTGTGAGTAACCCTTCCAGATGCAGGTACCGAAACTCTCAACGCGCAACACGTCTCCACTGGCAGTGGCGGCTTCGGCAAAGCCTTCATGCTGAAGAGCCGGATCGCTGGCCACATATTCCAGCCAATCGTCAAGATCGATTGCTGGAGAGGCGTCAAACCAGTTTGCCTTTCGGGTGATGTGAAGATCGTATCCCATTATTGCGCCTCGCCTGAGTTGGGCGAAACGGGTGGTGCGGATCTCTCGACGCCAAACCTCTTCAACACCATGCTGACGCTTTCGCCGGAACCCCCGTCCAGCAAGCGTCCGTCGGCCAGCACAATCGTCGGCCCCTGCCCGATAATCTTATACTCATCACGCTTGGTTTCGAGCCATTTGAGCGTATTGAAGTAAAAGAGCCACCCCTCCGGATCGACCATTTTTTCCGCGAAGGTGATCGCCAGAGGGCCAAGTTCAACCCGAATGCGGGTAGTCTCCGCCTCTCTTAGAAACGCGTTCATGATTTTCAGGGCGTCCGATTTCTTCAATTGAATCCTCGTCTTCTAACGAAGACTGCCTGCGGGGTGGCGAACGTACAGCAGCTTTGCTTCGTGATACGCCTGTATCCTACGTACAAAGACAACTTACAAGGGCATTTTACCAGGCGAGCTGAGCGCGGTCTGTTTCGATTTTCCGTGGAGCGATGCAACGACCTGGCAAGCGAAAGCGCACGCCGATGACCTGATGGTCTAGGCACGAGATAAACCATTCAGGACTGTTCGTTTCAGTCGACAAGGCCGCGAAAAGGCATCCGGCAGTGCGGCTGCTCAAGAAGAGGAAGCAAGCTCAAGGCGTATTTTGGCCGTGCACTTCACGCTCCAAACGAAGCTCCGACCCGAATTGACGAAGGATGAGCGCCGGTAGCCCATGAGACTCGTCCGGCAAGAAAGTGACGTGAATGTCAACAATAGGCGAACTGAAGGTTCTTTCGCCGCTTGCCACCAGCAGAACCGGTTTGAGCGACCCAATTTGCAAAGTTAGATCATCACGCTCGAACCCGATGGTTGAAGTTATGCCGCCAGCGTGCCGGTATGTGCCTGCCAAGCTTCCATAGTCGAGCACGCTCAATACAGCGTTTGCACCGGAGCCGGACGTCCATCCGAATTCACGGCTAAGTGCTGACAGGATCTGCGAAATAAGCGGCCACCCCTTGACGGAGTTCATCATAACCACGGCACCGCTGCCGGATGCCCTAAACATCCGCATCTGAGCGATAAACCCGTGATCTTCTCCACCGTGACCGAAATAGAAAGGCTCTCCCTGACCACTGCAGAACCACCCCAGCCCCACAAATTCTCCTCCGAGCTGCTGATGCAGAAGTTGAGGCCGCAGCATAGAGGCTGCGGTTTCTTGGCTGAGCCCTATCAAAGAATGCCCGCCACCGAGAACGCGTAACATCTCCGCACCAAGTCGAGCTAGATCGCCTGCGGTTGTCCAGAGGCCTGCGGCAGCCATTTCCGGATAAAGATGCCACCCGCCGACTACGGGAAGGCCATTAGCGAGATGTCCGCTTGCCGCCACCAGCGCCCTATCCGGCGGAAGCGGTTGCTCGTATGTGCTGTTTTTCATTCCGACCGGATCTAGAACAAGCTCTCGCATTAGATCTGGAAAGGGCAGACCGAGGACGTCCATGATCACTTGCTGTGCGATGGTCGTGCCACCTCCTGAATAGCGATAGGAAAGTCCCGGAATGCCTTCGACAACGATTGGCAAGGTATTCGCTGGTGGTGCGCCGTTCAGCACCTGCACAAGCGTCGGGACAGGGCCACTCACCGGGTATCCTGGAAAGCCGTGCACACTGGTCGCGCCTGTGTGACTTAACAGATGGCGTAAGGTTATTCTTGGTACCCATTCCCCATTGGAGGGAACCCGCCAGGAGGTCAGATAGGCATTAACGTCCTCGTCAAGGTCGAGCGTCCCCATCTCGACAAGACGCATCACCGCCATGGCAAAGACTGCCTTGCTGATAGAGCCTGCCTGAAAAAGAGTGCTCGCTTTCACCTCATCCGGCCGGTCAGCAGATCGCGCTCCGAAACCGCTTTCCCACGCAACTTCGCAATGGTCGAGAATTGCAATGCTGACACCGGGGATTGCTCGCCGTTGCATGACATTGGCGAGCGACTTTGGCACTCCATTTCGACGCCGAGATGGCGTCTCAGGCCTCAAGTCATGCAAAACTTTCATCGCCCGGTCATGAATAGATGACTTGTTCATCATTGGCACTCCAAGCAAGAACGGCGCGATGCGTTGCAGAGTCAAGGTCTGGCACACGTAAGGCGTTAGAGGAAGGGCCCACAAGAGGCCACTGCGGTTCTCGAAATGTCTATCCTCTTATCGTGCTCGTCGATGGGAAATCGCCATGACAATCAAAAATAGGACCGTCGGAACGCCGACCACACCGAAGTAAGCAGTGAATGCCCAGACGTCGCTACCAGGAGCGTCACACCGCATGAAGGGACGGGTGACCCGCGCCCCGATTACCAGAGACAAGAATGCCACTGCGATTAGGAGTAAAAGCGCCAAGATCGCAAGAACTACCGCAAGCGCAACGCTGGCCTTTAGGAGGTTAAGGGCGTCTCGCGTCTTCCACTCTGTCTCGCTGAAGGATCTAGGCAGTCCACTCGCAAGCTATTGAGGGCTGGGACAGATGTAAATCGGTTTTGGTTGTCGTGCCCATCGGCCGCTATGGGTCATAACTCTTTCGCCAGGAGTGGCTCAGGTTTCGTCTCATCAACCATCGCCCATCCACAATGCCGATAGAACTCCACAGCGTCGGGCGCTGCATTTACCGTCAGCGACGCGACGCCCCGATCCATCGCGAAGTTTTCTATTCCCGACATAATTTCCCGGCCAAAGCCTTGCCGCTGGAACTCAGTTCTGATGGCTACGGTGCGCACGATAGCTTGATCGTCGCCTATAATATCCAGCCGCGCCGCGCCGACAGCAACGGTTCCTCTCAGAAGCAGAAGCGGAAAGTGGCCGTCTTTTCGGTCATCAGGATGATCAGGGTCATAACCGTCAAGGCCACGAGCTTCGAATAGGACGCGTCTGCGGATTTCGTGATAGGCGGCCCAATCCCCTGAAGAGGTGACCGGGATCACTCGCAAGGTCAGCTCCGAAGTATCAGCCCACGTGTAGGCGATTTGTTCGGCGACGACTGGGCCAAGTTTGATTGTCCCGCCGTCCGTTTCGATACCGCCGAGCCGAGCGTAGAAATGTCGATACGGATTGAGAGCCAGCGCCATCGTGACCAGGCCTCGGCGGTCTGACTTCTGCAAATCCGTGACGATGCGCCGAAACAGGATTGAACCAATATTCCGCCGTTGCGCGGTCGGCAGCACATAAATTGCGTAAACCTCATTGGCATCCGGACAGCGATCATGCCGGGATGGCCCGCCACTCGCAAACCCTACCATCACTTCGTCATCGACGGCGACATGATAGATCGCATCGGGTTGCCCAAACATTCGCCGATGTCGCTTTTCCTGGTGAGCATAGGAAAGACCGTCGAGATATTCGGAAGGAAGACGGTCAGCAAAGGTCGCTCGCCAGGTATCGACGAGGACCTTCGCGATACCCGAAATATCTTCTTCTCTGCCACACCGGATTTCAAGAACCATCGCTATCCCTGCGTGATACAGTTTCCATCACCAACGACACCGCCTCCCACAATTTATCAGCCTGCTCCGGCGATCTCTCGATGGAATGGGCGAGATTGGCGATCACCACCTGCTTGGCGGGCATGACCGCAATCATCTGGCCAAAGGCTCCATGCGCAAAAAAGCGAAATGGTGGCAGATGGGCGCGATACTTCGCTACTCTCTCATTTTGGGCCTCTCCACGGTGCCCGGGGGTCACTTCTCAGTGGAAATCAACAACACTGGCTCTGGCGCGCCGTGGATCAGGATGGCTTCGTCCTCGATGTTCTGGTCCAAAGTCGCCGCGATGCCAGGGCTGCAAAGCGGTTGATGCGCAAGCTTCTGAAAGGGCAAGGATCTGCCCCGCGCGTCATGATCACCGACAAGCTTCGATCCTATGGTGCGGCGAAGCGGGAGATCCTACCCGGCGTCGAGCACCGTTCTCACAAGGGCTTGAACAATCGGGCGGAGAATTCTCATCAACCTATCCGGCGGCGTGAGCGGATCATGAAACGCTTCAAATCATCACGACAGCTTCAACGCTTCGTTTCCATCCACGACCCGATCGCCAACCTGTTTCATGGTCCGCGTCACGACATTCCATCTCACCATTATCGCGAGCTGCGAGCGGCTCGCTATGCAGATGTGGAGCGAGATCGCCCATCTGTAGGTCGCTTGATCATAGACCTCATGCCGAACTTTAACCCGAGGCCGATAACTTTACAGTGCCCCAGCGGATGATGCCAATCAAATTGGCCAATCTCCACACAAAGTGAGGCAGATCCCCTTTAAGAGCAAAGCGACATCAAGCTTCCGGCATCAAGAGGTGATGGCGAAAATACCGCTCGTCACAGCCCCCTATTTGGACAAAACTACAGACATAGTCAGATCATTTTCGGTGTATTCACCCGGATTTCGAGATACGGCACCTGCAAAGCTGATAACTCTTTTCTTTTTTTCTCGATCAAGTTCCGAAAATTCTACCGTGACCCTAATTGCCTCCAAGCATTCCTCAATTGTGTCTCCGTTATTGCGATAAAGGATATAGAATAAAAAATCCAATGCAGGTGCGGTTCCGAAGGCGCTCAGCGCCTCAATACATAAGGCTCTCCATTTTCTCCCGGCAAGAGGAGCATATGATCTCAACTTGTCCCAATCCGACGCCTCGAATTGTTCCAGAACTTGTGCTGCGGAGAAGATTCCTACTTCGCTCCAATTCACATCTGGTGCGCTATTTCCCAATATTTTGTCGAATTCTGTAAACATATGATGCCCTAAAATCCGCCTGGAGGAGTCGTGTTGCCACCAGTAGGATACCCTGCCGTGACCGCATTGCCATTTTTGATAACCGTAATCGCTACTCCATCTACCGATCCTTGATGCAATGTAGCTCCATCGGTCTGTCTTGTTGAAATTGTTGGTCCATCGCCCACTTGCTTGATCGCCGTGAGAATTTGATCATAATCCCATGCGGGTGGAAATAGCGTGCTGTTCTTGGCGGCGGATAAAGTACCGGACGCGTCATACATTTGCACTGCGGCGTTTATTGTTCCGTCCGCGTTGGTGGAACCTACTTTCACAACGTAATTGCCATCCGATACTACATCGCCAGAGTGTGCACCTATTAGGCGGCCTCGTTGGTTTATCTCACCAAATAAGATCTTCTCCTCCATAGTATTTGGAATGACAGTGCATGTAACATTGTGCACCCAAACGGGCTTGGCGTCATAGTTCGCGGCTTGCTTTACGAAGTAGGTGTGGAAGTCCGCGACCGTAAGATTATAGGCATCGAGCGGCTTTGCTTCGACCCGCACCGAGACAACCTTGGACCATGAGCCATCGTCATCCAGCATCTTGTCGCCAGGTTTGAGATCTTTAACCGCAATCCAGACACCATTGTGAATTGGACCGGAATAGAACTTTCCGTCGACCGCAATTTGGGCAGCCTTCGACGCGCCATTCGGCAGGACGGCGAAAACACGGTGCAGCAGTGTCGTTGTAATCGTCTGGGTAACCTGCCCATTAGCGGATTCCAGCGCCAAATAGACTGTCTCCGGATGCCGATCGAGGAATTGCCTTAGAACGAGCTTGTAGCCTTGACGCCCCTGCTCGTCGCGCGACCAAACCAACGTCTTGCCAGGCCGGATTTCGCTGATGGCGGTAAAACCGTCGACGGTTCTTACAAGCGTGGAACCATCGAATGAGCATCCGCCAGCGACAGCTTCGTCAGTTGCGGTTCCGCCCGTGGCAACAGTCCTGTTCTGCCCGAACCCTTCGGTTGCGGCATAGGTTAGGACTGCAGCAACAGCATTGATGATCGATTGGTTGACATGACCGTTAAGCGCCGCCTGAACTGAATCCTGATATTGGCTGAGCAAAGCGATGGTCTGCAGTCGCTCAGCATAGACTGCTGTGGCGAGGTCCTGATCTGGCAGCCCCCCGAAACGGCCATTCACCAGCCGCATTTCCATGTCGGCATAGCCGCCAGGCGCCATCGAGGATGGATTTTCCGGACTCGCCGGATCGCGAAGATATTCAACCGCCTTCAGAGCGTCGGTGACGGCTGCAACGCACGCGGGACTTGTCCGGTTCGCGGTGCAAGCATCTTTCAACGCCGTATCGCGTTGCGTGTCGAGGTTATCCCAATAGGCAACCTGGTTTTTCAGGGATGCGACTTTATCGGCTGCGCAATCGCCACTCGCCTCACATTTAGCGATTTGCTTCTTTGCATTCTCCCGTAGCAGCGCCTCTTGATGATAGAGATAGTTGTAGTTGAAGTTGTCGAGGGTCGCGGCGGCGCCTCCGGTGCCTCCTATCGCGGCACCGACGAAGGCGGCCGCCCATTCGCCGATGGCGGTCTTCTGCATATCGGTGAGATTGGGATTGGCGGCGAGTACTTGCTGCAGTATGCCGTTGGCCAGTTCCTCTGCACCTGCAGCGGCAGCGGCCTGACCGGCGTTGCCACCGGCGAGCTGTGCGATGACGCCTGCCGCTGCGGCATGCAGGGCAATTTTCTCAGGGCTGCCTTCGTCCCATTGCATTCTGTTGGCAAGGGAGCCGATCGCCATATTGGCAAGTTGCGAAAGTGCCGTGGCACTCTGTTGTTGGGCTTTCAGCTTGTCGATATCAAACATATCGACGGTGCTGTTGGCCTTGGAGGCATCGGTATTGAGGCCGGAGAGGTCCTGGGTTTGACTCGTCAGGTTCCAGTTGCCCGGCGTAACGGTCGCCAACGTCTGGCCATGATCGTCCTGCTTGGCCGGTTGGCCGACAACCGGGATCGGGATGCCTGCGCCGATCAAGCTGAAGCCGGAACTCTTCGACGAAGCCGACATCGAATTTTCGATGTTGGAATAGAGGATTTGATTGGCGATAAAATCGTTGTTGGTGGGATCAGCGCTCGAGCCGATGAAGCCGCCCTTAAGATCGATGGTGCCATCCGTGTTGACATGATAACCGCCGGAACCAGCGAAGATGCCGCTCTGCTGGGAAACGTTGGCATAGTCGCCGGTGATCGTGCCCTGATTGTAGCCGCCGCTAATTCCGCCGAAGCTGATGCCCAGCGTAGCGCTCTTCGACTTCTCGTCATAGAATGCCGTGTCTTGGCGACTCTCGATGGTGATGCCATTGGCGGCAACTGCGTTGACCGTCTTGCCGGAAAGAACGCCGCCAGCCAGTGTCAGCGCATCGCCCGCGACGACGGTAACAGTATTGGTGCCGCTGACATTCGAATTGACCTGCGTAACCGAGCTTGCCGCCTGCTTGCCAGAACCGTAGGCGGCGTTCGCGGTCGGACCGGCGTTGAAGATGTTGCCGCTGGCATCGATGCTTGCGGCAACGCCGATGCTGGCGCTGCCCGACTTGCTGCTGCTCTTGCTGTCGCTGGTCGCCTGGACGCTTTCGAGATCGACATTGCCCGCCGCCGAAATCAGCACATTGCCGCTATTTGGATCATCGGAGGTCGTCGATGCCTTGCCATCTTTGCCCATACCCGCGCTGATCTGAACGCCGCGGCCCACAACGTCACCGGATTGGGCGATGATGGTCACCGAGCTCCCGCGAATCTCGGGCGGAACCGGGATCGAGGTCGTCGACTGCTGCGTGCTTTCGCTGAAGCTATAGCCAGCCGTCAGGGAAATTCCTGCGACGGCGGGCTTGAGGCCGGTTTTTGGATCCGGCTCGGCCTTGATGGCCGCCTTGGTTGACGTGATCGCGTTATAGCCGTTGACCCCTGCCAGGACCGCAGGTGCGATTCCATAGATGCTGTTATCCCCGGATAGCAGGCTACCCGCCTGCATCGCCTGCTGGCCCGCTGAGATCAGCGACGACTGGACCGTCAGGCTGACACCGGCAAAGCTCTTCTTCTGCATTTCGGAGGCATTGGTAACGTCATTGCTCGAAAGCATGTTGACGTTGTCGCCTGCAATCAGGCCGATCGCGCCGGAGGCCAGGATTTTTCCAGACTGATCGTTGATGTTGCGATTAGCGGCAATAGTGATGCTGCCATCACTGTCGAGTGTGCTGACGGCATTAATGTTGGCGTCTTTGGAACGCTGCTCTTCGGATTTGGCGACGCCAATGCCGACCGAGAGACTACCGTTGCCAGAGGAAAAGTTGATGCCGAAGCCGGAGCGCTTGGTCTGACTGGAGGAAGACTGCTCTTCCGCGCCTGGCGCGATGTTGACGTCGCGCGCGGACGAGATGACCGTGCCGTCGCCCGAATGCGACGACGAGCCGAAGATGTTGACGTCGCCTTGCGTGGACGTCATCGTGGTCGTGCCGCCGGAGGCGAGTGTCGAGCCGATATTGTCAGTCTGGCTGTTGCTGCTCTTCGTGTCCTTCGATCCGAAGATCGAGATAAACCCGCCGCCGGAACCGACGCCGATGCCGGACTTCTTGGTCTGCTTGTCGCTCTCGTGGTCTTCCTCGGCACCCATGATGGTGACGGTCGAGCCCGAGAGCGCGAGATTACCGCCTGCATCCACGTTGGATCCGGAGACGACGACCTCTCCACCGGCACTGGCGTTGACATTGCCGGAGGCGGAGATGGAGGAGCCGACGGTATCCTCATCATAGGCATGGGTATGGGTCTTCGACGACGACAGGAAGCCGCTCTTCTTGCTGTCGGAAGTGGTCTCGTCCGTGTTCTTGCCGGAGGCGATGACGATGTTGCCGGCGGCCTGAATGTTGGCGTTGGCTGTATGCGTGGCATCTCCGGCCGTGACGTCGGATGCCGAGATCGTGACGCTGCCGCCGGTGGAGGCAATATTGACGCCCGTCTGACCCGCAATCGACGAACCTTCTGCCGTCGTCGTCGCCTCAGTCGCCTTCTTCGAACCGGACTTGCTTGATGACGATGAGCTGTCTGTCGCCTCACCGATGGTGACGTCGCCCTTGGCAACGAGGTTGGCAGCGCCACCGTTTGCAGCGATATCGGAGCCGATGACGCTGATATTGCCAGTATCGGCCTGGACTGTCACATTGCCGTTTTGCGAGGTAATCGAGGTGCCATTGCTGGTTACGGCGGTCGAGGACGACTGGCCGCCCTTGTAACCATTGTATGAGCCTGCCATCGTCTTCGACTGGCTCGTCGTCTGATCCTGAGAAGCTGCGATTGCAATATTGCCGTTGGTCGAGACCATGCCGAGATTGCCGCCGGCCACAAGCGATGAGCCGCCGATCAACACGCCCTGATTACCCGACACCAGCATGGCGCCACCGGCTGTCAGCGATGAGCCTTGCTGCGTCAGGCTGGTGGTCGTCAGAGTCGTGCCGCGGCTAACGTCGACCGTCGTATTCTGAACGCCGGCAGAGATAATGTTGACAGTGCCGCTGGACGAGGCGATGGACAGGTCACCGCCGACTTTGGCGGAACTGGCGATGACGTTGACGCCGTTGGTGCCGGCAATGCTCAGATTGCCGCCTGTCGTCACCGTGGTGCCGGCAAGGGTCTGAACGCCGCCATTGTCCTGTTTGACTGCGCCCAATGTTACTGTCTGACCGGAGAGCTGCGCGCTGCCGCCAGCGGCGACCTTCGTGCCGCTGAGCGTCAGACTGCCTGCGCCCGCATCCATTTTCAGGTTGCCGCCGGCCGTGACCCCGCCATTGGCGGTCACCATGGTCTGCCCGCCGATGTTCATCGTCTGGGCTGCAAGCGTGATGCCGTTTTCGGCATTGAGGTTCATATTGCCGCCGGCAAGGAAGGCTCCGCCGTTGGCCTTGATGCTGCTGGCGTTGACGGTCATGCCGTCGGCCGCAGCAATAGCGCCGGAGTTGTCGACGCTTGCCGCATCGATGCTGACCGTGTTGCCTGACATGGTCGCCGCGGACGTGGTTTTGGCGCGATCGGCGGCCGAGAGATAAACGACCGGCACGAGCACTTGCGCGCCGTCGACGATCTCGGTCTGGTAGATAATCATTGACTGGGTCAGCGATGCAGCCTGTTGCGGGCTGAGCGCCTGCCCCAGAGCAAGACCATTCGCCGCGGCATAATCAACGCCATTGTCAAGCAGGGTCTTCATCTGGTCGGTGGCGTTATCGCCGGGAACGAAGGAGCCGGCGCCAAGACCGTTGCCGACCAGCTGCCGCATCTGCTCGTCGATCAGCTGGTTGTCGAAATAGGCATCGCCCAGAAAGGGAACCTTGGTCTCCGGCGTATAGCCGACCCGGTCGATGAAATAAGCCGAGCCGTAAAACTTCGAGACATCGAGGAAGGCGGCGCGTGTCTCGAACAGGAACACCTGGCCCGGAACCGTGCCACCGACGCCGCCTGATTGCGGCTTGGCTACCGCTGCGAGCTCGGCACCGCTCGTCTGCAGGATCTGGGTAAGATTGCCACTGTTGCCGATCGCGGCAGTAAGCTTGCCCATGAGGCTGTTCGGACTAACCAAAGCACCACCGGCTGTCAGCGTATTGCCGTTGATCGCTGGACCGGCTGCTGCTGTAACGCCGCTGTTGCTGATCGAACTACCAGCCGCAGCGGTCACACCGCCACCGTTGATCACAGAACCTGCAGCTGCCGTTGGGCCGCTAGCGCTAACCCAGGCGCCGCCGACGGCCGTCAGGCCGTTACCGCTGACATTGGCATTGCCAGCGGCCGTCAGGCTGTTGCTGTTGATCAAGGGACCGGCCGCAGCGGTTACGCCATTGTGGCTCAGCGTGGCGCCATTACTTGCCGTCAAACTGCCGCTACTGACCGAAGCGCCGCCGCTGGCTTGCAGATTGCCGCTGCTGATCGCCGGTCCCGAACTGATCGTCGGACCGCTCCCTGCAAGCGACGGGCCGCTGCTCGCGCTGGCTCCACCATTAGCCGCAACACCTGAAAGCGCCGCGCTGACATTGAACAGGGCGCCGCCAGCCGTCATGCTGTTGAGGGCGCCGAGCGGATTGTTGGCGGTCGCGGCAGCGTCAATTGCGACCTGACCTGCGATGGAACCGTTGGAGGCGACATTGTTGACCGCGCCGCCGCCATTGATGGTAAGGCCTCCGCGTGCCTGGATAACGCCGGAGATCGCACCAATCGCTGCAACGCCGGTAACGGTCGTGCCAGGGTTCAAGTCCCTCGAGGGATCGCGCGTGCCGTTGGGGTTGGGCACATAGGTTGTCGTGGTGTTTTCGATGCAGGGACGGTTGGGTCCGCTGCAGTTCAGCGTCGTCGTCTCAACCGCTTTGTCGGGATAATATTGGCACGGAGTCGAGCTGCTACAGGTTACCTGCGTGATGCGATTGAGCGTGGCTCCGTCATTGGTCAGCGTGCCGGCGACGGTGAGCAGCATGTTGCTGTCGGACTTGATCGAGCTGTAGGCATTCGTCAAGTTGGTGGCATTGATAGTTAGCGCTCCGCCGGCGCGAATCTGCGCGGAGGCTCCGGCACCGCTAATCAACTGATCCTGCGAGATGAGTTGGTGGACAAGACTGGTGGCGCTGCCGGACTGAGCGATGAGATCATAAGCGTGCAGGATGTCGTCCGAGATCTGCACATTGCGCTGGATTGACGGGCCAGACGTCGTGGTGTTGGTCAGACCATTGGTCAGGATCGACATGTTGCCGCTGGACTGAATGAGGCCCGCGATATTGACAACCGCGCCATTGCGCTGACCGCCGCCAGGTCCTGCAACCGTAAGACCGTTGCGGGCAAGGATGGCGCCCTGGTTGTTGGTCAGCGTACCGCCGACGAAGAGATTGGCATTGTTGCCGGCAAAGACGAGGCCGCTCGGCGTGTTGGCAAAATCGTCTGCAATGTTGAAGGTAAGATTATTGCCCGCCGCCAGCTGGCCGGTATTGCCAAGCGACGGCAAGTTCAGCGTCAGGTCGTGTGCGGCTAGCAGCGCGGTATTGGCGTTTGTCGTGAGACCTGCAGCGGAGACAGTGATGTCACCAGAGCCGCCGGCATTGGTAACGGTGCTGACCTGTGCATTCGAAAGATCAGCATTCCCCGACAGATTGAGGGTCAGGCCACCGAAGACAAGATTGCTGCCCGAGAGATTGGCGGAGGAGGCGTTGACGATCAACGTGCCGCCGCCGGCAATCCGGCTGCCCCTGCTGCCGGACAGATCCAGCGTTCCGGTGTTGAGCGTCAGATTACCGCCGACGCGCGTGGTGCTGGTATAGGCAATGGCGCCAGGGCTCGTGAGCGCGACATTCCCCAGGCTCTGCAGGCTGTTATAGCCGATATTTTGGGTGGCGGTGGCGGAAAGATTACCGCCCGAGAGCAATGAGTTCGCGCTGACGCTGCCATTGGAAGCGGCAAGCGTCATCGTGCCGGCGCGCCGCAGCATCAGGCTGCCATTGGATGATGCATTGGTGGCGGCAAAGTCGACGCCGGAGACCAGCGTGTCGATCGTGATAGACCGGGCGTTGAGGTTGACGTTGCCGGTGCCCAGCGATTGGCCACTCAACGTGATCGCGTTACCAGCGCCAATGGTCAGGTCGCCATGGGCAACGGCAGTGGCGCTGACATTGTTTGATGCGTTGGCGGTAATGGTCCCCGCAGCAAGCAGGCTGTTGAAAGAGATGTCGCCGGCCGTGGCGGTGAGCGAGAGGTCGCCAGCCTGGCCAAGGATGACATTACCGGCTCCCGATTGGTCCGTCGCCGCGAAATCGACGCCGGCCGCGATGACATTGCCGCTGATAGCAGAGCCGGTAATCAAGACACCGCTTGCGCCGAGGAGCTGGCCGCTGATCTTGACAGCGCCAGGAGTGGTGGACGAGCCGATCGAGACCGCGCCGTGACTTGTGATGTTGCCGCCCGCAAACGCGCTCGCCGCAACGTTGAGACTGCCTGCGATGATCAGCGTACCCGCGCTAGCGCTTACCGCATTGATGACTAGGTCGCCGCTTGGTCCGAGAGCGATAGCGCCGTTAGCTGAGTGCGCGGTGGCGGCGAAATCGACTCCGGTAACAGCTTGGCCCAGCTGGACGGTCGGGCCGGAAAGAAAAACGTTGCCAGCACCGAGGAGCTGGCCGGTCACATTGACGCTGTTGCTGCCGGCAAGGGTGATGTCGCCATGCCCGGTAATAGCGTTGGCCGCGATGGTGGTACCGCTGACGTCGATTGCGCCGGCAGACAGCATGGTCTGCGTGGTGACGCCAGCAGACGCGGTCAGATTCATATCGCTAGCGCGATTGCCTGCAATCGTTGCGGCAGCTCCGAGCACAATACCGCCGCCCGCGGCATTGGTGGCAGCAAAGTCGATGCCGGAGATCAGGACGGGCGCGTTGATATGACCGCCGCTGACCGTAAGATTGCCAGCGGCAATGATCTGGTTATTGACATCGACATTGCCGACAATGCCAGCATTGCCATGAACCGTGATGCTGCCGGCAATGAGATCAGCCGCATTCGCCGTGATGTCTCCAGCGGAAAGGATGGTCTGGGAGGTAACATTGCCCGTCGCCGTAAGGTCCATGGCGCCAGATTGCGCCAGTACGATATTGCCGCCAGCCGCATTGGTGGCGGCAAAGTCGATACCGGAGATCAGGGTGGGTGCACTGATGCTGCCGCCATTGACGGCGATGTCGCCGGCAGCAAGAACCTGGTTGCTGATATCGAGGCTACCGACAATGCCCACTTTGCCGTGGCTGGTGATGCTGGCTCCCTGCAGATTGGCAGCATTCGCCGTGAAGTCACCCGCCGACAGGATCGTGCCGGCTGCGGCATCGCCGGAAACGGCGAGGTTCATGGCGCCGGATGGGCCGAGGACGATGTTGCCACCGCTCCTATTCGTTGCCGCGAAATCGACACCGGAGATCAGGAGACCCGCGTTGAGGCTGGCGCCGTCGATGCTGAGATTACCGGCCGACAACACCTGGCCGCTCACATTCACGCGGCCGCTGGTCTTCAAGTCGGTCTTACCATGGCTGGTAATGCTGCTGGCTGTCAGGTCAACCGCCTTTGCGGTCAGATTGCTCGCCGTCAACACTGTGCCGATGGTGAGATTACCGGTGGAGGTCAGCGAAACATCGCCGCTCGCCATCTGGACGATGTTGCCGTTGGCGGCGGCCGTTCCGGCGAAGTCGACACCGGAGACGATGGCGCCTGCCACGATGCTTGATCCGGAAATACCGACGTTGCCACCGCTGAGGATCTGCCCGCTGACTTTTGTGGCGCCGGAAAGGATAGTATCGTTGTGACCAGTGACGGTATCGGCCGTCACAGCGGCGGCATTGACGTTGATGGCGCCGGCGGCCTCCATCGTCGATGCGGAGAGCCCGCCGCTGAGCCGAGCCGTCAGATCCCCAGTTTGGCCAAGAACGATATTGCCGCCAGACGCGTTGGTAGCAGCGAAGTCGATACCGGCGACAACCGTCTGGGCTGAAAGGCTCCGGCCTGTGATCAGCATGTTGCCGGCGCTGAGGACCTGGCCGCTTATGGTCGTGGTACCATTGAGCGTGACAGCGCCGTGTGCCGTGACGGCGTCCGCATTCACGGTCGCGCCGCTGGCCGAAAGAGCGCTAGCCGAGAGCAGCGAGCCGGTGTCGATATTTCCGGAAGAGGCAAGCGTCAGATCGCCGCTGCTGGCAAGCAGGATATTGCCGTTGGCGGCGGCAGTTCTGGCGAAATCCACGCCGGAAACAATGGCGCCGGCCTTGATGCCGGAGCCCGAGATGGCAACATTGCCTCCGCCGAGGATTTGATTGGCGACATTCACGCCTCCGACTGCGGTTCCGGAAAGAGTGATATCCTTGCGAGCGGTGATGGCATTGGCGGCAATGGTCGCACCGCTCGCGTCGATGGTACCGGCAGCCTGTCCAGTCGAGGCCGCAATGCCACCACTGACAGTTACCTTCAGATCACCGCTCTGGCCGAGGACGATATTGCCGCCGGCAGCATTGGTGGCGTCGAAATTGATGCCGGAGACGATCGTTTGGGCGGACAGACTCTGGCCCATGATCGATACGTTGCCGGACCCAAGAATCTGGCCGTTGACCATCGTTGCGCCATTGAGCGTAACATCGCCATGCCCCGTCACGCTATCAGCGCTGACGATCGAGCCGGCGCCACTGAGATTACCGGCCGATAGCAGTGTTCCAGCGTGGATATTGCCGGTCGAGGCAAGCGTCAGGTTGCCACTTGTTGTCTGCACAATGTTCCCATTGGCAGCTGCCGTTGCGGCGAAATCGACGCCCGAGACCACAGTACCGGCCTTGATGCTCGTACCAGAGATCGAGACGTCACCGCCGCCGAGCAATTGGTTCGTAATAGCGACGCCACCGGCTGCCGCGCCGGAAAGGGTAATATCCTTGTGACCGGTGATCGAAGCTGCTGCGATGGACCCGCCGCTGAGGTCGATGACGCCGGCAGCCTGTACGGTCGGCGCCGCGACGGCGCCGTTCACCGACACGGTCAAATCGCCAGCGCGATTGCCTGCAACCGTTGCGGCCTGGCCAAGGACGATATTGCCGCCGCCGGCATTGGTGGCGTCGAAATCGATGCCAGCGACCAGGGTCTGCGCTGACAGGCTCTGGCCGGTGATCAATACGTTGCCGGCGCTAAGGATCTGCCCTCTGATGGTGATTGCGCCTTTGAGCGTTGCATTGCCATGCGCAGTAACGGCATCGGCAATGACGGCTGCTCCACTGGCGCTGACGCTGGCGGCCGACAGCAATGTGCCGGCGCTGATGTTGCCGGCCGAGGCAAGTGTCAGGTCGCCGCTAGCCGCCTGAACGATGTTGCCATTGGCGGCTGCGGTTCCGACGAAATCGACGCCGGAAACCACGGTCCCGACCTTGATGCCTGGACCCGAGATGCTGATGTTGCCGCCGCCAAGGACTTGATTGGTGATGGTGGTTGCGCCGGACAAGGTCATGTTCCGGTGGCCGGTAACCGCATTGGCATTGATGGTCGCGCCGCTCACATCGATGGCGCCTGCCGCCTGTATCGTCGGCGCCGCCACGGCGCCACTAACTGAGACCGTCAGGTCCCCGGTCTGACCAAGGACGATGTTACCGTTAGCCCTGTTGGTCGCATCGAAGTCGATACCGGCAATGAGGGTCTGTGCCGACAAACTCTGGCCCGAGATCAGCACGTTGCCGGCGCCAAGAATCTGGCTGGCAACGCTTATGGCGCCGTCGAGCGCGATATTGCCATGCGCGGTAACCGCATCGACCGTGATGACCGAACCAGTTGTGTTGAGACTACCAGCGGACAACAGTGTACTGACATTGACGACACCGGGCGAGGCAAGCGTGAGATCGCCGCTGCTGGCGAGCACGATATTGCCATTGCCGGCCGCAGTCCTGGCGAAGTCGACACCAGAAACGATGGCGCCGGCCTTGATGCTCGGCCCGGAGATGCTGACGTTACCGCCGCCAAGGACTTGGCTGGTGATACCAACACCACCGGCAGCCGTACCTGCGAGGGTGATACTCCTGTGACCGGAGATCGAATCTGCCGTGAGAGATGTACCGCTGACATCGATCGCGCCGGCTGCCTGTATCGTCGGTGCTGCTACGGCACCACTGGCCGTGACCTTCAGGTCGCCAGACTGGCCAAGGACGATGTTGCCTCCAGCGGCATTGGTGGCGCTAAAGTCGATGCCGGCGACAAGCGTCTGTGCCGACAGGCTCTGCCCGCTGATCAGGACATTGCCGGCGCCCAAGATTTGGCCACTGACGCTGATCGCTCCCGCAAGCGTCATGTCGCCATGAGCGGTCACAGCACTGGCATCGACGGCGATTCCTGCAGCACTGAGACCGCCAGCCGAGAGCAAGGTGCCGGCATTGATGTTGCCGGACGAGACAAGGCTGAGATCACCGCCGTTAGCGAGCACGATGCCGCCACCAGAGGCAGCCGTCGCAGCGAGATCAACGCCGGAGATAACCGCACCGGCCTTGATGCTTGAGCCGGAGATGCCAACGCTACCACCACCAAGCACCTGATTGGTGACATCAACGCCGGCTGCCGTGCCGGAAAGGGTGATATTCTTGTGGCCGGTGATCGAATCTGCCGTAACGGACGTACCGCTGACATTGAGCACGCCGGCTGCTTGTATGGTTGGCGCTGTCACCGCGCCGCTGACCGATACAGTCAGATCACCGCTTGGTCCGAGGACGATGTTGCCGCCGGCGGCATCCGTAGCATTGAAATCGAGGCCGGCAACAACGGTCTGCGCCGACAGGCTTTGCCCGCTAATGAAAACATTGCCAGCGCCAAGGATCTGGCCGCTGACGTTGATCGCGCCTCCGAGCGTCATGTCGTGATGCGCTGTAATCCTGTCGGTGGCAACGGTCGATCCGGAAGCGTTCAGATTGCCGGCCGAGAGCAACGTGCCGGCGCTGATGGCGCCTGGCGACGTCAGGGACATGTCACCGCTTGCCGTCTGAACGATATGGCCGTTGGCCGCAGCCGTGGCGGCGAAATCGACGCCGGAGATAATCGCACTGGCCTTGATGCTCGAGCCGGAGATGCCGACGTTGCCTCCGCCAAGCACCTGATTGGCAACATTAACACCACCGGCTGCCGTGCCGGAAAGGGTGATATTCTTGTGGCCGGTGATCGAATCTGCGGTGAGAGATGTACCACTGACATCGATGGCACCGGCTGCCTGTATCGTTGATGCCGCCACGGCACCACCGGCTGTGACCTTCAGGTCGCCAGACTGGCCAAGGACGATGTTGCCTCCAGCGGCATTGGTGGCGCTAAAGTCGATGCCAGCGACAAGTGTCTGTGCCGACAAGTTCTGGCCGCTGATCCGCACGTTGCCAGAGCTGAGGATCTGGCTGTTGACGTTGATCGCACCACTGAGCGTCATGTCGTTGTGCGCCGTGATCTTGTCGGCAGCGATCGCCGCGCCGGACACATTCAGATTGCCCGCGGAAAGCAAGGTGCCAGTATTGATGTTTCCGGTCGAAGCAAGTGTTAAATCGCCACTGCTGGTGAGCGCAATGCCGCCGGCGGAAGCGGCCGTAGCGGCGAAGTCAACGCCGGAAACGACAGTACCGGCCTTGATGCTAGGCCCAGAGATATTGATGTTGTCTCCGCCGAGAACCTGGTTGGTTACGGTGGTGGCGCCGGAAACGGTAATGTCCTTATGACCAGTAATCGCGTCGGCGGTTATAGAGGTACCACGGACATCGATCACACCGGCGGCCTGTATGGTCGGCGCCGTGACAGTGCCATCGACCGTGACCTTCAAAGCACCAGCGTGATTGCCTGCAATCGTCGCGGCCTGCCCGAGCACGATATTGCCACCGGCGGCATTGGTGGCGTTAAAGTCGATACCAGCGACGAGAGTTTGTGCTGACAAACTTTGGCCGCTGATCAGCACATTGCCGGACCCAAGAATTTGCTGTGTCACGCTGATTGCGCCACCGAGCGTCATGTCACCATGGGCAGTCACACTGTTCGTCGTAACGCTCGAACCGGTCGCACTGAGATCGCCGGCCGACAGAAGCGAGATGGCGTCGAGTGCGCTTGAGGCCGAAAGCGTCAGGTCCCCAGTGCTGGCGAGCGCGATGTTGCCATTGGCGGCAGCAGTCCTGGCAAAATCGACACCGGAGACGACGGCACCAGCCATGATGCTCGGCCCGGAAACGCCGACATTGCCGCCGCCGAGGATCTGGTTGTTGACGGTGGTGGCGCCAGAAAGGCTGATGTTCTTATAGCCGATGATCGAATCTGCGGAGACGGAGGTGCCGCTGACATTCAGCGCGCCGGCTGCCTGTATGGTTGGCGAGGTCACCGCACCATTAACCGATACAGTCAGATCACCGCTTTGGCCGAGGGTGATTTTGCCGTTGCCGGCGTCGGTAGCACCAAAGTCGATTCCGGCGACAACAGCCTGCGCGGAAAGACTCGGGCCAAAGGTCGCTACATTGCCGGCACCGAGGATCTGGCCGCTGACGCTGATTACGCCGCCAAGCGTCATGTCGTGATGGGCAGAGATATTGCCGGCGGTGATCGTTGCACCGCTGGCATCAAGATCGCCCGAAGATAACAGCGTTCCGGCGCTCAGTGCGCCGGCGGTCGTCAATGTCAGATTGCCGGTTCCCGTTATCGTCGGGCCAAGGGTGATGCGCCCGCCCGCCGCATCGGTGGCGGCAATATCGACGCCAGAGACAATGGCGTCGGCCGCAATGCTCGAACCGGTGATGCCGATATTACCGCCGCCGAGAACCTGGCCGGTGATCTTCACGCCACCGCTTGCCGCCGTCGCACTGGTGGCGCCGGAAAGCGTGATGTCCTTTTGGCCGGTGATCGTGTCGGCGCTGATGGTTTGGCCGGCGGCATTGATCGCGCCGGCTGCAAGCACCGTCCCTGCCTGGATGGCGCCGGCGCTGTCGTTGATCGTCAGATCACCGCCACTCGCCAGCACGATATTCCCGCCGGCCGCCTTGGTCGCGGCGAAGTCGACGCCGGAGGCAAGAAGACCGACACCAACGCCGCCGGTGTTGCTAGTGATTGTGGTATTGCCAGCACTGAGCAATTGATTGGCGACGCTGACGCCGCCGCCAATACCGGCGTTACCACCTGCGGTAATCGCAACATTGCCGTGGCTGATGAGATTGTTTGCCTGCAACAGGGCGGCCTGAACGGTCAGGTCACCGGCCGACAGCAATTTGTCGGCAACGATATTGCCCGTCGTGGCGGTCAAACCGAGCGTGCCCGACGATCCGAGGACAATGCTGCCGCCGTTTACATCAGTGGCCGCAAAGTCGACGCCAGAGGCGATGGCGCCGGCCTGAAGGGCAAAACCCGAGATCAGGACGTTGCTCGCAGCAAGAGCCTGGCCGCTGATGTTAACACCACCGCCTGCCGTATTGACCGTAAGCGCTCCACGCGAGGTGATGCCGCTTGATGTCAGCGAAGCTGCAGTGACCGTGAGGTCGTTGCTCGACTGGATGCTACTGGCCGTCACATTGCTTGTCGCCGTCGCATTGAGGCTCCCAGCCGACAGCAAATTACCGGTCGCGATGTTGCCGCCGGTTGCCGTCAGGCTGAGGTTGCCTGCGGCGCCGAGCACTACATTGCCATTCGGATCGGCGCCGGTGGCCACCAGATTGATACCGGCGATGACTTTGCCGGCTGAGATCGACTGGCCGGTAACATCGACATTACCCTGCCCCTGCACATTGCCGGCAACAGCAATCCCAAGAGCGGCATTCAAGGCGATATTCTGGCTACTCTGCAACAACGCGGCGGAGATCGAGCCGGCCGTCGCAGTCAAATTGAGGTTGCCGGTGCTATTGGCCGCGCCGGCGATCGCGATATCACCAGAGGTCGCGACAAGCGTTGCCACACCATTGCCAGCCGTCACGCTTCCGACCGCAATCCCGCCGTCCGAGCTCATTTGAACGGTTGTACGGCCGTTGACATCGCCCGACACGCTCAAGAGACCAGCGCCACTCGCCAGAACAATGTCGCTATCGGCTGCGACCGTCTGCAGTGTGACCCCCTGGTCAGCCCTGATAGCAAGTTTCTGTTGCGAGGTAACTTTGGCTGCCGTGACCTTCTGTTTTGAAGTGATGGAGACACCATCCCGTCCAGAAACAGTGCCGATCGAGATCTTGCCATCCGCAGACAGCGACAGCTCGCCAGCATTGGCGGCCATGTCGGCGCTCATTTTGACGCCGGCGCCCTTCTCGGTGACGACGACCTTGATGCGGTCGGCCTGCATGGCGCCAAGCGCCGTACCATCAATGGCATATTCTGGTGTGCCAGAGGTGGCAGTCAGTGCTGTGGCTTCGCCAGTGGCATAGTTGTATTGGCTGGCGCCGCCCGTCAGCCGGATGGCCTTGCCGTAAAGGGGCGCATTGATGTGGATATTGCGGGAGACGACATCGAACAGATCCACGGAACCGGGAGCAGCTGCAAAATTGCCCCCTGCCCCCTCGAAGGTGACGTCGCCACCATTGACGGTGAATCCGGTCAGGCTGCCATCGCCACCGATATTGGGAACGCCGGTCGTCAGCGTCGCATGCGGCGTGTTGATGAAGCCGCAGCCCGAGCAGGTGATGCCGTTCGGGTTCGCTATGATGACGTCGGCTCGACCGCCGAAGACTTCCGTCGGACCATTGAGCGCCGACCGATTGCCTGAGGTAACCTCGTTGAGAATGACGGAAGCGGGATTGGAGGTGTTCAGATTGGGATTGCCTGGTGTGACGCCGCCGAGGCTCGAGGTGCCGACCTCGCCCTTGAAATTGTTGAGAATCAGACCCTGTGTGCCGACATTGAAATTGTCGTATTTGTTGTGCGACAGGCCGCTCGCATTCGGCGTCACGATATCGATCAGCGGCACGCCGTTCGGGGCAGCACCGACGCCAGGCTGATTGGCTGCAGGCGCCGATCCAGCAGCGGAGACAGATTGCGCATTCGCCAGCATCGGCTGGAAGACGAGCAACGCACTCAGCACCGTCGCAAGCGATTGCCGGGTGAGTCGACCCAGTTGATCAATCTTTTTCGACAATCCGTATCTTCCGTTGCTCATCTTCCCGTCCACTTCCTGGCACTGTGGTCTTGCCGTTATCGGCTGTCCCTTGCGACGACAGAATTTGTTATTTCTGCATGAGCCACGTCTTTACGTTGCGGACGAACTGGTCGGAGAGTTCATGGGCGAGAGCATCCTTCCTCTGGGAAACCTGTGCAGCGTTAACTGCCATGGCGACGAAGACGCCGATGTTCCCTCCACCGCGCATGCCCTTCTCCGAAACAGAGACAGTCGTTTCGGCTATCAGACGCCCAGTCTTTGCGTCCTGAAGGCGGACTGATCCCGACATACTGCTGGCGTTGTCCAGGATGATACGGCCGGCGTTGCTGGCGAGATCCACCATGCCCAGTGTCACGATAAGCTTTGCGGGTGTTTTCCCACCGGGCAGACCTTTAAGTTCACGATTTAGCGAAGTCTCGAGGGTCTGTACCACCTTCGACAGCTGCGGATCGGGCTTCTTCCTGTCAAAGAAACCGCCCATGTTGACATCCGGAGCCGTCTCGAGCTGAATCTGCGTGACGGACGAACTCCGCAATGCCGTCACCAGTCGTGGGTCCACCGTCTGGCAGGCGCTGACAATCGCCGCCACCGCGAAAACCGCAAGCATCTTCACGCTGTGCACAAACCGCTTAGGTGTATTTTTGAATACAATTGTCGACACGTTACTCACCATCTCACTGAGGTACTGACAAACAGAAGCCCGGAGCCGCGGCGGTTGACCGTGCCGCCAAAGACATCCGAATAACCCATATCGAAATTGACATTGCCGCCGGCGAACTTGGCGCCGACCGTCCAGCCGAGCATGTCGCCACCCGCGATCTGGTAGCGGGCCTGGCGTGCAATCCTGCCGTAATCGAGCCCGACATACGGCCTGAACTCTCCGAGGATCTTCGCAAGCTCGGCATTCTCGGCAAAAGGCTGTGTCCGCCAGACGAGATCGTTGCGGACGAAGAAACCGTTATTGCCAAAAAGCATCGTCTCACGCGTGCCACGCACGGAGGAATAACCACCAGCCGAGATCTGCTCGGCCCCGAATAGATTGTCGGGGGAATATTGCCCGGTCACGATCGAATTGATCTCGAAGTGCTGCTCCGCCACCTCGAAGGGCCGCGTCATGGTGATCGTGCCAGTGAACTTCGAAAAGCGGGGATCGGCATCCCCTGCCCCGGCATCACCGGGAGCGACGGCGTCAAAGAGGTTGAGCCCCTGGCTGTAGGAGAGATCGAAGACCCAGAGGCCGCCGAGCATGCGACGCGAATGCGAGATGCCGAGATCGCCGACGGTATATTTGCGGCTGCCGACCTCTATTTTGTTGCCGAGCAGGAAATTGTTGGTTTCCTTGTAGGTCAGGCCGCTATTGAATGTCGTGATCGAATCCTTGTCACGCAGGATCACGCGATCGGCGCCAATTCCGATCTGCTTGCTGTCGCCGGATGTGCGCAGTGTGCCGAAATTGCCCGGAACGGAACTGTCATACTCGTACCAGGAGCCATTGGCGGAAAAGGTCCAATAGCCATAGGGCACACTGACATTGCCGGAATAGCTGTTGCTCTTACCATGGCCATCATCGCGCCACGGATAATCGGGGCCGGTATGCTCGTAGCCGAAATTCCACTGATCGTTGATGCCGAAAAGATTGTCGTATCCGGCATTGAGCGACGACTTGGAATATCCCGTCTGCTCCTGGCCGAGATTGCTGTTGCCTAAAGACAGATGCCAGGGATGGCTGGGCTTGTTCTCGATGTTGAGGATCGAGGTGCCGTCCGTTTTCCCCGGCAACATCGCCGTCTTGGCGTTGTTGGAGGTGAGACGATTGATCTGGTCGAGGCCCTGCTCGATATCGCGCAGATTGGTGATCTCACCCTTCATGCCGGGAAAGGCCGTGGCAAGCACGCCCGAACTGGGCTGCGGCTTGCCGTTGATGTAGATATCGGCAAGCGTGCCTTCGACGGCGACGAGGCGCAGCACCTTCGTCTTGGCGATATCCTGCGCCGGCACATAGACGCGCGAGCTCACAAAACCCTTGTCGAGATAGAGATGCGTCAGGTCGCGCAGCAGCGCATTGATCTCACCGACGCCGACACAGCGGTTTGCATAAGGAACGGTGACCTTGTCGATCGCGCCGGCCGAAAACTGCTTGACGCCTTCGACCTCGATATGGGTGATGGCAAAGCACGGACCGGTCTTGCTGCTGCCGTCCGCCGGCTGCTGCGCCTTGGCTGGAAACGGCTTCGGCGTCATCTGGCCCAAGCTCTTCAGCCGCTGCTGTTCCGCTTCCTGCGCCTGACGCCGCGCGAAATCATCGCTCGGCGATTGCTGCGCAACAACCTGATGCGGGACCAGGATTGCCGGCAACAATGCGACCGCAAGCGGCGCGACGAGACGCAACTTAGAGAAGCCTTGGCCGAACCGCAGAGCAGCCAGCCTCAAAGCCAGGATCATGAGCTGTTCCTACCGCCTATTGCTTGGAGGCAGGTTTCTGCAGGGCATCGAGAGCGGTGGAGAGACCCTTGAGTGAGAATTTGATGTTGACCTTCTGGCCATTCATCATCTGCACATGGCCGATACCGTCGGTCGCTTTAGCAAGGGCGGCAACCATCTTTGCATCCAGCTTCTGCTGTGCCCAGCAGCCCGTCTGATTGCAGTTGCGATAGCCCAGCTGTACGACCGGCTTGTCACCCGCATCGATGCTGATGCCAGCGGGCAGATACATGTTGAGCGGCACGAGCGTCGTCAGAACCAGCTCGTTTGCAGGCTGCTTCGTTGCCTTCTTGTCTGTTGCTGTGGGAGTCGGCGCCTTTGCGACGGCTAGCGTCAGGATGTTGACGTCCTGGTCGCCCTGCTTGACTGTCGCAATCTGCGCGACCTCGCAGCTCGTCGTTGACGAGCCGTCCGCGGCTTTCGCATCGATGCAGCGATAGTACCAGTCGTCAAATTTCTGAACCCGAGCCTGCGGCGCTGGCTTTTGTTCTTCTGTTTGAGGGGCCGCGCTCTGAGCAGAACCGACGCTGGACGGCGTGTTGGCAGCCGCCGCAGCGGGCTGTTCCTGCGCCATCATTGGGAAAGCAAACAACGTCGAAGAAAGAAAAACTGCTGAAGTCAGAGTCTTGAGGAAAAGGGTCTTATTGGCGGGGGACATACAAATTACCCAAAGTCAAAGCCATTCGCTTGCGCAAGGCGTTCCTTGCTCAATCGGCATGTCGGTCAAAATTCAGGAAGATTCACCACAGGGTGGCGCAGCCGATCATGGGCCTGATCTGCTCAATAGCAGATTTCTAAAAAAGTACAGCGAAAAGTAGCGAGCACATGGGCGATTCACACGCTCGTTTTTAGATATGCGTGTAAAATCTGCAACACCCACGTTCAGCAATTAAATAAAATTGTCTCGTCTTGAAGGGATGCGAACCTACGGCCCCGTTATTTCAATTTCCGCTCGTAAGGGATTATGTAGGCAACATAAGGACTTGGCCTGATCGACCTCCCGGTTGGAGGTCGACAGCCGGCAAATGGCCTTCGGGTGTGGAGTTTCACGACGTTCCTACCCGTATTTTCATTTGACGTTGAACCATCCAGTCATCGTGAACCTATTGACGAATTTGCTATATCGATATCGTTAGAGGGTCACGGCGAAATGCAAAACTGGGTGAAATCGCGACACAAATGAACCGCCAGCGGCATAGGTTGATGTCACGAATGGCTTTTGCCGATATCGACATCCACTTCTTTGGGTTGGGCTTTGGTTTGTGTAGCGCTCATCATGACAATTGCGGTAAAGTCGTTCTGCGCCGCGTAAATCAGCCGTTCAAGGTCTGAGTAGGATCCGGCTGTCAATTCTTTGAGTTGCAGGACCAGTCGTCGATGAACGACAAGGCGCTCCTCCTCTTTCTCGTATATCGCTGTGTAAGAGCCGACTTCATTGCGAACGTCGACATCTTTAGGAGCGGCCGCAATCGTGAGTTCCGAGGGGAGCGCTACACTATAGTTCCAATTGAGATCACGGACGGGCAGCGCTAGCGGCGTATGCCGCCGGCCATCTCTGCTTAGAAATGCCCTCAGCGCATCCATCGAATCGAAATTGGGTGGCGAGGGCAAAACGAAGGCCCCAGCTTCTGGATTGATTCCATATGGGCTATGCCAATCCATAGTCAGTTTGAACGGATGATCTGTGTCGTAAGCGTCGCTCGTATCCAATCGGCCGAAGCCACCTTCAGGCGTCTCGCGAAGCTTCCGATCCATGCGCCGATTGCTTTCGTCTGGATCCTGCAGTCCGGATCGAAGACTTTCCTCGATACTCGGTGACATCGTCGCCGTCGCCTCGCCACTCACGGTTCCGTCTGCAGTGATGTGGATAGCACCTTCCGTGACGAATTGTGCCGTTGCCGGCGTGAGTTCAGGTGTATGACGGACCTCAGAGTGCTCTCCGGCCATGATGGCCAGTTTACCGCTCAGCCCCTGGTCGAGCACACCGAACGGTGTGAAGGGGCTTGTCGGATTGGCGAAGGTGTCGAAATCTGGAAGATAGATGATCGCATGGTTGATCTCATAGGGTGACCAGAGCGGGAGCGCCCTAGCCCGATCACTCCAGTCAATCAAGGCGGGCTCAGAGCGAATATCCTCAGCGGCAAGTAGCGCTTGCATCAAGGTTACATGGTCTTTGCAGTCACCATAGCCATTCTTCAAAACCGTTGCCGCAGAGTGTGACTCCCAGCCGTCGTCATCGCTCACGGAGACTGCGAGGTAGCGGATGTTCCGGGCGGTCCAGTCGTAGATTGCGCGCGCCGCATCAATTCCTTTGCGGTCCCCGACGACATGCTTGGCAAGCACGTCAATTTCCGGCGTAACGGCGGACTTATCCTTGTTCAGACGATAGTAGATTGAGCCGAGTTCCTCGTAATTGTGCAACGATGTGGCAAGAAACAGCGGCTCGAACTCTACAAGCGAGGCCATATGCGGTTCCTTGTCTCGTGCCGAGACGTCTTGTAAGTGCGCATCCGCAACGATATGGCGCATGCCGTTCGTCGTTGTGTCGGAAACGACAAAGCCGCCTTGGCTCGCGACGGCAAGGGGAAGAGCGGCAGGGATGTCGATCACGACATGCTCACTGGCGTTTTGGAACGGATTGAGCCAGGCAGACGCATTGAAGCCCGTCAGCGGCTTCTTCGATGCTGCCTCCTCGATCTCATAGTGAACATGACTGCCGATCGTGACCTTGGGCATGACGATCGTCGTGGTCACCGACGACACAAATCCCGGCGCATTGCGCGCGGCGGCACTCGGGCGAGTAAAAATGGCATCACCAGTCGGCTTTTGACGAACACCATCGGCGCCTTCGACCCAGCCGTTCACGAAGTGGAAGGAAATGCCGCCAGGATCGTAAGTCATCGCCAATTGCGATGCATCCTTCACCTGCGCCTGCTTTTGCACGAAAGCGTCAATCACCATCGTCAACTTGTAAGAGTAGTCCTTCGAGACTTCGTAATGGAGACTTTCGACCCGCTCCGGGAACTGGCCGGCGCATACCACATTGCTCAGCATCAGCAGATTTGTTGCGGCGCAGAGCGCGCGAAGAACGGGTCTAACCATCCACTTGCCATGCACGCAATTATATAGCTGGAACAAACTGCCATTCATTGAAATAGCCCTCGTGTTTGAAAGCGATAGCCGCACCGTTTGGAGTGCAATAAGATCATAGGCACTTCATTTTTCGTAGCCCAACGAATGACCGTCATTGCCATTCCAGAACGCAAGCTGCACCAAGCGTTGACATCAGACTTTCACAGACATCCCTATCGGCAAATGGCCGAGACCTGAGATCCAAAGCTGGACTCTTGTGCCCTGAGCATATCGACAAATTGCGCCTTGAGACCGCACTGGTTCTGGTGCCGGGCAATCTCCCCTAACATTGCCGCCCGCGTCGCTTGCGCGACCTTCGAAAGCTGACATCTGTCATTCTTGTATTTGATTTTTTCCGCATCAAATATGTTCTCGATGACCGTTATCTTTTTAATGCAATCCTTGTCCGCATCGTCTGCTCGCGCTCCCCGCACAGGCAAGGTGCCGACGAGCAAGACCATTGCGACTAAATATACTGCGAACTTCATCATGACCAATCCCGTCAGAATTTGAGCGTTTTAGCCTTGGTGCGCGAGTCGTGAAACGTTTATGCAATCCTCAGATCTACTTGCGATTAAGCCGAGCTAACTCGCCGCCGGCGCCGTCATACTCCATGAAACTACGCGGGCAGGATAGGAAGGCGGCTTTGAATTTTTGAGCTGCGTCAACGGTCTCCCCACGTAGTAAATGCCACTCACCGACATAGAATATAGCCTCACAAAGACTGTCGCTACTGGTGGCCTTCGCGGAGACGTCCTCAGGACTCAGCTCTCCGAGAAAGAGCTGATAGACTGGATAAGGCCATTTACTTTGATCCAGCTTGCCAGCCTCGACACGAAGATCAGTTGCTGCACGACTATCATTACCCCGTATCTGCGCGAGGAAGCGCCAGAGATGATAATAGGGTGCGGCTTCCGGGTTCAGCGCTACCCTTGCTGCGAAGTCATCAGCCGCCAGCTGATACTGCCCCTGAAAATATTGCACAAATGGGTCGGCGAGATAGCCAGCACGGAGCTGGCTGACGGGCCAAAGCGACCCCAGTGCGACGACTGCGAATGCAATGCTGCCGACGAGTGCCGCCGTGCCGAAACGAGGATGAAACCGCTGGCGTGGCCAAGCCTTAAGCAGGGCCAGCGAAACCGCTCCGCCGGCAAGCGCTCCGCCCAGATGAGCGGCATAATCAATCTGCATGCCACCGGCGGTCTGGGCAAAGAACGGCAGCAATGACGGTACAAGGATTTGGATTGCTCCTGTTCGCAGGATCGATGGCAGCGGGCCGGACGGAAAGTGAAAGCTTGCAACGATCACCGCGGCAAACAGTCCGACGATGCCTCCGGAGGCGCCCACGCCAACAATGTTAGGAGGGTTGATCAAAAGGGACGCCACGGAGCCACCAATGGCACTGACGCAAAAGAGCCCGGCGAACCAACGCCAGCCAATGAGACGTTCCAGCAGGATACCAGCCCGCCACAGCGCAAAGCAATTGAAGATAAGGTGCATTACACTGCCATGGAGCAAGGCAGCCGTCACCAACCTCCACCACTCACCATAGAGCAGGATCCTTTGACGGAACGTCCCACCGAGCACTAACAGCGTCTGGGTGCTTGGCGCGCCATCCTTTGGCAGAACAACGCCGAATTTAAGCTCCGCGGCATAGATAACGATCAGAATGACGATGAGAGCGTAGGTGAAGACCGGGTGACCCTTTAAGCTGAAAACGGGCTCCGCATGCTGTTCGGCCTCAGAAGCTACAGCGTTGTCGCCGCCCGCCAACGATTGCTGCTCACGATCCTTCGCAAGAAAATCCGTGCATTCATCGTATGTCCAGTTCGGATTGCCCAATAGCAGTCTCAGCGAAACGACCGCTGTGGCTTCCGACACTCGCAAGGCTTTCGGGACCCAACGCGCAAGGCCACGCCTTGTCAACGTTCGCGCCACCGCCGGATCCAGATCGACATACATTTGATCGATCCGTCTACGTTGAGATCGTCGGATACCCCGAACTGCGCGCCAGGGTATCGTTTCATCAGCGTAACTTTCGATGAAAATCCCAGCGCTCGATATGGCAAGGCCCGGTTCTGCTTTCACAATCTTGAGCAGCATCGCAATCATGAGGAGACCGGCGAGAGCGGCAATAGGCAAGAATACAACCGCGCTCGGGTGAGATTGCCCCGGCCTTTCGGGAAGGAAAGGTGCAGCGGCGAGCCCCGCCGTAAAGATTAGCAGTATGAGAGAGAAACGCAGGACCCTACCCTTGTAATAGGCAAACTCCGTTCTTTGAGGAACCTGTGTATCCATTGTGAAGCTCTCAAATTGAAATTCTGTCTTAAGCAGGGACCAAGTTCGCCGATCGGAGCAGGCGGCCTCATCGCTCCTGCATGGCCTGCGACGTGACCTCAACAATTGGGGAGAACAGATATTCTAGGATCCGGCGCTTGCCGGTCTTGATCTCGGCGGTGGCCGCCATGCCAGCAGACAGCGTGACCGCATGGCCGTCAACGTTCATGGTGCTGGTATCGAGCTTGATGGTAACGGGGAAGACGAGGTTCTGAACCCGCTGGACGTTCGTCGTTGGGACGGTCGCCTGCAGCTGCTTGGTTGGATCGCCCTCGAGCTGATTGGCGTCCGGCTCAGGGATGGCGTCAGTCGCGACCGCCGTCACACGGCCATGGACCACGCCGTAACGCGTGAATGGAAACGCCTCGACCTTGACCACGGCCGGCTGTCCGATCGATACGAAGCCTATATCGCTGTTCGGGAGATAGGCTTCGACCTCCAGCACGGAATTGTCCGGCACGATGCGCATGAGCTCGACGCCAGTCGTCACCACCTGCCCGACGGTATTGATCGAGGACGACTGAATTGTACCGTCGATCGGCGAGATGATGGTCATCGATTCCAGCCGATTGCGTGCCTTGACCAGTTGCCGGTCGAGTTCGTCGGCCTGACGCGATGCATCGCCTGCTTTCTGAACGTTGTCTGCCACGAAGGTTTGGACCGTCTTCTCGCCATCGCTTGTCGTCACCGAAAGCGATGCCCTGGCCTCTTCGAGCTGACCGGTCTCCTCGGCAAGCGTCGCCTCTTCCTTCTGGCTCGTCTCCTGCGCGTCAATCACACCGGACTTTGATCCGGCGGCCTGATCAACCAGGGAAGAACGAATGGCAACACGCTGATTAAGCGTGTCGACCAGCCGCTGTTGCGCCACCATGGTCCGCTCCAGTCTGGCAACGGTTGCCTGTTGCTGGGTGTTCTGTGCAGCGAGGTTGGTGAGGCTGGAGGCAAGCTGCGACAGGTCGGCTCGGTAGATCGCTTGCTCCCGATCGCGGATGCTGGCTGGCGTGTCATCTGCAAAGGCCAGCAGAGCGTCAGGAATTGTCTTCGCGGCTGTCCATATGCCTTGGTCTCTCCACTGCTCGACCGTTGCCAGAACTGCCTTGCGACGGATCATCTCGCCCCGATAAGCCTGCAGATTGACCGCGATCGCCTCCTCATCCGATTTGAGCTCGGTATCGTCGAGCTGAACGACGATGTCGCCAGCCTTGACGTGCGAGCCATTGGTGACCGGAATGGACCTGGTCTTGCCAACCTCGATCGACTGGATGACCTTGACGCGTCCGGTCGGTTGGATCTTACCCTGCGCCGTCGAGACGATGTCGAAGGTGCCGAAATAGCTCCATAATAGCGTGCTGGCGACGATCACGGCGATGAACCAGATGAAGGCGGTACGAACAGGCGAGGCCGGCGTCTCGAGGATCTCAAGCGCTGCCGGCAGAAACTCGTTCTCGGTTCGGCTGCGTCGCTGCGGCCGGCTCGGGCGTTTCGGAGGCTTGACCACCTGGTTCATGGCTGGTTCAGCCCCGTCTGCAATTGCCAGAGATGGGCATAGAGGCCATTCGGCCGGGCAAGCAATGTGTCGTGCGTGCCCTCCTCGACGATGCGGCCATCCTTCATGCCGATGATGCGGTCGCAATGGCGGACGGTTGCCAGACGATGGGCGATGATGATGACCGTCCTGCCTTTGACGATCTCGCGCATATTGGCAAGGATGATACGCTCGCTCTCATAGTCGAGCGCACTGGTGGCCTCATCGAGGATCAGCATCGGCGGATTGGTGGCAAGCGCCCGTGCGATGGCAAGACGCTGCCTCTGGCCGCCCGAGAGGTTGGCGCCGCGCTCCTCGATCAGCGTATCAAAGCCCTTCGGCAGCTTGGCGATGAACTCGTCGGCGCCCGACAGGCGCGCCATCTGGATGGCGGCAGCACGCGACATCGATGGATTGACCAGGCAGATATTGTCGTGGATCGTCCGGTTGAACAGCATGTTCTCCTGCAGGACGACGCCAATGTTGGCGCGCAGCCAGGCCGGATCGACCTGGGCAATATCCTGACCGTCGACAAACACCTGACCGCGGGTCGGGATATAGAAGCGTTGTACCAGCTTGGTGAGCGTCGATTTGCCGGAGCCGGATGGCCCAACGATGCCGATGACCTCACCTGGCCTCACCGACAGGGAGATATCGCGCAGCACTTCCGGGCCATCGGCGGTATAGCGGAAGTTCACACCTTTGAAGGTGATCGAACCGCGCGGCTTTGGCAGGCTGACGGACACTTCCGGCCTTGGCTCCGGTGGAGCATTCAAAATGTCGGCGAGGCGGGCCACCGACACCTGCACCTGCTGGAAATCCTGCCAGAGCTGTGAGAGCCGTAAGATTGGCTGCGACACCTGGCCGGCGATCATGTTGAAGGCGACCAGCGCTCCCACACTCAGCTCGCCATTGATAACGGCCTGGGCGCCGAACAGCAGCAACGCGGCCGATGTGATCTTGTTGACGTACTGGATAGCGTTCTGGCCCTTGGCGGCGAGCATCGTCGTGGCAAAGGAGGACTGCACGTAGCCGGCCAACCGCTCTTCCCATTGCGCCGCCACGACCGGCTCGACGGCTGATGCCTTCAGCGTCTGGACGCCGACCACCGTCTCGACGAGCAGCTGCTGGCTATAGGCGCCGCGCTCGAACTTCTCGTCGATCTTCTCCTTCAGGAACGGCCGCACCAGGAAGCCGATCGCCAGATAGAACGGGATCGAGGCGACGACGATCCAGGCAAGTTTTGAGGAATAGGTAAACAGCACGAAGATGAAGACGATGGTGAAGATCAGATCGAGGCCGGAGAATAGCCCCTGCCCCGTCAGAAAATTGCGGATCGTCTCCAACTCACGCACACGGGCAATGGTCTGGCCGGTCGCCCGCGTCTCGAAATAGGAAAGCGGCAGGTTGAGCATATGCCGGAACAGCCGCCGTCCGAGCTCGACATCGATGCGATTGGTCGTGTGCGACAGCGCATAGGTTCGAAGATATTGCAGCACCACATCGAACAGCCCGACGGCGGCCAGGCCGATGACCAGCACGATCAGCGTCGAATAGCTGCGATGAGCCAAAACCTTGTCGACCACGACCTGGAAGAACAGCGGTGTGACCAGCGCGAAGATCTGCACGATCAGCGAGGCGAGCAGCACATGGCCGAAGGCGTGGCGGTAGCGCCAGATCGACGGCAGGAACCATCGGAACCCGAAATTGCCGCTGGATGCGCCAGGCCCAGCCAGACGCCGCTGCAGCAGCAGAAAATGACCTGATGTCTCGGCGAGCAGGTCGTGCGCACCGAGATTGCGACTGGAGAAATCCGTTGGGTCGATGACGCGCCAGGTCCCCTCGGGAGCAGCGCCACCGAAGATGGCGAACCGGCCGTCCGTCAAACAGGCGATCGCCGGCGTCGGCAAGGTCGCAAGCCGGGCGTCGCTCTGGATCTCCAGATGCCTGGCCTTCAACCCTACGAGCTTTGCGGCGCGCAGCAGGTCGTTGCGGCCGGACGGGTTCGACAGCGCCAGGTCACGGGCGAGAACATCCGGATTGGAGGCAATGCGGAAGTAACCGGCAATCGCCGCAATCGCCGCCAAACCGCTATCGGGGCGCGGAACCGACTCCTCGGAAGGGAGCGGTGCCAGTTCCGGTTCTGCTAGAGTCGTTTCGTCCATCTCACAATCCCATAAGCGGAATGCAGATGGATGAAAGGCCGCCGCCCGCGAACAATCTGTGGCCCGCCCAAATCATTGATTGCCCACCGTTGGCAAGCTGGCATTTGGATCATAGCTAAATGTGAACTTTGCCTTGCGCTGCGACTCCGCCTCGATAGTCATTTCTGTCTGCAAGGGTTCTCCGCTTTCGTCGGCAACCCAAACCCTGACATCTCTCACCGCGCGATCAGGAGTAAGGCGCTTGTATCGATAGATCACCGCAGAGACGCCACTGACGTAATCAGTTCCCACACGCCCGCATTCGTAGACGGAAGGCTTATTGTCAACAATCAATGGAACGGGCTGACGAGGGCTGACCTTCCAAGGTCCGTCATTTTCGCGGGAATACTCTTTGTCATCAGAGACGAGATAATCCAACGAATACGACTTGCCCCCATTGATGTAGGTGATCGTGCCCTTCTGTTGGAATTGACTGGTCGCGTTCAGCTTGCCGATCGCCTCTTTCACTGGTTGGCAAGCGTCAGGGTCAGCACGAGCATTTTCACTCACCAACGATGCCAATGCGATGGCCAACAGACCAACAGTCGTATTCCTCATCCAGGCCCCCGTATTCAGCTCGAACCGAGCCGTCTCGCAATCCGCAACGCCTTCAGCTTCCTGCGTCATCTGCCCCCAAAGAGAGGGTGTTCGGTCGTTGGAATGGAAGGGCGGCAAGACAACCCTCCTATTCCCAATAATTATGCAGCATTCTGCTTCGGGATTGCCGGCTGATACGTGAGAGTGGCATCCCCTACGAGATAGTGCGATGCGCCGTCCGTCGTCTGATACGAGCTAGTGCCGATAATCGCAGACCCGTCCGGGAAGGATTGGCTGCCATCCGTCGTATGAAACAGGTTGATCAGCTTGATGCCGGCCTGTGACATGGTCCGCAATTCGCCATCGTCGACCACACCGTTCTGGTTCGCATCCTGCCAGACGCGGAACTCGCTCCAGCGATCGTCGCTGGCGTCGAGCACGTTGTCGTGGTTGGTGTCGAACACCAAACGCAGCCCATCGAGATCGGAGACCGAGCCACCATTCGCCGCCACCTGTTCCGGTGTCGCCCAGTCGGCGAAGGCGAGCTCCTTCGACTGATCGATGATGCCATCCGGCCCCGCCTGACCATTCTCGCCAAGGTCGATCGCCAGGAAGCCGTCCTGCGGTCCCACCCAGGCGGTTCCATCCCGCGCCCCATCACCGTTCCAGTCGAAGGTGACCGACGAACCGGTCGCGAGGGCATTGATGTCGAGTGGCCGCAAATCGATATGACCGTCGCCGTTGAGGTCTAGCAAGACAGGGCCATGGCCGGAGTGCGCCTGCGGCCAATAGTCCACCTCATGATAACCTGAGCTTCCGCCACCGCCACCATTTCCCTCGGCATATCGTTGCCACGCGGTTAACTGGCCGGAGCCGTCATATTGATAATTCGTGTATCCGGCGTCATCATTGTAGGACGTTGCGGTATTGATGACGTTATTGACAAAATTCTGAACTAAACGCGTCCAAGGCTGATTGTTGTTCACATCGTAAGTCGTGACAGTATATTTGCCATTCGTGTCGGAGTAATTTGTGTCTGAGATCAGAGCGCCACCCGGCGTGTAGGCATCGGCGATCTGTGACCAGTTTTGGGTATTAGCAACGTCATAGGCATAGAGAATCTTGCTGCCGTCGTCGTAGTTCACATTTTGGTTCGTCATCTGACCTGCGGTGTTGAATGACTGATCGATCTCGGACCAGGACTGCGCGTTCGTCGGGTCCCACATCCAGATGCCCTTCGTACCATCGTCGTAGTAGGCGATTTGCGAGACCCTTTGACCACCGGCGTTGTAATACTGCTCAAGCCGGCTCCAATTGTTGGCATTGGTGACATCGTAGCTGGTTTCGACCCTCGTTCCGTCATCATTGTTGACAGTCTGCCCATACAGCCGACCCGCAGCGTCATAGGCCTGGATGACCTGCGACCAAGGCTGCGCATTGGCTGGGTCCCAGAACCAGTTCGTTTTGGTGCCATTATCGTATTGAGCCGATTGCGAGAGGAGTTGACCGTTGGCGTTGAAGCTCTTGTCGACCCGGCTCCAATCGTTGGAGTTCGCGACATCGAAATCGGTCGTGTCCGTTTTCTGGCCTGCAGAATTGAAGAAATCGATATGCTGCTGGGCACCGGTCGGCGTGTAGAAGGTGATCTCCGTCCGCGAACCGTCGTCGTTGAACTGTTTCTCCAGCGTCTTCTTGCCGTATGCATCGAAGGATTGCTCGACCCGTGACCAAGGGTTAGCGTTCAGCGGATCGAAGAGAACGGCCGAGGTTATAATCCCCGCCTTATTGGCATTGACGGTGCTCAGCACCTGTCCGCCGGCGGCATTGTAGGTGGTGGTTACCGAACTTCCATCTCCAGCAATGCTAACCTGAGAGGTCTTTCGACCCTGGCCATCGCTGGTCACGCGCAGTGTCAGGCTACCCATGGCGGAAACGGTATCGACGATGGTCTGCGTCACGGCACTGCTGGCATTGAGATCGACCTTCGTCAGCGTCACCGAACCATCATTATGGGTGACCGAGGTTTCCGTATGATCGATGACGCCGTCATTGTTGGAATCTTTGCTCAGAACGGTGATCAGACCGTCCGTGCTGGTCGTGATCGTGCCCTTGGCGACGACGGCGCCACTGGCGTTGGTCTCTGTGACCGTCGCCACAGTCGAGCCATCAACATGAAGCTGCGACTGCATGACAACCTCGAAGGTGCCATTGCCGTCATAGTCGTATTTGACCGTCTTCGTATGGCCATCGGCGGAGCTATCGGTTTCCACCTTGGCCGCGATCGCCTGTTTCCAATAGACCTTGCCGGCCAAAAGATAATTGGTCTTCTGCGCGGTGGCATTGTTCGTGACGATGGAAACGGTCGCGCCTGTCGTGTCGGCGGTGAGCGTTTCCACCTGGTCGACCGTGCCATCGCCGTCGACATCCTTGGAGGTTGTGCGCACCAGACCGTCCGACGATTGCTGGATCGTCGTCTTCATTGCCAGCTTGTTCGTCGTCAGATCCGTATCGGAGATGACACTCGTCTTGCTGCCATCGGCGTTATTGGTATTGACCGTGGCGCGGCGGCGATCGACCGTGCCATTGCCGTCGAGATCCCAATCGGTCGTGGTCTGCAGGCTGTTGGCCGTCGTGGTGGACGTCGAGCCATCTGCTTTGACCCCGGCCGACTTGTAATCCGTCGCGGTCGACGTCACGACACCCGAATCCGCGGTTACTGTTTGCTGGTGCTGATCGATGACGCCATCTCCATTGGCATCACGGTCAATCGTCACAGTCCGCTTGTCGGCGCTGGTGAGCGTAATTGTCTTGTCGAGCAGGTTGCCGGAGGCATCCGTGGTTGCGACAGTCTCGCGGGTCGCTCCGTCGGCAAGATTCTCGATCGTATCGCTGACGGTCTGGGTCGCCAGGCCTGTGCGCTGTTCATTGGTGCTCAACACCCGTCCGTCGGCTGATGTCGTGGTGGTGATCGTCGAGATCACCGAGCCGTCGGACCTGGTGCTGGCAAGCGTACGCGTCCGGGTGCCATCGGCGTTGATCACCGTAACGTCCTTCAGCATTTCGGCATACACGCCGGTGCCCGCGGGATCAGATAGGGTCGTGATCGAAAGGCCTTCGGCACTGGTCTTGGTCAGGTACCGGCTGGTGAGCGCCGTGCCGGTGAGGTAGCTGACGGTCTCGGTGCGCGAACCGTCGGCGTTCAAAACGGTGACGTCCGTGCGGCTCTTGGTGAAGGTGCCAGAACCGGTCTGGTCCCACTTCGTCGTCACCGTCAGTCCGTCGGCGGAGGTGTCGATCTGTGTGGTAGCACTCTGCACCAGCGCGCCACTGCTGTTGGCGACATAGACTTTCTCCAAAGTCGACTTGCTGCCGTCCGTATTGAGCGTCGTTTGATCGGTCACATATTTATTGGGAGAACCGTTGCCGTCCGTGTCGTAGCTAAAGGTCTGGCCGAGGCCATCGGGGCCCCTAACGAGCGTCTCGCTATGCGCCACCGCACCTGTCGATGTCAGATCGGAAAGCGTCTGTGTGACGCTGCCGTCGGCATTCTTCACCGTGACGGATTTTTGGTCGACCACGCCATTGCCGTCGATGTCGTAGGTCACTGTGACGGTCCTGCCGTCACCGCTGGTCGTGGTCGTCGTCTTGTTGGCAATAACACCGGTATTGGTGACCACCTCGGTCGTTGAACCATCGGCATTGAGCGTGGTGACGTCGGTAGTCGTCCGGACCGGGGAGAGAACGACTGAGGGATTGCCAATCGCCCATGCCTGCGCGCTGGCAGTAGTGTGCGCCTGTCCCTCGGGCGAATCCGCGCATCGTTGGGCAAGTTGCGCGCGAGTGGTCCCAGCCGCGATCTGCGTTACCCAGCCTTGCGCTGCACCTGCTTCCGGAGCCCGCCCCAAGGCATTTTGATACATAAGGGTCGCAAATTGCAGATCTGTGAGCGTGCCGTACTTTTGCGCAAATTCGGGTGAACTGATGAGCTCGGCCATAAGCTGCTCGGCCGACATGCCGGATTGTATTATACTTGTGTAGCCTTGAAAGCCCACCACATCTGGATCGCGGCCCAGAGCAGCGTGGTAGAGACGATAGATCTCGTTGCGCGCCGTCATCCCCGCCACGTCGTCAGACACGACTGTCGTTTTGCTCAGCCCGTTGGCGGAAGTCGTGACGCTTGTCTGCTCGACCGGAACCGTGTTTGTGGACCGGGTAAAGACCTCCGTGCGCGAACCATCGGCATTGAGCACCGTGACGTCGGTGATGACCTGCTCGTAGACACCGTCCCCATCGAGATCAGAAGTGGTAGTCACGGACAGGCCATTGGCCGAGGTGGTGGCTACGGCGCGGCTGGCAAGCGTCGTGGTGCCGGCCTTGTAGGTCTCGACCGTCTTCGTCGTTTGGCCAGTGGCATCAACGACGGTCGTGGTCTTTACATCCAGCTTGCCGTCGCCATCAAGATCGACCTGGCTTATGACGGTCTTGCCGTCGGAAGTCGCGGTGTTTGTCGCCTTCGACAGAAGCGTGCCGCTCGCCGTAGTTACAGCATCGACCTCGGACGTCGAACCATCGGCATTCAGCGTCTTCGTGTCAGTGGCCGTCCGGTCGATCGTGCCATTGCCGTCAAAATCATAGTCGGTCTTCGTCACCAGGCCATTGGCACTCACCGTCACCCTGGTGAGGTCGGAGAGCGAGTTTCCGGCATAATCGGACGTCGTGGTCGTCCTCGAGCCGTCATTGTTGAGCGCCGTCGCCCTGACGGTCTTGGAATCCACGACACCGTCGCCGTTGACGTCCTTTTGAACCGTGGTCGTGAGGCCGTTGCCCGAGGTGACGGTCGTCACCTTGTCGAGCAACGCGCCGGTGTTGCTGTTGTTCGTCACCGTCTCGGTACGGCTGCCGTCGGCATTGACGATAGTTTGATCCACCGTGGTCAGATCGGCCACGCCATCGCCGTTCAGATCATCGGCCGTCGTCGTCGTCAACTTGTCCCCGCTGACCGTAACAACGGTCTTTCGATGAAGTCCACCGTCGGCGCTGGCCTGTATCGTCGTCGTCGCTTGGCTTCCGTCGGCCGCGATAATCTGCGTAGCCGCACTATCGACGTGCCCGTCGCCGTCTACATCTTTCGTGACGGAGGTGGTTTTGCGGTCGGCGCTGACTGTCGTCACTGTTTGGCCCAGCAGCGTGCCGTTTCCGCTTTTGGCTGTCACCGTTTCCGAGCGAGCACCGGCGTTCAGGACAATCACGTCAGTAACGGTCTGATCGAACGTGCCGTCGCCATCTACATCCGTCTGCACCGTCTGTGTTAGGCTGTCAGCCGACGTCGTCGTCACGCTTTTGTTAACGACTGTGCCGTTCGCACTCTTCGACGTCACCGTCTCGACTCGCGCGCCGGCGGCGCCTGCCGTGATCAGATCCGCCGTCACAGCGTCGAATGTGCCGTCGCCATTGGCGTCGGTGCTGACGGTCTTCGACAGGCCGTCGGCAGTGGTCGTGGTCACCGCCTTGCCGATAAGCGTTCCGTTTGGATTGAGGATACTGTCAGTCTCGGTGATTGTTCCGTCGCCTGCGACCGTAATGACGGTCTGCTTGTCCGCAGCGCCGTCGCCGTTGGCGTCGACAGAAATATTCTTGCTCTTGCCGTCGGCGCTTGTTGTCGTGACGCTGCTCGACAGCAGAACGCCGCTGGCGCTCTTATCCTGGATGGTCTCCTTACGCGAGCCATCGGAGGCGACAGTCGTCACATCGGAATTGATGAGATCAGCGACGCCATCGCTGGTTACATCACTCGAGACCGTCGTCGACAAGCCATTCGCAGCGGCGACCGTGGTCACCTTGCTTCTGACCGAATTGTCACCATTCGTGGTGGTCACAACGGTCGTGACGTCGCCATTGGAAGCTACCGTCGTCTGGGTTTGGTCGCGCTCGTCGATCGTGCCATTGCCGTCGAGATCGCTCGTCACGGTCTTGGTATGGCGGTCGGCGCTGGTCGCCGTCGTGACGCTGGACAAGACCGTACCGTTGTTACTGGCATCGGTCACCGTTCGGATGCGCGAGCCGTCGCCGACGACAACCGTGTCATCAGAAACAACATCGTCATAGACGCCGTCACCATTAATGTCGGTCTTCGTCGTCTTCGCCAGACCATCAGCGCTCGATTTCACTAAGGTTGACTTCAGTATTTGGCCCGACAAATTTAAAAATGACGTCTGGGTGAAGGAGGCGCCGTTGGCCTCAATTTGGAAGATCTGATACTGGTCAACATAACTGTCACCATCCGTATCGAACATTATACCGGTAGCATTGGCCTCCGGGTCTGTCTGCGTAGTCGTCCTATTGATGACCGAGCCATCAGCGTTGTAGTTGGTAACGGTCCGCGAACGAACATCGTCATCGTAAACTATTGTGACGTCGGTCTGCGAGCGGTCGTAGGTGCCGTTACCATCATCGTCGAATTTGGTCGTGACGCTGTTGCCATCCGCGCTGGTGGTCACCAGATTCTGGAAAGCCAGACTGCCGTCAGCGTTATAAGCCTGGATGGTGTTCGTCTTCGACTGGTCGGCGTTGGTCACGAAAGTCGATTTGACGATATAACCGTTTGAATCGCTGGTAAGGACGGCATCGCCCACGGCCCCGGTCGAGCCGTCGGACTTCGTATAGGTCGTTGTCCCGGTGATTGCCGATCCGTCGCTAAACGTTTGGCCGCTGCCCTTGGGCGTCAGGTCAATCGACGCAATCCCAAGCGAGGACAACGAAACGAGCTGGCCGTTGACCATGATCTTGAACTTAGACCATTGCGCATCGCCAGCGTCGAGCTTGCCATTGCCATTGGTGTCGAAAACATTCTTGATCGCGTCGAGGTCACCCGTGGCCGTCGGATCCCACTGCGTGAACTCAAATTCCTTCGAGCTGGTGATCTTGTCATCGCCGTCGGCGTCAAAAACCAGGACGCCCGTACCGCTGCCGGCCCAGGCCGTCCGATGTTGGTAGCCGTCGCCGTTCACGTCGACAAACTGCGATGATGTCGAGAGCGTGTTGACGCTCAGACCTTTGCCGGAGAGGTCGAGAAGCACAGGGTTCCCGTCGTCGTCATCGTCAGCTGCGTCTTGCGCCGCATCCTGGGCCGCATCCTGGGCTGCTTGCGAAGCGGCGTTGCCTTCGCTGAACGCGTCCACGAATGCGCCGAGAAATCCAAATACTCCGGAGAAAAACCCAACGGCCGTAGCCGCCATGGTGGGCAAGGCACCTGTAACGAAGGTTCCCAAGGCCGGACCGAATTGGCTCATGGCAATGGAAAAGTCCGGACGAGCCTCCGGCATAGGTCCGGAATACGGCAGCGGGGCGTATTGTGGCTGCACAGGTGTGGGTGCCGTTACTTGAGGCGGAGCTGTTGGGATCTCGGGAAAATAGCCGGCTGCATCGTAGGAAGGAGGATCGACGGTATAGTAATTTGGCAGCGTCTTATAGCTGTTGTCGGGTGTCGGGACGCCGCCTAGATATCCAAAGTTGCTTTGTGGCGTGGTGTAGTCTCCACTGAAGGGCACGCCTCCCAATTCGTTAGGTGGAGTGAGGTCGGCATGCGGCGTTGTATATCCACTAAAGGGACTTTCGCCGTCTGGAGGTGACCCGAAGTAACCAAAGCCTGTTCCATCGTTAGCGTCATGCGCCCCGATTCCAGAATAGTCGCCTATTCCGACGGGCGCGCTCATAAAGTCGGGGGTCGCCGCCGCATTGACCTCAGAAAACGGAGCCAACGGGTCCGTCAAGAGCTCCTCTCGAAGGGACGGAAGGGAATATGCAGCAGGCTGATTTTCTTGGGGGTTGTTGTCAAGCAGAGATGGCGTCAATTGATAAGGCTGCGCGAACGGAACCTGCGTGACAGTAGTTTGAGTATAAGAGAAACCGATCCCTAGGCCAATATCCGCGCTGCCAGTAACGCCGCCGGATCCAAGGGAAAGTCCAACGCCCAAGCCAAGCGCAGCGTCAACACCGAGCCCCCATCCCGCCATCGCTTGGGGAGGGCCCTTGTATTGAACATAGGAGGCACCACCCAAATATCCGAGAGTTGAAACTCCCGATACGGTGACGTTATACACCCGCCCTTGGTAGGTGACTAAACCGCTCCCAGAATTCATTCCCGACCAGTTAATCCATCCCCTTGTATAATCTGTCACAATTCCCCCTCACGCGCACTGCCCCTTGCCTTTAGCGGGACAGGAATTCGCGACTGCCGATAGCACTCATCGTCATCACGCATTCTGCGTCATAGACAGAGATCTATGCCTGCGACTCCGGTAAAGACGCCCGGAACGGAGTCGGAATTCGCGTGACCTCTCTATATATACGCGCAGCTTAGCCATTCACAATACCTAATATCCATAATGCGAGTTAGAATAGCAAACCTTGATATTTTATGAGCGTAATACGCTCAAAGCGTTTTGCTGGGAGACTTGGCTTGCCACATTATGCATCGCGCTACTGCTTACGTGGCATGGGCATTCTAAAGACCGTTCCGCTGACTGTCCCCAAACGCTGGAGCTTTCTTGTTCCGCCGCAGATCAAAGCTCAACAATAAGCGGCTCTTGAGCATCCACAGATGCTGAGGCGTGTCGCCAAGCATTTCAATGTGACTTTGGAAGAGCTCTCTATAATCATAAATCAGATGTCTCGCGCAATACTTCCATTGCCACCAACAACCCGTCAGAATTTATAGTAGATTTACAGCCGGCGTTAAGAAGGTTGCTATCATGTGCTGCGCGTATTAAAACGCGATTGAGGCGATGATCTTAGCTAAGTCGACCAGAAAGTGAAGGTTGCCTACAAATGCAAAACGCGCGCTCTCTCCTCACAAATCCAAATGGTGGTAACGAAAATAAGATCGGAGTTATCCGCCACGGGTTCTCGCAACACCCAAGAGTCAGTTAAATTAGCAAAATATAGCTCTAATCGCTCTTCAGAACGCAGACCCATACCGCCAATGGAATGTCAGTTAGGTCGCAGGATGATGCTGCTAAACAGTCTATCACGGCCAAATCCAATACGTTGCCGGATTCTGGATCTGCCTTGATGCTCCTGCGAGATAAAGGCCTCGAATACATCGGATGACGACCCAAAGAAAAATAACTTTGCCAACATTAAGGGGAATTATCAGCCAAATCTGCTCTCTTGCTTGTTGCAACGGGCTAACATACTGGAAATGAAAGATCATGGCGGCAGAAATAGCCAACAGAATGATGGCAGCGCTCAATGCAAGAGATGTGGTCCGATATTGGAGCCGATAGTGACTCGTGCCCATTCCGCCGGGCTCATTGCGCTTTTTTCGAGCAGTTAGGTGTGCTGCGATCATGAATGGGAAAAACACGCTGCCCACTAAAAGATAAGCGTAGTTGCGTGCGATTGCAGCATTTTCGGGTGACGCAGTGGACATTGTTCCTAATGTGGCGGGTGCCACTCCACGGGTTTGATTGTTAACATACACTTAAATGACGATATCACTAATAACCAACCGTGCGGCCCTCACCGAGGCAGCTATTAAAAACTCCTGCAAACAGCGACAACCGTTCCGACGTGTTGTCCTTGAATATTAGAGCGACCACATTTTCAGAGTAAGGTTCCTCTTTTTTCGATTTTGGTCAGGCCGTAAAACGTATCGCGGAATAACAATAACCCCTACCCCTGTGTAATCTTTCGTACTATCCAAGATTTTAGGCGGCCTCTGCCTTTGTTCGACCTTGGTATCTTTCGCCGCTTTGTCCAATTCTGCGAAACAACCGACATAGGGGTGCGACATATATAGGAGTCGACGAAGCTTATACGGACTATTTCGTCCCCACCGGAGTGTATCACGCGAACCTTCCAGCCTTGCGAATGTCGCTCTGGCTTTCTTGCGATTCTCACTTATACTCGCCGCGAATTTGAACGAAGCAGCAGCAAGGTCGCCAGGAATACTCACAATACGCATACAACTGCCACATATACGCGTATTTTATGCATTTACAATACAGGAGTTCTGGATGACAAGCGAAATAAGTGAAAATCGTGGCGGCGCGAACACCATACACTCTGGTATTGTCGAAGAGGAAGCTGCCCTCGCCGCACAATGCATCACTGCACTGCTGACGCGACATGGCATTCCGAAGTACCGTTTTGCAGTAACAGTCTCCGAAATCCTCGGCCTTTCCTATTCCGCGGGAAACCGTCGCCTGACCACGAATGCCTCCTGGACCCTCGAGGAACTGAAGCGCATCGCTGAGCATTTCAACGAGACGCTTGAGGAACTCATCACACTCAATAGCGCGGATGCGTTGCTTGACGCGTCCATCGTCATCAACAACCACATCGTGCCCTGTCGGATCCGATTGGGAAATGTCGTCGGACAGGTGCCACCGGGAACATTGATTGCCGCCGAGATCGACGGCGCGTGGCGCGTCATGCCCGCCGATGCCAGGTCGATCATACCGGCGCACGCCGTCACCCGTTTGCTGATTGAACCGACGGCCTCTCGTCGTCGGGTTGCCATTCTCGACGACCACGCGGACACCGCGCAGACGATCGTGCATTATATGGAGACTTCCGGCCTCGACGCGGTCGCCTTTAACGACCCTCAAGCCTTGTTCGACCAGACAGACTTCGATGCCTATGTGCTTGACTGGATCATCGAACGAGACGCGCGGCGCCAGACGGCGCTGGAACTGGTCGAGAATATTCGCGCGCGCAACGCGCTGTGCCCCATCATCATCCTGACCGGGCAAATCAGGACTGGTAATGCCGACGAAGAAAACATCGCAGCCGCCCTGGCGCAGCACAATCTGAAATTCTTCACGAAGCCGGCAAGCATGCCGATCCTGCTTGCGGCTTTGAATTCGAGCTTCAAAACTGCATGATGGTCCGCAATTGCTGCTGGCGTATCGGCTTGTTCAAGACCGCGTCGAAGGATGCCAAATCAAGTTTGGCCCCATGATGGGCCGCTGACATCGCCACGAGCTTGGTCTTGTGGCGCAAACCGATCTTGCGAAGGTGCGCCGCCAGCTCCAATCCGGTCATGACAGGCATGTCGAGATCGATGAAGATCACCGAATAAGTGTGGGCGGCGACAAAGTTCAGCGCCGTCATGCCGGAAGGAGCGACGTCAACCGCAAACCCGAGCTCTTCGAACACAGTCGAAAAGCCTTTCAGAAGGTCGATATGGTCGTCAACGACAAGGACCCGCTTCTGAGCGTCTGATATCTCCTGCAAACGTTCCGCCGCTGGGACCGCGGGTATTGCAAGGTCAAATATACTGCCGCCATCGGAGGGGTTCCTGACCGTCATGCGCGCACCGAGCTGCCTCAACAAGGTCTGGACGACGGACAAACCAATGCCTCGCCCGCTGCCAAGGCTAAAGAGCCCCTTCGCATCGATGTTGTTCTCAAGAACCCTTGATGGTAATCCAGGTCCGGTATCCGTCACGCGCAACGACAATTCGCCGGCCTTATCGTCAAAAGGTGAGAGATCCACCTGCACATAGCCTGAAGGTGTATATTTAACTGCGTTTGAAACGAGATTATGGAGCAGTTGCGCGATACGCTCACCATCCGCGACCACGAAAACTGCTTCATCAGGGCCTTTGTGCCTAAGCTCCAAATGCTTGGCTTTCGCCGCGGCCTGATAGTTCTCCACCACATCTCTGACGAGCTCGCCCGCCTCGAACACGCCCGGCTGCAGCTCGATATATCCAGTCTGCGCCCGAGCCAGCGTCAGCATGTCGCGAAGCTGGACAGCTAGGCTGTTGGCCGCCCGACGGATGCGCGCGGTCAATTCGTTCCTGGTCTTTACGTCCTGGGGCCGCTCCAGGACATCCAACGCCGAGACGATGACTTGAAGCGGTGTTCTGAGTTCATGGCTAATCATTGCGAGAAAGTTGATCTTGTCTGCGACAGCGGCCTCTGCAGCGGCAACGGCTCGGGTCCTGGCGACGATCGCCCACCAGTAAAATATCGAAATGATAACAAAGGAAAGAATAGCGCAAATCAACAATCCCGCAGTCACGAGAATGATGACGTGCCCCGCCCGAATGGTCTCAAAAGACCTTTGCTTTACCTCGCTATCCTGATCCGCCGCCGCTTTGGATATCCTATTTATTGCGTCGTATATATCTTCTAGTTTGGGTAATAATGCTTGGGCATCCGCGGCCGAAATATTGGGTTTTATCGCCGGTAGGACGACCGTCGCGAACTCAGCCAGAGCACGCCCGTCATTGGAAAAGCCAGGGAGTTTCTTGTAACCATCATTCAGCTCGGAGGGCTTTACGATAATATTGATGCCTGAAATAAGGACGTCGATGTCAAACGAGAGCGCATCCGGCTCGCCAGTCGATCCGTCGGCAATGGTCTTCAAATCCAACCTGACAGCCTCAAGCTGCCTTACCACTTGCGCGGTCTTCCAGTAGAAATAATAGGAGTTCTCGCTGTTGGTGGAATCCCAAAGAGCATATCCTGCTCTTATGGCACTCCAGTGATACGCCACCACTCCCACGCATATGGCGATAATTGTTGCCGGAACGCAAAACCACGCGAGATGGAATAGCCTCATTCCACTTCTATCCCGCATAGCTGCCAAACGAGGTATGCTGCTGCGGCTGGCGTGTCCAACTCCTCCCTAAAACTGTCGCGGGGATACATGACGAAGATCGGTCCGAAATCCCTGATCGTAAGACGGACTCCATCCTTGCTGGTGGCAAGGATAGTGCCGTACTTCTCCAGATAATCAGCATCAACTTCCACGCTAAAATCATCAAGCGCAATAAGACGGAGCTTTTTTCCCTTTGCGTCGGCCTCGTCCAGAACTTTACTCAACAAGGGTCCCATGAAATCACTCTTTAAGGTCCATTGAGTTGATGTCGTCACCGTCGATGTCGGCAATGCGAGAAATTCGCGTTCGGATATCTCATAGGTATTATTGGCGCCGCTCGTCATCTTACCAATTTTGCCAGAGATCGTCAGGAAGACATCCCGCCTGCATTCCTTTGGAATATGCACCGCCGCGTTCGCCAGGTCCGTACTCAGCCAAATGCCAACCAACAAAAACCCGAGCACGCGTACTAACGTTTTGGACATATTCATCGACCCCACAACCGTTTTGTAGTCTGGCATAATTCGGGCCATTTTCGAAGGGTATTCGCGTCCTCGTTGCGATGGATCGTTTCACGCACTGGCCAAGCTCGGCTCCACGCACCTCAGGTTCGCGGCGAGGAGGGATGAGCAAACCTCGCGCAAAACGCTTCTCTATCAAAGGCCGACATCACCGGGTCCTCTCGTCTGCGGGGCATCAAAAATTCGATGAATCCCGATGACACTTCCATCAATGATCCGTATGTTCCGCTGGTTCACGGATTTTGGTCCGTTGAAGCAGATGCATCATCAAGCGAGGCCGCTGGAACGTGATTTCCGTCTTTTGTGTCCTGCGATCCGGTGGCGAATACAAGCCCGACCATGTTTTGCGCTTGCATAGGCAGGTGCTGAATCATCTGCCTGGGGCGGATTTTCGCTGTCTTCCCGATGTTGAGATTAAGGGCATTCGCACTCTGCCGCTGATCTATGATTGGCCGGGCTGGTGGTCGAAGATGGAGCTTTTTCGGCCGGAGATATCAGGCGATATTCTCTTCATGGATCTGGATACCTCAATTGTCGGAAGCCTCGCCGATATCGCCTCGATCAACCAACTCGCCCTGATGCGCGATATCTATCGCCCGGAAGGTTTGCAATCATCAATCATGTATATACCGGAAGCGGCTCGTGAGGAGATCTGGGCCGAGTGGATCGAGCGGCCGCAGCACTGGATGGAAACCTATCAGAAAGGGGGCGACCAGGCGTTTCTGGAGCGATTTTGGCTCGACCGCGCCAGCCGCTGGCAGGATCTATTACCTGGTCAAATCATTTCCTGGAAATCGCATGTACGGCCGGCGGTTTATGATGATGAAAGCGGGAACGGCTCGATCCCGGCTGATGCCCGAGTGGTCATCTTTCACGGCAAGCCGCGCCCTTGGGATATCGGTTGGTAGCGGTTGGCCAGCTCATGACGGAAAGACAAAGCTTTCACCGGCAGGACAAGTGAAGGCAAAAGCGTCAGCCACAAGTGGTGGCATTGAGGGGTTTGAACGGACGCCCCAGTGTTTCAAACGCCCATGAACCTAAGAAGCCGTCGAGAACATTACATTTTAGACTAGGTCCTGTTGACAAAGTATGCCAGCCATATCTTGGCGGCGGCGAGTGCGAGGAATGCTGAGAAGGATTTTCGGGTCTTGTCGTATCGGGTCGCAACGCGACGGAACTGCTTGAGGCGGTTGAACATCCGTTCGATGCGATTTCGATCCTTATAGACACGGAAGTCGCAGGCTGGCGGGTTTTTCCGGTTTGCTTTCGGCGGGATGACCGGCCTGATCCCGCGAGTGAGGAGTTCCTCCCGCAAGAAATCACCATCATACCCTTTGTCGGCAAGAAAGAGCTTCGGCTTGTTGACCGGCATGACCAGCAGATCAGGAACGGCATTGTAATCCGAAGCTTCGCCACCGGTCAGAACGAAGCCAAGAGGGCGTCCCTGACCGTCTGAGCGGGCATGGATTTTCGTCGTAAAGCCGCCGCGTGATCGACCAAAAGCCTCCTGATAAGTCCCCCTTTAGCGCCCGCCGCCTGTGAGTGGCCGCGAACCGTGGTGCTGTCGATCATGTGTTGCCAGTCATCCGTCAGCCCGAGTTCGACCAAGGTCTCGAGGAGGGCGTCCCAAACGCCTTGTTCCGCCCAACGGCGAAAGCGGACATAGATCGAATTCCACTTCCCGTAGCGCTCATGCATGTCGCGCCAGGGGCATCCGACCCGCAGCACATGCAGCATTCCATTGAAGTAGCGTCGATTATCATGGGAAGGTCGGGCCTTTCGGCCCCGCTCCGCAGGAAGCAACCCTTCAATGATCCGCCATTCCATATTCGTCAGGTCGCCGCGTGCCAAAACCGCCTCCTAAAAAGCAGTCTTGAATCACGCTTCAGCTGATTTGGGAATCGTTAGCGTTCAGCCTCGGTAGGCGGACGTACATTCTTGTGATAGCGGAAGTTACAAGCGCCCGATTCTGCGAAATTCAGTCGCGCTTGGACCAGCGACAGCGGGCCGTTCGGACCACCTCGAACTAGCTCAGCATCATGATCGTCTTGCCCATCATCTTCCCAAAAACACACAGGGCAAATCTCGTAGCCGCCTCGCTCTGAAAGGGTCGCGAAATGGCAGCACGGGCACCGGTATGCTTGCCCCTCAATATGAGGCTGAATGATGTTGCGAAACTGCATTGCGAGAGGTTCACCTCAGTCACAGACTTTGTCAACAGGACCTAGGCTGACCTATGAAACTCGTTTTCGGCGTTTTGGAGAGAAGCATTACCGAGCCCGCCATCGTCATCGTTGTTTGACATCCTCAAATCTGAGATCGAAGCGCGCGAGATACTTTGCCAGCCGATCTGCATCATTGCTGCTCTTTTTCTCCAATCGCGAGACTGCAAATAAGGCTCGGCCGGCAGAGCTCGCAGTCGCATGCTCGCGGCAGGTATGGAGAACAGTGGCAAGCTGCATCGCGTCGAAGTGATCGAGCCGAGCGGCAGCTTCTGCGCCCAGTACTTCATCAATGATCAGGTCCGGTCTGCCGTGGTCACTTGAACTGCGCCAAAACGCATTCAGCCGTCGGACTTCATCGTCTACAACGTCGGTGGTGATGCGCCCATGAGGTGCGAGTGTCGCCATACGCGTCACCGAGGCCGACAGGTCGCGAAAGTTGGCGCTCCAGACGGCTTGCGGGCCAGTCGCGAACGCAAGATAGCGATCGCGCGCCTCCTTGTTGAAGGTAATGTTTTCACCTTCACGTTCCAGATAGCGCTTTAGCTCGAAGTCGAGATTGGGCTCGATGTCCTCCTTGCGTTCGCGCAGGGCCGGCAACTGGAAGGTCCAGAGATTGAGCCGGGCATAGAGATCTTCGCGGAACCTTCCCTTGCGGACATCCTCGCCGAGATCGCGATTGGTGCCGGCCAGCAGCTGAAAGTCCGCAGATGTCTCCCGGTCAGCGCCCACGGGCAGGAACCTCTTTTCCTCGATCGCCCGCAAGCACATAGCCTGTTCGTCTAAGCCGAGTTCGCCGATCTCGTCGAGGAACAGCACGCCCTTGTCAGCGGATTTGAGCAGGCCGGGCCGCTCGCTTGCTGCACCGGTGAATGCGCCCTTCACATGGCCGAACAGGGTGGACATGGCTTGGTCGCCGCGCAAGGTCGCACAGTTGACCTCGACGAACGGGCCACTGACCTTGCGCTGGCTCTTTTTCAGCTCATAGATTCGGCGGGCGAGCTGCGACTTGCCGGCCCCGGTCGGTCCGGTCAGCAGAACGGGCGCCGTGGAGCGGATCACCACCCTTTCGATCTCGTCGATCATCCTGTTGAAGGCGGCGTTGCGGGTGGAGATCCCCGATTTCAGGAAAGAGGCGGCATCTTCGCGCTCGGAAGCGAAACGCTTGGCGATCTCGTCATAGCGGGAAAGGTCGAGGTCGATGATCCGGTGCGTGCCGGCGAAGTCCTGCTCCGGCTCTCGGTGACGGGGCGGCGAGAGCTGTAGCAGCTGGCCGGGAATAATGCGGGCTTCAGTCAGTAGGAACCAACAGATCTGCGCCACATGGGTGCCGGTGGTGATGTTGACGAGATAGTCTTCCGTTTCGGGGTCGAAGCTGTAACCGCGGGCGAAGTCCCTGAGGTTCGTGTAGACCTCCGAAAAATCCCAGGGATCCCGGAAGTTGATGACGTTGCTGCGCACCTCGGTCGCCGGCGCCACGGTTTCGATGTCGCCGACGATGCGGTGAAAAAGCGCTTGCGAGTGATTGTCGTGAATCAGTTCGAGCCGGTCGATGAACAGGCCCGGTTGCTGGCAGAGCGCGACATTGGGCCGCCAGCGGCTCCAGCGATTCTCCCATTTCCCCGCATCCAGGGTGGTACCCAATATGCTGATGGCAACACGGCGCTTCATGATTTATCCAAAATTATAATTCTATATATTCTGAGATAATATAATCGGGACGTGAGTTTTCGCAATTGACGACTCCCGTTGACGGATCGAAAAATTTTCACATTTAAAAACAGACGGATGAAAGGAAACTTCATGCATATCGCATTGTTTTTCCGGAAACTGGCACGCGTCTTGAAATGTATCTGGCACGAACCGATCGCGAGCTACCGTCATGGTCTCAGGCACAGTTCGTCACCCAAGCGGTGTGTAGAGGGAAGTAACTTAATAGAAGGACTGCAGACGCAGAAAAGACAATGACAACGGTAATGAGCGGACAGGATTTGATCGACGCCGGCATGAGCCAGGGGAAGTGGTTTCGCCCGGCTCTCGACGCGGCCAACGCGGTTTTGAGCAAGGGGGGCTCGGTAACAGACGCCCTGGAGGCGGCAAAGGCATTTGAGCCAGGGCCAACGCTTGCCTTGAAGGCCGATAACGATATCGAGATCTATTCCAACATCCGCGCCGAGAACGCCTTTGAGCAGGATAATGTCGAGAAGGTCAATGCGACGATGCGCGCGCTGGTGCGCACTCCTATCGTTCGGGCCGCGGCGATCATGCCGGACGCCTGCCCGGCTGGTCCGGTCGGAACGATCCCGGTCGGCGGCGTAGTGGCATCCGAAGCAATCCATCCCGGCATGCATTCGGCCGATATCTGCTGCTCGATGGCGATCTCGATCTTTCCGGGAGTGGATCCGAAATCACTGCTGGACGCCATTCATGCTGTGACGCACTTTGGTCCGGGTGGCCGTCCGCGCGGTGCGCAACTGAAGCCTTCCGAGGCGACGCTTTCGGCTTTCGAGCAGAACCCATATCTGCGCGACGGCGCCCTGAGCGTTGGCATTGAGCATTTCGCGACGCAGGGTGACGGCAATCATTTCGCCTATGTCGGAACGATGAAGTCGACCGGCGAAACCGCGCTTGCCACCCATCATGGATCGCGGGCGCCGGGCGCCCGGCTCTACGACAAGGGCATGAAAGTGGCCAACCGGTTTCGTGAGCGTATCTCGCCCGAGACGCATCGGGAAAATGCCTGGATTCCGGCAGATACCGAGGAAGGGGACGCGTATTGGTTGGCGCTGCAGACCATTCGCCAATGGACGAAGGAGAACCACTATGCCCTTCACGACATGGCGGCGGAAAAGCTTTCGGCCAAGGTCGCCGATCGATTCTGGAACGAACACAACTTCGTTTTCCGGAAGTCGGACGGACTGTTCTACCATGGAAAGGGTGCGACGCCCGCCTTCGACAACTGGGCTGACGATGCGACCGATCTGACCATCATTCCGCTTAACATGGCGGAACCGATCCTGATCGTTCGCGGTTCGAATGCCCCACATGGTCTCGGCTTCTCACCACATGGTGCCGGCCGAAACTTTTCGCGCAGCGCGCATATGAGGCAGTTGTCAGCCGAATATGGAGCGGACACTCGCGGGCTCAGCCCGAACAACATCGCGGCTATCCTAGAGAAGGAAACAAGCGGTCTCGACGCGCGGTTCTTCTCCGGTTTCGCCGATGTGTCGGAACTGCCGAGTGCCTACAAGAGTGCTGCGAACGTGCGGGCGCAGATCGAACATTACGGTCTCGCCGAGGTGGTCGATGAGGTGATCCCATACGGGAGCATCATGGCCGGCGACTGGCAAAAGAATGCGCCGTGGCGCAAGAAACGCCAGTAACCATCGGGGAAGGCGGCAAGCTCGCCTTCCCTCGATATGCAGCATTATGATCAGGAGCCAGAGCTTGACCCCGCTGGTATCTGCGATAACGATCTGAAAATGCAGAGGATAATGAAAAAGTACTGGGGTCAAGACTTACGCCGCTCGTGGCCTCACCCCTACATAGATTTATGCATGACAATCAATAGGTTGCGCCCCGCCTAAAAGGGGTCAAACTTCGGCTCCGTTCTACACAACGGCGCGCTAAAAAATCAGACAATATAGAAAATAGATTTTTTCAAGAATATCCGCCAAAAGCGGCCATTGGGATGCCGACGATGGGTGGTCCTATAGAGGACGACGTGCCTTAGTTCAGACGGGGTCTTTGATATCAGGGCCGTACGTGTAGGTACCGTCCCACTCGATAACGGCTTTCGGCCGAACCCGCTTATAATGGGATTTCACCGGCAACCCCGTATCAAGGGATATCCACATCTTCCAGTAATCAACCTGTTGGTACGATAGGTGAAATTCGTGTCGGAGCAAGAGTTCATGACGCTCAGAAAAACGTAGTCGTCGGGAGCTCATTTGCAATCGACGTGACCTCTGAAGTCCGCCGGAGGTGACGGGATGTGCAAGTCGACGATGCCAACAACAAATAGCTTCGCTGGCCGATTTTCCAGGCGAGTTGGTCACGCCGATGGTCCTGACGGTCGGGCGCCGGCAACCCGGCAGCCCTTAGACGTCAGCAGTCCGGAATTTGTGCGACAATTCGGCCTTCGGGACCATGGTTCTTGTTCACGTATAGGAAACGTTTTCTGTCCAAATCGCACCACTCGATCTGGTCGCGGCTATACCACATCATCGCCTCATAGCGGTTAAGCGCTTCAGCGGACTCAAGATCGACCAGCTTGATTTTGTTCCCGAAATGTCTTTCCACGACTTCCTCGATACGGCTAAGCGCTTGATCGTCCGTCGTATCATTCGCGCGGATAGCACCCGAAATTCTGCCCTCATAAGTCGGCCAGAGAATACCGTATTCTGCCATGATTGCGGACATTGCTTCGGGCGAGTATTTTCGCCGCTCTATAAAGTCAGTCTCACCGGTTTTCATGTTATGCATGAGGTAGGTTGTACCGCGATCTTTCGATGGAAGATTGAGGTGAACCACATCGCCGCATGCGATCCCGTAGTCGCCATCATAATGAGGAAGGCCGCCATCCAGCATTCCTCTAACCGGCCTGCTCAACCCGACGAAGTACTCCCCGAGCAGCCCGATATCCTCCGTTAAATCACGAACAACCCGGTGATAAGCACGTGTCTGCTCGGTGCGCTCAAGGTTGACGCAGAGACCAGGAAACTCTCGACCGAAATCGGCCAGAAATGCCTTTTTGCCTGCCAATGTGTATTGCAGATGAAACGACCAGTGCACATATTTTCCCGACCAGTCAGGCACTCCTTCTTCCCGCATCGGCTGCTCATCAATCGCAGGTCTTTTGCCGTTTATGGTGATACCGGTGAGGTCGCAGATTTGCTCAAGCATAATCGTGCCATCATAGCGATCGCCGAACTGCACTTCGAGCAACGTTTCCACAGGGTCCTGAAACTCAACCGTCAACCAGCCCCCTCTATAACGAATATAGATTTGGCGGCCGTCATGGGTCTCTCCATACCCTTGCGTTGGGCAGGAGCCGACGCATCTCAACTTGGCGAGATCGAGATTGAGCGGTTTGATAGATGGACGGGAAAAACGCATAGAAACGAGGTGCGATAAGGGATTGATCTTGTCGTCACCATCACACTTACGTCCTTCGAAATCAATGAACCTTGCAATTGCTAGGTTTCCAAACTTGCATTTTTCAATGCAGCCGGGGTTAAATTTCAGCCCGTCATCCGATGAGCCGCAATGCCACTCGTATAAAAGCGCAAATGAAGTTTGCGAACGGATCGAAACCCGCAAGCACTCCGCCACCATTCTACCTAAAATCCCGCGTCTTCACCTTAATCGCATCGAGATGCAGATAGGGATCGACGATATCCCGCGCCCGCGGCACCTTCGGAAACCCACGCGGATCCGGCACCGGCGACCCATGATGAAACTCATCCCCGCGCCCATGCGGCAGCGGAAACGCCGCATCGCGATCCCCAACGCTCGCCAGCTCCGCCGACAGATCGGTGAGCCGATGTGCCACAAGATGCACAACCTCCCCTTCCCGCTGGATACGGCCATAAACACCGATCATGCCGGCACCGAGCACGACACGGCGGTATTTCTCGAAGGTCTTTAGCCAGACGACGAGGTTGGCAATGCCGCTCTCATCCTCGATGGTGATGAACATCACCCCCTTGGCGGACCCCGGCCGCTGGCGAACGAGAACGAGGCAGGCTGCCTCAAGCCATGTACCATCACTGGCCTGCATCGCGTCGCGGCAGGTGACGATACGGCGCTTGGTTAGATCAGCGCGCAGAAACGAGAGGGGATGGCTGCGCAGGGTCAATCCGACATGGCCGTAATCCTCGACCACCTCACCGCCTGATGTCATGGGTTTCAATGCCACCGTCGGTTCATCAAGCTCCGGAACGGTCTGGTTTTCGCGGGAGGATGCGGCCGCGAATAGCGGTAGCGGTTCGTCGCGCAATGCCTTGATCGCCCAGAGCGCCTCGCGCCGGGCAAGTTTTAGCGACGGCTGGAAGGCATCGGCTTCGGCGAGCTCGACCAGCGAGGCGGCCGGTACACCGGCGCGGCGCCAGAGATCGTCAACCGAGGCGAATGGCTGGTCAGCACGTGCCGCGACGATTGCTGCGGCATCGGCATTGGCAAGCCCCTTGACCATGCGCAGGCCAAGCCGCACGGCAAACCGCTCTTCGTCACCCGTCGGCTCGAGTGTGCAGTCCCAGCGGCTGGAATTGACGCAGACCGGGCGCACCTCGACGCCGTGATCGCGCGCATCGCGAACGATCTGGGCCGGTGCATAAAAGCCCATCGGCTGGGCATTAAGCAATGCGCCGCAGAAGACGTCGGGATGCCAGCATTTCAGCCAGGAGGAGGCATAGGCGATCAGCGCGAAGGAGGCGGCATGGCTTTCCGGAAATCCATAGCTGCCAAACCCTTCGAGCTGCTTGAAGGTCTTTTCGGCAAACTCCTGCTGGTAGCCGTTCGCCACCATGCCGGAGATGAGCTTCTGGCCAAACTTCGAAACGCCACCGGTATGCTTGAACGTTGCCATGGCCCGGCGCAACTGATCGGCCTCGCCCGGCGTGAAGCCGGCGCATTCGATCGCCACCCGCATGGCCTGTTCCTGGAACAGCGGCACGCCAAGCGTCTTGCCGAGCACCTTCTCCAGCTCGGGCTTGGGATAGACGACCTTCTCCTTTCCTTCCCGGCGCCGGAGATAGGGATGCACCATGTCGCCCTGGATTGGGCCGGGGCGGACGATCGCCACCTCGATGACGAGATCATAGAAGGTGCGCGGCTTGATGCGCGGCAGCATCGACATCTGCGCCCGGCTCTCGATCTGGAAGGTGCCGAGCGTGTCGGCTTTGCGGATCATCGCATAGGTGCGCGAATCCTCCGGCGGGATGGTGGCAAGATCGAGAGTCATGCCCTTGTGCTCGGCGAGCAGATTAAACCCCCGCTTCATGCAGGAGAGCATGCCGAGCGCCAGGCAATCGACCTTCATGAACTTCAGGATGTCGATATCATCCTTGTCCCACTCGATCACCTGCCGCTCAGTCATGGCCGCCGGCTCGATCGGCACAAGCTCGTCGAGCCGGTCACGGGTGAGCACAAAGCCGCCCGGGTGTTGAGAGAGATGACGCGGGGCGCCCATCAGCTGTCGGGCGAGCTCCAGCGTCAGGCGCAGGCTTCGATCGCCAAGATTGAGATTGAGCTCCTTGGCGTGCTGTTCGCCAACGTCTTCGCCCCAGCCCCAGACATTCGAGGAGAGCATTTTTGTCATGTCCTCCGGCAGGCCGAGTGCCTTGCCGACATCGCGCACTGCTCCCTTCGAGCGATAGCGAATGACGGTCGAGCATAACGCGGCATGATCGCGGCCATAGGTCTCGAACACCCATTGCATGACGATCTCGCGGCGCTCGTGCTCGAAATCGACATCGATATCCGGCGGCTCGCGACGCTCCTCTGAGACGAAGCGCTCGAAGAGGAGGTCGTTGATATCAGGGTCGATCGAGGTAATGCCGAGCACATAGCAGACGGAGGAGTTGGCGGCGGAGCCCCTGCCCTGACAGAGAATGTCTTTTGAGCGGGCAAAGCGGACGATCGAGTTCACCGTCAGGAAGTATGGCGCATATTGCAGTCTCTCGATCAGCCGCAACTCATGCTCGAGGTTCTTGCGCACCTTATCCGGCAATCCCTCCGGATAACGCCAGGCAGCACCCTCCCACGTCAGTTGCTCCAATGTCTGCTGCGGCGTCAGGTTGGGATGGGCGCGCTCCTCCGGATATTGATAGGCGAGCTCGTCGAGCGAGAAGCGACAACGCTCCGCAATCTCGATGGTGCGGGCAAGCGCTTCCGGGTAGCGGGAAAACAGCCGCGCCATTTCTTCCGGCGGTTTTAGATAGCGGTCGGCATGCCGCTCCCGCCGAAACCCGGCATCATCGATGGTGACGGTGTGGCGAATGCAGGTGACGACATCCTGCAGGATGCGCCGCTCCGGAATGTGAAACAGCACGTCATTGGTGACGACAGTCGCAACGCACATGACTGTCGCCATGTTCGACAGTTCGTGCAGGCGCATCTGGTCGTTCGGCCGGCGGCGCAGCGTCAGCGCCAGATAGGCGCGGTCACCAAAAGCCTCGCGCAGGCGACGCAGGTTGAGCGCACAGGTCTCATCAGCCTGGTCGGGCAGGAAGACAGCAATCAGGCCCTCGCCATAGGCGACGAGGTCAGCCCAATCCAGCCGGCATTTCGCCTTGCCGCCGCGTTTCTTGCCAAGCGACAGCAGCCGGCAAAGCCTGGCATAGGCCGGTCGGTCCGTGGGATAGACGAGCACCGACAGGCCATCCTCGAGATCGACACGGCAGCCAACGATCAACCGGACGCCAGTGTCCTTGGCCGCCTGATGGGCACGGACAATGCCGGCGAGGCTGTTGCGATCGACGATCGCCAGAGCTTCGATGCCAAGGTCTGCTGCTTGCGCGAATAGTTCCTCACAGGAGGAGGCACCGCGCAGGAAGGAAAAATGCGACGTCACCTGCAGTTCGGTATATCTCAGGCTTGTCATCCGAATATCCCGTGCAGGAACCATTGATGACTGCCGGTCTCGCCATGCTCGCCGTCGCCAGACCGGAAAATCCAGTAGCGCTCGCCGGCATCGTCCTCGACCTGGAAATAATCACGCACGGCTGCAAGCTCCGCATCGCGCTTCCACCATTCACCGAAGACGCGCTCCGGCCCATCCGCGCGTTTGACCCGTCGGCGGATACCGCGCCAGGTAAAACTGACCGGTGGGTGATCAGGCAAGAGGGCCATGGTCTCGATCCGTTCGGGATGCGGCAGCAGGCGTGTCGGCCGCGGCCAATGATCGGGCCAGGTCTCGCCGTTGTCCGGCGTCATCGGCGCCACGCGGGCAACGGAGCGCTCGGGCACGTCGCTGGCAACAGGCGCGAGGCGGTAGAGCCGTCGCTCGCCGATGCGATTGCCGAGAATGTCGATCAGCCCGGATACGTCGGCTTGCGGTTCTTCGACCAGCGAGGAGATCACCTGGCGTTCGATCAGCTGCTCGGCATGGGTTGCCGTCAGCGACATGATCTCGATACCGAAGCCGGGGTCGATGGTGTCGATCCGGTCGGTGAGCAATCGCGTCAGCCGCTTAACGTCACGAACAGGTGTCGCGGTCCCGGCGCGGATCGCCTGGTAGGAGCTGTCGACCCGGTGAAACAGTAGATCGACGCGGCGGGCGCCGAGGCCTTTTTGCTCGAGCGCACGACAGAGCTGGTCGACCAGCTTGGCGGTATAGCGCGCAATCGTCTCAGGTGCGGCGATCGGCTCGCCGAAGGCACGGCGGACTTCGACCAGTTCCGGCGTGCGCACCGGATCGATCGGCTCGGCGATGCGCCCCATCACTTGGTCGAGGCGACGACCGAGCTCCGGCCCGAAACGAAGGGCGAGTGGCGCACGCGGCTGGCTTGCCAGCTCGCCGATCGTGTTGAACCCGAGAACACGAAGACCGGCGACGATGGCAGGATCGAGACGAAGGGCTGCGATCGGCAGATTTTCGACAGCGTCGGCCTGAGCACCCGATGGAATGACAAGCGTCGGGTCGCCCAAAAACCGGGCGCAGGCATGGGCCGCACCCCAGCTGTCGGCGACGGCAGCGCGTGCGAAAATGCCGGAGGCGAAGAAGCGGTTGACCATGCCCGACAGCATCAGCGCCTCGCCGCCATGCAGATGATCGGCGCCGGTGGTGTCGATCACCAGACCATCCGGTGGATCGGCGGCAACGATCGGCGCATAGCGCTGCAAGGCCCAGAGCGCCAGGCGATCGAGTGCCACGGCGTCGGCGACCGGATCCGCATCCATCACGACGAGTTCCGCAACGAGTGCCTGCGCCTTGGTCGCCGGCATGCCAATGCGCAAGCCGGCTGCAATCGCAGCCGCGTTCGCTGCCAGGACGACGCGCCGGCGCTGCTCGCGGCCGATCAGGACGAGCGGCGTCTCAGGCGGAGGCGCTGCGTCGCCCAGTTTCCGTCTGAGGCGATCCGTGGACCAGCTCGGAAGGAAGAGCGATACGACCCGTGGCATCGGGGGCCTCCACTTCAAAATCGGCACTGTCTCCGGCGCGACATCGGATGAGTTCCAGCAGCCAGCGCGGCCGACCAACGCCTGGAACCGGCAAGGGCGAGGATGGCAAGACGGATACCCGCCAGCGGGTGACCGACGCCGTCGGCTGTCCGAAGTCGGATGCCTCGGTCTGTCGGCGCCAGCGGCGGATGGCAATGCCGATGGTGCCGGAACGTTCGGCGGCGAGCTGCAGCCGGCGCGAGGCGGTCATCGACAGTCGCGCCAGCTCGCCGACGACGACACCCAGCCCTCCGTGTCGCAGGCCCTCTTCCATGCAGGAAAGCAATGATTTCTCGTCACCGGCCTCGACATAGATGACGCGGCCCGGCAGCAGACCCACCTGGGCCAGCGCTGGCGCGAACAGGTCCGGCCGTGTGACGCACCAGAGCACCTGGCCCTTCGAGCGGGCGGCGATTGCCGCGGCAAACAGGGCTGCTGCAGCGCCGTCGATGGCGCCGTTGCCACCGCCGGCAACTTCATGAAGGGCTGCCAGCGCCAGACCTCCCCCGGGCAATCGGCTGTCGATCTCCGTTACGCCGAATGGCAAAACCTCTCGCACACGGCCGCTTGGACCTTCGAGCCGCTGGATGCGGTCGCGAAGCTCGGCGACGACGGAACTGACGACAGGTTCGGGCATTTTGGACAGATGGGCTCCTCGGGGGTTTGCAATATTGCGCTTGGCTGATATGTTCTCTATTTGTTCCTTCTTGGGTCATGAGTCAATCGGGCTCGTAAAAGAGTGGTCGGTGGCAGCGATCTGGGAGCGGGTGTTGGTTTCCACGCAGAACTGAGCCGGTTAGGCGCATAATTTCCATTGAGAATTGAGCCATGTGAACCTTCCCCCCAAAGCGGTGAGCGACGGGGGCAACGGAGTGATCCACATGGGACTTTTAAACATCATCCGTCGGATGGCGCTTCGCGAGAAGCAGTCAATCCGCGAGATCAGTCGGCGCACTGGGCTGTCACGCAACACGATTGCGAAGTATTTGAGTGCCGGTACGATCGAGCCGACGTTCACGGTACCGGAACGACCGAGCAAGCTTGATCCTTTTGCCGACAAACTTTCTGGCTGGCTGAAGACCGAGGCCGGGAGGTCGCGCAAGCAGCGCCGAACGTTGAAGCAGCTTCATGCCGATCTGATGGCTCTCGGATTTACCGGCTCCTATGGTCGGGTCGCCGCGTTCGCCCGTAATTGGCGGGTTGAGCAGCAGACAGCGGGCCGCGGCATATTCGTTCCTCTGTCTTTCCGCCCAGGCGAAGCGTTCCAATTCGATTGGAGTGAAGATTATGCCGTGATAGGCGGCGAGCGCACGAAGCTTCAGGTCGCCCATATCAAACTATCACACAGCCGGGCGTTTCTGGTCAGGGCCTACCTACTGCAAACGCACGAGATGCTCTTCGACGCCCACTGGCACGGGTTCCGCGTGTTTGGCGGAGTACCTGGTCGCGGCATTTACGACAACATGAAGACCGCGGTTGATCGTGTCGGTCGTGGCAAAGAACGGCAGGTCAATATCCGTTTCCTCGCGATGACGAACCACTACGTCTTTGCGCCTGAGTTTTGCAATCCCGCCGCGGGTTGGGAGAAGGGTCAGGTCGAGAAGAATGTCCAGGATGCCCGACCGCGACTGTGGCAACAGATGCCTGACTTTCCGGATCTGGCGGCATTGAATGCCTGGCTGGAACAGCATTGCCAGGACCTGTGGCGCGACACAGCACACGGCACCTTGCCCGGCACGATCGCGGACGTCTGGTCGGCAGAACGCCCGGCATTGATGGCGCTCCCTGCCGCGTTTGACGGCTTCGTCGAGCAGAGCAAGCGCGTCTCGCCCACCTGCCTGATCACTTTTGAGCGGAACCGCTACAGCGTGCCTGCATCGTTTGCCAACCGGCCTGTCAGCCTGCGGATCTATCCCGAGCGACTGGTCGTTGCGGCAGAAGGCAATATCCTATGCGAGCATGAGCGGGTCATTGAACGTAGCCACGACAAGCCGCCACGTACGATTTATGACTGGCGGCATTATCTTGCGGTCATCCAGCGCAAGCCCGGTGCCCTGCGTAATGGTGCGCCTTTCCTGGAATTACCGTTGGCCTTTCGGCAACTTCAGGACCAGATGCTCCGCCGCTCCGGCGGTGATCGTGAGATGGCCGATATCCTTGCTCTTGTACTTCACCACGACGAACAAGTTGTTGTCAGGGCTGTGGAATTGGCCCTGGATGCAGGCGTGGCGACCAAGACGCATGTCTTGAACCTGCTGCATCGGCTGATCGATGGCAAGACAATCGATGGTCCCGACGTTGATACGCCACAGGCGCTCACGCTGTTGCGTGAACCCAAGGCTGATGTTGAACGCTACGATGGTTTGCGCCTGCGGACCGCAGGAGGCCGTCATGCGTCATGATCCTGCCAGCGCAGCCGTCGTCATCATGCTGCGCAGCCTGAAGATGTATGGCATGGCCCAAGCCGTCATCGACCTGATCGAGCAAGGGGCTCCAGCCTTCGATGCGGCCGTGCCGATCTTGTCCCAGTTGCTGAAAGCCGAAATGGCCGAGCGCGAGGTTCGCTCGATCGCCTACCACATGAAGGCAGCTCGCTTCCCGGCCTACAAGGACATCTCCGGGTTCGACTTCGCAGCCAGCGAGATCAACGAGGCGACGGTGCGCCAACTGCACCGATGCGAGTTCATGGACGGAGCGCAGAATATCGTGCTCGTCGGCGGGCCGGGCACAGGAAAAACACATGTCGCGACCGCCCTTGGTGTCCAGGCGATCGAGCATCATCGCCGAAAGGTCCGCTTCTTCTCGACCATCGAATTGGTCAATGCGCTCGAACAGGAGAAGGCCAAAGGCAAGGCAGGCCAGATTGCTGAGACGCTGGTTCGCCTCGATCTGCTGATCCTCGATGAGCTCGGATACCTTCCGTTCAGTGCCTCAGGCGGTGCGCTGCTCTTCCATCTGCTGAGCAAGCTCTATGAGCGCACCAGCGTCATCATCACTACCAACCTCAGCTTCAGCGAATGGGCGACCGTCTTCGGTGATGCCAAGATGACCACGGCTCTGCTCGACCGCCTGACCCATCGTTGCCATATCCTGGAAACCGGGAACGATAGCTTCCGCTTCAAAGCCAGCTCGGCTGCAGCAGCCCAAAAGAGAGGAGAAAAAGCTAATCCCTTGACCAAATCCTGATCAGAAAACCATACTCAGAGGTGGCTCACTTCTCGGTGGAAAAACCGGCTCAGTTCCGCGTGGAAACCAACACGTTAGACGAACCATTCCGTTCGCCTTCTTTCCGCGGCTGTCCGTTCGTGAAAGGTCTGGCCGAATTCGGACCGGAGGCTAACTCCCCTGACGTACAGGCGACCATCGCCTTCTATTTTAAGGGCTTACATGAATTTGTTACCTCACTCATCAAGCCCCTGGCATTGAGCGACCCCGAAAAAGCCGTGATCCAGATCCTGTCGCTCATCCAGGGCTCGATTGTGATGGCGCAATCGACGCCCGATCCAGGACTTGTCAAGACAATCTGCGATGCAGCCAGAGTGTTGCTCGAGAATGCGTTGACCGCGTCGTCTGAAACCTGAAGTTCGTGAGGTGGTGGGTAGACGGTCCCGCCACCGACGCAGCTCTGACCTAGTTCGTCCATGGTATCGATTCAAACCGGGGCGCTCAACACGAGCGCCTGCATGAGGATCAAGAATAACGGAATTCGACTTCGGGGCAGACGCGTCCGCACCCATGATTGATTTTCCTAGGCCGGTCACAGTCGTGCTCGTGACCAGCATCACGATCAGCTTATTTCTGAACCAGCTCCCAAAACGCCTCCGCAAATGCGGTCATCCGCGTTCGGGGGCGGATGAGAACGATCTTCACGCTAACGGCCCATTCATCCGACGCAGCCTTCGTCAGCCGGCCTTTTGGTCCCAGTTCGTCCGCAGCAAGGCTTTCGGGTATCCAGGCCACTCCCTTCCCATCGACTGCCAAGGCTTTGAGCACCATCGCAAGATGGGATGTAAAGACGGTATTGAGATGAAGCTCACCGAGTCTGGACGACAAGTTCGAGGCGAGGATGCGCCCCATGCCGGACTTCTCTTCGAATGCAATCTCGGCAACCGGAGCCTCCTGCGTACCCGGCAGACGATGACGCGCACCACCTTTCTCATCCTTGCCGCTGACAGGAATGAGCCGGTCAGTCGACAGCTCGACATGTTTGAAGTCCGCCGCGTCCAGGCGAATTTTGCTGTTTTCGTGGTAGTGGCAGAGGAGAAACTGGGCACGCCCCCCCAGCATGATCTTCTCGCATTCGTTCATGTTATCGGACAACAGTCGAATAGGCATGGTCGAGGTGACATGCCCGAGGCCCTGTATCCACCTTGGGAAGAACACGAATGACAGCGCGTGGGTCGCGGCGAAGGTCACTGTCGAAGAATCCGCCCGTGTACGATCGAGGTCTTGCCTCACCCGTTCCAGTCGGTTGGCAACATCGTTGGCCGCATCGAGCACAATTTCGCCTGCTGCCGTCAGCTTCAGGCGATGCGTGGATCGATCTATCAATTCCAGCCCACACCATTCTTCCAAGGCTCGGATACGACGGCCGAACGCTGGCTGCGTGACGTTGCGATTTTCGGCCGCACGGGAAAAATTCAGCGTTTCGGCTAGGGCCTGAAGATCGGCCAGCCAAACAATTTCCATCCTATCATACCTCAGTAAGCCATGCCGCCACCGCACCGAGATACATCCAGTTCCCCCACGAAATCAAGATGAATGCTGGCGCCAGAGAGCGATGTTCAGTTTTAACTATGCCAAAACGGCACCAATAGAACCCGTATCGGCATTGGACGAGGAGCCTCCCTCATCCCTATGACATGCCCCTGTGCGGAGGAACGCATTTAAACAGGGAGGAGAGACCAATGGCTAGACGCCTGTTGAGTCAGCTTTACATACAGGTGTTGATCGGCATCGGGGTCGGCATCATCGTTGGCCTTTTCATTCCCGACTTCGCCACGAAATTGCAGCCGTTCGCCGATGGCTTCATCAAGCTCATCAAGATGCTGCTTGCGCCGGTCATCTTCGGCACCGTTGTCCTCGGCATCGCCAAGATGGGTGACATCAAGGAGGTCGGAAAGATCGGTGCACGGTCTCTGATTTACTTCGAGGTCGTTTCGACGATCGCCCTCGTCATCGGGCTGATCGTCGTCAACATCATGCAGCCCGGCGTCGGCATGAACATCGACGCTAGCAAGATCGACGCCAGTACGATCTCAACCTACCAGCAGACCGCCCAGCAACAGGGCGGCGTCATCGAGTTCTTCATGAACGTGATCCCAACGACGATGGTCGATGCATTTGCCAAGGGCGCGATGCTTCAGGTCATCCTGATCGCCGTGCTGATGGGCTGCGCACTTGTACAGCTCGGCGAGAAAGCCAAGCCCGTCATCGACGTCTTCGATTCTCTGCTCCAGGCTCTGTTCCGGATCGTCGGCATGATCATGCGCCTGGCACCGATCGGCGCCGGCGCGGGCGTGGCCTATACGATCGGAAAATATGGCGTCGGCTCGCTCTGGGCTCTCGGGCACCTGATGTTGGGCGTCTACCTGACGTCAGCCTTGTTCGTGATCGTTGTCCTCGGATCGATCGCCCGTTGGTCGGGTTTTCCGTTGCTGCATTTCTTCCGGTACTTCAAGGACGAAATCCTGATTGTTCTTGCGACCTGTTCGTCGGAAGCCGTACTGCCGCGCATGATGGCGAAGCTGGAGAGGCTCGGCTGCAAGAAATCCGTCGTCGGACTGGTGCTACCGACCGGATACACATTCAACGCCGACGGCACCTGCATCTACCTGACGATGGCAGCGGTGTTCGTTGCGCAAGCGACCAATACCCCGCTCGGCATCGAAGGGCAGCTCGTTATCCTCGGCGTCCTTTTGCTGACCTCCAAGGGGTCAGCAGGTGTTGCCGGCGCAGGCTTCGTTACCTTGGCCGCTACCTTGTCGAGCTTCCATGCCATCCCGGTCGCCGGTCTCGTCCTTCTGCTTGGTATCGACCGCTTCATGAACGAGGCCCGCGCCGTCGTAAACCTGATCGGCAATGGCATCGCCACCATCGCAATCGCAAAATGGGAAGGGGCTCTCGACCAGGAGACGGTCAACGCTGTCATCGCCGAGCAGCGCGGCGAGCGTCCCCGAAACATCACCGCATCACCCGCCGAACTGGCGTCCTGATTACAGACAAATCGAACAAGTACCCAACGGAGAATACAATGCGTATCCTTGATGTTTGCGAAGTTACCAAGCCGATCGCTTCGCCCATCCGCAACGCCTACATCGACTTCAGCAAAATGACGGCTAGCCTGGTTGCCGTCGTCACCGACGTCGTCCGGGACGGTCGCCGTGTCGTCGGCTACGGCTTCAACTCGAACGGTCGTTATGGCCAGGGCGGCCTGATTCGTGAGCGCTTCAAGGACCGTATCCTCGAAGCCTCGCCGGAAAGCCTGATGAATGACGCGGGCACCAATCTCGACCCGCACAAAATCTGGGCGACGATGATGATGAACGAGAAGCCCGGGGGGCATGGCGAGCGGTCTGTCGCCGTCGGTACCCTCGACATGGCAATCTGGGACGCGGTTGCCAAGATCGAGGGCAAGCCGCTCTTTCGCATCTTGGCCGACATGAAGGGACGTGAGGCCAATCCGAAGGTCTTCGTCTATGCGGCCGGCGGCTACTATTATCCGGGTAAGGACAACACTGCGCTTCGCAAGGAGATGCGCAGCTATCTCGACCGTGGCTATAACGTCGTGAAGATGAAGATCGGCGGGGCGTCAATCGATGAGGATCGCGGTCGTATCGAATCGGTCCTCGAAGAGATCGGCTCACAAGCCCGGCTGGCAGTGGATGCCAACGGTCGCTTCGATCTTGAGACCGGCATCGCTTATGCCAAGATGCTGTGCGACTACCCCCTCTTCTGGTACGAGGAAATCGGCGATCCGCTCGACTACGCCCTGCAGGCGGCGATTTCCGAGTTCTACGACGCCCCGATGGCAACCGGCGAAAACCTGTTCTCCCACCAGGATGCCCGCAACCTGCTGCGTTATGGCGGCATGCGAGCCGACCGGGACTATCTGCAGTTCGACTGCGCCTTATCCTACGGGCTTGTCGAATACCTTCGGACCCTCGATGTCCTGCGCCAGTTTGGCTGGTCGCCTTCTCGCTGCATTCCGCACGGCGGCCACCAGATGTCCCTCAACATTGCGGCAGGGCTTGGTCTTGGCGGCAATGAAAGCTACCCGGACCTGTTCCAGCCCTATGGCGGTTTCCCGGATGGCGTGAAGGTCATCGACGGACACATCACCATGCCGGAACTGCCGGGCATCGGCTTCGAGGGCAAGTCCGACCTCATCAGGGTCATGCGCGAACTCGCTGAGTAAGATCAACGAAGCGGGCGGAGGGCTTTCGCCCGCTCCAACTCACACTCCTTCAACGCCTGCCACGAAGTGTCCCACCGAAGTCGCTGGACGCTGTTGTAGCGCTTGAGAGATATCTTGATTATGCTGGAGAGATCCGCGCGTGAACCTGCCCCGCGATATACGGCTTACAACGGAAGCGCCTGTCAGCCTCGCGATATATCTGCGTTCAGCCCAGGCGATGACTGACGCATGTCGCGTCGCATGAAAGCCCAGTCGATGAGTTCCGCCATCGATGGGCCTAGGGCAATCCCCATCTCACTGAGTGCATATTCGACCCTTGGCGGAACCTGGGCATAGACGGTTCGAGTGACGATACCGTCCTTCTCCAACTCCTTGAGCTGCTGAATGAGCATCTTCTGGTTCACGCCCTCGACGCGCTTCTCGAGTTCCGAAAACCGAAGCGAGCCCTTTGCAGCGAAAAGCTGACAGATAATGACAATCTTCCACTTCCCTTCAAGGACCTGAAGAGCATCCCGGGTTGCCGCTGCCCATATCATTTGCTGCTTGGGGTCGTCACAGCGCCAGTCTCGTTCGATTGCCATACTTACCTCAAGGTGAGTTACCCACTTATTAGTCGGTTCTTGCCGTATCAGATAGCTATACCTATTCTTCGGAGCACCACAAGTCACGTCTCCGTCGGAGTGCGTGTGAATTCCATACTCACCGCAAGGAAATGATATGAAGATCGGAATTATCGGCGCGGGGAACATCGGCGCGATACTCGCACGCAAGCTCGGAGCCGCAGGTCACGAGATTAAGCTCGCCAATTCCAAGGGCCCGGAATCGATCCGCGAGCTCGCCGCTGACGTTGGTGCGACGGCTACGACCAAGGAAGATGCCGTGACAGGGGTGGATACTGTGATCCTCTCCATCCCGTTTTCAGCCCATCGCGACCTTGCCGGGTTGTTTGAAGATGTTCCCGACAACGTCGTCGTCGTAGACACTTCCAACTACTACCCGTTTCGTGACGGAGCGATCTGCGACGTCGATGACGGCAAGCCGGAAGCGGTCTGGGTCACCGAGCAGATCAATCGACCCATCATTAAAGCCTGGAACGCGGTGCTTGCCGCGACCCTTGCGGAAAAGAGCGTAGAGAAGTTGCAACCAGGCCGCATCGCCCTTCCGGTAGCGGGTGATGATCCCGAAAAGAAGTCGCGCGTCATGGAACTGGTAGAGGCAACGGGCTTCGACGCCTTCGATGCCGGGGTGCTTGCAACCTCATGGCGACAGCAGCCCGGTACCCCTGCCTATTGTACGGAACTGACGATTGATGAGCTGAGGGGGGCGCTCGAAAAAGCAGACCAGACCCGCTCGGCCGACAACCGCGAAACCTTGATCAAGGGATTCATGGAGAGAGGCGATAGCCTGATCCACGACGAAATTGTCGCCCGCAACCGCGCCGTAACCGCGTGAGAGATACAAGAGACATCATGCAAGTTGGTATAATCGGCGTCGGCCATATCGGAAAAACGCTGGTCCGGGAACTGAGCAAGGCCGGGTATGATGTGAAGGCGGCAAATTCTCGCGGTCCCGACACAATCGATCCAGAGGTGTTTGCGTCAGGCGGGCAAGCTGTCACTGTCGAGCAGGCAGTCGAGGACGCATATATCCTGATCCTGTCGATTCCTTTCAATCAGCTGCCCGAAATAGCACCTCGACTAGCTGGACTTCCGAAAGACGCGGTAGTGATCGATACGTCCAACTACTACCCAATGCGCGACACCGAGATCGCCGATATCGAAGGCGGCGAGGTCGAGAGTGTCTGGGTATCCAGACAACTCGGCCGACCGATTGCAAAGGCTTGGAATGCTATCGGTTCGGACTCTTTCGCCCGACTGGGAAAACCTGCCGACCACCCGGATCGGATCGCCATTCCGGTTGCAGCGGATAATGAACGTGATCGATATGTCGCCATGGCGCTTGTTGGCGATACGGGATTCGACGCGGTCGATGCTGGATCGCTATCTGAATCATGGCGTCAGCAGCCGGGCTCCCCTGTCTACTGCACCGATCTAAAGGCCATCGAGATGCCCGATGCACTTGCCGTCGCGGAAAGATCAAGATTGCCAAAGCGACGAGACCTGTCCGTAGCTGCGGTTCAGGAGAGGCTTGGCGATACGAGGATCAATCCCACTGCCGACTATCTCGTGCGGTTGAACAGGGCCTTGTTCATGTAGATCTCAACCTCCTGTATCCGTCACTCTGGCCCCTAGCGCTGATGTGCGGAAATCTTGCGAAGATGGTCTCTTATCATCGCGCGCAACTCCCCAAATGTTCGAAACCCGATGTGCTGTGCAAGTCGGTGAACGGTCGTTTGGGAAACCCTGCAATTGCGCGCAACCGCAGCGGCACTTTCGAAAGCAATCATGTCCGGCCGTTCTATAATCTGCCTCGCGACCTGCTCGAGACTGTTTGGAAAGACGATCTGCCGTTTGGCGATCCGGTACTTCAGTTCCTGCAGCGTCGCGGGAGGACGGTGGTCTCTATCCTGTAGCATTGCGCTTTACCTTCCAAAGAATTGCCTTCCGGCAAACTCAATGCGACCCGGCGCATATCACGAGGCGGAACGTCACCCCCGGCAGCGATGCGGCAGTGTCAGGACATCACCGCATCGCGTCGAAACGTGCTAAGCGACCTGCACCGGCCTCCCCGTCTGCCAGCTCACGGTCGCCGCCTCCGCCAGTTTCTGAGCCTGGAGGCCATCAAGTCCGCCGGGCTTCGGCGAACGGTTGCCGCTGTCGATCGCATCAATGAAGGCATTGATCTCGTTGGCGTAGGCCTGCGCGTAACGTTCGAGGAAGAAATATTGGACGGGATCGCCGCTGACGCCGTTCGCATTGGAAAGCTCGACGCTGGTTGCGTGGATATTCTTTGCCGCAAGCATGCCGGCAGCTCCATGGACTTCGATACGCTGGTCGTAGCCGTAGGTCGCCCTGCGCGAATTGGTGATGACGGCAATGCGTCCGGAAGCCGTCTGCATCTGCACAGCGGCGGTATCCACATCGCCCTCTGCCCCGATCGCCTTATCGACGAGTGACGATCCAAGTGCATTCACGAGGACGAATTCCTCTCCGATGAGGAAGCGGGCCATATCGAAGTCATGGATCATCATGTCGCGGAACAGACCACCGGAGGATTTGACGTAATCGGCCGGCGGCGGCGTGGGATCTCGGCTGGTGATCGTCACAATCTCGATTTCTCCGACATCGCCGCGGCGCAGGCGCGCTTCAACGCTAGCGAAGTTCGGATCGAACCGGCGATTGAAGCCGATCATCAAGGTGGATTTGTTCTTCTCTACGACGTCGAGGCAGTCATTGATGCGCTCAACCGACAGGGACACCGGCTTCTCGCAGAGGATGGCCTTGCCGGCCCTCGCCGCCGCCTCGATGAGATCGGCATGGCTGGGTGTCGGCGTCGCAATCAGGATCGCATCGACATTTGAGGACTTGATGACATCCTCGGCGTCGGCAACCTCGGCGCCGGTCTGCGCGGCAAGCGCCTCTGCCGATGCCTTGAAGGCATCCGCCACATAGACGAGCTTCGCCTTTGGGTTCGCCGCGATGGTTGCGGCATGCACCTTGCCTATCCGGCCGGCGCCGATCACTCCAAACCTGATCATTGATATCTCTCCATGATATGTAAGTGTTGACTATCGAAATGTTCAAACCGTGAAGGCTTCGCGGAAACGGGCAAGCGCCGTCTCGTCATCGGCGGAGGCCCAGGCCTCCATGCCGATCGTGCCGCGATAGCCCATATCCTTGAGCGCACGGGCGATTGCCTTGTAGTTGATCTCTCCGGTGCCCGGTTCCATGCGACCGGGAACATCCGCCACCTGAATTTCGCCGATATAAGGCAGAGCGCGCCGGCACAATTCGATCAGGTTTCCTTCGCCGATTTGCGCGTGATAAAGATCGAGATTGAGCTTCAACGCCGGTCGGTTCACCGACGAGACGAGCGCAAGCGTATCCTCGGCCCTGGCAAAAGGTGTCTTGGGGTGATCGACGGCTTCATTGAGGTTTTCGAGTACGAAGGTGACGCCTTCTTGTTCGCCGAGGTCGGCGATCCGATTAAGGGTATCGCGCGCCTTGAGCCACATGGCGCCCGTCACCTTGTCCGCCTTGACCGCCGGCAAACCCTGGCCATCGAGACCGGTCCCATGCAGGTTGAGGCGCGGGCAGTTGAGCTCCCTGGCGATCGAGATCGATTGCTTCGCAGTTCGCAGTAGTTCGTCGGCGCCCTCGTCATCCGCGAGTGTGCCGGTCACATAGCCCGTCATCGACGAGAAGACCGCTCCGGATTTTGCAAGGGCGGCGATGTCATGTTTCGTCCAGTCCCAGATCTCGGCGTGAAAGCCGAGTTCGGTGATGCGCTTGAGCCTGTCGATGACAGGAAGCGACGTGAAAATCATCTCGGCGCAAACTGCGAGGGTGAAGGGAGATGAGGCATTCGACGAACCGTCGTTCATGACCGTGTTCCATGGTTGATGATTGAGTGAAAGGCGGCGGCCGCCGAGTGCCGATCGATCACCGCCTTGGAAGCGAGCAGGCTAGATCGTGCCGCCGAGCTCTTCCGACAGTTGCTGCAGCTCCTTGCCGCCGGCCATGAGGTTCTGAAGCGCATCCATCTCAATATCAGCCTTGGCAAAGGTGCCGAGCGTCTGGCCGCGATTGAGGATGGTGAAGCGGTCTGCCACCGCATAGGCGTGGCGGACATTGTGGGTGATGAAAATGACGCCCAAACCATTCTGTCGAACCTGGTGGATGTATTTCAGCACCATCGAGGTTTGCGCCACGCCGAGCGCCGAAGTCGGCTCATCGAGAATGAGGATCTTGGCACCGAAATAGACGGCGCGCGCAATGGCAACACATTGGCGTTCGCCCCCTGACAGAGTGCCCACCGCCTGATTGGGATCGCGGATATCGATGCCGATCTTGTGCATCTCTTCACGCGTGACGTCGTTGCAATGCGTAAGGTCGAGGTGACGGAACGGGAATAAACCCTTGCGAGGCTCCCGCCCCATGAAGAAATTGCGAGTGATCGACATTAGCGGGATCATGGCAAGGTCCTGATAAACGGTCGCGATCCCGGCATCGAGCGCGTCGCGCGGACTGCGGAAATTGACCGGCTTGCCTTCGACGAGGAACTCGCCTCCGCTTGGGCGGACAACGCCGGAGAGCGTCTTGATCAAAGTGGATTTGCCCGCGCCATTGTCTCCGAGGAGACAAAGCACCTCTCCGGCCGACACTTGCATCGATACGCCGTTAAGCGCAATCACGGAGCCGTAGTGCTTGATGATATCGGTCACTTCGATGATCGGTATTCGATTATTGACGTCAGACATGATCAGCGCTCCCCGGTAACCTTGCGACGGATGAAATTGTTGAAGAGCACTGCCAGCAGCAGCATTGAGCCCAGGAAGACCTGAAACCAGTCGGAATCGAACTTGGTGTAGGTCAGGCCAATCGAGACGGAACCAAAGATGATCGCGCCAAAGAAGGCGCCGATCGCCGAACCATAGCCGCCTGTCAGCAAGCACCCGCCAATGACGGCTGCGATGATCGCCTCGAACTCTTTCTGAAAGCCGCGTCTGGCGTCAGTCGAGCCGGCATCGAGCACCGTGATGATGGCGACCAGAGCTGCCGCACATGCCGTCAGCGCGAAGAGGCCGGTCTTTACCCTGTGAACCGGGACACCGGAATTTCTCGCCGCATTGGGGTCACCACCCGCGGCAAAGATCCAGTTACCTGTGCGGGTGCGCAGAAGGACCCAGGTCGCAGCCAGGGCGAGCGCAACGAACCACAATACCGACACCGGGATACCCGTGACTTTCGGCATGCCATTGGGAAACTTGTCGATCAGATCGTGATCAGCGAGCCAGACAAAGGCGCCCTTCAGCGCATCGCCGGAAAAGAAGCCAAGCAGCGGACTGTCGCTGACCCGCACGCCGATACCGCGAAGCTGTGTCGAGCCGCCTGTCGCCCATTTCAAGCCGACAAGCGTCAAGCCACGGAGAATGAAGAGGAATGCCAGCGTCACGATGAAGGATGGAAGGCGCGTATGAATGACGATCTGTCCATTGATCGCCCCCATGAACGCCGCAAAGAGCATCGTCATGACGATGGCAACCGAAAGCGGTTGACCGAAATTCGTGAGAATGACGCCGAAGATCAGTCCCGCAAAGGCGACCATCGAGCCGATCGAGAGATCGAACTCCCCTCCGATCATCAGAAGTGCTGCGGCAATGGCCAGAATTCCCAATTGCGATGCCGGTGCCATGATGGTCATCAGGCCGGAAAGCGAGAACATGGTGCGATCGGCGGTGAGAAAGAAAAACACGATGACGAGAACAAGGCCCGCCACGGCACCAAGCTCGGGCCGCCGCATCATATGCGTCAGAAAACTCACTTGTTTGACGCGCTCATCGGCCTCCGGCGCGATGGCCGTTTTCTGCTCAAGTGAAGCCATAACTCCTCCCAGGGGAACATAATGTAGGGTAGCGTTGGCGCTGCTCGGCAGCGCGCTCAGTCAGCCAAACCTCCTCCCCCATGAAGGGGAGAAGATTCTGGGAGAATGCCTTTCGGCAATTCCTGTTAGCGAATACCCTTGGCGGAGAGATCCACGACCTGGGCTGCCTTTTCCTTGGTGATCAGGTTCGGGCCGGATGGAACATTGCCCCCGGGGATAAGCCCGTACTTGGCATAGTTAGCCAGGAACACGACCGGCAGATAACCCTGCAGGAACTGCTGCTGATCGATCGCGAAAGCTGCCTTGCCGTCGGCCACGGCCTTCAGGAAATCGGCCGAAAGGTCGAAGGTCGCCACCTTGATCTTGCCGGTCATTTCGACATCCTCGACCGCCGCCAGAGACGGCTCGCCGGCCGTGCCGGCACCAAGCGCCATGACAGTGTCGACAGCGGTATTGGAACTTAACGCCGCTTTGACCTTCGCGCGGACATCAGCCGGATCGTTGCTGACCGGAAGAACCGTAACCTTCCCGCCGAAACCATCGGCAAAGCCCTTGCAGCGCAGGTCGAGCGAAACGTTGCCGACCTCCTGGTTCACGCATAGACCTTCCTTGCCGCCCATCTCACGCAGCTTCGCGCCGGCGGCCTTGCCGGCGGTATATTCGTCCTGGCCGACATGCAGAAGCGCTCCCATTTCCCTGGAAACATCGGAACCGGAATTGATGGAAATGACCGGGATGCCGGCAGCGACAGCCTTCTTGATCGACGGTCCGAGCGCCGAGGCATCGGGAATGGAGACGATAAGGCCGTCGGGCTTCTGATTGACGGCAGCATCGATGAGCTGCCCCATCGACACCATGTCGAAGGTTTCCGGAGCGCGGTAATCGACGCTGACGCCCATATCCTTCGCCGCTGCATTGACGCCATTCTTGACCACGGACCAGAAAGGATCATTGGCCTGTCCGTGTGTGACGGCAACGATGTGAATGTCTGCGGCGTTGGCGATTGCCGAAGAGCACAGGAACGCGGCAGCCATTGCCGCGCCTGTGAGAAGCGATTTCAAACCGAATTTCATTTTACCCTCCCAAAACAGTCCGCTCCATCGCGAACCTCCTCTTGCTACCGGTAGCAATCTCCCTTGCACCCGGTAGCAAGCTCGATAAAACTACTTTATTGTCGACAGAAATCAAGCATCCATTCCATTTTTATTTTTTTGTGGAATATTCATTCCAATTGAGGAGGCAACCATGCGCAAACGAGCGACGGCGAAAGAGGTGGCGGAAGCCGCCGGCGTGTCAAAATGGACAGTTATCCGTGCATTCACGCCCGGTGCGTCCATTACGGATGTCAGCCGGCAAAAGGTGCTTCAGGCGGCCGAGGCCTTGAACTATTCGCCCAACCTGCTCGCCCGCAGTCTTGCCACGAACACCACGCATCAGGTCGCCGTCTTTGTCGACGACTTCGCCAATCCGCACAAGCTTCCGGTTCTGGAACTATTGACCGCGCGCCTACAGGCGGAGGGTCTGCTGACCGTCTTGATCAACATCAACCGCCATTTCGATCACGTTCACGCGTTGATCAATGCCGGCCAGCGGCAATTTGACGCCGTAATCCTGTTCGGCACGGCCTTTCGCGAGGAGACGTTGGGAGATCGGAGGCTTGGCCCAGGTTTCCCGCCGATGTTCGTTCTCGCGAGAGACAGCCAAATCCTCGGCGTCCCCGCCATCGCCTGCAATGCTGAGCTCGCTCTTGGCGAAATCGTCGATTACCTGTTCGACAAGGGATATCGCCGCCCCGGCTTTATGACGGGAGCGAGAACCCTGTCGACGGCGCTTGGCAGGCGCCATCACTATATAAATTTCTGGCGGCGGAAAGGTATCGAAGGCGTCGCGGAGCTGGCCGCCGGGAAATACAGCGCGGAGGCCGGCGCGGAGGCGGCCCGCACTTATTTGAGCGCGACTTCGCCCGCATCGCGCATCGACGTATTGATGTGTGAAAATGACATTCTGGCACTCGGAGCGATGGATGTCGCCCGGAGCGAATTCGGTCTTCGAATTCCACAAGACCTGGCGGTCGTTGGCTTCGATAATATCGAGCTCGGCTGGGCTCCCGCCTACGAATTGACCAGCTACGAGCAGCCCACCGACGCAATGATCAACGCGCTGGTAGCGATGATAACCAGCAAGCGCGATGCTGATACGGTTGTCATACCGGGACGCCTTGTGCCAAGATCATCGGCGTAAAATACTTCGAAGAATCGGCCACGAAATACCAGCGGTCGCATTTCTCCTTGAGCCTACCGGATACTCTTGCAATTGAACGTAAGAGGTCCAGTGAGCGAAATTGTCAAGCGGATGAGGCCACGATCGGGCAGGGTGTAACGACTAAGGGTCGCGGAGAGGCTATCTGTACCTTCACCGGCCTGCTCGCTGTGTCAGACGTACGTGATGCCATTGGTCTGGCGAGCGGATGTCTGATGCATTGATATGCTTGAGTTTTCGAATACCATAATCATGACCACAGGATTTTTTGCGCGCGTGATGTCAGCAATCTATCGAGCAGCAACTGTCAGCGATCTCTCTGGCTGTCTGTTACGCGTTGTCGAAGGCGGTCCAGATGATACCGCATCGCAAGTTCGGCACCTTGCATATCTCTTTGCTCGATCGCCCGATAAACAGCTTGGTGCTCGTCGAATACCCTTTTGGCACGTTCTGGCGTCCCTTCGCGCGTAATGCTGAGCGCGACTTTCATGCCGCGCTCGATCAGATCATGAAGCGATTGCAGCACCTGCAAGAACAGCTCATTTCCGCTCGCGGTGGCGACGGCGCGATGAAAGGCAAAGTCTGCGGAGACCGCTAGATTGCCGGTCTCCATTTCTACCCGAATTGCTGTCAATGCGCTCTGAATATCCGCGAGTTGAGAAGCGGTATGTCGGAGAGCCGCCAGCGCGGCAGCCTGGCTTTCGACAGCCATCCGCAACTCGAGGCAACGCAGCATCTCGGAGACGTCGGAAGGTTCGGCAAAGCGCGTCAAGCTTTGCGGCGGTTGTTTTTGAATAAAGGTTCCCGCTCCCTGGCGTGACGCGACAAGACCGTCAGCTTGTAAACGCAACAGCGCCTGACGAACGATCGGCCTTGATACGTTAAATGACTGGCATAACTGATTTTCAGACGGCAGCCGATCGCCTTCGCTCAAGGCTCCCGAGATAATCTGCTCGAGTATTTGACCATAGAGCCTGTCGCCCAAGCGCTCTCTTTTCTGCGGGGTGAAAATCAGACCTGTCACCTTAGTGCAATCCCTCGCTCATCTCTCCGGTTGCCATCGACGCAATCAAGCCTCCATCGCGCCTTGACTTGTAATCGAACTTGTAAATATAAATTACATGTTAGCGGTCGCCTCACACCTTTAGATGGAAGAACTTCATAAACTAAGTCAACACGTCATTGAGAAAAGCGCTGCGCGATGTGTCCGGCATTCTCGTCACACCGTTCGACCGCAACGATCACATTGCGCCCGAGCGACTGATACCCACGCCTCTAAACCGAATTTCCGGATCCTGGAATGTGGCCTACCGAATGAAACCGCTGGATCCAACGGTACATGCTACTCGGCGGCCAAACCATGGGCGACGCCCATTGCGTGCTCGACCCCTATCTGCCGAAGGACTGCTATCTCGAGTTGAGGCCCGATCGACCAGGCGGGGCGCCGAGATCAACGAAGAATATCTGGAAACCGACCGGTATGCGCATTGGGAGCGGAAAGTCCCAACAAGGCCGGATGGATCGACAGCCTAAATGTGACGGCAGCGTTCGACACGGATCTTCTGGGAGAGAAGATCATAAATGCCCTGAATGAGGGCTGTATTGGGAGGGAAACACTATGACACCGAGCGAGCCTGTCCGCTCCGGCTACCAACGATTTATCGTCCTTGCGCTGATCACAATCGTCCTGGCATTGAGTACTGGAGACCGGGCGACACTGTCCGTGGCGGGGCCTGGAATTGCGCGAGACCTGGGCATAAGCCCCATCAACATGGGCTGGCTTTTTTCGGCATTCTCCTGGAGCTATTTTCTTTCCCAGGTGCCTTCCGGCTGGCTCGTCGATCGAACGGGAGCAAAGGCCGCAATTCTGGTATCGCTTGCTGGATGGTCGGCGACGGTATTCCTGGTCAGCGGCGTCGGTTGGATAGCTTTTCCCGTCGTCGCCCTTTTCATCCTGCGCCTCATACTCGGAATTCTCGAAGGCCCGGTCGCACCCGCCTCGGCGCGCATCATAGCTGCGTGGTTTCCTTCCGACGAACGAGGGATTGCTGGCGCGATCTTCAACTCGGCGCAGTATCTCGCTTTGGCGGTGTTCACGCCCTTGATGGGCGCTCTCTACCACTATTTCGGCTGGGAATCGATTTTCTCGGTGATGGGCGGTCTGGGCCTCGTCCTTGCCGTTGTCTGGAGCCTGACATATTTCGCACCCAGCCAACATCCGCGTGTTTCTCGGTCCGAGCTCGACTATATCAAGTCGCGAGGCGCCTTGACGGATGTCGGCGCGAAACCGGCAGCCGATGCGCCGCCGCCGCCAGCTACCCGTCAGGCCATCAAGCAGATTCTGACAAACCGGATGCTTTTCGGGATCTTCCTGGCGCAATATTGCATCGCTTCACTTTCGACCTTCTTTATCTCATGGTTTCCAAGCTACCTCGTTGAAGCCCGTCATTTTTCGATGCTTCAAGCTGGGTTCGTCGCGTCCTTGCCGGCGATCTTCGGATGCATCGGTGGGGTGACGACAGGCTTCTTTTCCGATTGGCTGCTTCGCCGGACCGACTCATTGAGCCTCGCCCGCAAGATCCCAATCACTCTTGGGCTGGGTCTGAGTGCGAGCATCATTCTCTGCAATTACACCGAGGTCAATTTTATCGTGGTGGCGATCATGTGCGCAGCCTTCTTCGGGAAAGGGTTTGGGGCGCTCGGCTGGACAGTCGTGGCAGACACGGCGCCGAAGGAAGCCATCGGACTGACCGGGGGGCTATTCAATGCTGCGGGCAGCGTCGGCGGCATCATTACTCCCGTCGCTATCGGCTATATCATTCAAGGCACCGGCTCGTTTCACGGCGCGCTGCTGTATGTCGGCCTCCATGTGATTTGTGCCGTGGTCAGCTACTGGCTACTGGTCGGACCTATCGAACGTTTCACGCTTTTGCCATCCGAGGCGGTATCGATGGGCGCGGGCGAAATAACGACGTTGGTCGAAGCCCGAACTGAGTGAAAGACTTAGCACTGTTTCGAGGTCGTTATCTGTTCTGCTGTTGATCGCAGTCAAGGTTTGCTGCGTCAAGTGCTTGAGGTACGTACATCATATTCGCTGTCGCCGATGTCCTACCGTGAGCGTAACTCCTTGCCAGCAGGGCAGGTATAGAGATCGCGCCTATCGTCGTAGGCAAAGTCGGCTCGCTCGAAGGCACAGTGGCGCTGCTCGGACTTGTTGAAGACCAGGATGTGTATGGTCAACCTGTCGCCAACGCTTCGCAAGATCCCACTCGCTCATCGGCCAGATAGTATGATGTTCTTGTTCGGGCCCCCCTTGCTTCATTGTCATGGTCATCCTCAGCGATAAGATCTTTTAGCGGTTCGGGCTCGTCCTCTCCGGCCAGTTCATCCGTCCCCTACAACCAATGCCGGGACGCCGCGCCGTCGGGGCGGCCTTCATTCTCCCATATTTCATAAGCTCGTCGCCGAATCTGCTCGTGCTTATCCGTTCCCAATGGCTCCTCCTCTAACAAGGGCTGCCGGCGTGCTTAAGCAATCGCTTCCTTCGCGACGCCCTGCACCCTAGTAACGGCGTATGGCTGCTATTGTTCCGCTTGGAATGCCGGCTGGCCCAACGTTTGCCATTGCGGTAACGGATACCAGCACGGTCATATCGACTTGGATGCAGCTACCACTGGCTCGGCATGTTGAGGTGTCAGAGACCACTCAATCCCATGAGGGAACCATCGGCTTCATATCCTCGTTTACGGGCTTACAGACGCATGAATGCGCGCCTTTCCTTTGTTGGTGCGCCGCAACCCAATGTAAACCGATGAGTGGCAAGGACCGGACTTCTTTTTTGCATTACCGGCGCGACCTTAAGATGGCGCGATCCCCGGAAGCGTATATACGGGGAACAACCAAGCTATTCTATGAGTGGCTGGACCAACGCGCTGATACCGGCCCCTGCGGGCCTCACATCTGGATCTGCGGAGATTGCCACTTGGGCAACCTTGGGGCGTTGGCCGACCGCGACGGTGACGTTGCGGTTCAGATCCGGGACTTTGACCAGACGGTCATCGGCAATCCGGTCGATGATCTCATTCGCTTGGGCCTTTCGCTCGCGTCGGCTGCGCGCGGCTCGGACTTGCCTGGGGTTACGACTGCGAAAATGTTGGAGGCGCTCATTGCCGGATATGAGACCGCCTCCGTCGAGGCAGACGGAAGCACTCCGCATCTGCATCAACCAAGGGACATTAGAAAACTTCTGCGGCGTTCCACACGGCGGCGCTGGCGAAACCTTGCAATGGAGAATTTCCAGACTAAGCACCCTTTGCTTCCCCGCGGCAAGCGCTTATGGCCGTTACACAGAACCGAGCGCACCGCGGTTCTTGCGCTTTGCAAGCAGACGGAATTGGCAAGGAGTGTCCTTGGACCGGAACGGTTGAGAGGCGGCAAGGAGCGTGTGCTTGATGCCGCCTATTGGATCAAAGGTTGCAGCTCGCTCGGTCAACTGCGATGTGCGGTTCTCGTTCGAGACGGCAAACATGGACCGGTTTCGTTGCTAGACATCAAGCAAGCCGTTCGGACGTGCGCCCCTTCGGCTGCCGGGGCTGTGATGCCGTCCGATCCCGCCGAAAGAGTCGTGACAGGAGCAAAGGCACTTTCGCCCAATCTCGGCGATCGGATGATCGCGTCGCATGTGATGAACAATGCTGTCATTGTTCGAGAGATCGCGCCTCAAGATAAAAAGTTCGAAGTAGGCCGCCTTGCAGACGACGAAATCTGCGCAATTGCCCGCTACCTCGGAGGAGTTGTGGGTCACGCTCACGGTCGACAGATGGATCATCAGACATGGCGATCATGGACTGTCGAACTGAGGAATGCACGCCGAAAAAAGCCAGATGCTCCATCATGGCTTTGGTCGAGCGTAATCGAACTCCTGTCCATTCACGACAAAGCCTATCTCGAGCATTGCAGGCGATTTGCGCTCACGCACCGTTAATGGTCGCTGCCATCCGACTGAAATATTGAGACGGTGGCCTAGCATAATGCAGGTTGCCGGGCTTGGCAGACGGCGACATGAGAACGGGTCTCGATAGCCTTCCACGTGCTCACCGGATTGCGGCTTTACCCGCGCGGTTCGCGATAAAGTGGCTGCGGTAGAGCGCTTGCAGCGCGACATTCGCAATCCTGATGAGCACGCCCTCTAAGGTGCGCCGCGGTGCCGGACGAGGAGCCGGCATAGGGGTACCGCGACGCACCCCGGAGAGGAGGAAGACGGCACGCTCTCCTCCGCTTTCGGAACTCATGGCGACTGCCGGTGTTCCATCCGTCGAGGGCTTTTTCTTCCACTTTTTCGAGGAGACGCCTCGTGAAGCACTCAATGCGCGTCACTTTTCGCGCGCCATGCCGCAACTGAAATGCAATGCCGAGCGTAGAATACGCCAGCCGTTCTAATCCACCGAAGTCGAGTAAACCTTTCCAATAGCTAACAATAACACGCGGCGAAGGCTTACCGCGAACGAAGCGGATCGGGTCCAGAGCTGTTATCAAAGCCGCATACCAAGGTTGTCATTATACGGGAAAGCAACCAGTGCCTTCCGATCAGAGCTCTTCCCAACCGGTGGCCGCCACTACCGCGCTGCCCGTCCCCCCGAAGGCGCCGGCAAGCTTTGCACGGAGCGATCTGGCGGGCGACACTGCGGGAGCCGACTGTTGGGTGGTGGCGACCGGCCGGTGATGGCTTCGAACGTCTTGGAGGGTGAATTGCCCGAGCAGATCGTTCAAGGCCGATACTTCCTTGGCCAGGCTGTAGCTCGCGGCGGTGGATTCCTCGACCATCGCGGCATTCTGTTGCGTTCCCTGGTCGATGCTGTTGACGGCCGTGTTGATCTCTTGCAATCCGGTCGCCTGTTCGCGGGCGGCTTCGACGATCGCGCGGACGTTGCCATCGATTTCCTCAACCTCGTTGACGATCTGCTGGAGCGACTGCCCGGTTCTCGTAACGAGATCGACGCCGCTGTTGACCTGTTGGCCTGATGTCGAAATGAGCGCCTTGATCTCCTTGGCCGCCTTGGCCGAGCGCTGCGCCAGTTCCCGCACTTCCTGGGCGACAACCGCAAAACCCTTGCCGGCATCGCCAGCCCGAGCCGCCTCGACGCCTGCATTGAGGGCAAGCAGGTTTGTCTGGAAAGCAATATCGTCGATAACGCCGATGATGTTGCTGATCTCGCTCGATGACTTCGAGATTGCTTCCATGGCCGCGACCGCCTCGCGCATTACGTCGCCTGACTTCTGCGCTCCGACACGAGCGCGGCCAACGAGTGCACCTGCCTCCTCCGCCCGGCGGGTAGAATCCTTGACGGTGGTGGTGATCTCTTCCAGAGCTGCGGCAGTTTCCTCGACCGAAGCGGCCTGCTGTTCCGTGCGCTTGGAGAGGTCGTCGGAGGCTGATCGGATCTGGTTCGCGCCGGCGGCGATCGCCTGGCCGCCCTGGCCAACCGCACGCAGTGTTTCCTCGAGCTTTGCCATGGATGCGTTGAAATCCGCCCTCAGCTGGTCAAGGTGAGCAACGAAGGGCTTTTCAATGCGATAGACCACGTTGCCATTCGAAAGCTCTGCCAGGCCGCTCGCCAAACCATCGACGGCAAATTGAGTATCAGCCGCATCCTTGGCTTTCTGCGCTTCGCGTTCGAGCCTGTCCTTCTCCGAGAGACTACGGTCGGCATCGGCCTCCTTCTCCAGGCGGATACGCTCGACAGCGTTGTCCCGGAAGATCGCGACAGCGGCGGCCATTTGACCGACCTCGTCCCTGCGCTCGATACCCGAAATGGCTTCATCGGTCTCACCCTTTGCCAGCGAGACCATACGGGCACGCAGCCGCTCGACGGGGGCAGTGATGCCACGGGCAGAAATCAGCACGGCAATCAAAATTGCTGCTGCAAAGATGATACCGAGCGTCATTAAGGTATAGATGATGGTCTCGGCTGTCTGGGCGCCAAGCGTAGTGCTTTTGGCAGCAATGTTCTTGTTGAAGGTATCGAGCCAGTTGCGAACCGCAAGCACTTCTGCCCCGGTCAGGGGATCTGCTTGTTTCAGTAGGCGCGTGGCTGTTTCGTTGTCATCCGCAATTCCGGCCTTTACAGCCTGATCGGTCAAGGCAATGATATTGTTGGCCCGGACAATGAGCGCGTCAATCGCTGTCGCTTCGGCGGGAACAAGTCGCCCGGCTGTCGCCAGACGGTCGAGGAGGACCCTCTTGTTCTCGTCGTAATCCTTGGTAAACTTCGCCATTTCCTGATCTTTCGAGCTGTAGACCAGGATTTGATAGGCGTTGTAGCTGAGTGCAACTACTCGCTGGCTGGCTCGCGCCATCTCCACAGCCGCCGCCTCATCGTTCGAGATGAAACTCGAATAAGTATCAACAGTGCTCTTGTACTGGCTGGATAGGACGAGCAGTCCTCCAATGCCGATCAGACAGATCGGAATAATGATGGACAGGATTTTTGTTCTGATCTTGGCATTCTGTAGAAGTGACATGGCATAGCTCGCGCAACATGATGAGCCGGGAAATACGCGCGATGAAAGACTCGCGTGTGGCGACAATTGTCTGTTTTCCGATTGGGAACATCACAGAGAAAGAGCATCCTGCTCATCGCCGATGGCGCTGTACACGAACATAACCACGCCAACCTGACAAAAGATTTAATAGTTTGCATTGGCCATAAGTATTAGCCTTCTCAAAGGCATATCGGAGCATGTCAAACATCGTTCATCGATGTTGCTCGAAACAACCCATGATTGAGCTTAAGAAAAACAAGATCCAAGCAATGAAGAGAGCAAAGTCGAGGAACAACGCGAGTTCGGCAATCGAGGACGGAGCAAGCATATCCAAAGAAGTAACACGTTATCGTTTAACGGTGGCATTGAAGGACGCTGCGTTATGATTGCACCCTCGATCCTTCGCGAATGCAGCCCGAAATCATTCAACCGTTCGGTGTCGATTTGTCCGTTACATTGCCAAGAAGCCCGGTCACCGTACATCCGAGATCGGCAAGTAGGCCGTCCTTCAAACCATAGACCCAGCCGTGGATCGCAACATTATTACCGGCCTGCCAGGCCGCCTGGAGCGTCGGGGTACGGGCAAGTCGTTTTACCTGTGCGGCGACGGAGGCCTCGCAAAGTCGATCAAGCTCTGAGTCCGTCCAGGCGTTGCAGCCCCTGCACTCGAACGCCTGTTCCGCCGCCTCGCGCACAGGCTGCAGCCAGTGGTCGATAAGGCCGTAGCGCTCTTCGTTGACGGCGGCGCGTATTCCGCCGCAACCATAATGCCCGCAAACGATGATATGCCTCACGCCAAGCTGGTGCACGGCATATTCCACCACGGACAGCATGTTCAGATCGGCGGGGTGGATGAGGTTAGCGACGTTACGGTGTACGAAGACCTCACCCGGCTCCAGGCCGGTGATGACATTGGCGGGCACGCGGCTGTCGGAGCAGCCTATCCACAGATAGTCCGGCTGTTGCAACTTCGACAGCCTCTCGAAGTAGTCAGGCTTTTCAGCCTTGCGCTCAGTAGCCCACACCCTGTTCCTGGCAAAGAGGTCTTCAATCATGACAAAACTCGCCGTTCAGAAACCGAGGCTCCGTGCGCCATCGATCACATGCCTAAACATTGCGGCCCCCCCCGTGCATTGAGGCAACCCAATGATTATTGGTCCGTAACCGCCTCCGATCGGGCACCAAAATATGGGCGTCGCTCGAGTTCGGCGGTTTTCAGAGAGCTTCTCAAGCGCAACAAGTCCTTGCGGGCTATCAGGCCAACGAGCTTGCCCGTTGGCCGATCCACAATCGGGATACGACCGGTATCGGCGGCAAGCATAAGATCGGCAATGAACCCCACCGTGTCGTCTGGATGACCGACGGGGAGTGAGCTATCGGAAATGCTCTCTCTGAGACTTTGGCCTGCCAGACCTTCGTCCCCCTGCCAGCGCAACACATCGGCGCGAGAGACCACGCCTGCAAGCAGGCCACTATCTTCAACGACCGGATAGACGCGATGGTTCTTTTCTGGAGATGCAAAGAAGCTGCAAGCTTCTCCGACACTCATGTTCGCCGGTAGCGTATCGACTTGCCGGATCATAATTTCGGATGCCCGTGTCAGTTCGAAGGGATCGATGCCGTATTCGCGGGTGATGTGCTGGCCGCGGCGCGCAATCTTTTCGGTCAGAATGGAGCGGCGCAGCAAGAGGACGGTCACTGCATAGGCGGTGACCGTCGCAACAAGCAACGGCACCAGCGTGTTGATGTCGCCGGTAATTTCTATGGCAAAGAAAGTGCCGGTCAACGGAGCGCGCATCGTGCCCCCCATCATGGCCGCCATGCCGAGAAGAGCCCAGAAGCCGGGATCTCCGGGAAAAAACAGTCCAACGAGCCAACCGAGAGCGCCGCCGAGGATAAGGAGTGGCGCTAGTACACCCCCTGAAGTTCCGGAGGATAGCGCAACTAGCCAGATCCCTGCTTTAACGAGCAGGATCGCAAGGACTGCTTTGGCAACGATGTGGCTGCCCAACAGATCCGAGATGATGTCGTAGCCGACGCCGAGAGCGCGCGGTTCGATTAACCCACCGAGACCGACGACCAAACCACCGACGGCAGGCCACCACATCCAATGGATCGGCAGCCGCTCGAAGGCATCCTCTATTTTGTAAAGCAACGTCGTAAGCAGCCCGGACTGCAGGCCGGAGATGATGCCCAACGCAACGCAGAGAAACATACTCCACCACGGAAGATGGTTCTGGAAATTGGTCGGGAACAGCGGACCCTGTCCGAACAGGAGCGGCCGCCAGTAGATCGAGACGCAAGCTGCCACGGCGACTGGAATGAAGCTGCGCGGTTTCCATTCAAACAACAGCAATTCGACGGCCAGCATGACAGCCGCAATCGGTGATCCGAAAATCGCCGTCATGCCGGCCGCTGCACCTGCCACCAGCAGCGTTTTGCGTTCCGCAGCACTCATGTGGAAACATTGCGCAAATAGCGAGCCGATTGCACCGCCGGTCATGATGATCGGACCTTCAGCGCCGAAGGGGCCGCCGGTTCCAATGGAGATGGCCGATGAAAGCGGCTTCAGGAGGGCGACCTTTGGCGACATTCGACTGCCGCCAATCAAGATGGCCTCTATGGCTTCGGGAATACCGTGCCCCCGGATCTTTTCAGAGCCGAAGCGAGCCATCAGGCCGATGACCAGACCGCCGATCACGGGAGCCGCCACCATCCAGGCCGATCGTGGTGCATTGGCAAGTGACGCTGCCTGAGTGCTGAAATGCCCAAACCACACCACGTTCGTCACGAGTGAGATCAGATCGACCAATACCCAGGCCGCCAATGCGCCGCCAGTGCCGACAATGATCGCCATGCCGATCAGGAGCAGGACGCGTTTGTCCGTGGTGAAGTCGCCAGCCTCCCGTCGAGCAAGCCCGCCAGTGAAGTCATGTTGACGATAGTGTGGTCTGCTTTCCGGGTTTTTCAATGCGTTGTCTCCAGATCACGCTGCTGTCAGCGGAGGAATATTTCTCATCGGCGCTTCGCATATATCGTGATACGATATAAATCAATATGTTTGTGACCGATGGAGTTGGAACATGACCACAAAAACACATGAGGATGCCCTTTCGCCGGGGGATTATGAGGCCCTTGCCGATCTGCGCTACGCGCTGCGAAGATTTACCGAGTTCAGCAATGCGGAAGTTTCGAACCTCGGCATGACGCCACAGCAACATCAAGCACTGCTTGCAATTAAAGGGTTGCCACCCGAAAAGGAGATGACCATCGGCATGCTCGCCGAACGATTGCTAATTGCGCCGCATTCGGCAACGGAGCTCGTGAACAGGCTCTCCGATGCGGGCTACATTGAGCGTCTGTCAAGCAAGGATGATGGCCGGCGTCAGATCGTGAGACTGATGGACAAGGCCGACGGCATTCTGGCAAAGCTCAGTGGTGCGCATCTTCATGAGATCAGGGAGATGGCTCCGGAGCTGATGCAGGCACTTCGCATCCTCCAGGATCGGCGCAAACTGGAGAAAATCGCCTGGATGGCATAGGTCTGGGTGGCTAGGGGCGACGCAAATACTGAGATCGTGACGATGACGAAAGAAACTTTGAGTGGTAGCGATTATGAAGCGCTTGCCAATCTGCGCCACACGCTACGGAGATTTATGGATTTCAGCACATCGGCTGCCCAGGAAGAAGGACTTCCGAGCCAGCAGCACCAGGCGTTGCTCGCGATCAAGGGGCATCCCGTCGATGCCGCCATGACCATCGGATTGCTGGCGAACCGTCTGCTGATCGCGCCACACACGGCAACAGAGCTCGTTGGGCGACTGAGTGCTGCCGATTTGGTGACCCGGCACTTAGATCCGCAGGACAAGCGCCGGCAGACATTGACGTTGACCGCGAAGGCGGACGCAGTCCTGCTGCGGCTCAGCGCTGTCCACCTGAAGGAAATCCGGGAAATGGCACCTGAACTGATCGGGATCCTTCAGCGCCTGCAGGCTAAAATCTCTTAGAGACGGCGGCGGTTCCATCTGGACATTGAAATATATCGTAATGCGATATATTGTCGAATCAGGAGGATGGTTTAATGGCAGAGACGATCGTCGAAACGAAGACCGATTTAGAACTGTTCGCCGAGCGTCTATCGCGGAGTGGCAAACGGAAGCACCCGCCGCAGCATTCACCTACCGCCGACGAACTCGCCGAACTCAAAAGGACACTCTATAGGAGGCTGCAATCTGGTCCCATGGACCTCAGGCTTCTCGCCTTGGAATGGCGATATGACGTTGCGCTTCTGCTCGATCACATGCGCCATTGGATGTATACGGTTGACCGCGATTTCAACCGGGATCCATAGCGGCATGGACAAGCGGCGCGCTCGGTCGCGACTAACGGATCGATCCAGTCGTCTGAGTGAAGCAAGAACCGAGAACGTTGATGGAAATTCGGGAGACGCTAGATTGAAACATGACTGTGCATATCAAACCAATCTATGAGCCTGCAGTCGAAGGTGACGGTATCCGGATCCTTGTCGACCGGTTATGGCCCCGCGGCGTCAGCAAAAACGACGCTCATATCGACTTCTGGCTAAAGGACATCGCCCCAAGCGCTGAGCTGCGGCGCTGGTTTGAGCACGATCCGAACAAATGGAACGAATTCCGTCGTCGCTACCTGGAGGAGCTCGAGAGAAACGCCAAAACGGTGGACGAACTCAGGGAGAAGATCGGCCAATCGACGGCGACGCTTCTTTACGGAGCGAAAGATGTTGAGCACAACCACGCCATCGTGCTGATGGATTTCATCACCAGGCAGTGAGTCGAGATGGTGTTCGTCCGCGACGACGTGCTTGAACAGAATGTCTGGACGGTAACGACCAAAGCCGCGCCCGCATCAAGATGAGGACGGTCGCGCACTGCTGCGAAGGAAAGTCATCTCCTCGTGGCGGATCTGATTCTCATCGTCTAGAACGACGCGCCATAGTCTATTGCCAAATCGCAGGGACAGGCGCCTCGTGCCTTCATTGTCCGCTGTGCCCACCTCTACTGAGGACGTAATCGAGCCTCGCTGCATATGGCCGCGAAAGTCGCTCAGTGATAGACCGAACCGATCGGCAATCTCCGAGGAGTCTACGATAAAGTCTCCATTTTGCGCACGCTCGACAAACATCGTTGACCCTCTTTTCCCTCGGACGTGAAAACGTTATTCAGCGATATTAGAGAATGATCAATCATTGTCATTCTTAAAATAGAAATTATAGTTGCGACAAGGGAGCAATCTTCGACAGCGTCTGACGGCCAGCAATACCTCCTGCGCTTGCTTGCGACCCATCAATCTACCGGTGACGCGCAACGCCGCAAGCACCAGCTCCAATTCGTGAAAGGCAATTCATTGGTGTCGATCAACAAGGACTTCAGAACGATTGCGGCCGCAAACGGGATCGCCGACGACATCGCCTATGGTGCCGTCACCCCGCCCCTTTACCTCTCAAGCAACTTCGCCTTCCGGCAGTTCGAGCAAGCGCAGGCCTATGAATATTCCAGAACGTCCAATCCGACCCGCGATCTGCTGGCCGATACACTGGCAAAGCTCGAAGGTGGCGCCGGAGCCGTGGTGACCTCATCCGGGATGGCCGCCGTCAATCTTGTCCTCGGGCTCCTGAAGCCTGGTGATCGAGTAATTGCGCCGCATGACTGTTACGGTGGGACCTATCGACTATTGGCCGCCTTGCAAGACAAGGGGCATTTTGACGTCGAGTTCGTCGATCAAGGCAACCAGGAAGCCCTGGTCTCAGCCTTGAGCCGCGGCGCGACGCTCGTCTTTGTTGAAACGCCGAGCAACCCGCTTATGCGCATCGTCGACATCAATGTCATTGCCCAGCGGACAAAAGCCGTGCAGGCACGCCTTGTGGTCGACAATACCTTCTTATCGCCTGCACTGCAGCGCCCGATCACCCTTGGCGCCGACTTCGTCATCCATTCGACGACGAAGTATCTGAACGGCCATTCCGATGTCGTTGGTGGCGCCGTCGTCGCGGCAAACTCGAATGACGTGGAAGAATTGAAGGCCTGGGCAAATATGATCGGTGTCACGGGATCGCCATTCGATGCCTATCTCACTCTGCGCGGCATTCGGAGCCTTTTTGCCCGGATCGAACGACAGCAGACGACAGCCATGGTCGCCGCTCGCTTTCTCTCGCAGCACCCGCGGGTCGGTGTGGTCCATTATCCTGGTCTGATATCCGATCCCGGCCACGAACTTGCGGCACGACAGCAATCCGGTTTCGGAGCCATGTTGAGTTTCGAACTGAAAGGGGGGCTTGAGGCGGTCCGCAGTTTCGTGGCGGGGCTGAGGATCTTCACCCTTGCCGAATCCCTCGGTGGCGTTGAAAGTCTCGTTGCGCATCCAGCAAGCATGACCCATGCCGGCATGGGTGCCGAGGCTCGCCACGCCGCCGGCATAAAGGAAGGCTTGCTAAGAGTATCAGTGGGTCTGGAGGCAGAAGAGGACCTGTTGTCGGATCTCGCCTTCAGCCTGGCGAACATCGAGTAGTCGGCCAGTCACATGCGCTCGGGGAAGCCGCCTCGAACGCTTCACGCCTATTTCAAGCAACACTGACGGACGCGGCGTTCTTGTTTGGCAGAAGCCGCGCCATGGCACTCAACAGGTCCGTTTGTGATATCAGACCGAGGATTTGCCGGTCGGCATCCACGACGATCACGGCGTGCGTGCGCCCATCCGTCAGAACAGGCAACAGCGACAAAGCTGGATCCCCGGCATCGGCGATGGCGGGCCGCGAGAGCGCCTGCGCGATGGTGCCATTGCTTTCCGACAGCTCGCGCAAACCGACCGTTCCAAGCAACCGGCCCTCTCGGTCCTTCACCGGCAGCGTGCGGACATTATGCTTCAGCAGAAGTCGCCGTGCATGATCCGGCTCGGCATCCCAGTCGATGCCGATGACATCGCGCGACATGACGTCGGCGCAGCGAATGTCTCCATGCGATCGCACCGCCGCCTGCTGTTCGACCTGCCGCAACAGGCGGCTGAGATCTGCCCGGTCGATATCGAAGGTCTCGTCAAGCACTTCCAACGCCGAGTCGAGGTCTTCCTCCTGAAAACCTACGCGCAAAGGCGGCGGCACATCGCGCGTCTGATGGGTATTCTTCGCGGGCTTTGCGACGACATGGGGATAATTGCGTCTGGAGAGCTTGTGGAACAGCAGCCCGAGGCCAACGAGTATGCAAGAGTTCAAGGCAACCGGCACAAATGGAAACAGGAACCCCCAGCCTGCAACGACCGGGCCACCGAGGACGGCTGTCAAGGCGGCGGCACCGCCTGGCGGATGCAGGCACCGGGTGAACGACATCGCACCGATCGCAAGCGAGACGCCGACGCCGATCGCGATGATCGGATCATGAATGAGGTAGGCTGCGATAATACCCATCATGGCGGAAATGGTATTGCCGCCAATGATCGACCACGGTTGAGCAAGCGGACTTGCAGGCACCGCAAAAAGCAGCACTGCGGACGCACCCATTGGCGCAACGATGAGCGGAAGTTGTGGCCCCTGCCCGAAAAGATAGCCGCTGATGACGCCGGTAAGGCCGATGCCGATCAGGGCGCCAAGACAAGCGATCAATCGCTCGCGTAAGGTTGCGCCGGCAAGGATCGGGGCAAACAAGCGGAACCGGCTGGATCCCGCCTTCTGGGAATCTGAATGCTGCATGGTGAAACCAGTTTTGGGAAGGGCAACTCGTCAATGATGGGTAGAACCTCGCCTAGGTCATCATCAGCCGCGGCCCCCTGCCCTTGGCGGTGCCAAGGACTTCATGAAACGCATTGAACGCGCTCGGGCGATCGTTTTTACGATAGATGAGGACCGTATCGACGGTCGCGAGTTGATGCGTCGGCGACGGCATTGGCCAATGCATGAGATCAAGAACCGACTTTGGCATCACGCCGGCCGCATTGCCGGTCGCCACACTAGCCAGGATCGCATGATAGGAGCCAAGCTCGGTGGTTTGCAAAGCGCTCGACTTGCGTGCCCAACCTTCGGCGATCCTTCGATAGGTGCATCCGGGTTCCAAAGCCGCAATTGATCGGACCCGCAAGTCGGCGGCCGATCGGATCGATGGATGACCGGATGGCAATACAAGCAATAGATCCTCGACAAACACCGGCTCGGCCTCAAGCTGTTCGAGTTCAGCATCAAGACCTGCATCTTCATCCAGCATCGCCTTGGGTGGCCAAGCGATCAGCGCGCAGTCTAAAACATCTAGCAGAACACCTCGGGCAAGATCACGGGACGCGCCAAGGGTTAGTTGGAGCGATATATCCGGCCACATCTGATTGAATTGGCTAAGTGCCGCGGGCAATCGGCTTGCCGCTGTACTTTCCATCGTTCCCAAACGCAATGTGCCCGATGGGCGCAAGGGCCTGACCGCCTGACGTGCTTCAAGTGCAAGCGCGGCAAGCCGATTGGCATAAATCAGAAACGTCTCGCCTTCTTTCGTCAGCGTCATCTTCTTGCCGTCGCGGCTGAAGAGCAAGACGCCAAGATAGTCCTCCAACTGCTGGGTCCGCGTCGTCACATTCGATGGCACGCGCCCGAGAGCTTTCGCGGCCCTGGTGACGCTTCGCTCACTGGCGACGGCGAGGAATATCTCTATCGATGAAAGGTCCAACGGAAAGATCTCGATTCAGGAATTAAGTTGCTCTATCATTCCCTATATAAAAATCATTGTCGCAGCTCAAGCATGTTTCGACATCGAGCCATGGAATGGGAGCGTTAAGGAGCGGATGGCAAAATCAGATCAAACGGACGAAATAGCCCACGAATACGCGTCACCCGCCTGCATGCTGCAGGAAGTCGACCCGGCTTATAGCGGTATCTCGTCCAGCAAGGACCGGGTCCCGGATATTTTCGCATGGCGAAAGGTGCAACGGCAAAGGCTGATCGACGAGCGAAAGGCCTTGTCGCTCGCACAACGCAAAGACTATGCGCGCTTAATCGCGGCTTATCTCGATCAGATCGTCACGGATGTCGCTGGCAAGCATGTCAGCCTGTTCTGGCCATTCCTGGGAGAGCCGGATCTTCGAGGATGGATGGCGGCCTTGACGGCCCGCGGCGCGGATTGCCTGCTGCCTGTGGTCATCGCCAAAGCAAAACCCCTGCTCTTCCGATCATGGAAAATGGGTGAGCGGCTTGAACGCGGGGTATGGAACATCCCGGTGCCGGCAGAAGGCAAAGAAGCCGTTCCAGACGTCGTCATAGCACCGCTCGTCGGCTTCGATGCACGCTCATTCCGGCTTGGTTACGGAGGTGGATTTTTCGATAGAACCCTCGCCGCCCTCGACCGCAAGCCTCTGATCATCGGCGTCGGCTTTGAATCGCAAAGAATCGAAACCATTCACCCCCTTGCTCACGATATTCCGATGGATGTGATCATCACCCAGGTCGGAGCGTACTGTCGATGAACTCCTGCGCAATACCTTTTCCACAAGGGCTCTATTCATGCCGGCCAATCTGGTAAACGAGCTGTTGCTGGTTCTCTCAATCGCTTGGAGCTGGAATGCCTTTATTCGGGTCTTCGACCCGAAGGCTCAAACACGACTACTACTATCGTTCAAGACGAGCGTTGCATCCAGTGTAGCCGTCGCGGCAACTGGTTTCGGCTTCCTTTACTATGGTCCAATAAGCGGTAGCGTCGTTTTTGGCTTCGGCATTGGTCTCTCATGCCTTTGGTCTTCAAAGCCAACCGATCCGGCACCAGTCATGCTGTCGTCAATTTCCATGCTGTTGTTTCTCGCAAGGGTTTAAGTCATAGGCTTTCGCGAGAGTGCGAAGCAGAGCGGCAGTCGCTCTTAAAATAGGCAATGGCCACCGCCGGCCGCCCGTTTATCTCTTGGGACGTGGTCTTTCTGTTTTGGCATATGAATTGCGTCTTCATCGGAAGGCCGCCTGAAGAGACCATATTCATGTTGCAAATTTTGCCTTCATTGCTTTTGAGCGTCGCGCTTGGCTTGAGCTGGAATAGGTTTCTGCTCACGTTTTCCGGCCGGAACGACATCCTTCAAAACGAGATGCCGATGACGATGGTGGCCGCAGCCGTCAGCCTGTCCGCGCTTGGCCTCTCCATTGCCGACCAGGGATTATTGCTGGGAGCCGCAATTGTCCTACTTGGCTTGGGGCTTGCGGGCATCAGCAAAAGCTTTTCCAGTCCCATTGTCGGACTATCGATCGTCAGTCTTGCCACCTATCTGCAGTTGACACCGCATACCCACTAACCCTCCTGACGTTCGAGAGCCGCGCAAAAAGCACGCCTTGGATGAAAACGAGACCGCTAGCCTCTCCACCAAGTGCAACGTAGTCGGGCTTTCGCCAGCCGTGCCGTACATCAAATGGACGTTTCCACTACGGTAGTCTCTCGCGCAAAAAGCCGCTATCAAACTGACCAGCACAGCGAAGCTGATGGATAAGAAAATTGCGGCACCCTAGAGAAATGCGGTGACCGCCATACCAATCACTGCAGCGAGCATGGCGAGGCACGAAGCCCAACCAAATGTTTTCAAAACGCCTTTGACAACAAACTGCTTCATGACTTTTGGATTGGAGGCGATCAGCATCAGGATCACCATGACGGGGACGGCGACCACACCGTTGATCACCGCACTCCAGAACAGGGCCTTCATCGGCGAGATCGGCGTGAAGTTCAACAGCAGCCCAACCACGGTCGCCAGCCCGATGGTCGTGTAGAAGGCCTTCGCCTCGCTCGGCTCCCGTGATAGCCCCACTTTCCAGCGCGCCGTCTCGCCGATAGCATATGCCGCCGAACCGGCGAGAACAGGCACGGCCAACAGCCCTGTTCCAATAATGCCTGTTGCGAAGATAATCTTGGCGAATTGCCCGGCTAGCGGCTCGATGGCTTTCGCGGCATCGACGGAACTCTCGATGTTGGTCGTACCCGCCTTGTTGAGCGTGGCGGCGGTCGTTGTGATGATAGCAAGCGCGACGACATTGGATGCGGCCATGCCGATCAACGTATCCAGAGTAATTCGTGTATTCGCTTTCTTGGCCTCCTGCGGGTGCTCGATCAGCGCCTCCTCACGGGGCTTTTCCTTCAGATCCTCCGCTTCCTGAGAGGCCTGCCAGAAAAAGAGATAAGGACTGATGGTCGTCCCGAAGATGGCGACGATCATCGACCAATAACTCGGATCCATCTTGAATGTCGGCAATACGAGCCCGCGTGCGAAGCTCGACCAATCCACATGCACGACAAACAGCGTTGCGATGTAGGAAAGCAATGCCAGACTTAACCACTTCAAGACAGCGACATAGCGCTTGTATTTGAGAAAGACCTGCAGAAGGATACATATGATGCCGAAAGCGGCGACATAGAGGAGCGCGTAGCCATTGATGAGCAAATGCGCCGCATCTCCCATTGCGCCAAGATCTGCGCCGAGATTGATGATATTGGCGATCAGAAGGGGAACTGTTACGGCGACGCCGACCCAGCCCGGATAGCATTTCGCCATGCTGCCTGCCAGCCCGCGACCCGTGGTCCTTCCGATGCGCGCGCTGATCATCTGTATGGCCACCATCAGCGGATACGTGAATATCAAAGTCCAGCTGGCCGCATAGCCGAACTGTGCTCCGGCCTGCGAATAGGTCGCTATCCCGCTCGGGTCATCGTCCGACGCACCGGTGACCAACCCCGGGCCGAGGATTTCCAAGATTCGTGGTTTTGAAGATTCGACAAGAACACTCCTGTCGTCCAAATCGTAGTCGCTCATGGAGTCTCCCAGCAAACGCCGACACGGCGCGCTTGCGCCGGCCACAGTTCTAATGAATCGCGCTTGCCGCCTGTTTGTTCCAAACAAGAAGGAGACGAAAAACGATATGAGCTCAAGACCTTGGTTCCTGTGGTCGCTCCGTCCCTGCGTGCGCGTTCACACTATTAATCCTCGGAAGAACGTTCGGCTCGCGTCTCAATTTGCGTGTTCGAGAGGAGGCGGATCATCAGATAGCCCGCCTTCAGAAAAGAAGAAACTTCAATGGCCGACAATGAACACAAGAACGAGGGCAAGTGCCGCAAGCGCGCTCACAGAATCTAGGAAGAAGGGCTGGCGGCCCGACGGTTGTCGTCTCGAACATTGGCAATGAGCGGAGGAGGAGCGCGAGCGCGAGGCCAATCCTCCAGCAATCCAAGACGGCAATGGCTCAGGGCGACCGAGCCTTTTCTGAAAACGGGCCGCTTGAATATTCCTCGAGATGGGTGCCGCTATTGACCTCTAGCCTTCGGCATTTCTACGGCAACGTACGAAATCGTCATGGTCAATGCCAACTGCACCACCGGGATCCTGTCCGGCCCAGCGATTTCAACGACGAGCCGTTCCCCGTCTTTTCTTGGAATTCCGTCCGCAGCCATTTCCGCGAGTATCTTCTTTGCCTCATCAACAGCGGCCAGCAGATCTGGAAAGTCCAGACCATTCTCGTCCTCCCAGGCGCTCTCGCTGTCTCGCGTCAAAAAGTAAAATACCGTCATTTCCTGATCCAAAGAGGTGTGGCAGCAACGCACGCAAACAATATGAGGCATTGCATCTTTACGTCCAAGTGCTTAACCCACTCGATAAGTGTGCCATAGCGGGCGATCTCCTAAGGCTCGATGGCTTGCGCTGACGAGAAATGACCGGCATCGAGCGGGGTATCTTCCATCATCTAGTCGGCTTCGACGATGATCCGCTGGATCGCTTCGCATTTGTTGCTGCCTGCCGCCTTTCCAAGGAGCTCGAAGTCTCGCTCCAGACGTTGAACGTGACCTTAGGTTTGATCCCGATGATGAAGAAGGCCGTCCTTGCCTTCTTTCCCCTGAGCGGCACGGGCCATCTTGGAGAAGAAGCCCGCCGATGCGGGCTTCTTCCGAATTCCTTAAGAATTCTTATGGCTCTGCTGCCCAGCCTTCACATGCTGTTCATGAGAGCCGCCGCGTTCGCCGCCGGACTGCTGGTCCTTTTGCGACGAAGCCTGTTTCGTATCGGTATTCTTGTGGCTCTGTTCGCCCGCCTTGACGTGCTGTTCGTGGGAGCCGCCTCTATTATTGGTCATGGTGTTTCTCCTCTAGCTTAGTTGCGAGACCTCTTTTAGTCTCGCCCTGACCAACAGCCGGACGACGATTTGGTTCCCCTTATCTCCACAATAATCGAATGACGGACGGATGGTTATGGAATGAGGGCTAACCTACCGAATACATCTCCCGTCTCCATCTTGCGATGTGCAGGAATGACCTGGTCCAAGGCGAATACCTCGGCCACGACAGCTTTCAGTTCTTTCCGACTTGCCGCAGCGAATAACTCCGCCACAACTGCACGTCGAGCTGCCGGCTCAACCGTATGTGCGCTAAAGGTGGCAAATGAAAGTGATTTCTGGAAAGCTGCATACATCCCCGCAGCAAAATCCGCTGGAGGAAAACCGGCGATGGCACCAACTGCCACCATGCGACCGTTGGAATTGAGCCGGCTAAAGTAGGATGCGAGTTCCGGCCCGCCAACGATGTCTATGATCACGTCATACCCCGATGGCGAGCCCCGGCCATCGCCAGTTCGATCAAGGACGATGCTGGCTCCAAGTTTGCGCAGGCAGTCGCCCCGTTCGGGCGAAGAGGCGGTGACGGCAATGATACCGGCGCCAGCGCGAACAGCGAGTTGGACCGCCATGACGCCAATGCCTCCAGCTGCTCCACGCACAAGTACCGACTCTCCTGGGACGAAATGGGCGTGACGAATGGCAAAGTGTGCCACGATCCCAGAGCTTCCGAGCGTTACCGAATCCACTGGCGACAGATTAGACGGCAGTATGACAATGTCCTCGACTGGCATCCTCACCTTCTCTGCGTAGCCACCACCAGACCCGGTGAATGCCCACACGCGCTTTCCTATCCATGAAACATCAACGCCAACGCCGACCGCAGATATTTTTCCTGCCACCTCGCTCCCCGGAATAAATCCTTCCCTGAATCCGAAGGCGGCCAGCGCACCGCTACGAATCATTTTATCGACTGAGCCAACGCCGACAGCCTCCACGGCGATCACGACCTGTCCTTCGGCTGGCATTGGATCAGGACAGCTAATAATCGATAGTCCTTCAGGACCACCGAAATTTTTGACCACAACTGCTCTCATAGGCTGCCTCCATGTGCGACGAGCGTTAAAAGTCGTCGGATCTCTTGCGGACGAAACGTTCGTCAGAAACGTAACGTGCTTTACAGAGCCTGCAAGAATGGACAGTTATGTTCATAGGGAACATCGATGACCGCGCTTGGAGCTTCGAATGACGGATAAAGGGATTGGGTTGAACGAACTTGCCGAACTTGGCCCGCACGGTCAGCAGAGCTGTCTGGCTCACGCGCAAATCCTTCAACGACTGGGCGACAAGTGGACGATCTTGGTCGTTGGTGCCTTGGTTGCAGGACCAGTGCGTTTTAACGCACTTCTGCGAGCAATCCACGGCATCTCGCACCGAATGCTCACTCTGACGCTACGAGGATTGCAGCGCAGCGGCGTGGTTTCCCGCAGGACTTATCCAACGACGCCGCCAAAGGTAGAATATGAGCTAACGCCACTGGGCCACTCACTCGTTGAGCCGCTGCGCCATATCGTTGTCTGGGCGCAGCACAATGAGCAGCGCATCACCGCTGCGAGAGCGATATTTGACCATCACGATGGGGCGAATGGGTAGCGCGATGAGTGTGGCCAGGCAACCATCCCTCCGATATCGGGCTAGTTGACACTGTCAAGACCTTGCCGGCGATGGAAGCGCTTGGTCGTACCGTCGCCGGCGAGGAGATCTTGAAGAACTCCTTTGCAAACTTCGCGTTCGAGAACTTCGAGATCGCTGCCCATAGGTGATTGCTGAGAGTTGCCGAGGCTGACGGATACCGTGCGGCGACGGCCGGGCTGCAGGCGAATCTCGCTGCGGGCCAGTCAACGTCGAGGCGAATAAGGGATTGTGAAATATACAATCTGAAGCTGTTTCCCGTTCTTCTGCCTTTTCGCGATCGGCGCCCGTCGCCAATCGCTTTTTTTACCATATCCGCAGCCCGCCCATTAAAATGCGGGGAATTGTATTATTAATTAATGCCACGCGCTGATATATGTGTAACCTTAGATGAGCAGGCTGGAAACAGGCTGAATTCAATCCTACGTTGAATTGAGCCTGGCGTTAGCCCTGCAGAGTTCGTCCGGGCGGAGCGGTGCAGAATGAACCAGGCAATTGAGGTTCGAGAGCGGGCCAATCAACATATGGTCGGTTTAAATCCTCAAAATGCAAGTCCGCGAAAAGTGGTTATGCCGGTTAGGCTGCTCATTCGAGTGCATTGCGGCGGAAATTTTGAGTGATATTCATCCTTATTGGTTGATACGTTATCCAACATGCATCTGCCTCGTTCCTATGCGAGTCGCATGAAGCAGCCTCCATTGGTCAAGGGAGGCCTCTCTGCGAGAAGCGCTCAACGCGTGCAAGAGCATCTCCAGCGAAATTTTTCGCAAAAGATACTTGTTGCGGAGCTCGCGGCGGTCGCCGGCATTTCGCCGAACCATTTCATCGTGCGGTTTGCCAAGACGTTTGCCATGCCGCCGCATCGGTATGTCATTAATCTGCGCCTGTATTTTGCGGAAAAGCTGCTTGTCGGAGGCCGACTTCCGCTTTCCGAAATCGCCTATTTGGCGGGTTTTTCCGATCAAAGCCACCTGGCAACCACCATGAAGCGCTATCGGGGAAAAACGCCGACGGAACTTCGGTTCATACGTTAAAGGACGCGAATGCAAGCCGCAGAGCCTGATCACTCCTGCAGACATCGCGTGTTGCTATTGACGACCATCCTGCCGGATAGGGCATCACTAACAAACATATAGTCTTCTCAATGACGTAATGCCCTATGATCGAACGGCCGCGCCATCGTTTCGGCGCAGGTGTCAGAAGAACGGTCACCGGAACCCTATTGTGCTGTCAACGTTTAGCCTCTGCAAGCGTGAGGGATGGCCGCGGTGAGCGCTCATTTACTTGCGACGTGCGCGGGTCCTGCTTCCCTCAAGAGAGCCGCCGACGGGAGCCGGAACGGTTGCTCGTCCCAGGCCAAGTAATGGACGACCGGAAAGGCAAGTTGAGGAATTCTCGATGCATCTGACGAACACGAAAGCTACACACGGGATAGACTTCTGGAAGGTCGATTTCATCGGCGACCAGGGAGAGCGGGTCACCGTTATTGTACCAGAAGGCGAAGCTTCCCAAGAAGATAGCGCCATCAACCGGGCGAAAGCGATGATGGTCGAATTAACGGCGTTCGGAACCCGTGGCGGAGCTAAAAGCTTGAACAAATACGACGCCATGAGCAACGGAAACTTCGACAACGGAGGTTTGCCCTCGGATCCGCGACATTAGCGCCTGTGGTTCCCAAATGGCGTCCCATCGAACCACTATGGGATCGCTCGGCAGCAAGGTGACAGAGACGACTTCTAGTGGATAGACGCAGAAGTCGGAGCGTTGATCCGCGTGGCCCATACCCCGACATAAGTTCCAATTAGCATGGTAGAAAGGTCTTCAACCGTACGGCAACCGCCGTCGAAGAGCTTTCGAGCCGCACTTGTCAAAGTGTTCGACGCTTGCTCGTCCGGTTCGACCGAATAGAATGTGAACCATGCGTTGACGGCCTCGGAAAGCATGCGAAAGTCCGTATCCGATTGCGGGTTTCTCATCTCGCACCTCCTATCAGGTTTTGCAGATAGGGTCCGCTGGTGCTCGGTCAAGCGAGCACGACGACGTAGGACGCTGCCATGCCAATTTCCTGGCTTTAAAGCCCTGTCGCCTTAAGAGCTTTGAGGTTCAGCGATAACGAGAGGCGCGGGATTGAGGATGCTGAAAACGAAGAGGCCGCGCATCGCCGGCCGCCAGCCGTGCCTTTGCCGACAAGGCGTCTCTCTCAACTCTAAGCGGCGGGAAGTACAAATGGCTCTCATCGAGCGGCGAGCGTTGTGCTGGATCGAAATCCCCGTGATGCCGGACCTGATTGGCGGCGGACGTCCCTTTTGTCCCCCGGCGGCAGTCCCTGCGAAACCGCGGCTGCGTTCGGTGCGAATTTGCGGCCGTGGCTGTGCCTGCAGTGTGCCCTTGTTCGGCATCGACCCCGGGGTTCTCTGATGAGTAAATACGCCGATCGCGCGGCTTGCGGTCCGAATTATATTAATACTTCCATTGCAAAGCTTCGATCGAGTTGCATTAAACCGATGACAAACAACCGATGTCCTGAGCAAAGCTCGACCGCCGGTTTGAATCGTTCGAGCTTCCCGTCTTAAACAATAGTCAGCGGTCCTTGTTCGTAATAGGGGTGTCGAGGAAACGGGCCAGACGATGCCAACCGTCCGCTCTGCATCTGTCGTATTACGATTCGCGCGATAACATCCAAAGACATCGCTTGATTTTCAGGCTGACTTCCCGCATGTGCCGTCTTGTCGTTTCGGCCTTCGTTGTCCGCAAGTCTGATATTGAATGCATATCGAGAAACCCGTGGCGTCGATCTCATGAAACCCAACAATCTGAATGTACTGGTGATTGATGAGAACCGCATTCGCGCATCCATCATTGAAGAGGGGTTGCGGGACGCAGGCTACGATAGCGTTACAATCATCGCGGACATGACCGGTCTAGTCAGGCGGATCGCAGAGATCAATCCTGATGTGATTGTCATCGATCTCGAAAACCCCAACCGCGACATGTTGGAAAGCATGTTTCAGATATCGCGCGCGGTAAAGCGGCCCATCGCCATGTTCGTGGACAAGTCCGACGAGGCGTCGATCGAGGCTGCTGTGGACGCTGGGGTTTCAGCATATATCGTCGACGGTTTAAAGCAGGAACGTGTTCGCCCTATCCTGAAGATGGCGATTAGTCGCTTCAACGCATTTTCGCGACTGAGCCGAGAGCTTGAAGAGGCACGCGGAGAGCTGGAAAATCGCAAGCTGATTGACCGCGCCAAGGGACTATTGATGCGTGCCCGCGGGCTTTCGGAGAAGGAGGCCTATGTACTCATGCGGCGAACGGCCATGGGTCAGAATAGGAAAATCGTCGAGATCGCTCAGAGCCTCATTACCGCGGCTAGCCTGCTCGATCCGGGAGAAGATGCATGACGAAGAGCAGGTACGAAATCACCGCTGGCTTCTTGCCGCTCTTAGACAGTGCCCTCTTAGTCGTTGCTAAAGAGAAGGGCTTTGCCCAAACGCAGCAAGTGGATCTCACGCTCGTGCGCGAACGCTCCTGGGCAACGATCAGGGACAAATTGGCGGTTGGGCACTTCGAGGTAGCCCATATTCTCGCGCCGATGCCGATCGCCTGCAACCTTGGGCTTACGGCGCCCGCACCGCGAATGATCGTGCCGATGGCACTCGGCCTCGGCGGAAATGCTGTCGCGGTATCGGGTGGCCTCTGGTGGGAAATGGTTGATAACGGTGCGACCGGCAATCTTGATGCGCGATCAAGCGGTGCGGCGCTGCGGCGAGTAATCTCACAACGGATTGGAGACCGGCTTCGCTTCGGTGTCGTGCATCCCTATTCAGGACATAACTACGAACTGCGATATTGGCTTTCTGCAAGCGGTATCGATCCGGACAGAGAAATCGAGATCGTATTCTTGCCTCCTGCAGATATGGGAGATGCGTTGAAAGCTGGCTCCATCGACGGCTATTGCGCCGGCGAGCCATGGAATACGTTCGGCGTACTGAAAAGAGGCGCTCATCTCGCGACGGTCAAGGCAGCAATCTGGAAATCCAGCCCCGAAAAGGTACTAGGTGTGAACGGCCGTTGGGGTGACAGCCATCCTGAGGCCCTCGCCGCGATGCTCAGAGCGCTCTACAATGCGTCGGTTTGGTGCGCCGATGCGGCCCACCACGAGGAGCTTGCCGTGTTGCTTTCGGGGCCAGCTTACATCGACAAGTCCGTGGAATGGCTGCGACCCGCAGTGACTGGCGAACTTAGAATCGGCGGCCGCTATACGCAAACAGTAAAGGACTTTTTTGTCCCGAACGCGAAGGCGGCGACATTTCCCTGGAAGAGCCATGCGCTTTGGTTCTACACGCAGATGGTCCGGTGGGGTCAACTCAAGCATACGGCACCCCATCAGCACGTTGCCGGCAATACCTATAGGCCGGATATTTACCGTAGCGCTCTGAAGACTCTGGGGCTGGCCATGCCGGCCGCAAGCTCCAAGGTGGAAGGCGCCTTGCGCATGGAAACGCCGGTTGGCTCCAGTGGCATGTTGACACTTGGCCCGGACGGCTTTTTTGACGGCACGCTTTTTGATCCCGATCACGTTGATGAGTATGTCGCATCTCAAAAACAGTCGTGAGCCGATGCCTATTTTACGGGCATAGCCTATTTTTTGATAGTTTCTGCCAATGATTTAATCGGCTGGTGGCCTGATTCACGGCAGATTGCGCCAAGAGATATAGAGCCAGCCGCCATTTCGGAACTGGCACGGCACTTGCTCCTCTCTCTGTGAGCCGAAAGGCCGCATTTTTGCGTCCAAAGACGGGCGCCTCAAGCAAAGCCGCTGATCAGGATATTCCGCGTACTTTCGTATGCGAACCCTGACGTGCGGCTTTTTTTGTTTCCAACCTCAACGATGGATTGGCACGACCTTGTCGGGCCTGGAGAAGTCATGTCTGTTCTCGAGAAAACGCAGTCCATGTCTGCCGGCGAGCCAGCTAAGGCATTGTGGATTTCCACATTTGCCTTCACGATCTGTTTTGCCGTCTGGACGATCTTTGCCATCATAGGCATTCGCATCAAGCAGGATCTCAGCCTTAACGAGACCGAATTCGGCCTGCTGGTCGGCACCCCGGTGCTCACCGGCTCGATCGCTCGTATCCTGCTTGGCATTTGGACAGAGCGCTACGGCGGCCGCTTGGTCTACACACTCACAATGCTGGCGGCTGCGGTTGCGACCTTCCTACTCTCCTATGCAACAACTTACGCGCAAATGCTGATCGCTGGCCTGGGTGTCGGCCTTGCTGGCGGCTCCTTCGCAGTCGGCATCGCCTATGTTTCCCCGTTTTTCCCGCCGCAGAAGCAGGGAACGGCACTCGGCATCTTCGGCGCTGGCAATGTCGGCGCGGCCGTCACCAAGTTCGCCGCACCCTTCGTGCTGATTGCATGGGGATGGCAGGCTGTCGCGGAAATCTGGGCAATCGTGCTCGCAGCCATGGCGATTTTTTTCTGGTTCACCACCACCGATGATCCGGCCTTCCGCGCCCGTCGTGATCGCAAAGTTGCCTCTAAGAGCCTGTTGCAGGAATTCGCGCCGCTGAAAAACGTTCAGGTGTGGCGCTTTTCGCTCTATTATTTCTTTGCCTTCGGGGGATTCGTCGCCCTGTCGCTTTGGTTGCCGCGCTATCTCGTTGGCGTTTACGGGTTCAATCTCGAAGTTGCCGGCATGGTCGCCGCTGCCTACTCCATTCCCGGCAGCGTCTTTCGCGCCTTTGGCGGCGTCCTTTCCGACAAGAAGGGTGCGCGCAGCGTGATGTACGCCATGCTGGCGGTGTCGGCGCTCGCCACCTTGATCCTTTCATTACCCGCGGCCACCGCGACAGGCCCGACCTTTGGCATCACCCCGGCCGTCTTCATCGTCGTCATCTTCGTCCTCGGCTTCTTCATGAGCCTCGGCAAGGCGGCCGTGTTCAAGCATATTCCCGCCTACTATCCTCAGAGCATCGGCGCAGTCGGCGGCATTGTCGGCATGATGGGTGGCCTTGGAGGCTTCGTTCTGCCGATCGCCTTTGGCCTACTCAAAGACATCACCGGCCTTTGGTCCAGCTGCTTCATGCTGCTCTTTGCGGTCGTCGCGATCTCGCTCATCTGGATGCATCTCTCAATCCGGCAATTGCAGCGGAACCGCGCATCAAGCGCAGACACCAGCATTTATGCCCAATAATTCGGATCGGAGTCCCCTCATGACCCAGAAACTCGTCATCATCGGCAATGGCATGGCGCCCGGGCGCATGCTGGAACATCTTCTCGAGAAGGCGCCCGACCTCTATCAGGTCACGATCTTCAACGCTGAGCCGCGCGTCAACTACGACCGCATCATGCTCTCACCCGTCCTTTCCGGCGAAAAGGACTACGAGCAGATCATCATCCACGGTGATGGCTGGTACATCAAACACAACATCACCCTCTACAAGGGCCATAAGATCGTCGCTATCGATCGCGCAGCCAAGACGGTGACCTCGGATCATGGCGTCACCGAGAGCTACGACAAGCTTGTTATCGCCACCGGCTCCGTGCCTTTCATCATCCCGGTTCCGGGCAAGGAGCTGCGAGGGGTTATTACCTATCGCGACCTTGACGACGTGCAGGCGATGCTGCTTGCCGCCCAGTCGCGCGAAAAGGCGATCGTCATCGGTGGCGGCCTGCTCGGTCTCGAAGCCGCCGCCGGCCTTGCCTCCCGCGGCATGGATGTCACCGTTCTCCACGTCATGCCGACGCTGATGGAACGCCAGCTCGATCCCGCCGCAGGCTATCTTCTTCAGAAAGCCGTAGAGGAGCGTGGCATCAAAGTCATCACCAAGGCCAACACCAAGGCCATCATCGGCAACGGCAAGGTCGAGGGGATCGAGCTCGATGACGGTCGTATCATTCCCGCCACGCTGATCGTCATGGCCGTCGGCATTCGCCCGAATATCGGATTGGCGAAGGACGCCGGACTTGCCGTCAACCGCGGCATCGTCGTCGATGCCGGCATGGGCACGTCCGATGGCGATATCTATGCGCTCGGCGAATGCGCCGAAGTCGGCGGGCAGGTCTATGGCCTGGTAGCACCGCTCTACGAGATGGCGCGCGTTGCGGCCGCTCAGCTTGCCGGCGATACGTCCGCCGGCTTCGTGCATTCGGATACGCCGACCAAGCTCAAGGTCACCGGCATCGACCTGTTTTCCCTCGGCGACTTCGCCGATGGCGACGACCGAGAGGAGATCGTCCTGCGCGACGCCTCGGCCGGCGTCTACAAGCGGCTGGTGCTCAAGGACAACCGCATTATCGGCACTGTACTTTACGGAGAAACGGCTGACGGCGCCTGGTTCAACGACCTGAAGAAAAAGGCGACTGACATTTCCGAGATGCGCGAGACCCTGATCTTCGGTCAGGCCTATCAGGGAGGGTCGCCGCTGAACCCTATGGCGGCCGTTGCAGCCTTGCCGGATGACGCGGAAATCTGTGGCTGCAACGGCGTCTGCAAGGGCAAGATCACCTCGACCATATCAGCCAAGGGACTGACCTCGCTCGACGACGTCCGCGCCCACACCAAGGCTTCCGCCTCCTGCGGCTCCTGCACCGGCCTTGTCGAGCAGCTGATGTCGATCACGCTCGGCGATGCTTATAATCCGAAGGCGGTTCAGCCGATGTGCACCTGCACCGAGCTTGGCCATGACGATGTCCGTCGACTGATCAAGGCCAAGGGTTTGAAGACCATCCCCGCCGTCATGCAGGAGCTGGAATGGAAGACTTCCTGCGGCTGCGCCAAATGCCGGCCGGCATTAAATTATTACCTCGTCTGCGACTGGCCGGACGAATATGCCGACGACTACCAGTCGCGCTTCATCAATGAGCGCGTCCACGCCAATATCCAGAAGGACGGCACCTATTCGGTCGTGCCGCGCATGTGGGGCGGCGTCACCAATGCCGGCGAGCTGCGTGCCATTGCCGATGTCGTCGACAAGTTCGAGATCCCGATGGTGAAGGTAACCGGCGGCCAGCGCATCGACCTGCTCGGCATTCACAAGGAGGACCTGCCCGCCGTTTGGGCCGATCTCGGCAAGGCAGGCTTCATCTCTGGCCAGGCCTATGCCAAGGGTCTGCGCACGGTGAAAACCTGCGTTGGTTCGGACTGGTGCCGCTTCGGCACGCAGGATTCGACCGGCCTCGGCATCCGCATCGAGAAATTCATGTGGGGTTCGTGGACACCGGCCAAGCTCAAGCTGGCCGTGTCGGGGTGTCCGAGAAACTGCGCCGAAGCGACCTGCAAGGACATCGGTGTCATCTGCGTGGATAGTGGCTTCGAGATCCACTTCGCGGGTGCGGCCGGCCTCGACATCAAGGGCACGGAAGTGCTCGGCCTCGTCAAGACCGAGGATGAGGCGCTGGAGCATATCGTGGCGCTGACACAGATGTACCGCGAACAGGGCCGCTATCTCGAGCGTATCTACAAATGGGCAAAGCGCATCGGCCTCGACGAGATCCGCCGCCAGATCATGACGGATGTCGACAAGCGCAAGGCCTATTACGAGCGCTTCGTCTTCAGCCAGACATTCGCCCAGGTCGATCCGTGGTCCGAGCGTGTCTCGGGTAAGGACAAGCACGAATTTCGGCCGATGGCGACGGTCGGCTTCCATCAGGCGGCCGAGTGAGGAGATGGACATGAACTGGATCGAAATCGGCGACATCGCGGAGATCCCGCTGCGCGGCGCGCGCTGCGTGAAAACCCCGCAGGGCAAGATCGCCGTGTTCCGCACCGCCGAGGACCAGGTCTTCGCCATCGAGGATCATTGCCCGCACAAGGGCGGCCCGCTCAGCCAAGGGATCGTCCACGGTGCCGCCGTCACCTGTCCGCTGCACAATTGGGTGATCTCGCTCGAAACCGGGCAAGCTCTCGGCGCGGATAAGGGCGCAGTCAGGACCATTCCGGTCCGCAACGACAACGGCGCGCTCTTCATTGCGCTCGAAAGCCTGATGATGGCGGCGGAATAGGTCATGGCAGTGCGTGCGGCGATGCCCTCCTCTGTCCGTTCGAGACATCTCCCCCTTAAAGGAGGAGATCGGTTTGAGTTTGCTGCGGCCCGTTTGGAAAAGAAAAGTGTCTATCGTTCTTGTTCAGTGGGTGGAGACCAGTGGCACGGCGAGCTCCCAATTTTTCCCTTTAAGGGGGAGACGTCAGCGAAGCCACCAGAGGGGCGTGCAAGCCATCAGCGCCTAAGCATCAGGAAGATCAAGGATGTCCACTGAAACCAAGACTACGTGTCCCTACTGCGGCGTCGGCTGCGGCGTTATTGCCAAGGTCGACGATCACGGAAAGGTTTCCGTCAAGGGCGACCCCGATCATCCCGCCAACTTCGGACGACTGTGCTCCAAAGGCTCGGCACTCGCTGAAACACTGTCGATGGATGGCCGCGTCCTCTGCCCGGAAATCCACGCTCAACGTGCAAGCTGGAATGACGCGCTCGATCTCGTAGCCTCGAAATTCCGCGAAGCCGTCGATGAGCATGGGCCGGACTCGGTCGCCTTCTATGTCTCGGGTCAATGCCTGACAGAGGACTATTACGTTGCCAACAAGCTGATGAAAGGCTTCATCGGTTCGGCCAATATCGACACGAATTCGCGGCTTTGCATGGCCTCCTCCGTGGCTGGTCATCGCCGCGCCTTCGGTTCGGACACGGTGCCAGGCACTTACGAGGATCTCGAACTCGCCGATCTGATCGTCCTCGTTGGTTCGAACCTCGCATGGTGCCATCCGGTGCTCAACCAACGGATCCAAGCGGCAAAACAAAGTCGGCCTGACATGAAGATTGTCACGATAGACCCGCGACGCTCAGTCAGCGCCGATCTTGCGGACATGCACCTGATGATCAAAAGCGACGGCGATGTTGCCCTCTTCAATGGATTGCTTGCCTATCTCGCCGGATCGTCGGCTTTCGACCACGATTATGTATCGGCGCATACGATCGGCTTCCACGATGCACTGGGAGCCGCGCAAACCAGGAGCATGCCGGATATTTCGGAGGAAACAGGTCTATCGGTCGCCGAACTGCAGGCCTTTTATGGTCTGTTTGAAACGGCGGGAAAGGTGGTGACCTGCTACAGCCAGGGCGTCAACCAATCCTCCACCGGCACGGACAAGGTCAACGCGATCATCAATTGTCATCTCGCCACCGGCCGCATCGGCCGGCCCGGCATGGGTCCCTTCTCGCTGACCGGACAGCCGAACGCCATGGGCGGACGCGAAGTCGGTGGGCTCGCCAACATGCTGGCAGCGCATATGAATATCGAGGACGAAGCCGCGCGCGACCGCGTGCAGCGCTTCTGGAACTCGCCAACCATTGCGGCAAGACCTGGTCTCAAGGCGGTCGACATGTTCGAGGCCGTGGCGGACGGGCGCATCAAGGCGCTGTGGATTATGGCGACCAACCCGGTCGTTTCGATGCCGGATGCCGACCGGGTGCGTGAAGCCATCCGCAACTGCCCGTTCGTCGTCGTTTCCGATATCCAAAAGAACACCGACACCGCCGCACTCGCCCACGTGCTATTGCCAGCCGCAGGCTGGGGTGAGAAGGACGGAACCGTCACCAACTCCGAGCGGCGCATTTCCCGCCAGCGTAATTTCCTGGATCTGCCCGGCGACGTAAAGCCCGACTGGTGGCATATGGCCGAAGTTGCCAAGCGGATGGGCTTCAACGGCTTCGACTACGACAGTCCCGCCAAAATCTTCGCCGAACACGCGGCTCTTTCTGGATTCGAAAACGGTGATACGCGTGACTTCGATATAGGCGCGAAAGCCGATATCTCATCTGAAGCCTTCGAATCCATGTCACCATTCCAATGGCCGCATCGCAAAGGCATCCCCGATGGGGCCACGCGGTTCTTCGCCGATGGAGAATTCTACACACCGGACCGCAAGGCCAGGTTCATCCCGGTGAAATCCGAGCGCGATGACCGAACGGGCAAGGATACCCCCTTTATTCTCAATACCGGCCGCATCCGCGACCAGTGGCATACGATGACGCGCACCGGCAAGGCGGCGCGGCTCTCATCGCATCTCGCCGAACCTTTCGCCGAAATCAACCCCGCGGACGCCGCTGAACTCGGCATCGACAAGGCAGGGTTGGTAAGGGTGGAAAATTCCTTCGGCTCAGTCGTGTTACGAGCACTACTCACCGAGCGACAACCACGCGGCGGCGTCTTCGTTCCGATGCATTGGAACGATGAGTATTCTGCAAATGCGCGCGTGGCCGCTCTTATGGCGCCACACACTGACCCCGTCTCCGGTCAGCCTGCGCTCAAGAATATTGGTGTTAACCTGCGGCCAGCAGAAATGGCGTGCTACGGTTTTGCGGTTGTCTCCTCTCGCCCCGAGCGACTGGAAGCGCCCTATTGGGCGATCGCGAAGGCAGAGGCCGGCTGGCGCGTGGAATTCGGCTTCGACAAGGCACTTGACGATATCGAAATGTGGTGTCGCGATACGTTCGGTCTGTCTGATCGTAGCGAGCATCTCGCCTATGTCGACAACCCGACGCAACAGCAACGTCATGGCTTCTTCGACGGAGAACGGTTGTTGCTCGCCTTTTATGCCGCGCCGGAACCTGTCGCAGTATCGCGTGACTGGGCCGTCAAGCAACTCAGCACACCACTTGAGACGGTGCGGGGGCGCTTTGCGGTGCTCGCCGGTCGGCCGGGCTCAGGTCAAATGGATCCTGGCGCAACCGTCTGTTCGTGCTTCTCGGTTGGCGTCAACCAGATCATAGGCGCCATTGCGGGCGGTTGTCACACGGTCGAGGCTGTCGGCAAACAGCTCAATGCCGGAACCAATTGTGGCTCTTGCCGCATGGAAATCAAAGGGATTATCGATGGTTGCCTTCGTCAAGCCGCGGAATGACAGGCAGGAGCGTATCGCTCCGCTCGCCTCACTGCCGGTGTTCTTCGACCTCAAAGGGAAATCCGTGCTGGTCGCCGGCGGCAGTGACGGAGCGGCGTGGAAGGCCGAGCTTCTAGCCGCAGCGGGTGCAGAGGTTCATGTTTTCTGCCCTATGCGCGAGCTTTCTGAGGCATTTCGGGAAAAACTCGCCCAATTTGTACACCACGCTGCACATTGGCAGACAGCATATTTCAAGAGCTTTGCGCTGGCCGTGGGTGACTGCGAAACCGAAGAGGAGGCGCGTCGTTTCTACGATCGCGCCATTGCTTCCGGAATACCGGTCAACGTCATAGACAAGCCTGCGTTCTGTCAGTTTAAGTTCGGCTCTATCGTCAACCGCTCACCCGTGGTGATTGGCATTTCGACAGACGGCGCCGCCCCCATTCTCGGGCAAGCCATCCGCCGTCGTATAGAAACCTTGCTTCCTCAATCACTGAAATCCTGGGCTCGGCTTGCTCAAGTTCTACGCGACCGGGTTGGCGAGACTCTTCAGCCCGGCCCGCATCGGCGCAATTTCTGGGAGCGTTTCGTCGATAGAGCTTTCTCTGCCGGCGAGCCGGATGACCATGCGGTAGCCGACCTCATTGCCGACGCGGACCGAATCCGCAGCGATGTTGCCGCCACTGGCCGCGTGACGCTTGTGGGCGCCGGCCCCGGCGACGCCGAGCTGTTGACGCTAAAGGCCGTCCGCGCCCTCCAAGCCGCAGACGTGATACTGTTTGATGACCTTGTGTCCGTGGAGGTGCTGGAACTTGCCCGCCGCGAGGCCAAACGCATGCTCGTGGGCAAACGAGGCGGCCGCGAGAGCTGTAGGCAGGAGGATATCAACGCAACGATGCTGGCGTTCGCCAAAGCTGGAAAACGCGTCGTTCGCCTCAAAGCGGGTGACCCTATGATTTTCGGCCGTGCTGGCGAAGAAATTGCCCATCTCGATCGAGAGAACATTCCTGTCGACGTTATCCCCGGCATTACAGCGGCAAGCGCCATGGCCTCGTATCTTGGCCTATCACTCACCCATCGCGATCATGCCCAGTCCGTGCGCTTCATCACCGGCCATTCCCGTAATGGCGGACTGCCAGCCGATGTCGACTGGGCATCCGTCGCCGATCCGCATACGACCACCGTGTTTTACATGGGCGGCAGGACAGCACCGCTCATTGCCGATCGGCTGATCGCCGGGGGTCTTCAGCCGTCCACCCCTACCGTCATCATGGCCGACGTCAGCCGTTGCACGCAGCGGGAATGGCGCGGTTGCGTCATAAACCTCGCCGCGGGCATCGAGGAAATCGGCTACGAAAATCCCCTCCTGATTGCTGTGGGCGATGCTCTTTCTGCCCGTCAGGCCGTGGCCGCAAAGGGCGGCAGTGTTGCCGAAAATTCCGCCCAGGCCGCAGAGTCTAACTAATGCAAATTGACCTGATTTCACCGGTACTTCACACAGGCGAGGTCAATCCTCAGGAGGCTTCGGTTGTAAGCTTTTGTCAATCGACCCTTTGATTACGGAAGGCTATCCAACATGTGCAGTGGACTTTTCGAGTTGACTTGATCCAAAGTCAAGGCCAGCGGAAGCGCCCGCAGTTTCTGGATATTTCGATTTCGTCGAACCGATATTGAGATGCGAATTTGATGGACTTTAATGTTGCGTTTGCCCCATCATTCTTGCCCGCGAGAAACACTCCACTAAATGGGCTGTGATGGATGCACATAACAATGTCTCGGCGAGACCGTCGGACGCCCCCACACAAAGACCGCGCCCGGCGCAAAATCCCGCTCTCATGGCAGAAGTCGAACGTCTTTTGCAAGGCCGCACCCGAGACATCCGCCTAAAGGGCGAGCTTCTTCGTCTGTTTCAAGAGCGTTCCTGGTCTAGAACGGCCAAGATCATTCGTTCCTGGATGATTTGGGTGACACTGCTGGATGCGCTGACATTGGGCCTCAACGCTATCTTGCTGCCAACGGCGATAGCATTGTCGATGCTTGCGCCAGCTTGCATCCTCCCTCCAGCGGCTTTGGCAACTGCCTTTGTCTGGAGAAAACCGAGAGCTTTCCAGTTCCAAGGGATCGTCCTGATTATAGGCATGCTCTTTATCCTCTTGTCAGTTGCACTCGTGGGAGTAAATGCGGGAGGCGAGTTTTACGAACGACACTTAAACATCATGGTTTTCGTGGCCATTACCGCGATCATCATCTTTGCCATCCCACTAGCGTGGACGACGACAATCGCGGCAATGGCGCTTGGCCTTTATTTGGTTTTTCAAATACGCAATCCGAGTGTCGAATTGGGAAGTTCGGAAGCCGCCGCCTTGTTTTTCGCCAGCGGCATCATCGCAACAGTGGTATCCCGGCGTACCATGACGATCCTGGCCCAGAAGACATTTCTTCTCGAACTGAGGGACCAAAGCAGAGTGATGGAATTGGCTGATGCGAATGGTCGCCTCGAACTTCTTGCGAGAACCGACCCACTCACCGGCATCGCCAATAGAAGATCGATGATGGAAATGCTCAACCATCTTTGGAGTGGGGACATGGAGAGAGAGGGGGTCGCCATGCTCATGTGTGACATCGATCATTTCAAAATGCTGAATGATAGTCTCGGCCATGGCGAGGGCGATCGCTGCCTTGTAAAAGTTGCCGGTATCATTCAAAGCAGCATGCGAGGGAATCGCGACCTCGTCTCACGCTATGGCGGCGAAGAGTTTCTGATCGTGCTCCCTGGGGGGGGCGAGGAAGAAGCAGTCGCAGTCGCTGAACGAATTCGAGACGGTGTAGAAACTGCTTCTCTCCCGAATCCTGCATCGCAGGTATCGCCGTACGCCACGGTTAGCGTTGGAGTGGTGCACGTACCAGACGTTACGACTATCCTTCCTGAACAGCTCCAGAACCAGGCTGATGAGGCGCTTTATCTGGCCAAGCAATCTGGTCGAAACCGAGTGGTGCTTTATAAGGCCAGTCTACCAAACGCGTAGCCAGCGCCGCTCGTGCCCAACCGGCTAAACCGAGACATCCAGCCGGCTGAGCCCGAAATTTACTTGCCAACCATCTGCCTAGCATTCGTGGGCGTAACGGCGGTGGTATCGACAGTTACAGTTGCCGGCACCGACGACGCGCAGTCAAGCAATATCGACTTTGCCATGTCGATCGCCTCTTTCGCTCCTGTTGGATATGTGAACGTCGCAGACCAGTCTCCCTTTGCGACCGCCTCGATTCCACCTGCGGGACCTGGCAAGCCATCAGTGCCGATGATCTTCACGCTCTTTCCGGCCCCCTTTGCAGCAAGCAAGGCACCGGCTGCCATCATGTCATTGCTCGCATAGACCATCTTGATATCGGGATGTGCCTGCAGCATGGCGGCGAATGCGGTCTGCGCTTTGTCCGGCAGCCAGTCGGCCGCCTGTTCCGCTACGATCTGGATTTTCGAGTTGGCCTTCACGCCTTCTTTGAAACCGTTCAGCCTCTCAACGGCGGGTGTTGAACTGGGAAGGCCTTCGAGCACGGCAACTTCACCGCCATCCGGCAGCAGCGTCTTGCTCGTATATTCACCGGCGGTCAGCGCGATCTTGTAGTTATCGCCTCCGATGAACGCCGTGTAGTCCTTACCGGCGTCACCGTTCGTCTTGCGATCAAGTTCGATAACCGGGATACCCGCGTCCATGGCTCGCTTAACGGTAGGTGTGAGCGGCGCCGCCTCGAAAGGCGAAATCAATAGCAGGTCAACCTTTTGGGTGATGAAATTGTCAACCTGCGATGTCTGTCTGGGGGCGGCATGGCTCACCGAGCAAGCCCGCGCCGCTTTACTGGGGCTCGATCCAGACTACAATTCAACAGAGTATTGATTTCCGCGCAGGACTGAGCCGGCGGTGAGAGCAGTTAATTGCGGATATGGAGACGGCGTCATCCTGGCCGCCACTCGCTGACTTGGATAGCGCCCGCCTCCATCAGTTCGGTGCAGACGAAATGTGAAAATTCGCCGCGCCGGATTACAGCGGCACTCAGCCGGCCAGTCCGATATGCTCCAGTATCCAAAGCTATTCGGTTCGGGTAAATTTCAGGACGCAGCGACTGCGTGATCGTGTGACCGTGTATGACGACATGGTCAAAGGCTTCCACATGGTCGAGAAAGCCTGCCCTGATCCAGCGCAAATCATCCTCGCTTTGTTTTGCGAGAAGCACGCCAGGACGGATTCCAGCATGCACAAAACAGTAGTGGCCGATCTCCATGAAGGTCAGCGCATTTTCCAACAAATCGATGTGCTGGGGAAAAGTGCGGCGGATATCGGCGGCGATATTCTTGAAATCTGGGACCGGGCTGTCGGAGTATGCGCTGACGGTTGCAACCCCGCCCCAATCCATCCAGTTGGTGGCGTCTTGGTCGGTCAGCGTGCCGCGAAGCAGCTCGCGCAGATAAAAGTCGTGGTTGCCGAGAATAAGTCGAGAGCCGGGATATAGACTAAGTGTCAAGGCAACCTGATCAAGCACCTTCGGACTATGCGGACCGCGGTCAATCAAATCGCCAAGGAAGATGACAATCGGTTTGGACGCCTGCTTATGCGAGGCAGCGATGTAGCCAAGCATTGCTTCGAGGAGATCAGCACGCCCGTGGACGTCGGCAATTGCGTAAATATCTGAAGGCAGGCTGTCGGTAGAAGTCAATTTTTTTCCTGCGAGCAAAACATGATGCGGGGCGGTATTCCTGGTACTTGCTATATAGCAAAACTTAAAGCAATGACGATGCCACCAAGGCTAACCTCAGTAGTGAGAGAAATCGTCACGGCTGTGTTATTTTCCCGCCCTCTGATTTGAAGAAAGCCGCCCTTGACTCGATGTCAAATGAGAACATAATAAGAACAAATTGTTGGACCGAACGCCGGCCGCGCAATTTCATATCGACGAATCCGCAGTTGGAATTCCCCTGACATCAGGGGAATAGAAAGATGTATTGCCTCATGACAGCCGCAGCCGCTCAGAACGATGAACCGCAGCTCGGTCTGTTCGAGGGCGACGCCAACGCCACGATCGGCGCGTTGCTTGCCGAGTTGCAATTCATCCGCGGCCAGTTGGCCCTTTGCGAGGCTGGAATGAGCGTCGGCTTCACCCGCGGCTGGGTTCCGACCTTTAACAGCGAAGGAGATGGTAATGTTTGAGTATTCGAGAGAGCCCCGGCCAAGAGATGGCGTTCTCAGCATCACCCAGGACGAGGCGAAGGCACTTTACGAATTCGTTGGCCATTTGAGCCGGCACGCCTTCGACATCTTCAAAGACGATGTGCCCGGCTTTCGTGGTAAGTCGCCCGATATGCGGCGGCATCTCGACAGCATGCGCGACCTGCTGGAAAACGTGATGGACTATCCAACGTTGGACGAGGAACTTTGCTGGGATGAGCCCAAACCGCTATTGACGGATGAAGTGCAGAACCTGCTGCTGACGGAGGTCGGCAACCGATCTGGCATTCGATTTCTTCAAATCGCGGTTTACTGGATTGAAGACCGATCAAGCTTTGGCACGCTCGAGCTTGCCGTCGACGACGAGGCGGGCGAAACTTGCGGCCTCTTCCAGGTCCAAGACCTTGCCGGTAAGCAGGTCGATTGCGGTCCCGGATGGACGCCATCCGGCGCCGATTTGGACGAAACGATCCGCATCTTCATCAATGCCTTTCCGTTGCAGCAACTTGAAGCGCGCAATGAGGAGTGCATCAACGAAATGCTTGAGGCTAAGATCGCCAAAAGCGCAGCCGAAGTTCAGCTCGCCTGAGATTCTGGGGCGGCAGGCGATGCCACCCGTCTCTTTAGACATTTGTGATATTCGATTGTCAAAAAGGGCAAATCAGTCCACCTTTTGCCTATGCCCGATATCACACGACCATTCGTGAGTGATGATGATCCTGACCGGCACATCCGTTGTCAGGATGCCCTTCAGGCAGCTTTTCGGAACCTGGTCGGTGCTGCGACTGAGGCCGGATGGTCCGAGCGCGAGATCTTACTGGCGATCGCTGAGTTGGCGGACAATCAGTTGCTCTCGCTTGATGCCAATGACAACACGGACGCTCTGATCGCTCTCCTCAGACGACTGACGTAATCTGCGTTGCCGTGCGGATCAGCGGATAGATACGCGATCTCCTAGACTTGAATCGCTGTAAACATTGCCGCCGGATCAATGAAAATTCCTAGATTTCACCTTCAGCCTATCGATGTGAAGGTCCGGCACGTAGATCTCGCGCGCCTTCACGACAGCCCGCTCCCTCGCATCTGGACTACCGGGCGAACCATGGGCGAACTCATCACCACGACCGGTCGGCAGCTTGAACGCCTCGTCGTGATCGGCAAGTCCGGACAGGTCACTCGAGAGATCGAAGAGTTGCTGGGCGATCAGATGCACGACCTCCCCTTCCCTCTGGATACGGCCGTTGATCGCCATCATGCTGGATCCGAGTACGATGCGCCGACGGCGCTCGAAGAGTTTCGGCCAGACAACGATGTTTGCCGGACCGGTCTCGTCTTCGATGGTCAGGAACATCACGCCTTTTGCCGATCCCGGCATCTGACGCACCAGCACGAGCCCCGCGGTCATCAGCCAGCGGCCGTCGCGGGCCGACATCGCCTCCTCGCAGGTGACGATGTTGCGAGAGGCGAGATCCTTGCGCAGGAAGGCAACCGGATGGCTGCGCAGCGTCAGGCCTGTGTGGCTATAGTCGAGGATGACCTTGTGCCCTTCCGTCATGGGTCGCAGATCGACCTCAGGCTCTTGCTGTTCGGCGATGGTTTTCCTTTCGCGATCAGCCGCCGCAGCAAACAGCGGCAATGGCTCGTCCCGCAGCGCCTTGATCGCCCACAGCGCATCACGACGCTGCAGGCTGAGCGAGGCGAGGAAGGCATCTGCCTCGGCGAGCTGCACCAGCGATGCCGCCGGCACGCCCGATCGCCGCCAGAGATCGTCGACGCTGTCGAACGGCTGGTCGGCGCGGGCGGCAACGATGCGGGCCGCATCAGCCTCCGCGAGGCCGTGAACCATGCGCATGCCAAGACGGACTGCATGACGGTCGCTTCCCTCGGTGCTTTCCAGCGTGCAGTCCCATCGCGAGCTGTTGACGCAGACAGGGTGGATCTCGACCGCGTGCTTACGGGCATCGCCGACGATCTGGGCGGGTGCATAGAAACCCATCGGCTGCGAGTTCAACAGAGCCGCGCAGAAGGCATCGGGATGATGGCACTTCACATAGCTTGAGGCATAGGCAATCAGCGCAAAACTCGCGGCATGGCTTTCGGGGAAACCGTAGGAGCCAAAGCCTTCGAGCTGCGAAAACGTCTTTTCGGCAAACTCGCGGGTATAGCCATTGCGCTCCATGCCGGAGACGAGCTTGTCCTTGAACTTCGAGACACCGCCGGTGAACTTGAAGGTCGCCATCGATTTGCGCAGCTGGTCAGCCTCGCCACCGGTAAAGCCGGCACAGACCATCGCGACCTTCATGGCGCTTTCCTGGAATAGCGGCACGCCGAGCGTCTTGCCAAGCACGGCCTCCAGTTCCGGGGTGGGATAGACGACCTCCTCCTTGCCTTCCCGTCGGCGCAGATAAGGATGGACCATATCGCCCTGGATCGGACCGGGGCGGACGATCGCCACCTGGATGACCAGATCATAGAAGGTCCGCGGCTTCATGCGCGGCAACATCGCCATCTGCGCGCGGCTTTCGATCTGAAACGTTCCGAGCGTGTCGGCCTTGCGGATCATTGCATAGGTCGTCTGATCCTCCTGCTCGATGTTGGCAAGGTCGATCGGTAAGCCCTTATGCGCCTCGATCAGCCTGAAGGCTTTGCTCATGCAGGTGAGCATGCCGAGCGCCAGCACGTCGACCTTCATGAACTTCAGTGCCTCGACATCATCCTTGTCCCATTCGATCACCTGGCGGTCGGCCATGCTCGCCGGCTCGATCGGCACCAGATCGTCAAGCCTATCATGGGTGAGGACAAACCCGCCGGGATGCTGGCCGAGATGGCGGGGGGCGCCCATCAGCTGTTGCGCCAGCTTCAGGGTCAGGGCAAGCCTGCGGTCGTCCGGATTGAGGTTCAGGTCGCGCAAGCCACGCTCGCTCACCAGCTCGTCGGACCATGACCACATGCCAGACGACAGTGCCTTGATCACGTCCTCCGGCAGGCCGAGCGCCTTGCCGACATCGCGGATCGCTCCCTTGGCGCGGTAGCGCGTGACGGTGGCGCAAAGTGCTGCCTTCTGATGCGTGTAGGTCCTGTAGATCCATTGAATGACCTCTTCGCGCCGCTCGTGCTCGAAATCGACATCGATGTCAGGCGGCTCGTCGCGCTCCTGGGAGACAAAGCGCTCAAACAGCAGATTGTTGGTGTCGGGATCGATGGAGGTGATGCCGAGAATATAGCAGACGGCGGAATTGGCAGCCGAGCCCCGCCCCTGGCACAGGATGCCCTGCGAGCGGGCAAAGCGGACGATCGAAAACACCGTCAGGAAGTAGGGGGCGTATTTCATGGCGCGGATGAGATTGAGCTCGTGGCGGACAACCTTCAACACCTTCTGCGGCAGGCCTTCGGGATAGCGGTGGGGCATGAATTCGCGCACATAGTGCTCGAGCGATTCCTGCGCCGTCTTGCCGGGGACAATCGCTTCCTCCGGATACTGGTAGGTGAGCTCCTCGAGTGAGAAGCGACAGCGCGCAACGACCTCCATGGTCCGGGCAAGCGCTTCGGGATAGCGCGGAAACAGCCGCTCCATCTCCTCCGGTGGTTTTAGATAGCGATCGGCATGGCGCTCGCGCTCGAAACCGACATCGTCGATGGTGGTGCCGGTGCGGATACAGGTGACGACATCCTGGAGCTGGCGGCGTGACGGTTCGTGGAAGAGGACATCATTGGTGACGACGGTCTTCACCTTGAACCGCGTGGCCATGTTGGAGAGCTCATGCAGACGCAGCTGATCGTTGGGGCGCCGGCGCAGGCAAAGGGCAAGGTAAGCCCGGTCGCCGAAGATGTCTCCCATCTTCCTGAGCTGCACGGCACAGGTCTCATCGGGAAGATCCGGCACCAGGATGCCGATCAGCCCCTCGGCATAGAGGGCGACATCGTCGAGAGAGAGGATGCACTTGGCCTTGCCGCCCCTGCCCTTGCCAAGGGTGAGCAACCGCGTCAGACGGGAATAAGCGGCCCGATCCGTTGGATAGACCAGCATCGACATGCCATCCTCAAGGTCGAGCCGGCAACCGACCACCAGACGCAGGCCGGTGGCGCGAGATGCCTCCAGCGCCCGGACAATGCCGGCAAGCGAGTTGCGATCGGTAATCCCGAGCGCCGCGATCCCGAGCTCTTTTGCGGTCGCAAACAGGTCTGCGGCCGAGGAGGCGCCGCGCAGGAAGGAAAAGTGGGTGGTGACCTGCAGCTCGGCATAGCTCATGAGAAGATCCCATGCAGGAACCAGCGGTGCGAGCCGGTGGCGGTATCGACACCATCGCCCGAGCGGAAGATCCAGAGGCGCTTGCCGGCCTCGTCCTCGATGACGAAATAGTCGCGCACCGCCTCATATTCCGAGCTTCTCGTCCACCACTCGCCAAAGATCCGCTCGGGTCCGTCGGCTCGCTTCACCCGCAGGCGCTTGCCGCGCCAGGTGATCGACACAGGCGGATGGTCGGGCAAAAGTGCGATGACCTCGATCGGTTCGGGTTGGGCCAGTAACCGCACCGGCCTTGGCCAGTGCAAGGTCCAGCATGCCGAAACCTCTCCTGACAATGCACCCATCAGCCGGACGCTGCGTTCGGGCACATCGCTGGCAACGGGGCCAAGACGATAGACACGCTGACCGCGATTGCCGATGACGTCGATCAAGGGTGCGATATCGACAGTTTCCTCCTCGATCAGCGAGGATGCTTTCTGTGCTTCCGCCAGCGGCTCGGTCATCACGGCGACGAGTGACAGCTTCTCGATACCGAAACCCGGTTCGATCTTCTCGATCCGGTCCCTGAAGAGCTTTGTCAGCCAGGCGACGTCGCGGGCGGCCCTTGCCGTGCCGGCGCGGATCGCCTGGAGCGTGTTGTCGACCTTGTGGACGATCAGATCGATGCGGCGCGCGCCCAGTCCGCGCTTCTGCAGCTCGAGACAGAGCTGCGCGACCAGCCGGGTCATGTATTTCTCGATGGTTTCGGGCGCGCCGATCGGCTCGGCAAAGGTGCGGCTGACTTCGATGAGCTCCGCCGGTCGGATCGGATCGATCGGTTCCGGCATGCGGCCATAGAGTTGATCGAGACGGCGACCGATCTCCGGGCCGAAGCGAAGCGCAAGCGGGGCGCGGGGCGTGGCTGCAAGCTCCCCGATCCTCTGGAAACCGAGGGTTCGCAGGCTCGTGACGATCTCGGGCACTAGCCGAAGAAACGAGAGCGGCAGCCGCTCGACGAACCGCGCGATCTCACCGTGCGGCACGATGACGGTATCATGGCTTCCTGCTCGCGCCACGGCATGCGCGGCACCCCAACTGTCGGCGACAACAACGCGCGCCGTCAGTCCCCTTGCATGAAACCGGTTGACGATGCCGGACAGCATCAGCGCCTCTCCACCCTGGAGATGATCGGCGCCTTCGGTATCCATGACGATGCCATCGGGCGCATCCATGGCAACGATTGGAGAATAATGCGTGAGGGCCCAGAGCGTGATGCGCTCAAGGGCTGCCGTATCGGCAGCAGGATCCGCATCGATCATCTGCAGGCCGCGCACGATCGCCTGCGCCTTGGCGGCCGGCATTCCCACGCGGATACCGGCTTCCCGGGCTTTTATGTCGGCCGCAGAGATCCAGCGCTTGGAGCCACTCCTGGCGACCACGACAAGCGGATGATCAAGCGACAGTTCTTTTGCGCCATCCGTCCGCCTGATCCGCTCGATCGTCAGTTCCGGCAGATAGATGGATACGACCCGTGGCATCGCACGCTCCTACGACAAACTCAGCGCACTCACCCGCCTTTACTCTGAGCAGCTCCAGCAGCCATCGCGACCGCCCGATGCCTGGAACCGGAAGTTCTTCCGATGGCAGCACGCTCACCCGCCACCGCGTCGTCGATGCCGTCGGTTGCCCGAAATCCGACGCCTCCGTCTGGCGTCGCCAGCGCCTGACCACCAGGCACATCGTCCCGGTTTTTTCGGCGGTAAGCTGCAGGCGTCTCGATGCTGTCATCGGAAGGCGGACCAGTTCGCCGACGACGGCGCCAAGGCCGCCATAGCCAAGCCCCTCCTCCATGCTGGCGAGCACGTCCTGCTCCTTGTCGGCCTCGACGAACACCACCCGATCGGGATGAAGGCCGGATTGGGCGAGTGCCGGAAAGAACAGGTCCGGGCGCGTCAGGCACCAGAGGATCTGGCCCTTGGTCCTTGCCGCGATCCCGGCCACGCAAAGGGCGGCTGCCGCGCCATCGACGGTCCCCGCCCCACCACCGGCAAACTCATGCAAGGCGCCATAGGCCAGACCCCCACCCGGCAACACGGCATCGATCTCCGGCACGCCGAAGGCAAGACAGCCACGACTTCTCGCAGCACCACCCTCAAGCGCAGCGATGCGGTCGCGCAGATCCAAAATCACCCTTTCGCGGGCAGCAGTCGTCATTCACGGGTCCCTATGAGGTCGTGTTGGGCATCGATGTGATCCGGCTCAATGCATATGTTCACTATCTGTTCTGTTTCGACCCATGAGTCAAGCGGCCAAAAATGGGAGAGATATCCCCCTATTTTAGTGGGGTTCGGGATTTGCATGGGGAATCATGGAGATGGCCGCTAAGTGCCACTCGCCCGCAAATGCGAAAAATTCGAGAGCAATGAGCCGGCTAGCTGCAGTTGGCATCTTCCGAACGCATCGGTTACGATATCAGCACCCTTCACGGAGACGGCCTGCCGATGTGCAATCTGTACCGCATGGAAGACAAGGACTGGGTGAACAAGTGGGCCCAGGACGCCGAGAGCATGATCAATCTCATGCCGGCCTATCAGATGAACCCTGACCAGATGGGGCCGATCATCCGAAACACTGCCGAGGGCAAGAAGCAGCTGGTGCATGCCCGCTGGGGCCTTCCCTCGCCGAGGTTCGTCCTTGAAAAGGCAGCCCAAGCCAAGGCCGAAAAACTGCGGGCGAAGGGCGCGGAGGTAGACTTCGATGCTCTGTTACGCGATCAGGCAGATCGCGGCCTCACCAATGTCCGCAATTTCAAGCTTCCGCACTGGAAACGCTGGTTCGGGGTCGAGAACCGGTGCCTGGTGCCGGTCACCAGCTTTGCCGAACCGGATCCGGCAAGCCAGCAGGATGGCGGCAATGTTCCGAATGCATGGTTTGCCCGCGACGACAGCAAGCCCCTGATGTTTTTTGCCGGCATCCATGTTCCGCAATGGACATCGGTGCGCAAGGTCAAGGATGGGCTGACGACTGACGATCTCTATGGCTTCCTGACCACCGATCCCAACAATCTCGTGAAGCCAATCCACGACAAGGCAATGCCGGTGCTGCTGCTGACGAAGGAAGAGACCGACATTTGGATGACCGCACCGTGGGATGAGGCGAAGGATCTTGCTCGTCCGTTACCCGATGATGCGCTGATCGTTGCATCGCGCGAGAAATATGGGTCGAACATTGTGACGAAGGAAGGCGAATTAGTCAGCCCATCAGACTTGCTGTAGCGTGCGGTCTGTCGACAGCTCAATGCAGCGAATCCGATCTCATCGATCGACTGTTGGAGGATACTGGTTCATGAACTTGGCTTTGATTGTCAATTGACTTGCGGAATAGGCGACCAACAGAGAACAGGCGCGCAGGACCGTTCAGACGAGCCCAATGGTATTTTCCTTCGTGAGTGATGCTCTCGGCTCCCTTGCAGGAAGGCGAAACGGTGGCTAATTTGCGAATCCATGGTGATGCGAGGGAGGGGCAACGGTGGCCTACGATTGGAGTGGCGTCAGAACGCGACGGGTCAAAGCGCTTAAAATTGTGTTTTCTGCGACAATTACGTTGGCAGCTCTGGCCATGCCATCAATGATCCTACTTAGCCACCTTCACTAGCGGCAGCGTCGATTTCCACGCAACGGCACATTCCGCACTCCGCGTGCAAACAAAGCGCGTGTCGACTTGCTGGAGGTCGAAAAATCTCCGGTCCCGCCGTATTGGAGTTGCTATATCGTGGCATCTGGGCGAGACGGATGATATGAGGCAAGCCTTCACCATGCTGACGATGGCGCCGGTTCCGGACATTGTATCCTCTCACGATCGGCCAATCGCCATCCTCGAACGGGACGCCTGCGCCGACTGATGCGCTTTCTCTTCCCTTATAGCCATGCTTTCCCCAATGGGCGCGTTACGGTCGATGACGACGGCGCAACCCAGCCGGTATGTCTCGTCGAGTTCTCCGATGGAACGACGGTGCTCTCGACGTGGCACCGGGAGAAAGAGAACATTGATCTCGACATCCCGGACTATCGCACCGCGAAAGGCACGCGCGTGAGCGCCAGGCGGTGGCGATTGGTGCGTGACTTGGATGGGATCTGGCTAACGAAGCGCAGGACATGACCGCCCCGCAAGCCGATCGGGAACAAAATATGCGTTGGACACTTCTCACTTGCGAGGTCGCGTGTCGTGTCAACCGGACGTGACAGGGATGACGAACGTGAGGATTTTTCCGGTTTCTCCTTGCGGCTAACGAAACGGCAGTCGAGCGTCCCACCTGTCCGGCCCGTGCCTCAGCCCCGTCGTCATTCGACGCGGGAGGCGGACGTGTATCGGGGACTGCCATGGCCAGCGACAAGCTCTCGACCTACAAGCAAAAGCGCGATTTCAAGAAGACGAAGGAGCCGAGCGGCCGGGAGACCTTGAAAGCGTCGAACCGCCGCCGCTTCGTCATCCAGAAACATGACGCGACGCGATTGCATTACGATCTTCGTCTGGAGCTTGATGGGGTGTTCAAATCCTGGGCGGTTACCAAGGGACCATCGCTTGATCCGCATGACAAGCGGCTCGCAGTCGAAGTAGAGGATCACCCGCTCGACTACGGCGATTTCGAAGGGACAATCCCGAAAGGCCAATATGGCGGTGGCACGGTCATGCTCTGGGACCGCGGCTACTGGGAGCCGGAGGGCAACAAAAGCCCCGAGCAGGCTCTCGCCAAGGGCGACTTCAAGTTCACACTGGAGGGCGAACGGCTGCACGGATCGTTCGTTCTCGTGCGCATGCGCAGTGATCGGGACGGTGGCAAACGCACCAACTGGCTGCTGATCAAGCATCACGATGACTTCTCGGTCGAGGAAAACGGCGCATCCATTTTGGAAAAGAACGTGACCTCTGTCGCCTCCGGCCGAACGATGGAAGCGATCGCGGCCGGCAAGGGCAAAAAGCCGAAACCGTTTATGATTGAGAGTGGCGAAGTCCAAGCGGACGCGGTCTGGGATAGCACCCAAGGTCTTGCAGCAGAAGAACGCAAAGCCGAAATTAAAACCAAGAAGAAGCCGGCGCCGACCAAGGCAGCAAAGTCCGCCATGCCCGACTTTATCGCGCCGCAGCTGTGCGAAACGCGCGAGCGTCCGCCCACGGCCGATGGCTGGATCCACGAGATCAAGTTCGATGGCTACCGCGTCCAGATGCGTATCGAAAACGGCGAGGTGACGCTGAAGACGCGCAAGGGCCTCGACTGGACCGACAAATATCCGGCCATTGATGCTTCGGCCGCAAATCTGCCCGATGCCATTATCGATGGCGAGATCTGCGCTCTTGATGAACACGGTGCACCGGACTTCGCCGCGCTCCAGGCAGCGCTGTCAGAAGGAAAAACCAACGCCCTGGTCTACTTCGCGTTCGACCTGCTGTTCGACGGCGATGAGGATCTCCGTCAACTTCCGCTCACCGAGCGGAAGGAACGGCTGCAGAAGTTGCTTGATGACGCCGGCGACGATCCACGCCTGCGGTTCGTCGAGCATTTCGAGACCGGTGGCGATGCGGTTCTCAGGTCTGCCTGCAAGCTTTCCCTTGAAGGCATCGTCTCGAAGCAGGCTGATGCTCCCTATCAATCCGGCCGCACCGAAACCTGGGCCAAGTCCAAATGCCGGGCCGGCCACGAAGTGGTGATCGGTGCCTACGCCAGGACGAATGGCAAATTCCGCTCGCTGTTGGTCGGCGTCAACCGCGGCGACCACTTCGCCTATGTCGGCCGGGTCGGAACAGGCTATGGTGCAAAGGTCGTCGACACGATTTTGCCGAGGCTCCAGGAACTGGAAACCAGCAAATCACCGTTCACAGGCATCGGCGCGCCGAAGAAGGATCCTGACATCGTCTGGCTGAAGCCGGAGCTGGTCGCGGAGATCCAGTTCGCGGGTTGGACAGCCGATGGCCTGGTTCGGCAAGCGGCCTTCAAAGGCTTGCGCGAAGATAAGCCTGCCAACGAGGTCGTCGCCGAAAAACCTGCCTCGCCTGTTGAAGCGGACGTGCCAGATCCGGAGGCTGACGCCAAAGCGCTGACGAAGTCGTTCCGAAAGGGCGGCAAGGCAAATGTGATGGGCGTATTGATCTCTAATCCGGAGAAGCCGCTTTGGCCGGATGCCGGCGACGACAAGCCGGTGACCAAGGTCCATCTCGCGCAATATTACGAAGCCGTTGGCCCTTGGCTGATCGATCATCTCAAGGGACGGCCGTGTTCGATCATCCGAACCCCCGATGGTATCGGCGGCGAGCAGTTCTTCCAGCGCCACGCGATGCCAGGCACCTCGAACCTGCTCGAATTGGTGACCGTGTTCGGAGACAAGAAGCCCTACCTGCAGATTGATCGCGTCGAAGGTCTCGCGGCGATCGCCCAGATCGGCGGCGTAGAGCTTCATCCCTGGAATTGCGAACCGAAGCTGCCCGAAGTTCCGGGTCGCTTGGTCTTCGATCTCGATCCGGGTCCGGACGTCCCCTTCTCCGCCGTCGTCGAAGCCGCCCGCGAGATGCGTGATCGGCTGGAAGAACTTGGGCTCGTCAGCTTCTGCAAGACCACGGGCGGCAAAGGGCTGCATGTGGTGACGCCGCTAGCGGTAACGAAGGGCAAGAAACTCGCATGGCCGGAGGCAAAAGGTTTTGCGCATGACGTGTGCCTGCAGATGGCGCGTGAAAACCCCGAGCTCTATCTGATCAAGATGGCCAAGAAGCAGCGCAACGGCCGCATCTTTCTGGACTACCTGCGCAACGATCGGATGGCGACGGCGGTCGCGCCGCTGTCGCCGCGCGCCCGATCGGGCGCCACGGTGTCGATGCCGCTGACCTGGAGCCAGGTGAAGGCGGATCTCGATCCGAAGCGCTTTACCATTCGCACTGTGCCAGCGCTACTGGCGAAGACAAGCGCCTGGCAGGATTATTGCGATGGGCAGCGATCGCTCGAACAGGCGATCAAGCGGCTTGCCAAGGCGCGGAAGCAGGCTGCCTGAGTGATCGGCGCCGCAATACGACTGAACCTGAATTGGCAATTCGGCGTTACAGCATAATGGAACAAAAATCGGACAGCGATGCTCCCCCAACGCCGCGCGACGGCGCGACGACGGAGCTGCCCCACGATCGCATAACGGTGCAGCGCTTTCGCAAAGCGTTTCCGCGCGCGCGATGGAGCGATCGCCTTAATGCCTGGTTTGTGCCGGGGCGAACGGCCGGGAGGCGTATTGGTCGTTGGCTTGCAGAGATGGAGGCCGAGGCCGAGGCATTCGCCGACGAGAAGGGCAGAGATGCCTTCGTATTCGATCCGATCGAGAGCAGCTATCTGGAAGCAGGCCCATCTTCCTTTCAGATCCGGACATCCTATTCGCGCACCGTCATCAACGAAATCCGAGAAATTCCCTTTGCGCGCTGGGATGCGGACCGACGCCTCTGGACGGTTCCTTACCGTTCGTTCGCCGAACTCCGCCGGCGGTGGCCGGCAATAGAGATTGCCGCCAAACGCAATGAACCGGAGGTGCGGAAGGCGCAGCGTGAAGCGATCAGGGGTACCAAGGAAGACAAGGCGTCGAAGGCACGGACGAAGGAGCGCCGACGGAAACGGTACCCCGTCCCAGCCAATGATGGCCCGCCGGTGGAGCGTGCCATCAGCACACATATCGGCGTCGTTTTCTTCACTGGTACGGACGGTGAGTTGGCAGATACCGCGACTGTCGACTCGTTTTACTTTCCGGCAGCGCGAGGTGACGAGTATGTCTGGGCGTCGTGGCGACCGGGAACGCTGGAAGAATTGGTGATCACACGGCCGGCACGAACATCTCCGGGACCTCAAGATCTGCAACGCGGCTGGTGGTTAGCGACCTTGGACGAACTGCGAACCGCGCGACGCGACGCCAAATACAGGAGGCGGACCATATCGCCATCGAATGCGCGCGCAACGGCCGGATGACAATGGTCGTCGCACCGCAGGGTGCAGTTCCTTGCTAATTCTACCGGCGGCCGGACTGCCGGCTCACCTACGATCCATCAGATACCATAACGGCGATCGAGTTCTCTGAGGGCAGCCTGCACTTCATCGATCGGGACCGGCTCTGGTGTTCCTGGCACCTGGCGGAGGGCAGGTTTTGAATTGACAGCGTAAAAGTCCGACGCCCAGGCGGCGAGGATCGCCCGCTTGTCGTCCACGGAAAGAGCTGGTGCTCTCACCACGTCGATTGGCCTCCGAAACTGCCTGCCCTGAAGCAGGACCGCTGGTCCCACTGCCATCGCATTGTTGGCGACCTGCTGAAGTATATCGTGCATCATCCGACCACCTCACAGAACGTGCGGATCCTTGTCTCGCCGCAAGCGCGCCGCAGCGATCACATTGGTTTCCGGCGCCAGCAGATCGTGCTTCTCAGCGAAGGCGGCAAACAGGCCGCGCGCGGTCTCGGCTTCGATCTCACCGCGTAGCGCGGCACTGCATGCCTTGAGCGCGACGGAATGCGCGCCATCCCTCTGTGAGGCCGGCCAATCGACGAGGTGCCGGTAGGCGTCCATGACACTGCGGACCTCTGCCGGAAAGCCGAGGCCGACAAGAATAGAAACAGGCTGTCTGAACATATCGGGTTTCATCGCTCTCTCCTTTCCAACCCGGAATGTCGATGGGCGCCGTCGCAACGGCGCCCTCTTTGAGCGGACAATGTCGATTAAGCCGCCTTCTGCGCTTCGATCTGCGCCGGAGCAGCAGAGGTCAAAGTCGGGCCGCTCTCGATGGTGATTTTCCGCGGCTTCATTTCCTCTGGGATCTCACGAACCAAGTCGATCGACAGCAGACCATTGCTCAGATCCGCTCCGTTCACCCTGACATGATCGGCCAGCTCGAACCGGTGTTCGAACGGCCGGCCGGCAATGCCGCGATGCAGGTAGCCTTCGTTTGCAGCTTCCTGCTTCTTGCCGGTGACGGTCAGCAGATTCGACTGGAAGGTGAGGTCGAGATCGCCCTGGGCGAAGCCAGCCACCGCGATGGAAATCCGGTAGCCGTCATCGCCGGTCTTGACGATGTCATAGGGCGGCCAGTCGCTGATCGACCGAGCGCGCTGGGCATTTTCCAGAAGATTGAAGACCCGGTCAAAGCCGACGCTCGAGCGGAAGAGAGGTGCGTAGTCGTAAGATGTTGCCATAGCCATATCCTCCTTGAAGCAACATGGGGTACGGAAGCGCCGAAAGACGGCGCCTCCAGCAAGGCCAGCCCTTCATCAGCGGCTGGCCGCAATCGATTTGGTTTTTGAGAATTTAGGATTCAAGAGCGCCGTCCGAAAAAATTTAAGGCCGCGCCGACGGGCTGAAACCCATTGCTCAGTCGAGTTCATAAACAGCGGCATTGTCCTGGATATCGCGCAGCCCTTTGTAAGATGCGCGCCGCAGATTGCCGTCGTCGGTCCAGCCACGGAATTCGATCTCGGCGATCAGCGTCGGCTGCGCGAAGACGTAGTTCTTACCCTTCAGCGGCACGACCGGCGTCCTCGTCTTCAGTTTGTCGAGCGTCTTCTTCAGATACGCCGCATCTTTTTCCTTGAAGCCCGTGCCGACGGCGCCGACATAGACCCAATCGTGGTCGCGGCGAGCTGCCAGTAGCAGGCTGCCGATCCCGCCGCGGGCAACCGCCGACTGCTCGTAGCCGACGATCATGAAACTCTCGCTTTGCACGCATTTGATCTTCAGCCAATCTCCTGTCCGGCCCGAGCGATAGGGACTGTCGCGATGTTTGGCGATGATGCCTTCCAGTCCAAGCGAACGGGCATTGTCGAGGAGCTCGGCGCCATCACCTTGCACCTCCTCGGAAAGCTGGATCGCGCCGACCGCACCATCGAGCAGGTCAGTGAGCAGATGCCGGCGCACCGAGAGTTCGGTTTTTGTTAGATCATGCCCGTCGAAATACAAAAGATCGAAGGCAAATAGGACGGATTCGCTCGATGCTCGTTTGCCGCCGCGCCCGCCGAGCGAGCGCTGCAGGGCGCCGAAGTCCGAGCGGCCCTGGGCATTGAGAACCACAACTTCGCCATCCAGGATTGCCGTCCCGACTCCGAGCTCTTTGGCAGCCGCCGCAATCGCGGGAAACCGATGTGTCCAGTCGTGACCGCCGCGGGTGAGAATCAGCACGCCATTGGGCTCGATATGGATAGCGAGGCGATAGCCGTCCCATTTGATTTCGTAGGCCCAGTCGGGGCCGGACGGTGGCATGGTCTTCAGCAACGCCAGGCAAGGCTCGATGCGGTCTGGCATCGGTTCGAAGGGAAGGTTCGGCTGCGCCGGGTTTCTTTTGCGTCGCGGTTGGGATTTTGCGGTAAGGCTGCCGTCCTGCAACAGGGGCTTGGCGTGTCTACTCATTTGCCCGCCCGAGTTTCGGCGGCGACCGACTTCTTCAGGGCATCCATGATGTTGATAACGTTGCTCGGAGGAGGCGCTGACGCCGGCGCTTTGGCTTTGGCCTTCGATGGCTTCTTCAGCGCCTTTTTCTTCTCGGCGATGATATCGAGCAGACGGTCCTGAACCGGGTCGCTCACCATTTTCGGGTTCCAGTGCTGGGTCTGCTTTTTGATCAGTTGCTGCACCAAGGGCATCATGTCCGAATCCGCCGATTTGTCGCCGATGCCCGCAAAATAGGTGTCCTCGTCACGGACTTCATCCCCGTAGCGCAATGTCCAAAGCACGATACCCTTGCCGCGCGGCTCAAGCATGACGGCGCGCTCCCGGCGGGCGATGACCAGCCGGGAAATGCCGACCATGTCCTGGGCTTCCATCGCGTCCCGGATGACCGAGAACGCTTCCTGGCCAACAGGATCGTTCGGCGAGAGATAATAGGGCGTATCGAGCCAGATCCATTCGATACCGTCACGCGGCGTGAAGATAGAGATATCGATGGTCTTCGTGCTGTCGAGTGCAACGTTTTCGAGTTCCTCGTCTTCCAGCATGACATAGTCATTCTCGCCGCGCTGGTAGCCCTTGACCTCGTCCTCTTCCTTGACCTCCTTGCCGGTGACGGAATCGACATAGCGGCTGACCACGCGGTTTTGGGTCTCGCGATTGAGGGTATGGAAGCGAACCTTGTCGTTTTCGGAGGTTGCCGGCATCATCTGCACCGGACAGGTGACCAGTGACAGCTTCAGATAGCCTTTCCAGTGGGGGCGAAGAGCCATGGTATCCTCCAATCAACTGGCACGGCGGGCAGTTGCAGCGGCCCGTTTCGCCTTGGTGGCGGCTGCGGGCTTTGTCGCCTTTTGCCGGCTGGCACTTTTATTGGCGTTGGCGGCAGTGGGCTTCGATCCCGTCTTGCCGCCGATACCGGCGCTCTCCCGAAGAGCCTGCAGCAGATCGCTCGGTTTCGATGCGACCGGCGCTTTCTTCTTGGGCAGCGATCGCCCTTCGATTTTCGCCTTCACCAGCTCGGCAACGGCCGCCTCGTAGCGATCGTCGAATGTGCTGGCGTCGAAGCTGCCCTTTTTGGTGCCGATGATGTGCTCGGCGAGCTCCAGCATTTCGCCCTGGATCTTCAAATCCGGTAGCTCCTCGAAGGCCTCGGTCGACGAGCGCACCTCGTAGTCGAAGTTGAGCGTCGTGGCGATCAGGCCCTTGCCGTGCGGCCGGATCAGCACCGTGCGCATGCGACGAAAGAGGACAGTGCGCGCAATGGCGGCGACTTTCGCTTTTTTCATGCCGTCCCGCAGCAGCACAAATGCATCGGTGCCCATCTTGTCGGGTGCAAGATAATACGGTTTGTCAAAATAGACGTCGTCGACTTCCTTGCAGGGGATGAACGCATCGATCTTCAGCGTCTTGTCGCTGTCGGGCACCGCGGCCGCGACCTCGTCCGGCTCAAGGATGATATACTGGCCATTTTCGATCTCGTAGCCTTTGACCTGGTCGTCACGTTCGACAGGATCGCCGGTCTCGGTATCCAGGAACTCGCGCTTCACCCGATTGCCGGTCTTGCGGTTAAGCGTGTTGAACGCAATCCGCTCCGACGTTGATGCCGCTGTGTAGAGCGCCACCGGACAAGCAACCTCTCCGAACTTGATGAAGCCTTTCCAATTCGCTCTCGGGGCAACCATGACGCCAACTCCTGACACAACCCATGCGATTCAAGCGAATCAGCAAGGAATTGTTCCATGTCGAAACGAATCATTTTTCAATGGCTTAGCCCCTCGGACGCTCGCCTCTTGCGAGCCGCATCTAGACGCCTGATTTGCATGCATCTTTTGGAAGCCACGCGCGTTTAGCCATGCAGCAACGAGAAGGACTCCTGCCATGACCAAGCGCAAACTGATCGACACCGGTACCGACAAACGCTACGTCCGCCGTGATAAGGGCGACCACAAACGCTGATCAAGCCGGTGAAGCTCGCCACCTACAATGTCAATGGCGTCAACGGCCGCCTCAACGTGCTGCTTCGGTGGCTGGACGAGGCGAAGCCGGATATTGTCTGCCTGCAGGAGCTGAAGGCGCCAGACGAGAAGTTTCCCCGGCGCGAGATCGAACGTGCCGGCTATGGCGCCATCTGGCACGGCCAGAAATCTTGGAACGGCGTGGCGATCCTCGCCCGCGATCAGGACCTGCGCGAAACCCGCCGCGGACTTCCCGGCGACCCCGACGACGGTCACAGCCGCTACATCGAGGCGGCGATCGATGGCATCATCGTGGGCTGTCTTTATCTTCCGAACGGTAATCCCGCGCCAGGCCTCAAGTTCGACTACAAGCTCCGTTGGTTTGAGCGCTTGCAGTCGTATGCTGCGGAGCTGTTCGAACTCGAGGTGCCGGTCGCCCTTGTCGGTGACTTCAACGTCATGCCGACCGATCTCGACGTCTATGCCCCGGAGCGCTGGCGGGATGATGCCCTGTTCCGGCCGGAAGTACGCGCCGCCTATGCCGAACTCGTCGCCATGGGCTGGACGGATGCTATCCGATCACTGCATCCAGACGAGCGGATTTATACGTTCTGGAAGTATTTCCGGAACGCCTTCGCCCGTGATGCCGGTCTGCGCATAGACCATTTTCTGCTGAGCCCTTCCCTGCGCGAACGGCTGATAGCGGCTGGCGTCGATAAGTTCGCGCGTGCCTGGGGGCACACGAGCGATCACGCGCCTGTCTGGATTGACCTCGATGATCGGTAGCTTACACCCCACGGTGATCCCGAGCTTAGGCGTGAGCTGAGTGGGAACCTGTATATGTTCAACCTCGGTCGCAAAGATTTCAAAAGGAGTGGCGCAATGCCTGCCGAACAGGACTTCGATGCCGGGTGGATTCCCACATTCCGCCCGACGCGTAGCGCCAGCCCGTTCACTGGTGACAGCTCTGCTTTAATGTGGAACGGCGCGCGTGGGAAATGATAGGCCAATCAAATGTACTCGCGTCGAGGAAGCGAGGAACTATTCGAAGCTGCGCCCGTTAAGTCTGCGCGAGTCATTAATCCCTTCCGGTCAACTCGCTCCCACAACTTCGGCCCGGCTTCAGCCCGGGCCCTTTTTTTCGGAGAATGACGTTGGAAAGAGGTGACGCTGAGGGTGAGAACTTCAAGCGCTGGACCGCAAACGAGGCACCTGTTCGGACAGAACAGGGTGTTCGTTGCTTGCCACACGTCCCTCCTGATCATGCAACGCCCTTTCCGCCGGTAACGCCATAGACCTCGCCATTGATGAAGCTCGCCTCTTGAGAGGCGAGAAGGACAAACACAGGCGCCAACTCCACGGGTTGGCCAGGCCGACCGAAATCGCTGTCCTTGCCGAAGTTCTCGACCTTTGCGTCGGGTTGGCCCCCACTTGGCTGAAGTACCGTCCAGACTGGTCCGGGTGCGACTACGTTGGCTCGAATACCGCGTTCGATCAACTGCTTGGCAAGCGCTTTCGTATAGGCGACGATGCCGGCCTTCGTGGTCGCATAGTCGAGCAAGATTGGCGATGGCTGGTATGCTTGGATAGAGGCGGTCGTAATAACCGACGCGCCCGAAGGCAAATGAGGCACTGCAGCCTGCGCAATCCAGTGCAGCGCATACAGATTGGTCTTCATCGTCTTGTCGAAGTCCTCTGTCGACAGCTCCTCGATCGTTTCGCGGTATTGCTGCCGGCCAGCGTTGACGACCAGGATATCGAGACCGCCCAAATCTGAAACCGCCTTCTCAACCAAATCGCGGCACCAGGCTTCTTGCTTGATGTCGCCTGGGAGCGCGACCGCCTTGCGGCCTTCTGCCTCGATCAGCTGGATCACCTCTCTTGCATCCGACTCCTCATCTGGGAGATAGGAGATAGCGACGTCGGCGCCTTCGCGGGCAAAAGCAATCGCTGCCGCGCGACCAATTCCGGAATCGCCACCAGTCACCAGGCCCTTTCGGCCAACGAGTTTGCTGGAACCCCGATAACTCTCTTCACCATGGTCGGGAACGGGCTCCATCTTGCGAGCAAGGCCGGGTGCTCCTTGTGGCTGGTACGAGAAGGGCGGCGCAGGATAGAGTTTGCGAGGGTCGTTTAAAGTCGTTTGGTCCTTCATGATCCACCGATTTCTGTTGCTGTTTCCTCAGGCTGACATGTTGGCGAACGCGCGCGATCACGGCTTGTTCCCTGCACGCCGCGGTTTGGGAACAAAGCTTCCCCACGGCCGTTCGTTCTCAAGATCAAACAGAGGAGGAAATGCCATGCCTCGTGGCGATAAATCCAAATACACGGACAAGCAGGAACGCAAGGCCGATCACATCGCTGAAAGCTATGAGGATCGGGGAGTATCGGAGAAAGAAGCAGAGCGGAGAGCCTGGGCAACCGTCAATAAAGACGATGGCGGCGGCAAGAAGGCCGGCGGAGCCGGACAAGGCAAACGCACCGGCCATCCCGCCGCGCACAAAGGCGGCGAAAAAGGTGGCAAGGCCTGCTGCGGCGCGCACCGCCGCCGAGCGTTCAACGTCGGCGAAGAAGGCGGCGGCGACCCGCAAGCGCAATGCCGCCCATCACGCGCACCACTAGGAAGTTTGCTCGGCGGACGGCAACTGCCGAGCGGAAACAGGTTGAGAGCAATCAGCATTCAATACGAAATCAAACGGAGGAATAACCCATGGATCACAGCAATCACATACGACTAACTGAAGATGAACTCACACAAGCCAATCTGGAAGGCACATCGATCTATGGAGCCGATGACCACAAGGTTGGTACGGTTGATCACGTGCATGGTGCCGGCATTGGCAGCAGCGTCGTGATCGACGTCGGCGGCTTCCTTGGCATCGGGGCAAAGCCGGTATCGGTTCGAGTGACCGATCTCGATTTCATGCGCGACGAAAGCGGCGAGATCCACGGCGTGACATCTTGGACCAAGGATCAACTAAAGGCGATGCCGGAGCACCGCGATTAGAAAGCCAGATGGGAACCGGGCGCAAACTCCGGGTTTCCGTTGGCCAGACACACCGTGGCCAATCGTTAGAAGTGCTGCGTCCGGTCGAGATCGGCGGCATTTTCCTCAGCGATAGGGCGTCTGCAAGCGGAGCCATCACACTATAAAGGTCAATCGTCATGCTCGACCATATTTTGCCGTGCGCACCGGCTCGGTTATTCTCCGGCGGTCCGGGCTGGGATGATAAGGGAACCACTCGCATGCGCTAAAGTTTACCTCAAGCAGCCCACGAAGGAGATGAGGGATCAAATGAAAAACGCATCGAAAAACCTTGCTGAAGAATATCTGCGTCTCGGCGGTCGTCGCCTCGCCGTAATCGACGACAACCTTGGCTCGTCGCGCGATTGGAAAGGAGATCCTCCAGAAGCCGCCAGGTTCTGGAAAGAGCAAATCGCCTGCCTATCCGACCGGGAAAAGCGCGACGTCCAGACTTTCCTGCCGTCGATCAATGACGAAAGAGACGAGCCAGCATCTAAATGACGAAGAAAATCTCAATCGGTGCAAGCTCATCACCCAGACTCATGGAGGAAAGTCCTGCATGAATATCGAGGAAATCATCTTTCCGCCGAGTGGCTGGGTACCGAACAACCAGCGGTTCCCTGTTTTAATTTACAGGGATGCTTTTCCGACCGGAGGATCGTCAGCAGATTTCGAGACCCTGTTCGCCATGAACGGATGGACTGGCATTTGGAGAGACGGCGTCTTTGATTATCAGCATTACCATTCCGGAGCCCACGAGGTTCTGGGTGTCGGATGTGGCAGCCCCACTTTGCTGATCGGCGGCCCGGAAGGACAGCCGATCGAGGTCTCAATGGGAGACTGCTTGATCCTTCCCGCTGGCACAGGCCACCAGAATCTTGGCTGCTCCTCAGACTTCGAGGTTATCGGCGCTTATCCGGAAGGTCAGCATGCCGACATTCAGACCGACGCTGCCACGACCGACATCCTGGCTATGATTTCGTCATTGCCAGCGCCGGTTACCGATCCCATTCAAGGTTCGTCAGCGGGGCTCGTCGAGCGCTGGCATTGAATGCCGGGGGCAGAATCCGGTCAAAGATGGGCTTTTAGTCGTTGATGCTTTGTCGGAGCGTAGTGTTTCGGTTGTGACAAGGGAGAACGACACTACAAAAGGCATTTAGATCGGGCGAGCGCAGCAAAATAGCGCGGAAGCTCGCTTCGGAATATAATCCCGCCCGGTTGGTGATTTGCCCACCGGTTGGAGGGATGCGGTCAATGAGCGGCGCAATCCCCAGGCAAAGGCCGGATGCGAACCGTTGAATGCCAACAGACGCCCAAAGCAATTGTTTATACCAAAATAAGCGCTACCCGCCGATGGCATCGAAGGGCGCCGACAGGCGGATGCAGAGCCCATCGGGTAGCCATTCGCGCGTGATGTTCAGATTCAGGCTCTGTCCCATTATCTGCTCAAGCCTGGCCCCGAAACCAGTCGCGCCACGCTCGGCTCCATCCTGTGGAGGCGAATTACTCTCTAGCCAGACGATGTTGACAGCCTCTCCTTCGATCGTAACCGTGATGGACAATCTTCCATCTTCAATTGATAGCGCGCCATATTTTGCCGCGTTCGTCGCGAATTCGTGGAATAGAAGCGCGAGGTTGGTGATTTTCTCGCGGCTGATCTCGACATCGCGTCCGTAGAGCTGCCACTGATCTGAGCCCTCCTGGCCATAGGGCGCGAGAATATTCGACAAAAGCTGAAACAGAGTAGCCTGCCTGTCGCCGACCCTATCCTGGTGGCCCAGTGCAGGCAGCGTCATCTCGTGCGCCCGCGACAGAGCCATCAACCTGTCCCTCATGCGCGTGGCCAAATCGGCGGGCGTTTGCGCCGACCTCGCTGCAAGACCAATGAGGCCGCTTGTTATGGCGAATAGGTTCTTCACGCGATGATGCATCTCGCGGAGGAGAAGTTCCTGGTGCTCGGCGGCCCGCTTTCTTTCGGATATGTTTCTGGCGATCTTCGAGGCGCCGATAACCTTTCCGTTGCCATCCCCTATTGGCGAGATGGTAAGCGATATATCGATCAAGCTGCCGTCCTTGTGCCTTCGTACCGTCTCGAAATGGTCAACACGTTCACCTGCACGGATTCGGGCCAGGATTGCGGGCTCCTCGTCGAGCCTGTCGTCGGGGATAACTATTGTGATCGGCTGGCCGATCGCCTCTTCTGCCGTGTAACCAAAAAGGCGTTCCGCGCCCTTGTTCCAGGTCGTGATGATTCCGGAGAGACTTTTGCTGACAATCGCGTCTTCCGAGGATTCCACGATCGCGGCGAGGAAAGCGGCCGCATCATGTTCAGGCTGGACCGGTTTCCCAACAGATTTTGGGTCGGCAAGCCGACCTTGGGCAAATCTTGATTGCCCCTCACCACTAGAAACTGACATTTTGACCCACCCCGCACGGTAGTTCAGAACTGGAAACAATGTATCAGCGGGCCACTATAGAACATAGCTTCTTTCGCTCGCAATAACGCCGGGGCCTCACTGCGCAGCTACAAAAGCTTGTCGGGCGCTGTAAGTAAACCCTCCTCCCGGATAGCCAGCACGTTTAACAGCGAATGCGGTCGTTCGATCCTTGGGCCGCTTATGTCTTATATATGCCACGGTGACCCCAAGGCGAACGCCGTCTCGAAGAAATGAGTTGGCCAGGGTTGAAGGTGACCGCCTTGAAGGGACTCGAACCAATGGCGTGCGCTCCGCTGAAGTCCTAAGAGGTTGTTTATGTTTATAATATTTGATCTCGCGAGCAGCGCGGTGGCTGAAGTGCAACGCACCGCAATCATCAGTTACGCTCAAGCTTCAAATGCTCTTTGCGCTAGCAATCGATAAGGGCAAACGACGATGCGCGCACAAGAGACCGAAACCATCTACGTCCTCGACACCAATGTCATTGTCCGTAACCCAGAAATTATGGCGAGAGTCGAGCCGTCACGACTCGTGTTTCCGTCCCCGGTCCTGCGAGAACTTTTTTTCCGCCGAGACCGAGGTGGCCGCGAGGAGTTGTTGGCTATCATCAATCGACTGATATCCAAAGGCGCACGCCAGATTGGTCTCGACCCTGAAACGCCTATGCCGTCTGAGCTTCTAGACAGTTCCTTCCGACTTGATACGGCTGATATCGAAATCGCAGCGATTGCAAAACACTTAGCCGATCGCAGTGCGGCTAAGGTCGAGGTTGTGACTGCCGACCAGCCTTTGCGTGCAGCGTTGACCAAGATCGGCATTCAATCCCAATCCCCAGTCGATGTGATTGCCTTGCTTCGGGAGATACCGCCGGACCCACAAACCGAAGAGACCGTCCGTAGAGTCGTCTCGGCGGATAACGCTTATGTCTGGCGGAGCGTTATTGCGGCAGTGGTTTGCGCCGCAGCGGGTGCTTACTACGCTTGGAATTTTGTAGCGTTTACCAAATACCTTCCAGCCGTCGCGACCGTGGTAGGGATACCAGTTCTTGGGGTCTTATTATTTTGGCTACGGGAACGCTTTAGGCTAACATATGGTATCGCCGAATTCTCGTTTGGTGTCTTTGGTGCAATCGCTGTTTTCCTTCCCAGTTTCGACTATTCCGCGCTCGACCAAAAGTCGGCTCTGCAGATTGCAGGTAGCTTGTACGTTATTGTTCGGGGGATGGATAACGTCGGCAAAGGCTTAGAAGGAACGAGATGGAACGGCTTCTGGAAATCAGTCTTCCGGAAGGGCTGACGATCAGGTTCAGCCAGCAATCTTCGTTTTGACGAATGGACAGAACCTTGGGTCCGAGCGTCTTACGGCGCGCTGCCCGATCGCTTCGCCCGCATGCCCCCGCTCGCGCTTCGCGCTACCGCGGGTCCCATGCGAGCGCCGCAAGTCGCCTGGCTTTGCTCCGCCAATTTGCTTGAATTTACTCCGGCGTTGACACCGTCTTGGTCTTGAAGCAGACGATATCGATTTCTGGAGGGAGTATCTTTAGGTCGGGGACGAAATTTTGAGTTGCTTCCGTCATAGGTCAATCGGCGGCATGCGGCACGATCACGTGTGTGGTTGCATAGCCAACTTCTGCAAGAATGAAGAAGCGGACCGAGCCAGGATCAGTCTTGCGTCTAAGTTACTGTCAGCGCGTCGGCGGCGCTCTATTTTAAGCGTCAGCGTATCTCGCCGCTACAATAAGTGGCTCCGGTAATTGTCGATTCGTCCAATAGTCGTCTCACTCTGATTGCTTCGAACTCGCAAGGTCTCTAATCATGATAGGCCAGACCGGGGCGACCAATCCGATTCGCATACAAACTTGGTTGAGTACTCCTTCCGGGGCAGGACGTAACGGAATCGTCAAGCCCGATTTGACCGGAGAAGAAATTGCCTGAACTCGGACGTTTTTGCTGCTTCAATTGCCCCAAGCCGGATCTAGAACTTAAAGCGCTGGAAGATCGCTGCCCGGATTGCGGCTACACTTATGGATTTCCCCTATTCGATGTTCCCAAGTCGATCGGCAAGTTCGAGGTCCAGCGATCGCTTGGACGCGGCTTCTACGGCGCAGCGTTTGTCGCAAAGCGACAGGGCGCGGTGCGCGCGCAAAGAGTCCTAAAAGTCTCGCCAAAGGCGATGTACAGCCACTTCAACAAATCGTTTGAAGACGAGGTGGCGCGTCACTCCGAGGTCGCGGAAGGCTCCGAGTTTATTGTCGGCGTGGAAGACCTGTTCGAAGCCGACATTACCTTCGGCGACCTTACGATACCGTGCCACGTCGCCGAATTGCAATATCTCGACGGTGAGCCTTTGCAAGCTTACCTGAACGGATCGGAGCCCCTGAGCGCTTCGGAGGCGGCGCAGATAGCTTGCGACCTGTTCCGAATGCGAGAGGAATTCGAGGTCCGGCTCAAAAACCATAACGACCTTCATGCCGCGAACATCGTGGTCCAACGCCTTCCGAAGGCGTCTTGGCGACGAGGCGACGCGGTCGAGCCCGCAATTCGCGCTATGGCGATCGACCTGGGATCGGTTGCCGAAGACCGACGTTCGGGAGGCGGTTATGTCGGTGACCTCCACTGGATAGTCGACCACATCACGAAAATGGCATTCCAACTTTTGGAAGGCGGCGACAACACCGCCGACCTCGAAAAACGGATAGCGTTGAAGCTGTTGTCGATCGCTCAGTCACTTACGGGAGCCATTGAAAACCAACGCCCGCCGTCGGCAGAGGATATGGTCAGGCTGATCACCGACGAGTATCATCTGGTTGCGCAGCCCTGGCGACCCTGGCGCAACAATTTGGTGCTTCGTCGCTTCGAGGAATCCTTCAACGCCCAGACGATGGATGCTTGGTACGTGCCGGAGCTGCTCGTCGATCCCGATGGCAATTGGATCAAGCGCGTAAGTGCGCCGGGGCCTCTTATCATGACCGGGATGCGCGGTTGCGGCAAGACGATGCTTCTCCAGTCCGTGCAGTTCCACGCCCGAGCCACATTGCGTGTGCAGGAGTCGGACGCGCAGGCGCTCAAGCGAATATCCAGTGACGGATATGTCGGGCTGTTTGTTTCCGCGCAGCGCCTCATCCCTGTCGGAAGCAGTGCAAAGGAGCCTTCAGCTGCGATGCTCAATGCCCGGCTTTTGGTTGCTTATGCGGCCGCGGCCGCACGAGCGATCGCGCATCTTTCCGATCTAAACGGCGCGTCGATCGCACCCGATGCGCCCTCGATAGTTGCAAAGGCCGTCGCCGACGTGATCTCTCCGGCGATACCGGTTGCGGAGCCGGCGACGATCGAGCAGCTCGAGAGGTACCTTATCGATCTGCTTGTCCGTATGAGCCGAAACGACAGCTTGTTCGAACTCGCCACCACGCCCGCGACCGCGTTTCCGCATCTCGCCGAAGCCGTCCGGAAGTCATCGCCCATTTGGCAAGGCTCCCAGGTTCTCTTCCTGCTTGACGACGTCTCGACGCGTTATCTCGACAGCAACAAGATCGAAGAACTCCTTTCGGCCCTCATCTTCCAGCATCCGATCTGTGCATTCAAACTTACTTCGGAAGCCCAGACGATTTTCCTCACCCTCAAATCGCCGGGTCAGCTCCACCCCGCGTCCGCGGGCCGAGATTTCCAGACCTTCGATCTCGGCGCTGAGGTTTATGAGACCCTGAAACGGCCCGGCGGCGGCAAGGCTTTCATCAATAACGTGCTTCGGGCCCGAGCAAAGTTCTACTCCGGGCATCCCAGCGCGGAACCGAGGGATGTGCTCGGCGATATCGATCTGGAGTCGATCGCGAGGACTATCGTGTCGTCACAGCCGACCTCGACAGATCGCAAGAGGCTGTATTGGGGCCTAAGCGCTCTTGCGGGTGTCTGTGTCGGAGACATCGGGAGCGTGATTCAAATCTATCAGCAGATCTTGGCACGACGCGGTAAGGCACTGCCCGTCCCGCCGCAGATCCAGAATGATGCCTTTCAGGACTTCTGCGCGCGTTACCTGTATCATCTGGATCGCCGCGGCAGTGACCTCAAGGCCGTTGCCATGAGCTTCGCCGAGGCCTCGTATCAGCTGCTCATACAGTCGGGCAAAGATCCTGCCTCGAAAAGGCTTAGGCAGTACAACTCGATCTACATCCGGATCACATCCGGCGATGTGGAAGAGCAGATGAAGAGGCTACGCGATCTGGTAGACGCTGGGGTGTTCGTTTTCACCGGGGCCGCGCCGCGGACGAAAACCCGTGACTCCAACCCCACGCAACAGTTTCAGCTAACGTATCGAAAGATATACGGCCTCGTAAACTTCATCGGTTTGTCCGAACGAGACCGCTTCGAGTTATCCGGCGACGGCTTGCAGGAATGGTTGGCGCGTCCGGCTCAAGGTAGAGAGCTACTCGTCAAAAATCTGGCGAAACAAGAATTCGACGAAGAGCACGGCGCCGCGGTCGAGGAAACGGCGGAGGCCAAACCGCGGAAATTTGAACGGTCGCAACCTGTACAGCTGATGCTGCTCGAGCACGGCGCGCCGGCCACGACGAGCTCCCGCGCACCGAGCTTCGGAAAATCGCCGATTGCGATTCCCACAGTATCGAGATTGACGGGCAGTAGTCTGCCAGCGCATGTCGATACACTGGTGGTTGGTCTCGGCTTTGAGGAGCGCACAGCCGTTTCGTTCGAGCGACTGCTGGAACGAACGAGACCTTCGAAGATCCTAGCCATGCGATATGAGAACCAAGGCTACGCCGACCGTATGCTCGAGCATGCGCGATCGATGGGCATCGCGGTGGAGCAGACTTCGTACGCGGCCGTCAAAAAAGGAGATTTGCCAGGTATTGTTGGGGAGTTGGCGATCGACATCACCGGCCTGGCGAAGCCAGCGCTCTTCAACGTCGTACGTCAAGCTGTGCGGAACGGTTCAAGATCGACCTTGGCATACACGGCTGCTGGCGTGTACTCGCCTCGGGAAAGCGATCTTACAGCGGTACTCGAGGCACACGCTTCCTATAACCGACACGATACCCTTGCGGCCTTGAAGCATGTCCTCACGGGAGAACAAGGTCCGTATAAGTCGCACTCGCTTTTGACGACGGAGACAGACGGGACTCGGAGTCGAGGCCTTTGCGCATTCGCCTCGGCAAAGCACGAACGCATACTTCGGCTTATCGAACAGCGCGAATACGACTTCGTGGAAATTATGGTCGATCAAGCGGATACTGCGCGCGCGAAAGTGGCCGAGATGGCCGCGACCGTGGCTCTGGAAGAGTGCCGTGCAGGCGAGATCGTGGCGGCCGATGCGGTGGATCTGGAGGCCGTCCTCAGGATTCTTTGGAGCCGACACCAGCAATGGTATGTAAAGGGTGGCCTGAACTTCGAACTCGGACTCACCGGAAACAAGATTCAGGCGACCGCCGCGGCGATCGTGAGCGCTCTCCTGCCGGTCAACGAAGTCTGGTATCTCGAACCGGCAAAGTTCGACGTAAACGGGTTCACGCAAGGGACCGGAGATTCTTATTACTACAATCTGCCGGGTTCAGCCAACGCGCTCAGGTGCGGCTGACTGGCGCGCAATACGGGCTCAGGGATCGATCGCGGTAGCTTCCCGATGTAGCGCCACGCTCGCTGCCCCCCGATCCGCTAACCAAGCATCGGCAGTTCCAGTGCTGAAGCGCTTCGGCGCCAGCATATGCAGTCTATCTTGCTCGTGCGTCTTGTAGAAGAGAAAGGTGGCATCGCCATACGCCCCTGACTGGCAAGTGAGCTCCACCGGCTCCCTACGAATGAGATCGGTTCCATTTGCGGCCGCTTTTGTACGGAGCAATGTCTCGAGATCCAGGGGAACCTCGATCATCGCCAATTCCGCCAGCGGCAAGCCTTGGTCGATGAAAAAATAGATGCCGTCCGGCAAGTTTGCATCCATCGGTGCGCCTCCTCTAGTTACAAATAGCGAGATATACAGCAGCAGAACTCTGCGTCACAGGAAACCGTGTAGCTGTTCAGCGATACTATCATCGCTGCGTGCTTCGCACTCCCAAATAACAAGGACAGACCAGCCGTCCTTCTGAAGATTCTCGATGGCGCGAGCGTCGCGCTCGGCGTTACGTCGAAGTTTTGCTTCCCAGAACTCGGTGTTCGACTGAGGTATTTGCGCGCGCTTGCAGTTATGCAAATGCCACAGGCATCCGTGAACGAAGATGACCTTCCGCTTTCCCGGAAAAACGATGTCGGGATTTCCGGGGAGATCCTTGCGGTGAAGCCGAAAGCGATAACCAAGCCGATGGGCGCATCTGCGAACCGCCATTTCCGGCTTGGTATCTTTCGACCGAACACGTCCCATCAACCGAGAGCGATCGGATTGGCTGAGCTTGTCGACCATGTCCTCTCCTCCTCATCAATGGGGATCAGACGCGCTTCGAATGCGCCGATTTCATGTCTCTATGCGCCGCCTCTTCGATTGGCCGCCGGAGATGCTCACACAGAGAGCGCGCAAGCTGAACCGGGACAGCGTTGCCGATCTGCATTCCTGCAGCCATCAAACCGCCCTCGAACACGAAATCGTCCGGGAAGGTCTGGAGGCGCGCGGCTTGCCGCGCCGTGATCCCATGGTGCTCCGTCGGATGCACAAAGCGACCTTTTGACGGATTGATGCACGCGGTCGTCATGGTGGGGGCCGGTTTTGATGGATCTATCCGGCCGTAGACGTCGCGATGACCGTCATGCTCCGCATGGCAGGCCAGAACACGGTTGGATTGGTGTCGGGACCCGCCGTTTGGAGGCGTGCTTCTGAACGTTTCGATCAACCCGACAGAATGAGACATATGAACGTTGTTCGGGTCCCCTGCCAGAGCGCCCACAAAGGCGTCCGCGGCCGTTCGCCAGGCAAGTCGTTCGTCGGATGGGGAGAGCTTTGCCGGATCGCCATGTGTGGCACGAGGCGGCCAATCCAAGTCGAACTCCAACCGCTTGGGATCATATCCGAGGATGAACACGCGTTTTCTACTTTGCGGGACACCATAGTTCTGGGCGTTGACCACGATGGGATCGAAAACCTCGTATCCTTGCGCGCGTGCGGAGTTGAGGAACGTCTGCAGGTAATCCGCATGCTTGGGTTGAAGCATACCCGGCACGTTTTCGAGCAGGAACATTTCTGGCCGAATGGCGCGGACGAAAGCGAAATAGCGCAGCACGAGAGCATTCCGCGGGTCGTCGACTCCCGTGTCTCCCAAGCGATGCGATGAGAACCCCTGACACGGCGGACCACCAAGCAGCAGGTCGCATTGTCCCTCGATCAACCCTGCCTCGTTCATGACGTCAAACGGATCGAGTTCGAGAATATTCTCCTCGAAGACCGCCACTTTCCTGCCGCTGCCATTGCGGATCTGCTTGCGGTAGGTGGCGGCTGCGTGCTTGGAATGCTCGATCGCCGCGCGCACCTCGAAACCCGCCTTGATAGCTCCGAGCGAGAAGCCGCCAGCGCCGGCGAAAAGGTCGACACAAAGAGGGATCGCGGTCGGCGGGGCGATTGCGGTACTCTTCACCTTACCATGACGCGCAGTTGCGTGCTTGGCGGCGGCCTGAGGCGGGAAGTCCAAGACTTAGTCCTCCACCTGCGAATTGGCATCGCGATCGTCTACGAAATCTAGTCCGATCCTCGACTGTGAAGTGATGAACCTTGATTGGATTTCCAATGCATACTCATACCGCAGCATCCCGCAGACGGTTGCATCCGCATGCTTCATCTCAAGTTGCGAGGATTTTTGGTCGTTCGGCGCCGACACGTAGCTGACTGTGCAGCGAGGAGCGTTTTCGTGAGGCAGGTACCCATCGTTTTGGACATACATCATCATCCAAGCGGGCGATGATCCAGGATTTTCGGCGGCCGAGAACGCCACTCTTTTCGACGTGCCGTCATCGTCGAGGATATTCGCGAAAATCTGTCCGCCCTTTGTTGCGGCAACAATCGCGTCCTTATCGTTTTGCTTTTTCAAAAGCTTAAGAGCAGTGAACCGTTTGATGCCGTCCATTCGGTCCCATGGCCGACCTCGATTGACCTTCGGCACCATGTCGCATGCGGGGGTCAAGCAGAGCCAGTAATCCTGATTTATTCTTAGAACATGCCCGAGTTCAAGATGAGGACTTTTTGCCGGCTTGCTTCCTACAAACGCATTATGCCCCATGCGCGCTTTGGTAAGCACCTCAGCATTCTTGAGATCGACCTTGAAGTGCGACTTCACGACATCGAACGGATCGGCACCCTGGTCTATAAGCGCTTGATCGACAAGTCGAATTTCTTTGGCGAATGTGCTGACGTTTGGAAGCAACTTGTCCAAAAGTTGTTCGGCGTGGTTTCGGACCGTGCTGTTGACGATCGAGTCGAGGTTTTGCTCATCCGCTTTAAGCACTCGGTGATACCAGATTGCGCCCACGTCAGGTTCGCCCAACGCATCGTCCTGAACTTCGATGCCGCGTTCGTTCATTTCGGCCCGGAGTTTTGTCAACATCAGCCGCGGAGGACGGGGATTCCAAGCGCTCAACGCCTTCTGCACCGTCGGTAACAGCTCGCCGCCCTCCTTTTTATCTTTAAAGGCAATGAACCCACGGGCACCTCTGATAAACATGACAGGTTCCTGGCCCCAAAATGATACGCCCAGGTCTTCCGTGGAAAACATCTTCGCGTTTTCTTGCTCAAAGACTTGCAAGGCGTATTTCACTGCGCAGGGCCATTCGGCGCGGCGCAGGCCGGATTTCTCCAATACGGCCTTTACGTCACCCCATGGCGAGTTGCCTGCCTGCACAGCTCGTCTCAGTTTATCGTCTGGGCGGTTCTCGAGCAGCGTGGTCCAGATGTACTGACTATCCTGAACCGCCTTCAGAAGATCATCCTCATGATGATCGAGAAACTTCTGGAGGTTTTCGGGAAGCGAATCTGGCAGCGCCCCGTGGCGCGCAACCGAAAGACCGATAACAAATTCCTTGAATACCCGATCAAGAGGCTCCTGAGTGTGAACGAGGATTAGGTTGAAGTGTTTGTTGGCTAGCGCCTCGCGAGCGATCCGGACCGCCTTGGAGCCGTCGCCCTCTCTGGATTTATCGAGCTGATAATCCAATATCAGAAGATCGGTTTGATGCAGTGTGTGAACTTGCCGCTCGTCAGTCTCCTCACTCGGTGAGGTGCCGTCGTGGATATCGAGCAAGTATGGGGCCTTAGGCCGCCTGAACTCTTCGATCACCGACCGTATCCTCGCACGGTTCTCTTTCCAATTCTTATGGCCGTGCTTTTCTTCGCGAACGGCGTCGTCGAGCAGTATCTCGTGCAGGGTCGGGTAATCGTCGTCCACAATCAGGACAGACCGTATAGGCTCTATGAACGCCTCGGTAATGAGGTCGCTGTAGCTCTTTTCCATTATTCCCCCTGCGGCCCCAGATCCGCATCCCGAAACTCAATATAAAACGCCGCGCCCGAAAGCGTTGGCGGGTCTTCCGCCGTCTTGTACCGGATCGAATGCCCGCCAGCAGCTAGGTTTGCCCTCGCCAGATAAAGCCCAACTCCTCGACCCGATCGCTCTTTACGTGTGAAGAACAGCCGGAATATCTGGGAGGTATCCTCCTCGGAAACACCGGGTCCGCTATCCGCGATCACGACCTCGTTGCCGACGACGTCGAATAGGATTTCACGCGTGGGCCTTGCCACCGTCGCCACCCAGTAGACGCTGTTGTTCACCAGATTCATAAAGACCGGGAATATGCGAGCGGGCCTCTCGTAAAGCCTCACCGACAGAAATTCGTCCGTCGCCCTGAACCGTATTCCCGACTCGGCTAGCTTCGGCGCGAAGAATTGCCGGATGAACTCGGCGATCTCCACACCCGTAATCCATCTCTGCAGGCGATCGCCCGACAGGCGAAGCGGCGAGAGAAAACGCAGCTGATCCGTTAGGCCTTCGATGCCTAGTCGGATGTCCCTGACTTGCGGCGCTTTTCGTATGTCTTCGGGCAGCGAATTGAGGCCCGCAGTCGCCATTTCGTCGAATTCCTGAAGATCATGCGCGGCGATCTCGACAGCAATACCCAGTTGAGCTAGTGCAGTTAGGCGATCAAGCTCCGCAGAGGCTTCTCGAAGGTCTTGATTTTGAACGCTTGCAAGCGTCTCTAGGTCGATCTCCGCCTTCACATTCTCCAGCGCGGACACGTAAATGCCGAAGATTTGCCGGTTCTCCGAAATCCAGTTATCTCGCAACTGAGCCAGAAGACTGATAGCCGAGCCGACGTCAACCAGCTTCGCCGAAACCTTTGCGACGACCGCGTCGGCATCCTTCCCGAAGTCCGCGATCCTCGACTGTGCCAAGGTGCGGACGAGGTCGTATTGCTCTCGCTGCAGCCCGACAATGTTCGATTGGAATTGCTCGACCTGCTGCCGCACCGCGTCGGCCGATTGCCTGATCTGCTTGTCGAGGAGCCGCGCGGGCTCCGCCGCTTGAAATTCTTCGAGTGCCTTACGGAATTTCGTCTCATACGTCGAAATCAGCTCGGAGACCGTGTCGGCATTGTTCCGTGCAGCCTGATATCTGCTGGTGAAGCGGGCGGAACCCGACGGTTGCGGTCGGACACTGGTGTCGGCAAGCGAGCTCCTCCAGTCTGATATGCGACCGGCAGCCGCAACGACTTGATCATCCTCCGTGAGGACAAATCCCTGGAGTTCGCGATTTATTTCGGTGAGAAGCGGCGGCAAATTCTGTTCGGCACGCTCGAGCTCGGCCTGGAACATTTTGCGCTCGCGTTCGCGCAGCTTCTTCGCCTCCTCCTCGGCGCGTTCCGCACGATTGCTAGCCTTGTTCGCGGTTATTCGTGGCTTGCGGATATCGGACGCGGAGCCGAAATACCTCCTTGCAGATTGATCGAGGATGTTGCCGACCAAAACACGGAAGGTCTTCGCAGCGGTGTTGTCGATAAAGCCTTCACGACCTGCCTTGTCCTTGAGGTTCGGATTGTGCTGTCTCGTAAGCGCTATACGGCCGAACATCTGACGGTGGTTCCAAAAGTACCGTCCGGCGTTCTTGCTGCGCTTGTACTCTATCGAGAAAAAGTCGTTGTCCTCGCGCCCATACGGCAACACCCGTAGACCATCGCGGTAGATCATCAGCCCGGCGTAATCCTCCGCCAGCGCCCGATAACGGATGTGCTCGGCTCGTTCATGACTGGAATTTTCCTGCTCGAATTCCATCGACGCGATATAGATGTCGAATGCCCCTACACGGGTTGCGGACCGCTCTGGCATGTAAAGGCCTTTCGGCAGCTCGAACTCGACGGCTCCCTCGATCCAGAAGCCGAATGCCTTCAAGCGTCCTCGAAACACTCCGTCGTCGCCGACCGTACCCTCGAGCTGATGCTCCATATCCTGGACTTGAGAACGATCGATCGCCCTCTCGGCCCCAACCAGTATCTTGGCGCGCGTGCCGTCCGACCCCGGAGTCCGCACATCGACTGAATAGTCGAACTCCGGCCTACTACGGCCCGTGGAATATGGATCGACGAAGTTCGACAGTGTGCGCTCAAAACGGTCGATGACCTCGGCTCTGACTAAATCGGTATCACCCGTCGAGGGAAGCGCTTTGAGAGTGTCGTCGAGCTCGAAAACCAACATAGCAGTTCCCGGTCCGTCCCATTTCTCCAGGTGTTCGGGCCGAAACGGAATTCGCTTCATGCTCTGGATGATCCGCTGGGACGGCGGGAGACCAGCGCGCAGCGGCTCCTCGCTGCGCCACTCGTCATCGAAGCGCTTCCATGCGGCTTGCACCGGTCGTTCCGTAGTCCGCCAGCCGTCAGCCATGGCAAGAACTGAACCCATTAGATTGTCCACCAATGCGGGCAAGGCGTTGAGGATATCAATCTTGGTGTCGAAGGAGCCGCTCGCAACCGCGACCTCGGAGAGATTCAGATAAGGATTCTCGAACATCCGCCAGTCTAGGAGGGCGGCGACGTATTTGTCGGATCGGTGCTTGCTGATAAGAAGGAGGACAGACCCGAGTTTGGCGCTCGACAACCTGCCGATACCTTTTTGGCCCTGGCGAGCCCTGATCGGTAGCCCGCCCCGATCCGCAGAGGCAACCGGATGTGTGTCCGATATCTTGCTCTCGGTGCCGATAACCAGCCACCGCCCGAACAGGTCGGCTTCCCGCATGCCGTGGCCGTCGTCCGTAAGAACCGCGACGGAAGGCTCCTCGTTGAACAAGTGGAGATTCACAGTCCGCGCGTAGGCGTCCCAAGAGTTCTTCCAAAGCTCGGAGACTGCTGTTGGGGCGTCAGCGATCTGCTCTCGACCGAGGTGATCGATCGTTCGCGCCCGAGTCGCGAAGGTCTTGGTCACAACGCTGGCTTTATCCAATTCAGTCAACTCTCGGGTTACGACGGCAATTTCGCGACAATGTTTCCTCTGCCACATTATGCATTGAACGGTTAACGGAGCATAGTGAAAAGCAGTGCGTTTTCATACTCAAAGGCGAGCTGCCCCGGAAAGTGCAATCAAATTTTCTGTTTGTTACGCTCCCTCAATGGTTGAAATCGACATACGATCGTTACCCAATTTTCAACACAAGTTACAGCACACCCCAGGCCCGAAACCTCCCCCTCCCCGTCATCTCCCTGAGCCCCAGCCCCAAAACAATCCGCCGTGCCGCCTGCGGCGTGACGTCCAGCGTCTTCGCCACCATCCCGGCCGACACCAGCGGTTTCGCCACCACCAGCTCGATCAGCTCCGGCAGTTTTGAAGACGTTCGCCGTCCTTCCAACTTTCGGTCCATCATCGTTTTCGCCAGCGCCAGACGATCGTGCTCCTTCAGCCCGATCTCGGCGGCCGCGACCAGGCCGTGGGCGATAGCGAGTGTGGCTTTTACTTTGTGACTTCAATCCGGGAAATGTCATACCTCCGTTAGGTTTAGCCGATAAATACAAGGCGATTTTCCGCTAACGATTTCAGCGAGAGCCGCCGTTTGCCAAAGCGATTGCGCGATCGAACACCCAAGGCGGCCGCCGCGATCTCGGACGAGCAATGGTCGGCCGCGCGCCGCGCGGCTCGCGAACTGGACAAGGTTCTCGATGATGGTGGTTCGAAGCAGGAAGCCGTCGCCCAAGCCGCGGCCGAATTGCGCCTGACCACCCGCCAAGTCTACAATCTGCTCGCACGCTATCGCACTGCGCGAACGGTAACGGCGTTGCTGCCACGCATCCCCGAATCCCGGCGCTCGCGGCTTTCGGCCGAAGTGGAGGCGATCATCAGCACAACCTTACGCGAGCAATGGCTGGTATTGGAGGCGCCGCCTCTTGCGCCCGTCGTTGCCGAAATCCGTGCTCGCTGCGAAGAAGCCGGCTTAGCCGTGCCGTCCTACGTTTCTGTCTCCCGGCGTATTCCGGCATTGTTCGGACCCGAAGAAATCGCCAGGAAGCGATCGGCCAATCCAAAACACCTGCTACGGCTGAAACCTCGACCGGGTTACATCCACGCAACGAACCCGCTGGATGCCTGTCAAATCGACCATACACCGGCCGATATCAATTTCGTGGAGGTCGTCGACACAAGCGGGGTGTTTGTCGGTCGACCATATCTGACGATCGTCACTGACGTTGCGACGCGATCGATCCTCGGCTTCTGCCTAACACTGGAAAAGCCGTCGGTCCTGTCTGTCGCACTTTGCCTCGCCCATGCCATCTGCCCGAAGGATGCCTGGCTTGCCGCACGGAACCTTGATCACCCATGGCCGATGTTCGGTCGGCCGCGACTGCTCGTCACGGACTCGGCAAAAGAATTCAAGGGGCACGCGTTCCAACGCGGCTGCGATGACTATGGCATCCGGATCCGCTACCGTGATCGCGGTCGGGTACATCAGGGTGGCGTGGTCGAACGCCTCCTGGGCAAGCTCAACGCGGTTCTCACCACCTATCCGGGGTCGTCCGGCCGATCGGTGGCCGATCGTGACGGATATCCTGCCGGGCAGCATGCCCGACTGAGTTTTGGGGATCTGGAGCGTTGCGTCGCTCTGGCCGTAATCGATCACAACCTTCAGGAAAATTCCAAGACGCTGAAGGTGCCGTTCACCGAATGGCGGCAGAACAGCAAGGACTTGCCGCGCTTCGAGGACAACCCGCAACATGTGTTGTTGTCGTTTCTGCCGGGAACGGAGAGACAATTGTCCCCACAAGGCATCAGCATGTTCGCCTTGCACTATTATGCACCATGGCTTGGCGTCCTCGTTCCGCAACGCGACCGGCTTGGAAAACTGGAGATCCGATACGATCCCCGCGACATCAGCCATGTCTACGTCCGAGACCCGGAAAGCCGGCAGTATCGGGCTGTCGAGCGGCGCGATGGTCGACTGACGTCGCTGACGCTGTGGGAGTTCGAGGCGGAGCGCGCCCGTCGGCGCACGGCAAACCAGCGCTCAAGCGTCGAACAAGTGGCGTTTCGCCGTGAGATCGCCGGCATTGTGACGGCCGCAAAGCCTTCGAAGAGCCAATTGCGCGATGCCGTTCGCAGCGCACATGCCGCCGCGGCGGTAAAGCCTCATTCAGCCATGCAGCCGCAAGAGCCGGCGACGGCCGGCCATCCTGTCCGTCAGAAACGTACGCTGCCGGTCGAAGATTGGTGACCAGGCATGGCGAACCATCTCCTCGAGCATGCACGCTCCTATCTGGATCGTGACCTGGAAGAACGCGTCGCATATGTCCGTGCTTCGCGATGGATCGGTCATCAGGTGGCACAACACGCTCATCGGCGGCTGGAGGACTTGCTGTCGCGACCACCATCGTTGCGCACGCAGGGTCTGATGCTGGTAGGACCATACGCCAATGGCAAGACGATGATTGCCGAGCGTTTCGCTGTCGAACATTTGAGGCGCTCGCCCGAACAAAGAATATGGATGATCCAAACGCGCGAGGGCGCCGGGCTCGGACACTTTTACGGCAGCATTCTCCAAGGGTTGCGAGCCCCTGGCAGCGACTTTCACAACGTGGGGCGCAGGGCCGAGCAACTCGATCACCTGCTGGCCACCCTCAAACCGAGGATGCTGATTTTCGATGAGTTCCACAATGCGCTACGCGGCCGCACGCGCGACGTCGAGGCTATCTTTGCCTTCCTCCGGCGGATCGGGCGCCAGTATGATATTTCCCCGGTTCTGATCGGGGAGGTGGCCGTCTATGACTTCATCAACGCTACCAGCGAAATGGCAAGCCGGTTTGACTCTTTTGCCGTTCCGCGGTGGCAATATGGCGAAGAATATCTCATGCTCCTCGACAGCCTGGAAGCGGCCTTGCCTCTCGCCAAAGTTTCGGATCTATCCGGCGAACGCTTGGCGCGACGCATATTCGACCTGTCGGAGGGATTGATCGGAGAGACCGTCGCCATCGTCACGAAGGCGGTCATCGCCGCGATACGCTCGGGAGCGGAACGTGTCACCAAGGCCAGCGTCGACGAACTCCGCTATATACCGATCTCGCAGCAGCGCAATGCCGCCCTGCGCGAGTGCCTGCTATGACAACCTTCGAATGCGGGCCGACGACCATCGCCATCCGCGCGCGATACGACGAAGTCGTTTCGGACAGATGGCCTGTCTTCGTCCGACCCCAGCCTGGCGAGTTGCTCTCAAGCTGGGCGCATCGGCTTGCATTCGCGAACGGCATTGCGCCCCGGTCTTTCGGCCGCGTGCTCGGCTTCAGCGGCGGAATGTGGTCTCCATCCCTCGACATGAATTTTCAGACCGACGCCGTCAATATCCTCAGCGCGCGCACCGGTGTTTCCCTGCCGCAACTTTTCACGATGTCCCTGAAGGGATCGCCGCTGAAGCGCCTGCTTCTCCCCCTTCGCGATGATGGACGCCGCCGCGGTTCGGCTTGGCTGCAATTCTGCCCGCAATGTCTGGCGGAGGACGCCCAACCGCATTTTCGCCGACAGTGGCGCTTGTCGACGAGGATCTCGTGCGCGCATCACCGATGTGGATTGCGTGATCGATGCCCGTCTTGTCGCAGTCGCATTGCGGCTTTCAACCAGGTTGAGCTCGTTCCACAGCATTTTTGTGTCACCTGTGGGTTCGATCTGCGACAGGCCCCTAAGGTTTCTGTCAGTCCATCCGTACGGTCGCTGGACCAATGCATTCACGATATCTGCACGCTGGAAGCAATCACCGATGCGATGCTCAGTAATTCCCTTATCCGACGCCTGCTCGCCATTCCGGACATTTGCCGCCAATATCCGGCGGCATCTCTCGTCGGCCTGTCCACATCAGCGCGCATTCGATGTTTCGTGCGCCTCGCGATGCGACCGAATGACTGGCTGATAGAGGATGACGATGCTGTGGTCGCGCTTTGGCGACGGTCCATCCTGTCAGCGGGTGGACATGCTTCCTTGATCGGGTTGCTTGCGGATACCCTTGAGCGCAAGAGGCTGCGGTTCCGTCCTGAAAAACGCCGGCAACCGATGACCGAGCTTTCCACCTTGCTGACAGCCTACTTACGCATGATGGAAAATCCTCGACGTCGGTCTGTTTGAACAGAACTGGCGAGCTGAGGATTTCCTTGGCCCCTTAGCCGCAGCAGCCGCTCTTTCCGGTCGAGGGACCACAGCATGATGATGTCTGTTGCTCTGCAAGCCAACGGTCGCGTGGCTTGCAACTGGCCGGGCGCGGCGAAAGTTCGACATGGACTGCGCCGGCACGCAGCACCGGCACACCCGCGCAATAGAGCTGCATCGGCTGCACGCCATCGCTGACTTCGAAGGTCAACTTGGCAGAGCCGTCCAGTTGTACATGCTCCGTCACCTTGCGGATGATGGCGTAGAACTTGCCAGCCGGCATATGGGTGCGGTCGTCCTCATCGATGTCCCAGAGCTGAATAAAAATCTCCGTCCAGGCCTCGGGATTGGCGCCGCAGTCCAGCGCGGAAAATTGCCCCGCCTTGACTTGCGTCACATGGTAGCCGGGATTCACCGGCCGGCCGTCGTAGTAGAAAATCAGCGGGGAATCCTTGGCGCCGGCGAGGGTGTTGAGCAGCAGGCCGAGGTTGATGTCGTCTTCCTGAATTTTGCTGTTGTCGATGGCGTTCATTTGCGCTAATCCTCATTTCAATCATTCAAGGATTGTTGAAATATGGATCAACGTCAAGCCCTCATCGCATTCGGTGCCCTTTCCCAAGAAACCCGCCTTCAGGTGATCCGCATGCTTGTTGTCGCTGGCCCGGATGGGTTGGCGGCAGGCGCGATCGCGGAAAAGGCGGAGGTGTCGCCGTCCAATGTCTCCTTCCACCTGAAGGAGCTGGAACGGTCCGGGCTGATTGCCCAGCAGCGTGAATCCCGGTCGATCATCTACACAGCCAACTACGAGGCGCTTGGCGGCCTTGTCCGCTTCCTGATGGAAGACTGCTGTTCCGGTCATCCGGAAATATGCGCCCCGGCCGCCGAGGTTGCGGCCTGCTGCAACCCTACAATGGAGGAGAAACCGCGATGACCACAGACCGCGTTTACAACGTGCTCTTTCTCTGCACGGGGAATTCTGCCCGTTCGATCTTGGCCGAATCCATCCTGAATACGGAAGGCAAAGGCCGCTTCAAGGCCTATTCAGCCGGTAGTCAGCCGAAGGGCGAGGTCAATCCGCATGCCCTCAAAGAGCTTGCAGCCCTCGGCTATCAGTCGACGGGCTTCCGCTCGAAAAGCTGGGATGAGTTCGCAGAAGCCGGCGCTCCGGAAATGGATTTCATTTTCACGGTCTGCGACAGCGCCGCCGGCGAGGCCTGCCCGGTCTGGATCGGCCACCCGATGACCGCTCATTGGGGCATCGAAGACCCCGCTGCAGTCGAAGGCAGTGAGATCGAGAAGAGCCGCGCCTTCGTGCAGGCCGCCCGCTTCCTGAAGAATCGCATCATGTCCTTCATCAGCCTGCCGATCGCCTCGATCGACAAGCTCGCCCTGGAAACGCACCTGCGCCAGATCGGCACGATGGAAGGCGCCAGCATCAAGCAGTCCAAGGCGAGCTGATGAGCGTCGATTTGAACCAACAGCCCTTGGAAGGCGATGACGAAAGCCTGCGTGCCGCACTTTCTGGCGCCGGGCTTCCGATCGATGACCTGACAGACGCCGGCCGCAGCTTCTTCCGATTTTCGCGTGACGGCGAGACGGTCGGCTTCGGCGGGCTGGAACTTTACGGCGAGGCCGCACTCCTGCGGTCTATCGTCGTGCTCTCCGATCGGCAGGGTTTCGGTTTCGGCCATGCGATCACCCTTGGCTTGCTCAACCAGGCCCATCGGACGGGTGCGGGCGCTGCCTATCTGCTGACGGAATCGACAGCCCCCTTCTTCCAATCGCTCGGCTTTCGCCCGATTGCCCGCGATGAAGCGCCGTCTGAAATCCTGACGACGCGGCAGGCCGCAAGCCTCTGCCCGGCATCCGCCGTCCTGATGGTGCGGAGCCTGCCGGCATGAGCGCGGTATTTCCGCTATCGCGCCGGCTGGTCGCCGAAGCGCTCGGCACGCTGCTGCTTGTTGCGACCGTCGTTGGTTCCGGCATCATGGCCGACAAGCTGACGGACGATACGGCACTTGCGCTGCTCGGCAACACGCTGGCAACCGGGGCAATGCTCGTCGTGCTGATTACCATCCTCGGGCCGATTTCCGGGGCGCATTTCAACCCGGTCGTATCGATGGTCTTCGCGCTCAGGCGGGAACTGTCCGGCTCTTCCCTTCCGGCCTACATCGCAGCGCAGATCGTCGGCGGCATTGCCGGTACCGTGCTTGCCCATGGCATGTTCGCGCTGCCGCTGCTGCAGGCTTCGGAAACCGTGCGCACCGGCGGCGCGCAATGGCTCTCCGAAGTGACGGCAACCTTCGGCCTCGTCTTCGTCATCCTTTCGGGCATCCGCTTTCGCGCTGATGCCGTGGCGTGGCTGGTCGGCCTCTATATCACAGCTGCCTATTGGTTCACCGCTTCCACCTCCTTTGCCAATCCGGCCGTCGCGATCGCCCGATCGCTGACGCACACGTTTTCCGGCATCCGCCCGATCGATTTACCGGGCTTTGTCGTCGCTGAAGTCCTCGGCGCGTTGCTGGCCCTGATGCTCGCCGGATGGCTGCTGATGGACGCCCGCAATCCTCAGACCCTCACTGAAACGGAATCTGCCCCATGATCATGGACGTTACGATCTATCACAACCCGGAATGCGGCACCTCGCGCAACACGCTGGCGATGATCCAGAACGCCGGCATTGAGCCCAACGTTATCGAATATCTGAAAACCCCGCCGTCGCGCGAAGAACTGGTGAAGATGATTGCGGATGCCGGTTTAAGCGTTCGCGAGGCGATCCGCGAGAAAGGCACGCCCTATGCCGAGCTCGGCCTCGACAACCCCGTTCTGACAGACGAGCAATTGCTCGATGCGATGCTGAAAGACCCGATCCTGATCAATCGGCCGTTCGTCATCACCCCGCTCGGCACACGACTGGCGCGGCCGTCCGAGGTCGTGCTGGAAATCCTGCCGGAAACGCATCAGGGCGCCTTCACCAAGGAAGATGGTGAGAAGGTATTGGACGCCGAGGGCAAGCGCATTGTCTGATCTGCCCGCAGTCTCCCCAGCGCACTTGCACCAACTCGACGTGGCGGCACTGCGACCGCCGTTCTCGACCCACAAGCCGCGTATCCTGATCCTTTATGGTTCGCTACGCGCGGTCTCTTACAGTCGCTTGCTCGCGCACGAGGCCGGCCGGTTGCTTGAACACTTCGGCTGCGAAGTGCGGATCTTCAATCCCGACGGCCTTCCGCTTCCCGACGCCGCGCCGGTGACGCATTCCAAGGTGCAGGAGCTGCGCGAGCTATCGGCATGGTCCGAAGGCCAGGTCTGGGTCAGTCCGGAGCGCCATGGTGCGATGACCGGGATCATGAAGGCGCAGATCGACTGGATCCCGCTTTCGGTGGGATCGGTCCGGCCGACCCAGGGCAAGACGCTGGCGGTGATGCAGGTCTCTGGCGGCTCGCAGTCGTTCAATGCCATCAATCAGCTGCGGGTTCTCGGCCGCTGGATGCGGATGATCACCATTCCGAACCAGTCGTCGGTGGCGAAGGCTTTCCAGGAGTTCGACGCCGACGGCCGCATGAAACCCTCCTCCTATTACGATCGCGTCGTCGACGTTTGCGAGGAACTGGTGAAGTTCACCTGGCTGACGCGCGATGCATCCGACTACCTCACTGACCGCTACAGCGAGCGGAAAGAGGAGGCCGAAAAGCTCGAACAACGCGTGAGTCTCAAATCCATATGAGCACGACCCTCGCTGAGAAGCCGCCTGTCGCCGCAATCCTTGCGCTCGGTCTGACGCAGATCATCGGCTACGGATCGCTCTATTATAGCTTCAGCATTCTCGCGCCTGCCATGGCGCGGGATTTGAACTGGTCGTCGGAATGGATTTTTGGCGCGCTATCAGCGGCTCTCCTGATCGGTGGTCTCGCCGCGCCGACCATGGGCAAGTGGATCGACCGTTTTGGCGCTGGCCGTGTGATGACGGGCGGCTCGGCGATCGCCGCGGCTGCCCTTGTGGCTTGCGCCTTCTCTTCCGGTAAGGTCGCCTTCGTCGCGGCGCTGATCGCCATCGAGACGGCATCCAATCTGGTGCAATATGGAGGCGCTTTCGCACTGCTCGTGCAGATCAAGCCGAAGGTCGCGCAACGCAGCATCACCTATCTCACGCTGATCGCGGGGTTTGCTTCGACGATCTTCTGGCCGATTACGAGCGCACTTCACGCGCATATGTCATGGCAGGCGGTCTATCTGATCTTTGCGGCTCTCAATCTTCTGGTTTGCCTTCCCATCCATGCGTGGTTGTCGCGCAGCGTCAGCGAAACCCGCAAACGGGATAAAGGCGAAACGGTGAAGCACGTCGAACCGAGCCTTCCGCCATCGGTGCGTACACCAGCATTCATCCTGATGGTCATGGGCTTTGCCCTGGAAAGCTTCGTCAACGCGGCACTGCTCGTGCACATGGTTCCCGTTCTCTCCGGGCTCGGGCTTGGAGCCATGGCAGTGATGGTCGGAACGCTGTTTGGTCCGTCGCAGGTGCTGAGCCGCTTCACCAATATGGTCTTCGGCGGCGGTCTGTCGCAGTTGACGCTGGCGTTGATCTCCGCCGTGTTGCTGCCGGCGGCACTCGCCATCCTAATCGTCACCGCCCCCTCGGTTCCAGGCGCAGTGGCGTTCGCGGTCGTCTTCGGTCTCGGCTCCGGGCTGAGCAGCATCGTCCAGGGCACTCTGCCGCTGGCGCTGTTCGGTAGCGAGGGTTACGGCCAACGACAGGGACAAGTGTTGGCGATCCGATTGGTGATCTCGTCGGCCGCGCCATTCGTCCTGGCGTTCCTGATGGAGAACATCGGGGTGCCGTGGTCGCTCACGGTTGCGGCCGTGATTGGTGCCATTGCCGTGGTCGCGTTCATCGCGATTGGCCGGTTAGCGCACCTGCTCGACCGATCGCGTCACACTCTCGGCCGCGCTGAGACCTGATCTTTTCCAGCTCCTTTGGGACGGGCCGGATGTTTGCCAGGCGCCTAGTGCCGCCAGACTTTTACTGCCGAGATCAGCAGGATGATCGCCAGGGCGGGTAGCAATATCGCGTTGGGGACGATGCCAAGCAGCAGGCCGCCGATAAACGTGCCGACGATCGATCCGGCAGCCATGATGAGCAGGAAAGCCTTGTTGCGGCCGATGACGGAAAAGCTCTGGTCGCGACTGTAGCGGGTGAAGCCGACCAGCATCGTGGGCAGGCTCACCGCGAGCGAGAGGCTACCGGCGAGCTTGATGTCCGCGCCGAACAGGAGGACGAGCGTCGGGATCAGCAGCTCGCCGCCTGCGACACCCAGGAGTGCGGCGACAATGCCGATGATGAAACCAGCGATAACGCCGGCAATCATCTGGGCTACGCCCGTCAGCAGCGGTTGGCCCGCTGTCGCATCGTGGCCCAACATCAGGATGATGGCGATCGCCACGAGCATAATGGCGATGACCTTGTAGAGTGTCTCCGATCGGAGTCTTGTTGCCCAGCCTGCGCCCAACCAGGCGCCGATCAGGCTTCCCGCGAGGAGGTTGAGAACGATCGGCCAGTTATCGGCTATCGTGGCGAAGGGAACGGTACCCGCCCGGAAGGGAAGCGCGGTCGCGACAACCACGAGGCTCATGGCCTTGTTGAGGATCACCGCCTCCAGGGCTGCAAAATTAAAGAACCCGATCAGGATCGGAAGGCGAAACTCCGCACCTCCGAGACCTATGAGGCCTCCGAGAGCACCAATAATGGCGCCTCCGCCGAAAGCAGCTGCGGGATGACGGGGAATTGATGTGTTGGCGGCGTCGGTCATGGGCGATATGTATGCACAGATATCACGAGGTTGGACAGCCGGTATGGCAGAAGCAAACATGGAAAATTGTCGATGGTGTCTTTCGAATGGATTGGCTGGAGCTGATCCAGCGGCGAGCAATCAAACGCAATACATGATGCTCAAGCTTACCTTGCCGAACCCATCCGCAATGGTCATTCCCTTCCGGCTCTCTGGGCGGTATCCCGAGACGTTTCGCCAGGTTCGATATGTCCTTTGGGGATATCCGCAGCCGAAGGTTCGTTGCTGGTTCCAGAGTGATTTGCTGCGCGATTATTGATGGGCCAAGAGAACACGCCCGTCCCACCCGGCATTCGTTTGCTCGACAGCCCGTGACACGAGGCTGCCGCCTTCAAAAGACTGCGCCAGCGCCTGCCTCGGCGCGTTGAAGTCGGGTTGCGTCGAAACCAGAGTGATCAGCGAGAGGGGGCGATAGATACGCTCTTCCGTGACCGAACCCACCCAAAGTGGAGTCGGCTGTCCGTCCATGAGTTCCAAGTCGGCGGTCCACAGGCGAAGAACGAGACGCGAATTTGAGTTGGTGGGCGTGCCCCAGGATCGGACGAAGGTTAGATCTGGAAGACGTCCGCTCGCAAATAGAGGGACGACCGGGACAGCAGCGGCGTCGGTGGATGCAGTGAGCCATGCGAGGGCGGTTACCGGCGTCCAACCGGTCGAGGGCCTCCAACCATGTTGCTGCAGCACATCCTGCAAATCTGGTAGACCACCCGCCCATTGGAACGTCAGCGGTTCCTTCACTTCACCGGTGAGATCAATCCGCCGCTCGGGTAGCCTCTGCCAACCTGTCGCCCACCAGTTGGCAACAGCCGTGATCTGTGTCGCGCTCTTGGCTGCATACCGCTCCACATCGATCGCATGGCTTCGATAGATGTTGCTTCCTCCAGCAAGGAGAAGTGCTACGGACGTCGTGACAAGCAAGGCTGGCGATCCTATTCGTTCGACCGGCCGACGCAGATAGAAGAGGCCGAGCAGTATCAGCCACGCGGATCCGAATGCCGCCCCGCCAACCACGTCGGAAAACCAATGCGCGCCGAGGTACAGGCGCGAGAACGTGATTAGGAAGATCAGAGCCGCGGCGCCCAGGGCGACGGACAGCTGCAGCGCCGGACGAAGCTCGCGGGCAATGAGAAACGCAAGAAAACCGTAAAGCACCATGTTCGTCGTGCTATGGCCGCTCGGGAAGGAAAATGCACTCCAGCCGGAATAGAGGAGCTCATCTGGTCTCGCTCTGTGGAGTGTGACCTTGATGATGGTGTTGAGGGCCGACGCCCCGGCGATAGCAACCAGCCAGAAAACAGCCGTGCGCCATGCATGTTTCCACAGGAGCCATAGGAACACGATAGCCGTGACCGCCACTACCACTTTCGTGTCGCCAAGCTCCGTGATGCCGATCATAATCGCATCACCAGCTGGCGTGCGAACCTCCTGCAGTGCATTGTAGATAGCGCTATCGGCGAGAACCAGCGGGTCACCGTTGATCACGTCCTCAAGGACGCCGAAGAACAGCCAGGCCGCGCCGCCGAGGAGGACAAGCATTAAGGCGAGGACCCGCGCTTCGGAACGCTCCGGGTCGAGCAGGCTGGCGACACTGCGGCTGAGCCATGTGTCGCGGGTCTCAGCCCAACTCCGCATCTCTGCGATGCCAACGTTCAGAAGCGGAACAGCGCGCCTCATTGTCGAGCGTACAAGACACCAGGTGACCCGGCCCGCTGCGATCAGAATGACCAAAAGGATCGCCAGTGGTTTTGATGCTGCGCCGAGGACACCGAATGTGGCGCCGACGAGAACGCCGGGCAAAATGTGTGACGGCGCCCAGACAAGGGCCGACGCGATGTTGACGGCATAGAATCGCCTCACCGACATTCCGAGCATGCCAGCGAGAAGCGGGACGAAGGCGCGAACCCCCGGCGCAAATCGGGCGATAAAGACACTCTTGTCGCCGTGCCGCTTGAAAAAGGCTTCGCTACGCGCGATCAGTTCGGGGTGTCTGTTCAGTGGCCAGCGCCCAAGAATCTCGCGGTGGTATCGATGGCCAAGCCAGAAAGAAACACCATCCCCGACGATCGCACCTGATGTCGCTGCGGCGAGCAAGGGCCACAGCACCAGGACGCCACTCGGAACGAGAGCGCTCAAGGCAAGTATGACCGCCGTGCCCGGAACGATGACGCCGATCATTGGGATCGACTCAGAGAGCGCCAGCAGAAATACTGCGAGATAGGCAATGTGCGAATGCGCGCTCAGCCAGTCGATTGCCGATGAGACCAAGGACGCCATTTCCGTCGTCCTAAAGGATGTTGGTGATCAGTCGGTCGGCTCTGGTGCCTTCCCGATACACCGCACGGACAATCAATGCTGCGATGATTCCGGTCAGAGCACCGCCGAGAACGTCACTGGCATAATGGGTGCCGATATAAATACGGGAGAAGGTGACCAGGCAAGCCGCGGCAAGGAAAGCAAGGCCGGCTCGTCGCGAGCCATGAATGAGAAAGGCCGCCGCAATCGCAAAGGTCGCCGTTGCGTGGTCGGACGGAAACGAAAAGTCGGCGCTTCGTTCGATCAGCAGGTTGGTTATTCCGCCGTCATAAGGGCGGGCCCTGTGAATGAAGAGAAGAATGATCTGGTTGATGCCGAGCCCCAGTAGAAACGAGAACCCTGCCGCGACGAGGATATGTCGCATGTGCGGTCTGTCTGGCCTCCGCCACCATTGAACGGCGACCGCCAGAATCATAAGCGGAACGCCGATACTGGAGATCCAGATCATCAGAAGATCGAGAGCAGCGCTATGTCCTGCCAGTCCGTTGATCGCATGCGTTAGGGCGGCGTCGAGTTCATACATCGGCAGTCTCCAGTTTGCTTCAAGCAGCCTCAGACGCGCTGCCTCGGTAGTTGATTGGACGCGATCACATGGCCGGGCGGCCGATGCTTACACATGGGTCTGATCTCCCAGCCGGACCCGGACGATGAACAAGCCGACGAGAGTCATTATGGTGAAAGCGGCTCCCGCCAGGAATGTGCCCTGCGGCCCCGTCACGTCCCATAGGGCACCGGCGACGACACTGGCTGCAAGCAGTGCGATGCCTGTCACCAGGTTGAACACGCCGAAGGCGGTTCCACGCAGTTCGGCGGGAGCGCTTTCTGCAATCAAGGTTGCCAGCAGGCCTTGGGTGAAACCCATATGAAGACCCCAGAGCACCACACCAACCCCAACCCAGGCAATATCGCCGGCGAATGCAAGCGCGAGGTTGGCTCCGAGCAGAAGAACGAGCCCAATTGCGAGAAGGGTCGTGCGATTGACGCGATCCGACAGCACACCAACTGGATAGGCCGAAAGGGAGTAGGCAACGCTCATGACGACCAGGACAACGGGGATCACCGTTACCGAGAAGCCGATGGATTGTGCCCGCAAGATCAAAAATGCTTCGCTGAAGCGGGCGAGCGTGAAGACGGCCGCGACCCCGACCACCCACCAATAGGTTGCTCCCAATCGGCGCAGTTCATCGCGATGCAGCGGCATCCGGACACGACGTTGCTCCTTCGGCCGATCCGGCTCCTTGACTGCAACGACGATCAGACCAACGGACAGGAACGCCGGGATAACGGCGATCCAAAACACCGCTTGGAAATGGTCGGCCGTCAGCCACATCAAGCCAATGGCGAATAGCGGTCCGAGAAAGGCGCCGACCGTGTCGAGTGATTGCCGCAGGCCAAAGCTGGCGCCACGCAGATCGGGTGGGGCAATGTCGGCGACGAGGGCGTCACGTGGCGCGCCTCTGATGCCTTTGCCGACACGGTCGATGAATCGCGCCGCGATCAGCCATTCGATGGACGCAGCCAGCGGGAAGATAGGCTTGGTGAAGGCGGCTAGGCCATAGCCGATCGCCACCAGAAGCTTGCGCTTGCCGAGCCAGTCGCTGAGTGCGCCGGAAAAGACCTTCGTGATTGAAGCTGTCGCCTCGGCGATACCTTCAATGATGCCGACGCTCAATGCCGACGTCCCGAGCACTGTGACCATGTAGATGGGTAACAGAGCGTGGATCATCTCGGAGGATATATCCATGAGCATCGAGACGAACCCAAGGATCCAGATGCCCGTCGGAATACCGGACCTGCGGATAAGCGAGCTGCCGGTGCTCGCCGTGGCTCGGTCAGGCCTGTCCAGTTGACCGCTCATTTATCGGTTCTCGTCATGAGCATCGAAGACCCTTTGCGCGTAGCTGTCGAGCAATGCCTCGCACCCCCGCAAGCGCTCGCTCGCCTCTGCCGAGAGCGTGGCTCCGTAAAAATCGAGCTTCTTGATCTTCTCCAGCCAGCCCTGGAGCTTCTTCAGGTCGGTGTCTTCTTCTTCGAGTTCGGCATAAGTGAACTTGTTGATCGCGATCTCCTTTGCGATCTCGGCCTCGAAATCGGCACACCGTCCCAGAAACTCCCGATACTGATCGTCGCGATCGGCTTTGAAGCGGGATACGACCTTGTCCTCTTGCGCGCGGTCGAGGGCGACTGTCTCCAGGATGACGGATTCACCGCCCATCTTGGAAACATCGTTCTCGAGCATCTTCAGCCGTCGGACATGATCGTCGGTCTTCGGCAGCAAACAAACGCCGTTCTGCAGATAGACGGCGCCCATTCCCTTCAGCCGCCGCCAAAGCGCGATGCGTTTGGTCGCGGGGTCTGGGGGCACTTTATAAGTGAGCAAGAGCCAAGCCAATTTGGTCATGTAACAATCATATTGCAACGACCGTTACAAATCAACCATGGTTGCTGGCGCATTGAAAGAGTGCCGTTGGCGGCAGGAACTCCGGAAAGCGCGTCTTTGGTCTAAGCTAAGCTTCCGCTGGAATATCCATGTCAGAGCCTCCAAGCCGACACAGGCCTATAAGGAAGCCCTTAGCCATCAATCGGGTATGCGCGATGCTCACAAAGGTCGAGAAGTACGGATCCGCCCCGATGACAACGATACGCTGGGCCTCTTTAGAGTTCTTCTTCGGTAACAGTAAACGTCTCGCTTCGGCTGGCCTTTGCCCATTCCCCATCCTCTTCGACGCCAATCAGTTCCTCGCCTTCATGTCCCATGCTCATGAAGACTACGATCGTGACGATCGCGGCGAGAAAGATTGCGCTTGTTATGATCGTGCCAAGACCGAGGCCGCCATATTGCGCAGGTTGAGACATCAGATCGCCGAACGAAGCACCCAGAGGCCTGGTCAGGATGTATACCAGCCAGAAGCCGAGTATCGGGTCGAGACCGAGGAAGAAGTAGCCGATACTGAGCGAGATGATCATCATCCCGAACAGAACGCCGGTCGCCAGATAACCCAGCGCGAACTGCTCGGCCACCAGATCGCCCGCCGCCGTGCCGAGCGCGAAGGTGAACAGGATAGCGAGCCAATAGAAGGCCTCGCGCCGGCCGGTGAATATCGAGTGGATCGAAAGCGTCCGCTCCTTCTGAAACCACAGCAGGAAAGTCAGCGCCAGGGCGACCGAGAAAGCAATCGTCGTAGCCATCAGTGGCACATGGAAGTTGTCGACCAGATTGTCGGTAATCAATGTGCCAACAATGCTGATCAACACCACGGAAAGCCAATAGGCGGCGGGAACATATTTCCTCTGCGCAAACTGCCAGACCAATGCGACCGCCAGAATAACGGACATAACCAGCGACGTCACCGTTAGCCCTAACCCCATCTGCACATTGAGATAGTCGGCTGCCGTTTCACCCATGGTGACGGCCATCAGTTTGATGAGCCAGAAGTCTGCCGTAACGCGAGGAACGCGATTGTAAACAACAGCTTTAGCGGTCGGTGCAGGCATAACGAGTATCCTCGGATGGGCGTCGAACGTCTCGGAGGGCCGTTCCGGCGCGAGGGTGACGCTTTTCGCCGCCCGCCTATTGAGCAGGCTGAGCCGGATTGTTGAGAACCGCCATAAGAGCGGCGAGCGTTTTGTTGACTTTGTCAGCCGACGGGGTGGATTGGCGTAGCGCCCTCAGCGCCGCATCGGAGGCGGCGTCTATGTTGGTCCAGTCGTTCTGGTTTAGCGGACGGATCGCGGTCTCGGCCTGGTCCCAGGCCGTTTCGTAGTCGGTGATGCGCTTTGCGGCAGCAGACAGGTCCCCCTTGGAAGCGAGGGTCTGAACGTCGGCAACGATGGTCTTGAACGATGATAGATCGCCGAGGTCCGCCGTTTTGGCGGGCGCATTGTTGGCGTAGAGCTCAAAACCCGTGAAGGCCGCCACCGGGGCAACAATAAGCGCGATGGCAAGAAAAATCTGTCTCATCAGCGGACTTCCCTAAATTTTAGTAGTGCAAGCAGGCATCACTTCAGTGTCGCCCCTCGCCGGTTGAATGGCGCGCCTGCGGTGGTAGCGCAATACGCTCGCTGCTTTGCCAGCGGCGTTCGGCTGGCCTGCTATGACTACGGGGGTTCAATTAGCTGAGAATTAGAGCGGATGTCGGCGTGGCACCGCACACAATCAACAGCCTGCCAACCGTGCCCGAAAGCAGCGGCCGGTAATGGCACCGGCCGCCGCAATCTTCACTTCTGCGGAACCAGATGCGAGACGACCGCCTTACCGCCCTTGTCCGCATAGGTTAGCTGGACCTTCTCGCCGACGCGGAGTTTGGTGTCTTCGATCCCTTCGGGCAGGACGTAAGTCTTGCCGTCCGACAGCGTGATCGTATCGGCATTCTTGCTGATTGCGGTGATCGTGCCGGATGTCTGGGCAGCGAATGCGGCACTTATCGGCGCCAGCACCAGCATTGTGGCCACCATCATTTGCGTTTTCATTCTCGTTCTCCTTTCACGGTTTCAGCCCCATCTCTGCAAACTTTCACAACGGCAGCATGGTCTTGCTAAGTAACGCTCGTCCTCATTCACCTCTGAGCTTCTCGGTGATGTGCGTCCGGCTGCGCATTGCCTCGCCAGTCGCGGCCAGCAAAGCAGCGCCGGCCGCCGTGACGATGAGAGCGGCGAGATAGAACCAAGGCACGGAAAGTACCTCGGGCGGCGGGTCGAACACGCCGGTCAGCAGCTTGACGAGCACATAGGCGATCAGGGTTCCGGCCAGGAGACCGAGGAACATGCCACTGCCGGTGACCAATGCGGCTTCGCTCCAGACGAAAGCGCCGAGTTGTCGTGGTTTGGCCCCGAGCGCGACGAGGATTGCAAAGGAGCGCTCGCGGTCGGCAAAGCCGAGGCCAAGCACCAGTCCGCCCGAGGCGGCCAGCATGACCAAGGCGAAGATCAGCTCAAGCCGCGTCAAACCGGCGAGGTCAACTGCGGTGAGGCTCGACCCGATCAGGGCGACCACATCACCGATCTGACTGACCTTGAGCCCAGGAAGACCCGCAGCCACGCTTTGAGCGGCCCGTGCGACGCGGGCCGGATCGCCATTCGATCGAATGAGAACGATCTCGCTTGCCGCGGAACCTGTCTGCTGCGCAATGTACGTGGCGTTGGCGACCAGAAATGAATCCTTGGGTGCAGTCGGGAATTCGCGCACCACGCCGACAATGTGAAACGGCACGACGTGATATTGATGATCGGCCGCGTTTTGCAGGCGGAGATTGATGCTGTCGCCGCGGCTGAGTTGATAGTCGTTCACGGTTTCCTGCGAGACCAGCACGCCATCGGGCGTCTGCGCGAGGTCGGTAAGTGTCGCCTTGGCGTCGCCATTGGCGAAATAAGCGTCGGACATCGCCGTGACTGCCCCGATGCGCGTCGGATCGATGCCGTAGAGATCCTGAAGGTCGGTCCCAACGTAGGCATATCGGTGTTGCATCGGCTGGACGGCCAGCACGCCCGGCAGGCTTGAAATACGGTTCAGCACCTCGGATGCGGGCGCGGCGGATGTGCCGGTGACGGTGACGTCGGCCCCGTTGGTGAGTTCAGCGTCGATCCGCGCCTGGGTCTCATAGGTTGCGTTGAAGATCGCGGTCGATGCCGCGAAGGCAAAGGCGAGCGCAGCCAAACCAATGCCAGCGGTCAGCCGCCGGCCTTGCCGTCCGAATGTCGCTGCCACCACATCCGCCAGACGACCGGCGACGGGCCGCAAGCCCCTGGCAATGACCGGCCGGCCGTGCCGCAACCCGGCCCCGACTAGCCGCATGGCCAATAGCGCGAGGCCGGTCCAGAGCAATACCGGGGCAAGGAACGCCGTGTAGTCGACAGCCGTCGCCGCCACGCCTTCCGGTGCGAGAACCACCTGGTATCCGCTCGCTGCCGAACGCCAGTAGAACGCCGTGGCAAGCGCCAGCAGCAAAAGGTCGACATAGAAGCGGGTCCAAAGCGGTGTCCGGTCATTGCCGATTGGCCGCCGCGCGACCGCAACGGTCGAGCCACGGGCATCGCGCCAAGCGGGGACCAAAATCGCTGCGAGCGAAAGCGCGACCCCGGCCCCGGCAACAGTGCCAAGCAACGGAAGTGCTGTGCCGTCCAAGAGCGTCGCACCAAGGACGAAATGCGCGGCGAGCGCACCGAGTAGAATCCCGAGGACCGCACCGCCCACGCCCGCGACGAGCGCTTCAGCCGCAGCCAGGCGAAGAACTGTATCGACCGTTGCTCCCCGCAAGCGCAACAATGCCTGGTCGCGGCGGCGCTTGTCCCGTCCAGCCCCTGCTACGGCAAGCGTCAGCAGGATGGCGAGGACGGCGCCAGGGGTGCCGAGGAATAGGAAAATCAGCCGAGCATAGAAGGCATCCTCACGGACTGCCTCCAAACGGACCGCCAGGTTGTTTGCGAGCAGCGCGGTTCCAGCCACGCGAGCCTCGAAATTGTGACCGCGCTCGGTCGCCCAGGTGTTCGCAGCGACCGGGTCGAAGGGCAAATCATGATGGTCGAGCCTGACGTGGAACTCGGTCCGAATGGTATCGGGCCGACTGGCGCCTTGCTGGTCGAACACCTGCTGCCACTGAGACATCGGCAACAGCAGAACGTTGTCGGGCGGGGCTTGCGGTGCGGCGCCAGCCGGGACACCGATCGCCTGAAACATCGCATCGGCGTTCGGCAAATCGACGATACCGGCGATCGTCACGCTGGTATCCGGCGCTTGGTGGTGGTGGATGACGACCTGATCCCCGACCCCGACATGCAGGTTGGCGGCAGTCTGCTGCGCTATCACGACGCCGTCGACCGATCCTACGAGCCGTCGAACCTGTGCCGGGAATTGGTCGAAATAGCCCGGTCCGATGCCAAGCACCGTGCCGCCACCCGAGGTCTGCACGGTGCCTCCCGTGTTCGCCTCAAAGCCTGGTACGTCGGCATAGTTGATCAACTGCAAGCCGGTAACCCGCGCGGCTGACCGGATCGCTGCCTCAACCGCACTCTGATCCGCCCCCGATAGCGTCTGGACCTGCCAGTCGACGGGAACCTGGGCGACCGACCGAGCCGTCATCTCAGCTGCGCTGTATTGCAAAAAGGCACCCAGGCACGCGATAAAGGCGACCGTCAGCGCTACACCGCCGATGGTGCCGACAAGCCGACCGGAGCGGGTTCGGATAAGTCCGATCAACCAATGCCCGTACATACGGACCTCTCAACCTTGCTTTCGAATTTGCCGTGGCGCATCCGCCAGATGCGGTTCATCTTTGCAGCCACACGCTCATCATGCGTGGCGATGATGATGGCGCTTCCGGTCTGCTGCCCCCAGGCGAGGAGCCGGTCGACCAGTATCGCAGCGCCAACCTGATCGAGTTGGCCTGTCGGCTCGTCAGCGACAATTAATTCCGGATTGGTCACAATGGCACGGGCTACGGCGATCCGCTCAGCCTGGCCGCCGGAGAGCTGCTCTGGCAACTTTCCCGCGAGCGCTTCGACGCTGAAAGTCGCAAGCGCTGCCAGGGCGCGCGCCTCGGCTTCGGAGCCGCTACCGAGAAGGATCGGTAGCTCGACGTTCTCGACGGCGGTGAGCGCGGGCATCAAGTTCGCAGATTGGAAGACGACGCCGATCCGCTCGGGGCGCAACGTGTCGGACGAACCAAGCCTAGGCCATTCCACTCGTCCCGAGCTTGGGACGTCCAGTCCCGCGATCAGGTTCAAGAGCGTCGTCTTTCCGCAGCCCGACGGTCCCATGATGGCGATGGTTTCGCCGGCACTAATACTGAAAGAGCAGCCTTGAACGGCTGCCACGGTACCCCGTTCGCGCTGAAAGCTGCGCCAAAGATCGACGGCCACAGCCAAGGTCTTAGCCATGCACGATGCCTCCATCCCGGATGTCGATGACGCGGTCGGCCCGTGCGGCTAGCGGACGGCTGTGCGTCACGACCAGGACGGCAGCGCCGCTCCGGCAGTTTTCGATGAGGCGATCGATGACAAGCTGCTCGGTTCCCGCATCAACCTCGGCGGTCGGCTCATCGCACAGCAGGATTGACGGCTTTGCTGCGAGCGCTACGGCCAGGCCGGCGCGCGCCGCCTCGCCGCCTGAAAGGTGAGCTGGTAAGACACCCGCGAGGCTGTCAAGGCCCAGACCCTCGAGAAGGCCATCGATTTCGCCCGGTCGGCCGTGGCCGCAAATCTCCATCTGGAGACGGATGTTGGCCCGCACCGTCAGATGCTCGAACAGATTGCCGGACTGCATGAGCATGCCGAAATGACGAGCCCTAAGCCGAGCCCGCTCCGGTTCGGGGCGTCGGCTCATGCGTTCGCCCATGACCGACACCACGCCGCCGTCCGGCTCATCGAGCCCGGCAAGACAGGCAAGAAGCGTCGATTTCCCGCTGCCAGAGGGTCCCCGCAAGGCGGTAAATTCCCCCGCATTGAGGGTGAGGATAACCCCACGTAGAGCCACAACTTCTTCGTCGCCGGCATGAAAGAAGCGGTAAAGTTCGGTCGCCTCAAGTGCGAACATGAACTCACCTCCACTGCAAGGAGTTGGAGATCAGCTGCCACTGGTCGGCGTTATCCGCGCCGGCCGGAGCGGCAAGGTCGAGGGTGACCGTCTTGCCATTCTTGAACAGAATGAAGCGCTCGTGTTCGAGCCTGATCTGCTTGTTCGTGACCGGGTTTGGCGCGGAATTCGACAGATAGCTAATGCGAACGGCCGGCCCGGCTGCGAGCTTCACGTCGTTGACCGCGGTGACTTTGACGGCGTGTGCGGCTGCCTTGAGGTCCGTGATCTCGTGGGCCTTGGCTGAAGAAGCCGTTGGAGCAGCGCTCGCGGTACCGAGGGTGGCGTCTATCTGATCGTATTTATCGAAGAACCGAACGCCATGGTCGATCACGGTCCGTGACCAGCCCTCGGGCACCTTCAGATCAAATCCGTCAGGAGAGGTGTAGGTAACGAAGGTCTGATTGTCCGGAATGTCACCTGGTGGGTTCGTCTCGGGCGCAACGAGTTTCTCCTGCGCCACAGCGGGAGCAAACGCGCCGAATGACAGCATGAGCAGCACGGCTAGTGCGATGGATATCCGATTGCGGACGATCATGATTAACGCTCCTCTGCGGACTAGAGAAGGCATGGAACGCCAGGAGAATTAGGAGGGTCTTAGAGGATCTGCCGTAGTGCAAACGGCCCACACCAAATCTGTGCAGGTGGACGCGTTTAGGCTACTTTGAAGCATGCGTGTTCTTGTGATTGAAGATGACGTCATGCTCGGTCGGGCCCTTGTGCAAGCGCTCGATGATGTCGGCATGTCGGTAGACTGGGTGCGTGACGGGCAACTCGGGGACGAAGCCATCGCTGTTGGCGGGCATGGCCTTGTGTTGCTCGACCTCGGCTTACCCGGCCGTTCGGGCCTGGAAATCCTGCGCTCGCTGCGGGCCGCCGGCGACAAGAGGCCGATCCTGGTGATTACCGCCCGTGACGAACTCGACGATCGCGTCACGGGGCTCGACCTCGGGGCCGACGACTACCTGGTGAAGCCGTTCGAGGTCAAAGAACTGCTCGCGCGCATGCGTGCGGTCTTGCGCCGACATGGAGGTCAGGCGGTTTCCATCCTCTACACGAGCGAGATCGAGCTCGATCTATCTAGCCATGAGGTAAAATATCGCGGGTGCAGCGAAGTGTTGCCAGCGCGCGAATTTGCCTTGATGCAGGCATTGCTGGATCGTCCCGGAACCATTCTCTCGCGCAGCCAGCTTGAGGAAAGGCTCTATGGTTGGGGTGAGGAGGTAGAAAGCAACGCCGTCGACGTGCTCATCCACTACGTGCGACGCAAGTTCGACAAGGATATCATACGCAACGTCCGAGGGGCCGGCTGGATGGTCCCCAAATGATAGGCACGATTTCGATCCGACGGACGGCTTTCATATGGCTCGCCGGGTTAATGGCGACTATCGGCGTTTTCGCGGCGATAACATCGTACTTCCTTGTCAGGAACGAGGCATCCGATTTCCTCGACAATCAGCTCCGGCAGATCGCCCTCTATGTCGGGGACGCGCCTCCCGTGCCAGCGGACGGCCCGGTCGGAGATGTGCCGCACGATCCCGAGGACGACTTCGTCATCCAGGTCTGGGATGTAGCCGGCAGGCCGTCGCGACTCTCGCACCCCGCCGTTGATATTCCGCAGCAATCGTACACCGGGTTCGCCGACATTTCGACTGCCCAAGAAAATTGGCGGGTCTACACCCTCGCCACGTCGAATCGAACCGTTCAGGTGTCCCAGGATATGAGCGTCCGGCAGGAACTGGCGGCCAGTGCAGCGCTCCAGGCTGCGCTCCCGATCATCGTTCTGATTCCATTGTCATTGCTAACATTGAGCTGGATCATCGATCGGATCATGGCCCGGCTCAATCGTCTGGCCGTCGCGGTCGCCTCCCGAGACACGACGGTGGACAGCCCTGTTCCGACCGACGACGTGCCCGCCGAAGTCATTCCCTTCGTAAGTTCGATCAATCTGTTGCTCGCCCGGCTCCGCGCATTGCTGGAGAGACAGCGGCGGTTTATTTCTGACGCCGCCCATGAATTGCGCACACCGCTCTCCGCGCTGCAAATTCAAATCGACAACCTTCGGCACGACGACCGGGATGGCCGATTTTCCAACCGTTTGACCGAACTCGAAGCTGGAATCGGCAGGGCCACCAGCCTCGTGACCAAGCTCTTGCGCCTCGCGCGCTATGACGCCCACGAGACCGCGCCCGCGCCGCAGCCGATCGACCTCGTTCAGCTTGCGCTCGACACCGTTGCGCGCCTGACCCCGCTCGCGGAGAGCCGCCAGATTGACCTAGGCATCACGCGCCGAGACGGCGCTATCACGATTGGCGCGCTGGCCGACTTCGAAATCATCCTGGACAATCTGGTCGAGAACGCCGTGCGGTACACGCCGCCGAGCGGAACAGTCGATGTCGCGGTGATCGTCGCCGGGCAAGAAGCCCGAATCGAAATCCACGACACCGGCCCCGGCATCCCGGAAGAAGAGATGCCACGCGTCTTTGAACGGTTCTTCAGGGCAAGGCCTCAGGACAGCGAGGGAAGCGGTTTGGGGCTGGCGATCGCGAAAGCGGCAGCCGAAAGACAAGGAGCGCGGCTCACGCTTACCATGCGCGAGGACGGGCTTGGCCTTGTCGCGAGCCTCGTTGTGCGAACGACCTTGCTGAGTCTTCCCGCCTAACAACGTCAAGGGGCGAAGCCCGGTCGAAAAGTGTAGTTGGCCTGCCCGAGCGAGGGCTGGTTATTCCTCAAATGACTCCAGATCCTCATGCGGTGGGTCGGACGCCATTTTGCGCCGACTGAGCAGGCCGGCATCCTCAAGCGCTTCGACATTCGGCAGGTCCCGAAGCGTTTCCAAACCGAATGCCGACAGGAAGTGTCTCGTCGTCACGTAGGTGTAGGGCGCACCTGGCGTCGGGCTTCTTGGTCCCGACGAAATAAACTCGGCGCCGCGCAAAGCGGCTATCGTGTCCCGGCTGACTTCTTTGCCAAAAATCGTCGACAGTTCTCCGCGGGTCACTGGTTGGAAATATCCCACCGCCATCAGCACCATCGCCTCGAATTCCGACAGCGCCGCCGCCCCTCCCTTCGTAGGTGCGGACGAAGCCCGGATTGTTTCCGCGAACCGCGGTCGGGTGCGGTGCTGCCAGCCACCGGCGACCGTGACCAGTTCATAGGGCCGGTCACGTAGTTCCTCGATGAGATCGTCGATCAGAAGGTCGACGCTGCAATCGCGACCTACCACCCGGGCCAGCGTCTCGCGGCTCACCGGCTCGGCGGATGCAAAGATCACCGCTTCGACCCGCAGCATCCATTCCCGCCAACGCAGTTCCGGTGGCACGTCTTCCAACTCCCGATCGTAGAGGCGGTCGCCTCCCACACCTTTTTCGGGTCGCCGTTTGCTGCGAGTTGCGCCGGATCCTCCCATGGTCACAATCCAAATATCCGGAAGGATGACCGGCCGGACAGTTCGCGCACGGCCTCAAAACTTTCGAGGCGCTCGAACAGCCGCGTCGCGGCCCAGCGCGACAAGTTGCTGCCTGGTGCCGAGGCTGGCACAGCGTCCTGGTTCAGTAGGGCTCTAAGAACTGGCTCGGCGCCCCTCGTCCTGAGCCTCGGCGCGACAGCCAGCAGTCGGACAGCGCGGCGATCAATCTGGGCGGCCGATCGGAGCGCCGCCTCGACGCCGTCAACCAGCGCCAGGCAGATCGCTTTCGGAAACGCTAGCTCGCCGGGCCGAACCCGGCCTCTGCCACCGATTGTCCGGAAGGCCGGTCCATAGCGTTCAGGCAGCAAGAGGGGAACCGATCGCGGCCATTTCAGCATTTGCGCCAGCACGACGTCGGCCAAGCCCAGGGCTAAAACCTCGGCGTTCGGGTGACGGGTCGAAATCGCCGTCATCAGGTCCGCCAACGCGAAGGGCACTGCTCGCCCAGACTGGATGGTAGAATCGACCACATCCGGTATCACGGCAGGGCCGTCATCCAAGCGAATCCCAAAAGACTCAGCAAGCGCCTTGATAAACGGCGAGCCGATTGCGCCGGATCGACGCGCAAGCATTTGTGTGGCCAAAAACAGCTTGCCGGCAGGCCCTGGATCATCGCCAGTGGCGGTCAGCAAGACCGCGTCGCGGAGAGCGTTTTCCTCTTCATCGCGGCCAAGCATTTTCGCGGCGACGGCAGCCGACCGGAGGGCAAGTCGATCGCGCCAGCAGCCGAGCCAGGGCGGGTCCGCACGGATCAGATCGTCCAGCGATTTCAGCGCGATACCGGCGGCGAAGGCAGCGTCGGATTCGGTGACGTCGCGGCCGCGCGACAGCGCCCAGCCAGGCAGTCGGGTTGACCAGCTCAAGGGCGGTTCCGTGGTGGGTGCGCGCGAATCCATGAGGAGAAGCATAAATCAGGCGCGCGCTTTATGCCAGTAATACCGCCGCGAACCGCACGCCATGTCGAAGCATAATAACGACCGATAAACTTCCATTATCGTTCATTTCTGTCATTATAGAGAAATGACGCAAATCATCGAGCAAAACAGCGAAAACCACGTCGAGGCGACCTCAGCTCCGTCTCTCAGCACGGCGGCCGACGGCAACATTTCCGCGCCGCAGATGTCGGCCGAGGCCCTTGGCGAGCAAGGCGGCCTCCCCTCCCCTCTTGCGGAAGCAAATACCGCATTGCCCGCCCACCTGGAGCAACTCGCCGAGCGCGCGCGCGATTATGTCGAGGCGGCCAGTTCCGCCAACACCCGCAAAGCCTATGCCTCCGACTGGAAGCATTTTTCCGGATGGTGCCGTCGGCAAGGGCTGGAAATCCTGCCGCCCGCCCCGCACACCGTCGGCCTCTACATCACCGCCTGTGCCGCTGGCAGTAACGCAGTCACCGCCTCGGGCGCGGCGGGCGCCGGCCGCAAGCCGAATTCGGTGACGACGATCGAGCGGCGGCTGTCCGCGATCACCTGGAACTATGCCCAGCGCGGGCTCCCGCTCGACCGCAAGGATCGCCATATCGCCACCGTGCTCGCCGGCATCCGCAACACCCATGCCGCCCCTCCCCGGCAGAAGGAAGCGGTGCTGCCCGAACACCTGATCGCCATGCTGGAAACGCTCCCGCGCGGCACCTTGCGGGGCTTACGCGATCGCGCCATGCTGCTGATCGGCTTTGCCGGCGGGCTGCGGCGCTCCGAGATCGTCGGGCTCGACGTCGGCCGCGACCAGACGAAGGACAGCCGCGGCTGGGTCGAGATTCTCGACAAGGGCATGGTCGTCACGGTCCGCGGAAAACGCGGTTGGCGCGAAGTGGAAATCGGCCGCGGCTCGTCGGACGCGACCTGCCCTGTCGTCGCGCTGCAGACCTGGCTGAACCTTGCAAGGATCGCCCACGGTCCTCTCTTCCGGCGCGTCACCGGTCAGGGCAAGGATGTCGGTTCCGACCGGCTGCTCGATCAGGAAGTGGCGCGCCTCGTCAAGAAGTCGGCCTCGGCTGCCGGCGTGCGCCCCGATCTCACCGAGACCGAGCGCGCGGAAAAGTTCTCGGGCCACTCGCTGCGCGCTGGCCTTGCCTCCTCCGCCGAAGTCGACGAACGCTACGTGCAGAAGCAGCTCGGCCACGCCTCAGCCGAGATGACCCGAAAATATCAGCGCCGGCGGGACCGGTTTCGGGTGAATCTCACCAAGGCGTCTGGGCTTTGACAGGCCCCCTCCCCTGCCCGGTGTGAAGCGTAAGTCAAAATTGGGTGGGGAATTTTCAGCTTAGCGCTTCAATTGAAATCGGGAACTAAAAGCCACAGCCGGCGTCGAAAGCCGGTCGTATCAAGGCACTCATGCTGATTTTCGTGAGATCGTAAGTCATTGAAATCATGGTAAATGATTTCTTACGCGAACTCTATCGGAATATTACGGTTCTTCACATGGTATGATTGAGGGTTGGGCTTCTAACCATCGATAAGTATCAAGTATCGATAGTGATGGATTTCAGGCCGCAGAATCGATAAAGTCGGGGCCAAATCACAGCGCCAGAGCCGCCCATGCCAAGACCCAAAGCCCTGCCCTCCCCTATCGATCCGGTGCATCGCCGTGCCGAAGAGCTCGATGCGCTCGACGCCATCCTGCCGTTTGCCCGCCGCGACCAGCTCGCGACCCTGCTCACCGACGACGACGTCGCGACGCTCAAACATCTCGCCAAGGAGGGCATGGGCGCCAATACGCTGAGGGCGCTCGCCTCCGATCTCGGCTATCTCGAGGCCTGGTGTGATCTGGCGACCGGTTCTCCCCTCCCCTGGCCGGCGCCGGAGAGCCTGCTCCTGAAATTCGTCGCCCATCATCTCTGGGATCCGGTCGAGCGCGCCGAGGATCCAAACCACGGCATGCCTGCCGAGGTCGAGATGGGACTGCGGACCAAAGGTCTGCTGCGTGCCGACGGCCCGCATGCGCCGGATACGGTGCGCCGGCGGCTGACCTCCTGGTCGATCCTCACCCGCTGGCGCGGTCTGAGCGGATCGTTTACCGCTCCCTCCCTGAAATCTGCGCTCAGGCTCGCCGTGCGGGCCAGCGCTCGGCCAAGGCGGCGCAAGAGCAAAAAGGCGGTCACCGGCGATGTGTTGGCAAAGTTGCTGGCGATTTGCGACGGCACTCGCCTGGTCGATCTTCGTGATCGCGCTCTTTTGCTAACGGCTTTTGCCTCCGGTGGCCGCCGGCGCTCCGAGGTCGTGGACTTGCGCGTCGAGGATTTGGTCGACGAAGAACCGGTGCATGCCGACCCAAGGGACCCCACTTCCCCTCTCCTGCCGTGCCTCACCATCAATTTCGGCCGCACCAAGACGACGACGGCTGAAGACCGAGTACATGTAGTTCTGATCGGCCGGCCGGTGGAAGCGCTCAAGCAGTGGCTTGTGGAAGCCAAGATCGACACCGGACCGGTGTTCCGGCGCATCGACCAATGGGGCAATATTGATCGGCGAGCACTGACGCCGCAGTCGGTCAATCTGATCCTCAAAACGCGTTGCAGCCAAGCGGGGCTCGATCCGGAGGCATTCTCGGCACACGGGCTGCGCTCGGGTTACCTGACGGAGGCGGCCAACCGTGGTATCCCTCTGCAGGAGGCCATGCAGCAATCCCTACACAAGTCTGTGACGCAGGCGGCGAGCTACTACAACAACGCCGAACGGAGGAACGGGCGGGCAGCACGGCTAATTGTTTAATGCAATAGCTCCTCAAATGGTACGTGAAAGCCACTTCCTCTTGCACTAAAACTTAACACGCGAATCGTGCGCCATATGGTCAGTCTGATGAATAACACCCCAATGCGCTTCGCCAAGATTGCCAAAGAGTTCAGGCTCATAAGAGCTGGATACGAAGGAGGTGTGTCACCGCAAACCGATGGCGGCTGGTACTGGTGGCTACGTTCGTCAGCCGGGCGGTTCGCGGGTTCTGCAGGCTCAATTGAAGGAGCTAAAAGCTCATTAGGCATGATCATCTTCAAAATAGAGAGTGGCGAAGATCCGACATCGATATTGCAGCTGAGGCAAATGTAACGCTGTGACTGGGCCAGATTCGGCAATGGCGATTGCATTTTTCAGCTTGGCAACGTCAATTCCGACAAACGCTTCTCTATAAACTGCCGCAGCTCGTCCTATCCGAGCAACCCTCGGAAGACCAGTGTAGGGTGAGCCATCTCAGCCAAGAAGAAGGACAACGGCCTTACATTCTACGCTGCCCTCCACCTGCCGCTTCGGATGAACGATAAGAGAGGTTCACCGCAAGAAGGCCCCGCCACGGCATCCTGATTCCAACGTTCCAAGCATTCAAGATCACGCAAATCAGTTTGTAGCCCGAGGCCACGCCGGCGGCCGAAGCTCCAGTCGATACCCCCGTCGTCGCGGGCGACACCGGAGACGTGCGTGTCAATCAGCACCGAACATTGACCCCTTTTGCTTATCCAATTTTGACCCCCCTGTGCTGTAGATCAGCGCTTGGCCTGCCCGGCGCTGGCCGGGGTTGCAGAGGGTAGGCCAAGTGCGGGTGATGATCTTCTTCGGCTTTTAGCTTTGAGAGCGGTTCTTGAAGCGCCAGGACTCGTTGCCGGTCTCGACAATCTCGCAGTGATGGGTCAGGCGGTCGAGAAGTGCCGTCGTCATCTTGGCATCGCCGAACACCGTCGGCCATTCACCGAACGCCAGGTTCGTGGTGACAATGATCGACGTGCGCTCGTAGAGCCTGCTGATCAGATGGAACAGGAGCTGACCGCCTGCCTGGGCAAATGGCAGATAGCCGAGTTCGTCGAGGATGATGAAGTCGAGGCGATTGAGATAGTCGGCCGTCCGCCCTTGCTTGCCGCTGCGCGTTTCCGTTTCCAGCCGATTGACCAGATCGACGACGTTGAAGAAGCGCCCGCGTGTTCCGTTGCGGATCAGTGCACGGGCAATCGCGATGGCGAGATGGCTCTTTCCTGTTCCCGTGCCGCCGACGAGGACGACGTTACGCTGATCGGCGACGAAGGTGCCGGTAGCCAGCTCCCGCACCAGGGATTCATTGACCGGCGTATCGGTGAAGTCGAAATCGTCGATGTCCTTAGCGAGGGGCAGCTTGGCGATGCTGAGTTGGTAGCGAATGGAGCGGGCCTGCTTCTCGGCGATCTCCGACTGCAAGAGATCACCGACAATGCGCGGCGGCTCGTGCTGCCGTTTGATGCCGTTGCCCATGACCTCGTCGTAGGCGCTGCGCATTCCATAGAGCTTCAGCGTGCTCATCAGTTCGAGAACCTGTGTGCGTTCCATCAGCTTGCCCTCCTGAGGCTGTCATAGCGTGCGCAGTCGGCGACCGGTTCATGGGTCAATCGAAGCGCATCCGGGGTTTGCAGGGTTGCGGCCGGAGCCGGGTCACGACTACGAGCCAGAATGTTGATGATCACCGAGGCCGAGCAGACGCCCTGGTCCAGCGCCTCCTGACAGGCCGCATCGACGGCCGTCAGACCATCGGTGGGAACGCATGCAAGGATTGTGACCATTTGCCGATCACCGTCGTGGACGCTCTTCAGGCGCTTGCGGACCTTCTCCATCGCCGCTGGCAACACCCAGTCCCTGAACGGTGCGCCGTTGCGCAAAGCGCCGGGTTTGCGAGCCAGAACGGGGACATAATGCCAGGGATCGTAGATCGTCTCGCCACGGCCAAAGCAACGCGGATGCTCACCGACGTTCACGCCGTCCTGCCTGATGACGATCTTCTCGGCATAGGCGTGAACCTCAACAGGGCGGCCGACCGCAGTCGAGAGGACGGAGTATTTGTTGTTGTCGAAACGGACCGTGCAGGTCTTCGACACCGAGGCCGGGACGCTGTGGAAACCATCGAACGGCCCGACGTAATGCACGAGGCTGCCGCGTTCCTCCTCGAACACCTGCCAGATCATTCGCTCGGTCTGTTCAGGATGACGGTGTGCCTTGGCGTAAGCGATGCACTTATGGAGCAGCCAGACGTTCAGCTCTTCCAGGCTTTTAACCCGAAGACGTGGTGTGAAGAAGCGTTCTCGAACCAGTCCGACCTGGTTCTCGACCTGTCCCTTCTCCCATCCGGATGCGGGCGTGCAGGCAACGGGATGGACCAGATAGTGGCTGCACATCTGCAGGAAGCGGCGATTGTATTGTCGCTCCTTGCCGACGAACACCGCCTCGACCGCAGTCTTCATGTTATCGTAGATGCCGCGCGTGCAGGTGCCACGGAAGAAGGCGAAGGCCTTGTCATGGGCATCGAACACCATCTCCTGGCTCTCACGCATATAGGCTCGGGCGAACATCATCCGGCTGTGGCAGAGCCGGACATGCGCGACCTTCACGGTCGTAGTCACCCCGTTGACCAGAATGATCTCGTGGCTCCAGTCGAACTGGTAGGCTTCGCCTGGCGCGTAATAGAGGGGCACATAGGCTTCCGCCGTCACGGCTCCCCGGTTCTTCGCCCAGGTCTTGGCATATCGCCGGATCGCGTCATAACTGCCATCGTAGCCGAGTGCCCGAACCTCCTCGTAAATCCGGATCAGCGTCAGCCGTTCGCGCGATGCCTTGCCTTCGTTGGCAATGAGGAACCGTTCAATATCACCCTTCCAGGCTCCGATCCTGGGCAACGGTTGATGTTCTCGTTTGTAGACAAAATCAGTCGCATCAGAACGCAGGATTTTGCGAACCGTATTACGCGAAACATTCAGCTCTCTGGTGATCTTCTTCACCGACCAGCCCTGAACATGGAAGGCTCGTCGGACACGGGCAATCGTATCCACTCTCTTCAACTCCCCACCCCATCCACTGGCAAAAGCCGGATGGTCGGATGAAATCCAAGGGGGGTCAAAATTGGATAAGTATCACCCCGCCAGAGGGGTCAACATTCCATGCTTAAACACATCGTTACCTCCGCCATCGACCAGCCTGTTCCAACAGCTCGCGAAATCAGCTTTTTGATGCCGCTCTCCAGCGCTTCTTCGCATTCGTGCGGTCTATCGGGATCATCGGGGTTACGATCCGGACCATGGATAAAGCCGGATATTACTCCGTCGCTAACACTCGCGTCGACGAGCGGCATTGAATAGGGAGCTCTGGTGGAATGAACCTGGTTTATCTGTACATCGATCTTCAGGCCAAGCCGGAACGCTTTCTTGATCAAGCGATTAAGGACCCTCAGCTCATTTTGCAGGTCCTCGGCGGCACCTTTCTGCAGTTCATCCATAGTTACTCTCCAGCTGCAGCGATCGACTCAGATTGCTATCGGTCGGGATTGGGCCGACTGCTCTTGGTATTTGCACTCCGGACTTTATGGGCGTCTTGTATCAGCGATTTCATCCCTTTCGATGCGGTGAAGCTGATCACTCGGCGCGGGGCGATTGTATGGATCTCACCTGTTTTCGGGTTTCGCCCTTTCCGCTCGCGCTTGTCGTGACCCTGAAATGTTGCAAAGGATGAAATCGTCACCGCTTCACCGCGCCCGAGTGCATCACTGATCTCTTCAAAGACAAGATCAACCAGGTCGGCTGACAAGCTACGGGGTATACTGGTTTTCTGAATCACGGCATCGGCAAGGTCGGCACGTGTCATCGTTGTGATAGTCATTTTTGACCTCTGCTTCGCTCAACAACGGCGACCCATAATACCGATTCGGCCTGTATTTGCGTAGCATTTTACGGCTCAACGTCCCCGGGGCTCCTATGATTTCGTCCAAGCTGCTCTGCAGCGCCAAGGCGCCGGCACTGCCGGCGACGTTGTATCCTTTCGCAGGGGGAAGGCCGCGCGGCCCCTCCCCCCAGCAAGGGCAAAAAAGCCGCCTCCCCATCCTTCGGTCGTAAAGACCTGCAGGACGATTGCATGACTAGATGCAATCGCCGCTCCGGCCGGCCTCCTTCAGCCACCGTCCTCCGGGTGGGTGATACCCCTCGTCTTTTTACCCTTGCACCCCTCTCCCACGCTGGTCCGCCCGAGCTCGGGAAGCAGGGAGCCAAGTGCTCCCGCTTCACGAGACCAAAGACACAAGGAGAGTTTCCAGATGACGATCTATACCGATACCGCACGTTTCGACACCGGCCGCGCCATGACCGAAACCGAGATGCGTAGGGCTGCTCCCTCGATCTTCGCAACAACTGCCCATGAGAGCCGATCCGAGCGTTTCCAACCCATCCCAACGATTGATGTCCTGCGTGGGCTGATGAGGGAAGGCTTTGTGCCTGTGGGAGCCAAGCAAAGCTCCACCCGCACTGAAGGGAAGGCCGACTTCACCAAGCATCTGATCCGCCTGCGCCGCGTCGATGACGGTAAGGTCTACAGGGTTGGCGATACCGTCTGCGAAATCCTGCTCAAAAATGCCAATGACGGAACCAGTGCCTACGAATTGCTGGCGGGTTTGTTCCGTATTCGCTGCATGAACTCACTCGTCACCCAGACTGGAACTATCGATGCCATTAAGGTTCGCCATTCCGGTGATGTCGGCGCCAAAGTCATCGAGGGAACCTACCGCGTTCTGAACGAGGCCGAGCGCACGCTGGCAGCACCACAGGATTGGTCGACCCATAGGCTCAATCGCGATGAGCAGCAGATCATGGCTGAGGCGGCCCACGTCTTGCGTTTTGGTGACAATGAAGGCGAGACAAAAACTCCAATCAAGGCGGAACAGCTCCTGATCCCGCGCCGTCATGACGACTGTGCCGACGATCTTTGGACCGTGTGGAACGTGACGCAGGAAAACGTCATCAGAGGTGGCTTGCGTGGCGTCAGCCGGGACGAACTCGGCCGGCCCCGCCGTGTGAAGTCCCGTGCGGTCAACGGCATCGACCAAGATATCAAGCTCAATAAGGCCCTCTGGCTGGTCGGTGAGAGGATGGCGGCGCTGAAGGCTGCAAGGTGACGAATACGGCCAGCTGTGGGCGGGTGATCCCGCCCACAGTCCAATACATCAACCTGCGCCTTACCTATCCTGGACCGCATCGAGCGGACCGGGCTTGGTGCGAGGGGAATCCACGCCCTTCCCCTCGGAACTCCCCTGCCCACCCTAAGCGGCATAGCCGCTAGGCATGGAACGCCATCGTACCGCAACAGTCCTGGCCGACGATCAGATCGCAATGCTCCGGAACAAGCCGCTCGGGACGCGAGCACGGACATTGCTTGTCTTGATCGGAGAAGCGGCCGTGATAGGAGTTGACCGGCCTATGACCCCTCTAGGGAATGACGGCGAGATTGCCGAATTCGTACCGCTGCCGGCCAGATACCGCCGGTCCCAGCGCAATCATCCGCGATTGTCGCGTGGTATCACATTGGTGCGAGGCATGATTAAAGCCCTCAACCCGGCGAAGTATTGGTGATTTTACCCCGTTGCAAGATCTTGAAGCCGGGCCGGCGATGAGCGCGATATTGCGGGTGAACTTGCCTGTGTTTGATCAGATGAGACGCGATCGAATGTCACTCGTGTCTCCTTGTTCGCGTTGCCTTGATGGATGGATCACTACGGCTGGCAGGTCGGACAGCAACCGCCTACGCTGACGATTTTCCCCTGACCTCAGCACAAGCTCCGCTTATTGCGTTGAGCGCCATTCCTCGCGGTGCAAAATCGCCCTCTCCAGCGGTGCTCCGTTTCACTGCGCCCCGATGGGTGCAATCCCCCGCGACAAATGCTCTTGCATTTGCGCTGACCTTTTCTCCAGCCGTTTCGCGTGACCATCGGCAACGCAAACAAAGGAGACACTGCAATGACCGATCTCGTCAACTTCATCCGCTTCAACGACAACAGCACTCTGTCCGGCAACATGGCCTCCATCGCTTACGACCTCGACATCTCAGGCGAGGAATTCGAAAGCATCAACGCCAAGGCCCCTGCCTATCGCCTCTTTGCAAAGAGCCCGCGTGGAAAGCGCGTCGAGGTCGGCGGCATCTGGAAGAAGCAGAATCAGAATGGCGGCGACTATTTCACGCTCAGCGTCAATACGGGCTATGGAAAGCTGAACGCCAACCTCGGCCGCTATCCCGGCCAGGATGACGACGCTCTGATGGCAGTCATCCCCTGGGATTGATCCCAGGGAGATAATGCGCCCCGGCTTTCGAGCCGGGCGTTACCTTGTTTCTGACTTTCGCTCCTGTTGTTCGACCAATGCGCCACAAGAGACAGAACTCGCTTCCTGACGTGAGGCGGAAGCAACAACACTTCCCAATCAGATCTCGACCCACGGTCGTCGAAATGTAGGCGATATGGCCGTCAATCTCACAGGCGGCCTCGCTGAGAGGGCCGACGGCGGTTACAGGGAGACCTTCAAAGAACGGAGCGGCCGGCACTGCGAAGTACCTTGCCAGCTCATACAACATGGAGGCGCTGACGCAGTGCTTGCCGGTTTCATACTTTTGAATCCGCGACTGGACTGACCATTGACAGTTGCTGTGACTAATCTCCTGTGGCGACATTCCCCGCGGGGAACTCTCAATTTGAATCGACCCCACCAGCTAAACTGTCTGAGCTCGTTTTGGCGTCACAGTCGAAAGTTCCCCGCGGGGAACTAGGATGATGTGAGGTGACGGGACAAATGAAATTACCCAATTGGCAGCCCATTTGATGAGCGCACCCGAATCGGAGTATGCCTAGTTGCGTTGAAAACCCGAATTTCCGGATTTTTGAGTAGTTACGTGGTCGTTGGTGAAATGTTAACTACAACAGCCGTTAACTAGCGCACCGAACCACAAAGGATTCTCATGATGACGAGACATCTCAGTAGCAGATCTTTCATGGAGAATTTCTCCAGTAAGCTAGAGCTTGCACTGAATAATCTCAGCCTTGCCCAGTTCCCGCCCGACGCCCGGCGCACGATGCGGAAGTTTACGTCGACTGAGGTTGCCGCTCTATTGGACGTCACCGAAGCCTATATCCGCCAAGTCGCCGCCAAGGAGCAGGGGCCATCTCCCGAAATCTCCAACGGTCGTCGATTGTATTCGCTGGAGCAAATTCGTGAGCTGCGGTTGGCCCTCGCTTCCAACGGGCGCAAGAAGTGGATGAACCCTCGTCGCACGGGCAATGAGCAGTGCCAAATCATCGCCGTTTCCAACTTCAAGGGCGGGTCGAGCAAGACCTCGACGACGATTCATCTTGGTCATTATCTGGCGATGCGCGGCTATCGCGTGCTGGCGGTTGATCTCGATCCACAGGCGTCCTTAACAGCGCTCCAAGGGAACCTTCCTGACTTTGACTACAGGGCAGGGGACACCCTCTACTCAGCCATTCGGTTCGATGAACCGGTCCCAACCAACACAATAGTGCGCGAAACCCATATTGCCGGTTTCGACATTATTTGCGCCGGCCTCGAACTCACCGAATTCGAAACCGCTGTTGCGCTGGAGATGCGTCGAACAGGTGGAACGGGCTTCCTTCTTCGCGTTTCACAAGCATTAGAACAGGTCGTCGACAACTACGATTTCATCTTGATGGACTCTGCACCTTCGCTCAACTTCTTGACCCTTTCGTCTTTGACGGCGGCGACGGGCGTTCTAATTCCAGTTCCTGCCAACATGTTGGATGTGGATTCCACCGCAAAGTTCCTTGAACTGGCCGCCTCATATATGCAGATCCTCGACGAGGTCGGAACAACCGCACAATGGGACTTCGCGAAGTTCATGATCACCAAGTTCGAGCCCAACGATCATCCGCAGGCAAACATGTCCGCGCTGATGCGGCAGGTGTTTGGCGAAGACCTGCTGCTGAATCCTGTCATCAAATCGACGGCAGTTGCGGATGCGCTAACCTGGAAACAGAGTCTCTATGAGGTGCAGCGGGCCCGCTTTTCAGCTCCCAAAACATACGATCGCGCGATCGAGTCTATCAATGCCGCAAACGCGGAATTGGAAGGCCATTTCTGGAAGGCATGGGGGAGAGAATGAGCCGCAAGGATTCAAAGGGCCTTTTTGCCAATGTGCTTGGTCAAATCGAGGGTGGCGCGGACAGAAGTGAAACGCCACGTTCTACTGCGTCACCACATCTATTGAAGGTAGCAGCTGGTGTCCGCCAAATCCAAGAGCGTAGCGAGCTTGCTGAGCGATTGCTCAAGGACGGTGGTCAGGTTATCGAAATTGACCCAGATGACGTTCTTGAATCTGCAATACCGGATCGTTTTGCGTCCGCCTACGATACTGGACATCTGGCCGACTTATTGGCGTCGATGCGTGAACATGGACAGAGCACGCCCGGTCTTGTTCGTGCGGTTAACCGAGACGGAAAGTCTTTTCAGATTGTCTTTGGACGTCGTCGTCTTGCCGCAGCGAAGATTCTTGGCATTAAGTTTCGAGCAATCGCGCGCGAATTGAGCGACGAAGAGGCTGTCATTTTCCAAGGTGAGGAAAACAGCAATCGCAACGATCTGTCATTCATTGAACGCTGCTTCTTTGCCCATTCGCAACAAATTGCCGGCTATGGTCGCGATGTTATTTGCAAATCATTGACAACTGGCAAATCGCATATCTCTGAAATGATTCGACTGGCAAGCGCTTTGCCAGTCGAGATTGTTAAGGAAATTGGTCCGGCTCCAGAAGTCGGCCGCCGGCGATGGATTGATTTCGAGGCCCGATGGTCAGCTCATCGCGCTCCACACGCATGCGCGATGGAGGTACTTAATGGAGAAGCTATTCGGAGTGCGGCCAGCGATATTCGCTTCGCGGCGGTTTTCGATGCGTTGTCGATCGAAGACAATCCGGAAGTCGCTTTGCCAAGCAGCGCGCAGATCTTGTCACATGGCCTTGTCCTGGGTCAGGTGAGCCATGGTCGGACAGGCTCAAAACTGGCCTTCAATAAGTCTGTTCCGATCGAGTTTGTTGAATTCATCACTGGCCAGATCGAAAGCTTGCATGATCAATACATGCAAGAAACCAAGCGATAGGCTGCATAGGTAGAAATCGGAGGATATCAGCAAAAGAAAAAGGCCCCCAAACGTCGCCGTCGTGGAAGCCCTCTCTTTGTCTGTAGCAAGCAAAGAATCGCATTTCCCCGAATCACTGTCAAGAGTCTTTGGCGCCGCGTTGGTGAGCGTTTTTCTTTTGCCTTTTGAAAGGTGAAGGAAATGCAGGTTAGAAATGTGACGACGCCCTTCGGGCGGCGGCCGGTTTTGCTTGCCCAAATTAGACGGCAAATGAGGACGGCTGAAATCAAGACCGGTAAGACGGCCGATAAGTGGAAAGTGTTTCGCGACGCGTGCGAGGCGAGGGAGGTGCTTGGCATCCAAGATCGAGCGCTCGCGGTCCTTGATGCGCTGCTGACGTTCTATCCGGATGGCGAGCTCTCCGAGAATCAAGGCCTCGTCGTCTTTCCGTCGAACGCGCAGCTCTCCGTGCGAGCTCACGGCATCGCCGGCACGACGCTGCGCCGCCACCTCGCCGCGCTTGTCGACTGTGGTCTCATTCAACGCAAGGACAGCGCCAACGGGAAGCGTTACGCCCGCAAGGATGAAACGGGTGCGATCGATGACGCCTTCGGCTTCAGCCTAGCGCCGTTGTTGGCGCGCGCCGAGGAACTGGCTCATATGGCTCAGCAGGTGGCGGCGGAACGCAAACGTTTCCGTATGATCAAAGAAGCGCTGACAATCTGCCGGCGAGATGTTCGCAAGCTGATTAGTGCCGCAGCAGAGGAGAGGGCTCCGGGCGACTGGAAGCATATCGAAGCGCTGTTCATTGACCTCTTGTCACGTATCCCGCGGACACCGACGGCATCAGACATCAAATCGGCCCTCGAAGAGATGGAGATGTTGCGCGAAGAAATCCTCAACCAGCTGGAAGCTAACGATAAATCTGAAGATATGGATGGCAATGCTGTCCAAGATGGATGTCACATACAGAATTCAAATACCGAATCCATCAATGAACTTGAACCACGCTCTGAAAAAGAGCAGGGGGCGAAATCGAGCCCAGACAACAAACGAGCGGGGGAGCCGATAAAGGCGTTTCCGCTTGGCATGGTGTTGCAAGCCTGCCCGGAGATTTCAAACTATGGCCCGGGAGGTGCCATCGGCAGTTGGCGGGACTTGATGTCGGCCGCTGTTGTCGTTCGGTCGATGCTCGGGGTCAGTCCTACCGCTTATCAGGATGCGTGTGATGCACTCGGACCAGAGAACGCGGCTGCGATAATGGCGTGCATTCTTGAGAGGGCAGGGCACATCAACTCGGCTGGCGGCTATTTGCGCGATCTTACCCGGAAAGCCGAGAGGGGCGAGTTTTCGCTGGGGCCGATGCTCATGGCGCTAATGCGCGCAAACGCACCTGCCGGAAAAAAGGCAGGGTAGCCAATGAGAGGCCGTTTAAGCGGCCTCATGTCGTCCTCTTCTGGCGAGCTTGAAGGTCAACATGTCTTTCCCAGCGACGTGTCGATAAAGACCTGAAATGTCGACATATACCCAGCAAGCCTCATTGCGAGGAATTCCAAGGGTTGATGACGTTGAGACCAGCAGCCTCGAACGGACTTGTATCGCGCGTGGCAACCGTTAGACTGCGGGCGGCCGCCACGGCGGCGATGTATCCGTCCGCCTTACCGATGGCCTTGCCGGCCTGCTTCGTACGGGCCATAAGCTGGGCATATGCTTGCGAAGCGTCCAGGTCGAACGACAGAATTCGTCCCGTGAAAGCTGGCAAGACCTCTCGTTCCAAGCGGTCCTGATAGATTGTGCGTCGCTTGCCGTCTGGCATTGATGCCAAGCCGAAGCGTAGTTCAGCAATCGTGATCGTAGAAAGATAGAGGGTTTCGACCATTTGTGCGTCGATCCAGGCCAGCACGTTGGAATCCGGCTCGATCTTCCACAGTTCGGAAATCACATTGGTATCGAGGACAATCATTCAAAGCTCATCGGTTCGGCCGGTGTCTTGTCGCGAAGCTGGTTGAAGCTCTCAGCTTCAGTGTCTGTCAAACCCACGGCTTCACGGGCAATGGAAGTTAGTAATGTGCCGAGCTTCAAACGGCCTTCTGGTTTGGCTGCTTGCTCGAGAATGCTGCGGATTTCAGCCTCTGCGCTCCGGCCGTGCAGGGCCGCTCTGACACGGATGGCGCGATGCACCTCCTCGGGAACGTTGCGAATGGTAATGGAGGCCATGCTTGAAATCCTCGTATATGATTGCGTTGCTTGCAATATATAGAAGTGCAATCATTATTTCAATTTGAAGGTTGTCCGAAAGTTGATCCCGCTGCACTGCGGATTGGCCCAATCAACCCTGCAATGATACCGTCGCAGAAAAACTAGCATCTACTGATCGCCTAATCTTCCTTCCTTAGAGTTCTAGCGAGCCATGTCAATTTCAGATGCGATCTACCGCCCCTTCGAAAGCCTGATCCGCCCGCTCGACATCCCCTATCGGCCGTTGCCGTCGAAGGGGCCGGTCGCCGTTCTCCTGCACTTCATCTCTATGTTTCGCGGCATCCTGATCACGCTCGCCCTCTGCACCATGGTGATTGAGGTCATGAGTCTGACGATGGTCTGGGGCCTGTCTGTTATCGTCGACGGCGTCACGCAGCAGGGCGCTGTCGCCTTCCTGCACAACGACCGGATGCTGCTGATCCTCCTTGGCCTGATGCTTTTCCCCTGCATCCCGACTGGCTCTTTCCTCGTCAATACGCTGACCTCGCATACGCTTGGCATCGGCATGCCGGCCGCCATTCAATGGCAGGGCCACAGGGCGGTGGAGCGGCAGGACCTCGCCTTCTTCCACGATCTCTATGCCGGCCAGGTCGCCTCGCGCCTGCAGCAGGTAGCGTCAGCGACATTTCACTAATCGTCTCTCTGCTACGAGTCGCACAGGATTTCTGGCATCTCCTTCGAGGAGTGCCAGCTAGCCAAGAGAAGTTTTCCATTCCGTTTCAAAGTTTGGATGCAGGCGCCATCCTGTAAGTCTGTTGTAAGAATCAAATGCCAGTTTCAGCCTGCGATCGATAGACACAAACTCGATCCGGAATTGGATGGATGAACCGTCTGCGAAAACTAGCTGCGCTTTACGCATGACGCGAAGGCTCCGCTGAAGAAGGGCTTTCTTAATGACTTCTATTACTTCCATCTCAGCTACTGCAGCTGCCTCGCTTCCATCGAAGCCTCCCGCGCCCGTGACGGCGGATTCCGACACAGGCAGAACCTCGGCTCCCACAGTCGGCTCATCCTCTGCAGCCAACATTCCGTCCGCCATTGCGACTTTAGCGTTGCGCGGTGATTCCGACGGTGACTCTGACGGCCACTGAATGCTGACACGGCAGAATCGACCGCATCGGGAAGCATGAGGGTAGCTTCGTCACGAGCATGATAGTTGCATCTGTCGTCCGTTCACGCGGGCCTAGATTGCTGCCCGTTCGGACTGCCATGGCTGCCCTGCTATTATCATCCCAACGTCATGGCAGGGCAGTTGTCGTTTAGCATTTAATCGTAAGAATGCCCCTGTTCCGGCAGGTGATGGGACCTAGTTTGAGATTTTTCGGTGCGATTTTCGGCGCTTGAGGCGCTCCCATCTGGCCATAACCTCTTGTGATATTTGGCATTTTTAGATGAAGCTTGGCCGTGGTTAGCCATCTTTTTCACGGCGGCGAATCTCACATTAAGTGCCAAGATTTACGCCAGAATCTCGAATTAAATGCCAAACGACAGCGCGTCTGGGTACAAGAAGTGGGAGCAGGGAACGCCGCAGCCGTCGGGTGCTGCGCGGACTTTGCTTCGGATCATGGAGAGGGAACCCGAAGCGGTGCTGCGGGCTTTGTCGGCTGAACCTGCCGCAGTTGATAGCGACCACGTCATTCCCCAAGCCGCTCACTGAAACTGTCTCTTGCTAGGGGAGGGGCGTTCTGGTCGTTGAAGGTCGGTTGGACTAACCGTCCGTTCCTCGTGCCTCCATATGCTGAGCTTGCGTCCTCGCTGGTCGAGCCGCTAGTGAGCCCTCCAAGAAGCTGATCTCACGTCATTGAACGCGTCGTCGATTTCGGCACGATCGCAACCTTGCGTCCGCTCGTACAAAGAGGGCGTTTGCGGGAGGGGCAATACACTACCTTACCGGCGGCCATCGATGCTCCCCAGTGAGCATTACCCGCAACGCCTTTCGCACCTTCCGCGAGAGCTCATCGACAGTCGCCATAACTCGGTTACCACTGACAGCGTCGACGTAAGCTCTGGGGCATACCTGATGACGTGATACTCGTTGCTTGCAGAGGGGGTTGCCGGGTGGGTCACCGTACGCTTGCGCAGGACAAGGCCAGCTTCGGATGCCATGAACTCATGCTCGAGCGGCCTGACCCCATAAGCGAGGCGGTGCAGTATCGTCCATAACAAGTGCACGGACGTTCAGATTTCCGAAATCTCGTACAACCAATAACAATATCGAGCTATTTGCGAATATCGCCAAGACCGAGATGTCGCTCTCGACAACGGTCCGATCCGTCGCAAGCGCGATACCACCAAGCTACACCATGTGGCGGAAGAAACAGAGGAGCACGCATCACCATGTCCGGCCATCAATCCACGGCAAGAATCCGGCTCACGATTGCCGGCCTGATGACGTTCCTCGGATTGGGCATTGCAACGCCGGCATGGGCCATCGACTGCACCAAGGCGAGCGGCCCTATCGACAAGAAAATTTGCGGCGATGCGGGCCTCAAGGCGGCCGACACGACGATGGGACAGGCCTATGCCGCCCTCCTCAAAACAGTGCCGGATCCTGAAATCCGTGCGATGCTGGTCAATAGCCAACGCCGCTGGATTACCGCGCGCAACGAGGGCTTCGGCGGTGGCTCGGATGGAGCCGCCATACCCATCAGCGAGATACGCCGCGCCATGACGGCACGCACCGCTCGACTGAGCGACCGATCTGACAAAGGGTTTGTCGCGCAGGCTCAAGAGCAGAGGCGCTTTCTTGCGAAGTATACGGGCGGCGCGTTCGCCGGCTTCGATACGCGCTGCGAGTTCATTCCCAACGACAAGGATCAGTCGAGCTACTCCTATCAGTGCTACGGCGCCATGCATGTCCGCAACAAGGACCGCCTTTGCAGCCTCAGCACCGAATGGGCGACCTGGTCGCTTTATGAATATTACGCCGTCAGCACCATCGAGGGCGACAAGGCCAATGCTTCGGCCATTTGCAGCGACCAATCGGGGGATATCTGCAGCGACAGCCAGAAAACCGGTTGGACGCGGGACCCCGGCGCGGACCAACACCTTCCAGCGCTGAAGACCGATTTCCCCAAGCTGGATGTCGAAGGCGCATGGCCGCTCGAGGAATCCGACGCAACCTGGTTCGACCAATGCCTGACCAGCCCAACCTATCCGCCCGTGCAATGAGCTGCTTTTTCCAACAGCGAGGCAAGACGATGAACGCAGGACGATCGGCTCCCAATCGCCTGCTGGCGATGGCTGCGGGTCTTTGCATGCTATCGGCCTTTGCGAACCAAGTGCAGGCGGCCGGTTTCAATTGCAAATACGCCAAAAGCCACCTGGAGAAGTTGATCTGTAAAGATTCTCGCCTATCGAAGCTCGACGACGAGATGAACGTATTGTTCGACAAGATCGAAGGCGAAACCGCCGGCCACGACGGCGAGACGGGCCAGGTGATCGATCCCGCCGGCAAGGAGCAAAAGCATTGGCGGGAGACCGTAAGGGACGCCTGCAAGGATGCCCAATGCCTCAAGTCGGCCTACACCAGTCGCCTTGCCGAGATGCGAAAGAATTGGGCGGAGGCTCTCGATTCCGATGACTGATGAAAAAGCAAGCGGGACAATCGTCAGCGGCCGCCCAGCCGCTGTGCTCGGCTCCGCGCTTGTGGGCATCCTTCTCGCGACCGGCACGGCTCTGGCCAGTGGATCGCTGCCACCCGAGCCGCTTTCGGCCGGCCCTTTTGCAAATTTCGCCGCGTGCCGGACCTATCTGGAAACCACACACCAACAACTGAGCGCTATGGCCATGCCCAAGCCTGTCACGAACCCGGCAGGCGGGACGCGACAGGTTGTGATCTATACGAAGGGCGTGTCGCAAGACGGAAGCGAACAGGCCACTTACGAGGCGGAAGTTGGATATGAGTTTCGGCACGTGGATCCCGGGCGACGCTCCATCATCACGAACTACACCTGGGAGCGGTATTCAATGTCCTGTCACGGCGCGGCCTTCGACGGAACGCTCGAGCGCGGCTATGCGCTGCCGGGGATTGTGCCGGCCCCATAGTGGGCCGGCTCATCATGGATGACCTCGATCTCCCTTATCGGGGAAGCCGGCTCTCAAGCTCCGCGGCGCGCTTGGCTGTCGTCTGCACCAAGCAATCGTCAGCCACGACCAAAGCGGCAGTACCGCCGGTGCTATCCACGGCACATTGCTTGTCCCGTTCGGCAATCCAGCCTCGCTGCTCTTCACGCAGTTGCGTGGCGCTCGCCTGATCGAGCTCTGCCCGCAATGCACGATAGGCTCGATTGAGACGATCATCCTGATATTTATGCTCCGTGCCGGCGCAGTCACGCATGGCGACGGTAACGCCTTCGGATTTGTCGAGGCACGCCTTGTAAGAAGGGCGCACCGCGTCGACCTGCTTCTGCACCGTAGACGATTTCGACGTTTCAGCTTTGTCTGCCGGCGCCTTCTCGTCGACCCGACGATAAACCCGGGAAAAGCTGACGTTGATACCGCCGCACATATGATTGTCGCCGACGACAAGATAGCGCCCGAGTTGTGCCATCTTGACCTGGCAAAGACCAGGTATCTTCTTGTCCTGATAGGGAAGAAGCTTTTCCGGCTCGCCGTCGTCGCCGGATTGGTAGCCGAATTTGACTTGAGACTCTTTGCCGTCGACGAGGGCGGCAAATTGCCCTCCCTCCTCACCGTTGCCGAATTGAAGATTGGCTTTGGCGTCGATGCGGATCTTGTCGCCTTGTTGCTTGGCGACGATCGTCGTTTCGCTGTCACCCCATCGCCCGACCCAGTTGGGCGCCGGCGATATTGGAGCAAGCCGCGCCAGCGGCAACCAGCCGGCAGTTTCATCGCTCTCGGGTGGCTTGGCAGGATTGAGATATTCGGCGCAGGCGCGGTCGCCATCGATCCGGTTTACAGCGACTTGATCGCCCGGCAACAGAAAGGCGCCCTTGTTGCAGATCACAGATTTCTCCGGACACTGAATCTCGACCTTATCCCCAGGCTTGATTTCATAAAGCTGGACTGCGAGCGGATCGTCATCCACGGCGTCGAAGCCGAAGCAATCAGTCTTTTGCTCGGCCGCCCAGACAAGCGTCGGAATCGATAGCGCCAGAACGGATAAAGAGAAGCGGCAGAGGGCGCCACGCCAGACATTCATGCTGATATCCTTTCAATGAGATAGGGCTATCTCCGGCCTCGATCCTGCAAACTCAAGACGAATCGAAGACCCTACCCAATGCGGCTGGATCCATTTTTGGGGTCCCGCAGAATCAATTCTGCTGTGGCACCCTTACGACACGCGGGAGTTGCCGGCCAGCCGGAAGGCGGACTTTTGAAAATATAGACGGATGTGCACTTATGACGGACGCAGGGATAGCAGTGTCGTGAATAGGTTCTGATAAATGCCTTGTCGGTCCTGTGTCCTGATGCTGGCGGCGCCGTAGTCGGGCGGGTCCCTTTACTGTCCAGGGATCCTGGCAAGCCGCTAAGCTTGAGGCCTTGCTCCCGGACAATCGAGGCCCGCCGCGCGGCAAGAGAATCCGCTTTCGGGCTGAAGCGTGCCGATGGCGTTGGAATGAGAGGGAGCGGGTCTATATATTGGATCCGATAGGCAAAACAATGACGAATGCGAACCGCGGCAAATGGCACCCCAGGAATTTGCTGCCCGCCACCTCCGCTATGGCGATGTCCTGCTTGGTGGGCCTATGGGGAGCGACAGCTCACAGTGCATCGGGTGATAACCATTCGAGCCAAACCCCAACGCCCTTGTGCGAGGATGTCCGCGACATGCTCGCAAACAACACCGATATGCGCATGGCAGAGACCCTTGCCTTCGGGAAGAACGTACGCTTTCGCGCCGAAGGCTCTTCCGAAAAATGCGTTTCGCTTGCGGCTCTCATGACGTTCACCGGCAGCCGAGTTCTGATCACAGCAATTGCGCCGGATCCGGGCGAAAGCGGACTTGATCAGGGCTCCAGTCTGTCGGCCTATTTTTTCCGAGAGTCGGGAAGTACGCTGCGGCTCGTCACGGTCAAGCGCGATTTCGCCGAGAGCAATGGCGCATTGGGCAATGTGGGCGATATCAATGCCGCGCATTTCGGAGCCGATGACGGCATGATGGTGAATGGAGGGATATCTCAGCAGGGCTATTCCAATGATTTGACTGACTTTTATGTGTTCCGTAACGGCAGCATCGTCCGGCTCGGTATGGTTCCGACCGGCTGGAGCAATAGCGGCGCGGAAGAAGACGACAGCAAAGCCGTGACCATAGCGGGCAGGATCGAGACCGGCTTACCGCAACCCGACCGCGTACGCGTCACCTATACGAGAAGTGTGCGCGGAGACGACGAACGCTCAAGCGTCGCCATCTGGCGTTCGCAGGCAGGCAAATTCGTGCTTGAGGCTGGGAGCGTGCCAGAGGAGATCATCACCGGCTTCGAGCTTGCCGGCGATGTCATCGCCAGGAACGGGACGCCTGTGCCCGCGACTGATGCCTCACCGCCCCCATCTGCTGCCGGTACCAGTTCGCACGGCGTCTGGTCGATCGACGATATCGGAATGGTACCGCCTTCTTCTGACGTCACCGAAGCCATCAAACACGATTCCAACTATCCGCCGATCTGCAAGCTGACCGGGAGGGAGATGTTGCCGTCGCTGTCGGCAACCAACAAGACCTGGTTCGTGACGACCTCGAACCGCTGTGATGCGGGCGGAGGGACGGGGCCGGTGTGGATCGTATCCGTTGCGCCCACCGGCAAGGCAAGCGTGGTTTTCAGCGCCTTCCGTCACGCGGTAAAAGCCGAAAACGGCCTGCATGGCGAGTTCCACGATATGTTCGTCAATGGTGATGCCAGGAACCCCAAGTCCGGCGAGATCTACACATTCGACGGTGTAACCTATCGCAAGAGCGGATCCTGAAGCACCCCACAGACGCCAACCCGGCACTTGCCCCATCCGGAAAGAACTAGAATGCGCTTTACCCCGTTCGCCTGTGGAGCCCTCTTGCTCCTGTCCACTCCCGCTCTCGCCGATGACAGCTCGGCAACCTTGGCAGCCGGTGGCCTCGTCCTTCAGAAGACGGACAAGATCGCGCTCGTCTCAGAGGAGCTATATCTCTCCACTACGGGTATCCGGATCTCCTACCGCTTCCGCAACCTGACAAACGCCGACTATTCGACGACCATCGCTTTCCCGATGCCGGCATTTCCGGGCGGCGGCTCCAACTCCACCACGGTCGTTCCCGACCCGGGGAGCGATAATTTCATGAAATTCCAGACCATTGTCGATGGCCAACCCGCTCCCTCGCAGCTCGAGCAGCGGGCGTTTCTGACGGCCGATGGCAAGCCCGACGTGGAAATCACCGACAAGCTCAAGGCCCTGCATATCCCCCTGGTGCCGACTTCCGAGGCGACCGAGGCAGCGATTGGCCGCCTGACGGACGCGCAGCGCAAGGACCTGGCGGACGCCAATATCCTCGACCCCGGAAGTGACGACTACAACGGACAGCCAGCAACCCTTTA